>NZ_JBICVP010000002.1:0-924522 GCF_043199075.1 Streptomyces sp. NPDC048639
AGCGCCCGCCCACACGCCTCCATCGACTCCGCGAAAACCGGCGAAAGCCCCCAGAGCTCCCGCCCCATCCCCACCCACTGCGCACCCTGACCCGGAAAGACGAAACCCACCCGAACCCCGCTACCGGCCACCACACCGCGCACCACACTCCCCACACCAGGTTCACCGGACGTCAACTGCTCTAGATCCGCACCGAGTTGGCTCAGCTCCCCGCCCAGGACGACAGCCCGGTTCTCCAACGCCGTACGCGTCGCCGCCAACGACCACGCAACGTCCACGGGCCGAATGTCCTCGTGACCCGACTTCACGTACGCCGCCAACCTGCCCGCCTGACCGGCCAATCCGTCACCACCGCGCCCGGAAACCACCCATGGCACGAGCCCTTCAGCCATGAGCACCGGGGTGGCCGTGTCCTCAGCCTCGGGATCCAGCTCCAACTCGGACTCAGGCGCGGGCTCGGTGGGAGGCTCTTCCAGCACGACATGCGCGTTCGTGCCACTGATGCCGAACGACGACACGCCGGCCCGCCGCACGCGTTCCCCGGACCCCGGCCACTCGACCGCCTCGGTCAGCAACGACACCGCGCCCGTCGACCAATCGACGTGCGGAGTCGGCTCATCCACATGCAGCGTCCGCGGAAGAAGACCGTGCTGCATCGCCAGCACCATCTTCATCACACCGGCCACCCCGGCCGCCGCCTGCGTATGCCCGACATTCGACTTCAACGACCCCAACCACAAAGGCCGTTCACGATCCCGACCATAGGTGGCCAGCAAAGCCTGCGCCTCGATCGGATCACCCAGCGTCGTCCCCGTACCATGCGCCTCGACCGCGTCCACATCGCTGCCGGTGAGCCGGGCGTTGGCGAGCGCCGACCGGATCACCCGCTCCTGCGAAGGCCCGTTCGGGGCGGTCAGACCATTGCTCGCACCGTCCTGATTGATCGCCGAACCGCGAATCACCGCGAGTACGGGATGACCGTTGCGCCGGGCGTCCGACAGCCGCTCCAGCAGCAGCACACCCACACCCTCGCCCCAGCCCGTACCGTCCGCACCCGCCGCGAACGGCTTGCACCGACCGTCCGGCGCCAGCCCCCGCTGCCGGCTGAACTCCACGAAGATGCCGGGCTCCGCCATCACGGTCGCCCCTCCGGCCAGAGCGAACGAGCACTCGCCGGAACGTAGCGCCTGAACGGCCATGTGCAGGGCTACCAGCGACGACGAGCACGCCGTGTCCACCGTGACCGCTTGTCCACGCAGGCCGAGGGTGTACGCGATGCGCCCGCTGGCGACGCTGCAGGAGGTTCCCGTCAGCAGATACCCCTCGACGGATTCGGGGGCATGCTGCAGTCCGGGGCCGTATTCCTGCTGCATCAGCCCGACGAACACTCCGGCGTCCTCGTCGCGCAGCGTGTCAGGGGCGATACCCGCCCGTTCCAGCGCCTCCCAGGAGGCCTCCAGCAACAGCCGCTGCTGCGGGTCCATGGCCTCGGCCTCGCGCGGCGATATGGCGAAGAAGCCGGGGTCGAAGTCGCCCGCGTCGTAGAGGAACGAGCCGGACTGCGCATAGGTCGTGCCGTGGTGCTCGGGGTCCGGGTGGTACAGCTCGTCGAGGTCCCAGCCGCGGTCCGCGGGGAAGGCAGAGGTCGTGTCACCACCCGTGGAGAGGAGTTCCCACAGCTCCTCCGGGGTGCGAATACCACCGGGAAGACGACAGCCCATGGCCACGATGGCGATGGGGTCCGCATCGCTCGCGGGCCTCGGGCCCGCAACAATCCCGGGATCCGACCCGGTGCCGCCGTTGACCAGGCCACGCACGTGGCGAGCGAGTGCCTGGGGGGTGGGGTGATCGAAGAGAACGGACGCGGAGAGGGAGAGGCCGGTCTCCGCAACCAGCCGGTTCCGCAGATCGACCGAGGTCGCCGAATCGAAGCCCAGGGCCTTGAACGTGAGCGTCGCGTCGACGTCACCCGGCGTGGCATGACCCAGGATGACGGCCGCGTGCGCACGGATCCGCTGCTCCACATCGTGATGCCGAACCCGGGCAACAGCAGGCCCGGACTCGTCCGACTCGACGGGTACGGCCAAGGGGGCGGAACGACGGGAGGCACCGGCGTCGAGCCAGTGACGCCGACGTTGGAAGGCGTAGGTGGGGAGAGCCACGGTACGGGCGCCATGACCGGCCAGGACCCGCGTCCAGTCGACCGGAACGCCGCGCACCCACGCCTCGGCCAGCGAGGTCAGGAAACGATCCGCACCACCGTCGTCACGGCGCAGACTGCCCACGACGACGGCTTCGGGGGCGGCCTCCTGCACGGCCATCCCCAGCATCGGATGCGAACTCACCTCGACGAACGCCGAATAACCTTCGTCGATCAGACCCTGGACAGCCTCGCCGAAGCGCACCCGCTGACGCAGATTCCGGTACCAATACCCGCCATCCAAAGCGGAGGTGTCGACCAACTCCGCCTGGGTCGTGGAGAAGAACGGCACCTCACCGGAGAGCGGGGTGACCGGCCCGAGCGCCTCGGCCAGCTCCGCTCGGATCTCCTCCACGTGCCGGGTGTGCGAGGCGTAGTCCACCGGAATACGACGCGCCCGGATCTCCTCCCCCTCGCAGTGCGCCATCAACTCATCCAGCGCATCCGCATCCCCGGCGACGACCACCGAACCGGGACCATTGACCGCGGCGATGTCGACCCGACCGGCCCAACCGGACAACAACTCCTCGACCTCGGCCTCCGACTGAGCAACAGAGACCATGCCGCCACGCCCGGCAATCGCCCGGATCGCCTTCGAACGCAACGCCACCACGCGCGCCCCGTCCTCCAACGACAAACCACCGGCCACCACCGCGGCCGCGATCTCCCCCTGCGAATGCCCGACCACCACCGACGGCTCAACACCACACGCACGCCACACCGCAGCCAGCGACACCATCACCGCCCACGTCACCGGCTGAACGACATCAACATCCACCAACTCCGCCCCGCCGCGGACGACCTCGCTCAACGACCACTCGACAAACGGACTCAGCGCCCGCCCACACGCCTCCATCGACTCCGCGAAAACCGGCGAAAGCCCCCAGAGCTCCCGCCCCATCCCCACCCACTGCGCACCCTGACCCGGGAACACAAACACTGCCCGACCCACATCACCGGCCACCGCGCCACGCACCACACCCGCAGCACTCACACCACCGGACGCCAACACCCCGAGCGCGGAAGCGAGTTCACCGGCATCTGCGCCGAGTACCACGGCCCGGTTCTCCAACGCCGCCCGCGTCGCCGCCAACGACCAGCCCACATCCACCGGCCGAACGTCCTCACCGGCCGACTCCACATACGACGCCAACCGGCCCGCCTGACCGGCCAGCCCCTCACCACCACGCCCCGACACCACCCACGGCACCGGCCCCTCGGCCACAAAAATCGGCGCTGTCGGATCACCCCCGGCGCCCGGCTCCGGCTCAATCGGCGGCGCCTCCTCCAGGACCACATGCGCATTCGTCCCGCCCATCCCGAAGGAACTCACGCCGGCGACAAGAGGCACGTCGGTGCGTGGCCAGGGGCCGAGGGCGTCCTGCACGCGCAGGCGCAGCGTGTCGAGAGGGATCTCGGGGTTGGGTGTCGCGTAGTTGAGACTGGGCGGAAGTTCGTGGTGCTGGAGCGCAAGCACCGCCTTGAGAAGGCCGGCGATGCCCGCCGCGCCTTCCAGGTGCCCCACGTTCGTCTTCACCGAACCGACGCGCAGGGCCTCGTCGTCGGCTCGTCCGGCGCCCAGGACCTCGCCGAGCGCGGCCGCTTCCACCGGGTCCCCGACCGGCGTACCGGTTCCGTGGAGTTCGACGTACTGGATGTCATGCGGAGTCGCCCCGGCATTGCGCACGGCTCGGCGGATGACGTCCTCTTGGGCGCGGTGGTCCGGCGCGGTGAGAGTGTCTCCCCCGCCGTCGTTGTTGACGGCGCTTCCGCGGATGACGGCGCGGATGGAGTCGCCATCGGCGAGGGCCCGGTCCAGCGGCTTCAGCACGACGAGGCCGCCGCCCTCACCGCGGACGTAGCCGTTGGCGCGGGCGTCGAATGTGTAGCAGCGGCCGTCCGGTGAGAGCGCGCCGAAACGGTGGGGATAGAGGCTGCTCTCGGGCGCGAGTTGCAGGTTGACACCCCCCGCTACGGCGATGTCGCTGTCGCCGCCGCGCAGGCTCTCGCAGGCGAGGTGCAGAGCGACGAGGGACGACGACTGGGCCGAGTCGAGGGTGAGGCTGGGGCCGCGCAGGCCGAGGAGGTAGGAGAGCCGGTTGGCGATCAGCGCGCGGTGGGTGCCGGTGAAGGACTGGTGGGTGACGCTCTCCGGGCCGAGTCCGTGGTGCAGGGTGGCGTAGTCGTCGTGCGCGGCGCCGATGAACACGCCCGTGCTGCTGTCCCCGAGTTGTCCGGGGACGATACGGGAATCCTCCAGGGCCTCCCAGGCGAGTTCGAGGACCAGCCGCTGCTGCGGGTCCATCGTGTCGGCCTCGCGGGGGGATATCCGAAAGAAGCCGGCGTCGAAACCGTCGACCTCGTCGAGGTAACCGCCCCAGCGGGGTGCGTCACCGGGCGTGCTCTCGGTGGATGATCCGGCAAGTCGTAGGCGTTCGGCCGGAGTTGGACGTACGGCACTGTCGCCGGCGCGCAGGAGGCGCCACAGGGCGTCGGGGTCCGATGCGCCGGGCAGGCGGCAGGCCAGTCCGATGACTGCGATCGCGGTCTGGGGCGCGGCGCTGAGCCCGTGCGGACTGCGTACTGACTCGCTCATTCCACTCCACCAGCTTGTCGGACCAGCGCGCACGGACCGCTGACGTCAGGTGCGGCGTGCGTGCGGCGTACGGCGTAGGTGGCGGTCCGCACCGGCCGGTCACGGGTCGGGCAGCAGAATGCGGGGCCGCCGGGCTCATCACGCTATGGGGGCATGGACTAGGGCGGCCCCTAGATCGCGTCCGCGAAGATGCGCAGGACCACGGGGGTCGTGGCGGGTGGGGGCGGGCCCACCGGCATCCGGCCACAGTCGGCCGCACCTGTCCGCGAGAGCGCTCCGCGCGGCGTCGAGGCCGGGGCCGGGGCCCCGAGAGGATCATGGTGACAGCCCGTCCGCGATGTGACGTGTGAGGCGCATGAGGTCAGCTCGAGTGGTCGTGATGCTCCGAGAGCCGGGGGCTCGGTCCTTCACCGCCGGGAGCGGCAGCGCTACGGGCAGGGGGACGTCGGCACATCGACCGCCCCGGTACAACGACCACCCCGGATCTTCGACCGCTCGACGACCGCTCGACGACCGCTCGACGGGGAGACGCCTTCCCACCCGTGCACCGCGGGCACAGGCTGCGCAGCCGCCGCGGGCCGCCGCCCGTGCTCGGGCATCCGGCCCGCGGGTCCGTCCCGCCGGGAAGCCGCCTCCGGCGTCAGGCCCGGGGGTGGAGCTGCGCGCGCAGGGAGGCGAGGAGCCGGGGCAGGTCTTCCAGAAGCCGCGCCCCGCCGAAGACGTAGTGGTCCGGGCGCACGAGAACGGCCTGTTGGCCGAGGTCCGCCAGGAAGGAGTGGCAGACGCCGTCGAGGTCCTCGACTTCGTGGGGACCAGGCGTCGTACCGGCACGCACGACGCGGAGGAGGCGGATGCCGAGGCGCCCGCAGAAGCGCAGGTCGTCGCCGCCGAGCACGGCGCGCGGGTCCTCCGTGGCTAGCAGGGTGAAGCCGGTGCCCACGACCTGGTCCAGCAGGCCCGTACGGTCGGCATGGCGCACCCGCCCCTGGCGGCCCAGCTGCCCGGCGGGCGGAACGGGCACGCCTCCGCCGGCGTCACCACCGCCACCGTCACCATGACCGCCTCCGCCGCCGTCACCATGACCGCCGCCGTCACCGTCACCGTCGCCGTCGCCGTCGCGGGAGAGCAGTCCCCCGGTGAGCGTCTGGGGCGGCATGCTCTGCAGGGGCTCGCCGCCTGCCCGCCGATCGGCCAGCATGCGCCGGTCGCGCTCGGCTGCGGCCCCTGGGTCGGGCTCGCAGATGATCTTTCCCAGGTGTACGGACAGGGAGATCGCGTGCTGCACATGCTGCGAGCGCTCCGTGGTGTAGCTGTCCAGGAGCGAGGGGTGGGCGGCTCCCGAGAGGACGAGGTCGAGCTTCCAGCCGAGGTTGGCCGCATCCCGGAGGCCGGAGCACAGACCCTGTCCGGCGAACGGGGGCATCTGGTGGGCGGCGTCGCCTGCGAGGAGGAGCCGTCCGTCGCGCCAGCGGTCGGCCCACCTCGCCTGGAAGGTGTAGACGGTGTTCCGTTCGAGCGTGGCGTTGTCCGGGGTCAGTCCCCATGGGCCCAGGAGGGCCCAGGCCGTCTCCACCCGGTCGAGTTCGGCGACCGGCTCCCCCGGCAGGCGCATGAACTCCCAGCGGCGGCGGCCCGGTCCGCCCGAGACGGCCGTCGTCGGCCGGGCGGGATCGCAGATCTGTGCGTTGCGGGGAGACCACTCGCGCTCGGTGTCGTGGGGGATGACGTCGAGGACCAGCCAGTCGAAGAAGAAGCCGAGATCGGTCATCGAGGTGTTCATGCGCGATCGTACGAAGCTGCTCGCTCCGTCGCAGCCGACCACGTACGCCGCGGTGATCGTGCGGTGCTCGCGGACACCGCCGTGCAACTCCGGCCGCTCCTCCGCCGCTTCGGTGACCGTCAGTCGGGCGCCCGCCGGTTCCTGGACGAGGCCGGTGGCCTCCCAGCCGCGGAGGATGTCGATGCCGGGGACCGCGCGGGCGCGCTCCTCCAGTGCGGCCTCCAGGAGCGGCTGGGTGAAGATGTTCATGTGGGGCCAGCCGGAGTGGCTGGTGTCGTCGAAGGCGAGACGCAGCAGGGTCTCGCCCTGGCCGTTGAGCCACTCGTAGTCGCGGGCGGGTTCGCTGATCCGCTCGAGGACGTCGGCCAGCCCCATGGAGGCGAGGATGCGGGCGGCCTCATGGTCGAGCACGACGGCGCGCGGCAGCGGGTAGGGCCGCGGCCACCGTTCCACGACCGCGACTCGCCGGCCGCGGGTGCCGAGTTGGATCGCCGTGGCCAGCCCGACGGGGCCCGCACCGACGACGAGGACGTCGTACGCGTCGTGCAGCGCCGCCGCGTCGCGTGTGGTCCGTGGTCCGTTCATCGCCCGCGCCTCCTCAGCCCGCGTCATGGGCGCCGGTCATGAGCGCGGCGAGGTCTTCGGGTTCGAGGAACGAGGGCGGCACGGGCGGGCCCCAGGCGTAGAGGGCTCGAACGTCCTCCCAGACGCGCGGGGTCCACAGGTGGTCGTCGACGATGCAGTCCATGTCGGCGAAGTACTCGGAGAAGTTGCCGGCCGGATCCTTCAAGTACCAGAAGAAGTTCGAACCGAGGTGGTGGCGTCCGAGCCCCCACACGTGGCGCTCGGGATGCCCCTCCAGCATGCGGGTCGCCCCCCTGCCCACCTCGTCGATGTCGTCGACCTCCCACGAGGAGTGATGCAGGAACGGGAGAGGAGCGCGCTGCACGAGGACGTTGTGGTGGTCGGTCGAGCAGCGCAGAAACGCGGCGCCCGGGACGAGATCGCTGACCTTGAAGCCCAACCCGTCCGTGAAGAAGCGCTGCGACGCCTCCTGCTGGGTCGACCCGAGGACGACGTGTCCGAGCCGCCGCGGGCGTACGGGCTCCTCGCGGAGCACACCGGGAGCCCTGCTGCCGGGTCGGCCGGTGAGACCGGGGCCGTTGAGAGGTACGGGTGGGGCCGCCGCGTGCTGGACGATGCGGGGTCGGACTTCGACGGTGACGGCGACCTTCGTGCCGACGTCCGTCGCCCGCAGCCGGATCCCGTCACGGGTGAACGGCACGTCGAGCCGGCGTAGCGCGGCGGCGATGCGGCCGATGTCGTCGGGGTCGTCGGCGGCGACCACCAGCTCGTGAAGGCGGCGGCGGTCCGCGTGGACGATGCGCAGTTGCTCTCCCCCGTCGGTCGAGGAGAAGCGGCCGGGACCGAGGGCGGTGAGTCCGAAGTCGGCGTAGTACGCGTGCGTGGTGTCGACGTCGGGCACGCCCATCGTGATGCGGGCAAGGCGGTGCAAAGGCATGGTCTGCTCCTGGTGAGGGGGGGCATCCGGTGGGCCCGGCGGCCCCGGTGTTCCGGCGGGCCCGGTGTTCCGGCGGGCCGGGGTTCCGGCGAGCCCGGTGGCCCCGGCGGCCCCGGTTCCGGCGGGCCGGGGTTCCGGCGAGCCCGGTGGCCCCGGCGGCCCCGGTTCCGGTGGCCCCGCTGGCCCCTGCGTTCCGGTGGGCCCTGGTGGTCAGGCGTCCGGGCCGTGGGGGTGGGTGAGGCCGGCGGTCAGCCGGGTATCGAGCGTCCCGATGCCGTCGATCCAGCTGTGCAGCACCTCGCCCGGTGCGAGGAACCGGCGCGGTTCCCGTGCTCCGCCGACCCCGGCCGGAGTGCCGGTGAAGACGAGGTCCCCCGGCAGGAGCGGGCAGACGGCCGAGATCCGGGCGATCTGGTCGGGGACGGAGAAGATCATCCGGCTCGTACGGGACTCCTGCATCGTTTCGCCGCTCACCGCGCAGCCGATGGCAAGGTCGTCGGGATCCTCGACTTCGTCGGGTGTGACGAGGAAGGGCCCGGTCGGGCTGAAGCCGGGGAAGGACTTGCCCAAGGAGAACTGCGGCGCGGGGCCCCGGAGTTGAAGGCGGCGCTCGGAGAGGTCCTGACCGACGGTCAGGCCCGCGACGTGCGACCAGGCGTCCCGCACCCCCACCCGGTGCGCGTGGCGACCGATCACAGCGACCAGTTCCACCTCCCAGTCCACGAGGGAACTGGGGAGTTCCACGGTGTCGTACGGGCCGGTCAGAGAGGTGGGGAACTTGGTGAACACCGAGAGGTGTTCAGGGGTGTCGAACGCCGACTCGTCGACATGGTCGGCGTAGTTGAGCGCCACGGCGAAGATCTGACGGGGCCGCGGCACAGGAGCCCCCAACTGCCGCTCGTCGAAGGGCACTCCGTGATCCGACCGCGCCTCGGCCGTCGCCGCCCAGTCCGTGAACGCGTCCCATCGGTCGAAGACCGCCTGCGGATCGGAGGAGAAGAGACCGTCAGAGGCCTTCTCCACATCCACCGCCTTGCCGTCGTCGCGCACGAGAACGAGTCGGTCGTCGAGATTGGCTGTGCGCATGACGCACCACCTCCAGGCGGTAGGAAAGGTTCCGGTCCGACTACGACTACGACTACGACTACGGCTACGGCTACGGCTACGGCTGGCGCGTACCGGGGCCGGTTGCCGCCGGTCCGCAGTCGGACCCAGTGGATCGCCGGAAGACGTCCACGGGCTCCGAGTCAACCGGGGCAGCCCGGTCCGGCTCTCGGGCTCCGAGCCCAAAGAGAGGGCCGGCGGCTGCGCTCCCGGCCAGGCGGGACCGCGCCACCGGAGCGAATGGTGAGGGCGCCGAGGCGCATGGTGGGGCTCCGGAGCGCATCACGAGCAAAGAGCGCACGATCCGGGCCCGAAGAGCACCGACCGTAGCCCGGGAGATGCCGACGCGGGTCGAGGTGAGAGGGAACGCCCGCGCCACGGCATCGATCGGGACGGGCCCCGCGCGCCCCGCCGTCGCACGATCACGACCAAGACCCTCTACCGGCACACCGGGCCCCGGGTCAGGAGTCATCCGCCCTGGCGAGGTCCTTCGTCAGAGACGCCGCACCGCCAGGACCGGAGCATCGGCGCCCACCTCGGCTCGTACCGGCACTGGCCGGCCACGCGGCGAAGCCCCCGGCGAACCGGGGGCCGGTGTGGCAGTTCAGGGGCGCCCGGGGCCGAGGCCCCGCGCCGCCACCCGCGAACGCAGCCGGGCCCCGGCCGCCCGCGACCACGGCCCCGCCCCCCGCCCGCGAGCACGGCCGGGGGCCTGCGGCGGTGTCCGCGCATCAGGCCCCCGGCTCTTCGTAACGGATCTTGCGTCCGCTCAGACCTCGTATCCCGCTTCGTCGGGCTCCCCGACCGGCCGGACGATCACCGGCAGGTTTTCCGTGCTGCCTTCCGGCACGGGGCACCGGTAGGCGCGTGCCGCGATCTCGTAAGCGCGCTCGGGGCTTTTGACGTCCACGAGCCAGTACCCGGCCAGCACCTCCTTGGTTTCGCCGTAGGGGCCGTCGGAGACGACGGGCGTGCCGTCCGCCGCCGCGGTGACGAGCTTGGCCTGCTTCGGCTCCGCCAGTCCCTGGCCGTCCACGAGCTCGCCCCGCGCGGTGAGATCGTCGTTGAGGGCACCCATGTGCTCGAACATCGCCTTGAGGTCGCCCTCGGTCCACGCGGGAAAACCCTCTGTGGTCCTGCCGTTCATGGCGTCGTACGCGGCCTGCTTACCGGTCAGCATGATGATGAACTTCATCGTCCTCACTCCCTTCACCTGAGACATCGGAACCGGGCCGGCTTTCTCGACATCCGTTGGAGGTCTTTTTTCCGGCCACCGGGACCGGGCGGTGCACGGAGCCGCCCCACCCCCGGGAAAGGCCGTACGGGACCGGGTCCACGGGCGGCGCGGGGTGGCCCAAGTGCCGGGCGGGCCGCCGGCCTGCCGCCCTACAATGACCGACCACACAACACTGCGGTCAGCAAGGGGAGTTGCCATGACAGACGCTGGGGTAGTGGACCCGGACAAGCCCAGCATTGCCCGCGTCTACGACTACCTTCTCGGCGGTAAGGACAACTACGAGGTCGACCGCCGCATAGGTGACAAGTTCAAGCACGAACTTCCCGGCTCCGTCGTCATCGCCCACTCCAACCGTCAGGTCCTCGGCCGCGCGGTGCGGGCCATCGCCCGGGACACCGGCGTGCAGCAGTTCATCGACATCGGCAGCGGGCTGCCCACCGCCGACAACGTCCACCAGATCGCCCAGCGCCATACGCCGTCGGCACGCGTGGTCTACATCGACAACGACCCGATCGTCCTCGCCCACGGCCGGGCGCTGCTGGCGGAGAACGAGAACACCCGCGTCATCCAGGCCGACATCCGCACCCCCGACGTCATCCGCAACCACCCCGACACCACGGCACTCATCGACTTCGACCGGCCCGTCGCCGTGATCCTCAGCGCGATCCTCCACCACATCAACGACGACGAGGACCCCATGGCCGTCGTCCGCTACTGGCGGGATCTCGTGCCGAGCGGGAGCTATGTGTTCATCTCGCACTTCCGCAGCGGGCACAACGAGGAGACCGCCGAGGCGGAGGCGATACTCCAGCAGACCTTCGGCCGCGGGCGGTGGCGGAGCGACGACGAGATCCGCGCCCTGTTCGGGGACATGGAGCTTCTGGACCCCGGTGTGGTGCCGACCTCGCTGTGGCGGCCGGAGGAGGGCCCGACCGTGTTCGGCGAGGACGGCGGAACCCAGGAACTCACCGTCTGGGAGCAGCTGATCGTCGCCGGGCTCGCCCGGAAGCCGTGATCGCGGCGGCGACCTGCGCCCGTTCCTGAAGGAGGCGGGGCGGCAGGGCGGGGCGCTCGGCCGGTCCTGCCGGCGGACCGGCTATGAAGCTCATCTCTGCGCGGACCGGAAGAGGTGCCCGTTGTCGCCGGTCATCGCACCGGGACAACGGGCGACTGCGCCCAGCGCGAAGCAGTGGTGGGGAAGATCCGTGTGCCCGCACCGGCCTGCGCGGCCCGCGCCGTGCCCGGGACAGCGGCGGGCGCGGACAAGACGTACAGCAAGGTACGACTCGTGCGTCCAGCGGACGATCAACAATGGGCGATCAACTGAAGCAGTTCAGCACTGTCACCACCCGCCAGGACAAGCGCGGACAGGTCTGCCTCGACACCGTCAACGCAGGCGCACTGCCGGTATGGCTCCGAACTCGACCGCGGACAGCACATCGCGACTGGCGGCTGCGCGGGGTCCTTACTTGCTGTGCACGATCTGGATCAGGTTGCCGCAGGTGTCGTCCAGAACAGCAGTGGTGACCGGGCCCATCTTCAGCGGCTCCTGGGTGAAGCGCACCCCGAGCCCGCGCAGCCGGTCGAACTCCGCCTGTACGTCGTCGACGGCGAAGGACGTGGCCGGGATGCCGTCCTCGACCAGCGCCGTCTTGTACGGCTTCACCGCGGGATGGCCGTCGGGCTCCAGCAGCAGTTCGGTCCCGTCGGGATCCTCCGGCGAGACCACGGTCAGCCACCGGTCCTCGCCCAGCGGGACCTCGGTCTTCTTCAGGAAGCCCAGCACGTCGGTATAGAAGCGCAGGGCCTTGTCCTGGTCATCGACGAATACGCTGGACAAGTGGATCTTCATGGGGTGCTCTCCGGTGCGTCGGGCCTGAGCCACCGGGTCACGATGCGCTCAAGGGGTTCGGTGTTCAGATCGTGGAACTTGTAGCGGCCCTGGCGCCGCGAAAGGACCAGACCCGCGGATTCGAGCACGGCCAGGTGCTGGCTGATCGCCTGGCGAGACAGCCCCAGACCGTGCTTGGTCACCAGCCGTGCACAAATTTCGAACAGGGTCTGGCCGTCCCGTTCCACCAGCTCATCAAGGATGCGCCGGCGGGTGGGGTCGGCCAGTGCCTTGAAGACATCCTCTGCCACGACCGACAGCATAGGCAAGTGACGACTTGCCTATCAAGATCGGTGCGCCGCTGTCACCTCACCGAAGGGACGGATCGACTAGGGCGCGTTCCCGGCTGCGCCGAGCGGAATGACGCGGGCCGTGGCGGAGGCGGTCGCGATGAGCGCTTCGCCCGAGTCCAGAAGTACGCCCTCGAGGTACGCGAGATCCCCCGCGCGATGCACGACGCGCCCCTTGCCGGTGATCCGGCCGGGACGCGTGGAACGAAGGAAGCTGACCTTGATCTCCAGTGTGGACTGGAACTCGTCGGGCCCGAGCGTGGCCAGCAGCGCCGGGCCGACGGTGTCGTAGAGCATCGCGGACAGAAAAGCACCCAGCACATTGCCCAGGGGATTGGTGAAATCCTCGGTTGCCGCGAACGCGAGCTCGATCGTCGCGTTCTCCGTGTCCGCGGCGATGAACTCCAGCCCCAGCGTGGCCGCGGCAGGGGGAATCGGCGCTCGCCCCTCGACGCCGTCCCAGAACGGCCCCGTTCGTGCGCTCATGCTCGCTCTCCTTTCGGCTGACCTTCCGGACTCCTCGTCATCATGCGGCAAGGAGGCGGGGTGGGAGGGGAGCCGTCGGGCGGGGCGGATCGGCTGCGTTCATGTCTCCGCCGGGCGCCGGGCACAGGCAGAAGGAACGAACCGAAAGGGCCCGGACACGTTTCCGTGTCCGGGCCCTCGCACAGGGCGGGGAAGGGAACGCACCGAGGTGCGCCCCTCCGACCGACCGGGCGACCGGGCGACCGTTCTGGACGACCGACCGGGCGACCGTCAGACGTAGGTGTATCCGCCGCCGACGGTGGCGCTGCCGCCCAGGGTGGTGACGACGACCGGAACATTGCCGGCCGCGCCCGCCGGGGTGAAGCCGACGATGGCCGTACCCGCCGGATTGACCGACACACCCGTCGCCGCAACCCCGTTGAACGTCACCGACGCACCGTTCAGATTCGAACCGGTGATCACGAACGCCGTACCACCCGCAGTCGGTCCCGTGTTCGGGGTGATGCCTGTGGTCACAGGCAACGGCGGGGCCGTGTAGGTGTAGCCACCGGGGACGGTCGAAGTGCCGAACGGAGTCGTGACGACCACCGTCGCGAGCCCGACTGCGCCCGCCGGGGTGAAGCCGACGATGGCCGTGCCCGCCGGATTGACCGACACACCCGTCGCCGCAACCCCGTTGAACGTCACCGACGCACCGTTCAGATTCGAGCCGGTGATCACGAACGCCGTGCCACCCGCAGCGGTCCCCGAGGCGGGTGAAATGCCGGTGGTCACGGGAAGGGGCGGGGGCGCCACGTAGGTGAAGCCGCCTGCGACGGTCGTACTGCCGAGCGGAGTCGTGACGACGACCGTCGCGAGCCCGGCCGCTCCCGGAGGTGTGGTGCCGGTGAGCACCGTGCCCGCGCCGTTGACGGACACTCCCGTCGCCGGGACCCCGTTGAAGGTGACCGACGCACCCGACAGGTTGGTTCCGATGATGGCGAACGCGGTGCCACCGGTCGTGGGACCGGTGTTCGGCACGAGAGCGCTGACGGTCGGCCCCACCGGCACCGCGATGTAGGTGTAGGTCAGCGGGTTGGTGCTGCCGTACGGGCTGGTGGCGACGACCGACACGGTGCCCGCGGCGTGCGGGGGCGCGGTGACCGTGACCGAGTTCCCGTACTGGTTCGGAGTCACGTTGGTGGCGGGCGTGCCGCCGAAGGTGACCTGGTAGGTGCCCTGAAGGTTCGACCCGGTGAGCACAACGATGTTGCCACCGGCCGTCGACCCCGAGCTCGGGTTGATGTCGTAGAGCCTGGGATTCCTGGGGGGCCAGTTACCCCCTCCGTCCCCCGGCCAGTCCCCGGGCCAGTCCCCCTGCGCCGCGGTCGGTGCATTGCCCGCGGACATGTTTCCTTGCTGCTGTACTGCTCCGGACATGGTTTCTCCTTGAGACAGCAGTTCCCCCCGTTCGGGGTCTTGGCTGTCACCGTCATGGGTTGCTGGATGAATGTGACGGTAGGGTCCGCGTGAGACCGGAAGAAGGCGCATACACGGCGCCGATGATGCTTCCGTAACCAAAATGACCATATGCAAATGAGCGGTCACCAAATACCAGCCCCCGGCGTACGCCGGGGGCTTTGCACTCTTAACGGCAACGGAATGTGCCGCCATCAGGACAACTGACTGGGCATCATCTTCCTTTGCCGCAGCGAGAATTGAGGAATTCTTCAGCCCTTGGCGATCTGCGTTCATGACGCGATCCTGGTGGGCACCATCGTGCAAATCTCTTTGCACTACGCGGCCGAGACGCCCCTCACGCCAGGTGCCCCGACCGGTTCTCCCGGCCGGGGCACCTGCCCGGTGACGTCCGACAAACGGCCGCGCTCCCCCGACCTGCGGGATGCCGCACTCTCCGACCGCCGAACGACAGCGGCCGCGACGGTCGTGGTGGACCCTGTCGCGGCCGGCTGTTCAGCCCCGCCTCCCCGCGGGACTCACTTCACGTACTCCTCCACCACCTTGGGCGGCCAAGTGCCGAACTTCAGCACACCCATCGAGTAGGCGCGGGAGACCAGCGCGGAACGGTTGGGCACGCTCAGACTGCGGAGCAGTCGCGTGACGTGGTACTCGACGCCTTGCCGGCTCAGGTAGAGCCGCCTGGCGAGCGGGATGGTGGGGACTCCGGCCGCGATGCCTTCGAGGATCTTTGCGTCGATCTCACTGAGCATCTTCCTGCGGTCGGTGACGACACCCACGTTCTCGGAGTCCTGCGTCGCCCGCATCAGCACCAGAATGGAAGCGAGTTCGGGAACGTGACGGCCGCGTACGCCGACTGCCACGAGCGGGGCGGCGAAGGCGGAGTCCGGACCCACGGCGATGACTTCCGCGGCGAACCGGTGGCGTCGCCCCTCGAGCAGCCGGGCGAACTGTTGCATCAGCGGCTGCCGGCCGCTGGGATGCACCAGATCACAGAAGCTGCGGCCGCAGATCTCCTCCGACGAGCCGCCGAACTGCCGGAAGAACTCCTGATTGGCCTGCCGGATGGTCAGCCTTCGGTCGAGAGTGACCATGTGCACACCGGACTTGTCGAACGACAGCTCCTCCACCCCCGACTCGGAGAGCGGGGCCTCCGAGCCTTGCGATGCGTGCGCTGCTGAATCCACCAGGACATCTACGGAAGTCGACAATTGACTCGTTCCCTTCGAAGTACGTGATACGCGCGGGGGGAACTGTGCGAGAGTCGCGGGGAAATCCCCGGGGAATCACTGAACTCGGTCGGTACTGAATGTGGGGGGTGACGATCGCCGCGGGGGTCCGATCGTCCCTGATTCCGCGAATCGACCCTAGGCAGCCGCGGTGGACAGGGTCAATCGAGTACGAGTGCAATTGCCTAACCCTGTGGTTCCCGAGCCGAAACACTTCGGTCCCGGGCACCCTCTTGGTTCGGTGCGGTTCGGTACGGTCACGCCCTCCACCAGGGCACTCTTCCGCACAGCGGGTCAACACTCGCTCGCCGCGGGTAATCCGTCATTCTGCTGAACGACCCGCCCGCCACACAATCCCCCGGGCGGGACCCCGGCGGGAGCGGACCGGACACATGGAATTCGGAAGGCGTTGCGGGAAGCCGACGAAAAACCCGGACCTCATGGGGCGGGCCGGTTCCGCATCGAAGGCGACCGCGACGCCCGAACCCCGACCCGGGAGCCGAGAAAGAGGAAGGACCTGCCGCGGGCCGGCACCACGCGCACCCGCGGGAAACCCCCGCAGGAGAACCGATCGTCATTTTCGAGGGGAGCCGTCGTACCACGCGCCCCGAGGAAATCGCCGGATTCCCATAGCGGCGAAGGCGCCACGAAGGAGCCACCGCATCGCACGCGCCGGTCCCCCGCCGCGAGGTCCGTGCCGCACCACCGGGCGAAGTCCGGATCGCGCACCACCCGCACCCGTTCACCCCACGTGGAAGGTGGTCGGAGAGCCCCGCCCACCGAGGGCGAACGGGCCGATGACTTCCGAACGACGCCCCGTCAGCTCCAGCCGGGCCAGGTGCCCGCCGACTCCGCCATCCGCTCGCGCCCTTCGCCCGCACCGCCCTCAGCCGCGTCTCCGTAAAGGCAGCGCCCGCCCATGCACTGACCATCGGTGACTTGCACAGGAAAGCAGCCCCGGCTCGATGAACTCCCTAGACCTCGCGGCCATACGGGCCGATCACCCGAGCGGAGGGCTGCGGGCAGGACGCGAGAGACCCCCCGAGTGGGGGGAGTTCAGAGCCTCCCGAACGCCTGGACCGGGCCCCTGGGCACCGTACGCACAAGTCCGAACCTCTGAACTTCCTCAAGTGCGTTGCCCCGTGACTGCGCCGAGCGGACGATCGCAGCGTCGTGTTCCGGGAAGCCCTGGAAGCGGCATGCCCCATTCCGTCCAGATGTGCGCATCCCGACCCCGCGGCGGCCGGGCGAAAACACCGGCCAAGTCCGGAAATGAGCGGGAACACGTAAGTTCGACACAGGAGCAAGGAGTTGGCGCACAGCGGCGGCGATCCATCCGACGGGGTTCAGCCGTACGGCCGGGCCGAGTTCAAAGGATCACGAAGACCCGGACGGCGTTTCCGCGGAGTGCGTTCGCGGCGCGCGAGCGACGGCGCGGACCCGGGCGTGACAGCCACGGAACCGGGCGGCCCGGAGTCGTACGCGTCGCTCCGCGCAGCCGGGGCAGATGGTGCTCATAAGCCCGCCCTCTCGGGGCGCATGACCCCTGCCGAAGTGGGCATCCGTCGGACCCCGGGGTGCAGGATCCCCCGCTCTTCGGGGAGGGGAGTGCGCAGATGAGGCCCACCCGGCTCGCGGAACCCACCCGAATCGGCCCCTTCGGCCGACCGTCCACCGGCCCGGCCGGTGCGGCGTACGCCGCCGATGTGGCGTACGTCACTTCGCCTGGCGCGGAAATCCTCGCCTCACTTCCGGCAGAAGGCCCTGAGCAGCCACAATGGCACCTCCACGCCCTCTTCACGGCATCTCCTCATGACCTCGTAGAAAACACGGGGTTTCTTTCACCCCTGTTACCCCGAGCGGTATGCGGCAAGGAGAACAGTCATTGGACATGACCTGTCCTGAGGAGTCGACACCTGTCCGGAACGATCGCGTGGGGAGGGATCTCGTGCTGATAGACCGGGATGCCGAACTGAGCCGGGTCGCCGTGGCACTTCGCCGCGCGCAGGCCGGCCGCGGGGCCTTCGTTCTGGTCAGCGGTCCGCTGGGGATCGGTAAGTCCGCGCTGCTCGACGAGATCGGCGAGCGCGGCGCCCGTCTGGACGCCACGGTCCTGCGGGCGGGCGCGGCTCCGATGGAGCGGGACTTCCCTCTCGGGGTCATACGTCAGCTGCTGGAACCCGCATTGCGCCGCGCTCCCGAGGACGCCGTGGCGCGCTGGACGGCGGGAGACGCCCATGACGCCCTCTCGGCGCTGAGCGACGACGCCTTCGGGGCGGACGCCGCCCGTCCGGCCGACGACGGCGACGAGACGACTTTGCACAGCCTGACCACCCTGTTCGAGAACGTCGCCCGCGACCAGCCCCTGCTGATCCTGGTCGACGATCTCCACTGGACGGACGTGGCCACCCTTCGCTGGCTGCAGCACCTGGTGAAGCGCGTGGAGAGCGCACCGATCCTGCTGGCCTGCACGGTCCGCGACGGATGTGTGCTCTCCGGGCGTGCGCCCGTACGCGAGCTGGTGACACGCGCGACGCACACGCTCCGCCCCCAGCCGCTCCATCTCCGCGCCTCGCGCGCCATGGTCCGGGTGAGCAGCCCGGAACCCGCCGACGAGGAGTTCGTCGCCGCCTGTCACGCCGCAGCCGGCGGCAACCCCGCCTTCCTCGCCTCGATCGTCGAGGAATCCGCGGCACGCGGGCTCAGACCCCTGGCCCAGAACGCCGGAGCCCTCGCCGCTCTGCGGCCCGCCTCGCTGCGGCAGCGTCTGCTGCAGTGCCTGGAGGCACAGAGTCCGCGTGTGCTGCGGCTGGCACGTGCACTGGCCGTGCTCGGCGACGACACCGACGTGGAGCTCCTGGGATCGCTCTCCGCGCTCGACGCGGCGGGCCGCGACGACAGCCTGCGGGTGCTGACCAGGCTGGGTCTGGTCTCGTCCGACGATCAGGCCCGCTTCGTGCACCCGGTCGTACGGGACGCGGCCCTGGAGGGCATGTCGACCGCGGACCGTACGGCGACGCATGCCCGCGCGGCCGAGCTTCTCCACCAGGCCGGGCGCCCCGTCGAGCAGGTGGCCGACCAGCTGATGGCGATCAACGCGCCGCAGGACGCCTGGGCGCGGCAGGTGCTGCGCGCGGCGTCGGAGAGCGCCCTGCACAGGGGCGAGGCCGAGGCGTCCGCCCGCTACCTGCGGTGCGCGCTGCTCGACAGCTTCCCCCACGGCTCGGACCGTGGGCGTCTCCTGGTCGACCTGGCCACCGCGGAGCGCAGCTTCGCCCCGCTGGCGGCGGTGCGCCACATGTCCCAGGCGATACCGCTGCTGGACTCGGCCGCCGACCGGGCCGATGCCATGACCCGCCTCGCCCCGATCGTGCTCGCCTCGTCCCTGCTGCCCGTCCACGACTCGCTGCGGCAGGTCGCGGACGAACTGGGCGACGAGCGGCAACTGCGCGGGCGCGAACGGGAACTCGCACTCCGGCTGGAGGCGCGGCTCCGCCACACCTGCACCTCGAACCCGGTGCAGCTCTCCGACTCGGTCGTACGGCTCAAGATGCTGGGCCCCGACCCCGCGATGGACACACCCGCGGAACGCGAGCTGCTCGCGATGCTGCTCGCCTCGGCCACCTGCGCCAACGCCCTGCCGGCGGCAGAGGTGGGCGAGCTGTGCGAGCGCATCCTGAAGCGGGAACCGGCATACCTCTCGCATGTGCACACGGCGATGCCGATGGTCGTCGCCAGCATGGTCGCCGCCGACTCCACACAGACCCTGGGCCCCTGGCTGGAAGCAGCACGGGAAGAAGCCGCCCGCGGCGGGAACCGCGTCGAGCAGGCCCTCATCCGCAGCGAGCAGGCCCTCACCTCCCTCGCCCACGGCCGCCTCAACGAGGCAAGACCCTTCGCGACCGAGGCGTTCGAGCTGGCCGGCACGGAACACGACGGCGTCGGCGTCGTCGCGGCCGTGTCGCTCGCTCTGGTCGCCATCCAGTCCCGGGATGTCTCACTCGCCCAACAGCTGCTCGGCGGCCGCTACCGCGCCACCAACGAGTCCTACCTCTGGGCCCTGCTCACGATCCTGGGCGGCACGCTCGCCCTCACCAAGGGCGATCCGCGCACCGCGCTCGACCACTTCTACGACGCCGGGCACCGCATGGAGCAGTACAGCTGGCGCAATCCCGCCCTGCTCCCGTGGGCCTCCCATGCCGCCGTCGTGCACTACCACCTGGGCGAGCACGAGCGGGCCGCAGCGCTGAGCCAGCAGGAAGTGGAACTCGCCCAGCTGTGGGGCGCCCCGTCGGCACTCGGCCGGGCACTCACCGCGCAGGGCCGCGTGACCGACGGCCTGCCGGGAGTGGCGATGCTGCGGGACGCGGTCGACGTGCTGGAAGGGGCCACCAACCACTTCGAGTTGTCGCGTGCGCTCCTGGCACTGGGTGACCGGCTCGGCGTCGACTCACCGGAGGGTGAGGCAGCGCTCCGCAGGTCGCACACGCTCTCGGTGGCGTCCGGCGCGACGCGGGTGGCCGACCAGGCCGCGTCCCGGCTCGGGAGCACCGTGCTCAACAGTCCCGTACCGGTCCGCGGCCGGCTCACCCCCGCCGAGCTGAAGGTGGCGAAGCTCGCCGCGGGCGGGCTCAGCAACCAGGCCATCGCCGATGATTTCGGCATCAGCTGCCGGGCCGTCGAGAAACACCTCACGAACTGCTACCGGAAATTGTCCATCACGGGCAGGTCGGTCCTCGCAAGCGCGCTGCAGGACCTCGGAAGCGAATCCGGGTGAAATTTTCCTCGCCCTGAGGAACACAACTCGGCACCACCACGGCCCGCTCCCCCTTTGTCAAATCCTTGGCTACTCTTCAGTAAGCATGTGCTGTGAAACCTTCTCCGGAGTCGGGACCACTCGGCTGACGCGTTCACTCGGATCGGACCATCTCGCCTCGGGCGACCCTCAACGCAAGAACTTCGCTCAGCGTGCATGTGCCAAGGGGATTTTCCGGTGAACGAACGGAACGCCGGATCCCCGCCCGGCGCGGGACACAACCTGGCGATTCGCCGACCGCACGTTGAAGAGTTCGAAGCACGCGGCTACCGAGCCGTCGCCATCTGCGCATTGGACTGGACCTGGGCTCGCGGACGATGCGGTAGGGTGCCGGTCACCGTCGATCCGACGGCCGAGACCGCAGGTGGCACGTGGTGCCAGCAGTCGCATGACGCGTGAATGTCTCGGGTGCGAGCCGACGCGGAAGGGCGTGGGCGACCCGTACGAGCCCCGGCGCCCCGAGCGGCCAGCCGCCCGTGGAGCGCGGGCGCAAGCACAGGAAAACGCCTTCGAGTTTCCCCGCGAAGTCATTCGAGTTACACGAGGAAGAAGGGGTCCGGATTCCCGGAATCACCTCCCGGAACCTTACCACCTCACCAGCGGAGTTCCGCTCCCCGCATCGCCGATATGTCCATTTAGGCCCGATTCTGCATTTCCTCGCGGCAGTTGATCCGTCATGCGACTCCGGGGCCCCCAATGGCCCCTGAACAAGCCGCCCGCTACTCCACGGAACGACCACATCACACCCAGGAGTTGCGAGGACCGTACCCACCGAACCATGGCACCACAGTGTTTTGGTTCTACGCCCATATACTCGTTGACCCGCCGCCGAAAGCGTTCTTAGGCTCACGAACAGAGTTTCGCGGCATCTTCACAAATGCCGCTCGGCACATCCGAATTCCCCCAACCGGTTGTCCGTATCAGAAAGCGGTGGCTCACAATGACTGCCCCCCACTACGCCGCCCCGGTCAGCCTTCCGGCCCCAGCCCTCACTTCGGTGCCTGGTACCCAGTCGGACGGCATGCCGGCGGCGGCCCGCCAACTCGCGGGCCAGCACGTCACCTGCATGGCGAGCCTCGACCCCGGCCTGCGGGTTCAAGCGGCGGACGCGGACTTCTTCCGGCAGTTCGGCCGGGAAGCCGCGGACACCTGCGGAAGGAGTCTCTATGAACTGCTGCACCCCAGCGCACCTGCTCTGCTGAGCCGGCGCTTCGCCCGCCTCGCCGAGGGCCGGCGCTCCCGGTTCGTCGAGCGCGTGGTCGCTGTGCGCGGCAATGAGGGCGTGTTCTCCGGCGAGCTCACCGGCATCGCCGTACGGAGCGAGACCGGCCGCCCGCCCTCTTATGTCGTGATATTCCGTGCGGATGAGGAGACTTCGGCCTCCAGCACGGTGGCACCGCAGCGAGTGCTCTCCCAGCTCCACGCCCAGATCCTGGAGGGCGTGGCGAGCGGAGCCTCGACGGTCCAGCTCGCGGCGCGGCTCTACCTGAGCCGTCAGGGCATCGAGTACCACGTCGGCCTCATGCTGCGCCGGTTCAGGGTCCCCAACCGCGCCGCCCTGGTCGCGCGGGCCAACTCCATGGGGATGCTGACGGTCGGCGTATGGCCTCCGCGCGTACTCTCGGAGTACGTGGAGGACCGCGAGGGCCCGCGCACCAAGACCAAGACGGAGCCGTTCATCCCCCGGTGCCGCGCGAGCAGCGAAGGACCCGCGCGACTGGCATCTTCCTCCTGAGGGCCGCCCGGGATTCCCCCGGGCACCCTGGGGGCCGGTCGGCCCTCGCACAGCCCCCATACCGCGGCGCTCGCTCTCCACCACCCCCCGGGGCGAGCGCCTCCATCCGCTCCGGACGATTCCCCACCCGGGAGTCGTCCGGCCTCGATCGCTCCGGACCTCCCTCGCCGGGACCCGGACGGTGTCCACCGCTCCCCAAGCGTCCTCGACCGGGCGCGGCCGGGGCCGTGCCCTATTGCTCGATGCGCTTGCCGCACGTCGCCCACGGGCCGTGCCACACCCCCCGCTGTCCGGTTTGTCCATACTGGCCGTTCATCTTCCGGACGCGATTCAGCGAGGTATACCGTGTGGCCACGCACGCGTGGTGTCGGTACGGCGGGCAGGGCCCAGCGGCCCGATCGCAGCCGCACCCACAAGTGGGAGAGACCAGGTGAACGCGCGCCCCCCGCATGGCACAGCCGGACGGAATGACGGCTGGACGCCGCTCGTCGACCGCGAGCGCGAACTGTCCGTACTCCTCGCCCTGCTGCGCGATGCCCACCAGGGCACCGGAAGCATGGTTCTGCTGGAGGGGCCCGTCGGCATCGGCAAGAGCCTCCTCCTGCGGCGCCTGGCGTGCGAAGCGGGACAGGACGGGCTGCGGGTCCTGGAGGCCCACTGCGACACCCTGGAACGGGACTTCCCGTTCGGCCTCGTACGCCACCTCTTCGGGCCACTGTTCAGGTCGCTCCATGCCCCCGAGCGGGAGCGCCTTCTGGCGGGCAACGCCCAGGCCGCGATGCAGGCGCTCAGTGCGAACGTGTTCAGCGGTGACGCCGTGATGGCGACGGAGGACGTGTCGCACGCGGTGCTGCACGGTCTCTACTGGTTCACCTGCAACCTGGCCGAGGTCTCGCCCCTTGTCATCGTCGTCGACGACGCGCACAGCGCTGACGTGGCATCCCTGCGCTTCCTGGCCCATCTCGCCCGGCGCATCGAGGGCTTGCCGATCATCCTCGCGCTCTCCCGCCGCACCGGCGATCCGGGCACCGACCCGGCCCTGTTCGAAGAGGTGGTCGGCCAGCCGCGGTGCCAGGTTCTGCGCCCCCAGCCGCTGACGGAGGACGGGGTCGCCAGGATGGTCGAGGCGACCCTGCGCCATCAGGCCGACGGGCAGTTCTCCGCCGCCTGCCTCGCCGCGACGGGCGGCATCCCACTGCTCGTACGGGCGCTGCTCACGGTGATGTGGCTGCACGGCGACCTGCCGACCACCGCCGGGCTCGAATACGCGACGGCACAGGGCGGCCAGTTCTTCCAGGAGGCCGTGCTCTGCGTCCTCCGGCGGCAGCCCGAGTCGGTTCCCGCCGCCCAGGCGATGGCCGTCATCGGCGACAACGCCTCCCCCGAGGTGTGCGCGCGGCTGGCCGGCATCAGTGAGTCCGCGCTCCTCGGCGCCATGCGCACACTGCGGTCCAACGGTCTGCTGACCGCCTCCGACGACGGCATGGCCTGGTCGTTCAACCACGGCCAGATACGCGAGGTCGTCCTCGCCCAGATGCGTCCGGACGAGCTGGCCGACGCCCACCACCGCGCCGCACGGCTCCTCCTGGCCCTGGGAGCGCCGGCGGAACAGGTCTCGGCGCACCTGCTGATGACCGAGCTCCCCGCCACCGAGGACTGGGCGGTCAGCGTGCTGCTGGAGGCGGCCCGGGAAGCGTCGTCGCGCGGCGCGCCGCGGCTCGCCGTCGACCTGCTGCGGCCCTGCCTGCGCGGGCGCATCCAGTCCTCCACCGATGTCGCCGTCCTCATCGAACTCGGCTTCGCGGAAACGGCCGTGGACGTCCACGCCAGCGTCCGGCATCTGCGGCTCGCGCTGGAACACGTGGAGGATCCCGTCCAGCGCTTCCGCGTGGTGACCGCGCTCGCCAGCAACCTGGTGCACAGCGAATGGCCTCAGGAGGCCGTACGAGTCCTCGCCGAGCAGGCCTCGACGATCGAGGACCCGACCGGTGACCTGGCCCGCTGCCTCAAGGCCCAGCGGCTGATGGCCTCCCTCGAGGATTTGCGGACTCTGCGGGCGGCATCCGACGAATTCCCGCTGGACCTCGGGCTCCCGGGGAACACACCGGGCGAGCGCGCTCTGCTGGCCGCACAGGCGAGGGTCAGCGTCGTACGGGAGGATCTGGCGGGTGCCTCGGTCTCCGCCGCCCGCCGCATGCTCGAACGCAGCGTCCCCAACACCGACTCGCCGCTGTTCCAGACGACGGCGGCAATGGTCCTGCTGTACGGCGGTTACCCCGGCGAAGCGGATGCGGCATACCAGCGCATTCTGGACAGCGCCTGGCAGAGTCAGAGCCTGCTGTCCTTCAGTCTCAGCACCGGCATGCGCGCTGAGGCCGCCTACCGCCTCGGCGCGCTCGCGGGAGCCCTGGCGGGCACCATGACGGCGCTCTACCTCGCTCCCCGTGACGAGTGGTGCCACTCGCTCGTCCTCCCCGTGGCCACGCAGATCCACGCACTGCTGGAGTCGGGCGACCTCCAGGGCGCCGAGGCCGTGGCCGCCCAGGGTTTCCCCCCGTCCAGTGCCGACAGCTGGCAGTGGAACGAGTTCATGTGCGCACGGGGCCGGCTGCGTCTGGAACGCGGCGACGCACGCGGGGCCCTGGCCGACCTCCTCGAATGCGGCACGCGCCAGCACCAGTGGAACCGCACCAGCCCGGCCGTCTCCTCGTGGTGGGCGTGGGCGGCACGGGCCCACCACGCCCGGGGCGCCACCGGTGAGGCCCGCGAACTGGCCGATGACGCGGTGGAACGCGCGCGGCGAGGCGGCCTGCGGGACGCGCTGGGCGCCGGACTGCGCCTCCTGGCGGAGCTCGAGCCGGGCCCCCGCAAGCTCGCCCTCCTCGAAGAGGCCCTGTCCGTACTGGAGGAGTCGCCCTCCCAGCTCGAGCGTGCCCGTGTCCTCATCGACCTGGGCGTCGCGCTGCACGACCGGGACAACATCGCCCCCGCCCGCGAAGCACTGCACCGCGGGCTCGATCTGGCGCACACCATGGGTGCCCGGCCGCTGCGCTCCCGCGCCCACGAGGCGCTGCTCGCCACCGGTGCCCGGCCGCGCCGGGTGATGTCGCAGGGCCTGCAGTCGCTCACGCCGAGCGAGAGCCAGGTCGCTCAGCTCGCCGCTCGGGGCGGCACCAACAGGGAGGTCGCCGAAGCCCTGTTCGTCACCCAGCGCACGGTCGAGATGCACCTCACCTCCGTGTATCGGAAGCTCGGCGTCACCGGCCGCCGCGAACTGCGCGCCTTCTTCGGCGGTTCCGCCCCCGGCAAAGCCGCCGACGCCGGCTACGACGACCCTCACAGCGCCGACTGGGAGCGGACCGGAGCGCTCTGGTAGGAGACGGCGCTCCGGCCCGGTACGCCGCGGCGGGCCCCCGGTACGGCGATGCACGTGAGCAGCACTCCGTCATCGACCAGAAAGCGTCCGGTGAGGCCGGAGAGCGTCCGGTCGCCGAGTCGCCATGCCGGCGCCAGGAGGCGTACCGAGAACGTTCCTCCGGTCCGGGTCTCTCCCCCTGCCCTGTCCCTGCCCCCGGCCTCCGCGCCCCCGTGCTCCGGGTGGAACGTGACGGAGGCGTCCTCGAACTCCAGGCTCCGTCCCGTCAGGGGGAACCACACCTTGTAGACCGACTCCTTCGCACTGAACAGCAGCCGGTCCCATGGCACGTACCGGTCCCGGCCGGCGGGCCGCGGCAGCCGTGCCCGCTCCTCGGGGAGGGAAACGGCGTCGAGGATCCCGGCCGGCAACGGCCTCGCCGGCTCGGCGTCCACGCCGACCGCCGCGATGTCCTCGCTCCGGGCCACGACTGCCGCGCAGTACGCGTCGCAGTGGGTGATCGCGCCCACCACCCCGGCCGGCCACAGCGGTTCGCCGCGCGATCCGGACAGCAGCGGTCCCGGCGGCAGGCCGAGGAAGCCGAGCGCCTGCCGGGCACAGCTCCGGCCGACCGCGAACTCCCGCCGCCGTTTGGCCACCGCGTTGCCGACGACGGCCTCCTCCGCCGGGTGCAGCGCAGGAGCGGGCGGGTCCCCGAACACCTCGGCCACCGACAGGGTGTCCGGTAGAAGCTGATCGATCACGTGCGCTGACCTCCCGGGTCCGGCTGTGCGTCAGGCGGTCGCCGCGGCACGGCTCTCGGCGATCCGGAATCCGCTGCCGGTCTTGCGGCCCAAGTAGCCTGCCGCGACGAGCTGTTCCAGCGGCGCGGCCGGTACGGGGCCCGCGTCCGGCGCGGCCGCGTTCAGCCGCCGCAGGATGGCCAGCGACACATCGAGTCCGATGGCGTCGAGCAGGGCGAACGGGCCCACCGGATGCCCGAACGCCGTTGTCACCGCCGTGTCGATCTCCTCCACGGTCACATCGGTGCGCACGAGCATCCGGATCGCGTCGTTGAGATACGGGAACAGCAGGGCATTGACGATGAAGCCCGCCCGGTCCGTGCACTCCACCGCGTTCATGCCCAGCCGCCGGACCAGAGCATGCGCGGTGTCGCGCACGCCGTCCTCGGTGGCACCCGTGCGGACGACCTCCACCAGCTCGGTCGCCGGAACGGGGTGGAAGAAGTGGAGCCCGATCACCTGGGACGGGCGGCCGGTGGCGCTCGCGATGTCGGCCACCGAAAAGCTGGACGTGATCGTGGCGAGCGTCGCGCCCGGCTTCGCCACCGCGTCGATCTGCCCCATGACGGTGCGCTTGACGGGGAGTTCCTCGGCGACCGCCTCGATGACCAGGTCGCAGGTGGACAGTGCCGCGTAGTCGTCCGTCGCCTCGATGCGGCCGAGGACGTCGATGCGTTCTCCCTCGCTGATGCCTCCGCACCCCTCCGCCGCGGACAGGGATGTGTCGACGGCGGCGAACGCGGCACTCGCCTTGTCCCCGCCACGCGCCACGAGGGTGACCTCCAGCCCCGCACGGGCCACGACCTCGGCGATGCCGCAGGCCATCGTCCCCGACCCGACGACACCGATCCGGTCGAGGTCGCGGACCGGGCGGGCCTCCCTCCGCGTGTACGCGTCGGGAACCACCCTTCCGTCGTCGGTGTAGAGGTGGAAGCCCCGGCCCGATTTGCGGCCGAGGCGGCCCTTCTCGACCATCCGGTCGAGAAGGAGGGCGGGAAAGAGGCTGCGATTGCCCGTGCGGCAGTGCAAGGTCCGCAGCGTGTCGCGTACGGTGTCGAGCCCGATGAGATCGAGGAGTTGGAGCGGCCCGTAGGGCAGACCGCAACCGATGCGTACGGCGGTGTCGATGTCCTCAACGGTGGCGCAGTTCTGCTCCACCATCGCGACCGCGTGGTTGAGGTAGCCGTAGACCAGTTCGGTCGCCGCCTCGCCGGGCCCCCCGCCGACGCTCACGACATCGCTTCCGGCACGGTCCGCTACCCGCTGCGCGAGACCCACCGCGTCGGGCGAGGTCATCGACGTCCGCACCAGCTCCACGGAGCGGCCGAAGGGCGGAGGCAGGAAGAACCTCATGCCCAGCACCCGTTCCGGACAGCCCGATGCGATCGCGAGCTGCGCGACGGGCAGCGTGCCGCTCACCGTCGCCAGTACGGTGCCCGGCGAGCAGGCCGATCTGAGGCGCCGCAGCACATTCTCCTTGACGCCCAGGTCCTCCGACACGGACTCGATCACCAGATCGGCCCGCTTGAGGTCGGTGAGTTCGGTGCCCAGGCTCAGGACACGGGAGTCCAGGCGGTTCCGTACGCGGTGGACGACGCCCGGATCGTGATCCACTCCGACGACTTGGACGTCGGGACCGCTTCCGAGCAGCGCGCGGACGATTCCCTCCCCCAGGGAACCCAGGCCCATCACGCCGATCACGAGCGTCTGACCACCCATGTGACTGATTCCTTCCTGCCTGTCGGAGATGGAATGCGACACGAGCCCCACTGGCTCATCGTTGCTGACACGTCACTAGTGAACTCACCCGAACCGGCGACGTTCCCTCACGCCGGGTGGTGGAGGGACACCCGGCGCACGGTCTTGCCGTGCGCACTGCCGGTTCAACGGCCATGCGCCCGGACGGACTTGGGCCGGTCCGGCCCGTTCCGCCTTCACGCTTCCCCATCGCCCGGTGCCCGTTGGGGCGGTCGGCCGGTCAGGCCGTTCTGGGCAGGTAGCTGTGCAGGTCCGCGGGGAGGTCTCTTCGGACCTTGACGTTCAACTTGCGGTACACGCGGGTGAGATGCTGCTCGATGGTGCTCGACGTGATGTACAACTTTCCGGCGATCTCACGGTTCGTGTAGCCGACGGCGGCCAGAGCCGCCACCCGTCGTTCGGCGTCCGTGAGCGACGCGATCGGATCCACGTCCCCTCCGTTGCGCCCCGCGCTGTCGGGCCGGGTACGGCTGGGCAGCAGTTCCTCGCACAGCGGGGCCGCGTGGCACACGCTCGCCACGTGCCACGCACGGCGGGCGACCGTCCAGGCGCGGCGGTGCTCGCGCATGGCCCGGTGCGCACGGCTCAGGTCGCCGAGGGCCCGGGCCAGTTCGAACTGGTCACCGCAGTCCTCCAGAGTGGCCACCGCCTGGTCGAGCAGGTGCGGGCGGTCGTGGGCGTCGCCGGCGGCGGCGAGCAGCCGCAGAGCCGCACCGCGTGTCCGGTGTCCGCCCGTTCCCAGCCGCGCGAGCTGCTCGGTGATCAGCCGCTCGGCCTCGTCGCTGTGACCGCCGTGCAGCAGCCAGGCCTCGGCGGCGCTGGTGCGCCACGGTACGAGCCCCGGCGTGTCGATTCCCCACTCGGACATCAGCTCTCCGCTGGAGAGGAAGTCGGCGAGCGCCGCGTGGTGTCGGCCGGTGGCGAGGTAGTACTGCCCCCGGGCGTGCAGGTAGTGCAGCCCGTAGCGGGTCCTGAACATGCCCGGGGGGACCGGCTGTTCGAGGTGCGCGGCGGCTTTGTCGTGCCGGCCCATCCGGGTCGCGGCGCTGATGAGGCAGCCACGCGGCAGGCCGACGGCAACGCCCCATGCGGTCGGGTGCATGAGCGTGAGGGCTGTTTCCGCCTGGTCGTACGCGGTCGCCAGTTCGCCGCGGCGCAGCGCGATCTCCGCGCGGGCGGCGGCGACCATCGCTTGTCCCACCGCGGTCCCTTTGGCCCGGGCCTCGTCGAGGAGCTGGTCGCACCAGGGCTGTGCGATGTCGAGCCGGTCCGCGTAGATCAGGGCGTGCAGCGCGAGCAGGGCGGGTTCGAGGCCCCACGAGGTGCTGTCGCTCAACCGGGCGGCCTGCAAGACGTGTTCGGCGTCGGTGACGGCGCGCTCGGCGGCGTCCTGGGTGAGTACGCGCGACAGTGCGGCCGACGCTGTCAGGAGGGGACCGACGGTCGGGTCGACCAGCCCGCTCCGCCGCTTCACCGCCCCGGCCGGAGGCTGTACATGACGGGCCAGCCGCGGATGGGAACAGGTCAACCACAGCTCGGTCGCCCGGAGTTCGGCTGCCGCCTGCCCACCCTCCTCGTGCTCCGCCCGGCGTGCCCGCTCCAGTACATCGGCGGCGTCGTCGTCCCGTCCGTGCCAGATCAGGGGCACGATCAGCGCCGTGATGTCCCGGTCGGCGAGATGGCCGGCACGCAGGGCCGCGACGAGGGCGGGCAGCCGGCGCGCCGCGGCGGCGGGGTTGGTACGCGATTCGGCGCGGACCAGGGTGACCCCGGTGGCGGCCTTCTGCCGCGCGTCGGTGGAGCACCGGTGGGCGAGTTCCAGGTACTGGACGGCCAGATCGATCCGCTCGTCGCGCAGGGCGTGCTCGGCCGCCTCCTCCAGGACGGGTGCCATCGAGGCGTCCTCGGCGTCGGCCATGACGACGTAGGGCGCCACGTCCGCGGCGGGCGCGCCGTCGCCGTGCAGCAGGGCTGCAGCACGGAGATAGAGGCTCTTCCGCTCCCCGGTGGGCATGTCGTCCAGCACGGCGGAGCGGGCCTGGGCATGCCGGAAGCGGCCCTGGTCGAGAAGTCCGGCGTCGTTCATGGTGGCGATCGCGGCGGCCACGGTTTCTGCATCCGCGCCGATCAGGCGTCCCACCGCGCCGGGGGCCATCGGCGGCTCGTCCAGAACGGCGAGCGCGCGGGCCACCGGCAGCACTGCCGGTTCGCAGCGGTCGAGACAACTCATCAACGCCTGGCGGAAGTTGGGCCCGACAGGGATGTCCCCCGCGATGTCCGCGGCGTGCCCGTCCTCCAGCAGCGCCCGGACGAGGAGAGGGTTACCGCCGCTCACCCGGTACGCGCTCGCGGCGGGCCGGTCGGGTGTCCCCGACGCCGGGAGTCCGGCGAACACGGTGGCAACGCCACGTTCCGACAGCGGTACCAGGGTGATGCGGCGGCAGTGCGGGTGGCGGAGGAGTTCGGTGTGCAGCGGCGTGCGGGCCGTTCCGGGGCCTGCCGTCTCGGTCAGCACCAGCAGCACCCGGGCGGAGCCGAGTCTGCGGATGAGGGAGAGCAGCCAGCTCAGTGAGGGGAGGTCGGCATGCCGTACGTCCTCCACGCCGATCAGCACGGTCCGGTCCTCCGCCAGATCGAGCATTGCCAGGCACAGTGCGTTCAGGATCCGCGCGACGGAATGTTCGCCCGCTTCGGGACCGGCGGCGGAGTCCGCGGTCACGGCAGCCCCCGTCTCCAGAAGGGCGGCGACGTCATCGGCGCACTCGCCGGGCAGTTCCAGCGTGCGGAACAGCTGGCCGACCACCCCGAACGGGAGGGCGCTCTCCGACCGGGAGCAGACGGCCTTGAGGAACGTCGCACCGGAGCGGACCGCGTGGTCGGCGAAGGCATGGAGCAGTTCGGTCTTGCCGACGGCGACCGGGCCGGTCACCAGTGCCGTGCGTCCGCACCCCGCCATGGCGTCGGCCAGGTCCTTCTCGAGGCACGACCACGGCTCCTCGCGCTCGACCAGCGCCGTGGCCGGCTGAGCGCTCTCGTGGTCGGTCGTCCCCGCCATGCTCCAGAACCTCTCGCCCGATGCCCGCTCACCCGATGCCCGTGCTGCCACCGTTGACGGAGTACCCATCGTCACAGGTCGCGGGGGTCTGCTGAATCGTTGGACGGCCGAACTAGGGGATCTCCTCAACTTCCCCGGCGGCCGGGGCCACCCTCGTACGGCGTCCCCGAGGGGGGCCCGCACCGCCGCGTCCCGGGCCTCGGCGAGGAGTTGTCCCGCGGCGTGGTGTGGGACGACCTCCGGCCTCCCGCCGATGAGAAGCGCCGGCCTTCGTGGGTGCGGCACGGTGTGCGCCGATCGGACCGGACGCGACGGCGACCGTCGTACTGCCGGCGTGCACCAGGAGCCGTTGCCTTGAGGAGACGACGTTCCCTCAGCCGCGCAGCCGGGCCGGGCCCGCGCCCGCACTGTGGCCGTCGCCGAACGGCGGCACGTCCCCCGGTTCGATGTCGGCGCGGAGGCGCAGAGCCCGTACGGCATGGCGCCAGCGGCCCGCGTCGACCGCCACGTCGCCGAGGAATTCCATGACCTGCTCGGGTTCGACAGGCGTGAACTCCAGCTCCTCCGACCGCCCCCAGGACGCGGCGATGTGGGCGTGGGCCCACGGGTGCGTGGAGCCGGCGACGGTGAGCAGGTGGCCCAGGTCCTCCCGCAGGGCGGGGGTGAGCGGGGTGGAGCGGGCGGCCAGCCGGAGCGTGCCGCCCTGGTCGTAGCGGCCCAGGAGCACGGTGTCCGGTGCGGCGACGGGACCGGTGACCGCGGCGACGATGGCCTCGCTCGTCTCCCGCGCGCGGACCTTGAACCAGCCGCGGCGGCCCGGCCGGTACGGCTGGTCCCATCCCTTGGCGACCACGCCTTCGACACCGACGGGCGTCCAGAGCGTCAGCCACTGCTCGGCCTGCTCGCGGTCGCTCGTCACCGGGGTCAGGGTCCACGGCGCCGTCAGGTCATGGCGGGTGAACAGGTCCTCCAGGGCGGCGCGGCGAACGCGGTAGGGCTCATGGAGGAGTTCGGTGGTCCCCCGTTGCAGCAGGTCGAACACGACGTAGTGAGCGGGCTGGACGTGGGCGAGGCGCCGGGCGGTGTGCGGCGCGCGGTTGACGCGCTGCTGGAGCGCGCCGAACTGCAGCTTGCCGTCCACCATGATCACGACCTCGCCGTCGAGGACAACATCCTCGGGGAGCGCGGCGGCGGCCTCGGTGATCTCCGGGAAGGCGTCGTCGAGGCGCTTGCCGACGCGGGACAGCAGCTGGGTCGTTCCTCCGGTGCGGAACACCATCAGGCGGAAGCCGTCGTACTTCGGTTCCAGGGCGAGGCCGCCGGGCAGGGCGCTCGGTGCCGGCAGGGCGTCCGTGGCCGTGGCCAGCATCGGTTCGATCGGAGGAACGAGCACCACGTAGCCAGTATTGTAATAAATTGCGCGAATTGCGACCTTTGCCCCATTCCGCTTTCCGGACCCTCGACCCCCGCGTCAGGCGGCTGAGCCGCTCCGGGGGGCCGCGGTGGTGCCGCGGATGATCAATCGGGTGGGGTGCACGACCCGCGACGGAGCCCGCGATCGGTCCTCGAGTGCCGCGAGCAGGGCGTGCGCAGCCGCGGCCCCTTGCTCGGCGACCGGTTGCCCTACGGTCGTGAGGTCGATGAGTTGACTCATCTCGTGATCGTCGATGCCGATGATCGAAAGGTCGTCCGGCGCCCTCACCCCGGCCTCGCGCAGGACCCGCAGGGCGCCGAACGCCATCTCGTCCGACTCGACGAACACCGCCGTGGGGCGCCGGGGAAGGCCGAGCAACCGCGTCATGGCCCGCTCGCCCCCGCCGATCGTGTAGTCCGCATCGACTTCCAGCTCCCTGTCCCCCGCGATCCCGGCGGACTTCAGGGCGTCCCGGTACCCGGCCCGCCGTTCCATCGGCGCCGTGAAGCGCAGCGGGTCCGCGGGGCTGCCCCCGATGAGGCCGATACGGCGGTGGCCGAGGCCGGTCAGATGGCCGACGGCGGTGCGGGCGGCGGCGAAGTCGTCGATGGCCACGCTGAAGAAGTCCGCCGCGTGGGATCCCAGGAGCGCGACGGGTACGTCGAGGGCTCGCAGTGCGTCGATCTCGTGCTGTTCCAGCTTCAGGCACATGATCAGTACCGCGTCGACTCTGCGGTGCAGGATGCGCTCGGCGAACAGACGGCGGCGCGCCTCCGGACTGCCGTGGAGGCTGTGGAGCAGGACATGGAGGTCGGCCTGTTGCAGCACCGACTCGAACGCCCCGAGCGCGCGCCCGAAGAACCACCGGTCGATGAACGGGGTGACGACCGCGATGGTGCGTGTGCGTCCGCTGCGCAGACTGGAGGCACCGGGCGAGATCGCGTACCCCAGATCCAGCGCTGCCTGGACGACCCGGGCACGCGTGCCCTCGGAGACGCCCCCCAGACCGCGCAGCGACCGCGAGACACTCGCGGTCGACACACCGGCCGCACGAGCGACATCCGCGATGCTCGCGCGGGTGCCGCCCGCATCGCTCCGCTCCACTCGGAGGCCGCCTCCCATCCTGGCCCGCCTGCCCGGCCGGAAGCGGTCAAAGCACGGTCCCGGCATGGCCATTCGCGGGTACGACAAGCGTTTGCGCTCACTCTAGCGTGCCGTCTGAGCTGGGCCGCCGGGTCCGGTCCCCGCGACGTGATCACTTCGAACGGGGGCCGGAAAAGAGCGCTTGCTCTCCCGCATACCGGGACGATGGCCGGGCCTCGGAGCATGTGCCGGCCGGATGCACTGGCGGTCAGCCACTGCCCTGGAGCTCGGTGTCGATGGTCGTCACCGCACGGTTCAGCGCCTTCTCCGGAGCCATGCCGTCGTCGTAGACAGCCCGGAACGCCTTCTGGAACGCACGGGTGACCACGGGATAGTCCGGCGTGTTCGGCCGCGGAACCGCCACACAGCCCTGACTGACCGGTCCGTTGCCGCAGGTCTCCTCCAACTGACCGGCGAAGAGCTCCAGTGGCTTGCCCGGGCCGTAGAGTTCCGACTTCTCCAGCGCGGAAAGGGTGCCCGGGATGGCGCTGTTGGCCTTGGCCATCGCGAGCACCTGCCGGTCCTTGAGCAGATACTCCAGGAAGACGGCGGCGGCCTTCTTGTTCGCCGACTGCTGCGTGACGGCCCAACTCCACGACCCGGAACCGGTCTTCGTACCGCGGCCGAAATCCGGGAGGGGCAGGACGACCAGGTCCTTGCCGAGGGCCCGGGAGAAGTCGGAGTAACGCCAGTGGCCGTTCCAGGAGAGGGCGGTGTCGCCCCCGGCGAAGCTCTTGCCGCCCCTGTCGGGGTCGACGTACCTCTTCCACACCTGGACCGTGCCCAGCGCCTTCGCGACCCCGGGGGCGTTGAGGACGCCGCCCGCGTATCCGTTGTCGCTGCGGTGCATCAGATCCCCTCCGGCCGACCAGACGATGGGGCTGTAGGCGTAGGTGAACCACTCGCCGACCCCGTTGGCCAGTCCGAAATCCAGGACCTGACCGTCGGCGTCGTGCAGGGCCAGCTTCTTCAGGGACTGCGTGAACTCCTCGGCCGTCCATGCCGGTTCACCGGATCCGGGGATCTCGACCCCCGCCCGCTCCAGCATCCTGCGGTTCCCGTAGAGGCCCAGCCCGGAGTCGAAGGTGCCGATCGAGTACAGACGGCGACCGTACGTACCCTGGGCCTCGATGCTGGCGAGCAGGCCCGCCTGAACTGCCGGGGCGATCAGTCCGGTGTCGAGCGGCGCGAGCATGTCCCGGTGCACGTAGCTGCCGAGCCTCGGGCCGTCGATGTCGAGCAGATCGGGCAGTACGCCCCGGGCCGCGGCCCTTTGGACCCGCTCGTTGTAGTCCTCCTCGGGCAGCAGTGTGAGCTCGACCTCGATCTCGTCGTGCGCAGCGTTGAACGCCGCGATCTGGCGTTCGAGAGTCTTCTTCTCCGGCCCCTGTCCCGTGTGGTACCAGACGGTGACGCGGCCGGTGGAACCGTCGCCCCCGGTGTCGACCGAGGGGTACGGGGAACACGCGCCTCCGGTGGCCAGCAACGCTCCCGCGACAGCAATGGCCCAGGTCCGTGGGGGGAATGCACGCATGACGCCCATCCTTCTTGCAGGTGTGGTGATACGCCATCAACTCGGTGCACACGCACTCGAGTTGAGAATGCGGGCAGAGCAAAGCCCTGCGGCAGCCGAGCGGAAGGCGGAAGAGGCCGACAACTGTCCCTGGTCGACCGGCCGTTGACAGTAGAGGCAACACCAGGGTCAACGCAACCGTTTGCGTACGGACGGTAACGCCCTCTACTCCCCGGCGAAGAACAGGCATGTGACAGCAGCACGGGACAGGCGTAGGGCAGAGGCGAACAGGCTTGCGTGGAAAGCGATTTCCGGTGCGAAAGCACAAAGGGACCGGCCCCGCCGGAAATCTCCAGCGGGGCCGGCGAGGCTCGGATCTTGACGAGCGTCGGGCTGTTCCTACCGGTAGACGGAGTCGATGCTGATGGACTCGTCGACGGCCAGGCACTGGGCGCTTGTGCGCGAGCCGGAAGCGACCACGTCCAGGTTGTTGGGGTTGCCGCAGTTGTTGTTCTGGCGGCCTTCCTGCGCCACGTTCTGCTGGAACAGGCCGAGCTCACCGGAACCACCGTCGGCCTCGGCGCCCCCGCCGATCTCCTTCGTGCGCACGTTGGTGGACTTGTCCACCGCCCCGCACTTCACGTCCCGCCGGCTCCCCGCCAGTTCGACCTCCCCACCGTTGGGGTTGGCGCAATTGCTGTTCTGGCGGCCCTCCTGCGCCACATTCTGCTGACCGAAGTCGTCAAGGGCGCCGCTCCCTCCGTTGGCCTCGGCACCGCCGCCCTTGACGAAGGTCTTGTGGTTGAACGACTTGTCCTTGTGCCAGCAGTGAGCCCGGTCACGGCTTCCGGTCGCCTCCACCTCGAAGCCGTTGGGGTTGGCGCAGTTGATGTTCTGCCGCCCCTCCTGCGCCACATTCTGCTGAAACACCTCGGTCGGTGCGGATCCGCCGTTGGCTTCGGCGCCACCGCCCTTGACGACAGCCTTGCGGTTGAAGGAGTCGTCCTTGTTCCCGCAGTGGGCCTCCGCCCGGTGGCCCGACAGGGAGACTTCCGTAGTGTTGGGGGTCGCGCAATTGATGTTCTGGCGCCCCTCTTGGGCAAGGTTCTGCTGGACCAGAGCGGACTCGGACGAGCCCCCGTTGGCCTCGGCGCCACCGCCCTTGAACCCGCTGTCCTTATTGATCGAGCCGTCCTTGTTCCGGCAGCGGGCATCCAGCCGGCCCCCGTCCAAATCGACGACCTCGTTATTCCCATTGGCGCAGTTGTTGTTCTGCCGGCCTTCCTGCGCCGTGTTCTGTTGGAACGCCGTTGCCGCACCGGAGCCACCGTTTGCGGCTGCCCCACCACCCTTGTACCAGGTGTGCTTGTTGACCGACTTGTCCTTGTCGGCGCACTGGACTTCCAGTCGGCCCCCGGTCACCCCGAAGAAGACGGCGTTGGGATTGGCGCAGTTGTTGTTCTGCCGCCCCTGCTGCGCCGTGTTCTGCTGGACCAGCGTTCCCTCGGAGGAGGATCCGCCGTTGGCTTCGGCGCCTCCTCCTTGGACCCAGGCCTTGTGGTTGAAGGATTCGTCATCCGTCGCGCAACGCGCGTCCGCCCGTCCCCCGGTCAGGTTGACGCCTCCGGGGGTCGGGTTGAGGTCGGCGCAGTTGTTGTTCTGCCGTGCCTCCTGAGCCGTATTCTGCTGGAACGCGTCTTCGACGAGGGCCGAGCCACCCGTGGCCGTGGCACCTTTTGCTTGTCCGCGGCCGGGGCCGTGGCCGTATCCGTCCGCCAACGCGATTCCCGGGCCGAGCGTCACCATGCTGCCGGCCGTCAGGACCACCATCGCAGCGATTGAAATCTTCTGGATTTGCACAATTTCTCCCGTTCTTGACCGAGAGCATCCATATCGCACCTGCAACGGCGCTCGCCCACCACCCCGGCAGGGACGCGGTGGCAGTTCCCCTGGACGGACTACCGGCTCCGGAACGTTCCGACGACCGGAGGGGCGAGGCGGACGGTTCACTCCCGGGCGAAGGACGGGGCCGTCGGGCAGGAGCCGGACATGGGACGGCCCCCGCCGGGTGTGCCCAGCGGGGGCCGGTTCGCCCGCCACCGTGAAGGCGGCAGAGCAGGGGTTACCTGTAGACCGAGTCGATGTTGACGGAGCGGTCGACGGCCAGGCACTGAGTGCTGGAGCGCCCTCCGGAGACGGTCAGCGCCAGGTTGTTCGGGTTGCCGCAGTTGTTGTTCTGACGGCCCTCCTGCGCGACATTCTGCTGGAACAGGTTCACCGCGCCCCCACCACCGTCGGCCTCGGCACCGCCGCCGATCTCCTTGGTCCGCACGTTGGTCGATGCGTCCACGGCACCGCACTCGACGTCGCGCCTGCCGCCGGAGACTTCGAGGTCCAAGCCGTTGGCGTTACCGCAGTTGCTGTTCTGCCGCCCCTCCTGGGCGATGTTCTGCTGGCCGACATCGGCCACCCCGTAGCCGCCGTTGGCCTCGGCGCCCCCGCCCTTGGTGACGGTCTTGTGGTTGAAGGACTTGTCCTTGTGCCAGCAGCGGGTGCTGTCCCGCCCCCCGATCAGTTCGGCTTCGACCTCGTTGGGGTTGGCGCAGTTGATGTTCTGCCGCCCCTCCTGCGCCACGTTCTGCTGATTCAGGCTCGCGAGCTCGGTCACGCCAGCGGATCCGCCGTTGGCCCTGGCACCCTCGCCCTTGGTGAACGTCTTGTGGTTGAACGACTTGTCCTCGTTCTCGCAGGAGGCATCCACGCGGCCACCGACCAGCTCGATCTCGGTGGCCTGAGGGTTGGCGCAGTTGATGTTCTGCCGCCCCTCCTGCGCGGTGTTCTGCTGGCTGATTTCGCCGACGGTGCCGCCCCCGTTGGCCTCCGCGCCACCACTCACCGTCTTGGTGTGCTTGTTGAACGAGCCGTCCTTGTTCCGGCAGTGGGCTTCCAGGCTTCCGCCGGTGACCTCGAGCCCCGCTTCGTTGGGGTTGGCGCAATTGTTGTTCTGCCGCCCCTCCTGCGCGGTGTTCTGGCTGAACAGATCCGCGCCGAGGGAGCTGCCTCCGTACGCGGACGCGCCGCCGCCCTTGTACCGGGTGTGCTTGTTGACCGACTCGTCCTCGTCCGCGCACCAGGCCTCGACCCGCCCCCCGGACAGATCGAGCCCGGACGCGTTGGGGTTGGCGCAGTTGTTGTTCTGCCGGCCCTGCTGCGCGGTGTTCTGCTGAACGAGAGCCGTCGCGGACGAGCCGCCCAGCGCTTCCGCGCCGCCCTTCTTGACGCGAGCGTCGTGGTTGACGGAGTTGTCCTTGGTCTTGCAGTGGCCCTCGGCCCGCCCGCCACTGATGGACACCACCTGGTCAAAGGGGTTCGGGTCGGAGCAGTGGTTGTTCTGCCGCGCTTCCTGTGCCGTGTTCTGCTGGAACGCGCTGCCGACGAGACTCCCGCCGCCGGCGGCCGAAGCCCCCGGCCCCTCGCCGTGACCGTGACCGCGGCTGTGGCCGTGACCGTCACCTCGGCCGTGGCCGTGGCCGTGGCCGTCGGCAAAAGCGGTTCCCGGGCCGAGGGTCACCATGCCGCCGGCCGCCAGAGCCACCAACGTAGCGGTCGCGATTCTCTGCATATGAACCATTCCTCCCGTTGTGAGCCGATAGCATCCACATATCGCACCCGCAACGGCACCCACCAACCACCTCGGCGCTGACGCGGTGGTAGTTCCCCTGGACGGCCTAGGAACGGAGGCAGCCGAATGAGCCGCCCGGGAACGAGCGGCTCATCGGGAAAGAGGCTCAGGTTCTGAGCAACTTGCTGAAGACCGTGACCGGCCGATCCAGCCGTTCGCCGTCGAGGACGATGTCGACCGCCTCGTTGTAGAAGGCCACCCGGTTCTTGATGATGCTCACGGCCGACAGGGGGTCGGGGTAGCTCCACGCGATCCCGGGCGGTACGTCGCCACCGCGCGGCCACGACCAGTACTGGGTGGCGATGCCCTTGTACGGACAGCGCGTTGTCAGCTCCGTCGGCACAAGGAGGTCGAGCCGGACGTCCTCGCGCGGGAGGTAGTAGCGGACCGGCAGCCCCGTCTCGAAGAGGAGGACGGGGGCGCGGGAGTCCGCGACGACCGTGCCGGCGACCTCGACCTGTACGTGGCGGCTGCTGGGCAGGGCGTCGATGCGCTTGTGGGGGTCGCGCGGGTGCACGAAGATCTCTTCGTCCTCCTCGTACCAGTGGTCGAGGACGTCGCGCCCGAACCATTCGAAGGAGATGTGTCCGGCCAGTTCCTTGCCCGGATACGTCCACGCCGCCCTCGGAGTGGTCGATCCGCCCACGCTGAGCTCGTAGAAAACCGTGGCGCCCGCGTGACGACGGCGGCTTGCCGGCTCTTCCGTCCGCCGCAGCAGGTCCATGCGGATGTCCTCCTCCGGGAACGCGTAGAGGGGAACGGGGCGGTCGGGCTCCCACACCAGCAGGGGGCGGCGGCTGTCGACGACCGTGACGTCGCCCTTCGTGCCGCGCACCCAGCGTTCGCTGGGCTCCCAGGTCACGCTGTCCTCCGGGTCGGGAGGGCGGCGGAAGACAGGGATGTCGTCGGGCTTGCCGCTCGGGGTGGCCATGGGAATCCTCCTCCGCGTGCTCCCTTCACACGATGCGCGCCTTCGCCGTATCCCGCAGCCTCGAACAGCAGAGCCGGGGCCGCGACGCGGGCAGACCCACTACACAGAGGCAGCGGGCCACCGCCCTCTGCAAGCCCGGACCCCGAGCCGGTACAGGGCTGCCGCGTGGAGGTCGACCTGTTCGTGCGCGCGGCCCGGCCCGGGGGTCTCCCCGGGCCGGGCCGCTGCCGTGGATCACCGGGCTTCCGCTACCGCGCGTCCCCCTCCGGGGCGCGCAGCGTGTGGGCCTCCAGGTCCAGGGTCACGTCGCCGGACGCCAGCCCTCTGGAGAGCAGCGTCCACGGCCCGCCGCCCGTCGGGTAGAAGCGCAGCGTGAGTGTCTCGCCGGCGTCGGTGAAGACTTCGACGACGGAACGGTCCAGCAAGATCCGCAACTCGGTGCTCCTGCCCGGCGCGGCGTCCGGCACCGGCAGGCGGTACGCGCCGACGTGCGCGCGGGTGTCCTGCGAGGCATGCCCCCGGTCGACCGTCAACTCCCCGTCCCGGAGCACGAAGTCCAGGAATTCGGTGCCGTCGGCGTTCGTGGCGATGCGCAGGCCCCAAGCCGCGTCCTGCCCGAAGCCGAGCCGTACGCGCAGATCCGCGACGCCGTCCAGTTCGGCGACCGCGCTGGTCTCACCGTGTGCGACGCGGCGCACCACGCGCTGCGGGTCGCCGTACCGCAGTCCTTCGAGCTCGCGGGCGGGTGCCTGCCGGGCGCGGCCGTCCGCGGTGAGCGTCAGCTCGCGGGGCAGGGTGAGCAGCCCGGCCCAGCCCGCTTCCTTGACGCTTGCCTCGTCCCGCGCCTCCCAGGACCAGCCCCACATCAGCCACCGCCCGTCCGGGGCCCGCATCAGGGCCGGAGCGTAGAAGTCGGGGCCGTGGTCGAGGCGGTACGGGTCGGAGAAGCGGTAGCCGTCGCCCTCGGGTGTACCGGTCCAGGCGGCCACATGAGCCGGGCCGGTGCGCTGGTACCAGGTGCTGGTGATCAGCAGCGCCCGCCCGTCCTCGTACGTGGCGAGGTGCGGGCACTCCCATGCCTCGCCGGTACGGAGGCCGGGCCCTGCGTCGGCCCGCCGGTGCAGCGGGCCGCGCGCGGTCCAGCGCTCCAGGTCCTGCGAGTCGTAGAGCAGGGCGGCTCCGCTGCCGTCCCGCATCCCGGCGCCGACGAGCATCCGCCAGCGGTCGCCGTCCCGCCACACGAAGGGGTCGCGGTAGGTGGTGACCCCCTCGGGCGCTTCGGGGACGACGAGCCCGGGGCGCTTGGTGAAGACGATGCCCTCGGGGTCGGAGTCGGCGGCGGCGACAGGCTGCCACCAGCGGTCGGCGCGGTGGGCGGAGAGGAAGGCGGTGAGGCGGCCGTCGTGGGACACCGCGCTGCCGGAGAAGCAGCCGTCGGCGTCGTCCCCGCCCGGGGTGGGGGCGAGGGCGAGGGGCAGCGGTTCCCAGCGCAGCAGATCGCGGCTGCGGTAGTGCGCCCAGTGCACCTGCTCGTGCGTCGGCGCGTACGGGTTGTGCTGGAAGAAGACGTGGTACCAGCCGTCGTGGTGGACCAGCCCGTTGGGGTCGTTGATCCAGTTGGCCTCTGGGCGCAGGTGCACGTCCGGCATGTGCCGGTCTCGGATACCGGTATGGATGGTGCTCACTCCTTGACCGCCTGAGCGGCCACGCCTTGGACGAACGCCCGCTGGAATATCAGGAACACGATGAGAGTCGGGATGGTCATCATTGCGGCAAAGGCCATGATATCGCCCCAGCGCAGTGGGGGCAGGGTCTGGAAGACCGCGATACCGACCGGCAGCGGGCGCACTTCCTCACTGCGCGTGGTCATCACCGGCCACAGGAGCTGGCCCCAGGTCATCAGGAAGCTGAGGATCGCCACCGAGGCGTACGCGGGCTGGGACAACGGCACGATGACGCTGCGGAAGGTGCGCCAGGGGCCGGCGCCGTCGATCCGTGCCGCCTCTTCCAGCTCGCGCGGCAGGGACAGGAAGAACGAGTAGAAGAGGTAGACGAAGAACGGGTTGGCGACGAACGGGATGATCTGCGCCTGGTAGGTGTCCAGCCAGCCCATCTCGGTGACCATCAGCAGCAGCGGAATGGCGAGCGCCTCGAACGGGATGATGATCAGCGCCACGATCACGGCCAGCACCGCATTGCGGCCGGTCCAGCGCAGTCGGGCGAGCGCGTAGCCGAACATGCTGTTGACGACCAGGCCGAGAACCACGGTCGTACCGCAGACGACGAGGGAGTTGAGCAGCAGCCGGCCGAAGTCCGAGCGCTCCCAGGCCCGTACGAAGTTGTCCAGGGAGGGGTCGGTGGGGATCAGGGCGCGCCAACTGCCGCCGTCGTCGAGCACGTTGGCGTCGGCCTTGAGAGCGCCCGCGAACATGAAGACCAGCGGCACGAGCATCACGACCGCGACGCCGATGCAGATCGCGTAGTGCAGGGGCACGTTGTACCCGGAACGGCGGCGCGTACGGCTGGAGGGGGTGGTGGAGGTCATCGGACGGCACGCTCCTCGCGGCCGAGCCTGCGCTGGATCAGCGTCACGGCGAGCACGAACAGGAAGAAGATGACGGCGATGGCGGAGGCCTGGCCGATCATGCGGCGGCTGTAGCCGGTCTGCAGGAGCTGGAGCATCATCGTGCGGGTCGAGTCCAGCGGGCCGCCCGGGAACTGCGGCATCAGATACACCTGGTCGAAGAGGCGGAACGCGAAGATCGCCGTCACATTCACCACGAAGATCAGAGTGTTGCGCAGACCGGGCACCGTCACATGCCGGAACTGCTGCCAGGCGTTCGCCCCGTCCACGCGGGCCGCCTCGTAGAGGGACTGCGGAATCGCCTGCAACCCCGCGAGGAAGATCACCATCTGGAAGCCGACGCCCTGCCAGATGGATGTGATGACGATCGCGGGCATCGCCCAGCCGGTGCTGGAGAGCCAGCCCGGCTGGAAGTGGCCGAAGGAGACCGCGCCCAGCACACCGTTGACCAGGCCGCCCTCGGGGAGCAGCAGCAGCTTCCAGACGACGGCGGCGACGGCCATGACGGTGACCGTCGGCAGGAAGTAGATCGTACGGAACAGCACCCGGCCCGGCAGCGCCCGGTTGACGAGGACCGCGAGCCCCAGGGCGGCGGCCGTCTGCACCGGGACGACGATCACGGCGAAGAGGGTGTTGTTGCCGAAGGCCGTCCAGAACTGCGGGTTGCTGAACAGCCGTTGGTAGTTCTCGAAGCCGGTGAAGGACACCGGCAGCGGGGACGACAGCCGCTGGTCGGTGAACGACAGCAGCACCGCGGCGGCGAACGGGGCGATCAGGAAGAGGAGCAGCAGGGCGACGGCAGGGGCGGAGAACAGCGCGGCCGTCACCCGCTCCCGGGTGCGCGGCGCCGCGGAGCGCCGCTTGGCCGGAGGTGGCGCGCCGGGTGGCGCCGACCCCTCGACAGCGGGCTCAAGGACGGTGCGGGACATGGTGGTTCACCTCAGGCGGTGCGAAGAGACGTCGTACGAGGAGAAGTTGGGGTCGGTGCGGCGGCGGCGGCGGTGTGGGGGAAGCGGCCGCCGCCGCACCGGGCCGAGGGTTACTCGACGGGCGGGTAGCCGTCGTTGTCGCGGATGTCCTGGTCGATGGCGGCGACCGCGGTGTCCAGGGCCTCCTTGACGTCCTTGCCCTGGCTGATGTCGTCGACCGCCTGCGCGAACGCCTGCGTGATCGCCGGGTAGGCCGGGGTCTGCGGGCGCGGCACCGAGACCTTCGGCGCCTTCTCCAGGGACTGGGTGACCAGCTCCATGGGGCCGCCGTCCGCGTAGATACCCGCGTCGGCGAGGGCGCTCTTGCGGGAGGGCGGGGCGCCTGTGGCCTTGTGCATCTTCAGCACGCCCTGCTTGGTGAGCAGATGCTCCAGGAACGCGGCGGCCGCGTCGGGGTCCTCCGCCTTGCTGGTGATACCGAACTGCCAGGAGCCCATACCGGTCTTGGAGCCCGTGCCGAAGTCGGGCAGCGGGATGACGGCGAGGTCCTTGCCTGCGGCCTTCTCGTAGCCCTGGGTGTAGGCCCACATGCCGTTCCAGGCGATGGGGCTGCGCTTCTTCAGGAAGGGGCTGTCGTCCTGCGCCTCGGTGTCGACGTAGCCCTTGGTGAACCAGGACTGGAACTGCTTCAGCGCCTTGACGACCTCGGGCTTGTCGAGGACGCCCTTGGCGGACTTGTAGTCCTTGCGGTCGATGAGGTCGCCGCCCGCGGACTGGACGATGGTGCTGAAGGCGTAGGAGAGCCATTCGCCCTGGCGGCCGTACCACATGTGCAGGTCGAGGGGGCGCTTGTAGCCCTTCTTCCGGAGCTTGCCGAGGATCTCCGCGAACTCCTGGGGCGTCCAGGCGTCCTCGACGCCCTGGGGTATGCGCGCGCCCACCTGCTTGAGGGCCGACTTGTACGCGTAGAGGACGAGGCCGGAGTCGAAGGCGCCGACACCGTACAACTTCTTGTCGTAGGTGCCCTGTTGGACGATGGAGGGCAGCAGGTCCTTCTTGGTGGACGCCTTGAGGCAGCGGTCCAGCGGGATGATGTTCCGGTTCCAGGCGTAGTTGTAGAGAAGAGGCCCGTCGAAGTCGAGGATGTCGGGGAGCTTGTCGGCGGCGGCCGCGGCCTGGACGGAGTCGTTGTACGTGCCCTCGGGGACGCTCTGCACCTTGACGGTGACCTTGTCCTGGCTCTCGTTGAACTCCTCGACGATGCCGGCGAAGGCCTTCTTCTCCTCGCCTCCGGCGTGGTGGAAGGCCGTGATCGTCCGCTTGCCGTCGATCTTGCCGTCGCAGGTCGCGCCGCCGGCCGCGGCATCACCGGAGCCCGTACAGCCGGTAGCCGCCAGTGCCAGCGCGGTAACGGCGCAGGTCGCGGCTAGAATGGTTCTGCGCATGGTTCGTCCGTCCTCGTGTCTGATCGCATGGGTGGAGATGAGCCTGCGGTGGGGTCGGGTGGCCGCCCGGCCCCACGTGCGTTTTTCTGTACGTCGTGTCTCTTGTCGCTACGCCCCGGTCACCGGCGGCTCACCCACGGCACGGGCAGGCGACGGATGAGCGCCTGCGCAGCGGCATCGGCACCCGGTGCTCCCCCGTGCCCAGCGGCTCGTCGCCGAGGATCAACTCCATGGCGACACGGCCGAGTTCGTAGTGGGGCAGCGCGAGCGTGGTGAGCGCGGGGCGCAGCCAGGAGGCGATGTCCTGGTCGTCGTAGGAGACGACGGAGACATCGCCTGGGATGGACAGGCCCGCTTCGGCCAGCGCCTGGTAGGCGCCGAAGGAGACCCTGTCGGTCGAGCACACCAGCGCGCGCGGGCGGTGGCCTGCGGCGAGGATCTGGCTCACCTCGCGATATCCGTCATCGGGACCCCACTGGCATTCCACGACGCCCTCCAGGCCGACCCCGGAATCGCGGAGCACTTCCTGGAGTCCCCGCATCCGCTCGTTGCCGGCGAAGACGCCTCCCGGGGTGGCGGGGATCGCCCGGTGGCCGCCGATCGCCCAGATGCAGGAGGTGTGCCCGGCGGCGAGCAGCGCGCGCCCGGCGGCCCGTCCGGCCTCGGTCTCGTCGGGGATGACGGACGGGGCGTCGAAGCCGGGCGCGAGGCAGTTGAGCAGGACGACGCGGCGGCCGTTCAGCTCGCTGGGCGGGGTGACGTGACGGGTGAACATCGCCGCGTAGATCACGGCGTCGACCTGCCGGTCCAGCAATCCGTTGACCAGCCCGGCCTCGGCGGCGCGATTACCACCCGTTTCCGCGATGAACAGCAGGTGATCGCGAGCGCGGGCGGCTTCCAGCGCGCCGCGGATCACCTCTCCGGCGAACGGGGTCGTGGTGATGGTGTCCGATACGAAGCCGATGGTCTGCGTGGATTTCGTCCGCAGGCTCCGGGCAGTGACGTTCGGGCGGTATCCCAGCATCTTGGCCGCCTCCAGGACCTTGTCCCGGGAGGCGTCCGAGATCCGCATGTCGGTCCGGCCGGAGAGGACGAACGACGCGGTGGTGGGCGAGACGCCCGCACTGCGGGCGACGTCGGCCATGGTGACGCGGCGTCCGGGCATCGGTGACTCAGCTCCATCGTTCTTCGCTGATCGCTAAATCGAATTAGCAGATGCCGTAGAGGATGGATCCGCGTTTGCGCGCTGTCAACACCCCGGACATCTTTGGCCAACGGAGTCAGGGATATTGTTTAGTTATGTCCAGATTGCCGTGTAACTCCGGCGCAATCTGATAGCGAGTGCGGAGAACAGGAAGGCCGCTCTCCGTCGCATCTCGCCTGCCCATTGCTAAACCGATTTTTCGCGGGCCGCGAGCGTTTGGCGCGAGGGGCGGCTGCCGTGGCGGCCGCCCCTCGCGAGGCTCCCGCGACCCGGTCCGGCCGGGGCGCGGTCAGTGCTGCGGTACGGGGATTCTGGCCGCCGACGTACCCAGCCCCGTCGGCACCGCACCGCGCCAGGTCGGCGTCACCGAGCCATGGCGCAGGTCGGATTCGGCGTAGCGGCGGCAGCCCTGATGCCAGGTCAGAATCCCGGAGAGCCAGTTCTCCAGTTCCTTGACGTAGCCGTTCAGCAGGTCGCGGGCCTCCGGGCCGAGCTTGAAGTCGTCGTAGAGGACGGGCAGTTCATGGGCGGCGACATGCTGGAACTGCCGCATGCGGGACGTCATCAGGTCGTGGACGATCGCCAGGCCGGTCGGGTAGTCGCAGTCGAAGAAATTCTGCACGACGAGGATCCCGTTGTGGACCTCGCCCTCGTACTCGATCTCCTTCTGGTAGGAGAACACGTCGTTGAGCAGGGCCGCGTAGTCCGAGGCCGCATTCTCCAGGGAACGCATGGGGCCGCTGCGGTAGATCTCCTCCGGGACCTGCCGGCCGTGGGCCAGACGGCACAGACTCATCGTCAGGTCCGAGCCGAAGGTCTTCCGCCGCATCTCGATGTAGTCGACGGGGTCGGGGATGCGGTTCTGCGCCTGGTTGGCCAACTCCCACAGCCAGCTCGCGATCATGTCCTCGATCGCGGTACGGAACGCGCGCCGCGCCCAGTCCTCCATCGGACCTGCCGTACGGGCCCAGAGGTCGGCCAGGGATCGTTCGAGCGCGTTGGCCGGGGCGGGGGCAGGGGAGCCGTCGAGCGGCATGAAGGCCGACAGCCGGTCGTTCTGCACCTTGGCGCCCGCCAGGTCCCGGGGCCGCCCGAAGACCACCGGGTAGTAGTCGTCGCCGTACGTACCCCAGGTCAGCCATTGCGACGACAGGTCCAGCTCGTCGGGCGTCGCGTCCGGGTCGAGCCCCGCGGCGCACAGCGGGAAGTCGAAGCCGGCCAGCCGCTCCTCGTTCCAGATGCCGGAGGCGGGGATGCCGGGCTGCGCCTTCAGCAGACCCATGCGGCGGGACCAGGTGACGACATTGCGGCGGGCGGACTCCAGATGCGGGCTGAGGCGGGTCGTGAACGGCATGAAGAACTCGGGCAGTCGGGACGCACCCACCTGCTGGTACGGGACGTGGGTGAACCTGCGGACGCGCCCCGCCCCGGCCTGGCCGCAGAGCTGCCCGATGACAGCGGCGGCGGTTCCCCGGCCCGTGGGCACGGCGGAGAACGACGACGGGGGGCCTTCCGCGGCCGCGCCTCCGCCGTTCATGTACCGGCTGGAGCGCATGTGCCACTCGTGGCCGCCTGCCTGCCAGTCCTGGAGCCCCTTGACGTAGAGCATCACATCCGTGCAGGACTGCGGATCGAGACCCTTCTCGGCGAAGAGCGGCGGCAGTTCGGTGAGGGTGGTGTCCTCGAACTGCTGCAGCCGCGAGGTGAGCAGATCGTTGACCGCGTCCGCCGCCTCCTGCGTGGTGCAGCACAGAAAGGTCTCCAACACCAGGACGCCGTTGGAGAGTTCGCCCTCCTCCTCGATCTCCCGCTGGTAGGAGAACAGGTCGTTGCGCAGATGTACGCCGTCGGAGAAGGAGTCGCGGAGGACCCGCAGCGGCCGGGAATCGGCGACGGCCGCCGGGACTTCGGCCCCGGCCGCGTACTCGACGAGACCGGCCGACCAGGGCGCGCCGCCGACCTTGCGGCGCATCTCGATGTACTCGACCGGGTTGGGAATCCGGTCGGCGTTGATGTTGGACAGCTCCCACAGCGACTCACCGAGGAGATGCTCGGTGCTCTCGGCGAACCGGGCACGCCACTCCATCGACATGGACGGCACGGTCCGGGTCCACAGATCGGCGAGGCCCGCCTCGACCGGGTTGGTGGGCTCCGGCATCCCGGCGTCCAGGTCCATCGGCATGAACGCCGCCAGCCGGTCCAGGTACGCCTTGCCGCCCTCCCGGTCCTGGGTGCGCTTGAAGATCTCCAGGAAGTGGTCGTCGAAGAAGAAGACCCACACGTACCAGTCGGTGACCAGGGACAGCGCCGGACCCGAACAGTCGGGGTGGGTGTACGCGCACAGGAGCGCGTAGTCGTGGGAGTCGAGGTCGTGCTCCTCCCAGATGCCCGAGCCCTCGAGCATCCCCATCTCTCGGGCCCATGTCTTCGCGTGCTTCCGCGCCTCCTCCAGGTGCGGATTGAGTCGCGCCGGATACGGCATGTAGAAATCCGGCAGTTCAAAGGGCTGTGTCACAGTGCCCGGCCTTTCCTGAAGTCCCGTCCCAGGTCGGCTCAGCACTACCCAGGCCATAGTGGGCTATCCGGCCCTATCAACAGTCATATGAACGGCCCCCGGCTAATGCGGGCATACCGGAATTCAAGCCCCTCCGGACGCAGTTGAGCCCGGCCCCCCTCACCCGTACGTGCGATCCACCGTCGACGACAATGGCCCGGGACCGGATGCCGCAGAGGAAGCCAGGACCGCCGTGGACACCGCGAAGGACACCGCCGACGAGAGCGCGGAGGGCGAGGACCGCGCGGTACGGCCGGACGGCTGGCGACGGTGGACGGTCGACACCCGGCCGCTGCGGCATCCCGCCTACCGGCGGCTGTGGTCCTCCACCATCGTGACCGCGATCGGCAGTCAGCTCACTGCCGTTGCCGTCCCCAAGCAGGTGTACGACATCACGGGCTCGTCGGCCTACGTGGGCTACACCAGCTTCGTCGGCCTGGTGCCGCTGGTGGTGTTCGCCCTCTGGGGCGGCGCGATCGCCGACAGCATGGACCGCCGCACCCTGCTTCTGGTCACCAACACCGGCATCGCCGTCACCTCAGTGCTGTTCTGGGTACAGGCCGCGGCGGGGTCGGAGTCGGTGCTGCTGCTGATGGTCCTGCTGGCGGTGCAGCAGGCTTTCTTCGGCATCAACTCCCCGACCCGCAGCGCCTCCATCGCCCGGCTCGTACCGGAGTCCGAACTGCCGGCCGCCAATGCGCTGGGCTCGACGGTCATGCAGAGCGGCATGGTCGCGGGACCGCTGCTGGCGGGCGCATTGATCCCGGTGATCGGACTGCCCGAGCTCTATCTCCTCGACGCCCTCGCCCTGTGCGCGGCGGTCTGGGCCGTTTGGCGGCTGCCCGCATTGCCGCCGCTCACGGACGCGGGCAAGCGCCGCGCCGGATGGCGGCAAGTCGCCGACGGATTCCGATACATCACGGCCCGTCAGGTACTTCTGCTGTCCTTTGTCGCCGACATCATCGCCATGGTCCTGGGCATGCCGCGCGCTCTCTTCCCCCAACTCGCCGCCACCACATATGCGCCCTGGGGCGAGGGGTTCGCCCTCGGGCTGCTGTTCGCGGCGATCCCGATCGGCGCGGTGGCCGGAGGACTTCTGTCGGGCACGTTCTCCCGGGCCCGGCGGCACGGCCTCATGGTGATCGGCGCGGTGGTGGCCTGGGGCGCCGCGGTCACCGGCTTCGGCCTGAGCGCGAGCCTGTGGTGGGCCGTGGCCTTCCTCGCGATAGGTGGCGTCGCCGACATGGTCTCGATGGTCTTCCGCAGTGCCATCCTCCAGTCCGCGGTCACCGACGAGATGCGCGGCCGGATGCAGGGGGTGTTCACCGTGGTGGTGGCCGGCGGGCCACGCCTGGCCGATCTCCTGCACGGCACCGCGGGCTCGGCCCTCGGTACGCGCACGGCCGTCGCCGGGGGTGGCCTTCTGGTGATCGTCACCATGGTGGCGCTGGCAGTGACCACGCCCGCGTTCCGGCGCTACCGGGCCTGAGACGGGGCAGGTCCTGACCGACGGGGCCCCTGCCCGCTCGGCCTGACGAACCGTCATGAGCCGTCCACCGGCCGGGCCCGCGCGCAGCGCGTACAGCAGCGGGACGCGGGGAGCCTCGTTGGTGCACATCATCCGGTGGGCGGCGGGATCGAGTGGTCCGTGCTCGTCCGCCGTCCCGGTCCCTTTCGGTCGTCTCGGTCATCGCTCCAACCGGATCGCATGCGAAGCGTCAGGCCAAAGGCGGCTCGGGTTCGGCCGGGTGCGCCGCGGGCACGAGCGCCCACGCGTGCGTACCGGTGTCCGTACGGGGTCGCGGGCTACACGCTGGTCATCGGGCTCGCGCTGTCTATCTGCTGCCGTTCGCCCTGCAGTTGGTGACGGGCTTCAAGACCGATCCCCACGCCGCGGCGCATCCGCTGTCGCTGCTGCCCACGACGCCGACGACCGCCGCGTACCAACGGCTGTTCGGGATGAGCGAGGCCGGGGACGGAGTCCCCTTCCTGCGCTGGCTCGGCAACTCCACTCTGGTGACGGTGGTCGTCACCGCGGGCCGCGTGCTCTTCAACTCCATGGCCGGCTACGCGCTGGCGCGGCTGCGCTTCCGGGGCCGGTCGCTGCTGTTCGGCTTCGTGCTGGCGGTGATGGCGGTCCCCGGCGTCGTCCTGCTCATCCCGAAGTTCCTGGTCCTCAACACGTTCGGGATCTTCGACACGTACGCGGGCATGATCCTTCCGCTGCTGGTGGACGCCGCGGGCATCTTCATCATGAAGCAGTTCTTCGAGTCGGTCCCGCGTGAGGTCGAGGAGGCCGCCCGGGTCGACGGGGCGGGAGTCCTGCGGATCTACTGGTCGGTGGTGCTGCCGATGGCCAGGCCCGCGCTGATCACCCTGACGATCCTGTCGTTCCAGGGTTCGTGGAACGAGTTCACCCACTTCCTGGTGGCCACGCAGTCCGGCCAGTACGAGACCCTCACCACGGGCCTGGCCCGCTTCGTCTCCGGCGGCCTCGGCGGCGGCACGCAGTACCCGCTGAAGCTGGCCGCGGCGCTGTTGTCGACGGTGCCGGTGGCGGCGCTGTTCTTCTGCTTCCAGCGCTACTTCGTCCAGGGGGCGAACAGCGGCTCCGTCAAGCAGTAGTGCCTGCTCCACCATGGTGCGAGGGCTTCCGGTGCGGGGGCTCACCGTTGCGTGAGGGCTTCTGCGCGCGGGGGTGGTTCACCGTTGCGTGAGGGCTTCGCGGCTCCGGCGCAGAAAGGCGCGCTCGGCCTCGTTCCCCGTGCGGTCGAGGGCCGCTTCGTAGGCGAGCGCGGCCTCGGTGGTGCGCCCGAGGCGGCGCAGCAGGTCGGCGCGTACGGAGTGGAGCAGGTGGTGGCCGTCGAGGTCGAGGGCGTCGACGAGGGCGAGAGCCTCCTCCGGGCCTTCCACCTCGGCGACAACGACCGCCCGATGCAGCGCCACCACCGGGTTGGGCGCCATCGCGTAGAGCTGGTCGTAGAGCTGCAGGATCTGCCACCAGTCGGTGGCGGCCGCGGCGGGTGCGTCGCTGTGCACGGCCTGGATCGCGGCCTGGATCTGGTACGGGCCGGGCCGGTCGCGGCGCAGGCAACGGCGGACGATGGCCTGGCCCTCGTCGATCAGGGCGCGGTCCCAGCGGCCGCGGTCCTGGTCGGCCAGCAGGACGAGTTCGCCGTCGGGGGTGGTGCGGGCGGCGCGGCGCGACTCGGTGAGCAGCATGAGGGCGAGGAGCCCCATGACCTCCGGTTCGTCCGGCATGAGGTCGGCGAGCAGCCGTCCGAGGCGGACGGCCTCGGCGCACAGGTCCTCGCGGACGAGCGTCTCGCCCGAACTCGCCGTGTATCCCTCGTTGAAGACGAGGTAGACGACGGCCAGCACGCCGCGCAGCCGCTCGGGGAGGTCGGCATCCGCAGGCACCCGGTACGGGATGCCCGCGTCGCGGATCTTCCCCTTGGCCCTCACCAGGCGCTGCGCCATGGCCGGTTCGGAGACCAGAAAGGCATGGGCGATCTCGGCTGTGGTGAGCCCACCGAGAAGCCGCAGGGTCAGTGCGACCCGGGCGGAGGGGGCGAGCGCGGGGTGGCAGCAGGTGAAGATGAGGCGGAGCCGGTCGTCGCGCACGGGTCCCTCCTCGGCCGGTTCGTCGCGGGCGTACAGGACGGCGGCCTGGGCGTGCCGGTCCTCGCGCGTCGCCTCTCTCCGGAGGCGGTCGATCGCGCGGTTGCGGGCGGTGGTGATGATCCATCCCGCTGGGCTCGGTGGCAGCCCGGCGCCGGGCCACCGCCGGATCGCCTCGGTGAAGGCGTCCTGGACCGCCTCCTCGGCGATGTCGATGTCGCCGAAGACGCGGACCAGGACGGCGACGGCACGCCCGTACTCCTCACGGAAGACTCGCTCGATCACCGCGGCGGACAGCTCGGACATGCCGGTCACCCTTCAGCGGGAGGGGTGGCGTTCCTCAACAGGAGCCGTGCTCAAGGGGCCTCACCTCGATGGGAAGGGTGATCGCCCGGGCGAGCTTGCGGCCCCATTCGAGGGCGGCGTCGAGGTCGGGTGCCTGGATGACCGTGAACCCGCCGATGTGCTCCTTGCCTTCGAGGTACGGGCCGTCGGTGGTGAGGATCTCGTCGTCCTTGAGCCTCACCACGGAGGCCGTGCTCGGCGGGTACAGGCCGCCCGAGAAGACCCAGGCGCCGGTCTCGCGCATCTCGGCGCTCACGGCCCCGACCTCCCGCATGATCGGATCCAGGACCTCGGGCGGCGGGGGGTCTCCGTCGGGCTGGTAGATGCTCAGCAGGTACTGCTTCATGACCGTAACTCCTTGACGTTCTCACGGTACGGCGCCGGCGTCGTGCCGGCCTCTCACCCTCTACACGAACGCGGATCCACCGGATCGACAGGTAGGGACGTCGGTGCGGCGGAATTCTCCTGGTGCGATCGCCCGGTCACCGAGGGCACACGGAAGCACAAGCGGCACGCGCCGGAACCGCTGCTGCGGTCGGTCGTCCTTCTCGTGGACCGTGACGGGAACCCCGCGGACATGCGCGATGATCTTGATGCCCTTGCCCCGAGGCGAAGGTGGCGTCTCCCCGTACGATCTTCTGTTCCCCCATGAGCCCGACCGTAGCCCTGGGCACTGACAGCGTCGCCCGATCATCGTCCGGCCCGGGGCGGGCGAGGACGAGGTCGCGGGCGGTCGAAGGCCCGGCGTGGTCGAGGGCGGATGGTCCGAAGGTCCGGCGTGAAGGGCGGGATGGCCGAAGGGCCGGCATGGTCGAGGCGGGATTGCCGAAGGGCTGCCCAGTCGAGGCGGGATGGCCGAAGGCCGGCGTGCCGCAGAGCGGGGCCGCGACGGAGCGGGCGTGAAGCCGAATCCGCAGGGCAACACCCCTCCCCCGGGCCGCCGTTCAGCCGCTCTGCGCTCCCCGCGCCAGCAGCAGCAGCGCGTCCACCAGATCGTCGGCGGGCGCACCCGTGGCCAGCCTGCGGAGCTGCTGGCCGAAGACGACCGCGACGGCGGTGCTCGCGAGCCGTTCGGGGTCGGGCACGCCGAGGCACGTCAGGATCTGCGTGGCCAGCAGGTCGTACGCGGCGAAGCACTCCTTCGCGGCCGTCCGCAGCCGTACGTCCCGGCCCGCCTGGACGTACAGCTCGAAAGGCGCGATGTGCGTGGAGTCGAACGGCGTGCCTCCCGCGACCTGGGCGACCAGATCCGCGGCTCCGTCGATGTCGATCCCCTCGGCCTCGCAGTGGTCGGCGAGTTCGGTGAAGCGGCGCGTCTCCTCGGCGACGAAGTGCAGCAGACTCTCGCGCAGCAACTCGTGCTGGGACTCGAAGTGGTAGGTGACCGAGCCGAGGGAGACGGCCGCCTCCTTCGCGATCCGCCGGTTGGTGACCGCGGCGATTCCGTCCTGCCCGATGATGTGCAGGACGGCGTCGATGATCTTCTGACGGGTATCGGCGGGCTTGGACATGGGGATCATTGTTCCACCGGTGCACCCCCGGCCGGAGCGGTGTCCGGCATGAGCCCGTCCGGGGTGCCCGCGGCCGCGCCGAGGGCCCCGGCGGCGCCCGGCGTGTGCTCGTACCACCGCTGGTCGTCCTCGAGTTGGGCCGCGAGCGAGATCAGCAGTTCCTCCGTGCCCGCGTGGCCGAGGAGCTGGGCGCCGACCGGCAGTCCGTCGCGGGTGAAGCCCGCAGGGACGTTCACGCCGGGCCAGCCGAGGACGTTCCAGGGCCAGGCGTACGGGCAGGCCGCGGCCATGGTCTTGTCGGTCTGCCAGGCACTCTTCCCGTCGAACGCGCCGATGCGCGGCGGCGGGGCGGCTGCGGTCGGGGCGAGCACGACGTCGTAGCGGTCGAAGATCGCGCCGATCCTGCTGTGCTGGCGGGCCTCGCGCGCGCGGGCGATGCGCAGCGCGCGGCCGCTCAAGCGCTTGCCGTTGCGCATGGCGCTGCGTGTGCGCGGGTCGAGCATCGAGGGGTCGGGGTGGATCGCGGCGATCTCGGCGACGCCGGAGGTGGCGCGCGGCACGAAGCTAAGCCCGATGAGGCCGTAGCGCGGCCGCTCCTCCTCGACGTGGTGGCCGAGACGGGCGAGGGCCTCGGCAATGCTGGTGACCGCGCGGCGCACGTCGGGGTGGATGGCGGGGCGGGTGGCGGTGAACGGCGGCCGCCAGGCGAGCGCGATGCGCAGGCGGCCCGGTTCGCGGCGGGCGGCTTCGACGGCCTGGATGGGCCGGGGCTGGTTGAGGTCCTCCGGGTGGGGACCGGAGGCCGCGTCGAGCAGCAGCGCCGCGTCGGCGACCGTACGGGCCAACGGGCCGTTGACGGCGAGGCCTTGGAAGGCGTCGATGTGCGGGTGGACGGAGACGCGTCCGCGCTGCGGCTTGATGCCCACCAGATGGGTCCAGCCCGCCGGTATGCGGATGGAGCCCGCGCCGTCGGAGCCGAGGGCGGCCGGTACGAGACCGGCGGCGACCGCGGCGGCAGAGCCGCCCGAGGAACCGCCGGGCGTGTGGCCGGTGTTCCAGGGGTTGCGAGTGGCACCGAAGGCCGGGCCCTCGGTGAACGGCCACTGGCCCAGCTCGCAGGCGTTGGTCTTGCCGACGATCACGGCTCCGGCCTCGCGCAGCTTCCGTACGGATTCCCCGTCCGCCGCCGCGGGCGGTGCCTCGCCGCGACAGCCGAAGAGCGTGGGCAGCCCTGCCACGTCCGTGTCGTCCTTGACCGCCACCGGGACGCCGAGCAGCGGCAGCCGCTCCCCCGCGGCGAGCCTGCGGTCGGCCTCCTCCGCCTCCAGCGTCGCCTGTTCGGCGCGGGTGCAGCGGAACGCGTTGAGCGTGGACTGGGTCGCGTCGATGCGCTCGAGCGACTCGCGCACCAGCGCCGCGGACGTGGTTCGCCCCTCCGCCAGCAATCGGACCTGTTCGGTGAGTCCCGTGAACTCGGCTGTGGACACGGCCGCCCCTCCTCCATATTGTTCGTTCGAACGAACAGCAATGAATCGGGAGGCTACTGGTATGCGCATCACCGGATCAACCGTTCTGCTCACCGGTGTGACCGGCGGCATCGGCAATGCCATCGCACGGGAACTCGCCCAAAAAGGGGCAAAGTTGGTCTTTACCGGCAGGCGTCCCGATGCGCTCCAGCAGATCGCGGACGAGTTCGGCGCCCGCGCCGTCATCGCCGACCTCGCCGATCCCGACCAGGTCTCACGCCTCGCCGAGGAGTGCTCGGACGTTGACATCGTCGTCGCCAACGCTGCCCTCCCCTCCAGCGGCGATCTCCTCGACTACACCCCCGAGCAGGTCCAGCGGGCGCTGGCCGTCAACCTCCACTCCCCCATCGCGCTGGCCCACCTGATGGCGCCCGCCATGATCGAAGCGGGGCGCGGGCACATCGCGTTCGTCGGCTCGATCTCCGGCAAGGCCGCGACGAAGTCCTCCTCGCTCTACAACGCGACCAAGTTCGGCCTGCGCGGCTTCACGCTCGGCCTCCGCCAGGACCTGCACGGGACGGGAGTGGGCGTCTCCCTCGTCCAGCCCGGATTCGTCCGGGACGCGGGCATGTTCGCCTCCACGGGCGCCAACCCTCCCGGCGGCGTGCGGACCGTCTCCCCGCAGCAGGTCGCGGCCGGGGTGATCCGGGCCGTCGAGCGCGACCTGTGCGAAGTCAACGTCGCACCGCTGGAGTTGAAGGTGCTGAGCGCTATCGCCGGGCAGTTCCCGGGACTCGCCGAGCGGGTGCAGCGCCGTATGGGCACCGATCCCACGATCCGGAAGATCGTGGACGCCCAGCGCGACTCCCGCTGACGCGGACCGTCTTCGCGCGGCCATCGCACCGGTTGTCACACGCGACCAATCCATCCCTGCAGCGGCTCCGAATGGCAGACAACGCCGTCCGTCCGGACGGCCGTTGGGACCCCGGACCCACGGATCCCCCGACGGCCCACGGGTGCTCGGCAGATCCGATACGGAACCGCTCTGCGGCCCTGCGGCCAGGGCCGTACGGAAGGGGATGCTCGACGTGATACTCAGCAAGACCACCCGGCGTGTGGCTCTCGCCTCTCTGCCCGCCGCCCTCGTTCTCGCGACCGGCGCCCCGTCCTTCGCCGACGACCACGGCTCGGGGTACCAGTCCGACGACCACGGCTCCGGCTATCAGGCCGGGGCGGAGGACGCGGCGGAAGGTGCGGAGGCCGCCGGGAACGGCAAGGCCTTCCAGATCCAGCTGGAACAGCTCAACAACTCCGGCGGCAAGGGCATGGCGATGCTCCACCTGGAGGGCAACAAGCTCACGGTCAAGATCGAGTCCCAGGGGCTCACGCCCGGGCAGCCCCACGCCCAGCACATCCACGGAGCGACCGACGGCCACGACTTTCACTGCCCCGACGGCAGCGACGACAAGGACGGCGACGGCATCGTCTCGACCGCCGAGGGCATCCCCGACTACGGCGACATCAACATCTCGCTGACGACCTCCGGCGACACGTCCAAGGACAGCGGCCTCGCCGTCGACCGCATGCCGGCCGCCGACGACCAGGGGAACCTCTCCTACGAACGCACCATCGCCGTCTCCCAGGACGTGGCCGAACACATCCAGGACCTGCACATCGTCCAACACGGCATCGACCCCAACGGCAACAAGAAGTACGACTTCGGCAAGGGCAAGAGCGAACTCGACGCCAAACTCCCCCAGGAGGCCACGGCACCGGCCGTCTGCGGCATCGTCGAAGGCGCGGCCATCGGCTCCGTCCCGGTGGGCGGCGTCGAGACCGGCACCGGCACGGACGACCCCGCGACGGGAACCCCGACCACGGTCGCGATGGCCGGCGCCATCGCCCTGCTGGGCGCGGCCGGCGTCCTGACGGCGGCACGCCACCGCGCCGTCAGGGTCCGCAAGTCGGCCGGCCGGGGCACCGTATGAGCCGCCGCGGAAGTCGTACGAGGACCGGTTCGCGCCGTCCTCTTCTCTACGTCGTCGGCGCGGTCGTCGCCGTGACCGCGGCCGTCCTGCTGGTCGTCGGACTGTCGCGGCAGGACGACGCGCCGGCACGCGCCCTGCCCCCCGCGCCGGCCCCCGTCGAGGGCGGCGCGGCGAACAGCAGCGGCGCCCAGGAGGGCGACGCGGCGCAGGGGGAGAACGGGGCGGCCCAGGGGGAGGCCGGAGGCGGAGCGCAGCAGGTGCAGGCCCTGCGGTCGTCCCCGCCGGAGCGGATCACCATCCCCTCCCTCAAGGTCTCCTCCACCCTGGAGCGGCTGGGCCGTGACGCAGGCGGAGCGATGGAGACGCCCCGCGATCCGGACAAGGCGGGCTGGTACACGCCCGGCCCCGCCCCCGGCGCCACCGGACCGTCGGTGGTCGCCGGACACGTCACCTGGAACGGAGAGCGGTCGGTCTTCTTCCGCCTGGCCGAGCTCAAGGCCGGGGACAAGGTCGAGGTGACCCGACGCGACGGCCGGACCGCGGAGTTCACGGTCGACCGGATCGAGCAGTACAGCAAGGACCGCTTCCCCACCCTGTCGGTGTACGGGAACGTGGACCACGCGGCGCTGCGCCTCATCACCTGCGGCGGGAAGTTCTCCGCGGACGATCACCGCTACGCCGACAACATCGTCGTCTACGCCTCCATGACGGGCAGTCACACATGACCGTACGGGCCCGGCTCCTGTCCGCGGAGGCGGGCCGGAGTCGGGGCCGCAGTCGAGGTCGGCAGGAGTGGTGACGCCGGGAGCTGGGGTACCCGGTAGTGACGGGCAGGGACGTGACGGGCCGGCGTGGTGACGGAAAGCCGCGCGGGGCGGGCCGTCGGCGGCCGTCCTGGGCGGGCGGCCGTCGGTGCCGTCCGAGGGCCGGCGCCAGCGGGTGCGGCTCTCCGGGGGCGGTGCCATGGTGGTGGCATGGACGTGACCATGCTCGACAACGAGCAGGAGATCGCGATGCGGACGCGGCGCCGGGACGGATCCTGGTCGAGCCGCCCCATCTGGGTGGTCGTCGTCGACCAGGACGCGTATGTCCGTTCCTACCGCGGTACGGAGGGCGACTGGTACAAGCACGCCCGCTCGGACGGCAGCGCCGAGATCCAGGTCGGGGACGATGTCGTGCCCGTGGGGCTGGAGGCCGTGCACGACGACGCCCTCAACGGACGCGTGTCGGAGGCGTATCGCGACAAGTATGCGGACAGCGCGCCGGGGCCGACCGAGAGCATGGTCGGCACCGAGGCGCTGGCGACGACGATGGTGCTCAGGCTGTCGTAGGCGGACGCGTCGGGCCGTGCGTGCACGCGGGGCCGGTCAGCGTTCCGCCAACCGCTGCGCCAGCCAGCGCAGTTGGATTTCCTCGTGGTGCGGACCTCCGCCGTCGTGCTCGTTGAAGGCGTAGACCTCGATGTGCTTGTCCTCGCCCGCATAGTGGTTGAACGCGGCGAACACCGTGGACGGCGGGCAGACCTGGTCCTCCAGGCCGGTGGAGAAGAGGGCGGGCGCCCGGCCCCGGGCGGCGAAGTGGACGCCGTCGAAATAGGAGAGGGTGCGGAGGGCGTCGGCGACCCGGCCCACGTGTGTCTTGAGGTAGCCGCCGATCTCCTTGTACGGGAGTTGGTCGGTGAGCGTCACGGCCCGTTCGAAGTGGCACAGGAACGGCACGTCGGGGGCGATCGCGGCCAGATCCGGCACGAGCCCGCCCACGGCGAGAGCGATGCCGCCGCCCTGGCTGTATCCGCGGACCGCGGTCCGCGCCGCGTCCGCGAGGGGATGGGAGCGGGCCGCCTCGACCGCGCGCACGGCGTCGGCGAAGACCCGGCGGTAGTAGTAGTCGTGCGGGTCGCCGATGCCGCGGGTCATGAACCCCGGGAACGCCGGGTCTCCGCCGACCGGATCCGGTGTGTCCCCGGGGCTCCACCCGCTGCCCTGGCCACGGGTGTCCATCACGAAGTGGGCGAACCCGGCGGAGGGCCAGAGGAGATGGGTGTGCGGAAGCCCGCGACCGCCACCGTAGGCGACGAACTCGACGACCAGCGGCAGCGGTTCGCGCGCCCCGGCCGGATGGAGGAACCATCCCTTGACGGGGTGGCCGCCGAATCCTGCGAAGGTGACGTCGTACACATCGACGGTGGTCAGCGGGGTGCGGGCGGGTTCGAACCGGGCGTCGAGTTCGCGACTGCCGGCCTCGGCGAGGGTCTTCTCCCAGAAGAGGTCGAAGTCCTCGGGTTCGGACGGTTCGGGCCGGAAGTCATGGAGCGCGTCGAGCGGAAGGTCGAACTGGGCCATGCGCACCCTTTCCTCGCTGGTGGGACGACGGTGTCGGCCTCCGAGCGTCTCATGGAGGACGGCTGCGCATGAAGATCGCACATGCGTGCGCGGGCAGTGGGGGGCGGAAGCGGGCCGGGGGCCGGAAGCGAAGCCTCACCGGCCCGGATCGGCACGCGTCGCCGCGGGCTCTCACCGGCGCGTACGGGCATTCGTGCGCCCGTGCACCGGCTGCGGCGGAGCCCCCTACCCAAAGGGCCGGAGGCTCCGCGGGCGGCCGTACCGCATCAAGCCAGAGCGGCCCGGGGGCCGGATCCGGGGCAGGCTGTGGCGCACACACCCGCGGCCGGCTGGGGCCGGGCGTGATCGTGTGCCTGCGGACCCGGGGGCTCCCGTCGCGCGGTCGGCAGCGCCATCACCGGCGGCATCAGCGCTGAGGTGCCCAGGGCGGACGGATCGAAATCGTGTTCCGGTTCGTACGGCTGCGGCGCATTCCGGAACTGCGCGTCGGTGCCGGTGTCCCGCATCAGCTTCGTCACCTGCCGGCTCACGCCGGAGAGCCGGAAGCGGATACCGGCGTCGGCTGCGGATTTCCGCGCCCCGATGAGCACGTTCAGTCCCGCGCAGTCGCAGAAAGCGACGCCGCTGAAATCGACGGTGAGGCTGGTGAGGCGCGCCTTGAGGCACTGGGCGAGAGCCAGACGGAGCTGTGGCGCGGTGGCGACGTCCAGTTCACCGCTCACCGTGACCACTGCGGCCTGACCAGCCGTTTCGGTGCACACCTCGAACGAGTAGGGAAGCTTCATCGCCTCCTCCTCCGAATACTGCGTCGCGGACTCTTGACCCTTGGTGACCGTTCCGTCATCACCTACGCACTTCGGACACTGCACGCTTATCGGTGCGAGCATGACCGATCGTCCGTCCGTCGCATTTCTCATGTCAACCTCGAAAGCGACATGACTTCACAGACGCACCAGAAGAGCGGCCGCCGCGAGGAGGCCGTACGAGGATCTGCCCGAGACCCGGACCTGCTCCGAAGGCTCAGCCCACGGCGACGCGGCCGCCCATCCACCGCTGGTCGTCCCGCCCGTCGGCCGGACGCAGAACGACCTCACTGCCGGGGGACTCGTCGGTGGGCGTGACGGCGAAATCCAGGTCGACCCGCGGGCGGATGCCGCCGGCTCGGTCGATGAGGAAGATCAGGTTCTCCCCGTCCTCACTCTCGGCCGAGGAGCAGTCGAAGATGCCGACCCCGCGGTCGGTGTCGCCGCGGGAGTCCAGGCAGAAGTCCGTGTCGGCGAACGAGCGGAACAGCCCGTTGCCCTCCGGGCGCCACATCTGGGTCAGCGCGCCGGTGCAGGGGGCCGTGATGGCGTCCGTGCCGTTCTCCATGATCCCGTCCTCGATGTCCAGGCACTGGCCCGTACGGGCATTGACCACCTGGAGGAAGCCGTCCGGAGGACGCGGGGCGGGCGAGGTCGGCGCGGGCTTGGACGGGGACGGAGTAGGCGTGGGGCTGGGCCGCGCACTCGTCTTCGTGGGCGTCGGCTCGGGGGCCGGCTTCTTCGGCGGCCGCGTTGTGCTGCTCGCGGTGGGCGGTGGCGAGAGCGCCGAGCCGGTCGGCTTCGCGGGAGTCGAGGACGCCCGGTCACCGCTGCCCGCCGGAGTGCTGTCGTCGGAGCCCGGCACCAGCAGTGCGGCGCCGAGGGCCGCGCTCACCGTGACCGCCACGGCGACCAGGACGAGGGGCCGGGAGTTCCACCACACGTCGCGGCGGCCCGTCGCGCCGGCGCCGGGCCCGTCCGTCGGTGCACCGGCCCGCGCGGCCGGCGGCGGTGTCGGCTCCCGCGCCGCCCCCGGTGCGAGCAGACCGGTGACAGGACCGGCGGCGATGTACTCCGCACCGCCCCAGCCGAGCAGCCCTTCGGCCAGGACAGTCCGCGGATGCTCGGTCATCCGGATCAGCTCTTCGAGGATGAGGGTGCAGTCCGGACACCCCTCCAAGTGCCGTACCAGGTCCTCGCAGTAGCGACGGTCGCCCGGCCGGGCCGCGGCCTCGATGATGCGGCGGTACCCCTGGCACTTCGGGTCCCCGCTGCGCTTCAGATACGTGTGCAGATACGCCTGGCGCATGGCTTCCAGGGCCTTGGGCCTCTGCTCGGCCACGACCGGTGCGGGGATGCCGAGGCAGCGGGCGCTCTCGGCATCCGGCTCGTCCTCCACCACCCCGTACCAGAGGACTCCCCGGGTACGCTCCGGCAGTTCGTAGAAGGCGGCGAGCATGGCGGAGAGGTCCTCGAGGCGAAGAGCCCGCTGATCGCTGCCTTCCTGCCGGACTCCCTGGCGCTGCGCCGACGTTCGGCCGCGCGGCGCGGCCCCGTCCTGGGGGAAAGCGGTCTCGCCGATCCAGTCGGCGAAGCCGGACTCCAGCCGGACACGGCGGGCGCCCGACGCCCAGGTGACCGCCACCCGCTGGACGAGCATCAGAAGGTGATGCCGCCAGGTCCCCTTCGGCTCGATCCCGCGGCATGCCTCCTGCGCGGCCAGTCCGAAGGCCTGAGCGGCGAGTTGGTTGCCGGCCACCTGGTTCTCGCCGCAGAGGCGCGCGTAGGCCAGGACCGCGGGCAGATGGCGGCGGCGGAGTTCCTGGGTGGCGGGGTAGGCGGTCGGGGCGCCGGCGCGTATGCGCTCGGTCAGCTCCGCGTCCGGCACCCTGCCGTAGCTACGGGTGTCGGCCTCGGAACTGTGGTTGGTGCTGTGCAGCTCAGGCACCCTCTCGCTGACTCGTTCCTGTGCGCCGCCCGGACGCCTCGTGGGGCACCGTCGGTATCGGTCACGTAGGTGTCCAGTGTGATGCGAGTTACAGCGGCAGGGAAAGGGGTTTCCCTCGGTAAGTGGCGCAAATACGAGGGGAGATGTCGTGTCGGGCGACCCAACGGGGCCTACAGCGCCCCCGAGGACGACCACGGGCTGGCGCTGCGCTCCGGGCCGGACACACCCGCTACTGGCGCGCGGACACCGGGAGTTCGCCCCCGAACGGGAGGGCGCCCCTGGGCTCTCTCGACCACCCGCCCGCCTGGACAGCAGCGGCAGCCGGGTGACGTCGTGACCGTCGAGCCGGAGCGGGTCGAAGAGGTAATGGCGGACGGCGACGCCCGTGGCGAGAACCGCCCGGTGTCGGCGAGACAGCAGCTGCGGGGGCGGCCGGGGCAAGCGGTTCCGGGCATCCGGTGGGGAGTTCATCGCCGTACGATCACGGATCCCGGCAGCGGATGGTGCCGCGATGACGTCGGGAGGGGCGGGACGCGGACGCCGTGGACGGGCCTTGGCGAGAAGTGCCCCGGCCAGGACGGGGGGACCTGGCCGGGGCTGACCGGGGGTGCGGGTGCCGACAGGAGGACCGTATCCACCATCGACTGCCCGGCCTAGTTGAACGCTACACCACTATGCGCCACGCTGCGCCGATCCGGTGACCTTCGGCCGTGCCCCGTACCGGGACGATCGGGGCGGCGCGAGGATCGTCCGATGAATCCTCCATCCGGCCAGCCGGCACCCCACCTGGACCCCAGCGAGGCAGGCAAGGGCCAGGGCAAGGAATCGGAACGCGCCGCGACCGAACGGCGCAACCAGCGCCGAGCCGCCCGCAGGGTGGTCGCCGGTCACGCCAAGGACCCCGAGGATCTGGCCTTCCTGCTCGAAGCCCTCGAACTTGAGCCGGAGCCGGACGGACGGACACCTCCGCGCGGGCGCGTGGACAGCGGGGGCGAGGCGGACGCGACACGATCCGGAACGTGAGTCGGGACACATTGCCCGGTTTATCCGGGCGAATGGGATCTGCGTCACTTCACGCCACCTCGGGGCGAATTTACGATCGCGGGCAATTCGCCACCTTTGCCGATCCGCTGACACCTGCGCGGAAGCCGAAAGGACGTCACCGTGACGTACACGCCCGACATGTCCCAATTCTCCGAAAACCCTCACATATGCACCTGCGGTGAACTGGTGCCAGGCGACGTGCTCGTGGTCGACGGCGCCAAGCGCTTCGCCGTGCTCGACGCCTCCCCCGCGGACGAGGAACACGTCCGGCTGACCCTGCGCGCCGTCCACGGAGGCCCCGACTTCCACGCGGTGCACCTCCGCACCGGTCCGGTCGAGGTGGCCGGCGAGCGCGTCGACCCGCAGTGCGTCCCGCTGATCGTCCCGACCGGCCCGGGTGTGGACTTCTGGGACGGGGACCGCATGTCGGTCCTGGACGCCGCCCAGCTCGAGGGCGCGGAACGTCACTTCGTACGGCGCGAGGGCATGTGGCACCCGGAGCCGGGCTCGCGTCACCCGGAGCCCGGAACCGCAGAAGAGGACAGCGGCACCGGCTCCCCTCTCCCCGACGACGCGATGCGGGCGCTCATGGCCCGCGACCCGCGGGCCATCGTCTGCCGGCTCGACCCCGTCCCCCGTCCAGGGCGCAGCGGGCGGCGCGTCGTCGTCACCGGCGTCGGCGCTATCAGCCCGCTCGGCGGTGACGCCGCCACCACCTGGCAGGGCCTGCTGGACGGCCGGAGCGGGCTACAGCGGCTGGACGGCGAGGAGTTCGAGAGCCTCGGTGTCCGGATCGCCGCGCCCGCCGCCGTCGAACCGGCCGAGCGCCTGCCGCGCGCCCGGGCCCGGACCATGAGCCGTAGCGCCCAGTTCGCGGTGCTGGCCGCCCGCGAGGCCTGGGCCGACGCCGGGTTCGCACAGGACGAGGTGACCGAGGGCACCCTCGACGCCCGGCGCGTCGGGGTCTCCATCGGCACCATCATCGGCGGCGCGCCCGTCATGGTCGACGCCGACCGCACCCTGGCCGAGCGCGGACAGCGCCATGTCTCCCCGCACACCGCGCCGATGATCGTGCCCAGCGGGGCGGCGGCGCAGGTGGCGATCGACACAGGGGCGCGCGCCGAGGCCCGTACGGTCGTGAGCGCCTGCGCCTCGGGGACGGAAGCCATCGGCCAGGCCATCGACCGCATACGGGACGGACACGCCGACGTGATGGTCGCGGGCGGCACGGAGGCCGTGATCATTCCGGCCATCATGGCGTCCTTCACCTCCATGCGGGCGCTCTCCCCCGGGACGGACGGACCCGAGAAGGCGTCGCGGCCCTTCGACACCGCACGGGACGGATTCGTGGTCGGTGAAGGCGCGGGCCTGCTCGTCCTGGAGTCCGAGGACCACGCCCGCGCACGCGGCGCGCGCATCTACTGCGAGGCGGCGGGCTGGGGCATTTCCGCCGACGCGTTCCACATGGCCACGCCGCGCCCCGACGCCGGCGGTGTGATCGACGCGCTGCACAAGGCCCTCGACGACGCCGGAGCCAAGCCGGACGAGGTCATGCACATCAACGCGCACGCCACCGCGACGGGCAGTGGCGACGCGGCCGAAGCACTGGCGCTGCGGGCCGTGTTCGGCGAGCGGCCCGCCATGCCGGTCACCGCGCCGAAGGGCGCGATGGGGCATCTGCAGGGCGCGGCGGGCGGCGTGGAGGCCGTGGCCGCGGTTCTGACGCTGCATCACGGCGTCGTCCCGCCCACCGTCGGATGCGAGGAGCCGGACGATTCCCTCGGCCTCGACGTGGTCACGGGCGCTCCGCGTCCCCTGCCGGAGTCCGGCGATGTCGCGCTGAGCAACTCCTTCGGATTCGGCGGGCACAACGCCGTCCTGGCCCTGCGCCGTACCCACCCCGCCTGACGGCCCCCGGCGGAGGGAAGGCCGCCGGAGGCATGTCACGGAAGCGCTGAGTACGGCTGCCCGTGTCGCGCAGGAGTCACCGTGTCGCGTACGAGGTCCGGCGTCCGTGGGCCCCGGCGCCTACGAGATCCCGTGCGCCTCCGCCCCGGCGCGTACGAGCCCAACTCCCGCGTCCCGGAAGGGCGTTCCAGGCTATGGGTGTTCCCCCAGGTCAGGGCCCTGGAAACGTCCCACCGTTCCGGATCGCCCCGCCCTCGTTGCCCGCGCCCGGTCCCCGCGCCGATGCTGATGTCGCTGCGCCGCCACAGGGGAGCGGCGCAGCGACATCAGCCATCGCAACGGGGGGATCCGTCATGTCCGTACACACCCGCCTCGGCAGGGCCTGCGCCGCAGCCGCAGGCATCGCCGCTCTTGGCGTCGCCGCCGGCGGCGTCACCGCCGCACCCGCGGTCGCGTCCTCGCAGTCCACAGATTCCGCGTCGACCGCACGCTCCGCGACCGCGTCCTCGCCGGGCTTCCTCGCGCCTCGCGAACTGCCGCCGCACCCTTCCTCGCCCTGGTACGCGGGGGCGGTGACGAGCGGGACCCCGGACCCGTTGCCGTTCTGCGTGGGCCAGGCCCTGCCGGGCGCCACGTCGCTGTACCGGGAGTTCTGGACCGAGTTCGACACCGGCGCCACACAGGTCACCGTCGTCGAGCGCGACACGGCACGAGCCAAGAGCCTGGCCGCACTGTGGAACAAGGCCGTCCAGGAGTGCGCCGACCGGACCGAACAGGAGGACCCCGATGTCACGGCCGAGTGGCGTGATTACGGGAACCTGGCCGTCGAGGAGGGCGCGCGGGTGCAGGGTGTGCACACCGCGCATGCCTGGGGCTCGTCCGACGTCCACCTGTTCGCGGTCGGGCGCGACGGCCGGACCGTCACCGTCGTCCACTGGGGAGAGATCGGCACGTTCGACGACGCCCCCGTGACGGCGTTCAAGCACACCACGCGCACGGCGGTGAACAAGCTCTGGTGACCGGCCCCCCAAAGCCGGGAGGATGCCTCAGATGCTGATGCCCTTGGCGCGCAGATACGCCAGCGGGTTGACGTCCGAGCCGTAGCCGGGTCCGGTCCGCACCTCGAAGTGCAGGTGCGGACCGGTGACGTTGCCGGTCGAGCCCGACCTGCCGATGCGCTGCCCGCCGTTCACCGGCTGGCCCGCACGCACGGAGAGCGCCGAAAGGTGCGCGTACTGGCTGTACTTGCCGTCCGCGTGCCGGATGACGACCTGGTAGCCGTAGCTGCCGCCCCAGCCCGCCTCCACCACCCGTCCACCCGCGACCGCGCGAACGGACGTGCCCGTGGGGACGGGGAAGTCCACGCCCGTGTGGTAGCCGCTGGACCAACTCGAACCGGAGGCGTGGTACGGGGTGCCGATCGCGGCGCTCGCGACCGGGCTCGCGAATCCGGATCCCGCGGACCCGGCGGACGGCGTCTTCCGTTCGGTCCGGTGCGTCCGCTCCTTGCGCTCGGTGCGCTCGGTGCGCTCCGTGCGCTGTGTGCCGGAGGACTCCGGGTGCTTCCGGGTCTCCTCATGAGCCTTGCCGGGCTGCTTCTTCGGCTGCCCCTGCCCCCGCTCCGCGCTCTTCGGCTTCGCGGACTTCTCCGGCTGCCCCGCCTTGTCGGTCCGTTGCGCGGGCCCGGCCTTCCGGCCGATGACGAGCTTCTGCCCGGGGACGATGAGGTCCGGATCGTCGCCGATGACGCGGCGGTTGTCCTCGTAGATCCGCTCCCAGCCGCCGTCCACGTCCCGCACGCGCGCTATGGCGAAGAGCGTGTCTCCGCTCGCGACGGTGTACGACTCGGGTCTGACGCGGTCGTGGCGCTCGGTGGGCGCTTTGCGCGATACCTGCGGTTGGGTGTGCGCGGTGGTGCCCGGCGCCTCGCTCCCCCGCGTCAGACCGGCCTTGCCCGAACACGCGGGCCAGGCCCCGGGCCCCTGTCCGGAGAGGACCTTCTCGGCTATGGCGATCTGCTGGTCCTTCGTCGCGAGGTCGGCGCGCGACGCGTAGGCCGTACCGCCGTACTCCTCCCACGTGGACTGGGTGAACTGCAGCCCGCCGTAGAAGCCGTTGCCGGTGTTGATGCCCCAGTTGCCGGTGCTCTCGCACTCCGCGACCTTGTCCCAGGTGTCGACGGGCGCGGCCTCGGCACCTGAGACGCCGACTAACGGCATGGCTATCCCCGCGCCGCCTGCGGTGACCGTCAGAGATGCCTGGGAGATGCGGTTCGGCTGGTACTTGCGATGGCGGCCGTGTGCGGGCATAGGGCGTTTTCCTCTCCTGCTGCGGGGCGCGCCAAGATTAAGCGGGCATTCCGCATGCCACAAGAGAGCCTCGTTTACTGGAAGATCGGAATCCGGAACGCTGGAAGGAATCGCTGTCATGCCACGGCCATGAATAATCACTTCCGTTTCACCGGCAACCGGTTCACCGGTTCACACCGGACTACACCACGGAGGACACCATGCCGAATCCCGTCCCGTCGGTCGCCGAACTCGCCGCGCTCTACGGCCTGGAGCCACTGCCCCTGGAGGGCGGGCTCTTCCGGCAGACATGGGCAGGCCCCGGAGAACCCGGCCAACACCCCTCGGGAACGGCGATCCTCTTTCTGATGTCCGCCGAGAACGACCTCTTCTCGGCCATGCACCGGCTGCCGCGCGACGAGGTCTGGCACTTCTACCTGGGGGACCCGGTGGAGCTGCTGCTCCTGGAGCCGGGCGGCGCGTCGCGCGTGGAGGTGCTCGGCCAGGACGTACGCGCCGGGCAGCACGTCCAGTTCACCGTTCCGGGCCGGACGTGGATGGGGGCGCGTGTCCGCGGCGGCGGCAGCCACGCGCTCATCGGATGCACCATGGCGCCGGGGTTCCTCCCGTCCGACTACGAAGACGGCGATGCGGACGACCTGGCCGCGCGATACCCGGAACACGGCCGGATGATCAGGGCCCTGTGCCGCACGGCGTGACCTCCGCCCGCTCCCTTGACCGATCTTTCCCGCACCAGGACAGAAGCGAGGCGCCGGTTCCCCGTCGTCACGGGGAACCGGCGCCTCATCGAGTCAGGAGGGAAGACTCCGTAGCCGTTCGAGTCGTTCGCGCGTCAGATCGTCAGATCTTGACGCCGTGGTCGCGCAGGTACGCGATCGGGTCGATGTCCGAGCCGTAGTCCGGACCGGTGCGGACCTCGAAGTGGAGGTGCGGACCGGAGGAGTTGCCGGTGGAGCCGGACAGGCCGATCTGCTGGCCGCCGGTCACGGACTGGCCCGCCGAGACGGACAGCGAGGACAGGTGGGCGTACTGGCTGTACTTGCCGTCCGCGTGGCGGATGACGACCTCGTTGCCGTAGCTGCCGCCCCAGCCCGCGGAGACGACCTCGCCCGCACCGATGGACTTGACGGTCGTACCGGTCCCGGCACGGAAGTCCGCGCCGGTGTGGTAGCCGCTGGACCAGGAACTGCCCGACTGGTGGTACGGGGTGCCGAGCGTCAGGTTGTCGACCGGGGCGGTGAAGCCGTCGGCGCTCTTGCCGGCCGCGGGCTTGGCGGCCGGCTTGGCCTCCTGCTTCGGCGCCTGGGCCTTGGGCGCGGCGTGCTTCGAGCCCTGCTTCTTCCAGCCTTCGTGCTTCTGCCCGGCCTCGGCCTTGCCGCCGCCCAGGCTGAGCTTCTGGCCCGGGTGGATCAGGTTCGGGTTCTCGCCGACGACCTGGCGGTTGTCCTGGTAGACCTGCTTCCAGCCGCCATCGACGTGCTTGGACGTGGCGATCTTGTAGAGCGAGTCGCCCTTGACGACCGTGTAGGCCTCGCCCTTGCCGTGGCGCTTCTCGCCACGGTCGGCACGGTCCTTGGCGGCCGGGGCCGGCTTGGTCTCGGCCTTCTCGCCGGCGGCGGGGGCCTCGGGGGCCGGACCACCCTTGGCCAGACCGGCCTTCGGGCCGCAGACCGGCCAGGCGCCGGGGCCCTGGCCGTCGAGCACCTTCTCGGCGACGGCTATCTGCTCGGCCTTGCTCGCGTGGTCGGCGCGGTCGGCGTACTGGCTGCCGCCGAAGGCGTCCCACGTGCTCTGCGTGAACTGGAGGCCTCCGTAGAAGCCATTTCCGGTGTTGATGCTCCAGTTGCCGTTGCTCTCGCACTCGGCGACCTTGTCCCAGGTGCCGACGGGGGCAGCGTTCGCGCTGCCGGCGCCGATGAAGGACAGACCGATACCGGCACCGCCCGCGGCGGCGACGAACGTGGCGCGAGTGATCCGGTTGGGCTTGAAGCGGCGGTGACGTCCGCGTGCAGACATAGGGTTCTTCCTCTCCTACGCCTGCGAGGTGAGCTGTCGGGTTCGGGCTGGAGTTGCCCGGCCGTGCCTTCACGCAGCTACGAGCGTTTCGGCACGTCTTCACCCCAAGCCGGACCACATCGATGGCGGTACGGCACTTACCTTGGGTCCCCCGCTCCTGCCGTGGGTGCGTTGTCGTTTCTCCCACCACCGGCGGCAGGACTCGGCGCTCCGGCAGATGGGCGCCCGCCCTTTCGATGGGCAGGCAGCCGAAAAATAAACACATCCATTTCTTCGCCACAAGTGCCCTGCATTTGTCTGAATCGCCGGGGGACAGATCGACTTGCTATTGCGTCACGCTGCGCTGCCGATCTTTGCCCCACAGCAAAGGCGATTACTACTGAACGACTCTCACAAGAGGCAGCCGGTAACCAAGTTGAAGGAATTCGGGCCCTTCGAGTGCTGGAGGTCACATTCATGGCGAAGCATCTGTGAGATGTGTCACCGCACGGCCAATTGTCCGTTTTGGCGGTTGAATTCATTTTTGCTGTAATGCGGTCCTGAAACACCCCTTTACTGCACCCGGGTCGGTCCGGCGAAACGGATGATTCTGGACCAAGCGCCCGAAGTGTTTCCCGACGTCCGCCCCATTCGCGCATATCGTGAGCAACCCCGGTCGCGGAACGTGCGGAGTCGCAGTGCAGAGAACGGACGCGTTGGAGGGCACCGCCTCGCCGGTGCCGCACGAAGCGGGTGCGAGCGACGCCCCCAGGACCGGCCGCAGACCTCCGGGCCGGCCCCCCTGGCCGGCCGCCACCGCCGTCGTAATGGGACTCGCCCTCGCGGCCGCGGTCGCCACCGGCGCGATCGGGCAGCCGGACCCCGGAGCCTTGGGCGCCTGGCGTACGGTCTGCATCGCGATCGTGGTGCAGGCCCTGCCGTTCCTGCTGCTGGGCACCGTCATCTCGGGGGCCATCAACGCCTTCGTGCCCGCGCGGGTCTTCGCACGGGCGCTGCCGAAGCGGCCCGCGCTCGCCGTCCCCGTGGCCAGCGCCGCCGGGGTCGTCCTGCCCGGGTGCGAGTGCGCCTCCGTACCGGTGGCGGGGAGCCTGATCCGGCGCGGGGTCGCACCGGCGGCCGCGTTCGCCTTTCTCCTCTCGGCCCCCGCGGTGAACCCGATCGTGCTCGCGTCCACGGCCGTCGCCTTCCCCGGCGCACCCGAGATGGTGGCGGCCCGGCTGCTCGCCTCGCTCGCGACCTCGGTCGTGATGGGCTGGCTGTGGATCCGCCTCGGCCGGGAGGAGTGGCTGCGGCTGCCGGCCCACCGCACGGGACACACCCCGGGGCACGGCCGGTGGGAGGAGTTCCGGCTCGGCTTCCAGCACGACTTCCTCCACGCCGGAGGGTTTCTGGTGGTCGGTGCGATGGCGGCGGCGACGTTCAACGTCGCGGTCCCGAGGTCCGTCCTGGACACATTCGCCGGGTCGCCCTGGCTCTCGGTGCTCTTCCTGGCCGCACTGGCGATCGTGCTCGCCGTCTGCTCGGAGGCCGACGCCTTCGTCGCCGCCTCCCTCACCGGCTTCTCTCCCACCGCGCGGCTGGCGTTCATGGTGGTCGGGCCGATGGTGGATGTGAAGCTCATCGCCCTGCAGTCGGGCACCTTCGGGCGCGCCTTCGCCGTCCGGTTCTCGGCGGCGACCACAGTGGTGGCCGTCGCCTCCAGCGCACTCGTCGGGTGGTGGATGCTATGAGACGCAATGTCCAGATTCTTCTCCTGCTGCTGTCGGGCGCCGGGCTGCTGCACATCGCGCTCTTCAGCGAGGTGTATCTGCGCTACGTGAAAGACGGCCTGCGACCTCTGCTGATCGTCTCGGGCGTGCTGCTGGTCGCCCTGGGCATGGTGGGGGCGGCGCGCGACGGCTTCCCCTTCGCCGGGCCGGCCGCCGAACCCGCAGGCGGTGCCCATGAAGACCACGGCGAGCACGAACCGGACGGCGGCCAGGGACACGACAGCGGGCACGGGCACGACAGCGGGCACGGACACGACAGCGGGCACGGGCACGACCACAGCCGGGGCCCGAAGGTCGCCTGGCTCCTGTTCTTTCCCGCGATCAGCCTGCTCTTCTTCACGCCGCCCGCCCTCGGCTCGTACACCGCGGCGCGGGACGGCGACGGGGCGACGGCCGCGAAGGGGGTCCGTTTCGCCCGGCTGCCCGGCACCTCGCCCCTGGTCATGCCGCTGTCGGAGTTCAGCTCACGAGCACGGCAGGACAGCGCCCGGAGCCTGGAGGGCCGTACGGTCTCGATGACCGGCTTCGTCACTCCGGGCGAGGGCGGCGGCTGGTACCTGACCCGCCTGTCGCTGAGCTGCTGCGCCGCCGACTCCCAGGCGATCAAGGTCCGCGTGTACGGCACCCCTCCCCCGCCCGCCGACACCTGGGTCACCGTCACCGGCAGCTGGCGCCCCGTGGGGACCGTCGGCACGCCCTCCGCCGCGGCGGCGCTGGACGCGGACGGCGTACGACGCGAGGCCCGACCCGCGAACCCGTACGCGGACGCGGCGCCGCCCACGGCCTGATGCGGGCCGTGGGCGGCGATCACGGCACCCGCGGGCGCCGGTTCAGCGGATGGGCATCCCTGAGAGGGTGCGCGCGATGACCAGGCGCTGGATCTCGCTCGTGCCCTCGAAGATGGTGTAGATCGCGGCGTCCCGGTGCATGCGCTCCACCGGGTACTCCCGGGTGAAGCCGTTGCCGCCCAGGATCTGCAGGGCCTGCGCCGTGACCTTCTTCGCGGTCTCGCTCGCGAACAGCTTCGACATCGAGCCCTCGGCCGCCGTGAAGGGCTGGCCGGCGGTCGCCATCCAGGAGGCACGCCACACCAGCAGGCGGGCGGCGTCGATCTGGGTGCGCATGTCGGCGAGCTGGAAGGCGACGCCCTGGTTGTCGATGATCGGGCGACCGAACTGGGTGCGCGTCTTGGCGTATTCGAGGGCCTCCTCGTACGCGGCACGCGCCGTACCCACGGCCATGGCACCCACCGCCGGGCGGGACGCCTCGAAGGTGGCCATCGCGGCGTTCTTCACGCTCCCCCGGTCTCCGCCCGGGGATACCCCCATCCCGCTTCGCTCGCCTTCGGCCTTCGCGCGCTCGCGGCTGCGGGCGAGGCGCTCGTCGAGCTTCTCCTTGCCGCCGAGCAGGCAACTGCCGGGGATGCGGACGTCCTCCAGGACGACCTCGGCGGTGTGCGAGGCGCGGATGCCGTGCTTCTTGAACTTCTGCCCCTGGGAGAGGCCCGGGGTGTTCGGCGGGACGATGAACGAGGCGTGCCCCTTGGAGCCGAGGTCCGGGTCGACGACCGCCACGACGACATGGACGTTGGCGATGCCGCCGTTGGTGGCCCAGGTCTTGGTGCCGTTGAGCACCCACTCGTCCTTGGCCTCGTCGTATACGGCGCGGGTACGCATGGAGGCGACGTCGGATCCCGCGTCGGGCTCGGAGGAGCAGAACGCCGCGACCTTGACGTCGTCCGGGTCTCCGTACATCTGCGGGATCCAGGTGCCGATCTGCTCCTCGGTGCCGTTGGCCATCACGCCGACGGCCGCGAGGCCGGTGCCGACGATGGACAGGCCGATGCCGGCGTCGCCCCAGAAGAGCTCCTCCATGGCCATGGGTATGCCGAGGCCGGTGGGGTCGAAGTACTGCTGCGCGTAGAAGTCGAGGGAGTACAGGCCGATCTTGGCGGCTTCCTGGATGACGGGCCAGGGCGTCTCTTCGCGTTCGTCCCACTCGGCGGCGGCCGGACGCATAACATCCGTGGCGAAGCCATGGATCCAGTCCCGGACCGCCTTCTGCTCATCGTCGAGTTCAAGCCTGAACTCAGCCATTGCCCCTCCACCTGCTTGTTACTTGCGGTAACCACAGTCTGTTACCGGCCAGTAAGCACTGTCAACCTCCCGCTCCTCATCAGTTCGGGCTCCGGGCCAGGTGTTACTTTGCGAGCACGAGCAAGCGCACGGGCGGGGAGACACCTCATGGAGACCAGTCAGCGGGAAGACCAGCAGCGCGCAGCGGAGCGGCGCCGCAAGGAACTGCTGGAGGCCGCGGACCGTGTGGTGCTGCGCGAGGGGCCCGGCGCGTCCATGAACGCCATCGCCGCCGAGGCCGGCATCACCAAGCCCATCCTCTACCGCCACTTCGGTGACAAGGGCGGGCTCTACCGCGCCCTCGCCGTACGGCACACCGACGCCCTGCTCGCCGGACTCCGCGCCGCCCTCGACGCACCCTCCGACCGCCGGGACCGGGTGGAGAGGACCCTCGACACCTACCTCTCCGCCATCGAGGCCCGCCCCCAGGTGTACCGCTTCCTGATGCACCCCTCGGACGAGGCGCAGGGCGGCGAGCAGGGCTTCGACGTCGGCCGCCACTCCGCGCCGCTGCTGCGCCGGATGGGAGAAGAGCTGGCGCAGGTCATCGCCGAGCGGGTCGACCTGGGCCCCGGCAGCGACGAGCTGGCGCGGGTCTGGGGCCACGGCATCGTCGGCATGATGCACGCGGCCGGCGACTGGTGGCTGCGCGAACGCCCCTGCTCCCGCGCCCAGTTGGTGCGCCACCTCGCCGACCTGCTGTGGGGCCGGCTGGCCGCGGCGGGCGACCGTGTGGGCGGGCCCGGCTTCTGAGGCACCATCGCGTACGGCGAGCCGTGTCCTCGAGCCCGGCGCCGTCTCTCAAGCCCGATGGGGTGTCCTCAAGACCCGGCGGGGGCGACGGGCCCTCACCGGCCTACGACGCCGCGGACCGCTCCGCCCACGGTGCCCGCCGGGCGGCACGCAGCGCCCGGTGCCGCCGCAGCCCGGTGAGGCGGTCGGTGTACACCTTCCCCTCCAGGTGGTCCGTCTCGTGCTGCAGGCAGCGCGCGAAGAAGCCGGTGCCCTCGATACGGACCGGCTCACCCGCACGGTCGAAGCCCTCGACGACGGCGTGGTCGAAGCGGTGCGTACCGGCCTCGACACCGGGGAGCGACAGGCACCCCTCCGGCCCCCTGACGCTCACACCGCCGGTCTCGACGAGCCGCGGGTTCACCACGTGCCCGAGGTGGCGGCGGTCCTCGTCGTCGGGGCAGTCGTAGACGAACAGCCGCAGCGGCAGCCCGACCTGGTTCGCCGCGAGGCCGACCCCCTGGGCGGCGTACATCGTCGCGAAGAGATCCTCGACGAGCTGGGCGAGCGCCCCGTCGAAGGCGGTGATCTCCTCGCAGGGAGCGTGCAGCACCGGATCCCCGAGCAGCCGCATGGGCCGCACGAGTCCGGAACTGCCGGGAATGGCACTGTGTCGCACGGGCCAAGCGTACGATCCCGGCCGGGACGGGCAGGTCGGCCGGGGGGTTGTGGTTCGGGCCGGAGGCCGGATCTCGGTAGGCTGATCCCCGAACGGAGCCTCCCGGTCGGCGAATCGGCGCGGCGGGGCGTTCCACCGACGAACCGGGGGCGGCGCGGCACCGGATGCAAGGAGGAACCAGGACGATGACAGGCAACTCGGAGCCGCTGTCCCCGCGGGCCAAGTTGGCCGTGACGGCGGGCAGAGCCGCTGCGGCGGTGTCCCGGGCGGCGGGCCGCGGCAGCGGATCGGTGATCGGCGGGAAGGTGGCCCTCAGGCTCGACCCCGATCTCCTGGCCCGGCTGGCCCAGCATCTGGATGTCGTCCTGGTCTCCGCGACCAACGGCAAGACGACCACGACCCGGCTCATCGCCGAGGCGCTGCGGGCGAGCGGCCCGGTCGTCTCCAACGCACTGGGCGCCAACATGCCCGCGGGCATCACCTCCGCCCTCGCCGGGGGCTCCGACGCGCGGTACGGCGTGATCGAGGTCGACGAGAAGTACCTGGCCGGAGTCGCCACGGACGTCACGCCGAAGGCCATCGCCCTGCTCAACCTCTCCCGCGACCAGCTCGACCGCGCGGCCGAGACCCGCATGCTCGCCGAGAAGTGGCGCGAGGGCCTGTCCGGTACGAAGGCCACGGTGATCGCCAACTGCGACGATCCGCTCGTCGTCTGGGCCGCTTCCTCCTCGCCCAACGTGGTGTGGGTCGCCGCCGGCCAGGAGTGGAAGGACGACGCCTGGTCCTGCCCGTCCTGCGGCGGCGTGCTGCAGCGCCCCGGGGACGACTGGATGTGCGGCGACTGCGGCTTCCGCCGCCCGGTCCCGACCTGGGCCCTGAACGGCGACCACGTCCTGGACCCGCACGGCTCCGCATGGCCGATCCACCTCCAGCTCCCGGGCCGGGCCAACAAGGCGAACGCCACGACCTCCGCCGCCGTGGCCGCCACCTTCGGCGTGCCGCCCCAGGTGGCGCTGGAGCGCATGTACCACGTGCAGGCGGTGGCCGGGCGCTACGACGTCGTCACGTTCGAGGGCCGCGAGCTTCGGCTGCTGCTGGCGAAGAACCCGGCCGGCTGGCTCGAGACGTTCGCGCTGATCGACCCGCCGCCCACGCCCGTGATCCTCTCGGTGAACGCGCGCGGCGCCGACGGGACCGACACCTCATGGCTGTGGGACGTGGACTACACCCGGCTCGCCGGGCACCCGATCTGCGTCATCGGTGACCGCAGGCTGGACCTCGCCGTCCGGCTCGAGGTCGCGGGCCTGGACTTCCGGGTGTGCGACACCCTCGATGAGGCCGTCCAGCTCTGCCCGCCCGGCCGGATCGAGACGATCGCGAACTACACCGCGTTCCAGGACCTGCGCCGCCGCGTCGGCAACTGACCGGACACCAACGAGACTTGGACAAGGACGAGCGAGCATGAGCGAGACCAGTCTGCGCCTGGTGTGGGTCTACCCGGACCTGCTGAGCACGTACGGCGACCAGGGCAACGCCCTCGTGGTGGAGCGGCGGGCCCAGCAGCGGGGTCTTCAGGTGTCCCGCGTCGACGTGCGTTCCGACCAGCCGCTGCCCACCTCGGGCGACATCTACCTGATCGGCGGCGGCGAGGACCGGCCGCAGCGGCTGGCTGCCGAGCGGCTGCGCCGCGACGGCGGGCTGAACCGCGCGGTCGCCAACGGCGCGATCGTCTTCTCCGTCTGCGCCGGGTACCAGATCCTGGGCCACGAGTTCGTCAACGACCTCGGCGAGCGCGAGCCCGGCCTCGGCCTGCTGGACGTGGTGAGCACCCGCGGCGAGGGCGCCCGGTGCGTCGGTGACGTCCTGGCGGACATCGACCCACAGCTCAACCTGGCGCCGCTGACCGGCTTCGAGAACCACCAGGGCATCACGCACCTGGGCCCGACCGCACGGCCCTTCGCCAAGGTCCGGTTCGGCAATGGCAACGGCACGGGGGACGGCTTCGAGGGCGCCTACAACGACACCGTCTTCGGCACGTACATGCACGGCCCCGTGCTGGCCCGCAATCCGCAGATCGCGGACCTGCTGCTGAAGCTGGCCCTGGATGTGAACGCCCTGCCGCCGGTCGACGACCACTGGTACGAGGCGCTGCGCCAGGAGCGGATCGCCGCGGCCACCCAGCCCGCCTGACGGGCACCCGTATCCGCAGGTCCGGCGCGCCAGGTTCTCCGCCTGGCGCGCCGGAGCCGTTTCCGGACGGGTGCCCCGGCGTGCACCCCGGGCGCATAAGAGCGGCCCCCCGCGCACACGGCCACGTACGAGCCGCCCGTCGCGCGTACGGTCTGCCCCGCGCCGTCCCATCTGATGGTCTTCCGTCCCGCCTGATGGACAGAGCGGGCATGCGCCGCCGTGCGTCGATAGGGTGGCCGCCGCTTGTAGAGTTGAGCGACTCCAGCCGGACGAGGGGGTCCGGCCGCCGGCCCAGACGTTCCCAGAGGTATTTCGAGCAATGCGCATTGGTGTGCTCACATCCGGCGGCGACTGCCCCGGTCTGAATGCCGTCATCCGCTCCGTGGTGCACCGCGCCGTGGCGGACCACGGCGACGACGTCATCGGTTTCCAGGACGGGTGGAAAGGCCTCCTGGAGTGCGACTACCGAAAGCTCGACCTCGACGCGGTGGGGGGCATCCTGGCGCGGGGCGGCACCATCCTCGGCTCGTCCCGGGTTCAGCCCGCACACCTGCGTGACGGCGTGGAGCGGGCCAAGGGCCACGTCGCGGAGCTGGGTCTCGACGCGATCATCCCGATCGGCGGTGAGGGCACCCTCAAGGCGGCGCGGATGCTGTCCGACGCCGGCCTGCCGATCGTCGGTGTACCGAAGACGATCGACAACGACATCGCCTCGACCGATGTGACCTTCGGCTTCGACACTGCCGTGGGTGTCGCGACGGAAGCCCTGGACCGGCTGAAGACGACCGCCGAGTCGCACCAGCGCGTCATGATCGTGGAGGTCATGGGCCGCCACACCGGCTGGATCGCGCTGCACTCGGGCATGGCGGCCGGCGCGCACGCCATCGTCGTCCCCGAGCGGCCCTTCGACATCGAGGAGTTGACCGAGCTCGTCGGCAAGCGCTTCTCCGCGGGCAAGAAGTTCGCGATCGTCGTGGTCGCCGAGGGAGCCAAGCCGCGCGAGGGCTCGATGCGATTCGACGAGGGCGGCAGGGACATGTACGGCCACGAGCGCTTCGCCGGTGTGGCCCGGCAGCTCTCCATCGAACTCGAGGAGCGCCTGGGCAAGGAGGCCCGCCCGGTCATCCTCGGCCATGTGCAGCGCGGAGGGACCCCCACCGCGTACGACAGGGTGCTCGCCACGCGCTTCGGCTGGCACGCCGTGGAGGCGGCGCACCGGGGCGACTTCGGGATGATGACCGCCCTGCGCGGCACCGAGATCACGCTCGTACCGCTCGCCGAGGCGGTGGAGAACCTCAAGACCGTCCCGGCCGAGCGCTACATCGAGGCCGAGTGCGTGCTCTGATCCGGCACGCCCCGGCCCGACCGATGGCGTGACGGACCGGGTCACCGCATGTGAACCGCCCCCGGCCGGAGTCCCGGCCGGGGGCGGTTCTAATCTGGGGCGGACGCATCGGTGCGAAACAGGAGCGAGTGGATGGATCACGGCGGGCACGGCATGACGATGGATCTGCCGCCGTTCACGCTGGGGCGGGGCCTGGAGTTCACCGGAGAGCCGTTCTTCCTGGTCGGATGTCTGCTCGCGCTCGGCCTCTACGGGTGGGCGGTTGTCAGGCTGCGGCGGCGCGGTGACGCCTGGCCCGTGAGCCGTACGGTCTCGTTCGTCGTCGGTGTGCTCACGATCGCGCTGGTGATGTGCACGGCGCTCAACGACTACGGCATGGTCATGTTCAGCGTGCACATGGTGCAGCACATGGTGATCAGCATGCTGTCGCCGATCCTGCTGCTGCTCGGTGCCCCGATCACGCTGGCGCTCCGGGCGCTGCCGTCGGCGCCGCGGGGGCGCAAGGGGCCGCGCGAGTTGCTGGTGGCCCTGCTGCACAGCCGGTACGTCCGGATCGTCTCCCATCCGGCCTTCACCATCCCGCTGTTCATCGCCAGCCTCTACGCGCTCTACTTCACCCCGCTCTTCGATCTCCTCATGGGCAGCAAGCCCGGGCACATCGCCATGATGGTGCACTTCCTGGCCGTGGGCCTCGTGTTCTTCTGGCCGATCATGGGCGTGGACCCCGGCCCGCACCGCCCGGGGTACGTGATGCGGATGCTGGAGCTCTTCGCGGGGATGCCGTTCCACGCCTTCTTCGGGATCGCGCTGATGATGGCCACCGCGCCGATGGTGGGCACGTACGAGAACCCCCCGGCGTCGCTGGGCATCGACGCGCTGGACGACCAGCAGTGGGCGGGCGGCATCGCGTGGGCCTTCAGCGAGATCCCGTCCGTGGTGGTGCTGGTGGCGCTGGTCTTCCAGTGGTACCAGTCGGACCAGCGGCAGGCGCGGCGGATGGACCGGGCTGCGGACCGGGACGGGGACAAGGAGCTGGAGGCGTACAACGCCTATCTGGCGTCCTTGCAGGCCCGTGGGCGGTAGCGAGGCGGCGGGCGGGTAGCGGGACGGCGGGCGGGTAGCGGGCGCTCGACCGGAGCAGCCTTCGGGCCTCCGGAGCCGTCATTCGCGGGCCTGCCGACCGGGGAGTAGCGGTACGGGCCCTGGTGGGGGGACCATGGTCCCCTGGCCGCGCCCGGTGCATCCGGTGCCCGGGCTGCCGGGAGGAGGATGCGGGATGCCCGGATCTGCGAAGACCATGACGGTTCTGACGGTGGGGGCCCTGGTCCTGGTGACCGCCTACACCGTCGCCCTCGGAAGCAGCGGCTGGCTCTGGTTCGGCTGGGTCGTGCTGGGCCTGATCACGATCGGTGTGGTGGCGACGGAGCACACGCCCAGCGCGTAGCACCGCCGCCAAACGCCCTCAGCCCCGCCCTGGTGGCCGTCCTCGCCGGTCCGGCGGTCGGCACCGCACTGTCCGGCGCCCTGCCCACGGCCGAGGGGTCCTTGTCGCCGAACAGCTCGCCTACGGCCTTGAGGACCAGATCCTTGTTGTTCATGGGGCGCATCCAGGAGCGGGGGTTGGCGGACCGGTTGTCCGCCGACTGTCCCTCCAGCCTCGTCGGCCGTGATCGGGTACATGAGGTAGAACCCCGAGCACCTATGGTCAAAATCCGACAGCCTGCCCGTCAGGGGCTCGGGCCACCCGCACCCGATGACACCGGCCCCCGGTGACTTCGGCACCGCACCGGCACCTGTCACGCGGAGCACTCAGCTGGTACGGGTCACCGTGAACGACCAGGATCCGGGAACGACCTGATGAACGACGTCTGACGCGGTGGCGCGAGGCGCACCCTTGCCCATGAACCGTCGACAAATCCGATCTCGTAGTTGTCATCGCCGACATCGCGCCGGTTGCGCAGCCAAGCCACCTGATGAAGGTCAGTACTCCAGCCGGACTCGGCGGCTCCCAGCTCATTGCTGCGGCGACCCCGCTGAAGGTAGGTGATGCGCAGCCTTCGGTCGGTCACCTGCACCAGCTGCACAACGCCGGTCGTCCTGGATCGGGGGTGCAGTGCCGCGGCGAACTGGCCGGCCAGGCTGTTCCAACCGCCGCTGAGCGGTTTGCCCTTCTTGCGGGGCCTACAGTCGAACAGCCGGTCAAAGATGGCGTAGGGGAGATCCACCACCGCGAGGAGGCCCCACGCGCGCGACTTCGCCCCTTCCCACCGGTCTCCGGGCATGCGCAATCCCCGAAGGACCTGCGGGCGACGCCTTCGGGAAGGTTTGGGCATTCGCTGCCCGGGCCACATCAACTGGCTGGCCACGAGCCGCTCATCGGCCGTCAGGACCTGCGCACCCCTCGATTCCGCCTCGCCGAAGGGCACGGAACGCCGGGAGACATTCACCATCATCCGAATGCCTCCCGCACGGACCTGGCCGCGTTGGGCGCCGAGTCGACGAGCCGGCCGTCGAAGCGCTGCGAATCGGGCCGGTTCGCGTATTGCCTTGATTCTTCCGTGGTAGCCGGCGCCTCAGGAATGGGGCGCGGCTCCTGAGTTGTGAGGTCCCACTGCCCGTCGCCCACTCGTACCTGGTCGAGGCCCGTGGTCTCGTTGATCTGCCGCTCCGCCCCGTCAGTGACCCGGTTCGCGAAATCTCCGGCTGTTCCCATGGCATCCCGCACCGGTTGGGTGTCGACGCCGTAGTGTTCCGCGACGCTGCCTGCCGTCGGAGCGGCACCAATGGCGGCGTCCACCAATTGGGCTCCGACAGCCGCCTTCACCCCCTGCTTGATACCACGCTTGAGCTTGGCGAAATCGCTAGGGTTCAGAATGGTGCCGTCTTTCCGGGTCTGCCAGGTCCGCCTGGCCACTCGGCGCAGCTTGGCGAGCTTGCGCAGCGCCTGCATGCGCCGTGCGAGGTCGGCAAGTTTGTCGGCGAGCTTCGCCGTGATCCGTACCGCCTTCAGTACGCGATGGGCTGTACCGGCGGCTGCGATCAGCGGCCCGACGGCCGCACCGACGCCTGCGGTGAGCAGAGCCACGATGGCGGCCGTGGCTGCTGCGACAAGCAAGGTCTCCACGATTTCGACGATGAGCTCGATCATCGCCTCTTCAGCCATGGCGCAGGCTTCCGCTGCCGCCTCGAGCAGTTCGGCCACCGTGTCCATGTCGTCGGCCTCGCCGATCATGGCCTTCTCGAAATCGGCCATCATCTCACCGAAGGCGGTGGATGCGTCGCCGGCCCAGGCGGTTTGGAGGGTTCTGCGCTCGGCGACCAAGTCGTCCACCACTCCCCGCATGTCACGGGCAGCGGTACGCCAGTGGCCGGCCACCTTGAGCAGCAGCTCGTTGTCTCCGCTGACGGTTTCGAGCTTTTCGTCGAGTCCGAGTTCCTTGACCGCTTCCCGAATCACCGAGTCGAGAGCGCCCGCGAGGGGATTGCTCCAGTCGACGCTGAATCCGATGCGTTCGAGAGCGTCACTCATCGGCCGGCACCCCCGAATAGCCGAGTGTGAGCGTCTTCGGTCTCGTCATATGCGGCCGCTGAGAGGTTGATGCCCTTGGAGATGCCTTGAAGAGCTTCGGACACGTCCTGCAAGTCTTGCTCGGCTTCCTGGGACTGCGTGTCGTAGTCCGCCTTCAGGGCGTTGGACTCCGACAACTTGCCGAAGGGCTCCGCCGAGAGATCCAGGCCCTTGACGCGATTGCGAATGGCTTCGACGCGACCCGCGGCGCCCTCGAGTACCGCTGCGTATTTGCGGAGGGCCTCGCCGTCAACGTCCGTTCCCTGTCCCACACTTACCCCCGTCAAGCGGTGAAACGATCATGCCAGCCGGGCGCAACCCTAACAGGGCAACCTGAACCCAGAAGTCCCCCCGCCTGCCCACTTTCACAATGATGCGCCGGAATTGCCGGGCCGGGTGAGGGGCCCTCCGGCCGCGACCGCTGCGCGGGATTTCCGACCGTCGCAAAATCTTCACGCCGCGCACCGACGCCTTTCATACCCGTCAGAGTGAGAACCTGCGCAGCGAGGCCCTGCGCCGACACCGGACATACCTCGCACGGAAACCGCGTGTCGGCGCCGGACATCTCCGTCAGGTGGACGCCGCGTGGCGCTCGTTGAGGCATTGGCGCATCAACTCCGCCCGCACCAGCGGGCTGGTCGCGGGCGCGGCTGCCGCGAAGAGCAGGTGCGCGCCGTCCTCGCCCTCGCTGTGCGAGGCAGCCCATGACCAGGACCGCGCGGGCCCGGTCCGGGGCTCCGATGACTCCCTCCAGCACCGGCTTCGCCTGGAGCTGCCGGTATGGGATCAGTCGGTCCGGGACTCGTTCCGGAATGGCCGCCTATATCCCTGTGTGATGGGGAATCACAGAACTCTTATGGCAGCCGTTGCCTTCCGACCGCAGAGCCGTCAGGGACGGTTCGCGGCACCTCCAGCACGGCCCCGTACGCGCTCCCCCACTCCGTCCGACCGGCGCCCGATCTCACCCTTCTTGATGGCTTGTCAGCAATGAAGGACATCAGGACAGGATTGACACAAGGAGAGGTGCTTACGCCAGGCAGGGCGTGCACATAGACTGACCCCCCGAAAAACGCCGTTGACCTGGAAAGACCCAGGTCTGAGTCGATCCGGAAGGCTGAGGAACGCCTGCGTGTTCTACTACGTGCTCAAGTACGTGCTGATCGGGCCACTTCTGCGCCTGATGTTCCGCCCCAGGATCGAGGGCCTGGAACATGTGCCGGAAGAGGGAGCGGCGATCATCGCCGGCAATCATCTGTCGTTCTCCGACCACTTCCTGATGCCGACGATGCTCAAGCGCCGCATCACCTTCCTCGCGAAGGCCGAGTACTTCACCGGCCCCGGCATCAAGGGCAGGCTCACCGCCTTCTTCTTCCGCAGCGCCGGCCAGATCCCCGTTGACCGCTCGGGCCGGAACGCCGCCCAGGCCGCGATCACCGAAGGTATCGGCGTCCTCGCCAAGGACGAGCTGCTGGGCATCTACCCCGAGGGCACGCGCTCCCATGACGGACGCCTCTACAAGGGCCGGGTGGGTGTGGCGGCCATGGCCCTCAAAGCAGGGGTCAAGGTCGTGCCGTGCGCGATGGTGGGCACGTTCGAACTCCAGCCGCCCGGCCGTGTCATCCCCCGCTTCGGCATCGGTCGCGTGACCATCCGCTTCGGCGAGCCCTTGGAGTTCTCGCGCTACGACGGCATGGCCGAGGAGCGTGCGGCGCTTCGTGCGATCACGGACGAGATCATGTACGAGATCATGCAGCTCTCCGGCCAGGAGTACGTCGACCTGTACGCCCCGGACGCCAAGGCCGCGCAGGAGGCCGAGGCCGCAGCTCAGGGACAGCAGCGGCGCAGGCCGCGGCTCCGCCGCCAGTAGCGCGTGGCGCGCGCCTCCTTCCCGCCCGGTCCTCCCGGTCCTCCCGGTCCTCCCGGTCCTTCCGGCGCTCTTTGGCCGACAGCAGATCTGCTCTGCGCACGGCGAAATCGGCGGGCATGCCACCGGGTCGGCGCCTAGCGTCCCCGGCATGACAACACGAACCGCGTGGGTGATCGGGGCGACCGGACAGATCGGGCGGGCGGCGGTGCGCGCCCTCGCCGAGGACGGATGGCAGGTCACTGCGGCCTCGCGCGGCGGTGGCCGTGACGACCACTGGCCGGACGACGTACGGGCGGTGACGCTGGACCGCGAGGACGACGCGGCCCTGACGGCGGCCCTTGCCGACGGCTGCGACGTCCTGCTGGACTGCGTCGCATTCGGCGCCCGGCACGCCCGGCAGCTCACGAGCCTGGCGGACCGGATCGGATCAGCGGTGGTGATCTCCAGCGGGTCCGTCTACGCGGACGACCGCGGCCGCGGTTTCGACACCCAGGACGAGCCGGACGGATTCCCCCGGTACCCGGTGCCCCTCCCCGAGTCGCAGCCGACGGTCGAACCTGGCGAAGGGACGTACTCCACCCGCAAGGCCGCTCTGGAACGGGAGCTTCTGGCGGCGGGCGACCGGCTGCCGGTCACGCTGCTGCGCGCGGGGGCGGTGCACGGCCCGCACTGCCGTACGCCGCGCGAGCTGTACTTCGTCAAGCGGGTGGTGGACGGACGGCGGGTGCGGGTACTCGCCGACGGCGGCAGGAGCCGCTTCCACCCCATTGGTGTGCGGAACCTCGCGGAGCTGGTCCGGCTCGCCGCGCGCAAGCCGGGGTCACGGGTGCTCAACGCCGGCGATCCGCAGGCTCCGACGGTCGCCGAGATCGGGGCGGCGATCGACGAGGTCATGGGCCGGGAGTCCGAGACGGTGCTCGTGGACGGGCCCCCGCCCACCGCGACGGTCGGCCGCACGCCGTGGACGACGGCCCATCCCGTGGTCTACGACATGTCCGCCGCGGAACGGGAGTTGGGGTACCGGGCGGTCACCGGCTACACCGCGTCGCTCCCCGGGACCGTCGCATGGCTCGCGGCCCGATTGGAGGGGCGGGACTGGCGGGAGGCGTTCCCGAAGATGGCGGCGGCGTACGACCCGAGTGGCGATCTGTTCGACTACGCGGCGGAGGACGCCTGGCTGGCGAGCGGCCGTACCGCCGGGCCGGGAGCCTGATCCCGGCTCCCTGTGCGCTGCACGCGGCGCGGAAAAGCTGTGGGGACGGCCGGAGTTCCGGCCGCCCCCACGTAGCTGTCCGTCAGCCTTGCCGTACCACGTCAGTGCACGGCGGGCAGGTCCGACATGGCAGCCTTCGCCTTCGCGGCGGACGCGCCGGCCTCCGGCTTCGGCGTCTCGTGCGGCTTGCACGTGACGTCCTTGGCGTCGACCTTGCCCTTCAGCAGGTAGCCGTCGACCCGGTCGTTGATGCAGGAGTTGACCAGGCCGGTGACCCCGTGGGAACCGGCGTCCTTCTCGGTGATGAGACGCGAGCCTTCGAGGCGCTTGTGCAGTTCGACGGCGCCTTCGTACGGGGTGGCGGCGTCACGGGTGGACTGCACGATGAGCACCGGCGGCAGACCCTTGCCGGTCTTGACGTTCAGCGGGGTCTGCTGGCGGTCGGGCCACGTGGCGCACGGCAGGTTCAGCCATGCGTTGGACCAGGTGAGGAAGGGGTAGTCCTTGTGGAGCCGGGTGTTGTCCCGGTCCCACCGCTTCCAGCTGGTCGGCCACTTGGCGTCGGCGCACTCGACGGCGGTGTAGACGGCGGTGCCGTTCTCCGAGGAGATGTTGCCCGCGGTGTCGGACATGTCCGGAGCCGCGGCCTCGACGAGCGCCTTCTCGTCACCGGCGAGGTACTTGCTCCATACGCCCGCGACCTCGGTCCACGCCGAGTCGTAGTACGGCGCGCTCTGGAAGAAGCCGAGCAGCTCGTTGGGGCCGACGACCCCGCCGATCGGGTTCTTCTTGGCGGCGGCCCGCAGCTTCTCCCACTGCTTCTGGACCTTCTCCGGGGTGTCGCCGATGTGGTAGGCGGCGTCGTTCTTCGCGACCCACGCCTTCCAGTCGTCCCAGCGCATCTCGAACGCGACGTCCTGGTCCAGGTTGGCCTGGTACCAGATCTTCTCCCGCGACGGGTTGACCACGCTGTCCACCAGCATGCGGCGGACGTGTCCCGGGAAGAGGGTGGCGTAGACGCCGCCCAGGTAGGTGCCGTAGGAGACCCCGATGAAGTTGAGCTTCTTGTCACCGAGGGCGGCCCGGATGACGTCCAGGTCGCGCGCGGTGTTCGGGGTGGTCATGTGCCGGAGCATCGCACCGCTGCGCTCCTTGCAGCCGTCCGCGTACTCCTTGGCCAGCTTGCGCTGCGCCCGCTTGTCGGCCTCGCTGTCGGGCACCGGGTCGAGCTTCGGGGCCTTGGCGAACTCCTGCGGGTCCATGCAGGAGATGGGCGCGGAGTGGCCCACGCCGCGCGGGTCGAAGCCCACGAAGTCGTACGCCTTGGCGGTCTTCTCCCACAGCGGGTTCTTGGTCGTGACCCGGAGCGGGAAGCGCAGGCCCGAACCGCCGGGGCCGCCGGGGTTGTAGAGGAGCGAGCCCTGGCGCTCACCGGCCTTGCCGGTCGAACGGGCCCGGTCGACGGCGATCTTGATGGTCTTGCCGTTGGGCTTCGCGTAGTCGAGCGGAACGGTGACCCAACCGCACTGGACGGGCTTCTCCAGCCCCCAGTCCTTGGGACAGTCCTTCCAGTCGATGCCCTTCTTCGCGGCCCGGGCCGCCACGAGCTGAACACCTCGGGCTTCGGCGTCACGGGACTTCTGCTGTCCGGCGCTGGCATTCGGAGCGACCATGGCGCCCACGACCAGCGTTCCCGCTATCAAAGTGCCGGCAGAGCCGAGCACCGTACTGCGTCTCACGATGTTTCCCCCTGCTTGGTGCGCCGCGGTCAATGCGGCAATGATCACAGGTTTGCAGGGGGATCCTTTCGTCTTCTCGCCTCTGAGCGATAGATCGTACGCTTGTTCTTTACCAAGCCGACAACTTCATGGCGGCGTCCAGCAGTCGGCGCAGGCCGAGGGCGTCGGGGGCGACGGCGGTCGCGAGCACGGCGGGTCCGGCCAGCGGCGCGAGGACGGCCTCGCCGGTTTCGCCCCCGCCCCCGAGGACCCGCGGCTCGGGCAGGCCTACCTCGAACTCCGGTGCCACCACGAGGAGTTGACCGACGGCGCGGTGATCTCCGAGGACGGCCGGCCCGTCCCAGCCCGGCACACCGGGACCGTACGCGGTCTCCTGGTCGAGGAGCGGCCGGCCGCCCCTGCGCACCGTGATCCGGGTGCCGAGCCGTCCCGGAACCTCCCCCGTACGGCCCAGCACCGCTTCCTCGCGCAGCACCAGGCGGGCGGTGGGCGCGAGCTCGACGCGCGTCGTCATCCGCAGATCGCTCCCCCGCGCGGAGATCAGCGGCTCCGGCAGCCAGCGCAGCACCGCCTCCTCCCCCACGGTCAGCCCCACGTCGTAGGCCGCCGGTGCGGGGTCGCGTCCGGGGAGGGCGACCGTCGCCGCGGCCGCCGTCACCCGCAGCGCCGCGCCCGGCTCCGCGGTCGCGTCGATACGGAGCCGGTCGCCGCCCAGCGGGGCGCTCATGGCCCCGATGACGCACACCGCCGCCTCCGGGCCATGGGCTCGGACGCGGCGCAGCGCGAGCGGGGCTTCGCTCTCGAGGACGGGAAGGGCGGTGCCTCCGCGTCCGTCGGGCGCGGCGGTGATCCGTGCCGAGGCCCGTACGCTCGTGGTGCTCACGCCGGATCCGCGGTCCAGGCGCTGAGCCGCTCGCGCACCCAGTCGGCGACCGGCTTCACACCGCCTTCGGCGGCCAGGGAGGTGAAGGCGACGGGGAGTTCACCGCGCTGGGCCTCCGCGTCCCGCGCCATGCGGTCGAGGTCGGAGCCCACGTACGGGGCGAGGTCGGTCTTGTTGACGACGAGCAGGTCGGCGGTGGTCACACCCGGCCCGCCCTTGCGCGGGATGTCGTCGCCGCCCGCGACGTCGATGACGAAGATCTGCGCGTCGACCAGGCCGCGGGAGAAGGTGGCGGTCAGGTTGTCGCCGCCGGACTCGACGAGGACGAGATCCAGCGGCCCGACGGTGTCCTCGAGGTCTTCGACGGCCTCCAGGTTCGCGGAGATGTCGTCGCGGATGGCGGTGTGCGGACAGGCTCCGGTCTCGACGGCGGTGATGCGCTCGGCGGGGAGTACGGCGTTGCGGAGCAGGAACTCGGCGTCCTCGCGCGTGTAGATGTCGTTGGTGACGACGGCGATGGAGCACTCCTCGCGCAGCGTGCGGCACAGTGCCGCCACGGTCGCGGTCTTGCCGGAGCCGACCGGGCCGCCGAGACCGATGCGCAGGGCGCGGCGGGTCCCGTCGGGGCGCGTGACGGACGGGGCGCTGTAGGTGTGCCGCTGGGGGAAGGTCTCGGCGTGGTCGAGATGCATGACGGCTCCGGTGGATGGGGGGCTCGGGGAGGGAGGAGGCGGCCGGTGGCGCTGAGCTGCGGCTAGGAGGCGAAGAGGCGTACGGTCCAGGCGGCGTGGCCCTCGGCGGCGATGTCGGCCAGCGGGCCCGATGCGGCGGGCAGGGCATCGACCCCCTCGCCGCGTACGCGGCCGGCGGCGTCGGCGGCCAGCGCGGCGACATGATCGAGCTCCGGGGCGAGCCGGGCCAGAACGGCCGTGGCCTGGAAGGGGTCCAGCCCCAGGAGCCGTACGGCGGCGGTGGCCGGCCCGCCGACGGACTCGTACGCCGCCGCATGCGCGGCGTCGTGCGGCGCGAGCCCGGCCGCGCGCGCGGCGACTCCGAGGACGACGGGCTGATGCGCTCCGCGCGGCCGGGCCGCGGCCAGCGCGTCGAGGTCGGGCGAGGGCCAGGCGGCGCGGGCTGCACGCATCATCTGGCGTCCGAGCCGCCGGGACTTCGCACGGAGCGCGGGTACGGGCGTACGGGCGTCGGCCGCCTCGTCCACCAGGAGCGGATCAACTCCGTCCGCTGCCGCGGCTGCGAGCCCGGCCGCGGTGAGACCCGCAGTGTGCAGTCTGCCGCGGCAGTACGCCTCGAGCGTCCCGGCGTCCCTGATTCGCCCTGCGGCAACGGCGGCTTCCGCGCCACCGGAGTGGGCGTGCCCCCCGGCGGGGAACCGGCCGTCGGCGAGCACGAGCAGGGCGGCGCGTGCCGCGTGGGTGACAGCGGGTGCCGGGTGCGGGGGCGCCGGGTGCGGGGGCGAGGCCGCGGGTGCCGGGTGGGAAGCCGCGGGTGTCCGGTGGGGGGCCGCGCCGCTTCCGGCTTCTCCCGTCGCCTCGTGTGCGGGACGGGGTTCCGCACCGGTCACGCCGAGGGGTCCGGGTGCCTCCTCGGTGATGCTCTCCACGGGACTGTTCATCGTCGTCCGCCCCGGCTCAGAAGAGGAAGTACCGCTGGGCCATGGGCAGTTCGGCCACGGGATCCGGGTCGACCGGCTCACCGTCGACGGTGACCGTGAAGGTGTCCGGGTCGACGGTGACGCTCGGGAGGGCGTCGTTCTCCCGCATGTCGGCCTTGCCGACGCCCCGCGTGCTGCGGATCGGGGCAAACCGCTTGCCCAGCCCCAGTCGTTCGGGCAGATCATCCTCGATCGCCGCCGGGGACACGAAGTTGAACGAGTTGGCCGCCGGAGCGCGGCCGATGCCGCCGAACATCGGCCGGGGCATCACCGGCTGCGGCGTGGGGATGGACGCGTTGGCGTCGCCCATCTGCGCGTACGCGATCTGGCCGCCCTTGATGACGAGTTGCGGCTTCACTCCGAAGAACGCCGGGTCCCACAGCACGAGATCGGCGAGTTTGCCGTTCTCCACCGAGCCGATCTCGTGGTCGAGCCCCTGGGCCGCGGCCGGGTTGATCGTGTACTTGGCCACGTACCGCCGGGCGCGCCGGTTGTCCGCCGCTCCGTCGCCCGGCAGCGCGCCCCGGCGCCGCTTCATCACATGGGCGGTCTGCCAGGTGCGCAGGACGACTTCGCCGACGCGTCCCATGGCCTGGGAGTCGGAGGAGATGATCGAGATGGCGCCGAGGTCGTGCAGGACGTCCTCGGCCGCGATGGTGCTGGGGCGGATCCGGGACTCGGCGAAGGCGAGGTCCTCCGGCACGGCAGGGTTGAGGTGGTGACAGACCATCAGCATGTCGAGGTGCTCCTCGACGGTGTTGACGGTGTGCGGCCGGGTCGGATTGGTCGAACTGGGAAGGACGTTGGGCTCGGCGACGACGGTGATGATGTCCGGCGCGTGCCCGCCCCCGGCCCCCTCGGTGTGGTACGCGTGGATGGACCGGCCGTCGATGGCGGCCAGGGTGTCGCCGACGAAGCCCGCCTCGTTCAGCGTGTCGGTGTGGATGGCGAGCTGCGCGCCGGTCTCCTCGCACACGTCCAGGCAGGCGGCGATGGCGGCCGGGGTGGCGCCCCAGTCCTCGTGGATCTTGAACCCCAGGGCGCCGCCGCGCAGTTGGCTGTGCATGGCGTCGCGCGAGACCGTGTTCCCCTTGCCCAGCAGCCCGATGTTGAGCGGGTAGGCCTCCAGCGCCTCGAACATCCGGGCAAGGTGCCAGGGTCCGGGGGTGATGGTGGTCGCCTTCGTTCCCTCCGCCGGTCCCGTACCGCCGCCGATGAGGGTGGTGATCCCGGCGGCGAGGGCCTCGTCGGCGATCTGCGGGCAGATGAAGTGGACGTGCGCGTCGATGGCGCCCGCGGTGAGGATCTTCCCGTTGCCCGCGATGACTTCGGTCTCGGGCCCGATGACGACGCCGGGGTCCACCCCGTCCATGGTGTCGGGATTTCCGGCCTTGCCGATCCCGCTGATCCGGCCGTCGCGGATGCCGAGGTCCGCCTTGATCACACCCCAGTGGTCGATCACGACGGCACCGGTGACGACGGTGTCGGCCGCGCCCTCGGCCCGTGTCGTACGGGCCTGGCCCATCGACTCGCGGATCACCTTGCCGCCGCCGAAGACGGCCTCGTCGCCCGGGGTACCGGGCCCTCCGGCCAGGTCGCGTTCGATCTCCACGAGCAGGTCGGTGTCGGCGAGCCGGATGCGGTCGCCGACCGTGGGCCCGAAGAGGTCGGCGTAGGCGGCGCGGGACAGTTCAGCCATCGAGCGGACCTCCGGTCTCGCCGCGCAGGCCGGCGATGATGCGGAGGCCCCCGATCGGCACGAGTTCGACCTCGGCGGGAATGCCAGGTTCGAAGCGGGCGGCGGTGCCCGCCGGGATGTTGAGCCGCAGACCGCGGGCGGCGGCGCGGTCGAACCGCAGGCCGGGGTTGGCCTCGGCGAAGTGGTAGTGGGAACCGACCTGGACGGGACGGTCGGCGGTGTTGAGGACGGTGAGGCGGGTGACGGGGCGGCCCTCGCCCTGGACGACGGGGCCGTCCGCGTACAGCACTTCTCCCGGGATCATGCGCGCGCTCCCCTCAGGCGATCGGGTCGTGGACGGTGACGAGCTTGGTGCCGTCCGGGAAGGTCGCCTCCACCTGGACGTCGTGGATCATCTCGGGGATGCCGTCCATGACGTCCTCACGGCTGAGCACCTTGCGCCCCGAGGACATCAGTTCCGCGACGGTACGGCCGTCGCGCGCGCCTTCGAGGATGTGCACGGTGATGAGGGCGACGGCTTCGGGATGGTTCAGCTTCACACCGCGGGCCCTGCGCCTCTCGGCCACGTCGGCGGCCACGTGGATCAGCAGCCGTTCCTGCTCGTGCGGGGTCAGTTGCACGCTTGGCACCTCACAGTCGTCGACACTCCCGTACGCCGGGGCGGCACCCGCCCGGCCGCGGTGCCGGTGCGGGTCGTCAGCAGGTCTATCGCACACCGGGCCCACCCGGTGCACCAACACGACCTGCGGCTCCGCTCGGTGTGCGCCGTCGTTGCGCAGGCTAGTTCCGCGGCGTTTCGGTCGCGTTAACTGCTGCGGTCACCGACGTCCATCGACATCAGCGCCCGCAGTCCGCGCTGCAGGACCTCGATGTCGACCTCGCCGAAGAGCGCCTGCTGGGCGATGAAGCCCTGCACGGTGCCGATGAGGACGCGCGCGAGGTCGTCGGCGGGGGCGTCGGGGCGGACCAGCCCCGCCTTGCGGTAGCTCTCGACCACCTCGATCCAGGTGGCGCGCAGCGTGGCGTAACCCTCGTGGAGGGTCGCGGAGAGGCGTTCATTGCGCAGGGTCTCGGCCCAGACCTGGAGGATCAGGCGGGGGAAGGCGGGGCGGTCGCCCTCCGAGGTGCCGGCCGGGCCCTCGTACACCTGCCGGATGACCCGGCCGAGGATCACGTCCGGCAGGGGTGGCGGGGTCTCCCGGACGGCCTCGGCGAAGGCGGTCCGAATAGTGCTGAACGCCTCGTCGGCGATGGCCTCGATCAGCTCTTCCTTGCTGCTGAAGTAGCGGTACACGGCGCCGGCGGACAGACCGGCCTCTCGCAGGACGTCCTGCATGGAGGTGGCGTGGAAGCCGTTGCGGGCGAAGCAGCGTGCGGCGCCGTCGAGGATCTGCCGGCGGCGGGCGTCGAGGTGTGCCTGGGATACGCGGGCCATGGCCAAAATCTAAAACGAACGTTCCTTCTTGACAAGCACCGCGCCTCGGCAGGACAGTGGGCCCGCAAGCAAAACGAACGATCATTCTTTTTGAGAGGGGGCAGCACATGTCCGCTGCAGCCACCGCCCGGACGGCCACCCCGCCGGCCCGGCAGATGCTCGCGGTGATCCTGATCGTCCCGGCCGTCGTCGCTCTGGCGCTGTGGGCGTTCGCCTGGCCCACCGCCCGTATCGCCCCGCGGGACCTCCCCGTCGGAGTGGCCGGCCCCGCGGCGGCGACCGCCTCAATCCAGCACCAACTCGCCGAGCGGGATGGCGCGTTCGACGTCCACCGCTATGCGGACGAGGCCGCGGCCCGCGCCGCGATCGAGGCCCGCGAGGTCTACGGCGCGGTGGTCGTCACCGCACAGGGCCCGAAGCTGCTGACCGCCACGGCCGCGAGCCCGGCCGTCGCGCAGCTCCTGCAGGAAGCCGCCTCCCACCAGGCCCCGCCCGGCACCCGGCCAAGGACGGAAGACGTTGTCGCCGCGCCGGCGTCCGATCCGCGCGGCGCGGCTCTGGGATCGAGCCTGCTGCCGCTGTCGCTCGCGGGGGTCGCCGCCGGAGCGGTCGCCACGCTGCTGGGTCTGCGCGGTACGCGCGCCGTGGCGGCACTGACCGGCGCATCGGTCCTCGCCGGCCTCGTGGTGACCACGATCGCCGACACCTGGCTCTCCATCGTCACCGGCGACTGGTGGCTGGAGGCCGGGGCGCTCACGCTGACCGTCCTCGCCGCGAGCGCGGCCGTCGCCGGGTTCGCCGCACTCCTCGGACGGTCCGGTATCGGCGTCGGCGCGCTGCTGATCGTCCTCATCGGCAACCCCTGGTCCGGGGTCACATCCGCGCCGCATCTGCTGCCGGAGCCCGCGGGTCTCATCGGCCAGTGGCTGCCTCCGGGCGCGGGCGGGAGCCTGCTCCGCTCGGTGGCCTTCTTCGACGGCAGCGGGGCGGGAGCGGCGATCACAACTCTGGCCGTCTGGGCGGCAGTCGGGCTCACCGCGGTCGCCCTGAACAGGCCGCGGGGCCGCGAGGCCGCTGCCGGGTCCGAGCATCGGTCACCGGCTGGGGCACCGGCACCGGCGGCCTAGGATCCGGCCCACGCGGCCGCACGTACGGGCCGTACGTCATCCGCTGTAGCGGACGGGTGGCGTACGGCCTTCACCATCCCTCCGCCGGGGCACGGCTCATCCCCCGTACGGCATCCTCAGCGCTCCGTTCGCCCCGGGCGGCGGTCGTCGGCACCCGGGTCGCGGTGTTCGGCCGCGATGCCGAAGCGGCGACGTTCGCTCGCGGCGGACGCGCCCGTCCGGACCGCCGAGACGGTACTGATCACCTGCTCGTCCGCGGCCTCGGCCCCGGGGTCGGGCTCCTCGAGTCGCTGCAGGTCAGCGGCGGACACCAGCGCGACGAGGGGCTTGCCGTGACGCGTGACGACCACCCTTTCCCCGCCATAGACGACGCGGTTGATCAGGTCGGCCAGCTCGGCGCGTGCTTGCGTCACCGGAATCTCGTACGCCATGCTCCCCATCATAACGGCCTGTACGTCCTGTACATTTTTTACAGAGACTTCGCGGCCGCCCGAGGGATGAGGTGTCGCTGATGGACCGCCCGACCACTCGCTCCGCCCTGCCGGAGTTCACGGATCGCACCAGCTCCGGGACCCGCACGACGGATCCGTACTCCAAGCTCCTCGAGGAGCGCATCGTCTTTCTGGGCACACGGATCGACGACGCTTCGGCCAACGACGTGGCGGCACAGCTCATGCACCTCGAACACTCCGCCCCCGACCGGGACATCTCGCTCTACCTCAACTCCCCCGGCGGCTCGATGACCGCGATGTCCGTGGTCTACGACACGATGCGGTTCGTGAGTTGCGACATCGAGACCGTGTGCCTGGGCCGGGCCGACTCCGCGGCCGCGGTGCTGCTGGCCGCCGGAACTCCCGGCAAGCGCCTGATGCTGCCCGGCTCCCGCGTGCTCATCCATCAGCCGGCCCTGCCGGAGCCCGTCGAGGGCCGGGTGAGCGACCTGGAGCTCCAGGCCGCGGAGTTGCTGCGCATGCGGGCGATGCTGGAGGAGTTGCTCGTACGGCACACGGGCCGGCCACCCGAGCGGATCGCCGCCGACATCGAGCGCGACACCGTCTTCGATGCCGAAGCGGCCCTGAGTCACGGGCTCGCGGACCGCATCGTGCAGCACCGCAAGGGGACGCCCGGCCTCCCGGCCGGCGGGCGGTGATCGGCGTGCTGCCACCCGAACTGCCTCCGCTGCCCGCCCTGACGCGCGCCGAGTGCGATCTGGTGGACCGTTACCTGGAGGTACTCGATCTGCTGGGCCGCATCAACCCGGCCCGCTCCTGCGACACGTACGGCGGGCTGCGCGCCGCACAGGCCCTGGTCGGCAGGGCGGCGGCACTGCGGGACGCGCTGACTCTGATGCACGAGCGCGGGGAGAGTTCGATCCACGCCGCGACTCTGGCGCGCGCGTTGCGGGTGCTTGACGGAGAGCGGCGGGTGGGGCGCCTCACCCTCCCTCCGGAAGCGGAGAGTTGACGACCCGTCGCCCGGAACGGCGGCTCGGTACGGCCGAACGTGTACGCCCGATCGACGTACCGTCAGCTCCGTACGAGACATTGATCGACTTGCGATCGGACGACGGAGGGGAGTGCGGTGCACACCGCCCCTCGCCTGGTACGGGGCCTGCCGAGGAACCGGATCCGGCAGCGGGAAAACCCTCTGGACCGCTAAATGCGTCAAATGTGACTAAGGTCCAAAGTGGCCGTTTCGATCGGAAATCTTCCGGTTCTTGCGTGACGATCCGTTAGACGACAAGCCCCCGCCATCGCGGTGGGGCGGTCCGTGCGGACGCCGAGTCCTGCCGCCGCACGGATGCCCGGTCGACACGAGTGGATCGGCAGGAGTGGAGGACCCGAGCAGTCCGGGGCGCCGGGAGTACCGGCCGCTCCTTGGGGTGAAGCCGCTGCGGCGGCCGGGCATTCTTCGCCTGCCCGAACCCGACAGGTCACCCTTCACAGGCGGCTGACGAAGGGGTGCGCATGACCGCGCATGCACAAGTCCCGTCCCTCCTCGGCCGGGCCGGCGCCGCTTCGGCGCTCACCCTGGCAGCCGTCGGCGGCGCGCTCCTGGCGCCGGGCTCCGCCGGGAAGGCGTACGCAAGTCCACCGCCCGGCCCGGACTCGTCCCAGATCCGGAGCGACACGGCCGGGGCAGGAGTGTCCGGAATCGAGCAGCAGATTTCCGGCACGGATCCGTTCTCCGACACGGACGACGAGTCGTCCCTCAGCGGCTCAGGGGGCGGAAGACCACCCGAATCCCTGCCGGGCATGCCCGGCATCAGACCCGACGGAGCGCCGCCTTCCGCAGAGCCGGACGAGGGGGGAGCACCGCAGCAACAGTCCCATCCGCCCCGGAAGGAACCGTCGAAGCCGGACCGGTCCGACCAGGGCGGACAGGGCGGGAAGCAGGCGGCGCACCGCCCCGAAGCACCGAAGGCGGAGAAGCCCGCCAAGGCTCGGCAACCGCAGCAGCTCGGGACACGGGCCCTCAACGTCGCCCACTCCAAGCGGGGCGCCCCCTACCGCTACGGTGCCACCGGCCCGGGGAGCTTCGACTGTTCGGGCCTGACCGTCTACGCGTACAAGTCCGTGGGCAAGAGCCTGCCGCGGACGGCGTCGGCGCAGTACAACTCGACCCGCCGCATCCCGGCCTCCAGCCGCCGCCCCGGCGATCTCGTCTTCTTCGGCGCCGGACGCGGGGTCTACCACGTAGGTATCTACGCGGGTGACGGGAAGGTCGTGCACTCGCCCAAGGCCGGTTCGGTGGTGAGAGTCGATCCGATCTGGTCGAACGACGTCGCCTACGGCCGGGTGGACTGAGGCCCCCTCGCACGGCTCGGTGCGCACACATCCGTGCGCACCGGGCCGCCGCGGTCCTGACGACCACGGCATCCGGCCGCGTACGGGACCAAGGCACCCGAGGGATCCGGTCGAGTACGGAGGGCCGGTCAGTACGGGAGCCGGCCGGGTACGGGCCGACAGGGACCGGAACCGGCCAACTGCGCTCGCCCGTCAGGGAGTCGGGACCGGCCAGGGAAGCGCGATCCAAACGGTCTTGCCGCCCTCCGCCGTCGGCGTGACGGAGAGCCTGCCACCGGACTCGGCCGTGAGGCTGCGGATGATCACCATCCCCCGGCCGTTGTCCTGCTGCACTGCGGCGGGCAGCCGCCTCGGTCTTCGCGGATGGCTGTCGGTGACACCGATGCGCAGTTGCTCGTCGCGATCGAGCCGGATGTCCACGGTGAAGGTGGGCGACTGGCCGAGCGTGTGCACCACGGCGTTGGTGGCGAGTTCGGACACGATGAGGCGCACGGTGTCGGCGCACTCCGCGCCCTCCGGCAGCCCCCACTCGGCGAGGACGGTGCTGACGTACCGGCGGGCCGCCGTGACGGAGGCGGGGTCGCTCGGGTAGGTGATGGATGCTTCATGATGGTCTGCCATCGCGGACGCGGTCCCTTTCCCGCCGAGGCCCGGGGTCCGACGCGTTGTACGCATACGGAGACGACGTCGGAGCCGCCCTCCGGCGACCCCTTCGGCCAGAGTGCCACCGATGTGCCCGGTGCGGGGGGCGATCGACCGCGATGTGCATATATCTGTCCCTCGATGCGGTGAACTCTTCGCCGGAAACCCGCATTTGGGCTCACACTGACGCACGGGCGGGCGCGCGACGCCGCCCGCCAGCGGCACCGGAGGGAGCGCGAGGAGCCCATGCAGCACGGTCCGGCGGTGCGCCGCCGCAAGCTCGGCGAAGAGCTGCGGCGCCAGCGCGACATCGCCGGTCTGACGAGCGGCGAGGCCGCTCGCCTGGCCGGCTGGCACCAGTCGAAGGTGAGCCGGATCGAGACGGGGCGCAGCGGCGTCAAGTCCGAGGACGTGACCCGTCTGCTGGATGTGTACGGGGTGACGGATCCGGAGCTGCGCTCACTGCTCGCGGCTCTGGCCAACTCCGATGCCAATGGCGGGCAGCGCGCGTGGTGGCACGCCTATCGCGAGCTTCTGCCCTCCGCCTACCGGGACTTCATCAGTCTGGAGGCGGAGGCCGAACGCGCCCGGACGCTGGAGACGCTGGTCGTGCCGGGACTGCTCCAGACGCCCCGCTACGCCCGTGCCGTGACGCGCGCCGCGCTCGCGTCGCTGCCGGCCCGGCGCATCGACGAGCTGGTGGACGTACGGATCGCGCGACAGGACGTGCTGCGGGCGAACCCTCCGCTGGAGCTCCACGCGGTGCTGGACGAGGCGGTGTTGCGGCGGGAGGTCGAGTCTCCCGAGGTGATGGCGGAGCAGCTGGAACATCTGGTGGAGGTCGGTTCGCTGCCCCAAGTCCGGCTCCAGGTGCTGCCGTTCACGCACGGCTTGCACATCGGCGTGACGGGGCCTTTCGTTATTTTCTCATTTCCGGTCAGTTCTGATCTGGATGTGGTCGTTCTCGACCACTTGACGAGTAGCCTCTACCTCGAACGGAAAGAGGATCTCAGGGCGTACAGCGAGGCATTCGACACGCTGCGGGGGCGCGCCCTCCCGTGTGACGACTCGTTGGCCTTCATCGCCGCCATCGGCGATCCCCTGAGGAGGCGCAGTGCCCACCCCCCACGAACAGCCCACCCCCCACACCCCGTACATACCCTCCAGTGACCGCCTGCCCGGCCTGAACTGGCGCCGCAGCAGCCGCAGCACCGGCATGAACAACTGCGTGGAGACGGCCGTTATCGGCACGGCCACCGGAATGGGATACTCCGGGAGTTCCGGCCGGTCCCGGGTCCGCGTGGCCGTACGCGACTCCAAGGACACGGCCGGACCCGCGCTCCTCTTCTCCCCCGCCGCATGGCGGATGTTCGTACGGGACGTCCGGGCCGGGTGGTTCGACATCCGGACCTGACCGCGCCCCAGAGGCGGCACCGGCGGCCGGGACGACTCGTCAGGCCGCCGGTGCCGCCGCGACGATCACCGCGACCGCGTCCTCGATCTGCGTGTCCGTGAGGTCGGCGCGGGCGGTCAGCCGCAGTCGCGAGATGCCGTCGGGCACGGACGGCGGGCGGAAGCAGCCCACCACCAGCCCCGCGGCGCGGCAGTCGGCGGCCCAGCGGACCGCCGCATCCGGAGAGGGGGCCCGCACCGAGACCACGGACGCGTCCGGGCGGACGGCGGTCAGCCTTGCCTCCGTGAGCCGGCGATGCACTTCGGAGGCGACCGTACGGGCACGCGCCGCACGCTCGGGCTCACGGGCCAGCAGCCGCAGGCTCGCGAGCGCCGCGCCCGCCGCGGCCGGAGCGAGCCCGGTGTCGAAGATGAACGTCCGGGCCGTGTTGACCAGATGCTCGATCACCCGCGCCGGGCCGAGGACGGCACCGCCCTGGCTGCCCAGGGATTTCGAGAGGGTGACGGTGGCGACGACATCCGGGGCGCCAGCGAGCCCGGTCGCGTACAGCGCACCCCGCCCGCCGTCGCCGAGCACGCCCAGCCCGTGGGCGTCGTCGACGAGCAGCGCCGCTCCGTGCGTACGGCACGCGGCGGCCAATTCCCGCAGCGGCGCCGCGTCCCCGTCGACCGAGAAGATCGAATCGGTGACGGCCACTGCCCTTCCGTCGTGCCCGTCCAGCGACTTGGCCACGGCGCCCGGGTCGGCGTGCGGTACGACGGCGGTCTCGGCACGCGAGAGCCGGCAGCCGTCGATGAGCGAGGCGTGGTTCGCCGCGTCGGAGACGACGAGGGTGTCCCGGCCGCTGAGCGCGGTGACGGCGGCGAGGTTGGCGGCATAGCCCGAGGAGAGGACGAGAGCGGCCTCGAATCCGCAGAAGGCCGCCAGCTCGCTCTCCAGCTCGGCGTGCAGCTCGGTGGTGCCGGTGACCAGACGCGAACCGGTGGAACCCGCGCCCCAGCGCCGGGCGGCATGGGCGGCGGCGCTGGTGACCTCGGGATGGCGGGACAGACCCAGGTAGTCGTTGCTCGCCAGATCGAGAAGCGGCGAGTCGGCGGCGCGCGGACGCAGGGCGCGTACGAGCCCGGCACGGCGGCGCGCCTGCGCCTGCTCGTCGATCCAGTCGAACGGGTCGTGGGGCATCGGGCCGTCCCTCGCGTCGGTCACAGAAGCCCGGGCGGTCCCGGGATGAGGCTGCGTCCCAAACCGTAATGGGCGGGCGGACCGGTCATGGTGTGGCAATACACACACCTCATTCGGGGCCTGTTGTGCGGTCCCTCCTTGGCCGGGAGCCGTGCCGTAGGCGAGGATCAGCGCCATGGAGCTGCTGAACACGCTGGTGGACAAGGGGCTGCGACGAGAGCTGCCCACCCGGGACGAGGCCCTCGCCGTGCTGGCCACATCGGACGACGACCTGCTCGATGTGGTGGCGGCCGCCGGGAAGGTGCGCCGTCAGTGGTTCGGGCGGCGGGTGAAGCTCAACTACCTCGTCAACCTCAAGTCCGGCCTGTGCCCGGAGGACTGCTCGTACTGTTCCCAGCGGCTCGGTTCGAAGGCCGAGATCCTCAAGTACACCTGGCTGAAGCCGGACGAGGCCGCGGCCGCGGCGGGCGCGGGTGTCGCGGGCGGCGCCAAGCGCGTGTGCCTGGTCGCCAGCGGGCGCGGTCCGACCGACCGTGACGTGGACCGGGTGTCGAAGACGATCGAGGCCATCAAGGAGCAGAACGAGGGCATCGAGGTGTGCGCCTGCCTGGGGCTGCTCTCCGACGGGCAGGCCGGCCGGCTGCGCGACGCGGGTGCCGACGCGTACAACCACAACCTCAACACCTCGGAAGCCACATACGGGGACATCACGACCACCCACACCTACGCGGACCGCGTCTCGACCGTGCAGCAGGCACAGGCCGCCGGGCTGTCCGCCTGCTCCGGGCTGATCGCCGGCATGGGCGAGACGGACGAGGACCTGGTGGACGTGGTCTACGCGCTGCGCGACCTCGACCCCGACTCGGTACCGGTGAACTTCCTCATCCCCTTCGAGGGCACACCGCTGGCCGAGGAGTGGAACCTCACCCCGCAGCGGGCCCTGCGCATCCTGGCGATGGTGCGGTTCGTCTGCCCGGACGTCGAGGTACGGCTCGCGGGCGGGCGCGAGGTGCATCTGCGCTCGCTGCAGCCGCTGGCGCTGCACCTCGTCAACTCGATCTTCCTCGGCGACTACCTGACGAGTGAGGGCCAGGCGGGCAAGGCCGACCTCGACATGATCGCGGACGCGGGCTTCGAGGTGGAGGGCGCGGGATCGACGACGCTTCCCCAGCACCGGGTGGACGCCCTTGCGCAGTCCCTGGCGGAGGCCGGTGGCGGGTGTGGTTCGCACGGCGGAGGCGGTTGTGGTTCGCATGGCGGAGGCGGCTGCGGGCCGTGCGGTGACGGCGAAGGGACGGCGCCCGAGCAGGCCCCGGAGCGTGCGCCCGAGCAGGCGACGGCGGCTGCGGCCGGGTCGGCCCGTGCGGACCTCGTGACGGTGCGCCGCCGCGGCGCGGGCACGGACGTCGCCCCCAATGCGTGAGCATCCCGCGGGCGGGACCCCGGCGACGGGATCCGCAGGAGACGCGGCCGGCGCGGGGTCCGCGGACCCCGCGCTCGCGGACGTTCCAGCGCCCCGGCCGCTGACCACCGGCGAGGTGCTGGCCCTCGACCGGCAGCACGTGTGGCACCCCTACGGCCCGATGCCGGGGCGTCAGGAGCCGCTGGTCGTCGCGTCCGCGTCGGGCGTACGGCTGCGGCTTGCCGAACCGGCCGAGGGCCGCACCGAGCTGGTCGACGGCATGGCGTCGTGGTGGTCGGCGATCCACGGCTACAACCACCCCGTCCTCAACGAGGCCGCGCACGCGCAGCTCGGGCGGATGAGCCATGTGATGTTCGGTGGGCTCACGCACGAGCCCGCCGTGCGGCTCGCCGCACGGCTCGTGGAGATCACGCCCGAGCCGCTGCAGCACGTCTTCCTCGCCGACTCCGGCTCGGTGTCCGTCGAGGTCGCGGTCAAGATGTGCCTGCAGTACTGGCGGTCCGCGGGCAAGCCCGCCAAGCAGCGGCTGCTGACCTGGCGCGGCGGCTACCACGGCGACACCTGGCAGCCGATGGCCGTGTGCGACCCGGACGGCGGGATGCACCGGCTCTGGTCCGGAGTCCTGCCGCAGCAGATCTTCGCCGACGCGCCACCGGCCGGTTTCGAGGCCGAGCCGGACGAGGCGTACGCGGCGCATCTGCGGGAGCTGATCGGGCGTCACGCCGATGAGCTGGCCGCGGTCATCGTCGAGCCGGTGGTCCAGGGCGCGGGCGGCATGCGCTTCCACTCCCCCGGCTATCTGCGGGTGCTGCGGGAGGCGTGCGACGAGCACGACGTCCTGCTCGTCCTGGACGAGATCGCGACCGGCTTCGGACGTACCGGCGCACTGTTCGCGGCCGAGCACGCCGGGATCTCGCCCGATGTGATGTGCCTGGGCAAGGCCCTCACCGGTGGCTATCTGACGATGGCGGCGACCCTGTGCACCTCGCGGGTGGCCGACGGGATCTCGCGCGGCGAGGTCCCCGTACTGGCCCACGGCCCGACCTTCATGGGCAATCCGCTGGCCGCGGCCGTCTCCGAGGCCTCGATCGATCTGCTGCTGGGCCACGACTGGCAGCAGGAGGTGAAGCGGATCGAGGCGGGTCTGCGGGACGGTCTGGCGGAGGCGCTGGAGATGCCGGGCGTCCGGGACGTCCGCGTGCTGGGCGCGATCGGTGTCGTCCAGCTCGACCACGAGGCGGACATGGAGGCGGCGACGCGGGCCGCGGTGCGCGAGGGAGTCTGGCTGCGGCCGTTCCGCGACCTGCTCTACACGATGCCGCCGTACATCACCGGTGACGACGACGTGGCCGGGATCTGCGCGGCGGTACGGGCGGCGGCTGCGGCGGGCTGACCACGGCTCCGGGACGTCCAGGCGTCCAGGCGTCCAGGCGTCCAGGCGTCCAGGCGTCCAGGCGTCCAGGGCACGGTAACGACGAAAGGCACACGAGCGGTCATGACGGTTCTCGTCATCACGGGGACGGGCACGGAGATCGGCAAGACGGTCACCACCGCGGCGGTGGCGGCTCTCGCGGCCCGCCAGGGCCGGTCGGTGGCCGTGCTCAAACCCGCGCAGACAGGCGTGGCCGAGGGCGAGCCGGGGGACGCGGCGGAGGTCGCACGGCTCGCCGGACAGGTGACGACATCCGAACTCGCCCGGTTTCCCGAGCCGTTGGCGCCCGATACCGCGGCCCGGCGTGCGGGGCTGGCCCCTGTGGGCCCGCGGGCGGTGGCCGAGGCGGCGGAGAAGCTGGACGCCGACCACGACCTGGTCCTGGTCGAGGGCGCGGGCGGACTGCTCGTACGGTTCGACGATGAGGGCGGCACGCTGGCCGACGCGGCCCGGCTTCTGGGCGCCCCCGTTCTGGTCGTGGCTCAGGCCGGCCTCGGCACGCTCAACGTCACGACGCTGACGGCGGAGGCGCTGCGGGCACGGCAGTTGGAGTGCGCGGGCGTGGTGATCGGGAGCTGGCCCGCGGCACCGGGCCTGGCGGATTGCTGCAACCTCGCCGACCTTCCGGCCGCGGCGGGCGCTCCGTTGCTCGGGGCGATCCCGGAGGGGGCGGGGGCTCTCTCCCCCACCGACTTCCGCGCGGCCGCGGGTTCATGGCTGGCGCCGCGACTGGGCGGCGCGTGGGACGCGTTGGCGTTCACGGCTCGGGCGGCGGCGGACACGGGAACCCACCAGCCGTAGCCCCCCAACGCGCACGCCTTGCCCACCTCGTACACGGCCTCGTACGCGTCTCCGCGCGCTACCGGTCGTGGGGTGGGTGCGGGGGCGGGGGCGGGATCGTGTCGACTCCCGGGGCGGGCTCCGGCCAGACCAGCAGGACCGGGCACGGCGCATGATCCACGATGAAGCGGCTCGCCGGACCGAGGCTGTGCGGCCCCAGATGGGACCTGTCGCCGTCGCGGGCGAGGATGAGCAATTCGGCGTCCTCGGCGGCCGCGACCACCTCGCGTTCGACGCGGCCGGTGCGTTCGAGCCGGGTGCAGGGGCGGCCGATGCGGTCCGCCGCCGCGGTGAGCAGGTCTTCGGCAGAGGCTGCGGCGAGGTGTTCCAGCCGGGTGCCGGGGTCGCGTTCGGGATGCCCTCGGCCGAGCAGCCCCGCGTACGCCCCGTGCCCGGCGCCCGCGACGTCCGGGTCGGTCACGTGCAGCAGGACGGGATCAGCGCCTTCGGGCGTATGCGTACGCGCCGCGTCGACGCACGCGGGCCAGGTGCCTTCGACGATCCAGGCGATGACGTTCACGGGGATCAGCCTCCGATGACGTGCAGCGACGCCCACAGTGCCACGACCGCGGCGACCAGCGCAGCAGGAACGGCCCGCAGACCGAGCCGGGTGAACTCGCCCAGGCCGATGTCCGTCTCGTGCTCGCGGACGATCCGGCGCCAGAGGAGTGTGGCCAGGGATCCGGTGTAGGTGAGGTTGGGCCCGATGTTCACCCCGACGAGCACGGCGAGTACGGCGCCGGGACCGGACGGAACGGCCAGGGGCACCAGTACCAGGACGGCCGGCAGGTTGTTGATGACGTTCGCCAGGACGGCGGCGAGCACGGCGATGCCGAGGAGCGCCGGCAGCCCGGTGCCCTCGGGGATCAGATACCCGAGCGCGTCCGCGAGCCCGTTGTCGACGACGGCCCGCACCACGATCCCGAGGGCGACGACGAACGCGAGGAACGGCACCGCGGCGGACCGTACGAGCGCGACCAGGGTGGTACGCCGCCGGATCAGCGCCCGTACGGCGAGCACACCGGCCCCGGCCGCCGCCGCCCACGCCGGGTCCACCGAGAGCGCCGAGGCGAGCACGAACCCGGCCAGGGTGCACACCACGGTGACGAGCGCGAACACCGGGACCTCGGGCTCCCCGGTGACGGCCGCCGCTTGCGCCCCGGCGTCCAGGTCGGTGGCGAAGAATCGCCGGAAGACCAGGTACTCGACCCCGATCGCGGCCAGCCAGGGCAGGGTCATCAGCGCCGCGAAGCGGGTGAAGCTCAGCCCGCTCGCGGCGAAGGCGAGCAGGTTGGTCAGATTGGACACGGGCAGGAGCAGCGAGGCCGTGTTGGACAGATGCGTACAGGCGTAGACATGCGGTTTGGGACGTGCGCCGAGCCGCGTGGCGGTCGCGAAGACCACCGGGGTCAGCAGCACGACCGTGGCATCCAGGCTGAGCACCGCCGTGATGACGGAGGCGGCCACGAAGACCTGGGCCAGCAGACGGTGCGACCGTCCCGCGGCCGTACGGGCCATCCAGGCGCCGCAGGCGCGGAACAGGCCCTCGTCGTCGCACAGTTGGGCCAGCACGAGGACGGCCGCCAGGAAGCCGATCACCGGACCCAGCTGCTCCGCCTCGGCACGGGCATGGTCCGTCGACACGGCTCCCGTGGCGATCACCAGGAGCGCGGCGGGCACGGCGACGACCGCCTCCGACCTGCCCCAGGGGCGTACGACCGCCCAGGCCAGGACGGACAGCAGGAGTGCGGCGGAGAGTGCCTCGGCGAGCGGCGCGTTCAGGGTCGGTCGGGCCTTTCCGGGCGGGGAGGTCTGAGTGGACGACGGGCTGAGTGGACGGCGGCCCGAGTGGACGGCGGGGTCCATCCTCGCGGACACACTTCCGGTGGACGCACTTCTGCGGGACGGAGGTGTGGCGCGCACGGTGGAAAGCGGCCTCCCACGGGGGAGAATCTCCCTGTCCCGCACACCGGAGGACGAGGCCCGCACACCGGAGGACGAGGGGTGACGCCATGGCGCCGCGCAGCAGCAGGGCTCCGAAGGACGCCGTGCACCATCCGCTGTTCGCCCGCTTCTACGCCCGGCTGAGCACCGCCGCCGAGACACGGGCGGGAATCGGCGCCCACCGTGCCGAGTTGCTCGCCGGGGTGTCCGGGCGTGTGATCGAGATCGGCGCGGGGAACGGGCTGAACTTCTCCCACTACCCGGGGCAGGTCTCCGAAGTCGTGGCCATCGAACCCGAACGGAACCTGCGGCGGATGGCGGCTACGGCCGCGCTGCGCGCCGAGGTGCCGGTCGACGTCGTACCGGGTGCGGCGGAGGCGCTGCCGGTGAAAAGCGAGGCGTTCGACGCCGCTGTCACGTCACTGGTGCTGTGCAGCGTGCGGGACCTGCCGCGCTCGCTCAGGGAGATCCACCGCGTGCTGCGGCCGGGCGGCGAGCTGCGGTTCTACGAGCATGGGCGCGCCGAGGGACGGGCGATGGCAATGACCCAGCAGGCCCTGGACCGTACGGTGTGGCCGCTGCTCTTCGGCGGCTGCCACACGGGCCGGGACACGCTGGCCGCACTGGAGGAGGCCGGGTTCGAGATCGGTCCGTACCGGCGGTTGCGAGTCCCGGAGCAGGGGCCGCGGCTGCCGTCCTCCTCGCATGTCCTGGGCGTCGCCCGCCGGCCCGCGGACTAGGCGGTCGCTGGGGGACAGCACGGGACCGCACCGGCACACCGGTCCCCCGGCTCACGGCCCCTACAGACTCCAGGTGCGAAGTTCGTCGGCGATGGCCCGGACGTCCGCCCCGCCATCGTTGACCAGACGTGCGAGATCCCGGACCTGCTCGGGCGAGGTGGTCACCTTGACCCCGCTGGCCACGAGATAGGCGTAGGCGACGGCGGAGGCGAACATCGCGTTCGAGCGCTCCAGCGCCGGTACGTGCAGCAGCAGTTGCAGCAGCGAGGCCGCGCGGTCCTGCGGGTCTGTGTAGACAGGGACGCCGAATATCTCCGCCTCGTGCCGGCTGACGGCCGCGACGAGCGCGCCCCAGTCGGTGACCGGAGGGTCACCCGGAGTGTGCTGTTCGGCGATCATGAGGAGCCAGGAGAGGTCGATGCGCAGGCTCAACGGTTCTTCTGCTCCTCGCCGAACTCCTCAGCGAACACATGCTCGTACTGCTTCATGAAGTCGGAGGCGGCTTCCACGAACGTGTGCCCGGCTTCGCCCGCGTCCTGGCGGACCAGCTCTTCGATGTACCGGTTCATACTGAGGCCCCGCTGGAGCGCTCGCTGTCTCGCGGTCTCGGCGGTCGATTCGTCCACGCGGACGTTCAACTGTGTTTTCGCCACCCCATCAAGCTAGCGCTCCTCCGCTAGCACCCGCAAGGGCGCGCGGGCCGAACCGGTGGGAGCCGGGGCACGAGCGCCGGGGCACACGGCGCACGGGATGCATCCGCAGAGCCGCACCGCCGTACGGAAGGGACCGCAGACCGTACCGAAGGGGGATGCCGGTCCGTGGCTCACCGCTTTACCCTCGGTCACAGACGCTCGGTAAGCGCGGCCCAGGGAGGCGGCCTTGTCCACACCCGCGACACAGAAGGCATTCGGCGTGGCGGAGGGGACGGAGATCGCCGCCCGCGCCTCGGCACTGACCAAGGCCTACGGCTCCGGCGAGACCACCGTCCTCGCCCTCGACTCGGTCGACGTGGCACTGGCCCGCCGCCGTTTCACCGCCGTCATGGGCCCCTCCGGCTCCGGCAAGTCCACGCTCATGCACTGCCTGGCCGGTCTCGACACGGTCTCGGCGGGTCAGGTGTGGCTGGGCGACAGCGAGATCACCGGCCTGAGCGAGCGCGAGCTGACCCGGCTGCGCCGCGACCGCATCGGCTTCATGTTCCAGTCGTTCAACCTGCTGCCCACGCTGAACGCGGCGGAGAACATCACGCTGCCGATGGACATCGCGGGCCGGAAGCCCGACCCGGAGTGGCTGGCACGGGTCATCGACACCCTCGGTCTGCGGGACCGGCTGAAGCACCGCCCCGCACAACTCTCCGGAGGCCAGCAGCAGCGTGTGGCCTGCGCCCGCGCGCTGGCGTCCCGCCCCGAGCTGATCTTCGCCGACGAGCCGACCGGCAACCTGGACTCGCGCTCGGGCCTGGAGGTGCTGCGGATCCTGCGCGAGGCGGTGGACGACCTGGGCCAGACCGTGGTCATGGTGACCCACGACCCGGGGGCCGCCGCCCACGCGGATCTGGTGCTGTTCCTCGCGGACGGGCGGATCGTGGACGAGATGCCGCAGCCCACGGCGGAGGCCGTGCTGGAGCGGATGAAGCGCTTCGACGCGATCGGGTCCGCCGGGAAGACCGGGAAGAGCTGAGTCCGGGTGCTCCGGGCCACGCTCCGCAGCTTCTTCGCCCACAAGGGACGGCTGCTGCTGTCCGCCCTTGCCGTGATGTTGTCGGTGGCGTTCGTCGTGGGAAGCCTGATCTTCTCCGACACGGTCAACCGGACCTTCGACCAGCTCTTCGCCTCCACCTCCTCTGATGTGACCGTGGGGCCGCCGTCGGAATTCGACGAGGCGGGCGGGCTGTCCTCGGGGCGGGTGGAGACGATCCCCGCCGACCTGCGCCGGCGCGTGGCCGCGATCCCGGGCGTTGCGGATGCCCAGATCGACGTACGGGTGGAGAACGTCACGCTGGTCGACGCACGCAACAAGCCGGTCGGCCCGACGACCGGCGCCCCCACCATCGCCACCAACTGGAACGACACCGAGCGCAGTCCGGTCGAGCTGACCAGCGGCCATCTCCCGCGCGGCCCCCGCCAGGCCCTCCTCGACGCCGATACGGCCGACCGCGCGGGCATCGGGATCGGCGACACCCTCCGCGTGGTGGCGAGGCCCGGCACCTTCCCGGTCGAGGTCGTCGGGATCATGACCTTCACCACGACCAACCCCGGCGCCGCCCTCCTCGCCCTCGACACCCCGACCGCGCAGACCAAGCTCCTCGGCAAGCCGGGAGCCGCCACCTCGATCATGGCCGACGGCGCCCCGGGGATCGGCGACCAGGTACTGAAGCAGCGCATCGCCGACGCCCTCGGCCCCGGCTACGACCTGACCACGCGCGATGAACGGACGGAGTCCCAGGCAGCCGAACTGGGCGGCTTCCTGGACGTGATCAAGTACGTGATGCTGGGCTTCGCGGGCATCGCCGTCCTCGTCGGTGTCTTCCTGATCGTCAACACCTTCTCCATGCTCATCGCGCAACGCACCCGCGAACTCGGCCTGTTGCGCGCCTTGGGCGCCGACCGCCGCCAGGTGCGCCGCTCCGTCCTCGCCGAGGCACTGCTGCTCGGTCTCATCGGCTCGACACTGGGGCTGGTCGCGGGCATCGGGCTCGCCGCGGGGCTCATTTCGCTGATGTCCCTGCTGGGGATGAACCTGGACGCGGCCGAGATGGCGTTCGGTTGGCAGGCCCCGGTCTCGGCCTACGTGGTGGGCGTCGGCGTCACCTTCGTCGCCGCCTATCTGCCCGCGCGGCGCGCCTCCCGCGTTTCCCCCATGGCGGCGCTCGCCGACATCGAAGTGGCGGGCGTGGGGCGACCGTTGCGGATGCGGGCGATCGTGGGGTCGGTGCTCGGGGCGGGCGGGGCGGCGGCGCTGGGGGGCTGTGCACGGGCCACCGAGACCGCGGAGGCCACCCTGCTCCTGCTGGTGGGGCTCGTCCTCACCCTGGTCGCGATGGTCGTGGCGGGCCCACTGCTCGTACGCCCGGTGATCCGCGTCCTGGGCGGGGCCTTCCCGCGGGTGTTCGGCCCGGTGGGCCGGATGAGCCAGCGCAACGCGCTGCGCAACCCGCGCCGTACGGGAGCGACGGCGGCGGCGCTGATGGTCGGACTCGCCCTCGTCACCGGCCTGTCGGTGGCCGGGGAGTCGATGACGAAGTCCTTCGACCAGCAGATCGACCGTCAGCTCGGCTCCGACTTCGTCGTGCAGAACCGCAACTTCACGCCCTTCCCGCAGGAGATCACCGACCGGATGCGGAAGACGGAGGGCGTCGGCACCCTCGTACGGGAGCGGTTCGCGCCGATGCGGCTGACGCTGCCCGACGGGAAGACGGTCCGGACCACCGGCGCGGGCTTCGACCCGGGCCTGGACCGGGTGGTGAACATGGAGTACGCCGCCGGGAACACCGCCTCCGCCCTCGCACCCGGCCGGATCGCCCTGCAGAAGGCATACGCGGACGAGCACCGGATCCGTATCGGCAGCAGGATCGAGACGCAGTTCGCCAACGGGCGGAAGACGACACTGACCGTGGGCGCGCTCACGGACATGGAGACGGGCGAAGGGTTCGGCACCCAGGGCGGCTTCTTCCTGCGGTTGGCGACGCTGGAGAAGTACCTTCCGGGCGCGCAGGACGCCGCGGTGTACGCCAACGCGGCGCCCGGCACCGATCCTCCGCTCCTTCGCGACCGGCTCGAACGCACCCTGGAGCCGTTCCCGCAGGTCCAGGTGCGGGACCAGGCCGACTACAAGGAGCTGGTCCGCGGCCGGATCGCGGTCCTGCTGTATCTGGTCTACGCGCTGCTGGGCCTGGCGATCGTCATCGCGGTGCTGGGGGTCGTCAACACCCTTGCGCTGTCGGTCGTCGAGCGCACCCGCGAGATCGGTCTGCTGCGCGCCATCGGCCTCTCGCGCACCCAACTGCGGCGCATGATCCGGCTGGAGTCGGTGGTCATCGCGGTCTTCGGCGCCGTACTGGGGCTGGCCCTCGGTTTCGCCTGGGGGCTGGCGGTCCAGCAGGTGCTGGCCCTGGAGGCCATGAAGGCGCTGGCGATTCCGTGGCTGACGGTGGCGGCGGTCGTGGCAGGGTCGGTCGTGGTGGGTCTTGCGGCGGCCCTGCTTCCGGCGCTGCGCGCTGCGCGGATGAACGTCCTGGCCGCCATCGCCCATGAATAGGGCCCCTGTTCAGGCCACTGTTCAGGCCTCTGCTCAGGCCTCTGCTCAGGCCTCTGTTCAGGCCTCTGTTCACACCCGGTGAACACATCTTCGACACGATTCCCCGCCAAGCGGAGGTCTGCTCCGATAGCGTCGGACGGGGAGCGAGCGAGGAGGGGTCTCATGGGGCGGGCGTTCCGGTTCGGCGTGAATCTCTACACCTACGGCACGGGCGATGACTTCCGCGCCAAGTGCCGGCGTGCCGAACAGCTGGGCTACGACGTCATCCTGGCCCCGGACCACCTCGGATGGCCGGCCCCGTTCCCCGCGCTGATCGCGGCCGCCGAGGTGACGGAGAAGCCGCGTCTGGGCACCTTCGTGCTCAACGCCGGGTTCTGGAACCCCGCGCTGCTGGCCCGCGAGGTGGCCACCACCGACGTCCTCACCGGCGGCCGTCTCGAACTCGGCCTCGGCACCGGCTATGTGAAGGCCGAGCACGACGCGGCGGGACTGCCGTGGGGTTCACCCGGCGAGCGGGTGGACCATCTGCAGCGCACCGTCACCGAGGTGGAGCGGCTGCTGGCCGACGAGAACCACCTCCCGCGCCCCGCCCAGTCGCCCCGTCCCCCGCTGCTGCTCGGCGGCAACGGCGACCGCGTCCTGCGACTGACCGCCCGGCACGCGGACATCGCCGCCTTCACCGGCGCCACGCAAGCGCCCGGGAAGCCGGACGGCACGCTGCGGCTCCTCTCGCCGGAGGCGCTGGAGGAGCGGGTCGCCGCCTATCGCCGCTTCGCCTCCGAGGCCGGCCGGACGAAGGAGGCCCAGCTCAACCATCTGGTCCAGCGGGTGGCGGTCTGCCGGGACCGCCGTTCCGCCGTGCGCGAACTCGCCCCGCACGCACCGGACTTGTCCGAGGACCAGCTTCTGGGGCATCCGGCGCTGCTCACCGGCTCGGTCAAGGAGATAGCGGAGCAGCTCCGCGAGCACCGGGAGCGGTTCGGCTTCTCGTACATCACCGTGCTGGACCAGTATCTGGAGGTGTTCGGCCCGGTGATCGAAGAGCTCGGCGGCGACTGATCCCATGGCGAGCCTCCCCATACCGGAATCCCGCTCGACCGCCCCGGCGGCCCGGTGATGGGATGTCGGCATGAACGATCTGCGGATACGGTCGGCCACAGCCGCGGACCTGGACTCGGTCCTGGCCTTCTGGACGGAAGCGGCCGAGGGCACCAGCATCAGCGACGACACCGAGGGACTCGCCCGGCTGATCGCCCGCGACCCGGAGGCGCTCCTGCTGGCCGAGCGCGCCGGCGGGCTCGCCGGCACGCTCATCGCCGGGTTCGACGGCTGGCGCTGCCACCTCTACCGCCTCGCTGTGCATCCCGCCCACCGGGAGCAGGGGGTCGCGACGGCGCTGCTGCGCGCCGCGGAGGAGCGGTTCACCGCACTCGGCGGACGGCGCGGCGACGCGATGGTGCTGGACGGGAACGAGCTCGCGCACCACGCGTGGAGCGCAGCCGGATACGCCCCGCAGCCGGAGTGGAGCCGCTGGGTCAAGCCGCTCGCGGGCTGACGCGCCTCACCTGCCGGGCCCTGCGGCTCTGGCACGCTGTCCCTCGCGCCCGGTTGCCCGGCCCCGGACCGCCCTTTGCCCGTCCTTTACCCTGAGTGGTCCCTTCCTCATGACGTGAAAGGTGTGAGCGTCCGCCGATGGGCGAGCCTCCCTGCAGTCCCCGTAGAACAGATCGTTCCGCGGTCCTTCCTCCCCTGCCCGATCATGGATGGGAGGTGTACCGATGACCGAAGTGCTGCTGCTGGTGCTCGCCCTCCTGCTGACGCTTGCCTGCGGCGTCTTCGTGGCGGCCGAGTTCTCGCTGACCACGGTCGAGCGCAGTGTCCTGGAGAAGGCCGCCTCCGAGGGCGAGCGTGGCGCGGACACGGCGCTCAAGGCCGTACGGACCCTCACCTTCCAGCTCTCCGGGGCACAACTCGGCATCACCGTCACCGGCCTGGTCATCGGCATGCTCGCCGAACCGTCGCTCGGCAAGCTGCTCACGGGCCCGTTGGAGGCCGCCGGGATTCCCGGCTCCGCCGCGTCCTCGGCGGCCCTGGTCCTCGGTACGGCCGTCTCGACCGTCATCCTGATGGTGGTCGGCGAACTCGTGCCCAAGAACTGGGCGATCTCCCGACCGCTGTCGGTGGCCCGGCATGTGGCGGGCCCTCAGCACGCGTTCAGTACGGCGTTCCGCCCGCTGATCGGTCATCTCAATTCCACTGCCAACCGCCTGGTGCGCCGCATGGGTCTCGAACCCACCGAGGAACTGGCGTCCGCCCGCGGACCGCAGGAACTGGTCGCGCTCGCACGGCACTCGGCCAAGGAAGGTGCCCTGGAGGGGGACACCGCCGAGCTGTTCGTCCGGATGCTCCGCCTCGCCGAACTGACGGCGGAGAACGTCATGACGCCGCGGGTCCAGGTCGTCGCCCTCGACATACGGACCACGGCGGAGGACATCGCCAACGCCACCCGGGCCACCGGCCTCTCGCGCTTCCCCGTCTACCGCGACAACCTCGACACCGTGATCGGCACCGCCCACATCAAGGACGTCGTGGCCGTTCCGGCCGACCAGCGCGCGTCGCGACCGGTCTCGGAAATCATGCGCGAGCCCGTCCTCGTCCCCGAGTCACTGACCGTGGACCGCCTGCTGGACCGGCTCTCCCCCAAGCACGCCATGGCCGTCGTCATCGACGAGTACGGCGGTACGGCGGGCGTCGTCACTCTGGAGGACATCGTCGAGGAGGTCGTAGGCGAGGTCCGCGACGAGCACGACCCGCTCGAGGTGCCGGACCTGGCGCCCGCGGGCATCGACGCCGACGGGTGGGCGAAGTACGACGCGGACGGCGCGATCCGTACGGATCAGCTCGAGGACATCGGCCTGCACGCGCCCGAGGGGCCGTACGAGACGCTCGCCGGACTGGTGGCCACCGAGCTCGGCCGGATCCCGGAGCAGGGCGACGTCGTGGAGGTGGCCGACTGGCGGATCGAGGTCGTGGACGCGACGGGCCACCGGGCCGCACGAGTGCGGCTGCACCAGCCGCCGGACGCCCCGTCGGGGTCCGGTCACGAGGAAGGCGCCGACCGATGATCCTTCTGCAGCTCTTCATCGGCCTGCTGACGCTGGTCACCAACGCCTTCTTCGTCGGCGCCGAGTTCTCACTGATCTCGGTCCGCCGCAGCCAGGTCGAGCCGCTCGCCGAGCGGGGCGACCGGCGGGCGCGCAGCGCGCTGTGGGGCCTCCAGCACATCACCGTCGTGATGGCCGCGGCCCAGCTCGGCATCACGTTGAGCACGCTGGTGCTCGGTGTCGTCGCGGAACCGGCGATCGCCCATCTGCTGGAGCCGCTGTTCCACGCGGTGGGCCTGCCGGGCGGGCTGATCCACCCCATCTCGTTCGTCATCGCGATCTCCGTGGCGACATATCTGCACATGCTGCTGGGCGAGATGGTGCCGAAGAACGTGGCGCTGGCGGAGCCCGTCCGCGCAGCGCTGCTGCTGGCCCCGCCGATGGTGGCGATGACGCGCGCCGTGCGTCCGGTGATCTTCGCCGTCAACGCCTTCGCGAACTCCCTGCTGAAGCTGTTGCGCGTCCAGCCTCGGGACGAGGTGCCGGCGACGTTCTCGGACGACGAGCTGGCCCGTATGGTGGCCGACTCCAGCCAGGCCGGACTGCTCGACGACCGCGCCACCGAGCGGCTGCGCGACGCCCTGGAGCTGGGCCGCCGGCCCGTACGCCAGGTGGTGGTCCCGGTCGAGCGCGTGGTCACGGCCTCGGTCACGGTGACGCCGGAGGGGCTGGAGCGGCTGTCCGCGGAATCCGGATTCTCGCGGTTCCCCGTGGTCGACGGCGACCAGATCCTGGGCTATCTGCACGTCAAGGACGCACTCGACGTCCGGGCCCGGGACAAGCCGTTCCACGGGAGCGCGCTGCGGCCGATCGCGCGGGTCACCGCGTCGATGCCGCTGGACGACGCCCTGGGCGCGCTGCGGAGCAGTGGCACGCATGTCGCGGTGGTGATCGATGACGACGGCAGGCTGGACGGAATGGTCACCATGGAGGACGTACTGCGGGAACTGGTCGGCAAGGCGCCTTCCGCCTGAGCAGGCCCCTTCCCCGCGGACCGGACATGTTCCCTGCGGAGCGGACATGCGGGCGTACGCGCCGGGACACTCGGTCGTACGGACCCGGGCACCCGGCCGTGCCGCCCGACCGCGGGGACCGGCATCGTGCACCACCTGAGGAAGGATCGCGGATGACGTCCCAGCTCGTGGTGGACGCGGTCTCGGTCGGCTACCCCGGCCGGCCGGTGCTGGAGCAGGTGTCCCTGCGCGTCCCTCCCGGCGAGCACGTGGGCGTCATCGGCGACAACGGCTCGGGAAAGTCGACCCTGCTGCGGATCATCGCCGGCCGCCAGGCCCCGGACGAAGGCCGGGTCACCGTCACCGCCGACGGTGGCGTCGGCTACCTCCCGCAGAGCCTCGAACTGCCCGCCCGCTCCACGGTCCGCGAGGTGATCGACGAGGCGCTCGCCGATCTGCGCGACCTGGAGCGGCGGATGCGCGAGGCGGAGGCGTCCCTCGGCACCGCGGACGGGCAGGAGGTGGCGGCGTACGGCGATCTGGTCACGGCGTACGAGGTGCGGGACGGCTATCTCTCCGAGACCCGGCTGGACACCGCACTGCACGCCCTCGGCCTCCCCGGCCTGGACCGGGACCGGCTGCTCGGCACGCTCTCGGGCGGCGAGCAGTCACGGCTCGCGCTCGCCTGCGTCCTGACCTCCTCGCCCGAACTGCTGCTGCTCGACGAGCCGACGAACCATCTGGACGAGGAGGCGGTCGCCTGGCTGGAGGAGAGGCTACGGGTGCACAAGGGCACGCTCGTGGCGGTCACGCACGACCGGGAGTTCCTGGACCGGGTGGCCGACACGGTGGTGGAGGTGGACGGCGACCGGCTGTCGGTCGCGCGCTACGGCGGCGGCTGGACCGGTTTCCTCCAGCAGAAGGCCGCGGAACGGAACCGCTGGGAGCAGCGCTACCGCGACTGGCGGGAGGAGATCGCACGGCAGGAGGAGCTGGCCTCGGCGGGTTCGGCACGTATGACGACCGGCTGGCGGATGAGCGAACGGCCCGCGTGGACCAAGCACCAGCGGTCGGTGGAGAGCCAGCTCTCGGGCCGGGTGCGCAATGCCCGTGAGCGGCTGAAGCGGCTGGCCGCCGAGCCGGTGCCGCGCCCGCCGGACCCGCTGCGCTTCACTGTGGCCATCCGGGGCGGGCAGGCGGAGAACGGTCCCGGAGCGGATGCCGAGGAGCCTGTCGCCGAACTGGCGGATGTGACGGTCGACGGCCGGTTGTCGGTGGAGCGGCTCGCACTGGGCGCGGGCGAACGGCTGCTGGTGATGGGCCCGAACGGCGCGGGGAAGACGACGCTGCTCCGGGTGCTCGCCGGCGAGCTGGCGCCCGACCGGGGCGATGTCCGGTTGCCGCAGCGGATCGGCAGACTGCCGCAGGAGGTTCCTGCCATCGCCTCACGGCGGCCGCTGCTGGCCGCGTTCGCCGAGGGACGGGCCGGCGATCCGGAGGAACACGCCGAAGACCTCGCCGCACTGGGGCTCTTCCGCGAGGAAGACTTCCAGGTCCCGGTGAACGGGCTGTCGGTGGGCCAGCGCCGACGGCTCACCCTGGCCCGGCTGCTGACCCGGCCCGTGGAGATGCTGCTGCTGGACGAGCCGACGAACCATCTGTCACTGGGGCTGGTGGAGGAACTGGAGCAGGCGCTCGCGGGGTACGCGGGAACGCTCGTCGTGGTGTCGCACGACCGCCGCCTGCGGTCCCGGTTCACCGGCACGCGGCGGGAGATGGCGGAGGGGCGGCTGCTGCCGCAGGACGGCTGAGGCGGGGCCGGGCGGGAGTGCGTAACGCTCCATGTGCCCCAGCTCCAGGGTTCCGGGCTCAGGGGGATCCGCGCTCAGGGGGATCCGCGCTCCAGAGGTTCAGGGCTCTAGGGATCCGGGGTCAGAGGGTTCCGGGCTCAGGGGGTTCCGCGCTCAGGGGGTTCCGGGCTCGGGGGTTCCGGGCTCAGGCGGTGCGGGCGTTCGTGACGGCTGGTCTCAGCGCTGCGGGCCCCGAGGAGCGGGGCTGAAGGGGCAGGGCCCGGGGCCTCAGCGGCTCACCGGCTCAGGGCTTAAGGGCTCAGGGGCTCAGGGGCTCAGGGGCTCAGGGGCTCAGGGGCTCAGGGGCTCAGGGGCTCAGCCGAGTTCGAACCAGACCGACTTGCCGTCCCGGGTCTGCTCCACACCCCAGTTCGTGGACATGCGGTGGACGAGTTCCAGCCCGCGGCCGTTCTCGTCCTCCGGAGCCGCCGCTCGCCGGTGCGGCATTTCCCGGCTCCGGTCCTCGACGCGGCAGCGCAGGGTCTTGCGCCGCTCGACCGTGAGGCGGAGGGGGCCGTCGGTGTGCAGAAGTGCGTTGCCGACGAGCTCGCTCACCAGCAGCTCGGCGGTGTGCGTGAGGTGTTCGAGCTCCCAGTCGGCGAGGACGGCGCGTACTGCTCGCCGGGCGCTCCGGCAGGCCGCGGGGTCACTGGGAAGATGCCACGGTCCGGCTCGGTGGCCGTCCTGTCGGGGCACACTCGCGAGGACGCTGCCCTCCGCTCTGTGCGGAGGGGCTTCCTCCGGGGCCCCGGATATGGGTGGGTGGTGCATCGGGTCTCCAGTACGGCCTTGGCCGGCGGCGCGGAGACGCCGGCCCGGTGCGACCAAACGGTGAGGCGCTTCCCGTATCGGGAAAATGACACGTATCACTGTGACTGGTCTACTGCCCGGTAAACCCTAATTTGGCTTTACCGAGAAGTAAAGTGCGGTACATGATCGGTCGACCGAGTGACGAGGACATGCTCGATGTCGCCTGCACGGTATTCGCCGAACTCGGCTTCCGCGCAGCCACGATGGACGACATCGCAGCCCGAGCCGGAACGAGCAAGCCGACTCTCTATGCCCATTTCGGCAACAAAGACGATCTCTATCGGCGATGCGCTGAGTGGTCCGCCGAATCACTCGGTGCTCACCTCTCCGATGCCTTCGCGTCTGCCGCCGAGCTCCCCCTGGAAGGCCAGATCCGAGCGGGCATGACCACGCTTTTCGGCTACGCGGCCCAGCACCCCCCGAAATTCCTGCTGCTCTTCGGCACCGACCCCGTGGGCCCCGCGACCACCACCCGGGACCGGCTCGCGCGTGTCACCACCGCGGAAATCGCCGTACGCATTCGCGACTTCACCGAACGCCACGGAAGGGGCCGCTGGGGTGTGAGTGCGGAACTGTGCGCTTCGATGATCGTGGGACTGACGCTCGAGGGTGCTCGCTATGCACTCGCGAATGATTCACTCGACGCTTCGACGGCAGGAGAGTTCGCGACGGCGTTCACGGTCTCCGCACTGCGGCACATCGATCCTGCACGGGTCGGGGAAATCGACGGAGCGGCTCCGTCGGCGGAAATCGGCTGATTACTTGTACGCCATCCGGCGCCGCCGGGTCGGTTCACCGTCAATTCCTGTGCCCAAGTCGGCCGAATGCGGGGCGCGTTCCGCGGGCGACCGACTCCGGGGCCGGCACGAGCCCGCCACCGGACGGCGGTCCCGCGCCACAGGGGCATCCGGGTGCAGGCCGCGAAACGGCGCCGGATAGGATCCCCGCGCCATGGAAACCAATGCCCCCTACACCAGTCTTGTCGCGGTCGGCGACTCCTTCACCGAAGGCATGTCGGACGGCCTGCCCGACGGCACCTACCGCGGCTGGGCCGACCTCCTCGCGGGACGCCTCGCTGCGCGCTCCCCCGGCTTCCGGTACGCCAACCTCGCGGTGCGCGGCAAGCTGATCGGGCAGATCGTCGACGAGCAGGTGGACCACGCCGCCGCGATGGGCGCGGATGTGATCACTCTGGTCGGCGGGCTCAACGACGCGCTGCGTCCCTCCTGCGACTTCGGCATGGTCCGCGACCGCCTCGAACAGGCCGTCACCAAGCTCACCCCCAACTGCCGCCGGCTCGTCCTCATGCGCAGCCCGGCGCGGCAAGGGCCCTTCGGTACGCGCTTTCTGCCGCGTATGCACCAGCTGTTCGCCATCCTCGAGGATCTGGCGGAGCGGCACGACGCGGTGCTCGTGGACCTTTTCGGCGGCACGGTGCTCGGCGATCCCCGGATGTGGGCGGCCGACCGCCTGCATCTGAACGCCGAGGGGCACCGGCGGGTGACCGAAGCGGTGTGGCAGGCGCTGGGTCACACCCCGGAGTGGGACTGGCGCAAGCCGCTGCCCCCTGCCGCCCCGGCGCCCTGGCACGTACGGCAGGCCGGGCACGCCCGCTTCGCTCGCGAGCATCTCGTGCCGTGGGTCGGGCGGCGGCTGTCGGGCCGCTCCTCCGGTGACGGCCGCCCGCCCAAGCGCGCGGAGCTCCTGCCGTACGAGGCCTGAGGGAAGGAGCGGCGCGAGGAGACGGCCCCAAGAGCATCCCCCGGGCGGCACCGTGCCCCGTACCGCGGTTGTACGGACCTACGAAACGGCGCCCGGGCCTGCGTCGGAGCAGCGCACCGGGCCGGGGCGCTGGCCTGCGGGAACGCCCAGTAGAATCTGGTCACGTGACCTCCAAGCCCCGCATCCCCAATGTCCTCGCCGGCCGCTACGCCTCCGCGGAGCTCGCCGTGCTGTGGTCCCCCGAGTACAAGGTGACCCTGGAGCGGCGGCTCTGGCTGGCCGTGCTCCGCGCGCAGAAGGACCTCGGCATCGAGGTTCCGGAGCAGGCCCTGGCCGACTACGAGCGCGTTCTCGACCAGGTCGACCTCGCCTCGATCGCGGAGCGCGAGAAGGTCACCCGGCACGACGTGAAGGCCCGGATCGAGGAGTTCAACGCCCTGGCCGGGCACGAGCACGTGCACAAGGGGATGACCTCCCGGGATCTCACCGAGAACGTCGAGCAGCTCCAGGTCCGGCTTTCCCTGGAGCTCGTCCGTGACCGCACGGTCGCCGTGCTGGCGCGCCTGGGCCGGCTGGCGGCCGAGCACGCCGAGCTGGTGATGGCGGGCCGTTCGCACAATGTGGCCGCGCAGGCCACCACCCTCGGGAAGCGCTTCGCGACCGCGGCGGACGAGCTGCTCGTGGCGTACGGGCGCATGGAGGATCTGCTGGGCCGGTACCCGCTGCGCGGCATCAAGGGCCCCGTCGGCACCGCGCAGGACATGCTGGACCTGCTCGGCGGCGACACCGAGAAGCTGGCGGACCTCGAGCACCGGATCGCCGAACACCTCGGTTTCTCCCAGGCGTTCACCTCGGTCGGACAGGTCTACCCGAGGTCCCTGGACTACGACGTGGTCAGCGCGCTCGTCCAGCTCGCCGCCGCGCCGTCCTCCCTCGCCAAGACCATCCGCCTGATGGCCGGCCACGAGCTGGTGACCGAGGGCTTCAAGCCCGGCCAGGTCGGCTCGTCCGCGATGCCGCACAAGATGAACACCCGCTCCTGCGAGCGCGTCAACGGTCTCGCGGTGATCCTCCGCGGCTACGCCTCGATGACCGGCGAGCTGGCGGGCGACCAGTGGAACGAGGGCGACGTCTCCTGCTCGGTGGTGCGCCGCGTCGCGCTGCCGGACGCCTTCTTCGCCTTCGACGGGCTGCTGGAGACCTTCCTGACCGTGCTGGACGAGTTCGGAGCCTTCCCCGCGGTCGTCGCGCGTGAGCTCGACCGCTACCTGCCGTTCCTCGCCACGACCAAGGTGCTGATGGGTGCGGTGCGGGCCGGCGTCGGCCGGGAGATCGCGCACGAGGTGATCAAGGAGCACGCGGTCGCGTCCGCACTCGCCATGCGGGAGAAGGGCGTGGAGCGCAACGAGTTGCTCGACCGCCTCTCCGACGACGAGCGCATTCCGCTGGACCGGGCGCAGCTGGACGCGCTGATGGCCGACCGTCTGTCCTTCACGGGCGCCGCGGCCGACCAGGTGGCCGCCGTCGTCCGCCGTATCGAGCAGGTTCTGGAGCAGCACCCGGGGGCCGCCGGATACGCACCCGGAGCGATCCTCTGACCCGCCCGACTCCCGAGGAGCTGGAGGCCGCCCGCGACCGCACGCTCGACGACGTGCTCGCCGGCGGCCTGCGGGTTCTGTTCTGCGGCATCAACCCGGGGCTGATGTCCGGCGCGACGGGCCATCACTTCGCCCGTCCCGGCAACCGGTTCTGGCCCGCACTCCACGCATCGGGCTTCACCCCGCGGCAGCTGGCCCCCGCGGAACAGCGCGAACTGCTCGGCCACGGACTCGGCATCACCAATGTCGCCGCGCGCACGACGGCACGGGCCGACGAACTCACCGACGAGGAGCTGCGTGAGGGCGGCCGCGTCCTGCGGGACAAGGTGGAGCGGTACGAGCCGCGGTGGCTGGCCGTGGTCGGCGTGACCGCCTATCGCGTCGCCTTCGGCGACCGCAGGGCGAAGATCGGTCGGCAGGAGCCGGTGATCGGCGGTACGCACATCTGGGTGCTCCCCAACCCGAGTGGTCTGAACGCCCATTGGACGCTGCCCGCCATGGCAGAGGAGTTCGCCCGGCTCCGCGAGGCGGCCGGCCTGCCGGACGCCCGGCCGGATGGCCGGGGCTGACACCCGCCGCCGTATCGCGGACCCTGCACCCCCTGGCCCCGGCGCCGCAATCGCCGGCCCGGCACCGCATCAGGGCGTCATCCCGACGCTGTCAGGGCCACTCCCCCTATGGCGGCGACGAGTTGGACGCGCTGGGGCGCCTGAGGCTCGTCCCGGCTGATCCCGAGCGCGACCCACCGGCCGTCGACGCTCCAGGTGTGCACCTCCCCGACGAACGCGCTCAGTGTGCGCAGCGGCTCCGGCACCGGCTCGCCCATCGCGGAACGCTCCAAGTACCCATCGAGTCCCAGGCGTTCGGGCACACCCCACCGGTAGGTCAGCACCTGGACGAGCACCTGCAGTTCCGACTCGAACTCCTCCCGCGCGTCCTGTACGACGGTGACGTCGTCGTCGCCGAACCGGTCGCTGTACTCGAGTTGGGCGACATGGAAACCCGGACCGCTCTCGACGCCGTGTTCCGCGCTCCGCCGCGCGGGGAAGGGGAGGACGCGCAGGCGATCGAGGGCGGCCAGGTGAGCGGTGGTGCTGTCCATAACGTCAGTAAACCCGGCGCTGCCGACAATTGGCGAAGCGTCAGGACGAATTCCGCCGCAGGTCCCTGCAACGATCCCCGCACCGGCAGCGGGCTGACGTGGCCCGGTGCCGCACGTGTCCCCGCTCCGTACGCGCATCCGGGGCCGGTGCCCCGGGTTCCGGCCCTGCCGGCGGTCGCGTGCGGGGCCGGGGCGGCCGATCCCCGAGAGGCGGCGCCGCGCGGCTCGCCGCCCCGCAGCCCAGCGGCTACGATCCGGCTCACACGGACTGGAGGGAGGCCCGGGTCTTGGCGCGGCTCACCGGTGGGGACCCGTCCCTGCTGCGACGGATCAATTCGGCGGTGGTGCTGTACGCGCTGCGGGACGCCGGAGCGGCCACGCTGACCCACCTCGTCCAGATCACCGGCCTCTCGCGGCCGACCGTCGAGGGAGTCGTCGAGGGGCTGATCGAGATCGGCCTGGTGCGCGAGGCGCCCGCCGCCGAGGGCGAAGCGCGGCGCCAGGGCCGCCCCGCGCGCCGTTTCCGCTTCCACGCCGAGGCCGGGCACCTTCTCGGCATCGAGATCGGCCCGCACCGGGTAGCAGCCGTGCTCTCCGACCTGAGCGGAAGCGTGGCCGGGTCGGTGGTACGCGACGTACCGGAGACGGCGTCCGCCGACGAGCGGCTCGAACGGGTCCGGGCGGCGGTCGCCGATCTGCTGCGGAGGGCCGGTGTGGCGCGCGGCTCGCTGCGTGCCGTCGGCGTGGGCTCCCCCGGCATCGTCGAGGCGGACGGGACGGTGCGGCTGTGCACCGCGCTGCCCGGGTGGACGGAACTGGCGCTCGGCGAGCGGCTGCAAAGGTCCTTCAGCTGCCCCGTACTGGTGGAGAACGACGCCAACGCGGCCGCGGTCGCCGAGCACTGGAAGGGTGCGGGCATCGGCTCCGATGACATCGTTTTCGTCCTCGCCGGTCTCAGTCCCGGCGCGGGCTCGCTCATCGGCGGCCGTCTGCACCGCGGTTACGGCGGGGCGGCGGGCGAGATCGGCGCGCTGCACCTGCTGGGACGGGAGGCGACGCCGGAGCAGGTACTGTCGCCGACCGGCGAACCCCTGCCCCCGCTCGACGAGGCCGCCGTGACGCGGGTGTTCGCGCAGGCCCGGAGCGGCGACGAGCGGGCGCGGCAGGCCGTGGAACGGTTCATCCGGCGGCTTGTGCACGACGTGGCGGCCCTGGTGCTGGCCCTCGACCCCGAGCTGGTGATCGTGGGTGGCTGGGCGGCCGGACTCGACGGGGTACTGGACCCTTTGCGGAGCGAACTCGCCCGCTACTGCCTGCGACCGCCGCGGGTCGAGCTGTCGATGCTGGGCGAGGCGGCCGTGTCGACGGGCGCACTGCGCCTGGCCCTGGACCATGTCGAGGAGCAACTCTTCGCGGTCGAGCGCACGGTGACCGCCCGCCGCTGAACCCGCCCGGCCGCGGGACCGTGACCCGAACCGGCGCCGCCGGGACGCCGCAGGCGCACCGCGCGTCAGCCTCCCAGGACGCTCGCGCGCGGTCTCAGCGACGGCGACACCGTACGGGTGGTCACCGGGCGCGGCGCGGCCGAGGCGGTCACGGAGGTCACGGAGGTCACGAACACGACGCAACCGGGCACCTCCCTGTCCGACGGCCCGGCTGTCGATCATCGCGAGCACGGCACCGCGGGGGTTCTCCGGACAGCTGACGTCGCTGAGGCTGCGCGGCGGGCCGGCACGCCCTGGCACACGTACGTCCCGGCACCCATCCCTCCAAGCCGTGAACGCGCCCGGCAGCTCGCCGAAAGGGGCCCTGTCACCGCCATGTCCGGCGGCGGCAGGGCCCGTTGACCGCCCATCGCGTCAAGGAGACGGCACATGCCCTCCAGAGGGTCAGCACGTGCCCTACGGGTCAGGAGGCGCGGCGCTCCTCGTCCGGGTGGCCGATCTGCACGGACCCCGTCTCACCGAAGGTCAGCCGGCAGGTGTCCGCGCGGTACGTGGCCACGCCGACCGCGACCGTACGGCCCTCCGCGAAGTAGCGTGCCGTGACGACCAGTACGGGCGAACCCGGCAGGCGGTCGAGCTGCTTGGCGTCCTCTGCGCGGGCCGAGCCGAGTTCGACGGAGCGGTCCTGCCCCTCCAGCTCCAGGCGCTGCAGTTCGCGCAGCACGGCGCGCGCCCGCGCGGCGCCGCCGAGTTGGTCGATGGCCGTGAGTCCGGGCACCGATCCGGCAGGGACGTAGAGCAGCTCCGCGGCGACCTGCTGGCCGTGCGTCCCACGGGTACGGCGCACGCCGTGGACCTGCTCCTCGGGGTCGGTGTCGAGCAGGCGTCCGACGAGAGCGGGAGGGGTGGCCATCTCGCAGTCGACCGGCTGCCAGGCGTCGACGCCCGAGCCGGGCCACGCGTGATCCTCGGGGCCGACGTTGACGCCCATGCGAGGCGGGGCCACGGTGGTGCCGACGCCGCGGCGCCGCTGGAGCCGGCCTTCGAGTTCGAGCTGCTCGAGCGCCTGGCGCAGGGTGGCACGCGCGACGCCGAACCGGGCGGCGAGTTCGCGCTCGTTGGGCAGGATCTCGCCCACCTCGAACTCGGAGTCCAGCGCCTCGCTGAGCACGGTCTTCAGGTGCCAGTACTTGGGCTCCGGAACTGATTCAAGCTGCGTGGTCCCCACCCAGTCCTCCACGATCTCCGTGTCCCCGGGGTCCCCCTGGCGGAGCCGGGGGGAGGGGATATTAACGCCCTTGTTTATTAAAGGTTCTTGCACTATCTCTGCGACGATAGGGCGGGCCCCAGCCTTGGTCAAGACCAATCCTCGGTCCGTTGCGCGGCTCCCGCGGCACCGCCGCACAGCGTTCACACGGCGTTCGCGAGGGTCCGGCCCGGTGACCGGAGGGTCGCGCCGTGTAGCGTCGGCGATCATCGCCGGAGCGGCAGGCGTCACCGGCGGAAGGGGGCGACGCACCATGGACCGGATCACCGTGGTCACCGGGGGAAGTCGCGGGATCGGAGCCGCCGTGGCCGTGCGGCTGGCGCGCACCGGGCACCGTATCGGCATCGGATACGAGCGGGACCGGGACTCCGCCGAGGAGACGGCCGCCGCCGTACGGGACGCGGGCTCGGAAGCCGTCGTCGTCCAGGCGGACACGACGGTCGAGGAGCAGGTCGAGACCCTTTTCGACAGGGTCGGGGAGACACTCGGGCCGGTCACAGGACTCGTCAACAACGCCGGCATCACCGGACCGCTCGGCCGCTTCGCGGACACCTCGCCCGAGGTGATGCGCCGCGTGGTGGATGTGAACGTGACGGGCGCCATGCTCTGTGCGCGTCGCGCCGTACGCGAGATGTCGACGCGGTACGGCGGCAGCGGCGGGGCGATCGTCAACATCTCGTCGGCCGCGGCCACGCTGGGCAGCCCGGGCGAGTACGTGCACTATGCCGCCGCCAAGGCTGCCGTGGACGCCATGACGGTCGGCCTCGCCAAGGAACTCGGCCCCGAGGGGGTCCGGGTGAACTCCGTGCAGCCCGGCATGATCCTCACGGACATCCACGCCTCGATGGGCGATCCGGAGCGGCCCTGGCGGAATCCGGAGCGGGTACCGGTGCGCCGCCCCGGCGAGCCCGACGAGGTCGCGGCCGCGGTCGCCTGGCTGCTCTCCGCCGAGGCCTCGTACACGACGGGCGCGGTGCTGCGGGTCTCGGGCGGGCTGTAGATCGGCCGGAGCCGGCAGTCCCGCCGAAGCCGACCGGTACGGTCCGGGGCCCGGCACACCTCGGAGACCGCTCACGGCGCAAGGGCGGCGAGCTTGTCGGGGTTCCGCACGATGTAGACGCACGCGATCCGGCCGTCCTCCGTCAGGTCCAGGGACATGACGGTGTCCGGCTTCCCCCCGACAAGCATCAGCATCGAGGGGACACCGTTGATCTCGCGGAAGACGACCCGCAGATCCTCGAGCGGCTCGTGCGACACGGCGAACAGGAAGCGGCCGACCTTGTCCGCGCTCTCGATGACGCGCAATGGGGCCTTGGCCTTGCCGCCGCTGTCGCCGACCAGGCGTACGTCGGGCGCGAGCAGCGCCAGCAGCTCGTCGATCTCGCCGCCCGTCGCCGCGGCGAGGAATCGCTCGGTGAGGTCGCGCTGTTCCTGCGGGTCGACGGGGAACCGCGGCCTGCGCTCCTCCACATGACGCCGCGCCCGGCCGGCGAGTTGCCGTACGGCGGGCTCGGAGCGGTCGAGGACCCCGGCGATCTCCGCGTACGGGTACCCGAACGCCTCGCGGAGCACGAACACGGCGCGCTCCAGCGGTGAGAGGGATTCCAGGACGACGAGCACGGCGAAGGACACCGACTCGGCCAGCACGGCCCGCTCGGCGGCGTCCGGGACCGTATCGGCGAAGTCGGTCGCGATGGGCTCGGGCAGCCAGGGACCGACGTAGGCCTCACGCCGCGACTGCACCTGCCGCAGCCGGTCGATGGCGAGACGGGTGGTGATCCGTACGAGAAAGGCTCGCGGTTGGCGGACCGTGGCGTGGTCGGCGCCCGACCAGCGCAGCCACGCCTCCTGGACGATGTCCTCGGCATCGGCGACGCGACCGAGCATGCGGTACGCGACGCCGGTCAGGACCGGTCGGTGCTCTTCGAAGACATCGGTTGCGCTCTCGCTCGCCACGGCGCCAATCCCACCCGACCGCGGGGCCCCTGTCCAGGCGACATCGGCGCGTCGCGACCGTTTTGACCTGATTCGGGGGGCGTTCGCGCAGCGGCCCTTGAACTCCGGGCTACCGAACGGTAATTGTTCCTGACATCCTGTCTACCGCACACCCGTCCACCGGCGTCGCACGGCGACGGTCAGGAGCACCACATGCCAGCCACGGTTTCCTTCACGGTCGAATCCCCCACCGGCAAGCACCCGGTGTCGGTGGTGTACGAGCGGCGCGGCTCCGGCGAGCCGCTGCTGCTCCTGCACGGCATCGGGCACCACCGCCAGGGCTGGGATCCGGTGCTGCACATCCTCGCCGCGGAGCGCGACGTCATCGCCGTCGACCTGCCGGGCTTCGGGGAGTCCCCCGCACTGCCCGAGGGCGTACCGCACGATCTGGCGACGGTCGTGCCGGTGCTCGGCGGACTGTGCAAGGCACTGGAGCTCGGCCGGCCCCATGTCGCGGGGAACTCACTGGGCGGGTTGCTCGCGCTGGCGATGGGCCGCGACCGGCTCGTCCGGTCCGTGACCGCCCTGGCCCCCGCCGGCTTCTGGTCCCCCGCCGAGCGGCGTTACGCCTTCGGCCTGCTCCGCGGCATGCGCGCCGGAGCCCGGATACTGCCGCCGACCGTGGTGGAACGGCTGTCCCGTTCCACCGCGGGGCGGGCGGTGCTCGTGAGTTCCATCTACGCGCGGCCCGGAAGGCGTTCGGCGGAGGGCGCGGCGGCCGAGACCCTGGCACTGCGGGAGGCGGCGGCGTTCTGGCCCACGCTCGCGGCCGGTCGCCCCGTGGTGTTCACTGACGACATCCCCGACATGCCGGTCACGATCGGGTGGGGCACGCGCGACCGTCTGCTGATTCCCCGTCAGGGCGTCCGTGCCAAGGAGGCCATCCCCGGTGCGCGTCTCGTACGACTGCCGGGCTGCGGGCATGTGCCGATGAGCGATGACCCGGCGCTCGTCGCACGGGTGATCCTCGACGGCAGCCGTACGCCCGCGGCGGCGTGAGGCCCGCGGCACGTCCGGCGTGAGCCCACCTTGCGTGCGCCCACCTTGCGTGCGCCCATCTTCGGTGAGGCCACCTTGCGTGAGCCACCTTTGCGTGAGGCCACCCGCCGGGCGGTGCGGGCGAGTTGGGGCCGGTCGGGCGGGTGGTGTGCGGCGCCGCCAGGGCGGCGGCACCTCGGAAGGGTTGTTCGCGGGCATGACGATGCCTCTCCTGCCGTTCCGAGGAGGCGCGTTGACGGTTTCGGGCAGGCCGGAGCGGCCCGCGTGACGCGTCGGCGGCGAGTGCGGCGGCACAGGGAGGGGCGCGGGGCACGGCCCCGTGCGGCGGTCAGATCCGGCGGCGCAGGACTTCGATGGCCACGAGGTAGGTGGCTGCGGACAACAGCAGCAGGCCGCCGGGGATCCAGGCGGGTCCATCCGTGGCCAGGGCGGCGATCAGCCACCCCCCGAGAACGACGGTGATCACGCCGTCGCATACGGCCATGGCCAGGACGTCGATCTCCTGCTCCCGCGGGTCGCCCCCGGCCACGATGCGCCCGGCCTCCCCCCGGCCACCGCTCGCGCAGGCCCAGGCCAGGAAGCCGAATCCGGCAGCACCGGCCAGTCCGCCCCACAACTGCCCGCCGACGGCACCGGCGAGCGCGCAGCCGAGCGCGAGCGCTCCGGCCAGGGCGGCGACGGCGACCATGGCGGGACTCCTCGGCACTCTCCGGGACTTGGGCGGCGCAGGTGCACCGGGCTCCTCCGGGTTCCCGGGCGTCTCAGGTGACTTCGGTGTCTTCGGTGTCATCGAAGAGTTCCTCCACGGTGGTGCTCAGGGTCCGGGCGAGTTTCAGGGCGACCGGGAGCGATGGATCCCACTTGCCGGTCTCGATGGCGTTGACGGTCTGACGGGAGACCCCGATCAGCTCCGCCAGCGCTGCCTGGGACAGTCCGGCGGCCGCCCTCCGGTCCCGCACGCTGTTTCGCACGTGTCAAGAAGACGCGACATCGCCCAGAGGTGTCAAGAAGACGCGACATCTGCGTAGAGTGCCCCCATGGAATGGAATGACCTCGCGGAGATCGCGTTCGACCGGCTCGGGGACAGCAGGAACCGGGTCGAAGCCGCCGTCGACGACACGGCCATGCCGGGTGAGGCACCGCTCGCGGTGACCTCGGCCCGCGCCCGTCAGGAATGGACGAACGGAACCCTGGTGCTGACCACACACCGGCTCCTGCACGTCAAGGAGGGCCGTGCCGCCGTACCCGTACCGCTGGCCGGCATCACGGACGTGCAGACCGTCAAGTCCCGGCTGATCGGCCCGCTTCTCAAGGTCACGACGATGTCGGGGGCCCACAGGTGGGAGAACGTCGACGACATCGAGACGTTCTGCGACGCGCTCCGCACCGCGGTCGCGAACGCCGCGGCCCGGAGGCCTGATCCGGATGCGGGTACGGCGGTCGGCGGTAAAGGCGGCGCGGCCGGGGATCCGGACGGAACGCCTGTGCCGCGGCAGGCGCGGCAGGAGGGGCCGTCCTGGATCGACCAGATCGAGCGCCTCGCCGAACTGCACGGCCGCGGCGCCCTGACGGACGAGGAGTTCGCCCTGGCCAAGCGGAAGCTCATCGAGCGCTGACCCCGGCGTACGACCCCGTCACGGCTCCACCGCACCCGCGACCCCGCGCGCGCATGCGCGTGCGTCAGCTCTTGTCGATCACACAGAACCGATTCCCCTCGGTGTCGGCGAGCACGACGAAGTAGCAGTCGCCCCCGTAGAGGTCCCAGTCGACCCGCTCCGCGCCGAGAGCGATCAACCGCTCGACCTCCGCCGCCTGGTCCGTGGCGTACAAGTCGAGATGCACACGCGGATGCTCCTGTACGGGCGTCTCGCTCAGACCCAGCGACACCGCGGTGCCGCGCCCCTCCGCCGGTACGAGCACGGTCCAGTCGTCCTCGACGTCCCCGTCGCGGGGGACGTAGCCCAGCGCACGCATCCAGAAGGCGGCCGCCCGGTGCACATCGGCGGCGCCCATCACCACCGATCCCATGCTCAGCATGGCTGGATTCTGGCATCCAGAGGTCCTGGTGCGGACGCCTCCGCACAAGAGGCGCCCAGAAGGTGTCCGGCAATCCGCTTCGTGAGCGACGTCCTCGACCGAGCTTCCTCGACCGGACGCCCTCGACCGAGCTTCCTCGTCCGGGACGCTTCACTCCTCCACGAGGAGTTGCTCGCACCAGATCGTCTTGCCCTCGCGCGAGTGGCGGGTGCCCCACCGCTGGGTGAGCTGGGCGACCAGGAGGAGTCCGCGTCCGCCCTCGTCGGACAGGCGTGCGCGCCGCATGTGCGGGGCGGTGTTGCTGGAGTCGGACACCTCGCAGATGAGCGTGCTGTCCCGCAACAGCCGGAGCTGGATGGGGCCTTGGGCATGGCGGATGGCGTTGGTGACCAGTTCGCTGGCCACCAACTCGGTGATGTAGGCCGCGTGCTCGAGTCCCCACGCGGCGAGTTGGTCGGTGACCCAGGACCGCGCGTACCCCACGGACTCCGGTTGGGCCGGCACGTCGAGCACCGCGACATGGTCCGAGCCCAGGGACCGCATACGGGCGATGAGGAGGGCGACGTCGTCGGCCGGGGGGCGGGTGGGCAGCAGGGCGTCGAGGACGTTCTCGCATCGCGCGCTCAGCGACGACGCGGGCTTCTCGAACGCCCGGCGCAGGCTGTCGAGTCCCTCGTCGATGCCCCGCTCCCGGTAGTCGAGCAGGCCGTTGGTGTAGAGGGCCAGGAGGCTGCCCTCGGGCAGGATCACCTCGGCCGACTCGAACGGCAGATGGCCGAAGCCGAGCGGAGGCCCGGCCGGCAGCTGGAGGATCTCCACCGCGCCGTCCGGGTGGACGACGGCCGGGGGCGGCTGTCCCGCGCGGGCGATGGAACAGATCTGCGAGACCGGGTCATAGATCGCGTACGTGCATGTGGCGCCCAGATCCGTTGCCTGGGTCTCGGTGAGTTCGTCCTCGGTGGCGAGGCGGATCACCAAGTCATCGAGGTGGGTGAGCAGTTCGTCCGGAGGAAGGTCGACGTCGGCGAGGGTACGGACGGCCGTACGGAGGCGGCCCATCGTCGCGGCCGCGTGGATCCCGTGCCCCACCACATCGCCCACGACCAGGGCGACGCGCCTGCCCGACAGCGGAATCACATCGAACCAGTCGCCCCCGACCCCGGACCTCCCGCCGGCCGGCAGGTAGCGCGAATCGACATCGACCGCCGTCTGCGTGGGAAGCCGCTGGGGCAGCAGGGTCTGCTGCAGCGTCAGGGCAGCGGTGTGCTCGCGCATGAACCGGCGTGCATTGTCCAGGCATACGGCGGCCCGCGCCACCAACTCCTCGGCCAGGAGCCGGTCGTCGTCGCTGAAGGGAACCTTCGACCGCTTGAGGAAGAGGGTGACGCCCAGCGTCGTACCCCGCGCGCGGATGGGAACACCCATGATCGCCTGGAAGCCCGACTGCGCGAAGCCCACCGTGCGTACGGGGTCGTCGGCCAGCCATTCCTGCGTTGCCGGGTCCTCCACCAGCTGCAGCACGGACCGGCCGGTCGCCATGCAGCGCACGGGGGCCGACTGGGCCGGATAGACGTCCACGTCCCCGGGCTGCAACAGGGCTTCCGGGGCACCGGGGTTGACGGACTCGTTCGCCACGCGCCGCAGCGCCACGCCACCGGTGAACGGGCCCGGCTCCTCCCCCTGCAGCAGGGTCTCCAGCAGGTCCACATGAGCCCAGTCGGCGAGTTGGGGGACAGCCATCTCCGCGAGTTCCTCGGCGGTGCGTGTGACGTCCAGGGTGCTGCCGATGTGTTTGCTGGCCTCGTTCAGCAGGTTCAGCCGCTCGCGGCTGCGCACCTGTTCCGTGATGTCCATGACCGTCGCGCAGAGACCGAGCATCCGTCCGCCGCGGCCCTGGAGCGGGGAGGCGGCGGCGGAGAGGACCATGTCGTGCTCGGGATCGACCGGCATACGGCCGCGCATCTCCCCTGAGTACGCCGGTTCGCCGGTCTCCAGGACCCGCCGCATGCGCTGCTCCCAGACCACGGCGTCCGGACCGGAAAGGATCTCCGGCAGGCGCTTCCCCAGCCGGTCGACCTCCGATACGCCGGTCAGCCGCGCCATCGCCTCGTTCTGGCGCACGCACCTCATGTCCGTGTCGTAGACCGTCATCGCTACCGGGGAACGGCTGTAGAGCCAGTCCAGCATGGCCTGCTCCTCCCCCAGGAGCAGAAAGTTCCCGGGCAGGGCGGCCGTCACGAGCCACTCGCGCTGCGTACTGCCGTCGGGGAGGAAGCGGAAGCCCTGTGCCGCCAAGTGCAGAAGGCGGCCGCTGGCGTGCCGCGCGGTCACCTCGCCCACCCAGTCGTCCTGATCCCGTGGTGGCGTCCAGAAGGGCGGGTCCGCGCCCGGTACGAACAACTCCGTGGCGGCCCGCCCGATGACCTCCCGTCCGGCGTGGCCGAGGAGCCGCTGGGCGTCGGGGCTCCATCCGGTGACGACCCCGTCCTCACCGATCATGAAGGTGGCCCAGCGCGCCGAGTCCCCTCCACGCGATTCCCGGCCATGGAGAAGGGCGTCTTCGGTGTTCATACCGCCCTGCCTCAGTCCGATGGAACCGGGATGGCCTGGACATCACTGGGCCGACACCAGGCCCTACGCCTTCAGCATGCTCTTCGAGCAGGCCCGGTACAAATGGGGCGATAACGCACCCGGTGCGTCATTCGCCTCGGTCGGCGAGCGCCACGTGAGAGCGGAATCCGGCCTCGCGCGGGGCGGACTGGATCAGGATGCCGTGCGGGCATCCCGGAGTGACCGGTCGGCCACGGTCCGTACGGAGGTGGCGACGGCGACGGTCACATGGGCAAGGAGTGGAGCCGGACCGGACCCGAGGGCCATCGAGCGGTGTCGTGCAATGCCTTCGCCATGCCCGGCAGCGGCATGGTGACGGTGCCCCCGGGCTGTTCCACGGCGACCGCGGATGCCAGAGGTGTCCAGCCCAGCCGCCGATACACGGACACCCGGTCCGGTCGGCAGAACAGGAGCCCCAGCCGTAGACCCCGGCCGTGGGCATCGCCCATGGCGGCGTTCACCACGAACGGGGCGAGCCCGCGGCCTCGCAGCTCGTGGGCAACGACCACACCACCCAGGCCCGCCGCCCGGAGGGTGGCGTCACCGACCGACGCGGTGACGGCGACCCAGCCGGACGCGGCACAGCCCGCCGATGGGTGACCTTTCGCGGTACGGGGGTCGGGGGCCGGGCGGCTCGGCCGACGGCCGTGAGCGGACGGGGCTCGCATTCCGACTGCCCCCCAGCGGGTCAGGGCTCCGGCCCGCACCAGCGGGTCAGGCGTCCGCGTGCCCCGCTCCGGGCGGCCAGTGGCCCGGCGACAGGATGCCCAGCGCGTAGGCCTTGGCCACCAGCGCCGTACGGTTGGGGGTCCGCCAGCGTCGGGAGAGCCGCGTGACGTGGTAGTTCACCCCGTCCACGGTCAGGCCCATCGTCTTCGCGATGGCGGCGGTGGTGAGCCCCGCGGCGGCCAGGGACAGCACCCTTCGTCCCACCGGGTCGACGTCTCCGTCCTCCCGGAGCGGGCTGCCCGGTTCCGCGGCCCCGTCCGGTACGGCGTCGGCGGTCCGGAGCACGACGAGCAGCGCGGGGACCTCGTGGGTGCCCTCGCTGACCGGGTCGACGGTCAGCTCGCCGCGCCGGTCCGCTCCCCCGGACGTCCAACCCACCGCCACCGGGTAGCGCGAGCGGCGGCCCACCCGGAGCGCCTCGGCGATCCGCTCCAACTGGGCCGCGGTCCGCGGGCGGAAGAGGTCCAGCACATTGCGGCCGGTGAGCTGCCCGGCGGGCCGCCCCCATTCGGCGCCGAGCGCCGGATTGGCGAGCAGGATCTCGCCGTCCGTCCGGCACAGGGCCATGGCCAGCGGCATGCGGTCGAACAGCATGAGGAACCGGTTGCGCCAGGCGATGGCCTCGGCGCAGCGGGTCCGCCCCGGCTCCTCGGTCTTCGCGGCGGCCGCCCTCAGGTCCGCCGCGGCTTCCGCCGGCTCCTCGGGCGAGTCCGTGCATCCCGGCACAGCATCGCTCCCCTTCTCCATGCCCCTGCCCGCCGCTTCTCCCGCTCCGTGCCCGCGCCGCGTGCGCACCGGACCGCGCGGTCCCGTACGCGGCCCCGCGTCCGGTGCGCTGAGCGGTAGCCGGTCCCACGGATCAGCGCGCGCTCGCCCGCGCAAGCCCCTACCGCGGGGAACAGCTACACGTTCCTGCAGTCGGCGCCCACGGAACCGTACGCCACCGGGGACAGGCTGGAGTCAGGCGCCCTCGGGCCGACGGACCGCGCAGCGAACGACGCGGTGCCGGTGGCTCCGCCGCGCGCCGCCTCATCGAGCCCCCACCGGAAGAAGTACTGGTGATGACGACCGACACGACAGTCCTCCCGCACCACGACGACATCCCCGTTGTGGACATCTCCCGGACCGGTCCCACGAACAAGCCGTTGCAGCAGGCCATGGACCTGGCTCGCCGTCATGGCCCGGTCTTCCGGCGCCGGTTGCACGGGATGGAGACCCTGTTCGTCAGCTCGCTCGACCTGGTCACGGAGCTGTCGGACGAGACCGGGTTCACCAAGTACGTAGGGCCCGCGCTGGAGAACGTCCGCGAGATGACGGCGGACGGTCTGTTCACCGCGTACAACGACGAGCCCAACTGGGGCAAAGCTCATGATGTGTTGATGCCCGCGTTCGCCCTCGGCTCCATGCGCGCCTACCACCCGGTGATGCTGCGGGTAGCCCGGCGGCTCATCGCCTCCTGGGACACGGCATCGGCGGCGGGCCGGCCGGTGGACGTGCCCGACGACATGACCCGGATGACGCTCGACACCATCGGACTGGCCGGATTCGGCTACGACTTCGAGTCGTTCGCGAGGAGCGAGGCGCACCCCTTCGTCGCGGCGATGGTCCGCTGCCTGGAGTGGGCCATGACCCGGCTCGGCCGCGCCCCTGACGGCAATTACGGCGTGCAGGACGCGGCGTTCCGCGTCGACGCGGACTATCTCGCCGGTGTCGTGGACGACGTCATCGGCGCGCGGAGCAAAGGCGGTGGCCCGGGCGGTGACGATCTGCTCGGGCTCATGCTGGGCGCCCCGCATCCCTCCGACGGCACCACCCTGGACCTGGCCAACATCCGCAACCAGGTCATCACGTTCCTGATCGCGGGTCACGAAACGACCTCGGGCGCCCTCTCGTTCGCGCTCTACCACCTTCTGAAGGACCCCACGGCGCTCCGGCTCGTCCAGCGGGAAGCAGACGAGCTGTGGGGCGACGAGACCGACCCCGACCCGTCGTTCGAGGACGTGGGGAAACTGCGGTACACCCGCCAGGTGATCAGCGAGGCGCTGCGCCTGTGGCCGACGGCGGCCGCGTTCGGCCGTGAGGCGCGCGAGGACGTCCTCCTCGGGGGCCGCATCCCGCTGCGCGCGGGAGAGCCCGCCATCGTTCTCACCCCGATGCTGCACCGCGATCCGGTGTGGGGCGCCAACCCCGAGCTGTTCGACCCTTCGCGCTTCACGCCCGAGGCGCAGGCGGCCCGGTCCCCGCACGCGTACAAGCCCTTCGGGACCGGGGAACGCGCCTGCATCGGGCGGCAGTTCGCGCTGCACGAGGCGGTCATGCTGCTGGGGCTGCTGGTGCACCGGTACCGCCTCCTCGACCACACCGACTACCGGCTGGAGATCAAGGAGACGCTGACGCTGAAGCCTGACGGCTTCTGCATCACGCTCGCTCCGCGCACCCCGGCCGACCGCGCCGCGGACCGTACGGCGCTCCCGGAGTCCCGCCCCGCCGGCTCCCCCCGGGCGGTCGGGGACTCAACGGCAGGCGCGACGCCGGGCGGGGGCGGTGCGCTGCCCGTACGGGTCGCACCGGGAACCGAACTGCTGCTTCTGCACGGCTCCAACTACGGCACCTGCCGCGGCTTCGCGCGGCAACTCGCCGATGAGGCCGAGGATCTCGGCTTCCGCCCGCCCGCGACCGCGCCCCTCGACGACTACGCGGACCGGCTGCCGACCGACCGGGCCGTGGTGATCGTGGCGGCCTCCTACAACGGCAGGCCCACGGACGACGCGGCGGCCTTCGCCGCATGGCTGGAGACGGCGGAGCCCGGCGCGGCGGACGGTGTGACGTATGCGGTGCTGGGCGTCGGTGACCGCAACTGGGCCGCCACCTATCAGCGCGTACCCACGCTCATCGACGAACGCCTTGCGGAACTGGGCGGCACGCGCCTGATCGAGCGCGGCGCGGCGGACGCGTCCAGCGATCTGGCGGGCGCGGTCGGCGAGTTCACCGAGCGTCTCTCGCGCGCGCTCCTGGAGCAGTACGGCAGCGGGACGACGGAGGGGGTGGAGGTGGCGGAGGGGGCGGCCGGTCCGGGGGCAGTTCCGCGGCAGGCCGAACCGGCTTTCACCGTCACGGAGTTGGCCGGTGGCCCGCTCGACGCCCTGGCCGCGCGCCACGGCATGGTGGGGATGACGGTGACCGAGGCCCGTCCGCTCACCGCTCCCGGGCACCCGCGGGTCAAGCAGTTCCTGCGGCTCGCCCTGCCGGAAGGGGTCACCTACCGCACCGCCGACCATCTGACGGTCCTGCCGGTCAACGCCCCGGCTCTCGTGGAGCGCGCCGCGGCGGCGTTCGGCGCGAACCCGGACGCGGTCCTCGACATCCGCGCGAGCCGCCCGGCCCGGAGCGCGCTGCCGGTCGACCGCCCCGTGACCGTACGGACCCTGCTCGGCCGCTTCGTCGAACTCCAGGACCGGCCCGCGGCAGGGCAGTTGGCGCAGCTCGCCGAGATCAACCCGTGCCCGCCGGAGCGCATCGCGCTGCAGGCGCTGGCCGACGATCCGGAGGCGCGTGCCGCCGATCCGCGGACGCTGGTGGAGATCGTCGAGGACCATCCGGCGCTGCGCGAGGCCCTGACCTGGCCGGTACTGCTGGAACTGCTGCCGCCCCGGCGCCCGCGCCACTATTCGGTCTCCTCCTCACCGGCCGTGGACCCGCGCCACGCGGATCTGATGGTCTCTCTGCTGCGCGCCCCGGCACGTTCCGGACGCGGGGAGTTCACCGGTGCGGGGTCCGGTTTCCTCGCCGCGCTGCAACCCGGCGACACCGTGCTCGCCCGGATCCAGCCGTGCCGGGAGGCGTTCCGGGTGGCGGAACACGAGGCCACGCCGCTGATCCTGGTCTCGGCGGGTACGGGTCTTGCGCCGTTCCGCGGAGCGGTCGCCGACCGGCGGGTGCGCACTGAGCGCGGAGAGCAACTGGCGCCCGCGCTCTGCTACTTCGGCTGCGACGACCCGGACGGCGACTTCCTGCACGCGGAGGACCTGCGGGCCGCGGACGCCCTGGGCGCGGTCTCGCTGCGTCCGGTGTTCAGTGCCCGGCCGGAGCGGGGCCAGCGGTTCGTCCAGCACCGCATCGAGGCGGAGGGCGAGGAGGTGTGGTCGCTGCTGGAGCGCGGCGCGCGGGTGTACGTGTGCGGCGACGGCGCGCACATGGCCCCGGGGGTGCGCGAGGCGTTCCGCGCGCTCTTCGCCGCGGGGACGGGCGCGGCGCCCGATGCCGCCGCGACGTGGCTGGACGGCTTGATCGCGGAGGGGCGGTACGTGGAGGACGTCTACGCGGCAGGGTGAGACCTGCGCACCGAAATGCCCCCGAACGGCCGGGTCTTGAGGCCCGGCCGTTCGCCGCGCATCACGCGCCGCCGCATGTCAGGCCGCCACGGATCACGCGCCACCGCACGTCATGCACCGCCACGGCATGGGCGCTTCTGCCGCAAGGGCATGGAGTACCTGCTGCTCACGCTCTGCGCGACGCCTCCGTGCTCTGATGACTCATCCGGACATTCCAGACGCAGGCGCATACCGCCGCGTCATTCATACAGGGGGGCCACTTGTCCAGAAAACTCAGGGCGAGAGCGATCGCCGGAACTGCCGTGACGCTCGCCGCACTCGGCGGAACCGTACTGTTCGCCACGCCTTCACAGGCCGCGGAGTCGAGCACCACGGCCACGGTGTGGGACTACGCCAACGGCTGCAACTACACCGTCAGCGCCTGGAGTTCGTACGACGGCGGGGGTGAGGTCCTCAACGCGGTCACGGACGCGACGGCCACGTCGTCGAGCTGTGCGTCGAAGTTCAACGGCGGCCAGGTGACGGCACAGATCGTGTGCGACAACGCCTCGTCGATCAATCTGAAGTACCCGATCAGGACCGCGGTCGCCTGGCGCCCGTACGGCGCCACCTCGTGCTACGCACGCTTCCGCTACAGCCCGACGGGCCTCCAGGGCACGTGGGGCACCGAGTACCGCGTCGGCTGGTGGCCGGCCTTCGGCTGGCAGACCCCTTACGCGGCCTGATCCGTCGTGCGGTCCGACCGTGATGCGACCTGCCCCGTCATCCGGTCCGGCCCTTGCGCGGCGCCCGCCCCCGTACGCGAGTTGACCCCCGTACGCGGCCCGGCGCCGGACCATCATCGAGGGCCCGTCAGGCGGCTGACGGGCCCTCGGTGCTGTCCTGCTGTCCTGCTGCCGTGCTGTCCGGCCCCGTTCCCCTGTCCGGCCCCGTTCCCCTGTCCGTGTCCGTGTCAGCAGTGGTGTGCCATCGGGACAGCCGTGATGTCAGAGGGAGGCACTAGCGTCCAGTGATGTCGGTCCGTCGGCACGAGACCGTGCATCAGGAGGGGAGCAGCCGTGCACTGGACGGGGTGGGTCGTACTGGCCCTGGTGGTGATCATCGGTGGATGGATGCTGTTCGACGGCGTCCACGCGCTGGTGACCGGTGATTTCGTCACGCCCCGCAGCGGGTCGCACGCGGGGCAGCTCGGCCCGTGGGCGCATGTTGTCTCGGGGGTCGGCCTCGAACCGCGATCGGCGCCGGTCGAGCTGGTCTTCGTCGGGTATGCGGGCGCGTACCTGGCCGCGGGCGTCGCGTATGTCACGAGGGTGCCGGGGAGCTGGTGGGCCGTGGCGGTGCTCGCTCTTCTCGGCCTCTGGTATCTGCCGTTCGGCACCGTGGCCAACCTCGCGGTCATAGCCCTGCTGCTCACGCCGTCCCTGCGAACGGCCGCCTGAGGGCTGTCCCGCAATCCCCGGCGGGGCGGACGCCCGGGACCGGACCCGCATGCGGCCCGGGTGCGTGGCACCGCGGTCCATGGGCTCGGCATGCCCGGCTCGGGCCCGGCGCCCGCTCAGAACGAGACCGCCTGCTCAGAACGTAACCGGCAGGGCGCTCAGGCTTCGGACGCGCAGTGATTCGGTCCAGCGCAGTTCGCCCGCGGGGACGGACGGAGTCAGGGCCGGAAAGCGGTGGATCAGGGCGCTCACGGCGATGCTGTTCTCCAGGCGGGCAAGGGTCGCGCCGGGGCAGTAGTGGGCACCGTGGCCGAAGGCGAGGTGGCCGTTGCTGTCCGCACGGGTGGGGTCGAAGACCTCCGGCGACGCGAAGAGGTCCGGGTCGCGGTTGGCCGAACCCCAGGACAGCCATATGCGTTCACCGGCGCGTACCGTCATCGGCCCGAGGTCGACGTCCTCCCGCGCGAAGCGCCTCACCGCCACCATCGTCGGGGAGTTCCAGCGCAGCGCCTCCTCGGTCACCGCATCCATGCCCAACGCGCCCATCCGGAGGGCGGCGAGGTGTTCGGGGTGGGTGAGAAGGGCCAGCACCGTGGTGGCGATCAGTGTGGCCGAGTTGTTGTAGCCGCCGAAGAGCAGGAGGAAGGCCAGGGCGACCAGCTCGTCCTCGTTCAGCCGGTCCCCGTCGTCGCGGGCCGCGACCAGGGCCGACAGCAGGTCCCCAGCGGGCTTGCGCAGCTTTTGCCCGACGAGCCCGGTCAGGTATCCGTGCATGCTCCGCATGGCCTCGCGCGAGCGCACCGCGGCGTCGGGCGCCGGGGAGTTGAGTGTGTTCGTCCAGCCCCGGAAGTCGGGGCGGTCCTCCTCGGGAACCCCCAGCAGATCGCAGATCACCGCCATGGACAGCGGCATGGCGAGATCGGCCACGATGTCCGCGCGTCCCAGGGGGGCCATCCGGCCGAGCAGGTCGTCGGTCACCCGCTGCACGGAGTCCCGCAGTCCCTCCATACGGCGGGGAGTGAACGCCGTGGCCACCAACCGCCGCAGCCGGGTGTGCTCGGGCGGGTCGGTGTTGAGCAGATGGGCGTCGAGTTCGGGAGGCATCGAAGCGCCATGGCTGCCGGTGGTGGCCGCATGGCACTTGTCGAGCGACAGCCCCGGATCCGTGGTGGCCGCACGGACCTCGCGGTATCCGGTGACCAGCCGTACCGGCGACCCGTCCGGGGTGACCGCCCGGTGGACGGCCGCCGCACCGTTCAGCTTCGCGTAGCTGCCATGGGGGTCCGTGACGAAGGGCCCGTCGAGGACGATCGGATCCTGGGGCTCCGTCACATGGTCTCCCGCGTCGTCGAGGTCGCGGCGCGCACTTCCGGGCACGCGCCGACCGGTCACGGTTTCAGCATATGGGGACCCATTCGGGCCGGTTGAGGCCGGTCGGTCATCCGGTCCGGCATCGGCCGTCAGCCGTCGATGCCGGAGACGGGAAGCGGGGGAAGGGAAGCGGAGGTCCGGGACCGCTGGGTCGGTCCCTCCGGCGCCGGTGAGCGCGGCACGCCGGCGGTGTCGGATTCGGCCTCCGGGAGTCGTCTCCGGGCGTGGGGCGACGAGGAGCGCCGGGCACGTAAGCGACCGACGCACCGGCTCACGAATGAGTAGCGACTACCCATAAGTTCGGTGGCTGCGGCGCCCCATGGCCCCGTACGCTGACCAGCCATGAACACCAGGGGGGCCGGCAGACGGCTTGTCGACGGCCGTTTCGAGCTCATCGCACGACTGGGCAGCGGGGGCATGGGGACCGTGTGGCGCGCCCGCGACACGGCGCTGCACCGGGAAGTGGCACTCAAGGAGGTCCGGCCGCCCGACCCCGCTCTGGCCGAGGGCGATCCGCACCTCGTCAGAACGGCGCGCGAGCGCGTACTGCGCGAGGCGCGCGCACTCGCGCGCCTGGACCACCCGCATGTGGTCACGATCCATCACATCGTCGAGCCCGTCGACGGTTCGCACCCCTGGCTCGTGATGGAGCTCGTACGGGGCGGCTCCCTCGCCGACCTGCTGGCGCAGGGCCCGATGCCGACGCCCGAGGTCCTGCGGCTGGGCCGCGGCGTGCTCTCCGCCCTCCGCGCCGCCCACGCGGCGGGCATCCACCACCGCGATGTGAAGCCCGCCAACGTCCTGCTGCGCGTGGACGGCAGCCCGGTGCTCACGGACTTCGGGATCGCCGCGCTCCGGGAGTCGACCAGCCTGACGGCGACCGGCGACCTCATCGGCTCGCCCGAGTACATCGCCCCCGAACGCATCCGGGGCGTCGAAGGCGATCCCGCCTCGGACCTGTGGTCCCTCGGCATGCTGCTCTACGTCGCCGCCGAGGGCTCCCACCCCCTGCGGCGGGCGACGAGCCTCGCCACGCTCGTCGCCGTACTCGACGATCCGATCCCTCCGCCCGTGCGGTGCGGGCCGCTGGCGCCCGTGCTGGCTGAGCTGCTCGTACGCGACGTCGCCGACCGTGCGGACGCGGCGCGCCTCGAGGTGCTGCTGGGGAACGCGGAGCGGGCGGCGGGCACCGTGCAGGACGCGATGCCCGCGGGTTTCGCCGCCGGCGCGGGAAGCGGCGAGGTGAACGACGCGGTTCCGCCCTTCCAGGTCCCGCACGTACCGGCCCGGCCGGTACTGGCCACGCCGCCGCCCGCCCCGCAGAATCCGTATGCGCAGCCCCCGGCGGACCGGGTACCGCCGCCCGGCGTCTTCGGCCCCGCCCCGGGCCCCACGCCGCCCCCGATGCCTCCGCCGACGCGCAGTAAGCCCCGCCGGCCCCTGGTCGTCGGACTGGCCGCGGTCGCCGTGGCGGCCACGGTGACCGGCGCCCTGGTCTTCCTGCCGCGCGACGACTCCGCCGACGCCGCCGACGGCAAGGAGCGCCCGGCGGCGAGCGAAACGTCCGGCGCGACGGGTGACCGTTCCGCGAAACCGGACGGCGAGAAGTCCGAACCGGAGGAGCCGGTCACTCCCGGCAAGCGGCGCGACCTGCTGACCCCCTCCGGCATGCGGGACGCCGTCAAGGCCTTCCGCTCGGCGTCGGGCCGTCCGGACGTCGTGGACCTGACGGTCTACCCGGAGTACGCGATGGCGTCGATCCCGTCGAAGTCCCGCTCGCGGGTGTACGACGAGTACCAGTTCCGGGAGGAGGTCGCAACGCGCACCGGGCCGGGCAGCACCCTGGACTCCGACGACGTGACGGTCGACCTCCGCAAGATCGACTGGGACGTCCTGCCGAAGCTGATGAAGAAGGCGGAGAAGGAGCTGGGCGTCGCCAAGCCGACGAACCGCTACATCATCGTCGACACGGACATCATTTCGCACGTCGCCTCGTTGCGGATCTACCTCACGGACGACTACGGCGCCGCATTTCTCACCGCGGACCTCAAGGGCCGTGTGGAGAGCATGCATCCGCGCGACTGACAGCTCCTCCGGCAGGCCGGCGGAACGGCCCGGATCGCCCGGCCACAGCGGTCTGTTCTCTCTCGGTCCCATGACGAGGAGCGCGTCCCGGCGCCGTCGTACGGAGTTTGGGGATGCGGAGTACGCCTCGGGTTCGCGGGCGACACAGTGGGCTCGCGGCCAACTCCACCCATCGGTACCGGAGTTCAACGGGCCCTGTCCCGACAGGCGAGGCCCTGCGGATACGGGTCCGGGACCGGTCGTACGTCCGCGCCGAGGTCAGGAAGCCGTCATGCCGACCCGCGCCCGGCGGCCGCAACCACACTCGGCGACCCGGCACCCATGGGCGTGGGGGGAATGGCGGGCTCGCTGATCCGCCGGAAGCGTCGACACTCGCCCGCGGTCCGTCCGTGAGGGAGCGCCGCTGTCCGCGCCGGCCTTCTCCTCGGCCCGCTCATCGACCGGCTGCTCGACCTGCCGCTCGACCTGCCGCTCGACAGGAACGCCGGTGATGCGCCTCATGATTCAGATACGGGCGGACCGACGTGGCGACACATCGGCAGGACTACACCACGGCACCACCAGCTTCCGGACCTCGCCGAACTCCTCCCCGGCCCCGCCCCGTTCCTCCCCGCGCTCTTCTCAGCGATCCTTCTTCGTGCACCGGTAGACGAAGCCGACCGAGTCGCGCCGGTCCGGCCCCGGGGACGTGACCTCCAGGTGGGCCCGGGCCTTGAGCGTGCCCTCGCCGTCGAAGGACCAGCTCATCTCGACGACAGCGGTCCGCTGCCCGTCCTCCACGCTCTCCTTCCTCGGCGGCGACACAGTGCCGTCGCTGCGCCGCCACCGGTAAGTGAGTTCCCCCGCCTCCCCGTTGGTCCTGACGACCCCCCGTACGGTGACGGTGCTGCCGCACCCCGCCTGCCCGGAGTCCACCGCCACGTCGACACCGCTGACCGTCAGCGAGTCCCGGTTCAGCGGCCAGCGCTCGGCCGCCAGCAGTCCGAGCAGCGCCAGAATCACCACGTACGGCGCCGCGATGCGCAGCCGTTCCCCGAAACCGCGGCGCCGCGCCCGCTTGCGGCCGCGCTGCCGGGACGCCGCGGCCTCCCCCGTCGGCACGCCAGGCCCGAAGCGCAGCCGTGCCTCGTCGGGGACCGGGGTCTCGCCGGAGACCCGCGGCGCATCGGGCGCCCGCGCCGCGTCGGACGCCCGCGCCGCGCCGGTGGCGCGCGCCGCGTCCATGGACCGCTTCGCGTCGGCGAACCGAAGCGTGGACACGGCCGTGCTGCCGACGCGTTCGGTGTCCGCCATGGACCGTGCGCGCTCGTGCTCCGGCATGAGCCGTACTTGTTCCAGCTCGACGGTGACGTCGAGGGAGGTGTCCGCCTCCAGCTCCATGGGCGGGTCGCCCGGCTGCCAGGTGCCGTGAAGCGGCGGTTCCCCTCCCTGCCCCCACACCCGGGTGGTGTGCCGCGTGTCCCCGTACCGTGCGCCGTTGCTGCCGTCTCCGCGATTGCCCCCGTTGCCGCCGTGTCCGGTCGCGGGGCCGTGGCCGGTCGCGCCGTTCATCTCGGGACACATGCGTCGGTGTAACCGTTTCTGTACGGGCGGCCGGTCTCGGCTCCCGGCGACGTGGACGCCAGGACGCCGCGGTAGTCCGAGCAGTTGGACCCGTCGAAGGAGTGCTCGGCGTCGATCACATAGCTGGTCTTGCCGCTGAGGTAGAAGGTCTGGGTCGCGCCGTCCGGCGAGCCCGGGTTCGAGGCGGCGCTGCCGCGGCTGGAGTCGTACCACGTGACCCTGAGCTGGACCGGGCCCGTGGTGTCGGTGCTGACCTCGAACCGTGCCGACGCCCGGGATCCGTGACCGGGCTGGAAGTCGGTGACGTACACCGACTCCACCGCCGCCGGGGCGGGCGCGCTCTCCGCGCCCGGCTCCTCGGGCTCGGTGGGGTCCGTGGAGGCGGACGTCGTCGGTCCCGGGTCGGCCGGAACGGGCTCGGTGCTGTCCGGGGTCTCCCCCGGGGCGACCGTCACCTGGATCCCGTCCGGCGTCTTGCCGTCGCCGGGGTCCTCGTCGTCCGGTGAGGCGGAGGCGCCGACCGAGGGCGAACCGGACTCCTGCGGCGTCCTGCCGGGGGTCTTGTCCGGATCGGCGTCCGCACTCCCCGGCCGCGACGAGGCGTGGTTGTCGGCGCTGCCCGCGGCGTGATCCGTGGGACGCCTCCCGTCGTTCGGGCCCGCGAGCGAGACGACCGCGCCGAGCGCGACCACGGCGGAGCCCGCCGCCAGAGCGGCCCGTGCCTTCCGGGTGATCGGCCGGCGGATCAGCGACGCCCCTGAACTGCCCAGGACCGGTGCGCCGGTCGTGACCGCATCCTCCGGCGGCGCCAGCGACGTCGTCGCCGAGTCGGCGTCGTGGGAGGTGCCGCTCTCCCCGTCCGGCAGCAGGTGGAAAAGGGAGACCAGCGCGGCGAGCGTGCGACGGCCGCGCTCCTCCCAGTCGCGTCCGCCGAGTGACAGGCCCACCGCCTCGACCTCGCCGACGAACTCCTCGGCGGTTGCCGGTCGGTCGCCGGGCGCCTTGGCCATCCCGCGCAGGACGACACCGCGCAGTTCCTCGCGGATCGCGGAGACCGGCACCGGTGCGCTGACGTGCTGCACGGCCAGTTCCGGCACGGTCACGCCCGGGAAGGGAGGTGCGCCGGTGAGGCACTCGAAGAAGGTGGCGGTCGCCGCGTACACATCGGCGCGCGGCGACGCGGGGCGTCCCTCCCACTGCTCGGGCGCCATGTAGAGCGGGGTTCCGGCGGCCGGAGCCTCGTCTCCCTGCCGCAAGGCGATGCCGAAGTCCACGAGGACGGAGGAGCCTTCTGAGGTGACGAGCACATTGCCCGGCTTGTAGTCGCGGTGGACGAGCCCGCAGCGGTGCGCGGTCGCCAGACCGAGCAGCGAGCCCTTGAGCACGGCGAGCGCCGCCTCGGGCGGCAGCGGTGCGTGCTTGCGCAGCAGTGTGCCGAGGTCGACACCGTCGACGTACTCCATCACCAGCGCGACGCCGCCGGCGGTCTCCACGTACTCGTAGAGCGCGGCGATGTGCGGGGAATCGAACGTCTCCAGGGTCCGGGCCTCGGCGCGGAAGCGCCCCAGGAGCTCAGGGTCCCGCCAGGTGTCGTCGCTCAGATACTTGACGGCCACGGCGGTGCCCGTCAGTTCGTGGACGGCCTGGACGACCCGGCCGGTCGTGCCACGGCCCAGTGGTCGGATCGGCCGGTAGCCGGGAACGGCCCATCCCTCGGCCTCCGTTGCCGCCACAGCACCGGCGTCCCATCCGGCTGTCCCCTCCCAGCCGGCCACGCCGTCCCCCTCCGCCGTGCCATGCCAACCGGCCACGCCGTCCCCCTCGGACATGCCGTGCCAACCGGCCGCCTCTCCGTGTCCACTGCCCCCGTGTCCGTCGTATCCGTCCGCAGGTCGGTTTTCGGCCCCGTTGCCACCTGCGGCTCCGACGGTGTCCTCGCCCCCGGCGTGGATCGGATCTGTCATTTTGTTATCCCCCAGCCGGCACGGATGCCGGTATTCATGGTGTAAGAGGGGGAGAGCCGCATGCGTGCATCGTCGCCTGGTCGGTGGCGCGATGGCCGGCACCCGGCGTGCGTTCGGCTCTCCCCCGCGGGCGTCCTATCGTGGCCGGATCGGGACCGCCTGCCATGAGTAACGACTACGCATATCGCACCGACGGGGTTTGAACTGCCGTACGGGGCAACTGCGGTGCGTCACACGGTCATTGCGTCGGGTACGGAGACGTGCTTCACGTAGGCGTCGTCACCGCTCGGCCAGTCGTTGTCCAGGCAGACCGCGTGCACCCACATGTGCCCGCCCGCCTGGGTCGCGTGGTTCTTCGGGTAGCCCACCACCAGGCCCTCGACCTCCAGGTCGGGTGCGTTGAGGGCGCACGAGCCGAGGTAGGCGGCCGGCCCCCCGCCCGCGCCGGGCAGGGCGTAGCCGCGGACGTCCTTGGTCGCGTCGGAGCTCACGTAGAGGCGGCCGAGCGGGGAGAACGCGCCGCCCTGGACGCGGCGTATGGCGTGCGGCAGGGCGATGGTGCGCACCAGGCGGAAGCCGTCCGCGGGGTCGTAGGCGTGCACCTGCGTCACCTGGGGGATGGACTGCCCGGAGTCGCCGAACGCCGAGCTGTAGAGGAGTCCGTCGCGCGGGTTGACAGCGCACCAGGGCATGGAATCGCCTTGCGGGCGGGGACCGTTGCCGCCGAGGGGCACGATCCGTACGGTCGCCCCCTGGGCTCCGTCGACGGCGATCTCCCACACCTTGGCGGGTTCGAGGGCGGCGTAGATCCGGTTCCGGGCGAAGTCGAAGCCGATGTCTCCGAGATGGTGGTCGCGCGCCGGGTTCTTGATCATGAGGGTGCGCTGGGCGAAGTCATGGGTGACCCGCCAGATGCCCTCGCCGGAGTCGTCGGAGTTGTTGGCGATGTACCAGTACTCCGTGCCGGCAGTGATGCCCTGCAGCTCCTCGCTGTAGTCCTCGTTGTCCCAGACATGTTCGTTCTTCACGTACCACTGGGACATACGGGGGTCCGGGCTCGGCGCGGCGGCGGGCGCCGCTCCCGAGGCGGTACCGGCGAGTGCGCCGCCGGCTCCTGCCGCTACAGCGACTGCTGCCGCGGCGCGCAGGGCGCCGCGGCGGGTGATGGCGGGATTTCTTGGCACAGGTCCTCTTCCCTTGTCGCAAGGACCAGGCGCCGCACGCCCGGGCGGCCGTGCCGCACCTGATCGGGTTCGTCGGTTGCTCATGCGGTGGTGTTCGCGGTGGTGTTCCCCGTGGTCGAGGCGCCTTGCGGTGGGGGCCGGGCCCTGCCCGAACCCACGACAGGGCCGTGCCACCCCTCCGTAGTGGCACGGCCCCTCGGGCGCGCACGATGACGCGAAGTCCCGGCCCGGCCCCGGGGGCAGCCGGGGCCGGACCGGCTCACCGCCGGTGGCTCGTACCGGACACCACGACCAGGTATCCGGTCCGGGCGCTACAGCGGTGAGGTCAGTGCCACGGCCACGTTGTCGCGGCCGAGGGTGAGCTTGCTCTGCGGAAGGCCGTCGGCCCGGCAGCCGTACGGGGTGAAACCCGGGTTCACCGACCGCGCCATGTCGGCGTGGAAGCGCGATCCGGCGCCCATGCTGTGGAGACCGATCGGCGCGCGGAAGAGCCTGCGGGTCCGCGGACGCGGCAGCGTTGGAACGCGCCTTCGCCGAGGTCCGCGCACCCGCCGCGGTACATCCGGTCGGCGGAGCCGCCTTGGTGCACCCGGGTTTGCCGACCTTCACACGAACCGGCACAGTACGGGCCGGCACCGGATCGCATTTGGTGACGGCGAGGTCCGCCTCGCTCGCCGTGCCCGCGGTCACGTGCCGGTTCGCGGTGTCGAGGCGCCGCTCACCGGGCTTGCCGGCGCCGGGCTTCTCCGCCGCCGACGCGACTCCGCGATGACACAGGACCATCCGGGCGGCGGCCGCGCCGGCCGCTCCCGAAGTGATGCTGCGTCTGTTCATGCTTCCCCCTCGGGAAACCGGGGACCTGGCCCCCGGCCCCCGGCCATATGCGGATCTGATGGAAAAGATCATCACTTTTCGCGAGGCTCCGAGGAGAGAGCACCGGCTACTCAACTCACCTGCGCAAAAGCGTCCTTGACCTCCCTCGCGGCCGGGAGGGATCGAAACCGGGTTCGAGCTGAGTAGTCCAGGCTCACGCACCCGGGTGTAACGGATCACTACGTTCCGTATCGCGGGGGGCCACGCGCACGCTCGGCGGCGACGCGGCGACGCGCTCGATATTCGACCCGTGCCGGGCTCCCGGCGATGCCTCTCCCCCACAACGAAAGGCGACTCGTGTTCTCCACACCCCTGCACAGCCGACTGACGACCCTGGGATGTGTCGTCGTCCTCTGCGCCGCCGCGGCTCCCGTCGCGGTCGCGACGCAGCCGCGGACCGAGGTCCGCACGATGGCGGCATCGGTGCCCGCAGAAGCACAGGAGGATGAGCGGACGGCGATCGCGGAGCGGGCCCGGGCCGCCCTGACGACCCCCCTGGAGTTCCGCCTCACCGCGGAGGGCGAGACGCTGCTGAGCCGGCCGGGAGAGCCGGAGGGCAACAACTATCTGGGGCAGGACGGCAGCAATACCGACCGCAACACGTACAACGACTTCAACGGCCTCGCCTGGTGCGGCTACTTCGCCGCCGACATGTGGGACCACGAGGGCGTGCCCGAGCACTACCGGGGATCGCAGTCCTGGCGTACGAGCCTGGGCGAACGCTTCCACGCCTATGCCTCCGATGTGCTGCCGCAGGTCGGTGACGTCCTGGTGTGGACGAACCAGGACAACGCCGCGCAGGGCCACGTGGGCGTGGTGGTCGAGGTCTCCGGGACCACGGTCACGACCGTCGAGGGGAACACGGGTCACAACAGCGACAGCGTCTCGGAGCGCACGTACGAGTGGGACGGGGCGGGGCCGGTCCACGGGGACAAGCTGTTCCGCGGTTTCGCGTCGCGCTTCTGAGACACCGCGCCTTCGCGGCAGGGACATCCGCGATGTCCCGACGGGCCCCGCACCGCAGGCACTCCGGATGACGCCGGGCCCCGCATGACGGAGCCCGCCCGTCCACCCCTCGCTCCTGGGGCGGACGGGCGGGCATCTTTTGCCCGGCCGTCAGGGACGGCTGCGGCCGGGCGTCAGCGGCCGCGCTGCATGGTGGCTGGCCATCGCAGCCGCTGGGTCTTCACGGAACCGGGCCTCAACCCGCACGGCCGGAGTCGGGGTCGGCCATGAGCCCGGAGCCGTCGACCGCCTCGAAGTCCGAACCCTTGAGGTCCTTCAGGGCGTTCAGCTGCTCGTTGTCCCACCGGTCGTCCTGGTCGCCGGAGAGGTACCAGGAGGATCCGTTGTCGGCGACGATCGCGCCGTACTTCTTCAGCGCCTCGGCCACGACATGGGCCTGCGCGGGCATGCCCGAGGTGTCGACGCCGTTCTTCAGCCGCAGGCGCAGACCCATGGGCGGCAGGTTCTTGTTGTCCTCGGCGCCGGCCTGGTGCCGGGCGGGCCACACGTACGAGCGGTCCGACTCCGGCACCGTCATACGGATCGCGTGGTCGATCCGGCCCGCGGCCACCTCGTCGTAACGGACCAGTCCGGGAAGGATCGCGAGACCGGCGGCGTCCGCCGAGGTCCAGCCGTCCGGGCGGAGCTTGTGGTCCTTCAGATCGAAGACGGCGCCGGAGCCCGCGTGCCAGGAGGTGCCGCCGTTCGGCTTGGCGTCATACAGCTCGTACGCGTTGCAGCGCTGCCGGTCCCAGACGATCACGTGCCGGTCGCCGTCGCCGTTCCGGCCGCCCTCGACCTTGGCGTCCTGCGGGATGCGGTAGCCGGACTTGTCGCTCTCGTCGGCGTAGTCGAACGAGATGTCGGACGGGGCGACGTCCTCGTCGACGGTGGTGACGGGGATGCCGAACGGCTTGCCGTCGATGAGGCCGGAGCCGAAGTCGGGGTGGACGTTGTCGCCCGGGCCGATCGCCGAGACGTACGCGGAGGACTTCGCGTGCACGGGGAGCCCGGCGGCCGGTGCGCGCCAGAAGCTGTCGGCGAGGGAGGTCGCGCACTGACCGTCGGCCTTGGCGACCGCCGCGCGCTTCTTCGCGGGCTTCGGCTTGGGCTTGGGCTTCGCGGACGGTGTGCTCTTGCGCGCGGCCGATCCCGCCGTCTTGGCTTCCCGGGTCGGGGACTGGGAGGCCGCCGGGCGTTCGTCCGCGGCATTGCTCCCGGCGTCGTCATCGCAGCCGGTCAGGAGCGTCAGCGCCATCGCTCCCACAGCCGCGCTCGCCATGAGGGGCCGGCGTTGTGTCCCTGCTCTGCGCATGCTTCTCCTCGACATCCAATGGGGGCCGCGCCGGGCGCTACGCCTCCTGGCCCGGGTGGTGGTCGGCCCGAACCGGCCACACCCTCCCCGCGGCCGACCCGGACGCCACCGAGGCTATTGCCGTCGGCGCGCCCGGGCGTCCCGGGAGGCGCATGGAGCGAAGAGTTGAGCAGGCGTTGCTCAGGCGGGTGCGTCCGAGGGGCATTCGGCCAGGTGCCTTCAGGTGGTCATGGCCGTCGCGCCGCGGAGACCCGGGGATTCCGCGTCCGTTCCGTCAAGTTTTGTCCGGGAACGAGTGATGTTCATGCGTCACGATCCAGCGTCCGTCGTCCTTGCGAAGTCCGACGGTCAGGCGCAACCGGTTCGCCGGGTCCTCCTCCAGTTCCTTCGGCGTCCCGCAGCGCAGCAGCGCATGGGCGAAGGCGACGTCGTCTCCCGCGGTGACGTCGAGGGAGAGGATTTCGAAGGCGGCGCCCTGACGCTGCCACTCGAAGAAGGGCGGCCAGGTCTCGCGGTAGGCGCCGATGCCCCGTACGCCGTTCTCGGGCGGCGGGACATCGAACATCACGATGTCGTCGGCATGGTCGGCGAGAACCGTGTCGAGGTCGCCCTCGTGCACGGCTGCCGCCCAGCGCTCGATGAGGGTCCGGATCTGTGTCGTGTCGTCGGCCACGATGGGTTCCCTTCCGCGGTGCCGCTCGGTGGCGGGATCGGCGGTCTCTGTGGGCGTCCTGTCGCCCACACCCATGAGGACCGCGGCGGCGCCCGTGATTCATCGGTACCGCACGGGCGCCACGGGATACACGTATTGATCCCGCAGGGCGAGACGGCCATGTCCGCTCTACGGAACCAGGACGGCCCGGGAGCCCGATGGCCGCTTCGGCTCCGGCCGGGGCGGTACGGCGCCGGCTTCGGCTTCGGCTTCGGCTACGGCCCTGGCGGTACGGCGCTAGCGGAGCTCGCCTTCCAGCAGGCCCATCGTGAACATGTCGTACCAGTCCCCGTCGCGCCGGAAGCACTGGCGCAGCCTGCCCTCCTCGACGAAACCGACCTTCCGGTAGACGTGATGGGCGGCGTGGTTCTCGGTCACGACCGTGAGCTTGATCTTGTGCAGCCGCATCTTCTCGAAGCCGTAGCGGCAGGCGGTGCGCATCGCGTCGGTCGCGTAGCCGCGCCCCCAGAACCCCTTCTCACCGAGGTAGATGTCCAGTTCGGAGCACCCCGTCTCCGCCTTGGCGCCGTGCAGGCGGACCAGGCCGATGAGGGTGCCCTCGCTGCGGACCTCGATCCCGAAGAGCACGTCGTCGTATGCGTTGCGGGGCCGGTCCTCCAGCCACTTCCTGACCTGCTCCCGCGTATCCGGGTATCCGTCGCTGAGCCAGCGCATGACCTCGGGGTCGCTGTTCCAGCGCCACAGCGCCTCGGCGTCCCCCGCGTCCATCGCCCGCAATATCACCAGATCTCCGAGCACCGCGCCTCCCCGGACTTCGTAAGCGTCACGATCGGCGATCGCGCACCCCGGAATGGGTAACACGGCGCGGCTGCGGTCCTCCACTCGATATTCCGGGCGGAGTCGCCCCGCGGCCGCGGATCGCCGGGCCGGGAGAAGCCGGGAGAGAAACGCGTCAGTGCCGCGAGGGCAGGGCCGCCATCATGATGCTCTCGGTTTCGGCCATATATGTCTCCGACGCCTTGCGCGCCGCATCCGCGTCACCCGCGCATACCGCCTCCGACAGCGGCCGCAGGCGCCCCGCCGCGACCTCCGGATCACGGAACGGATCGGCGAGCAACTGGCGTACCGGCATATAGGAGTTGAGGAACGTATTGGTGAGCAGCGAGTAGACGCGATTGTGGGACGCGACCGCCAGGATGCGGTGGAAATCCGCGTCCGCGAGCTGGATGTCGTCCGTGGAGTTTCCGCCCGCGACGATCTCCACCTGATCCCGGAGCGCCTTGCGGTCCTCCTCGCCGTGGTGGTGCGCGGCGCGCACCGCGATCAGTGCGCCGACACTCTGCCTGACCTCGAACACCTCGGCCATCCAGCCCGGGTACTTGACCACGAGCGCGGGCAGCAGATCCACGCTGCCGACCCGCATGAAATCCCGCACCCGGGTGCCGATGCCGTGACGCGTTTCGACCAGTCCGGAATGCACGAGCCGGACGAAAGCGTGCTTGAGTGTGGTCCGGTTGACGCCATACCGTGCCGCGAGTTCGCGTTCCGGGGGCAGCAGGCTGCCGACGGCGTACCGGCCGTCGAGAATGTCGTCACGCAGGTGCCGCTCCAGCGCGTCCACCGCGGTATCCCGCGGTATGGGTTCCACTGCCACCGCTGCCCTCAGCCCCTTCACTCCGCATGTCGGACATCGATTCTCGCAGTGGCTCAGTCACTGCACAAGCAATGCCCGAGGCAGCCCGGATGTCCCACATCCGATCATGCACGAATCTTGACGCTTTCTAGTGAGGTGTGCATGACTTGGGCGGTCACCAAGTGGCTGGACCACTGAGCCACTAGCACGATACGGATTCGCAGCACGGAGGAGTTGAATCATGTCCTTGTGCTCGGGGTTCTTCCCGGCATCGGACACCTGGGGACAATTCGCCGTCTCCCGTCCCTGGCGCGCTCCGGTCCTGGAGACGATGGCCTTCCGGTACGCGATCGGCTGGGTCTAGCTGCGCTACCTCTCCGACGGGTGGCGCGCCCCCCACACGAGCCCTGACGGGCTCCCGCCGGGCCTCCGGAATCCCCGGACGCACCCCGGCCGCGCCGAATCCACCCGCCACCGGACCGTACGACGCGACCCGCCCCACGGGTCCGCCACGGACCAGGCTGCCGACAACAGCCCCGGCGCCGCCACCGGCGCCCTGCCCCCACTCGCTGCGCCGCTCCCCACAGCCCCCGCACACACCCCCCACCGATGTGACCGGGCGTCAGGAACGTGCACCACCGTCGTCCGTCCCACCGCAGAGGGAGAACCGCACCTCATGACCACCCGCTCCTTCCCCCCGGAGTGGCCGCTCGTCGGGCGGGCGGATGAACTCGCCACGGCCACCCGGCTGCTGACCGCCCCCGATGCCCGCGGCATCGTCGTCACCGGACCCACCGGTACCGGCAAGAGCAGACTCGCGTACGAATGCTGGAAGCGCGCCGTGCAGCGCGGTCACCCCGGCATCCGCACCGCAGCCACCCGCGCGTCCCGTTCCGTACCGCTCGGAGCGCTGGCGCCCCTGCTCACCCCGCGGGCCCACGGCCGCGGCACGTCGTTGCACTTCCGGCAGCCGCGGACCGGCGGTTCGCGGCGGCTCCCCACCGTGCTGCTCATCGACGACGTGGATCTTCTGGACAACGCGTCCGTGGACCTGCTCAGGCCCCTGTTGGCGTCCCGGGAGCTGCTGCTCATCGGGACGGCGAGCGACGAGGGGACGGCCGGGAACCCCGGATCCGGAGTCGTCGAGGAACTCCTCCCCGTACCCGTACGGCCGCTGTCCGTGGCCGCGGTCGGCCGTCTGCTGGAGCAGGTGCTGCGCGGGCCCGTCGAGCGGCGCACCCTGCGCGGGCTCCACACGGTCGGCGGCGGCCGGCCGCTCTACCTCCGCGAACTGGTCAGCGGCGCGCTGGCGGGCGGCGAGCTGGTCTGCGAGACCGGCCTGTGGCGGCTGACCGGCGACCCCGCCCCGCCCCAGCGCCTGGTCGAGCTCGTCCGGTACCGGCTCTCCGCCGTTCCCGAGCAGGACAGCGCCGTGCTGGAGGACCTCGCCCTCTGCGGCCCCGAGGACCCGGACGTCCTGCCCGCCGAGACCCTGTCGCGGCTGCGGGCCGAGGGCCTGGTCCGTACCGATCGCCGGGGCGAACGACGTGTGGCCGCGGTCGCCGACCCGCTGCACGCGGAGGTCCTGCGGACCACCGTGCCCGTCCAGCGGGCCCGGCGGATCCTGCTCTCGCGCGCCGAGCGCACCGAGGCCCGCAGCGGCCAGGGGGACGACGCCCGCCTGCGGTGCACGCTCTGGCGGGTCGAGGCGGCCGACGCCGTACCCGCCGAGCGGCTGTCCGAAGCCGTCGAACTGGCCCGCGCCGACCACGACTTCCCCGCCGCGCTCGGCCTCGCCGAGGCACTGGTCAGGGCACGCGCGGACGCCCACTCCTACCTCCTGCTGGGAGAGTTCCGGCACGCATGCGGCCGCCCGCAGGACGCCGAGCAGGCGCTCGCCCGGGCCCTGGAACTCGCCACGACCGACGAGGAGCGGTTGTTCGGCGTCGTCCTGCGGACCCAGAACCTCGCCCAGGGCCTGCTGCGCCTCGGAGAGGCCTTCGACGTCAACGCGGCCGCCGTCCGCGGCACGACGGACACCGAGATCCAGGCCGTGCTGCGGGCGAACGAGGCGGCGCTGTGGACGCTGGCCGGGGAGATCGATCGCGCCAGCGCCCGCCTTCAGAGCGCCATGGAGCACGAGTCGGACCGCCCGGCGATCGTCGCCGCCGTGCCGTCGGTGTACTGCCTGACCGAGTCGGGTCGGTCCGACGAGGCACTGTCCGTCATGGCCGAACACAGTGCGCGGTCGCCCTGCACCCGCGCCAACAGCATCGCCCACCCGGCACGCCTGCTCACCGCGGGAGCGCGCGCCCTCGCCGAGTCCGGACGGCTCGACGAGGCCGAGCGCATGGCCCACGAGGCGTACGACAGCGCCGTCGACAGCCGGGCGGGCTCCGCGCAGGTCCGTGCCGCCACCGACCTGGGCTGGATCTGCTATCTGCGCGGCCAGATGGTGCAGGCGCGCTGCTGGTTCGCCTCGGTCGTCTCCGTCTCGCGCGAGCACGGCTTCCTCTCCGGCCTCTGGGCCGGACTGGCCGGACGCGCGCTGGTGGACGCCGTGACCGGCGACCTCGAGTCCTCCGACGAGTCATGGGCCGCGGCGCGGGCGCTGCGGCGCGACGCGTGGCTGCGGCCCGAGGCCCAGCTCGTCCAGGCATGGCGGAGCGCAGCCCTGGGCCGGGTCAGCCAGGCGCGGTCGCTGCTGCTGGGCGGGGCGCGGTCGGCAGCCCGTACGGGGCTTCTCGTGCTCCGGTCGCATCTGCTGTTCGACGTCGCCCGGCTCGGCGACCCGCACGCCGTCCACGAGCAGCTCGCCCAGCTCGCCCTCCACTCGCCCAACCCCTGCGTGGACCTCAGGGCCCGTACGGCCGGGGCTCTCGCGGCAGGCAGCGGTGAGGAGTTGGAGCGCTGCTCCCAGGAGTGGGAGGAGATGGGAGCGCTGCTGGTCGCGGCGGAGACCCGTACGGCAGCGGCCGGTGCCCAGCGCGGTCCCGGAGCGCACCGCAGGTCCGCCCGGTGCCGGGAGGAGGCCGAGCGGCTGGCGGCGCTGTGCGACGGGGCGAGAACGCCGGGGCTGACGCCGCACACGGTGCGCGACAGCCTCACCGGCCGGGAGATGGAGATCGCGCTGCTCGCCGCCAACGGCCTGGGCAACGCACAGATCGCCGAGCAACTGCTGCTGTCCGTCCGCACTGTTGGCAACCACCTGCAGCGCGTCTATTCCAAGATCGGCATACGGGACCGGCGGCTCCTGCGCGACGCCCTGCGGCGCGAGCCACTCGTCCCGGGCCGGGCGTGAGCGCCACGGGCGGGGGGTGAGGTCCAGGGCGGGGGTGAGGCCCGGAACGGAGCAGGGCGGGGGTCGTCGGCGGCGCACGGCCGGCCGGGCGCCATGCCGTGCCGTTCCGTGCTGCGCCGGTGCTCGACGGCACCCGGCCCGATCCTCCCCACGACCGGGGATCCGGTGGGCTCCCCGGAACCGTACTGCCTGCTGAGGATGCGTCCGGATCACCGGTCCGGACGGAGGAACGCCCCCGCGGGCCCGGATGAGTAAGGACTGCTCATGCGCACAAGCGATCCGGACCATCAAGCTCTGCAAGGGTTGGCAGTAATCGTACGGCGCGGCGCACACTCGCATATCGCGCCGGCCTGGAGCAGCACGTGAAGCCCACCCCGTCCACACGTACGTACCCGAGGCCCGCGCAGATCCCCGCGAGCCGTCCGGTCGGGCCACCGCCCTCCGGCCGTGAACGCTGGCCGTTCACCGCACGGGAGGCGGAGCTCGACGCCGTAGCCGCCTGCCTCGACGACCCGTCCACCACCGCTGTGCTCATCCACGGCGAAGCGGGAGTGGGCAAGAGCCGCCTCGCCCATGAGGCTCTGCGGCTCGCGTCACGCAAGGGTCACCGAGTCGAGCGGGCGGTCGCGACCTCGTCCGCGGCCGCCCTCCCGCTCGGCGCGCTCGCCCATCTGCTGCCGCCCGACGCGGTCGCCCACGATCCCGTCACCGCCTTCCACGCGGCGGCGAAGGCATTCGGCATGCGCACGGACACCGGCCCCGACGGCAGGTCGTCGGAGCGCAGGACCGTGCTCCTACTGGACGATCTGCATCTGCTGGACAACGCCTCCGCGGTGCTCCTGGGCCATCTCCTGTGGGCACGGGCGGTGTTCCTCATCGCCACCGTGCGCGACGGCGCTCCTCCCTCGGACGCGGTCGCGGCGCTCGACCGCGCCGAGACGACGCGCCGTATCGCGCTGCACCCCTTCAGCCGGTTCCAGGTGCGCGAAGTGCTGAACCGCCGCCTCGACCACCGGGTGGAACACGCGGCCCTGGACGCCCTGTTCACCTGGTCCCGCGGCAACGCGCTCTTCCTGTACGAGCTGGTGACCGGCGCCGTCGACGACGGAACCCTGCAACTCGGCGACGGACTGTGGCGCCTGACCGGCAAGCCGACCGGCACCCGCCGGCTCACGGCCATCGTCCGGCAGCGGTTGCAGGGCCTCTCCCCCGCCCGGGAGGCGCTGGTCGAACTGGTCGCCCTGTGCGAGCCCCTGCCACTGGGCGCGCTCCGCAACGGAAACGCCGACGCCACGGATCTGGAATGGCTGGAGAAACGCGGCCTCATCCAGCTCCACACCACCGGCCGCAGGACGTACTACACGCTGGGTCACCCTCTGTACGGCGAGGTGGTCCGCCACCGCATCGCCCCCGAGCGCCGCCGCGAGATCTACACCTCGCAGGTGCGGTCCCTGGAGAAGCACGGGGTCCGGCGCCGCGAGGACGCGCTGCGCCTCGCCTCCTGGCAGCTCGCCGCCGAACTCCCCGTGGAGCACGCCCTGTTGGTGTCCGCGGCCGCGATGGCGCGCCATGTGCGGGACTTCCCCACGGTGCTGGAGCTGCTGTCCGGTCTGCCGCAGGGCTCGGAGTCGTTCGAGGTGTGGCTGATGCGCGGTGAGGCGTACCACCACACCGCGCAGTGGGAGCGCGCCGAGGAATGCCTGCTCAACGCCGGGGACATCGCGCTCGGGGACCGGGAGATCCTGACGGCGACCATGGAACGCACCCAGAACCTGTTCTGGGGGTACGGCGACATGGCGCGCACGCTGGCGGTCAACAGTGCGGCCTGCGAGCGGCTCGGGGAGTCCGGACGCCGGGTGCTGCGCATCAACGAGGCCGGATACCGGATGTACTGCGACGACATCCGCGCCGTGCTGCACCTGCTCGAGGACGCCGAAGAGGTGCCGGTGCCGCGGCTGCGGATGTGGGGTCAGCTCCAGCGGTCGCTGGCCCTGTCCTACCTCGGGCGGACCCGGGACGCGTCGGACCTGAGCCGGCGCGTGCACGAGGAGATGAGGGAGGCCGACCGGGGAGAAGGCCGGTCGGACCCCTCGTCGCACTGCAGCGGCCCCGCCATCTACCGCGTCGTCGCCCTGTCCGAGGCGGGACGGACCAATGAGGCGCGGGTGGTGGGGGACGACGCGTTCGCATGCGCCGTGGCCGCCCAGGCCGTGCATCTCCAGGCGTGGATCGCGACGCACATGGGGCGCTGCGAACTGATGGCGGGCCGCCTGGAACAGGCCCGCGACTGGTTCGCCGAAGCCGTCTCGCTCGCCCGCGCGCACGCCTTCTCCCGTCCGCTGGCGTTCAGTTGCGCCGGACTCGCCGCGGTGCATGCGCAGCGGGGGTCGGTCGGTGACGCCCGGAAGGCGCTGGAGGCCGCCCGCGAGGCACCGCCGGACCAGCAGCAGGCCGTGGGGCTGATCACGAGCCTCGCCGGTGCCTGGGTCGAGGCCGCCGGCGGGAGCATGGCGAAGGCCCGCTCGATCCTGGCGGAAACCGCCCGTCGGGCCCGGAGCATGAGCATGTTCTCGTACGAGGCGTGGCTGCTGAGCGACATGGCCCGCCTCGGGGGTGCCCCGGAGGCGCACGAGCGTCTTGCGGAGCTCGCGGACGCGAGCGACAGCGAACTCACCCGGGCCAGGGCCGAGTCCGCCCGCGCGTACGTCACGGGCTCCGCCGCCGAACTGCGCGTCGCGGCGGACCTGTGTCTGCTCGCCGGCGCGGAACTCCTCGCCGCCGAGACCGCATGCGAGGCGTCGAGGGCCGCGGAGCGGGAGGGAGACCCGAGGGCGGCCGCGGCGGCGGCCGTCCTCGCGGGCCGGTCACTGGCCCGCTGCGGCGGTGCCAGGACCCCGGGGCTCAGCGACGGCAGGGCCCGCCCGCTGACGCGGCGTGAGTCCGAGATCGCGGTGCTGGCCTCGGGCGGTCTCACCAGCCAGGAGATCGCCGACCGGCTCGTGCTCTCGATCCGTACGGTCGACAACCATCTGCTGCGCGCGTACGCCAAGCTCGGGATCGCCTCCCGCACCCAGCTCCCGGCGGCGCTGGCCGGCCAGGCCGAGATCCGGGCCTCGCGTTCCGGTGCGCCGGGCGCGGCGAGAAAGATGCGGCCGGAAGAGAGTGGCGACTACTCATGACCTTTCGTACCGGGGAGTAGACACTTCAAGGACGAGACCGAGCGACAACATCAGGGAGGCTCGTCCATGCGGTTGCCAGCCGCTGCCATCCTCACGGCCGTGAGCGTGCTCGCGGGTTCGTCGATGCTTGCCGCGTCCGCGAATGCGGCCCCGGAGCCGGGCACGTCCCCCGCGTCGAGCAAGTCCGCCGCCGCGGCCGGGGGTTCGGCCGCTGTTCCACGGCTCAATGTGCTTTCGATGAACGCGATGCTTCTGCCTTCGTTCATCACCGACGGCTGGGCGCAGGACGAACGGGGCGCCCTCATGGGCTCCGCGCCGCATGTGCAGGGCCATGACGTCGTGGTGTTCCAGGAGCTCATGGACAACAGCTCCTCCGACATCCTGATGGAGAAGCTGCAGGGCTACCCGTACCGGACGCCGGTGGTGGGACGGTCGAAGGACGGCTGGGACGACACCCAGGGCGACTACTCGATGTTCGCGCCGGAGGACGGCGGTGTCGCCATCGTCAGCCGCTGGCCCATCACCAAGCGCATCCAGTACATCTACGACGAGGCGTGCGGTACGGACTCCCTGTCCCAGAAGGGGTTCGCCTACGCGCGACTGAACGTGGGCGGCTCGCCGGTCCATGTCCTCGGCACGCATCTGCAGGCCGACGACTCGATGTGCAGTGACGGGGAGGCGGCGGAGATCCGCACCTCGCAGCTCCGGGAACTGCGTTCGTTCGTCGACGGCTTGAACATTCCGCAGAGTGAACCGGTGCTGTTCGCGGGCGACCTCAACGTCGACCGCTACGGCTCCGAGTACGCGGGGATGCTCGGCAGCCTGGACGCCGAGGCGCCGGCCTACGACGGCCATCCGTACACGATGGACCCGGTCGCCAACGGCGTGGCCCGCGAGCGGTACGAGGGCGAGCCGCAGGCCTGGCTGGACTACATCCTCTACGACCGCCGGCACGCACGGCCCTCGGGCTGGCGCAACACCGGGCTGACGCCCGCGTCGCCGCCGTGGGAGCTGGACGGCACGACGTACCGGGACTACTCCGACCACTACCCGATCCAGGGTTCCTGAGCGCCGACCTGCGGGATCGATAGCCGGTCCCACGCTGCGCGCTGCACGGCCCCGCCCTTCACAGGGGCCCCCTTGCACCTCCTCCGGCCCGCGACCAGACCCCCCACCTCGGGCCGGGGGAGGTTCCATATGTCCAGGGTTCCGCACGTGCGGAACCCTGGGCGACCGCCCCGGGTTCCGCACGTGTGAACGCTGGGCGACCCGCGCCGTGAGCCCCGGAGTTCCCGCGTCCGCGCGCATAGCAGGTCCCGCGCCCGTACAGCCGCACGGCTATCCGCGCCCGTACAGCCGCACAGGTTTCCGCGCCCGCGCGCGGAGGCGGCGCGGGCGCGGGCGCGGGCGCGTTCCTCCGCTACACCGCTCCGCCTTCGGCCGGGGGCCATCCGGCCAGCTTGAGGCCGATCAGTTCGGCGCAACGCCGCTGCGCGGGCGACTCGTCGGTGGGAAGGTTGCCGAACGGCTCCAGGTCCGGGAGGTTCACCTGCCCCGATTCCGCGTCCACCTCGACGCGCAGTCCGGACTCCTCGGGCTGCGGGAATCCGGCGGCCCGTTCGATCTCGACCATCTCCTGGATGTGCGCGAAGAACTGTGCGGCCAGTTCCTCGACGCGGGGATCGTCCGCCTCGGCATGCCTGAGGTCGGCCATCTTCCGGTCGATACGGTCACGCTCGGCGCGCAACTCCTCGTGTGTGGCGAGGATGTGGTGCCCCTGGGCCTGCCAGGCCGCGGCCTCGGCGCCGAAGAGATGCTCCGTGACGAGCAGCCGGTCGAGGTCCTCCTGGCTCAGCGCCCCGGCACCGAGCTCCGTGAGCAGATCCGTGACGTTCGGGGCGAGGAGGCCCAGGTCGCTGCCCGTCTCGCGCAGTCGGCGCAGGGCCTGGCGCTGGCGGCGGATCGTCTCCTCCTGTGTCGCCAGGGTCTCGTCGAGTTCGTCCAGCAGCGCCTTGCGGTCCTGGTCGTTCCGGGCGGCGAGCGCGGTGCGTATGTCCTCGAGCCGCATCCCGAGTTCCGTCATGCGGCGGATCCAGAGGATGCGCACGATCGCGTCGTAGCCGTAGCGACGTCGTCCGTCGTGGCCGCGTTCGGGCTCGGGCAACAGGTCGATCTGGTGGTAGTGCCGGATCGCCCGCGGGGTCGTGCCGGTCAGCTTCGCGGCTTCGCCGATCTTGACGGTGCGGTTGCGGGGGGTGTTCATGGCAATGACGGCCTTTCGTTCTTCACCGCCTCCACCCCATCAGATGACGTTGCGGCATGTGCAAGCCATTCGGCCCGCCCATTTCCGCCGTGTCGCGGCGGCGGGCACGGCGCCGGACCGTCGCGCCCGCAAGGGCATGGCTCGGAGCGCCCGGACTTGGAGGGACCTTGGACGGGCCGTTCGCAGCGCGACGGCTCAGAGCGATACGGCGATCGCGACGGCGCCGATGTTGGCGATCAGATAGAGAGCGGTCGCGGCCACGAGGATGCGGTAGTTGACGCGCCGCACCGCCGGCCGAACGAGTGGATCGGTCCACAACCGCAGGATGTAGGTGGTCGTCGCGACGCCCGTCAGCACGTACAGCAGGCTGATGAGGTGGACCTGGTCCACGAGGGGCACACCGAGGACGGTGCCCAGCGCCTGGTCGGACGCGCGCATGTTGATCACGATGGTGAAGAGGGCGGCACCGAGGATGCCCAGCCGTGCGACCAGGATGACCACATCGTCCTTCGACCAGATCAGGAACGAGATGAGGGCGATGAGGAAGGCCACGTACACCGGCAGGACCTGCTTGACGAAGCTTGTGATGTCCTGCCGGGTGACCTGGAACTGGAGGACGAGCTGGGAGTAGCGGCTGCCGCCGCCGTTCTCGAGCCGGGGGTCGCCGAAGTTCGTCCGGTAGGTGCTGTCCACGACGCCGATCCGGAATTTCGTGATCTTGAAGTCGGCCAGCCGGATCCGGTGGTTGTAGTCGGAGTTCTTCAGATCCGCGCGGTAGACGAACCGCGAGTCGTCGAGCTCGGCCTCCTCGATCCGGATCCGGATGGTCTGCCGGTCGAACGGGAAGTCCGTCAGGTCGAAGTCCTGCCGGAAGGTGCCTGCCACCTTGATCTGTGCCCAGTACTCGCTGCCCACCTTCTCGGTGGTCCGCTCGGTCAGCGTCGTCCGTGTCGCATTGGTGAACTCGACGCGCCGTACGGCATCCAGGTCCTTCCGCGGACACACGCTCCACAGCCACAGGTCCGCGTCAACGGTCTGCCGGGCGGGATCGAGCGCGTAGAGGTCGGTGACGTAGGCCCCGACGCGACAGGCCGGTACGGCCGCCGCGGCCGGTGTGCCCGTGAGGAGTGCGGTCAGGACCACGACAGCGGTCGCGAGCAGGGCGCCCGCTCTCGGCGAGGGACCGGCCGGGAAGCCGCGTCGGTGCGTCGCCGGTCGGCCTGAGGAACAGGGCATACCCGGCGAGCCTCCAAGAACACCGGCGGAACGGAGAGAACCGCATGCAAAGCGGCGGTTCCAGGCGGACCTTAACCCGGCCGCCGGCGCAGAGCCCCGATCACGGCGGCCGGCCGGAGGAGCACGGCGCAAGGTGCACTCGTTCAGGCCCTCGGACCGTGGAGCCGGACCCGCGTCAGGCGTACCGCTGCCCCCGCCCCTGGATGAGGGGACGGGGGCAGCGGTGTCACCTGCCGGTTCCGGGATCAGCAGCCGGTGTGGCCGCGGTCCCTCCAACTCCAGGAGCAGCGGTCGACGGACGCGCCGTCGCCGTTACGGAGGACCAGGCCCCCGCGGACATTGCTGAGGACGTGGCGGTCGCGGTCCTGGAAGCGGACCAGCCGCTGATCGCGGCCGTATCCGGTGTGAACGACGACCTCCTGCCCTCCCCACAGACGCAGCCGGTCGAAGCGGTAGGTGCGCCGGCCGTCGGAGACGGTGTAGTTGCGGAGCTGAACGGGGCGCCGCGAGTTGTTGACGACGGTGAAGTACTCGCCGTTCACGGACCGGTTGCTGAAGCGGTCCGGCCCGGGAGCGTCGAACTGGATCTGCCCGATCTCCACCCCCCGGTGAGGGTGGCGGTCCTCGTGCGCGGCCGCCGGCACAACGGCAGCGGACAGGAGCGCACCTGCGATCAGAGCGGTGGCGGTGACTGTACGAGAAGTGCGGGACATGGCGATCCCCCAGCTTTCTGGAGAGGCCCAGCCGCACGGAAGCGGCTGTGACCGGTGGTCAACCCGGGCCGAGCGACCCGGGGCGAGACCACAGTGACGCCACCGCCACGCCGTTCATCGATCAACCACTTGACGTTACACAACACAGACATTTACGGAACAACTGCTCGTCATCACACGGGGCTCGGGGCCCAGGCCGCACAACACCCGTGTCGGATACACCCATCCAGGCGCGCCCGGGGCCGTCGGCGCAGCCCCACGAACCGCACTCCGGCAGGTGCGTTCACCGCCGAGGAGCGACACACCCGGGACACGTAACAAACCCCGACCACCCCAACGGCCCAGCCCCGCCCGCATCGTCCGCCGTGGCGCCCATGATTCCGCCCCCGAACCGCCGGCACGCACCTGACCATCGCTCTCCGTCCGGCCTTCGGTTCTCGCACGTGGCCCCGTGCGTGACCTCGCGCCGGCGGCCACGCGCACATGCGCGACGTGACGCGGACTTGAGTAGCCGCAGCCCTTCATCGCCCCGGACCCGCCAGGGCACAGTGCCGAGAAGCCGTGAGGCGCCTCGATGCGCACCGCGAGCCCGTCTGTCGCGGAAGCCCCGACCCGGGACTGGACCGCCTGACCCGCGGAGGAAAGACGTGCGATCGCAGCCACACCGCCCTTGGGCCCTGGCCGGATTGTTCGCGCTGGTGCCGTTCACCGTTCTGTTCCTGATGTTCGGGTGGACACCGCTGAGCCTCCTCTCCTCCGGCTGGAGCGACACCGAGGAGAGCGGCGCGCACCGGCGCATGCCACGGATCGAGAGCCCGGACTTCGCCATGGAGTCGGCGCGCGAGTTCCGCGACCACCTGAGGACGAAGGGGACGGCCGAGCAGAAGAAGGCCGCCGGGCATGTCCTGACGATCATCTCGATGATCGACACGCGGGACGGGGACGTGCACATCGGGACGGATCTCGACGACGATCCGACGCTGCTGAAACAGGACGGGAAGCTGGAGACCTCACCGGGCATGACGCTTGCCTGGGCGTACGCCGACTGGAAAGAGACCAGGACCGACGCCACGGTCAACGTCTACAACGCCGCCGATCAGAACCTGGTGTCGGGAGTCGCCCTCGGCGAACCCTCTCCCACCGACGGGCAGTAGAGACCCGCACACACCAGCCTGCTGTGACCCAACTCCTTTGCCTTCAGAGGATATTGACGCCTCGACAGATCCGTTCGGCCACCCCATCGCCGTCGGTGACGAGAACCACAGCCGGACGGGCTCCGCGGACTCTGCCCAGGTGACGCGGCGGTTCGCCGCCCCGCGGTCCGACGGGCCGCCGCGAACGGGCCGAACGGCCCCGCCGGGATGGGTATGGTGCCGGGATGGCCGAGAGCGGGACGATCGATTTCCTGGGCGCCGAAGTGGACGAATCCGGAGTGGACGAATGGGGTCTGTCCCCCACACGTGCCTGGGTGGACAAACAGCTTCCCGACGGGGACCGGATCGCGGGTGTGGAGCCCCTGCGCGGCGGGTGGACCTCGGAGATGAGCCGCCTGCACGTGACCGGGCCGGGCGGAAGCCGGTGGCTCGTCCTGCGGTCCTTCGTCAGGCCGTTCTTCGTCCGCCACGCCGAGGGACTGCTGACGCGCGAGGCCCGGATGCTGGGGCTCCTTCGCGACACGGGCCTCCCGGTCGCGCACCTCCAGGCCGTCGACGCGACAGCCGAGTTCTGCGAGCACCCCTCGCTGCTGATGTCACTCCTCCCCGGCAGCGTACGGCTGGACGACGAGCAGGCGGAGCAGCGTTCGGCCCTCCTGGCGCAGGAGTTGGCCAGGGTCCACCAGGTACGCGTACCGGACACCGATCGCCCGCGCACCTACCAGCCGTGGACCTCTCCGGAGACGGTGCGCCTGCCCGACATCACCGGGCGGCCCGAGCTGTGGGAGCGGGCGATGGATGTGCTGCGCCGCGAACCGCCGCCGTACCGGGGCTGCTTCCTGCACCGCGACTTCCACCCCGGCAACGTCCTCTTCACCGGCCACGGGAACGGGCTGCGGGTCAGCGGCCTGGTCGACTGGGTCGAGACGTCATGGGGACCTGCCGACCTGGACGTGGCGCACTGCTCCTCCGCCCTCGCACTGCTGCACGGCGCCCCTGCGGGCATGGAGCTGGCCGATCAATACGCCGCGGCGGGCGGCCTGTTGGACCCGGACCCGGCGGCGCACCTGTACTGGCGCGTGCTGGACGCCCTGGCCTTTGCCCCGGATGCCGAGAAGGTCGCGGGCCCCTGGCGCGAACTCGGCCGTACGGACCTCACCCCGGCCCGGCTCACCGCCAGGCTGGAGGACTATCTGCAGGCGCTCTTCCACCGCTACGGCTGCTGACGGCCGGTGCCGCAGCGGGAGCGCAGGACCAGCTCACCGAACAGCGGACGAGCACAACAGCGGAGGAGCGAAGTCGCAGCGGCCGCAAACCCGCTGCGCCGCACCCACCGTCACTGAGACGATGCGGTCATGCCCTCCCTGATCCCGCCCGTCGTGCCCGCCGGCCGGCTGGGACGGTCGGAGCAGCCGTCCCTGGCCGTCCCCGGCGGGCTGCTCCTGCGCCCATGGCTGCTCACGGATGCCGCCGCCGTCGTCGCGGCGTTCACGGATCCCGCGATCCAGCAGTGGCATGCGCGCCGGGCCGACTCCGATGAGGAGGCCGGTGAGTGGATCGCGCGGTGGCGACAGGAATGGCGGTCGGAGACGGGCGCACACTGGGCCATCGTCGGGGCGGATGACGGCGCACTGCACGGCCGTGTCGCCCTGCGCACCATGTCACTCGTCGACGGCCTCGCCGAGTGCGCGTACTGGACCGTGGCCTCTGCCCGCGGCTCGGGCGTCGCACCGCGGGCGGTGACGGCGCTGTCCGCCTGGGCCTTGGACGAGGTGGGATTCCACCGCCTCGAACTCGCGCACTCGGTGGCCAATCCGGCCTCGTGCCGGGTCGCGGTCAAGGCAGGTTTCGCGCACGAGGGCACCAAGCGCAATGCGCTCCTCCACCTCGATGGATGGCACGACATGCATCTCCACGCGCTGATCGGGGACGACCGGCAGGTGCCCGCGCGTACAGGCGTCTGATCAGTCTCGCGATCCCGATCCGCTCCCCGGATTGCCGGTCGGAACAGCGGCGGCAACCATGGGTCGTACGTACCGGTATGAGACCGGATTCACCACGTGAGAGTGGCCACTACTCAACAGTATGTATCGGCACCGCATCCTCACGTTCGAGCCCCTACGGTGATCTTGTGACCGTGACATGGACATCCCTTGACGCCGGTGTGTTGCGCCTCCCCTCCGGTCGTCTGGTGCGGGGGCGCGGCCTCCGCGACCCGCTGCCCTCCGGATCGCAGCCGACCTACGGCGTGTATCTGCTCGGGAAGGAGCCGCCGCAGGTTCCGTGGGAGGCCCGCTGGCTCCGCTGGCCGGACTTCCGGGTGCCCAGCAGCCGCGAGGACGCCAAGACCGTACTCGGTGAGGCGTGGAACCGCTCGGAGACCGACCTGGTCGAGATCGCGTGCGCCGGTGGCCGCGGGCGGACCGGCACGGCCCTCGCGTGTATCGCCGTCCTCGACGGAGTTCCGCCCTCCGAGGCGGTGGCCTTCGTCCGCCGCCGGTACGACGCCCACGCAGTGGAGACGCCCTGGCAGCGGCGGTACGTGCGTCACTTCGCGGACTGATCGCCCGGCGGTGCGTCGCACCGCCCCCCTCTCCCTCACCGCTCCTCCCTTCCCAACTCCGTTCCTCGCGCCGGTGTCGCCTCCGGCACCCGGGGAAGACGCCGGGACGCGCAGCGGGGCGGCAGCCCCGCCCGACGGCTGAAGGGAGCGGTGATGAGCGCCACGGATCCTCTACGGGCGACGGCCGGCACAGGCGAGATCCGTACCTCCGTGCCCGCACGACTGGATCGACTGCCCTGGTCGCGATGGCACTGGACGATCGTGATCGGGCTGGGCACCGTCTGGATACTCGACGGCCTGGAGGTCACGGTCGTCGGCAATATCGCCGGCCGGTTGTCTGAGGAGGGCAGCGGGCTCGCCATCTCTTCGGCGCAGGTCACCGGGCTGGCCGCCGCCCTGTATGTCGCGGGCGCCTGTGCGGGCGCACTCTTCTTCGGCTGGCTCACCGACCGATTCGGGCGCAAGAAGCTCTTTCTCATCACGCTCGCGGTCTATCTGGCCGCCACCGCGCTGACCGCCGTGTCGTTCCACAGCTGGTGGTTCTTCCTGTGCCGGTTCCTCACGGGCTTCGGCATCGGCGGCGAGTACGCGGCGATCAACTCCGCCATCGACGAGCTGATTCCGGCGACCTACCGCGGGCGCGTCGACCTGATCATCAACGGCAGCTTCTGGCTCGGCGCGGTCGGCGGCTCGCTGCTGTCCGTCGTCATGCTGGACACCGACATCTTCGCGGCCGACATCGGCTGGCGCCTCACGTTCGCACTCGGGGTCGTCCTGGGCCTGGTGATCCTGCTGGTACGGCGCAATGTGCCGGAGAGTCCTCGATGGTTGTTCATCCATGGACGCGGCGACGAGGCGGAACGTCTGGTGAGCGGTGTCGAGGCACGGGTCTCGGAGGAGAAGGGCCGTCAACTGCCGCCCGCCGAGGGTGAGATCATCGTCCGTACGCGCACGAGCATCGGCTTCGGCCTGGTCGCCCGTACGGTCTTCTCGACGTACCGCAGGCGCGCCTTCCTCGGGCTGGCACTCTTCGTCGGGCAGGCGTTTCTCTACAACGCCATCACCTTCGGCTTCGGTGCGATCCTCACGACATTCTTCGACGTGCCGGCCGGTTCGACGGGCTACTACTTCGCCGTGATCGCGGTCGGCAACTTTCTCGGCCCGCTGCTGCTCGGCAAGCTCTTCGACACACTCGGGCGCCGGATCATGATCTCGGGCACGTATCTGCTCTCCGGCATCCTGCTCTTCGTGACCTCCTGGCTCTTCGACGCCGGCCATCTGTCGGCCTCGACGCTGACAGCGTGCTGGTGCGTCGTGCTCTTCTTCGCCTCGGCGGGCGCGAGTTCGGCGTACCTGACGGTCAGTGAGGTCTTCCCGATGGAGACCCGGGCGATGGCGATCGCCTTCTTCTACGCGATCGGCACCGCGGCCGGCGGCATCAGCGGGCCACTGATCTTCGCGAAGCTGACGGAGTCGGGCATCGTCGGGGACACCGTTCTGGCCTTTCGGATCGGCGCCACGCTGATGACCCTCGCCGGGCTGGTCGCCGCCTGCCTCGCCGTACGGGCGGAGGGGCGGTCGCTGGAGGACATCGCCCCGCCGCTGTCGGCGGGTTCGGTGACGGCGGGCGCGCCGTCCCGTACGACGGGCTCGGCAGCGCGCTGACGCCGTATCGCGCCGGTGTCCCCGGGCACCGGCGCGGCCCGGGCGTGGGCCCCGTCCCGCGGCGTCAGCGTGGCGCGCCTCGCCCGAACAGGGCCCGGGCAGTGCCGACTTGAGCCTCGACAACGCCCGACGTGGTGGTGCCCGGCGTCCGGTGCCGGCGGCAGGGCGCCCTCCCACCGGCAGCGGCGGAACTCCCCGCCCGCGTCGCCGAACCCGCACCCGCCGCGGAATCCCCTGTCACCCCGGATTCCGCGGCTCGGAGCCTCGCATTCGGTTCCCGGGGCGGGAGGCGATCAGGTGGGGCGGATCGACTGGTACAGGTACGCCGTTTCGCCGGGAGCAGCCCGCGGGCGGGTCGTCGCCGGAGCGCGGCTCGGCCTACGTCCGGTCCGGTGCGGGGCCCAGCTCCATCTCGAACGCGCCGCCCAGCACTTCGCGTACACGGGTCAGGGTCGCCGAGCCGCTGAGCCAGCGTTCACTGAGGCCCTCCACCAGCGCGGTGAGACGCTCCGCCGCGTCCACCGCGACCACATGGTCCGCGACCGTTCCCGCTTCCTGCGCCTGCCGGATGAGGCCGGTGGCGTACTCGATCCACTCCTCGGTGGACTCCCGGAGCTGCTCGCGCAGGGACGGGTCGAAGACGGCCGTGGCCCTCAACTCGCCCCATGCCGTGCTGTTCTCCACGACGTCCGGTGCTTCCTGGAGTTCGAGCAGCAGCATCTCCTCCAGATGGGCGCGCGGTTCGGACTCCGGGCACGCCTCGGGCTCGGTGTACCGCTCGGCGCGGTTGCTGATGAATTCCAGCGTGTGCCGCATCAGTCCGGCGCGGCCGCCGAAGTGGTAGTAGATGAGCGCGGTGGAGACCCCTGCCTCCGCGGCGAGTTCCTCCACGCGGAGACCGCGGACGCCGCGGCGGGCGATGACGCGGGTGGCGGCCTGCAGGATCAGAGTTCGGCGATCGGACACAGTCACACACCGTACCCGCGCGTTCGGGGTGGCCGGTGCTAGCCTGGATTCCTGACTGAAATTTCAGTCAGGAATCCAGGCGGGATCCACCGAGGGTTTCGTCCGGTCCGGCGTCAGGAGAGAAGTCATGAGCGCATACCCACGGCGAGCAGTACTGAGGTCCGGTGCCGCGGCGGCACTGGGCGGAGCGGGGCTGCTCGCCTCCGCATGCCGGTCCGCCCCCGCGGAAGGATCGGAGGCGGCAAGGGATTCGCCGTCCTCGCGATCGCGCCCCCGCGGCCGCATGCCGGCCGAGAGCCGGCCGCACGAGCGGACGTTGATGGCGTGGCCGCCCCGGGACTCGGTCTGGGGCAGCGACACCCCCGCGGTCCGGCGCGACATCGCCCGCATAGCCCGGGCCATCGCCGAGCACGAGCCCGTTGAACTGGCCGCCTCCCCCGAGGAGGTCAAGGGCGCGCAGCGTGCGTGCGGCGCGGGAGTCGACGTCGTACCGGTTCCGGTCGACGACCTCTGGATGCGCGACAGCGGACCGACGTTCGTCACCGGGTCCGACGGGGTGTCGGCCCTCGACTTCCACTTCAACGGGTGGGGCGGCAAGCAGGAGCACCAGCGCGACGCCCTGGTGTCGCGCCGAGTCCTGGAGCGCCACCGCGTCCCCCGGACGTCAGCGGGGATCACCGCCGAGGGAGGCGCACTGGAGGTGGACGGCGCGGGCACGCTCCTGGTCACCGAGAGCTCGCTCGTCAACGCCAACCGCAACCCGGGCATGTCCCGGGCGGAGATCGAGGGTCACCTGAAGGAACCGCTCGGCGTCTCCACGGTGATCTGGCTCAAGGGCGTACGGGGCCGGGACATCACCGACTACCACGTGGACGCCCTGGCGCGGTTCGCCGAACCGGGCGTGGTGCTGCTGAGCCGGCCGTCCGCCGGGACCCCGCGCGTATGGGTCCGCGCCTACGAACAGGCCCGCGGGGTGCTCGAAGAAGCGCGGGACGCCCGGGGGAAGAAGCTGGAGATCATCGACCTCGACGAGCCCGACCCCGGCGAACTGGGGCAGCGCGGCTCGGAGTTCCTGGGCTGCTACGCCAACTACTACGTGGTCAACGGCGCGGTGATCGTGCCGCGCTTCGGCGATGCGAGGACGGACGACCGCGCGGCATCCCTCCTCCGGGAACTCCACCCGGGGCGTGTCGTCGTGCCGTTGGAGATCAACATGCTGGCGGAGGGCGGCGGTGGCATCCACTGCTCGACGCAGCAGCAGCCCGCCGCCTGACGGGCGGATGGCGGGGCGGATGACGGGGCGGGCCCGCCCGGTGGTGGATACGGCTACGGGCGCGCGCCCGTAGCCGTACGCCGTGGAGTCGTGCGGTCACGGGGGCCGTAGGACGACGGGACTGCGCACCATGGGGCGCGGGCGTGCGAGGGTGCGGAGCCATGGCGGGCGGGGGGAGCCGCACACGACGTGCGGCCCGGACGCCGGTGGTCCGGCGCCCGGGCCGCTGGGCCGTGTCACTGCACAGATGTCACCGCGCGGTGGTCACTGCGCAACTGTGGCTGCGCGGGTCAGGAGCTGAGCTTCCAGATCGCGTTGGCTATCGCATCGGTGTTGATGTCGAGCGCCTTCTCGTCGATGTTGGACTTGTCGTCACAGGCCTGGTGGTAGCAGGCGTCGAAGGGCTCGCCCGCCTTGCCGCCCCAGCCGGACGCCTGCTCCTCGGTCTTCTTGTAGTCGGCGCCGGAGAAGATGCCGCCGACCTTGACGCCCTTGTCCTTGAAGGAGGCGTGGTCGGAACGGCCGTCGCCCTCCGTCTCGGGCTCGGTCTTGAGGTCCTTGCCCTTGTAGTACTCGGTGAAGACCTTCTCGAGCTCCGGGTCGTCGTCGTAGACGAAGTAGCCGGGGTTCGGCGAGCCGATCATGTCGAAGTTGAGGTAGGCGTCGATCTTCGACAGGTCACCGGACTCGAGGCTGTCGACGTAGTGCTGCGAGCCGACCATGCCGTCCTCCTCGTCGCCCCACCAGGCGAAGCGGAGCTGCTTGGACGGCTTGAGGTCGGCCTTGGCGACGGCGAGCGCGACCTCGAGGATCCCGGCCGAGCCGGATCCGTTGTCGTTGATGCCGGGGCCGTCGTGGACCGAGTCGACGTGCGACCCGGCCATCACGACCTTGTCGCCACCACCCTTGGGCCAGTCCGCGACGAGGTTGTAGCCCTTGGCGCCGCCCGACTCGAACTCCTGAAGGCTCGTCTTGAAGCCTGCGTCGTCCAGTTTGCCCTTGATGTACTCGACCGAGGCCTTGTGACCGGGCTCACCGTGCGCGCGGTTGCCACCGTTCGCATCGGCAATCTTCTGGAACTCGGCCAGATCGGCCTGGACGGCCGCGACGTCGATGTCGGGCGCGGCCTTGACGGTGGGAGCGTCGGTGGCCTGGGCTCCGACCGCTGCGCTGAGGATTCCGACCGCCAGCGCCGCGGAGGTACCGGCTGCGAGCGCACCACGGCGCACTTTCTTTGCAGTGAACACTGTTGGCTCCTGAAGTGGGGGGTTGGAGCTGCAAGTTGTGGAGACAAGAGACTGACCATATTGGCGTCAATCGTCAAGAGCGAATATCGGACGCCGAGGTTCCATCAGCGAACCGACGGACTTCGCGCGGGTGTCGGCGGTCGGGGAACGCGAGGCCATTCCCGTACGACCCGGACCACGGACCACCTGGCTAGACCACCTGGCAGACCGCCCGACGGGATCGGGGCGCATGGGCGCGGAGCCCGGTGATTCGCATCGGGCCGAACTCGAGCCGGTGCGTGTGGTCAAGCGGTTCAGGGGAAAGCGACCCGGTGAGAGCGAGCGCGAATGGCGCGCGCTCGCATTGCATTCCACGTAGGCGCCCGGTCCGGCACCGGAAGACTTTGAGGCGGCTCACGGCCGCTGGACCGGAGGTGGTGATGCCCCGCCTCATCGGGGAGCTTCTGTGCGGACGCATGCTCGACGGTGAGCGGATCAGGCCCTGGCACACCGTGCGGACCCTTCACGAAGCCGTTCCCGCGGATGTTCCTGCGTGGACGTTCCTGCGCGGATGTTCCTGCGCGGACGTGCCGCGGCCCCGGCCACGCGCCGGCCCAATCGAACGGATCCGGTCGCGAACCCAGCGCGTACGCCCCGGGGTCGGCGAGGGGTGGTGGAGCGAGGATGGACGGCGGCCTTGGCTGGCTCGCCGCGTCCCCCTGGACGGGCCGGGGCGACGCCGGTGTTCCGCCCGTCTTCGGCGACGGGAACGGCAAGGTCAGAACTGCGCCCGGGACGGCTCCCGCGTTCGCATCGTCGACTTCGAGGCTTCGGGTCCCGCAGCGATCGCGCCTTCGAGCCGACCGAGATCACCGAACGTGTGGGGAGCTGGGTGGAGAGGCCCTGCGATGTCGTCGACCCCCTCGGTCACTTCGATCCGAACGCAGCCGAGTCAGTACGACCGGGCACTGCCGACGGCTTCTCGCGCTGATCCGGCTCTTCTCCCCGCCCTCGACGACGGAGTCCCTCGCCGAACCCGCCCGGCAGCGTCGACCGCCAAGCCCGGCGGCTGCTGGGGCTGCTCGCGTGGACCGGTGAACTGACCGCGTAGACAGCTGACCTGACCGCGTGGACAGGTCACCTGACCGCGTGGACAGGTCACCCGCGGGCGCAAGACCCCTGTCTCGCGTCTGTCTCGCGTCCCCATCCCGCCCGCCCCGCGCAGCCCGCACGCACACCCGCACCGCCGCGCGCTGCTCGCGCGGCGCAGGCCGACTGTGCGGCCTATGTGAACCCGGGGTCGAAGTCGGTCACCAACTTGCGGGCCCGCTCGACGTACTCCTCCGGCATCGGGGAGGAGCGCCGCTCCTTCGCGTCGATGTGGACGCCGGTCAGCACGGCGACGGCCGCGACCTCTCCGGTCGCCGCGTCCTCCATCTGATGGCAGAAGCGGATCACCTTGCTGCGCACCTCCAGGAAGCCGGATCGGACCAGTACGACATCCCCGGCGCGCAGTTCCCTGCGGTAGGAGATTCTCTGGTCCACGGCCACCATGCCGCGGCCGCTCGTGCGCAGATACTCCGGCGTTATCCCGATGCCGGAGACGAGCTGCCAGGTGGCCTCGTCGAACTTCCCGACGTACCACATGACGTTCATGTGCCCCATGTGATCGCAGTGCCAGGGGTAGACCGTCCCGCGATACGTCACATCCATGCCGGTGGTCATGCGCGTTCCCTCAGTCCAGCGTCCAGCGGTTCAGCGAGCCCGTACGGGGATGATGTTAGTGAACGTTAACTAGCATCGCCAGTGGTTTGCCTGCATCACCCATCCAGTTCCTGCCGCCGGCGATCGGCATGCGCCCGAAATCCCTTGCCATGACGACCGAGCGATCATGAGGATGGCACCATGCCCGCACTCATCGCCCCCGACGGAACCGAACTCACCTATCGCGTCGTGGGCGAGGGCGAGCCGCTTGTCTGCCTGCCCGGGGGCCCGATGCGCGCCTCGGCGTACCTCGGCGATCTCGGAGGGCTCTCGACCCGGCGCTCCCTGATCATGCTCGACCTCCGCGGCACCGGCGGATCCGGCGTTCCCACCGACCCGTCGACCTACCGCTGCGACCGCCAGGTCGACGACGTCGAGGCGCTCCGCGCGCACCTCGGGCTGGACCGTATCGATCTGCTCGCGCATTCCGCGGCCGGCGATCTCGCGATCCTCCATGCGGCACGCCACCCTCAGCGCATCCGCTCCCTGACTCTGGTCACCGCCCGCGCACGGGCGCTCGGTATCGACTTCACCCAGGAGCACCGCCGGGAGGCGGCCGCGCTGCGCAGCGGCGAGCCATGGTTCGAGCACGCGTATGCCGCGTACGAGAAGGCCTGGGCCGGGACGGCGACCGACGCCGACTGGGACGCCATGGCGCCCTTCTTCTACGGCCGTTGGGATGCGGTGGCCCAGGAGCACGCGGCGTCGGAGGTGGAGCAGAGCAATGACGAGGCGGCGGAGAGGTACGCCTCGGCCGGCGCCTTCGCCTCTACGGGGGCCCGGGCCGCCGTAGAGGCGTTGGACGCGCCGGTCCTCATCCTGGCGGGTGAGCTGGACAGCGGGCCGCTCCCCCGGATCGCGGCCGGCATCGCGGAGTCGTTCCCCCGGGCCGAGGTGACGGTCCAGCGGGGTGCGGGCCACTATCCGTGGCTCGACGATCCGGCCGGGTTCGTGCGGACGGTCATGGCGTTTCTGCGGCAGGTGGACCGGTGACGGGATGCGATCGGGATCGGGCCGGACCGGCCCATGGGCTCGATCAAGTCGCCATACGCGATCAAGTACTGTCGGCCCATGCACGTGAACGGGCGGGTATGGGGCGCCACTCCATCAGAACAGCAAGCGAAGTATCCCTGCGACGCCGTCCTGAAGGTCCCCTGCGAGGGCTGGACCCGGGCCGTGGACGTGTCCGCACCCTGCGACCTCGTCTACCGCTGGCTTCAGCAGCTCACCATCGCGCCGTACAGCTACGACTGGATCGACTTCCGCGGCCAGAAGAGTCCCGACCGTCTCACGCCGGACCTGCCGCCGCCGGCCGTCGGGCAGAACTTCCTGGTCTTCGACATCGTGGAGTTCGAGGCCGACCGGCACATCACCGGTGTCCTGCCGGAGCGTCTGGTTCCCCGGCATGGGCGGATGGCCGTGACCTACGCGGTGAGCGCTCGCGGTGCCGGCGGGTGCCGTCTTGTGGTCAAGGTGGCTGCCGAAGCGCGCACCGCGCCGCACCACCGGGTGCTCAGACGGCTCCTCGCCTGGGGCGATCTGGTCATGATGCGCAAGCAGTTGCTCACGCTCAAACGCCTCGCCGAGCGCGACGCCGCCGAAGCTCGCCACTGAGAGCAGGGCGACCCGTCGTGCCGTAGTGCGGTTGCCGCCGGTATCGCGGGCGGCCACCATGCCCGAGCGCCGCTTCTCGGTGAGCGTTCCGAACTTCGGTGACTTTCTCTGATCCCCGGACCGTGGCGAAAGCGGCTCGAGCGGCCGACCAGGCGGGCCGGGACGCGCTGTTCGTCTGGGACCATGTTGTGCACCGGCGCCATGCGCGGCCGTTCGGCGACCCCTGGATGCTGCTGACCGCTGCCACGCCGGCGACTTCCCACGGGCCCGCCCGCCCGGGAAATCGTGGCCGCCTTCCCGCAACCCCCGCGCGCAATCTCCCATCCCCCTGAGTGCGACCCGGTACGAGGACATCGGCGCAGGTCGAACCGTCCTCCCGCGGCCGCGGCAAGCCACCGGCCAACTCCGTTGCGCGACACCCGCGTCGGCCACGGAGAGGCCTGGATCGTTCCTCACGGGGAGGGGACCTCGCGTGTCCGACAGCGCAGCCCGTACCGACCTGCAGCACTTTCCCGCGCTCCCGGCACAGGCCCCGGGCGACCCCGCGTCCGCGGCCGGCGGTTCCGGCGACGGTGCACGCACCGACTCACGCCCCGGCTCCGGCAGCAGGCGACGGGACGTCCTGCGCGCCGGGTTGGGCGTCGCCGCCGCGGCCTGGGTGCCCGCGTGCACCACCCGCGCCTCGGCCGCCTCCGCCGGGCCCGACTGGTCCGGGTTCGCCCGGGATCTGGACGGTCTGCTGGTGCGCCCCGGTCAGGGACAGTACGACGCGGCGCGGCGCCTGTTCCAGCCGCAGTTCGACGCGATCAAACCGGCCGGTGTCGCCTACCCGTCGCACCGTGAGGACGTACAGACCTGTCTGGCCTTCGCCAAGCGCCATCGCATACCCGTCGCCGTCCGCGGTGGCGGGCACAGTTACGCCGGCTGGTCCTCGGGCTCCGGCCTGGTCGTCGACGTCAGCGCCATGAAGAAGGTGTCCTCCGGCTCGACCGCCACCATCGGCGCCGGGGCGCGCCTGATCGATGTGTACGCCGGGCTGAACCGCAACGGGCGGACGATCCCTGCCGGTTCCTGCCCCACCGTGGGGGTGACCGGTCTCGCGCTGGGTGGCGGCGTCGGGGTCACCAGCCGTGCGTACGGGCTGACGTGCGACAGCCTGACCGGTGCGGAGATCGTGACCGCCGACGGCCGCGTCCTGGAGGTCGACGCGCGCCACCACGCCGACCTGTTCTGGGCGCTGCGGGGCGGCGGCGGTGGCAATCTCGGCATCGTCACCGAACTGCATTTCCGCACCCACGCCGCGCCCGACTGCAGCTACGCGTTCCTGTCCTGGCCGTGGTCGAAGGCGGCGGCCGTCATCCGCGCCTGGCAGAAGTGGGCGCCGAACGCCCCCGACGCGCTCTGGGCCAATCTGCACCTGACGGGCACCGCGGGCACCCCGCGCGTGGGGATCGGCGCCAACTACCTCGGCACGCAGTCCGGCCTGCGGAACCACCTGGACCGGCTGGTCGACGCGGTGGGCGCGCAGCCCACGTCCTCGGTGGTGCGGACGCGTTCGCACTACGACACGATGCTGGTGATGGCGGGGGCCAGTGGGTGGACGTCCGCCGAGTGCCATCTGCCGGGCAAGCTCCCGGGCCAGGACCCGAAGGGCCGTACGGCACGGGCCTCGTATGCCGCCCGCTCGGACTTCTACACCCGGCCGTTGTCGGCCACCGGGATCGCGGCGCTGTTGAAGCAGGTCGAACGCTATGCGCGCATCGCTCCGTCCGGTGGCAGCGGCAGCATCGCCTTCGACGCCCTGGGCGGAGCCACCAACCGGGTCAAGCCGCAGGACACGGCCTTTGTGCACCGCAATGCGCTCTTCCTCGCGCAGTACATCGCCAACTGGCCGAGCGGCGCGTCCTCCACGGGCATCAAGCACAGCCGGGCCTGGCTCGACACGCTGCACGAGGCGATGCGGCCGCACGCCGGCGGGCACGCGTACCAGAACTACCTCGACCCGCGGCTGACCGACTGGAAGAAGGCGTACTACGGCGCCAACCTCGACCGTCTGACCGAGGTGAAGGCGGCCTACGACCCGGGGCGCGTCTTCCGCTTTCCCCAGGCCATTCCTACGCGCTGACCACACCCTGCTCCGACCTCGTACGCCCACCTTTCGGGGACCGCACTGCTGTCCCGGGAGGCGGGGCGTACGTCGCCGGGTTCTGCTCCGCGAACGTCCATCTCGACCGGGATGGCAGCCATCTCCCAGCCCCCGCGGGCCTGCCCCTCTACGAGCCGTGCGCCCCCGCACGCTCGGGCGACGCCGTCGTGGCGACCCAGGACGTGCTGGTCGGGGGGCGGCGCCGGCCCGATGGATCGGCGCAGGGGGGGACCGGCGGTGTCGCGAAGGCCGTCAACACACTGACCGCCCGCCACACCCCGTATGCGCTCCGTCGTCACGCGGCGCGACAAGACCGTGGTGGCCATGCGGCAGCTGCTCGGTGAGCGGGGCAAGGGATCATCACCGGCTCGTCGCCGTACGGGTGGAGGGCCGGGCCTGATGAGGACGGCTCCCCGCGGGCGCGTGAAGCGCGGACGACGCCGTCCCGCCCGGATGCAGGCCCAGGCGCCCGGTGCGAGCATGGTGAAGTGGCGTATCGGCGCCGTACGCGCAGGTCGGTACGGTCGCCGCGGCGCTGCGGCACAGGGCCGCCATTCCGTCCGGTCCGGTCGGCCGAATGTATCTGACGGACGGTCAACCACCTCGGTCAACCGCCCCCGGAGCGAACGACGTTCGAGGAGTGGAGGGGACGGCCGCACCCGGCGGGTCGGGCGGACGTAACGGATCGCGGACCCGGCCGGGAGAGGCCGTCAGCCTGCCGAACGCCTCCGGTCGGGCGGACCCGCGGCCTCACAGCCCCATACGCACGCTACTCCTCGAAGGAGACCTCACCATGCCCTTCATCACGGTCGGCACGGAGAACTCCGGGAACATCGACCTCTACTACGAGGACCACGGCTCCGGACAACCGGTGGTGCTCATCCATGGATTCCCGCTCGATGGCTCCTCATGGGAACGGCAGATTCCCATGCTGCTCGAAGCGGGATACCGCGTCATCCACTACGACCGGCGCGGCTTCGGCAAGTCGAGCCAGCCGACTGAGGGATACGACTACGACACGCTCACGAACGACCTCAAGACCCTGTTGGAGACGCTCAATCTGCGCAATGTCATCCTGGCCGGCTTCTCCATGGGCACGGGTGAGGTCACGCACTACCTCGGGTCCCACGGTTCCGAGCGCGTGGCGAAGGCGGCCCTGTTCGCGCCGCTCGCGCCGTATCTGCTGGAGACGGACGACAATCCCGAAGGCGTTCCGGGAAAGGTCTTCGAGGACATCAAGCACGCGATCCGCACCGACCGGTTCGCCTACCAGAAGGAGTTCCTCGACGACTTCTTCAACGTGGACGTGTATGCCGGGACGCGCATCAGCGACCAGGCGTGGCAGGGCAATTGGAACGTTGCGGTCGCCGCGTCGGCCATCGGCACGCTGAAGTGTGTCGACGCCTGGCTCACCGACTTCCGCGGGGACATCGCGGGGCTGTCGAGCGTTCCGCTTCTGGTCGTCCAGGGCACCAAGGACCGCATCCTCCCGATCGACAACACCGGACGGCGACTGCCCGCCCTCATCGACGGGCTGGAGTACCACGAGGTCGAGGAGGGCCCGCACAACATCGGCTGGACCCACCCCGAGATCCTCAACCCGCTGTTCCTGGACTTCGTCACGAAGTAGGGCGACTGCCGCACGTATCGGCACGTCACGGGGCCCGGAGCGGGCCCCGTGACGTATGCCCGCTCCGGGCTTCACCTGCTCCCGTGAGACGGCGCACGCTCCGTGCACCCTTCCCTCCGCGGACCTCATGACATGTCTGTTGACACGTCAACGACAATGCTTATGGTTGTCACATCACTTTTCAGAGCTGGGCCCGCGCAATCCCCCGCGCCGGCCCGAGGAGGCGCCCATGACCGGGGCCGGACCGTCCGCAGAGGTGACCGAGAACGCCGACAAGGCGCGCTACGAAGTCCGGGTGGGAGCGGATCTGGCGGGCTTCGCGGAGTACCGCGCCAGGAACGGCCGCATCGTCTTCACCCACACCGAGATCGACCCCGCGTTCCAGGGGCGAGGGCTGGCTCGCGCGCTCGCTGGCGCCGCGCTCGACGACGTACGCGAGCGAGGGCTGACGGCGACTCCGCTGTGCCCGTTCATCGCGGACTACATCCGCAGGAACCCCCAGTACGCAGAGATCGTGGACCCCGCCCACCGCGGCCGGCTCGCCGACTGACCCGGAAGACACCATGAACCAGCCCCCACAACAGCACGACGCACCTACGGCGCCCGCGGGGCAGCCACCGACCGCGGGCGGCCTACGACTCGGGGAACCGCGCGGCCGCTGGGCCCTGCTGGCGACGGTCCTCGGATCCGGTATGGCCATGCTGGACGCGACCGTGGTCAATATCGCGCTGCCCGCCCTGGGCAGCGACCTCCACGTGGACGTGGCGGGGCTGCAGTGGACGGTCAACGCGTACACACTGACCCTCGCGGCGTTCATCCTCCTCGGCGGCTCACTGGGCGACCGGTACGGCCACCGGCGCGTGTTCGTGCTGGGAGCCGCGTTCTTCGCCCTGGCTTCCCTGCTGTGCGCGATCTCCCCGGACGCGACACTGCTGGTACTGGCACGCGCCCTGCAGGGCGTCGGCGGGGCCCTGTTGACCCCGTCCAGCCTTGCGATCATCGCGGCGACGTTCCATCCGGACGACCGGGGCCGCGCCATCGGCGCCTGGTCGGGACTGGGCGGCGTTGTCGCCGCGGTCGGGCCGTTCCTCGGCGGCTATCTCGTCGAAAGCGTCGGCTGGCGCTGGATCTTCCTCATCAATCTGCCGGTTGCGCTCGCCACGATCACGGTGGCACTGCTCCGCGTACCGGAGAGCTCCGACCCCGACGCCCCTCCCCGCCCCGACATCGCGGGGGCACTGCTCGGCGCCCTGGGCCTGGCCGGCGTGACGTACGCGCTGATCGCCGCCGCGGAGAACGGGGCGTCCGCGGGCGTGTGGGTGAGCGCGGGGGCCGGCGCGGCGGGGCTGGCGGCCTTCATCGCGACGGAACGGTTCAGCCGCAGCCCGATGATGCCTCTCGGCATCTTCTCCTCCCGGCAGTTCAGCGCGGCCAACGTCGTGACCTTCGCCGTCTACGCGGCGCTCGGCGGAATCTTCTTCATCCTCGTGCTGGACCTGCAAGTGGTCGCCGGATTCTCGCCCTTGGCCGCGGGCGCCGCGCTGCTCCCGGTGACGGCGATCATGCTGCTGGGCTCGCCCGGTTCGGGCGCGCTCGCACGACGGATCGGGCCCAGGGCGCCGATGACCGTGGGGCCGCTGGTGAGCGCGGGTGGCGCCCTGCTCCTGCTGCGGGTCGGGCCGGGCGCCTCGTACACCACCGATGTCCTCCCGGCGATGGCGGTGTTCGGCCTCGGACTGACCATCACCGTCGCGCCGCTGACGGCGGCGGTCCTGGCCGCCGTACCGACGCACATCTCCGGGCTGGCGTCGGGCGTCAACAACGCGGTCGCGAGGACGGCGGGTCTCGTCGCGGTGGCGGTGCTGCCGCTCGCCACCGGTCTGTCCGCGGAGGACTACCGGCAACAGACCGCATTCGACGCGGCGTTCCGTGTCGCGGTGCTGCTGACCGCTGCGGTGCTCGCGGTCGGCGGGCTTCTGTCCTGGGCACTGGTCCGCAACCCACCGGGGTCCGAGGCGGTCACGGGTGACGCGGCGGAGGGGACGAAGGGGCCGACGAGTCCCGGGGGCGACGCCGAACGGGGCGCGGCGCCGCGGCACCGCGCGTTCTGCTCGATCGACGCTACCCCGCTCGAGCCTCATCGGTGAGCCGGGAGCCCCGTAGGGCACGCGGAGCGGGCAGTTCGCGGAGGCCCACCGCTCCCCGGTCTGCCGCAGCATGGGTCCCAGCGCCCAAGGAGCCGTCGCTCCACGGCACATGACACCGCTTCAGCAGGCCTGTACACGTGGGCGATCCGCGGTGCGCGATGCGCCCCTGCGTTCAACTCCCCTTCTCCAGACCCTCCTTCCGCATTCCACGAAAGGTTCAGCAGTATGGCCATCAGCTCCCACGCCGACTCCCTGCGCGTGTTCGTGCTGTCCGGATCGCAGCGGGCCGGCTCGGTCAACTCGCGCCTGGCCGCCGTGGTCGCCCGACTCGTCGACCGCACCGGCGCCACGTCCGAGTCGGCCGGGCTTCGCGACTTCGACATCCCGCCGTACGACGGCGACTCGGAGGCCCAACGGGGCCAGCCGCGGGGCGTGGTGGCGCTGCGCGACCGCATCGAGGCCGCCCAGGGGTTCGTCATCGCGTCCCCGGAGTACAACGCGTCGATGGCGGGCGCGGTGAAGAACGCGATCGACTGGGTGTCCCGATCCCGCCCGCAGCCGTTCCGGGACAAGCACGCTCTGCTCGTATCGGCGTCGCCCTCGGCGGTCGGCGGCAATCGGGGACTGTGGGCACTGCGCGTTCCGCTGGAGTCGCTGGGCGCGCGCGTGCACCCGGACATGTTCAGTCTTGCCCATGCGCACGAGGGCTTCACGGACGCGGGCGACCTCGCCGACCCCGGGCGGTATGAGCGCCTGGCGGGGATGGTCGGGGGCTTTCTCGACGCGGTCGAAGCCGATCGGCGGTACCGCCTGACGCTGCGCTGGAACGAGGTCTTCGAGAGCGGGGAGAGCGCCCCGGCCGCCCGGCAGGGCCGCCGCTGACTCCTGCGGGTGAGCGCCGCCCCACGGCGAGAGATCGGGTGCCGTCCGGTCGCCCCAAGGGGAGCATCATCAGGTCGGTTGACACGTCAACCTAAAGTGCTACCGTGCCCGTAGTGGACATTTCGCCCACAGTGGAGCCCATGCCCCCTCCGATCGGCACCACCATGAACGCCTCCCCCACATGCACCCAGGCCGTGCGCCGCAGAGCCCGGTTCCGGCTGCCCCGGACCGCCACCGCACCGCGCTCCGCCCGGCGCCTCATCGATGCCGTGCTGGACGAGTGGTGCACCCCCGGCGACATCGCGGACACGCTGCGTCTGCTCACCAGCGAACTCATCACCAACGCCGTCGCCCACGGCAACGGCCGGATCGAGCTCGTGCTCTCCCTGTCCCCGTACGCCGGCAGCCACCCGCTCACCGGACGGCGCCCCTACGCCGTTCTCCGCGTCGAGGTCTCCGACGACTCCCCCTTCCCCGCCCGCCGGGACGGCCGCCCCGAGGACGACGAGTACGAGCACGGGCGCGGGCTGCTGCTCGTCGAAGCACTCTCCGACCGGTGGGGGCAGGAGGCCCGCACGGGAGGGAAACAACTCTGGTGCGAGTTCGCGCTGTCCGGCCCGGCACCGCGCCGGTCCGATGCGTGCGACACAGGCACCGTACGAGGCCACGAGACCACCACGAGAAAGGGCGGATCATGACGGGACTCCCCCGCGTACCCGATGCACCGGACGGCACCGGCGGCGCACCCTTCCACGCCGACCGGCAAGCGCTGCGCGTCTTCGTCCTGTCCGGGTCGCAGCGGACCGGTTCGGTGAACGCGCGTCTGGCCGCTGTCGTCGCCGGAATCGTCGACACGACCGGCGCCACGGCCGAGCTCGCCCACCTCCGCGACTTCGCGATGCCGCCCTACGACGGCGACGCCGAGACCGCGGACGGCCCGCCCGACGGCGCCGTGGCGTTGCGCGACCGCATCGAGGCGGCCCAGGGCGTCGTCATCGCATCGCCCGAGTACAACGCCTCCGTACCGGGGGTGGTGAAGAACGCCATCGACTGGGTGTCGCGACTGCGACCCCAGCCCTTCAAGGACAAGCAGGCGCTGCTCGTCTCCGCGTCACCGTCGATGGTGGGCGGCAACCGCGGGCTGTGGGCACTGCGCGTACCGCTGGAACACCTGGGAGCCCGCGTCTACCCGGACATGTTCAGCCTGGCCAAGGCGCATCAAGCCTTTGCGGAGAACGGCGAGTTGACCGAGGCCGGGCTTCGGGAGCGGCTCACGGCGACGGTGGTGTCCTTCCTCGACCTGGTCGAGGCGGACACGCTCTACCCATGCCTGCAACGGCGCTGGTACGAGTTTCTGGGCGACGAGACGAGTGCACCGGTGACGCAGCGCGCGGAGTGAGGTTCGCGCAGCGCGCGGAATGAGGTGACACAGCCCGCGGAGTGAGGTGACACAGCCCGCGGAGCAACCGGTGACGGGTGGGCTACGCGGCTCCCGGCCGGTCGAAACAGGTTCCGTTGCGGTCGCAGAAGGGCTCGTTGGCGCCCGCCCCGCAGGCGCACAGCGCCGCACGGGTCTCGCCGAACTCATCGCCACGCCCTTGTATGCGCAGATCCCCACGGACCAGGAGCGGGCCCTCTTCGGCGGCCCGTACGGCTGTCGGCGTCTCGGGCCGCTCGGCCGGGCCGTCGTCCAGCACGTAGTGGAGTGCCCCGGAAGGGCAGCGCCGTACCACCTCGGCCACGCGCGCGGCCGGTGCGTGCGCCGCGAGGATCCACGGTCGGCGGCGGGGGTCGAACACCTCGGGCAGACCGCGTACGCATTCCGCGAAGTGCACGCACCGGCCGGCGTCGTAGTGGACGGTGACGCCCTCGCCCCGGTACGCCTTCCCCGGCGGTGTCGGTTCGTTCATGGCGCCTCCCGTGCAGCGGCCGCCCCGCCCCGGGCCGGTGCGGGGAGTGTGTGACCGAGTCGCACGATAGGCACGGTACGATTGACACGTCAACCACATGAGAGTGGTCCGCTGATGGGCCACCCCTCGGTGGCCCATCAGCCCCTTCCGCTTCGGGGCGCCGCGCGCCGCCCCAGCGTCCCGCCGAACCTGTCGACCGCGGCCCCTCCGCGCGCGCTACTACTCCGCCAGCCGCCCCTCGCCCGCCACCAGCGTGAAGGAATGGCCCGCAGGGTCGGAGTAGACGCGTATGTCGCGCGGCCCCATGTTGTCCTTGGCTTCCACGGGGGTCGCACCGAGGCCGATCGCCTCGCGCTCCGCCTCGTCCATGTCGTCCTGCGACACGAGGACTTGGAGGTGCGACTGCTGAGAGTCCTCGGGGCGGGGCCAGCTCGGCGGTGTCAGTCCGTGGTCGCGTCGGATGGCAAGGCGCACGCCTTCGTGACCGACAATCTCGACGTAGTCGGGGTCCGTCCCGCGCCGGGTCTCGGCGTTCAGCAGGCGGGCGTAGAACTCTGCCAGCGCTTCCGGCTCGGCGCAGTCGAGAACGAGAACACATGTCTTGGCGACGCTCATCGCGCTTCCCTCTCCCTCCCCCGCAGGCGGGCGCCCGCGTGCTGCCCGAACGGATACCCCCGGACCCGGCCGGCACGCCCGCGGTGCGCCGGCCGCGACGGCTCAAGCGATATGCGGGACAACGGGTTTGGGCGGGGAATGGGCGGATAGCCGAAGGAAGACCGAAGATCTCCAGGGTGAGGAGCGTCCATGAGCTCGACGGACAAGAACAAGGCGAAGCTCGAGCAGGCCAGGGGAATGGCCAAGGAAATTGCGGGCCGCTTCTCCGGCCACAAGCGCACCGAGGCCGATGGTCGTACGGAGCGCAGCAAGGGCGACCTTCGCGAGGCGGTGCTGAAGCTCAGGGATGCGGTGAAGCGCTGACGTTCCTGCGATGACGGGACGTTCCTGCGATGACGGCCGGCCTCTCCGCGCCGGCCCATGACGCGTATGCGAGTCCGACGCGTCAATATCGCACGAGGGTGGGGGGATGGGTCCCCAGCGGCTGGGCGCTGGGGACCCATCCCCCCACCCTCGTGCCCTCGCGGATTTCACGAGCACCTGTTTCCTGTGGCCTTTGTTTCGCCCCATGTGTTTCTCGTCATGACTGGCCGTCATGTCCCAGGGGCCGGGCCGTTGTTCGGCCCGGCCCCTGGGTACAGCGGGTATGTCGCTCCGCCGTGGCTCAGCCCGGAGAAATGCGGCCCCGCCAGCCTCCGGACTCGGCTCCGCGGTGCTCGATGAATTCCTTGAACCGCTTCATATCGCCCTTCGTACGCCGGTCCAGCACGCCGAGCATGTCCCCGGCCTTGTCCGTGATACCGGCCGGCTCCACGTCCATCACCAGATCGACGCGCGTGCGGGTGTCGTCCAGGGGCTGGAAGGTGACCAGTCCGCGCTGTTTGACATCACCGCTCGTCGTGCGCCAGGCGATGCGTTCGTCGGGGAGCTGATCGATGATCTCCGTGTCGAACTCCCGCTGTACACCGGCGATTTTCGTCGTCCAGCGATTGTGGCTCGCGTCGACCTGGGTGACGCGCTCGACGCTTTCCATGAAGTTCGGGAACTCCTCGAACTGCGTCCACTGGTTGTAGGCGATCTGCACGGGGACCTCGACCTCTACGGACTCACGCACCATGCCCATGTTCGGAGGCTCCTTCCCTCGGTGCCGTACACACCGTCCGGCGCTGTACGGCGCATTGGTCTGTCGCCGGTTTCGGGTGCCCTCCCGGGCGCACCTCAATCGGTCACGGCGGGAGACCCACTTCACGGTCGCGCAAAGGAATACCGTCGTGCGGCGGCGGGCATGCGCGCTCTGCGATCTCCGCCCTTGTGGTATGGAATTCTCCTCAACACCGAGATGCTTTCCGGGCGATCGTGATGATCTCCAGGCTCGCATCGGTCAGCGGTCCGCCGCGCCAGTCCCCGTACTGCTCCTCGATCTCGAGACCGGCCTCGGTCAGGAACGACAACAGCGCCTCGGCGCACAGGAATCTCAGCGTGCTGCGGCTTCTGCGCGGCATGTCCCACCGGGGGCCGGTGAAGGTGTGCGAGAAGCTGACGACGTCCCCTTCCACGGGAGTCGAGACCTCGCGCCAGTAGCGCATCACACCGCCCGCGCCGTCGGGCACCTCGAACACGTCGTCCGGGGTCCAGCTCTCCCACTCCCTGGCCTGCGGGTTGCGTGTCTCGAAGGCGAAACGGCCGTCGTCGGTGAGCGCCGAGCGGATCGCGGCGAGTGCGGCGCGCAGTTCGTCGTCCCCGACGAGCACTTGGAAGGCATTGCCGGTCATCACGACCAGGTCGAACGCGCGGTTCCATGCCACCGAGCCGAGGTCGCCGAGCACCCAGTCGTTGTCGGTACGGCGGCGAGCCCGGTCGAGCATCGCGGCGGCCGGGTCCAGCCCGCAGAGCCACCCGGTGTGGCCGGCCTCGCGGGCGCGGTGCAGCAGCACACCCGTGCCGCAGCCGACATCGAGCACGGACCCTGCGGACATGACCATGGGCAGATAGAAGTCGAGGTCGTCCCGCCCCGCGCACAGCGCGTCGTAGTGGGCGACGAGATCCGGGTCGGAGAACAGGCTGTCCACCATGACGCCTGTGTAGCGCGACACGCCCCACAGCCGCGACCGCATTAATCGGTCGCGCCGCCCGGGAGGCGATGGCAGGGTCCGCAGCGTGACAGCCATCGACAGCATCGAGATCACCGCGCTCGCCGAGCGTCCGGCACTGGCCGCCCGTCTCCATGAGATGACCGAGACCTGGCCCCGGTTCATCTCACAGGACCCGGTCGCCGGCTCACTGCTGCACCGGGTCCCCGAGGAATTCCCGGAGTTCTGCGTGGTGGCGACCGACGGCGACCGCGTCGTCGCGAAGGGGCTCAGCGTGCCTTTCCGCACGGATCCGCCCGACCGCGAGGAGACCCCGGACCGGGGGTGGGACACCGTGCTGACGTGGGCGTTCGCCGACCGGCAGCAGCGGCGTGCCCCGACGGTGACCAGCGCGCTCGAGATCACGCTTGACTCCGCGTACCTCGGTCGCGGGCTGTCGCCCCGCATGCTGTCCGCGCTCAAGGACGCCTCGGCGCGGCAGGGGTACGACACCCTGCTCGCACCCGTCCGCCCGACCGCCAAGCACCTGGAGCCGCATGTGCCCATGAGCGACTACGTCCGCCGGGTGCGCGACGACGGCCTGCCCACCGATCCCTGGCTGCGCGTCCACGTCAGAGCCGGGGGGACCGTCGAGAAGGTCGCCCCGGCGTCGATGGCCGTCAGCGGGTCACTGGCCCAGTGGCGGGAGTGGACCGGGCTGCCCTTCGACCGCGACGGGGACGTCGAGGTGCCGGGCGCCCTCCTCCCCGTGCGCTGCCACATGGAGCACGACTACGCGGTCTACGTCGAGCCCAATGTGTGGGTGCGGCACGGTCCGCGCCGCAGCGCCTGAAGGCCCGGCGCGGTTGACCCGACGTCGGAAGACCGGGAGGCCGACGTCGGAAGACCGGGAGGCCGGCGAAGGGAGACCCCGGAGTGGGCGGCGGGTCCAGGGCTTCAGGGTCGGCACCCTGAAGCCACCGGGGCCCCGCCACAACAGCTTCGCACCGGACTCCGGGCGGGCTTCGGGCACCGGACCCCGAGCGGAATCAATTCCGGTGCGCGTCCGCCGGGCCCTCGACTAGCCTCCGGCCATGACCTGGCTGCCTGCTGACTTCGTCCACCCCGTCCGCGTCGACGTCCCCGGCGGCCACCATCTGCGCCCCATCGCCGGCGCCGATGTCGACCTTGACTACCCGGCCGTGATGGGCTCGCGAGAACGGCTGTGGTCCCTCTACGGCAAGGCGTGGGGCTGGCCTCCCGCCCATATGACGTACGAGCAGGACCGTGAGGATCTGGAGCGGCACGCGGTCGAGATCGCCGCTCATCAGTCCTTCAACTACGCGCTGTTCGACGCCGCGGAGTCCGCGCTGCTCGGCTGTGTCTACATCGACCCGCCCGAGAAGCCCGGCGCCGATGCGGAGATCGCCTGGTGGGTGGTCGACGACCGGGTCGGCTCGGAGCTGGAGCAGGCACTCGACGCGCTCGTCCCCCGGTGGATCGCCGAGGACTGGCCGTTCGAGCGGCCGCGTTACCTCGGCCGCGACCTGTCCTGGGACGAGTGGCTGGCTCTCCCGGACCTGTCCTGAGCCGCGCGCTCCCCTGCCATCGCACCCGCTCGAAGGCGAAATTCACTCGCCCCCGCTCGGACGCGCCACTTATCGTGACCCGGCCGACGGCCTGACCGGGGGGGCCGTGCACCTGACAGGGGGAGAGAACGGTGCAGCACCACGGATGGGCCGACGAGGGCTTCGCGAACGTCGCAGACGCGTTCGCCCGGAACTTCGCCGAAGGCGGTGAACTGGGCGCGGCCCTGGCCGTGTTCGTGGACGGACGCAAGGTCGTCGATCTGTGGGGCGGCACCGCCGACCGCCGCACGGGCCGCCCTTGGGAGCGGGACACCGCGCTTCCGGTCTTCTCCTGCAGCAAGGTCGTCGTGAGCGTCTGTGCGCTCCTCCTCGCGCAGCATGGACGTCTCGACCTCGACGCCCCTGTGGCCGTGTACTGGCCGGAATTCGGGCAGCGAGGCAAGGAGACCGTCACCACTCGCATGGTGCTGGCGAACACCGCCGGAGTCCCCCATGTCGAGGCGGCGCTGAGCATGAGCGAGCTGACGGCGTGGGATCCGGTCGTCCGCGCCCTGGAGAAGCAGAAGCCCCTGTGGGAGCCCGGAACCGCGTACGAATACCACGCGCACGCCTTCGGCTTCATCGTCGGCGAGGTGATCCGGCGGATCACCGGCTCCACGCCCGGGGGCCTCTTCCGCGAGGCCGTCGCCGACGAACTCGGGCTGCACACCTGGCTCGGCGTGCCCGAGGAGGAGTTCCCGCGGCTGGCCCGGATCGCCGAGGGTGAGGAGCGCGCCGCGATGCCGGACGCCGACTCGCTGCTCGTACGGTCGGTGACGATGAACGGCGTGCTGGTCTTCCCGGGTGTCGACGATCCGCACGGCTGGAACGCGTACGCGCTGCTGGGGGCCGAATTCCCGGGCGCCGGCGCCGTGTCCACGGCACGCGGCCTGGCCACGCTCTACGCCGCGGCCGCCACGGGGGTCGACGGTTCGGACCGCCTGCTCACCGCGGAAACCGTCACCGACGCGGTGGCTCCGCAGTCGGGCGGACCCTCGTGGTCGGGCCTGCCGGACCTGGGCGCGCGCTGGGGCACGGGGTTCGTGCTCGACTGCCCCTCCCGGCGGCTGCTCGGCCCGCGCAGTTTCGCGAACGAGGGCGCCGGCGGCCAGATCGCCTTCGGCGACGACGCGTTCGGCATCGGATTCGCCTACACCGCCAATCTGATGGGCGGTCCGGGCGACGAACGGGCCGACCGTCTCATCGATGCCGTACGGGAGTCCGTCGGCGCCTGACCCGCACGGCGATAAGCCCTCCCTGCCGGCGTTCTTTCTCGGAAGCCGTCACCGCCCATGAGTAGCACAGCCTTCGACTGCTGCTGGATCGCAGCCAGGAACCGCCCGGGCGTCAGGGGGCCTTGGGCGGTCCTGCCGCCAGTTCCGCGACGACCGCGGCGTGATCCGAGGGCCACACGCCGTCGACCGCCCGGTCCCCCGCGCGCCGTACGGACGTGACTCGGCCGGTCCCGTCCGGGCCGGGCAGCCCGACGTGTATGTAGTCGATGCGCACACTGGGGCTGAAGCTCGCCGCGACGAACGGGTTGGCCGCGCTCCACGTGGCAGACGGCGCCGCGGGGTCGGCGTACTCCCAGGCGTCCAGGAGGATGTGGCCGGGGACGGCGGGAGCGGTCTTGTACCCGCCGAACTGCCGGATCTCGTCGGAGTCCGGCCAGGCGTTGAAGTCTCCGGTGACCACCGGCGGGAACGGCGTCCCGCCCCGGTGGTCGGCGACGAACCGGGCCAGTGCCGCGACCTGCCGGCAGCGCAGTGCCGAGGCATGGATCGCGGAGGTCAGATGCGTGGTGAAGAACGGGACCGGGTGCGCCGGCGCGTCGACCAGCGCGTACAGGGCAGCGCGCCCGTCGTCCCGGTTCCCGTCCGCCGGGAGTCGCAGCGCGGCACGGTCCATGATCGGCCATCTGCTCAGCACGGCATTGCCGATGTCGACCTCCGGATCCCCGAGGCGGTCCCGCCACCGCTCCGGCGCTTCGGAAGGGGCCCAGGTCCAGTGCATGCCGAGTTGCCCGGCGAGCCACGACGCCTGGTTGTCCTCGCCGCGGGCCCAGACCTCCTGCAGACCGATGATGTCGGCCCGTGTGTCGCGCAACGTGCCGAGGAGGGCCGGCTGTCGTTCCTTCCACGGGCCGAACCGCCCCCACACATTCCACGTCATCACGCGCATCGGCTCATCCCTCTCCTCGGGTGCCGGACCATCCTGCTGGGTCCGGTGACCGCGGGTGCGGCCGGGGTGACGATCGGCCAGGTGGACCGGCGCAGCCGCGCCCTGTCGGGTACGATTGCGGGCCCCAGCAGGAACTTCCGAGGAGGTGGGACCGATCACCGCTGCCGTTGGCCGGGTGCTCTCACCTCTCAGCCGTACGGCTCACCTCGTCTAGGTGGCCGTGAGGGCGCCCTTCGGTAACCCGGAAGGCTCTCATGTCGGTTTCCCCGTCTCTCCCGTCGCTGTTCTCCTCCCCTTCCGCCGTCGTCTCCCGGCTCCGCACCGCCGGCTGCGTCTTCGCGGAGGACGAGGCGCGGCTCATCCTCTCCACCGCCCGTACGCCCGTCGAACTCGCCGCCATGGTGGAGCGGCGCGCCGCGGGGGTCCCGCTGGAACAGGTGCTCGGCTGGGCGGAGTTCTGCGGTCTGCGGATCGCCGTGGAGCCCGGTGTGTTCGTACCGCGCCGCCGGACCGAGTTCCTGGTCGGGCAGGCCGTTGCACTGCTGCGCGAGGCGCTCGGACCACGGCGGCGCGCGGTGGTCGTCGACCTGTGCTGCGGGTCCGGTGCGGTGGCAGCCGCGCTGCGGGCGGCGGTGGACGGCGACCGGGTGGAGTGGCACGCCGCCGACATCGAGCCCGCGGCGGTGCACTGTGCCCGCCGGAACCTCGGCGCGGGGGCGGAGGTGTACGAGGGAGACCTCTGCGATCCGCTGCCGGAGCGGCTGCGGGGCCGGGTCGATGTGCTGGTCGCCAACGCCCCGTACGTCCCGACCGACGAGTTCGGGCTGCTGCCGCCGGAGGCGCGGCTGCACGAGCCGCGGGTGGCGCTGGACGGTGGCGCGGACGGGCTCGACGTTCAGCGGCGGGTCACGGCCGAGGCGCGCGCGTGGCTGGCGCCGGGCGGCCATCTGCTCGTCGAGACGAGCGAGCGGCAGGTGGCCGGGACCGTCACATCGTTCTCCCGCAACGGACTGGCCCCGCGCGTGAGTCGCTGTGAGGACCTGAGCGCCACCGTCGTCATCGGGACCCGCACGGCCGGGGAACGGGTCGTCCCCCGGTCCGGCGGAATGACGGACCGACGGGCCGACCGGCTTTCGGGATGACGGCGCGTCAGGTCAGCGATCGTGGTGGTCCGGGGCTGCCTGTCGCGGGGTTGCCTGTCGCCGCCTCAGAGAGCCCGTACACGGCGGGCCTTCAGGAAGGCGAGGTGGCCAGGTCGGTCTGCAACAGCCGCGGTGACTGCGCGAATCCGCTGCGGGCGTACGCGGGAACGGCCCGGGTGCTGGAGTGGACCGTGACGCGTTCCAGCCCCGACTCCCGGGCGCACTCCAGGAGTGCGTCGATGAGGACGGCGCCGAGGCCGGTGTTCCGCTCCTCCGGCACCACGTACACGCACTGCACGTCACCCGAGGCGCGTTCCAGGGCGCGCGGGCTCGGTACGCGGCTGGTCACCGCCAGCCAGCCCATGCCGATGACGGCGGCGTCGCGGACCGCGACCAGGCAGCGGTGCGAGGCCGCGTTCTCCTCCGCCCAGATCGCGAAGTGCCGTACGAACTCCTCGCGCATGGTGGCGGGAGTTCCTCCGATCTCCCGCACCCACTGCCACCGGAGCCCGGCCACGGCGCCCAACTCCTCGCGCCGGACCGGGCGTACGGCGATGCCGCCGCCGCTTTCGGCCCGCGCGGCGTTCAGAGCGAGGCCGCCAGTTCCGTGCCCTGAAGGATGGCGCGCTTCGCGTCGAGTTCCGCCGCGACGTCCGCGCCGCCGATGATGTGGGCTTCGCGGCCCCTGGCGCGCAGATCCTCGTACAGGTCGCGGCGGGGCTCCTGTCCGGTGCACACCACGACCGTGTCCACGTCCAGGACGCGGCGTTCCCCGTCGATCGTCACGTGCAGGCCCTCCTCGTCGACTTCGTGGTACGTCGCCCCGGCCACCGTCGTCACGCCGCGGTGGCGGAGTTCGGCGCGATGGATCCAGCCGGTGGTCTTGCCCAGTCCCGCGCCGACCTTGGTGGTCTTGCGCTGGAGCAGATGCACGGTCCGCGACGGCTTCGTACGGCGAGGCTGCTGCAGGGCACCCGGCGTACGGTACTCGGTGTCGACGCCCCATTGCTCGAAGAACGACTCCGCCGTGAGACCGCCGTCGTGGCCCTCGTCGGTGAGGAACTCCGCGACGTCGAATCCGATGCCTCCGGCTCCCAGGATGGCGACGCGCTCCCCCACCTTCGCGTCGTCGCGCAGCACATCGAGGTAGCTCACCACGCTGCGGTGGCCGATTCCGGGGATTTCGGGGATCCGCGGGGTGACGCCGGTCGCGAGGACGATGTCGTCGAAGCCGTACGCGATCAGGTCCTCGGCAGTGGCGGTGGCGCCGAGCCGGACGTCGACTCCCAAGTCCTCCAGGCGGCGCCGGTAGTAGCGCAGCGTTTCGTCGAACTCCTCCTTGCCCGGAACCCTGCGCGCCAGGTTGAGCTGCCCGCCGATGGCGCTGTCCGCGTCGAACAGCGTCACCTGGTGCCCCCGCTCGGCGGCGGAGACGGCACAGGCCAGGCCGGCCGGTCCCGCCCCGACCACGCCGATGTGCTTGACCCTGCGGGTGGGGGACAGGACGAGTTCGGTCTCGTGGCAGGCCCGGGGGTTGACCAGACATGAGGTGATCTTGCCGCTGAAGGTGTGGTCGAGGCACGCCTGATTGCAGCCGATGCAGGTGTTGATGGTGTCGGAGGCTCCGCGCGAGGCCTTGGCGACGAAGTCGGGGTCGGCCAGGAACGGGCGGGCCAGGGAGATCATGTCCGCGTGCCCCTCGGCGAGCAACTGTTCTGCCAGCTCAGGGGTGTTGATGCGGTTGGTCGTCACCAGGGGGATGCCGACGGAGCCCATCAGCTTCTTGGTGACCCAGGTGAAGGCACCCCGCGGCACCGATGTCGCGATGGTCGGGATGCGTGCCTCGTGCCACCCGATGCCGGTGTTGATGATCGTGGCGCCGGCCGCCTCGATCTCCCGGGCCAGGGTGATCACTTCGTCCAGGGACGATCCCCCCGGCACGAGGTCGAGCATCGACAGCCGGTAGATGAGGATGAAGTCCGGGCCGACGCGCTCGCGGACGCGGCGGACGATCTCGACCGGGAAGCGGATCCTGTTGGCGTACGAACCGCCCCAGCGGTCGTCCCGGTGGTTGGTGGCCGCGGCGATGAACTCGTTGATCAAGTAGCCCTCGGAGCCCATGACCTCGACGCCGTCGTAGCCCGCGGACTTCGCCAGCTCCGCGGCCCGTACGAAGTCCTCGATGGTCCGCTCCACGTCCTCGTCGCTCAGAGCGCGGGGCGTGAAGGGACTGATGGGGGCCTGGAGGGCGCTGGGCGCCACCAGGTCGGCGTGGTAGGCGTACCGGCCGAAGTGGAGAATCTGCAGCGCGATCCTGCCGCCCTCGGCGTGGACGGCCGCGGTCACCTTGCGGTGCTCCTCCGCCTCTGCCTCGTCGGTCAGCATCGCCCCGCCCTCGAAGGGGCGCCCCTCGGGATTGGGGGCGATGCCTCCGGTGACGATGAGGCCGACGCCGCCGCGGGCGCGGGTGGCGTAGAACTCGGCCATCCGCTCGAAGCCCTGGGGGACCTCCTCCAGACCTATGTGCATCGACCCCATGAGCACGCGGTTGGGCAGGGTCATGAAGCCGAGGTCGAGCGGGCTCAGCAGGTGGGGGTACTCGGTCAAGGTCAGCGCCTCCTCGCGCTCTTGGGCCGATCCGGTCCCGGGTCGGCCCTGCCGTGCGGTCGTGTGCCGCGCGGGTTTGTCAGGGATGCGCGTCAGGGCGCGGGGCGCACTCGCCGTACGGGTTCGCGGTACGGGTGGCGTACTCGTTGTGGTGCGGGCTTGCCGTACGCGGCGCGGTGCGGGCGTACGCGGTCACTGTCCGGCGCGCGCGACCTCCCGGGCACGGATGATCGCCGCCGCCCGCAGGCACCAGTCGCGGTGCTCCTCCTCGAACTCCAGGCCCCGCTGGCAGGTCAGATACGGGCCGATGCGCTCGCCGTTGCGGAGAAGCTCCGCTTCGGGGTGGTCGCCGCGGAGATAACGCAGGGTCTTGCCGTAGATCTCGATCTTGGCCGAGGCGATGAGCGCCCGCTCTTCGAGCTGCTCGATCACGGGCCCGGCGTCGATGCGGTCGACGCCCTGGACCTTGACCAGCAGATCGTCGCGGATGAAGGAGGGTTTGGAGGCGGAGGCGGCGAATCGCTCCAGCTCGGCGACGCCGGCGTCGGTGACGGTGAACAGGCGCTTGTTGGGCCGGGTCTCCTGGATGACCTGCCGCCCGGCGACCAGTCCTTCCTTCTCCAACTTGCCGAGTTCCAGGTAGAGCTGCTGCGGCAGGGCGTGCCAGAAGTTGGCTACGCCCGTGTCGAACGCCTTGGCCAGTTGGTAACCGCTGTACTCGCCGTCCAGCAGCGCCGCCAGCACCGCGTGGCGCAGGGCCATGCCCCTCACTCCTTCCCTCTGGTCACACTCATGGATAGTCACTAAATTGAGTACCCATGAATGTGACCGTACAGGAGGGTGCGGTGTCAAGGGAAGACCGGTCGGCAGCCAGGGGCCAGCGGCACGAGGAAGGGGCAACCGCCGCCGGATCATGGACACGGCGATGCGGGATGCACGTCGCCGGGCAGACGAAAAGACCCCGGCGTCTTCACGGGGTCATGGATGCGCGGGAGGCACGTTCCCGGCCCGGCACGAGTGCCGCGCCGGCCCGGGGGTTGACCACCGGACCGGCGGGCGCAGTGCCTCGATGGTTCAGGAGCGCGCGCTGCGACGCTTGCGCGTGGCGAAGAGGATGCCGCCACCGGCGAGCGCGACGACAGCGGCCGCGCCGGCGATCAGCGGGGTGTTGCTCGATGCGCCGGTCTCGGCGAGGTCGCCCGGCGCGGAGGTGCTGGGGGCCGGAGCTTCGGCCGAGGGCGTGTCGCTGGCCTCCGGGGTCTCCTCGGAGGGCTCCGAGGGGGTCTCCGACGGCGTCTCGGACGGCGACGGGGGCGTCGCCGACGGAGTCGGGGTGTCCTCGCACACCGGCGAGACCTTGGTCTCGTCACGCGAGAACTTGTCGCCGTCGCCGGCCTTCACCACGAGACGCACCTGCGCCTCGCTGCTGTGAGTCGGGATCTCGAGCTTCTTGTGGAACTCGCGCCCGAAGGTCTCCGCGGGCAGCAGGTCCTTGCCGTCCACGGTTATGGTCACGGTGTTGGTGACCTTGTCGTTGTAGGCGGTGAGGTCGACGCTCACCTCGGAGCAGTCCACCGTCCACTTGGGGGTGTGCGCTGACGCCGGCGTGGCGGTCAGTCCGACCCCGATCAGGCCGGCCGCCGCGGCCGTCATCACAGCGGCGGAACGCCGCCATGATCTGCTGGATACGCTCATGAATCCTCCGCGCAGGTACGTCGGTCGAGTGACCGTGCGAGCGCACAGTACTGCCCCACCCCGGCAGTCTCATAGGCACCCCCGCCCCCATCCTTCACAGCACGGCGGAGCCGTCCGCTCCGCCCCGATTTCGACCGTCGGACAGGGGCAACAGCGGGCGGGCGGGGAGCAGTAGCGCACTCAGGGCGCGGACGCGGGCCCGCCCGGATCCGAACCATCGAGGTCCGGACAGGTGGAGTCCGGACCCACGGAATCCGGCCCGCCCGGGTGCACACGGACAGGCCCCTTGGGATCCGCACCGGCAGGGTCCGGACCCACGGAGTCCGGACCGGCGGGGCCGATGCCGATGGAGTCCGGACGGGCAGGGCCCGGACGACCCGAGCGGGCACCACCGGAGTCCAACTGCCCCGAGACGGCAGCCTCCAGTTCGTCCATCGTGCGATCGAAGGCGGCAGCCAGATCGACCCCGTGGAGTCGCGCCAGAATGAGCACGGACCAGAGGCAGTCGGCCAACTCGTGCTCCAGCGCCGCCCGTCCGCCCGGGACGTCCCGGGCACCCTCCTCGGCCATCACCAGCTTGGCCAGATCCCCGACGTCCCCGACGAAACCCAGCATGAACTCCTCGCGCGTCCAGACCCGCCCGTGCTCACGCCGGTTCAGCTCGTCGTAGAGGGCGTGGACCCGCAGGGCCCGCCGCTGTGCCTGCTCAAGATCCATCCCGCTCCCCGCCGTTGGTGGTGGCCGGCTCCCCAACCTATCGACCACCACCGCCGCTCCCCGGGCGGGACTGCCGGCCAGCGGGGCTGCGGGACCCCGGGTTCGGCGGACTCCTGGGCCGAGCCAGCCGCTCGGGGAAGACCTTCAGTGGAGGGATCGACCGTCATGTCCGCGGCGGTTCAGTCGCGGCCAGTGTGCGCGCATCGCCGTTGCCGGGCGACCATCCTGAGTCCGCCGCGCGGGTGCAGTGCGAAGTCGCTCGTGACCCCGGGGGGATCACCGACGGGCTCGAACTCCCAGTGGCGGCCGATGGTCGCCAGCGTCATGACGCCTTCCATTCGGGCGAAGACGTTGCCGATGCACTGATGCGGCCCAGCGCCGAAAGGCAGGTACGCAAGCCTCGGGCGGCCCGGGGCCTTGGCATGGCCATGGATCTGATCGGACGGGTCGGGATCGGGCAGGAACCGTTGCGGGGCGAACCGTTCCGGCTCGGGCCACCAGGTGGTGTCACGGTGCAGAACGTACGGGCTGATCATGATGAGGCTGTCGCGGGGGATGTCATGCCCGTTCACCCGGTAGTCCTCCAGGGACCGGCGCACGAGGACCCAGGCCGGCGGGTACAGGCGCAGCGTCTCGGAGTACACGGCGTCGGTGAACTCCAGACGGGGAAGGTCCTCGACCGTGGGCAGCCGGTCCCCGAGGACCGAGTCGATCTCGGCGTGCATCCGCTCGCGGATCTCGGGGTGGGTGCCGAGCAGGTAGTACGCCCAGGTCAGGGAGCCGGAGGAGGTTTCGTGCCCGGCCATCAGCAAGGTGATGGCCTCGTCCCGCAACTCCAGGTCGGTGAGGTGCTCGCCGGTGTCCGCGTCCGTTACCTGGAGCAGGACCGACAGCAGGTCCTGGCCGTCGCCGGAACCTCTGCGTCGGTCCTCGATCATGCCGTGGACGATGTCGTCCACGGCCTGCAGGCCCCGCTCGAACTGACGGTTCGCAGGCAGCGGAAGGCGCAGAAGGATCTTCCCGAACGGGCTCAACTCCCAGCGCAACGGCCCACCTTCCCGAGGGAAGGCGGTACGGATACGGGCAGCGGCCTCGCTTTCCAGGGAGACATCGAAGAGGGTGCGTGTGACCATGCCGAGGGCGAGCTCGTACATCGCCTCGTGGAAGTCGAGCCGCTCCCCCTCGGTGAAGCCGGCCGACGCCTCGTCCGCGATGGAGGCGAACGTGGAGCCGTACCCGGCGATGCGCTGACGGTGGAAAACGGGCTGGATGAGCCTGCGCTGCCTGCGGTGGTACGTACCGACGCTGGTTGCCAGGCCGTTGCCCACGACACGTTCGAGAGTGCTGGGGGAGCTCTTGGCGAAACGGTGGCTGGAGGCCATGAATACGTCCTGCGCGATGCCGAAATCGCTGATGAGGAAAGCGTTGGTCTTTCCCATCGGGACGCGAACCACGGGCCCGTATTCATCCCGCAGTGCGACCAGAAAGCGCGGGACATTCTTCCTGGGCTTGAGCATCTCCTTCAGCCCCATGAGACCCGGTTTGGGTATGGATCGGGACGGAGAGGGCGGCCCGTGAGGGGTGGGAATAGCGGTCACTGCTGCTCCTGGATCGGCGGAGGGTGACCCGTTCTGCACCCCTGAGCCTCTCTGCAGAGAGTTGCTCCTGCACGGCGGGAAGAACAGGCACGCGGAGTTGACCTGACGGCCGACGATACTGCCGCCGAACGTATAAAGGTCAACGGCCCATTGCCGGATCTAGTGAATCCAGAGTGTTTGCCCGGCGCCGGCGGATTTCAGCGACAGAAGGCAGTGGCCTCACCCGAATCTCGCCATCGAGTGATCCGTGGCGCGGTGAGGTCACTCCGGCCGTATTGATCCGGCGTGTGGGGTGGCTCGGCCGAGCATCATGCGTGGTGATCGACATTGGCGGCAGGCGGAAACTGCGCACGGGTGGCCCAGACGGGACCCAACTGGCCGCCGATGCCCTCGCGCTGAACGACGGCAGGCCGGGACCTGGGCGATCGGCATCAATGCCGACGGTGCCTCCCTGATGATCGTGGTGCTGACCGACCACCGCCGGCAGCTACTCCACATCCCCGGCCGCACCGTGCACTCGTACGTCTGCCGGCGCGACGGGAAGGCGGACATCCATGAGGGCGACGGTCAGGCGGACACCGCCGCCCTCATCCGGGTCCCGATTCCGACCGGAGAGACAGAACTCAGGCCGGCTCGATGTTCTGGTTCGCGTGGAACAGATTGTCCGGGTCGTACGCGCGCTTGATCCGGGAGAGCCGGTCGAAGTGATGGCGGTAGGTGGACCGTACGCGCTCCTGCCCCTCGTCCATCATGAAGTTGACGTACGCCCCGCCCATCGACTCCGGTTGCAGCGCCTCCGAGTACCCCACACACCAGTCCTTGATCGCCCCGGCGTTGGCGGGGTCCGGGTCGATCCCGGCGAAGACGCCCGACCAGAGCGCGTCGCGGTAGCTCCAGGCCGTGTCGTCGGGACCGACCCGGTGGGCGGCGCCGTCGACGGGGTAGAGGTGCATGGTCGACAGCCCTGTCGGGATCGCGTCCCCGTAACGGGCATGCTCCTCGATCGCCTTGTCGGTGATCCGGTCGAAGAAGGCCCCGCGCCAGTACCACTGCAGCCCCGACGGGAGCAGCGCGTCGAACATGGTCTGCAGCTGGGGGTACGGCATCGGCGTCGTGAAGTGGAAGGCCGGCTGCCCCGCGTCGCTCACCCCGGCGAGTTCCTTGTCGATCTGCTCCGGCTCCCCCGCCCAGCACCACACCACGCCGCACACCTTCCGACCGTGCAGCTCCTCCGGGAAGGGCGGGCCGGGCGGAACGACCAGGATGGCGAAGAAGCCGTTCAGGTCCTCGGTCGCCTGCGGCAGGAAGTCCCGGTACCAGCGCAGCACCTCGGGCGTCCGCTCCACCGGCCAGACGGTGATGCCGACCCCGACGTTGTCCACGGGGTGCAGTCGGTAGGTGAAGGAGGTGACGACACCGTAGTTGCCGCCACCGCCGCGCAGGGCCCAGAACAGGTCCGCTTCCCGGTTCTCGTCCGCCGTGACGAAGCTTCCGTCCGCCAGGACGACGTCCGCCGACAGCAGGTTGTCCACGGTCAGCCCGTACGTGCGGGTGAGGTGGCCGTGTCCGCCGCCGAGGGTGAGACCGCCGACTCCGGTGGTCGAATTGATGCCGCTGGGCGTGGCAAGGCCGAAGGCGTGGGCGGCGTGATCGAGATCGCCGAGCTGGGCTCCTCCGGCGACCTGTGCGGTTCCGGCGACCGGGTCCACACGGACCCCCCGCATCGCCGAGAGGTCAATGGTCATCCCGCCGTCGGTCAGACAGAGACCGGCGCCGCTGTGGCCTCCGCCGCGCACGGCGATGTCCAGACCGTTCCGCGCGCCGAACCGGACCGCCGTCATGACGTCACCGGCGTCCACGCACTGCACGATGGCGTCGGGACACTTGTCGATCATTGCGTTGTAGATCGCGCGAGCCTCGTCGTAGCCCGGCTCCCCGGGCGCGGTGACGGGACCGCGGATGGTGTCGTTGAGCGACTCACGGATTGCCGTGTCCATCTCGAACTCCTTGCACGGGCTCTGCAGTTCCCTGTGAACAGCTCCGTGACGTCGCTTCGGTTGCTCACTGGTCGGTTCGGAGGAGCGCCCGCTGAAGGGCGTCGACAGCCGGAACACCGCTGAAGCCGCTCGTTCCTTCCAGCATGCGCCGATGCCGCTGCCCCTGCTACGCGAGCGGGGGCGGGCCGGGCGGAGCGGGCCGGCGTCTCACGCTCGGCCGATGGCGCGCGTACGTAGCGTGGGCGGAGCCGGTCACCTGCCACGGCATGACCGGCCCGCCGCCGACGACCGGCGCCCGCCCGTCACCATCGCCGCACGACCACCCCATCACCCACGACCTGCCTCCGGCCTGTCGTCACTGCGTGAGGAAGTCCGCCAGCGCGCCGAGCAATCGGTCCGCGTCGTCCGCGCTCGTGTATGGAGCGAGTCCGACGCGCAGCCCCCCGTGGTCCCCGAGGCCGAGCCTTCGCGATGCCTCCAGCGCGTAGAAGGATCCGGACGGGGCGCTGATGCCGCCGCGCGCCAGATGGTGACAGGCGTCGACGGTGCTGCGCCCGTCGAGGGTCAGCAACTGGGTCGGCGTACGGTCGGCGGCCCGCGCGTGGAGGGTGACGCCGTCCAGCGCCGCGAGCCCGTCCTCGATCCTCCGCCGCACCCCGTCCTCGTGCCGGTTCAGGGCGGCGTAGGAGGAGGCCAGCCGTTCGCGCCGTCCGCCCGCGCTCCCCGGACCGAGACCGGCGAGGAAGTCGACCGCGGCACGGGCACCTGCCAGGAACTCGTACGGGAGTGTGCCGAGCTCGAATCGCTCCGGCACCGCGTCCGTGGCGGGCAGCAGCTTGTCCGGCCGCAGGGTCTCCAGCAGATCGCTGCGGCTCGCGAGGACTCCCATGTGCGGCCCGAGGAACTTGTACGGGGAGCAGACGAAGAAGTCCGCGCCCAGCGCGTCGATGTCGACGAGGGAGTGCGCCGCGTAGTGCACGCCGTCGACGTACAGCAGGGCGCCGGCCTCATGCGCCGACGACGCGATCTCCGCGACCGGCGGGCGCGTGCCGATCAGGTTCGACGCGGCGGTGACGGCGACCAGCCGGGTCCGCTCGGACAGCACGCCGCGGACGGCGTCCGCCGTGAGCTCGCCGGTGGCGGGGTCGAAGTCGGCCCACCGCACGGTGACCCCGGCACGGGCCGCGGCCTGCACCCACGGCCGGATGTTGGAGTCGTGGTCCAGGCGCGTCACCACGACCTCGTCACCGGGCGACCACGTCTCGGCGAGGGTCCGGGAGAAGTCGTAGGTGAGCTGGGTGGCGCTGCGCCCGAGGACGATGCCGGACGGGTGCGCGCCCAGCAGATCGGCCAGCGCCTCCCGGGCCCCGGACACCAGCGCCTCGGCGTTGCGCTCCCCCGGTGTGACGGGCCCGCGGTTGGACAGGGGCTGTGCCAGCGCGTCGGTGATGGCCTCGATGACCGGCAGGGGCGTCTGGGTACCGCCCGGCCCGTCGAAGAAGGCCGAACCCCACCGCAGCGCCGGGAACTGCGCGCGGACGGCATCGATGTCGTAGGGCATGCGGACTCCCGCTCCTCTCGGTCGCCGCCCGGACGCCTCTCAGGGCTCCCCCGGCGTACGGACCACCTGACTTACGGCTCACACGGCATACGACTTCCCCGCCGTACGGCTCCTCCGAACCACGGCGGTCAGGCCAGGATGACCGAGCGGGTGAGGTGACGGGGACGGTCCGGGTCCAGGTCGCGTGCCGCCGCGAGGGCCACCGCGAGCCGGTGTACCACGATCAGGTCGGCCAGGGGATCGCGTCCGAGGGCGATCAGCCGGCCGCCTGTGCGGGCGATGTCGTCCGCGAGTCCGGCGGGGAGTGCTGCACGGTCGCCGAACCACCAGACCACCCGGCCCGGTCCCGTGATGCTGATCGGCCCGTGCCGGTACTCCATCGCCGGGTACGCCTCGGTCCAGGCGCATGCCGCCTCGCGCATCTTCAGCGCGGCCTCCTGGGCGATCCCGTAGGCCCAGCCCCGGCCGAGGAAGGTGAACTGCTCGGCGGCGAGCAGGCCGTGGAGCGCACCGGCCCCGCCCTGCCCCTCGGACAAGGGCCCGGGCACGGGCAGGGGCTCGTACAGCGCCTGTGCGGCCTGGCCCGCCAGGTGGCCGAGATCCTCCCCGAGCAGAGCGCGCAGCAGCACCAACTCGGTGGTGGCGAAACGGGTCTGGACGACCGAGTCCTCGTCGGCGAAGTCCAGCACCACCGCCACGTCCGCGAGTGCCGCCAGAGGGCTTGCCGGGTCGGCGGTGATCGCCACGCACGGTGTCATCCCGCGCAGCCGGCGAACCGCGTCCAGCACCTCCGTCGTGGTTCCGGAACGGCTCAGCACGACCACGCGGTCGTAACTCCGGCCGGGCGGGACCTCGGAGGCCGGGAAGGCGTCGGTCTCCCCCTGGCCCGCGATCTCGCGCAGCACCGCGTAGGCGTGCCCCATGAACCAGGACGTGCCGCACCCCAGGACGGCGACCCGCTCGCCGGGACGTGGCATACCGGTACGGGCGGGACCGTCGGTGCGTCCCGCCAACTCGACGGCGTGGCGCCAGCATTCGGGCTGGGTGGCGATCTCGGTCTCGGTCCGGCTCATGGCTGGGCACTCCCGTCTCGGCCGTCGTGGTGTACCTCGTCTCGCCGCACCCCTCGATCATGGGTGAACAACCTTGCTTGTTTCCAGTGCAATTCACGCAGAAACAAGCATCAGGGGGTCTCGTGCAGGTGCCCGCCGTTCGGGCAAGGTCCGGGCAGGGGGATGCGCACGGGCGATCAGGGGTGCGGTCAGGGGGGCGGACGCGGGAACGCCCGGGGCGCACAGGAGCGCACCTTCGGGTGCGATAGGGGTGGGTGGTCGACCGGGCGCCGCATCGGCGGCGAAGAAGGGCCGATGCCGGATCGCGGGGCCGCGCGGTGATCGGCGCTCAGGCGCGGATGATCTCGACGCCGGTCGCGGCGAACGGGTCGGTGAGTTCCCGGGGCGCGTCCTTGTCCGTCACCAGCACATGGATGTCCCCCACGGGGCAGATCCGGGCGAAGGCCCGCGCCCCCAGCTTGGAGGTGTCGGCGACGCAGATGACCTGCCCGGCGCGGCTCGCCAGGGCCCGGTTGATGCTCGCCTCGCCCTCGTGCCCAGCCGTCGCCCCGTGCGCGGCGTCGAGGCCGTCGACGCCGAGGAAGACGTGATCCAGGGTGATCTCTGCGAGCAGTTCGGTGGCGAGCGGGCCGATCAGCTCGTACGAGGCCGGGCGGGCCACCCCTCCGGTGACGACGAGCTTCACATGGCGGCGTACGACCAGCTCGTTGGCGATGTTGAGAGCGTTGGTGACGACGGTCAGCGAGGGGTCCGACTCGGACTCCAGCAGGTCGCGCCGGGTCGCCAGCGCGCGGGCGACCTCGGTGGTCGTGGTGCCGCCGTTGAGGCCCACGACCGCCCCGGCGCCGACCAGGCCCGCGGCCACCTGGGCGATCCGTTCCTTCTCGCGGGCGTGCCGCGAGGCCTTGTAGCGCAGGGGGAGGTCGTAGGCGATCGCGTGGATCACGGCTCCGCCGTGCGTCCGGGTGACCATCTGCTGCCGGGCGAGTTCGTCGAGATCTCGGCGGATGGTGGCGGCGGAGACCCCCAGATCGGCCGCCGCCGCCTCGACCTCGATCCTGCCGTCCCGCGTGGCCTTCTCCAGCAGCGCGCTCCACCGGGCCTGCGCCGATCCGGCCATGCGATCGCCCCCCTGTACTGCGCCGTGCACCCCCGGGAGCGGCAGGCCACCGGCCTGCTCGAATCCGGGTGAGGGCGGCCATTGAAACACGTCATGGTGCGGTCACCAACACCTGCGTACGGCCATCCTGAAGGGGAGGATTTCCGGCACCGTACGGGCCCGGTCACCGGCGGCGCGGGCGGGGCGCCACCGCTCCCCCGCAGCCGGTTCCGCCCGCCGGTTCCACGCAGCCGGTTCCACGCGGCCGGTGCGGTCCTCTACGTGACGGACCCCTGGACCCCGCTCCCGCTCCCGCTCCCGCTCCCGCGCAGACGTACGGGCAGGACCTGATGCCCGTTGGAGATGAAGGAGGCCACCGGGCGCAGTTCCTCGGCTCCGACCGCCAGGGTCAGGCCGGGGAAGCGGTCGAACAGCGCGGACAGCGCGATCCGGCCCTCCAGGCGGGCGAGTTCCGCGCCGAGGCAGTAGTGGACGCCGTGCCCGAACGCCATGTGCTCACGGCGCGTGGCCCTGGTGCTGTCGAAGCGGTCGGCACTCTCCCCGTGGAGGTTCGGGTCACGGCCGACGGCGGAGTAGTTGATGACGATCGCCTCGCCTTGACGGAACGTCAGCCCGCTGTCGGCATCGTGGACGTCCTCGACGGGGAACCGCATGATGATGTTGGCGATCGGGGCCTGGTGGCGCAGGGTCTCCTCCACCACATCGCTCCACGCGACCTCTCCGCTGCGCACCGCGGCGAGCTGCCCGGGATGGCCGAGCAGATCGACCACGGCGTGGTCGAGGAGGTTGACGGTGGTCTCGTGCCCGGCGCCGATCAACAACAGGAGCGAGTCCAGGAGTTCCTGGTGGGAGAGGCGCGAGTCGGTCTCGTCGTCGTGGGCGTCGATCAGTGCGCTGGTGACGTCGTCGCCTGGTGTGCGGCGCTTGGCGGCGACGAGGCCGTCCAGCAGCTCGTAGACCGCCACGGCGTTCGCGGTGGCCTCCTCCTCGGAGAGGTCGGTGGCGAACAGACCGCCGATGGCGTGCCGGAAGTCCTGGTGCGTCTCGTCGGGCACGCCCAGCAGGGTGTTGACGACCAGCAGCGGCAGCACCCAGGCGAACCGGGCCCGCAAGTCCACCTCCGCGTCGGCCGGTTCGGCCTCCAGCCCGTCCAGCAGGCCGGAGGTGATGGACTCGATCGTCGGCACGAGCGCCCGGACGCGACGGGTGGTGAAGGCCGAACCGATCAGGCGGCGCAGACGGGTGTGCTCGTCGCCGTACGCGGTCAGGGCGTTGCGGACGTCCACCCACGGCCGCAGGGGCCAGGCCGCGGGTATCCGTTCGGCGATGTAGTCCGGCCAGTGCCGGTGGGCGTCCTTGGATATGCGCGGATCGGTGAGTAGCCGTTTGATGAGGCCGGTGTCGGTGACCGACCACGCCTGCACCCCGCCGGGCAGCTCTACCCGCGTCGCGGCACCCGCGGCGCGAAGGCGTGCGGTCTCACCATGGATGTCCGCGGCCCGGGGGTCGAGCCGGAAGGGGCATCCGGATGTGCGCCGGTTGTCGTCCATGGGGTCTCTCCAGATGAGGATGCGACGGGCGGAAAGGTGACGGGCAGAGCGGTCCACCCGGAGTGGAACGTGCCCGGCCTGCGGGTGAGTCGGTCGCGGTGGCAGGCGAGGGTGAGTTCGGGCAGGCGGTCGAGGAGGCGCTCGACCGCGGTCTCGGAGATGACCCGTGCCAGGTCCTGCGCGGGACAGCCGTGAACGCCGGCGCTGAAGGCGAGATGTGCCCGGTTGCCCCCGCGCCGGTCCCGGCCGACGGCGAGCGCGGGATCGCTGTTGGCGGCGGCGAAGCTGACCAGGACGGGCACGCCGGGCTCCAGCGAAATGCCCTCGTACGTCTCGTGGTTGCGCGGATAGAGCGGACAGAAGGTGGCCACCGGCGGGTCCTCCCACAGCACGTGGTCCAGCGCCTCGCCGACGGGCTGGACCCCGTCGTGGACGTTCCCGCCGAACTGGTCGTCGTCGATCATCAGCAGCAGGGCGTTGGAGATCAGATTGGTGCTCGGCTCCGTACCGGCGCCGACGACGAGCAGGATCTGCTGGATCATCTCGGCGTCGGTGAGCCCCGCCGGATGGGCCAGCAGCCAGGAGGTCATGTCGGCGCCGGGGCATCGGCGTTTGAGCTGTGTCAGTTCCAGACAGGCCGCTTCGAGTTCGGCGTTGGCGACGGCAGCGTCCCGGGCCGTGTCGAAGAGCTTCGCGATGGCGAGGACGATGCGCCGTCCCACCTCGGGCGGGCTGCCGAACATGCTGATCAGCACCCGCATGGGCAGCGGGGCCGCGAAGTCGCGTACGAGGTCGGCCTGTCCGTCGGCGGCGAACCCGTCGACAAGCGTGTCGGCGATACGTGTGACGGTGTCCGCGAGCGCATGGGTGTCGACGAGGTCGAGACTGCCGGTGATGGACTCGCGCAGCCGGGCGTGCGCGGAGCCGTCCATCCACAGCGCGTTGTCCCGCGGCTGCATCATCATCAGGGCCGGGCTGTCCGCCGGTACGCGCCCCTCACGCAGCGCCTGCCAGTGGCGGGGATCCTTGGCGAACCGGCCGGGGGTGTTGCGGAGGAGGTGCAGCGCCGCGCGGTAGGTGGTGGTGATGCGGCCATGGACATGCGGGGCGATCTCGACGGGGGCGATGGGGCCGAGGGCGCGCAGCCGGGCGTAGGTGGCGCGGGGGTCGGCGCTGAACTCCGGTCCGTGGATGGGGATTGGGGGTGCGGACGCCGGGGGTGCGGACGCCGGGGGTCCGGATGCCGGGGGTGCGGATGCCGGGGGCCGGGGGCCGCTGCGGGGGCAGACGGTGGGGAGCGGTTCCGGAAGGCGGGACGGCGGCGGGGTGGTCATCGGGCGGGCTCCGGGTCGCGAGGCGGGCACAACACGGTCAACAGGCGGGCTGGGAGCAGAAGTACCGGTACGGGACAGTCAACGGACGGGCGGCAGGCCGTGGTTGGGAGACAGCCCGGTCAACGAACGGGCTCGGGACGGGGAACGCACGTCACCCGGTCAGCGGGCGAGTTCGGGGTCGGGGTCGGGCTCAAACTCCGGCTCCGGCTCCGGCTCCGGCTCCGGCTCCGGCTCCGGCTCAAGGGTGAGCAGATACTCGACGAGCCGGATCAGCGCTTCCTTGGAACTGTCGCGGTCGCGTGCGTCGCAGATGACGAACGGGGTGTTCCCTTCGAGGTCCATCGCTTCGCGGAGCTGCTCGGTGCCGTAGTCCGGTGCCTCGTCGAAGTCGTTGATCGCGATGGCGTAGGGGACGGAGAGATCCTCCAGCAGGCCCATGATGTGGTAACTGTCCACGAGGCGGCGGGTGTCGGCCAGGACGAGCGCCCCCATGGCGCCCCGGGTGAGATCGGCGAACACGGACCAGAACCGGGGCTGGCCGGGCGCGCCGAAGAGGTACAGGACATGGGTGTCGCCGAGCGAGAGCCGGCCGAAGTCCATCGCGACGGTGGTCTCGGTCTTGTCGGGCAGACCGCAGAGGTGGTCGGTTCCCACACCGGCCTCCGTCATCCGCTCCTCGGTGCGCAGCGGGCGTATCTCCGAGAGCGTGCCGACGAACGTGGTCTTGCCGGCGCCCAGATGGCCGGCGATCACGATCTTCGCGGCCGTCTCATCGCCGCGCAGATAGGTGCCGGCGGCTGGGTCAGAGTGCGCGGAGTCCACTGAGGACTGCCTCCAGAAGCTCTCGGTTGCGGATCGGCCCGGCGGCCCCGGTGGACGGGTTCCGGGTGCGGGTACGGGAGGTGATGTGGCCGCTGTCCAGCAGATCGGCCAGTACGACGCGCAGGACACTGGGCGGGAGGCCGAGATGAGAGCTGATCTCGGCCACCGACAGTGCCCCGGGCAGGCACAGGTCCACGACGCGGCGCTCTTCGGGGGTCAGCCCGGAGGTCGCCGCGTCGCGCCTGGACATCACGAGCGTAATGAGGTCGACATGTCGACGGCTGGGTGCGGACCGGCCGCCGGTCACCACGTACGGCCGCACCAGACCCCTGTCCCGGCCGCGCCGGGGAGGGGTCACGCCGAGCTGCCGGCGGAGTCCCGTGCGGGGAGGCTCATCTCATGGCCCAGCCGGTCGATCGCCTTCTCCATCGCGTACGACACGGCCTCGACGTCCGCGTCCGCAGTGGTGGCCACGGCGAGGAAGGTGCCCGGCCCCGCGGCCATGGTGAAGATGAATCCGTCGGTGTACTGAATCATCGTCAATTCCCAGGGCGATTCCTGGCAGTCGGCGAATTCGGCCGCCTCGCGGCTCAGGGACTGCATCCCGGAGACCGCTGCGGCCATGCGATCGGCCATGTCACGCTCGACGCCCTCGGACGAGGCGGCGGTCAGACCGTCGGCCGACAGCAGCACGGCGCGGAGCGTGTGCGGCAGTCTGAGGATGTTCTCGTCCAGGATCCAACCGAGGCCGCTGAGGTCGGTGCCGGGGGTGGTCATGACTCCGGGTTCCTTTCGTTCTGGTCTTGCTGTCGCTGTGCGGCTCGGCGGCGGCCCCTTACGACCGCGCCCACGCTGCCTGCCGGATTCGACGGCGTCTGCATCGCGGGCCTGGACGGCGCGGCGGGACGACGCGGCTGGTTCCGGCGACGCTGCGGAAGGCCGTCGGGGCGGAGGGGGAACGACGGACCGGCCGCGGCGGGGGCGGTCGGCGCGGCGTCGGACGACGGCTCGGGGGTGACCGCGGGTTGAGGAGCGTGAGTGACTCCCGACTCCCGCTCGACGGACTCGGGCTCCCGCTCTGCGGGCTCGGGTTCCGGCTCTGCGGACTCGGGTTCCGGCTCGGCGACCGTGAACTCCCGCGCACGGGCCGCGGACTGCGGCTCGGAGGTGACCTCGGAAAGCCGGGGCCGGCGGTCGGGTACGACCTCCTCCGGCGCAATCGGCTCCTCTGCCGGGTGGGCGGTGGTGTCCGCATCGCGTGCAGGCGCGGCCGCATCGCGTGCAGGCGCGGCCGCATCGCGTGCGGGTGCGGGTGCGGGTGCGGTCGGTTCGCGTGGGGGTGCGGGTGCTGTCGGTTCGCGTGCGGCTTCCCCGGCGTCACGCCCGGCGGCGACGCCCTCCCTCGCGGATTCCTCATCCTCGGACACCCCACCGGCCGGAGCGAGCCCGGAACCGGCGCTTGCCGGCCCGGGCTCGGCAGATACGGGGCCGGGCTCGACAGATACGGGCTCGGCACGGGCGGGCTCGGCCGCAGCGCTCACGGGCCCGACGCTCTCGGGCCCGGCCTCGGCACGTACGGGTTCGGCACGTACGGGTTCGGCACGTACGGGTTCGGCACGTACGGGTTCGGCACGTACGGGTTCGGAATCGCCGGTGAGCAGGAGCCCGGTCTCGGCAGGGGCGGGCCGGGCCCGCGTGGCGGCCGGCTGCGGATCGGTGTCGGTGGTCAGGAGGTCCTTGGGGAGGTAGACGACCGCCCGTACACCCCCGTAGTCCGACTCCTGCTCGACGCTGGCTCGGAATCCGTAGCGGGCGGCGAGCACGCCCACCGCCGAGAAGCCGAACTTCGGGGGGTTGCGCAGCTGAGTGAGGAGGACCGGTTCCCGGCCGGAGAGCTGACGGCCCGCCAACTCCCGGTCCTCGGGCTTCAGTCCGACCCCGGCATCGTCGATCACGATGCTGACCCCGTTGTGGCCCTCCACGAACCACACCCGTACGTCCGAGCCCGGCTCGGAATGCCGGGCGGCATTGTCGAGGAGTTCGGCGACGGCGAGCACCACGGGCTCCACCACCCGGCTGACCACCGCGGCCGCCGGCCGCCCGGTGACCTTGACCCTCTGGTAGTCGCGGATACGGGAGATGCCGCCGCGCACGACGTCCTCCAGCGGCGAGTTGGTCCGCTGGCGCAGTGGTCTGGAACCGGTGAGGACGCCGATGACCTGGGTCCTGCGGCTGAGTTGGCTGCTGGCGTGGTCGATGGCGTTCGCGTCGTGCAGCACCTTTGCGTCGTGGTGCCGCTCCAGCATGTCGAGGATGGCGCGCTGCTGTTCGTTGAGCAGCGCTTCCATCGACCGCGTCACGGTCCTCACCGCGGCGCGCGCCGCGGACTCCGCTCGCTCGGACGCCTCCGCGGGCACGCCGCCGAACATCTCGAGCACCGTGTACTGGGCCTGCGCGAACGGCGTACCCGCGAGTTCGTCGTGCAGCAGGCCGGGAGCCTCGGTCGGCTGCCCCTGCCACAGCCCCTTCATCAGGGCGGGTACGCGATGCTCGACCAGATGGCGCGCCTCGGCATCGCGCATGCGGATGGCCTGTTCGCGATCCTCGATGGTTGCCTCGAGGGCCTTGATGCGCTTCGCGCGGGCGACGGCGATGCTCCGGTACCGCAGAGCGGCCGCACCGGCAGCGGCCAGGCCCGGGAGCAGGAGCCAGATCGGTGCGTCCGGTATGGGTGTCATCAATTCCTCGGACGGGAGCGGAGGGCGGGCCGTGGCACGCGCGCTCCCCGTACGGAGTGCGTGAGGACGCCCGGTCCTCATGAACTCCCGACGCGCCGCCGACCGGTGTGAGATCGATCTTGCAGGGTCGCCTCCACGATACGGATCCGGACGGCTGTCGTGGTGCAGTCGAGGTGAAGGATCGTCAAGTTCCGGCCAGATATGACGAGTTGACGACCCCTGCCAGTAGACGTATGGCGCAGAAGCCCCACGCGCCCGCGTGCGATGTGCCCCCAATGCGGGTCGCGGACCGACAGCGAGCCGCGCGGAGATCGGGCCGCCGGAAGACACCAGGGCCCCTGGAGGCCGGTGGGGGCGCGGGGCGAACGTCGAGCGAAGGTCAGACGAAGGGGTGCGGCGCGCCGCCGGGAAGGATGCTCCCGTAGCCGCCGGATGCCCCGAAGCGGAGCAGGCGAGGCGTGAACACCCGCAGAGGCTCGGCCATATGCAGGGGCTGCAGATCCGGGACCACGACCTTTACCACGGAGACGCCCATGTCGCGCAGGTCGTCGGTCGTCACATCGCAGACCACGATGTCCCCGACACGGTCGAGGACATGGGCGACCAGCCGCCGCATCGACCCGGCTCGGGGTTCGAGGTCGGCGGGATCCAGCGCGGGGCCCTCCTGATGCAGATACGGGAGGTCGCGCGACCGGCCGGGCTGTGCCCAGTAGCCGACACGGTCCTCCCGGCAGCCGATGTCCATGCCGGTGGTGAGCCACTCGTCGGCACAGCGCCGCACGTCCTCGTAGCGATCCCGCAGGCCGCGACGGAAGCAGAGAGCCTCGAGGACCGCCCCCACCATGGCGTCGTTCAGCGACAGCGACGCCTTGGCGCCGAGGGTCATCTCCGGGCCGATGCCCGACGGGTCGGTCACCTGGGCCATGGCCACATGGACAGGCAGGTCGGTGGGGGCACGGAACAGGCGGACCTCCAGGCCGTCCCGCCGTGCCGCGGCGAGGAGTTCGCCCAGCCGCCCCTCACCGCACCGGCCGAGGTCGAGCCGGTCGGGTGAGAGCTGCAGATAGTGCATGATCATCAGCGCGTCGTGCTCGATCACTTCGAGGAGCCCGCGGCGCGCGGCCGCCGACCAGGAGAGGCCGGAGGCGGCACCGGTGGCGACGGGGTCGCGCAAATATCCCTCCCCCTCGGGCGCGAAGTACGGGAGGTGGACGGACTGGGCCGGGACGAGGCAGTCGGATCCGGTCGAGAGGGAGACGCCCCCGACCCACGAGCGCGGTACGGCATCGGCTCTCCGACGGTCGGCCACGGTCGAACTCCGGGCGCACAGAAGCCGGGAGGGCGCGACGGCGTCGAGGAGCTGCTCCTCGAGCGACCAGTAGCTGTCGGTCAGCAGCTGGTCCTCACGGTAGACCGAGAGGCTGTGGCGCTCGAAGACCTCGAAGGCGGCGCCCACGACCGTATCGGTGTGCTCCGCTCCCCGGCCCTCCGCATGGCGCAGCAGCGTCGCGTGGCTCTCACCGCAGACGTCGTGCTCCTCCTCCAGGAGCCCTCTGCCGCCCACGAGCGGGCCCATCGCCGTCATGAACATCGGGAGCAGTTCCCCGGCGTCGGGCTCGTCGTCGCTGCAGAAGCACTCCATGACCTTCTGACCTTCCATCAGGCCACCTCCTGCCGCCCTGCATACGTCATCGTGTTCCCTGCTCGCGGAATTCCGAACGTGTCCGGCCGGGCCGGACCCCGGGCCGGGAATTTCTCGGGGCCACTACGCATCGCCATGTCGCCCCGCGCTTCGTTCGGTGAATGGTGATTCCGGCGTTCGGCCCATGAAGAAAGGCGCCGGCGAAGGGATAGCGGAATCCTCGGCCACCGCACTGGGCAATTGTGCCGCACGCTCGGCTCTTGGGACTGAGTCGGACCACAAGAGCCTGTCTCCTCGTCGATCAGTTGACGTGGGCGCGCGCCATGGACCCGCCGGAGCCTTCACTTGTTCAACTGTTTCCCGGCATCGGGAATGGATGCCGTGGTGAGGATGGCAGTTCACCCGAAGATCCACAACCCCCGGACACGGGCTGCCGCCAGTCCCTCTTGACCGTTTCCGCGACGCTCCTGTATGCCGCACCGAACTGCACCGAGTCACCAGGAGATCAGCGGATGGCGGCACTTGTGGACGTTGTGTTCACACGATGGTTCAGGGTTGAATCGCCCGGATTGCGTTACCCTGCGTAGCAGAGGACCCGTCAACACACGGTGCGTAACAGCGACTTCGGCCCTGTGGCGCGAATCATATGCGGCTGGACCAATGCCCCGGAGTTCCCCCCTTTCCCCCGGTCACCGATAACGATTCATTGCACGGCGAAATGATGAGGGTTGAAATTCCGCACTCCCGGGCGAACAAGCGGGCGTCTGCCGAAGCGACCAAGCCCGTGCGCCCGGCCATCAGGCCCGACCACCAAGGCCGACACCGGGCAGGAGCGCCGGAGAGGCGCTCAGTACAGGAATCCCGACAGGAACCCCGAAGGAGAAAGCACTGGCTGCCGAGGTCGCGCACCGCCATGCTTGACCGCATGTTGATCAAGGAAGCCACTGCGGCGGACTGGCAGACCATCTGGCCCTTCTTCCATCGCATCGTCGCCGCGGGCGACACCTTCACCTTTCCACCGGACCTGGGAGAGGAGGAGGGCCGCGATTGGTGGCTGCTCTCCCCGCCCGACCGCACAGTGATCGCCGTCGACGACGCCGGCACGGTCCTGGGCTCGGCCAAGATGAACCGCAACCAGAAGGGCAACGGCTCCCACATCGCCAGCGCCAGCTACATGGTCGACCCGGAGCACGGCGGGCATGGAGTCGGCCGGGCACTGGTCGAGCACACACTGGAGTGGGCCCGTGCCGCGGGCTTCCGCGGCATGCAGTTCAACGCCGTCGTGGAGACGAACGAGCTCGCGGTGAAGCTGTACGAGTCGCTCGGCTTCGAGGTGATCGGCACGGTCCCGGAAGGGTTCCGGCATCCGACGCGTGGCCACGTCGGGCTGCACATCATGTATCGCGCGCTCTGAAGTGCCCTGAAGGCCTCCGAAGTCTCCAAAGCTCCCGGAGTCGCCGAAATCGCGCATACGCCGCAGTGCTTCCACCACCTGCCCCCGCTGGCGGAAGGAAATACTCCGTTTCGTTCCCCGGCCCGTAACGACTCCGTCTCGGAACGGCGTTCGGCGCTCTCGCCAGGCTTTACTGGGGCGCCGCAACGCCGCCGGGCCCAGCGAGTCACCGGGAGACACGAGCGAGATGGGCAGACACCGCAGACCCAGCCGCAGAGAACACGCGCGCTCCACCGCGCTCAAGACCGCCGTCGCCCTCGGCGCGGCGGGCAGCATCGCCTTCGCCCTCCACTCCACCGCGGGCGACGACGAGCCCGTCCAGGCACGCCCGGGCCTCGACTCCCGCCAGGGCGAAGTGCCCGGGACCGAGCCGACCACGGCGGACACCGCCCCGGCACACCCGGCCCTGGCACCCACGAACTCCGCAGAGCCGAAGCTCCTCCAGGACCGCGGCGACGGAGCGCGTACGAACCGGTCCGCGTCGCCCACGCCGAACGACGCGAGTACGCCCGGCACGGTGGACACGCCGAGCGCCGCCACCACTGACTCCGCACCGGCTGCACACTCCACCGCCCCGAAGGCCGGCATGAGCTCCTCGACCGCCGAGGCTCCCGGCACGGTGCATCCCACCTCCTCCGGCGAGCCGGGCGGCGGGCGGCCGGACAGCCGAGGAGACCAGGGCGGGGATCAAGGTCTGGTGAACGATGTCGTCGACGGTGTCGGCGGCACGCTCGACGACGTGGTCGGTGGCCTGGTCGGCGGCCTGTCCGGCAACTGACCCGCGACCCCCTCCGTCCGGCAACTCCCCCGCCCCCCCGTCCGTCCATCCGGTGAACCCACGGCGCCCTTCCGGGGGCGCCCTTCCGCTGATGGTTCCGTACCACTGTTCCGTGGCGCCGCGCGCGGAGGCGGCTTCCACCTTCGCTCCCCCGAACGCGACCCTTCCGCCGTCGGCGAATCTGCTGACAGCAGTGAGACGTTCACGGCGCCGTAGGCGTCGGGCAGAGTCTGCGGCATGAAGCTCCTGATGCTGGGCGGAACGGAATTCGTCGGCCGCGCCGTCGTGGAAGAGGCCCTGGCCCGGGGCGTAGAGGTGACGGTGTTCCACCGCGGACACCACGCGCCGCCGCACGGCGTGACCGTCCTGCGCGGCGACCGCCGGGCCCCCGGCGGTCCGGCGGCCCTGGAGCACGGCGCCTGGGATGTCGTCGTCGACACATGGTCGGGAGCGCCGTCGGCCGTGCGCGAAGCCGCCCGGCTGCTGGCCGGTCGCACCGACCGGTACGTCTACGTCTCCAGCCGCTCCGTGTACCGCTTCCCGAGCGCGGCCGGACTGGACGAGGACGGGCCGCTGGTGGACGCCGCCCCCGGCCTCGGTGACGTCGACTACGCACAGGCCAAGCGGGGCGGGGAGATGGCCGTCACCGACGCGTTCGGCGACCGTGGGCTGCTGGCGCGAGCGGGGCTGATCCTCGGTCCCTGGGAGAACGTCGGACGGCTTCCCTGGTGGCTGAACCGGATCGCGCGCGGCGGCCAGGTCCTCGCTCCCGGTCCCCGCGATCTGCCGCTGCAGTACATCGACGCGCGCGATCTCGCCTCCTGGATCCTGGACGCCGCGGACGCGGAGCTGAGCGGGCCGTACAACCTCGTCAGCCCGCCCGGCCACACCACCATGGGCGAACTGCTGGACGCCTGCACGCGCGTGACGGGCGGCGACGTCCGGCTCCGCTGGCTGGCCCCGGAGGCCGTGGTCGCGGCCGGCATCGAGCCGTGGACGGAACTCCCGCTCTGGCTGCCGCCGGGCGAACTCCACGACACCCTGCACGGCGGCAACGTGTCGAAGGCCCTCTCGACCGGGCTGCACTGCCGGCCCGTCGAGGAGACGGTGGCCGATACATGGGCCTGGCTGCGGGAGTTGGGGGCGCCTGCACCTCAGCGGCCCGACCGTATCGCCGTCGGCCTGGACCCGGAGAAGGAGGAACGCGTCCTGCGGGACCTGCTCTGAGATCTTGAGGGCCCGGGGACGGCTTGGAGGGGCTCGGAAGACGTCGGGCACTTGAGGGACTTGAGGGACTTGAGGGACTTGAGGCGTCGGGCTTTCCGGGCCACCGCGCATCCGTGCCGGGCGGGGCCGTCCCCGGGTCAGCCCACCATCACCTTCGTGCTGCTCCTGTTCTCCATCGCGCCCGTCCACTCGCGCATCGGCGGACGGCCGACGAACCGGCCGAAGAACAGCGCGGCGAGCGTGGCGGCGAGCACGCCCGGCACCATCTCATAGACACCGGTCTGCAAGGGACCGAGGAGAGGGTCGATGTCCTTCCAGAAGACGACGGTCAGAGCGCCCGTCACGATGCCGGCCAGCGCCCCGGCCCAGGTCATGCGCGACCAGTAGAGGGAGAGGATGAGCACCGGGCCGAAGGCCGCACCGAAGCCCGCCCACGCGTACGCGACGATGTCCAGCACCGCGCCGCCGCTGAGGGCGATGGCGTACGCGACGAGCGCCACGACGACGACGGTGGCCCGGCCCACGAGCACCAGCGTGGCGTCCGGGGCGTGGCGTTTGAGGAATGCCCGGTAGAAGTCCTCGGTCAGCGCGGTCGCCGACACCAGAAGCTGGCTGTCGGCGGTCGACTTGATGGCGGCGAGCACCGCCACCAGGAGCACGCCCGCGAACCACGGGTTGACCAACTGGGCGCACAGCGCGATGAACACGGTCTCCGGGTTGTCCAGCGGTTCGTCGAGCGAGGCGATGCCGACCAGGCCCACCAGCGAGGCTCCGGCCAGGACCATGATCACCCAGGTCGTTCCGATGCGGCGGGCGAGAGGGATCTCGCGGGTGCTGCGGATGCTCATGAAGCGGACGAGTATGTGGGGCTGGCCGAAGTAGCCGAGGCCCCAGGCGAGCAGGGAGACCACCGCGACCACAGTGAGCGGTTTGCCGGACGACCACTGGCCTCCGTCGAAGCTCGCCTCGGCCCCCATGTCGAACAGAGCGGGGGTATTGGCGTTGATCACGTTCTGGAACGCGGTCCAGCCGCCCAGCAGTCCGATACCGACCGCGGGGAGGACGACCGCCGCGAAACACATCACGGTCGCTTGCACGGTGTGCGTCATACTCACCGCGCGGAAGCCGCCGAGGATGGTGTAGGCGACGATCACCACGGCGAAGACGGTGAGCGCGAACTCGAAGCCGCCCCCGAAGATCTCCTCGAACAGCACGCCGCCCGCGATCAGGCCGCTCGCGACGTACACGGTGAAGAAGACGACGATGACCGCCGCCGAGATGACGCGGAGCAGCCGGGTGTTGTCCTCGAAACGCTCCTCCAGGTACGCCGAGAGCGTCACGGAGTCGCCCGCCAGTTCGGTGTATGTGCGCAGACGGGGCGCCACCAGAAGCCAGTTGAGGTAGGTGCCGATGACGAGTCCGACGGCGATCCACGTGGCGCCGATGCCGGTCGCGTACACGGCGCCGGGCAGGCCGAGGAAGAGCCAGCCGGACATGTCACTGGCACCCGCAGACAGCGCGGCCACCGGCGCGCTCAGACGACGGCCGCCGAGCGCGAAGTCGGAGAAGGTGGTGGTCTCCTGGTACGTCCAGATACCCACGAGGATCATGGCGAGCAGGAACAGCCCGAAAGTGATCATGACCGGTACGGTCAGGATGGTCATCCGCCTTCTCCCTTGGTGCTGGCGCTGCCGTCACATGGAGCCGTCACACGGAGCCGTCACGAGGGGATGGCCTCTCCGGGGTCGGAACCCCAGAGATTAGAGACCCCGGGGCGAGCCGACAATACGGATGCCGCCCCAATATCCTGTCCAGGTTTGACCGGTGTCCAAGCTGGGAACTCCGGGGCTTTGGCGGTCCGTCCGGCATGAATCCCAACTGCCCCACCTGCCCCGGTACTCCGTCGAGGCACCCGTCCCGCACCGCGGTGTTCCGGGCACATGGCCCGTCGGGGTCAGGAGGCGCCGGGAGCGGTCCGTCCGGACGGACTCACCAGCCGTAGCGCGACCGCTGCTCCTCGCGGACCAGGCTCATGTACGCGGGATGCCGCTCGATCCATCCCCGGACGAACGGACAGTACGGCAGTACGGACAAGCCGTCATCGCGGGCGGCGTCGAGCGCGGCGCGGACCAATCGGCCGCCCAGACCACGGCCTTCGTGGCGCGCATCGATCTCGGTGTGGAGAAAGATGATCTCATCGCCCTGGAGCTCGTACGCGACGAAGCCGGCGACGTCGCCGCCGTCGCCCTCATGGATCTCGAACCGCGAGCGCTCCGGGTTGTCCACCACACCTGGCTCCATGAAGGTTCCTCCCGTCGCGGCGGCCGGTCCGGGCCGCGCCTTGGGGGCCTCGTCCGGTGCGGACGCCGGTCATGATCGCACGGGGTCCGCCCGGGGCACGGGAAGCGGAAAGCGAGGGGCGTGGACGCGGAGGGGGCGTCACGGGGTGCGGGGACGGAACGTCACCCCGCACGGGGACGAGCCGTCACCCCCGACAGGGACGGACCGTAACCCCGGACGAGGACGAACCGTAACCCCGCACGAGGACGAACCGTCACCCCGGACGAGGACGGACCGTAACCCCGGACGAGGACGGACCGTAACCCCGCACGAGGACGAACCGTCACCCCGGACGAGGACGGACCGTAACCCCGGACGAGGACGAACCATCACCCCGGACGAGGACGAACCGTGACCCCCGACGAGGACGGAGACGTCACCCCGCACGAGGACGAACCATCACCCCCGACGAGGACGGAGACGTCACCCCGTACAAGACGGGCAGCGTGGGCAGCGCGGATGGCGTACTCCCCAGCCCGGGGCAGGAGCCCATCCGCGGGTCTACGGATTCGCGTCCGCGCAGCCTCCTTTCCTCCAGGCCCGGAACGAGGCAGAGTTCGGCTCGATCCCCCTGACGCCATCTCAAGGAGTGGCCGTGACCGTCAGATTCCGGACCAGTACCGCAGTCGCGCTGGCCGCGGCCGGCATCCTGTTCGCATCGAGTTGCGGCGACGGCCCGGACGCCTCCGCGACGCCGACAGCCTCACCGGACCGGCCCTCGACCGCCACGTCCCCGTCCGCCGCCTCGCCCTCCGCCGGACAGCCCGGGCCGTCCGCGTCCGGGGCGCCGTCCGCTTCCTCGTCCGTCTCCGAGGACCGCAAGGTGCCCGCTCCGGTTCTGGTCGAGATGGTCGTCAGTGGTGGTTTCGCCGGGCGGCAGGAGCAACTCCACGTTCTCGACGACGGCACGTACACCACCGTCAACAAGGGGAAGAGCGGGCCGGGCGGCACCTTGGACGCGTCGGCGCTGCGCTCGCTGCGCCAGGCACTGGCCTCCGCCGACTTTCCGCACCTTCCGAGGCGCACGATCAACGAACAGGCCCGGGACATGATCCAGTACGTCGTCGTCCACGATCACATCACCGTGACGACCGACCAGTCCAGGCGAGTGGCCGGTCTGGACCCAGTGATCAGCCTGCTCTCCGGCCTGCTGCCCGGCCGTTCCCGGTGACCGACCCGACCCGACCACGCGCACGGCGCACGGCGAGCGGCCGGCAGCCAGCAGCGGAGATCAGCGGGCTCAACGCATCGTGGGGACGGCGCGCCGCTCAGGGGGCGAGATCGAGCGCGGCCTTCCCGGAGCCGTCCATGTAGAACGGCGTCGACTGATGCTCGTGGGTGATCAGCCAGCGGCCGCCGATACGCTCCAGCCCCAGCGTCGTCCGGAACCACAGATCTGTCGTGGCTCCTGACTGGCGGCCGTGCATGTGGTCCAGGCTGTGGGTGAAGGCCACGTCGCCCGCCGCGGACACGGCGAGTTGCTCCACCTCGTAGCCCAGTGGCCCGTCCCAGGTGGTGAGCCAGGCGCCGATGGCCTGCGCGTCGACTCCGGTCGTCGCCAGTGGAGGGGCGAGATCGAAGGCGACGACAGCCGGCGCGTAATGAGTGATGATCCTTTGGGGGTCCTTCTCGCGGAGGGCCTGCGTGCGCGCGTCGATCACTTCGTGGATGGCCGCGACATCGGCGGAGATGTCGGTGGTCATGGTTCCAGCCTCCTTCTGCGTACGGTCGGGGGCTCTCCCTGCTCTCCAGGGCCCCGCTCTGTAGGACCGCGCCCGGATGCCGGATTCATCGGCTGCGCGGCGAGCGAACCCGTACGGTGCCGCGTCATCGCAGGTCAGGTGATTTTCCCGCGACTCGTCGGTCCGGGGTCCCGGGTGCCTTCGGGACTTTCGGCCCGGTCGTCACGGCCGTTCGGCCGGGTCCGCCCTCATCCGGGCCCGTCTAGCGTGGTCGCGTCACTGACGTCCACAAACGTTCCGCTTCACCCCGCGGTTGGAGGAAGACCACCGTGTACGAGAGCACGGCGTCCCCCGCCGCGGATACCGCGACGTACGCCTGGCTGCACCGGCTGACACCGCTGTCGCCGTTCGCACTCCTCGCCGTGATCGCCCTGGTGGAGCTGGCCACGCCGGACTGGCTGAGGCTGGGCCCCGTGCTCGCCGCCGCGCCCGTCCTCGCGGCCGCGATCTGCGGGGTTCGCGCCACCGCGGCCGTCGCCGCGTCGACGATCGGGGTGAAGGCACTGCTCGACCTGGCCGACCATCGGTGGGGTTCGTCCACGTCCCAGATCCTCAACATCGCGCTGGTGGCCGTCGGCCTGGCAAGCCTCCTGGCCAGCTCCATCCGGCAGCGCCGCGAGCGGGAGCTGACGCAGGTGCGCTCCGTGGCCGAAACGGCACAGCGCACGCTGATCCGCCCGCTGCCCGGCCGCGTGGACTCCGTACTGCTCCGGGGCACGTACATGGCCGCCGAGTCGGAGGCCCGCATCGGTGGCGACTTCTACGAGGTCCTGCACACGCCGCACGGCGTCCGCCTGCTCATCGGCGACGTGCGCGGCAAGGGCCTGCCCGCCGTCGACGCGTCCGCCGCGCTGCTGGGCGCCTTCCGGGAGGCCGCCCACCACGAGCCGTGCCTGGCCGATGTGGCGCGCTGGCTGGAGGGCAGCGCGCACCGCAACATCCAGAGGCTGTACGGGGAGGATTTCACCGAGCGATTCGCCACGGCGCTGCTCGTGGAGATTCCGGACGAGCCCGTGGTGCGCCTCGTGCATTGCGGGCATCCGGAGCCGCTGGCCATCCGGAACGGCGTCGTCCACGGCTGCGGCGCCGCGGAGCCGGGCCCGCCGATCGGGCTGGCGGGACTCGTCGAGGGCGGACCGGTGGTGGAGACCGTCCCCTTCGACGGCGGAGACCGCCTGCTGCTCTACACCGACGGGGTCATAGAGGCGCGGGACGGATCCGGCCGGTTCTATCCGCTGCCCGAACGCACGGCACGGTGGAGCGGCCACCCGCTGGACCAGCTCGTGGACCACGTGCGGGCGGACCTTCGGCGGCACGCCGGCGGCGACCTCGACGACGACGCCGCCTTGCTGGCCATCGAACGCCTGCCGCAGGGCAGTTGAGGCACCGCTGACCGCGGGCGCGCACACCGGGCAGGCTCCGCGCAGACGCGTGCCCCCAACCGCAGGCCGCGGGAAGCGCCGCAACTGCCCGGCACCGGTCATGGCTTACGGGCCACCGCCGCGTACACCGGAACCGGCCGGCCGGCAGGGTCCGGCTGACCGGAGCCCGGTTCCGGGTGCCACTGCGGCGCCGATGTCAGCCCGGGGTCGATGAGTTCGAGGCCCTCGAAGAAGGCTGCGACCTCGGCCCGCGTCCTCGGCCTGAGCGTGACACCGCCCTTTCCGTAGAGGGTGACGACGCGCTCCGCGGACGCGGGGTCGAAGTCGCCTGTGACGTGGGAGAGAACGAGATGACTGCCGGGCGCCAGGGCGTCCAGGAGGCTGCGCACCAGCCCGTACGCGTCGTCCTCGTCCGGGACGAAGTGCATCAGGCCGATCAGCGACAGGGCGACGGGACGCGATAAGTCCAGTACGTCTCCGGCCAGTTCGGCAAGCCTGCCGGGCTCGCGCACATCGGCCTGGATGTAGTCGGTGGCGCCCTCGGGTGCGCTGCGCAGCAGCGCTTCGGCGTGGCGGAGGACGATCGGGTCGTTGTCCGCGTACACGATGCGGGATTCCGGAGCGATGCCCTGCGCGACCTGGTGGAGATTGGGCTCGGTGGGGATCCCGGTGCCGATGTCGAGGTACTGGCGGATTCCGTTCCGTGCGAGCCACCGGGTGGCGCGATGCATGAACCAGCGGTTGGCCTTGGCGTTGCCGGCGGCGTGCGCGTCGACGGCGAGGACCTGCTGCGCGAGCGCCTCGTCGACGGGGTAGTTGTCCTTCCCGCCCAGAAGCCAGTCGTAGACGCGTGCCGGATGCGGCCTGCTGGTGTCGATCCGGCCGGCGTCGGCCTCTCGTGCGGTCATGGGGGCGCTCCTGTGGGTGATGTCCCGGTGGGTGAGGGTCTGTTGAGGACAGTCCTGATCGTGCGTGCGTTGCGTGCGTGCGTGCCGTGCGTGCGTGCGTGCGTGCGTGCGTGCGTGCGGTGACAGCCTCGCCGCTGAGGCTGCGTCAGGACAGAAGGAAGTCGGCCTCCCCCGCCTTCGCCCCCAGGACGAACGCCAGGATCTCGTCGCCTGTGCAGATGAGGGCGGGGCCTTCAGGGTCGTTGGACTGGCGCAGCGCCACCCGGCCGTCCTCCAGCTTCAGGGCTTCGACGCAGTTGCCCCCGTTGCCGCCGCTCCAGGGCTTCTGCCAGCCCTCGGTGCCGAGGTCGGTGGCGCGCATACCGTTGTAGATGCCTTCGCGATCCATTCAGATCTCCTTGCGGAATTCCCTGAGGATGTCCCGAGTGCGTTGTGCGGTCGCGGCCTGGGCCGCCATACGGTCCAGGACCTCGAGGTGGGAGGCGACTTCCCGCCGCTCGTCGAGATGGACGGCGCCCGTCAGGTATTCGACGTAGACCATGTCGGGCAGTTCGGGGAGGGCGAAGCGGAAGAGGACGAAGGGCCCGTACGTGCCCGGGTGGTGTCCGGAGGCGAACTCCGCGATCTGCAGGGTCACATGGGGCAGGGAAGCCGCCTCCAGCAACCGGTCCACCTGCGCCCGCATCAGCTCGGAGCAGCCCACCGGGCGGTGCAGAATCGTTTCGTCCATGACGACCCAGAACTTCGGACCACCCGGCCGGGAGAGAAGATTCTGGCGCTCCATGCGCAGCGCCACATGGCGCTCGAGGTCCTCGGGCCTGGACTCGCCGAGCGCACCGGAGCGCAGGACCTCGCGGGCATAGTCCTCGGTCTGGAGCAGGCCGGGGACGAAGTGGGGCTCGTAGGCGCGTATCAGGCTCGCCGCCCCTTCCAGGCTGACGTGCAGGCTGAACCAGTCCGGCAGGATGTCGTGGAACCGCCGCCACCAGCCCGGCTTGTTGGCCTCCTCGGTGAGCTCGATGAAGGCATCGGCCTCGTCCCCGGCGACACCGTACGCCTCGAGCAGCATCCGCACATAGGGGACCTTGAGGGCGACCTCGGCCGTCTCCATCCTGCGGACCGTGGCGGGCGCGACGCGCAGCACACGCGCGGCCTGATCCCGCTTCAGCCCCGCCCGCTCCCGCAAGTCCTGGAGGCGCTTGCCGAGAACGACCTGGCCGACGGTCGGCGCGGAGCGCGGCTCGCTCACGCGGGATCTCCCCACACGTTCATGTCCGCAGTCTGCCACGGCCCGGCTGGGCGTGGACACACTGCAATCTCGACTCTGCAATGTTCAGAGTGGGTCTTGCCAAGTGTCAGCGGACACAACCATATTGGTCTTGGTGACGTTCGTGCAGTTCACGTCGCCGCGGCACAGAGAGTGCGGCACACCCCCACCGTTAGGAGCCGCCGTGGCCTTCGCTCGGGCAATGACGACTCGTACGACGACACCTTCCTTCTCCGGCTCCGGCGTTCGCCGTGAGCCGCCGGCCGCGAGGCCCGAGTGAGGATGCCTGTCGAACGCCGTACGGACAAGAGGGCCTCGACACGCCGAACGGACGAGAGGGCCCGGAACGCTCGGTTCCGTGACGGGAACGGCGCATGAATCAGCCCAAGCCGTACACCGCCAGGGATCTGGTCTCCCTGCTCTCCCGCGGGCTGCTCGGCGACCGGAGGACCCGTCCGGCGCCAACTCCCCGTCGACGCCTGGATGTTCCGTCCTCGCTGCCCTTGTCGCTCGGATGCGACGCCGTGGGAGTCTCTCGGCATCTCGGACCGCGGATCCTGGAGGCCCTGCCCAGGACGGGATGCGTCTTCGACGACGGCGAGCGATGGTGGTGGGTCGTACCGTCCGGCTCGCACCAGGGGGTCACCTGGCCGCCGGAGGCCCGCTACGCGGTCGGAGGATACGTGTCCGCGCCGCGGCGGCAGCAGCAGGCGGGCGGGCGGCCCGGTGCGCCCCGGCTGATCCACTGGCCGGACGACACCATGCCGTACACGCACCCGATCCTTCTGTACGTCGCGGTGTGCCGGGCCACCGGATCCTCTCCGACCTGGTCGGACGACTGGCTGAGCCGGCAGGTCCACGCGCGGTGACCCGATCGGGCCGTGGACCCCTCGCACCCTGATCGGACCGTGTACCGCTGACCGGGCGAGGTGCGGTGAGACGCGGCGTCGCGTCTCACCGGCGGCGGCGCCGGCTCAGTGGGAGGCGATGCCGTCGATCAGCTCGCGTGCACCCTGGCGCAGCAGTGCGACGGCCACGGACGTGCCGAGCGTCGCCGGGTCGAGAGGCCCGGCCCACTCGTGGGCGTCGAGCACCGTCTTGCCGTCCGGCGTGAACACACGGGCGCGCAGGGAGAGTCCGCCGTTGCGCTCGGCACGGGCGTAACCGGCGATGGGCGAATTGCAGTGGCCCTGCAGTACGTGCAGGAACATGCGCTCCGCTGTGCTCTCGCGGTGCGTGTCCGGGTCGCCGAGCCCGCTCACGGCGTCGATCGTGGCGGTGTCGTCCTCGCGGCACTGCAGCGTCAGGACCCCGGCGCCGATCGGCGGGCACATCGTCTCCACCGACAGGATCTCGGTGATCACGTCGGTACGGTCGATGCGTTCGAGCCCGGACACCGCGAGCAGCAGGGCGTCGGCGTCGCCCGCGTAGAGCTTCTCCAGACGCCGGTTGGCGTTGCCGCGCATCGGGACGCACTCCAGATGCGGGTGGGAGGAGGCCAGTTGGGCCACCCGGCGCACCGAGGACGTACCGATCCGCGTGCCCGGGGGCAGCTCGTCGAGGGTGAGTCCGCCGGGGTGGATGAGTGCGTCGCGGATGTCGTCGCGCTTGAGGAAGGCCGCGAACGTCGTACCGGCCGGGAGCGGCCGGTCCGCGGGCACGTCCTTGACACAGTGGACCGCGAGGTCCGCCTCGCCCGCCAGCAGGGCGGCGTCCACCTCCTTGGTGAACGCGCCCTTCCCGCCGAGCTTCGCCAGATCGCCCATCCAGCGGTCGCCCGATGTCGTGACCGGCACGACCTCGGTACGGATTCCGGGGTGCAGGGCGGCCAGTTCGGTACGGACCCGCTCGACCTGGGCCAGGGCCATGGGCGAGGAACGGGAGACGATACGGATCAGCTCTGGGGCGGACATGGCGTACACGATAGAGCGTCAGATCCCGGGCCGGTGTACCGGACCCGGTTGGCGTCGGCGCATCGGTACGGGGCGCCTGTACCGGCAGGGCTCGGGGCGCCTGTACCGGCAGGGCTCGGAACGGCGGCACCGGCAGGGCTCGGGGCGGCGGCACCGGCGGGGACGTCGGTGCACACCGGGCACAGAGCGTGCGGGGCGGGCACGGAACACCGGGCACAAGACGCGCCGGACGACGGGACAGATCCGGACTTCGCGGTAGCAACAGCGCCGTACTGCCCCCGGATGTCAGTGCCGGTTGGCATCCTTCTGTCAGCACCCGGTGACCACGGGTGCCCGGCGCGTCACGCAGAAGCGTCGTGTTGGCGGCAGAGGCGGCCCGGTCGGCTGTCTGATCGCAAGGGGGAGAGGTCATGTCCGAGATGCCCAGGGAGATCCGTCACCTGGTGGGTTCCGTGGCAGGCGAGTTCACGGTCGCCGAGCATGCGTGGGGAGGGCTCGGCATTGCCACGGGCTGGGATGTGAAGGGGCTCGACGGGCGGCAGTGGTTCGCCAAGCTGCACGCCGAGTCGGAGTCCCACGACCGGGAGGTCGCCGCGTACCGCAGATGGACCGGGTGCCTCGGAGAGGGGCGCGCGCCTCAACTGGCCGCGGCCGACGCCGAGGTGGGGGCGATCGTGCTCACCGCGCTCCCCGGCCACCCGGTCAGTGCCCGCAGACCCTCACCGGAGCAGGAGCGCGAGGCGTACCGGCAGGCGGGGGTGCTGCTCGCGCGGCTGCACTCCGCATCGGCGGGCGCCCCGGCAGCGACGGAGACCGCGTCCGGGGCGGCTCCTGCGGGGCCGGGGGCGGCGGCGACCTGGGCCGCGGATGTCGAGGAGATGCTCAACGGAGCGGCCCTGTATCTGGCGTCGGAGGACGAGGCATTGCTCCGTGGCATCGCGGAGGAGCCTCCGCCGCCGCTGCCTGCCGTGCCGGTGCACGCCGACTTCCAGCCCCGGAACTGGCTGTGGGACGAGCAGCGGCAGCTTCTGCGCCTCATCGGCTTCGATCGGACCTGTGTCGAGCCGGCGGCCCGCCGCGATCTCGCGGGCCTGGAGTACGGCTCCCTGCGGGCCCGTTCGGGCCTGCGGTCCGCGTTCTACGAGGGCTACGGACGCGAGCTGACCGACGCCGAGCACCGTGCCTGCCTCTCGTACGCCGCGGTGGACGCTCTGAGTGCGCTGCGCCGGGGCATCGAGCACCGGGACATCGAGAGCGTGGAGCGCGCCCACTCGATGCTGGGCGCGCTGCGGGCCGAGCGTGCGGGCCGCCATGCGTGGGGCAGGTGCTCATCGTGAGCGGGTCCGTGGAGGACTCCGGCGCGGTCCGTGGGGTTCGTGGAGGACTCCGGCGCAGTCCATGGGGAGGACGGCCGGACAAGGCGCGAGCGAGCAGACGGGCGAGTGGTCGAGGAGCCGCTCCGGTCAACGGGGCGCAGCGAGGCGGAAGGAGGGTGCGGGCAGCCCCGGGGTGTCCACGCGCAGGGCGAAGACCGCGCCGTCCAATGCTCCGGGGTCCTTCAGCCCGGTCCGCGCGCTGGTGATGAACAGCGTCCGCCGGTCCGGCCCGCCGAGGCAGACCCCGGCGGGCTGGACCGCCGGTACGGGGACGATGCGGGCGAGCGTGCCGTCCTCCCGGTAGTGGTGCACGGCTCCCGCACCCCAGACGGCGACCCACAGGCCGCCCCGCCGGTCCACGGTCATCCCGTCGGGGGCTGCCGGGTTGTCGACCACGGCGAACGTCTCAACTGCCCCGACGGCTCCGGAAGCGGCGTCCACGGCGTAGCGGCGGATCATGCCGCGGGCGCTGTCGGCGAGGTACATCACGGTTCCGTCGGCGGTGAACGCCGGGCCGTTGGGGACGGTGATGCCGTCGAGGACACGGGTGACGGCGCCGTCGGGCCCGACGCGGTACAGCGATCCGGCGTCCTCGGTGGCGTCGTAGGCCATGCTGCCCGCCCAGAAACGGCCGTGCGGGTCGGCGACGCCGTCGTTCATACGCGTCCGCAGGGGTCTGGTGTCCTCGGGCCTGGCGAGCCAGTCGAGACCACCATCGGGCCGGATCAGACAGACTCCGGTGCCCGCGGCGGCGATCCACCACCCCGGTCGTCCGGAGACCGGAGCGACTGCGCCCAACGGCATGGGCAGACGGAGGAGTTCGCGCAGGGCGCCCTCGGGGGCCGCGTTGCGCTCGTCAGGCGCCTGGAGGAGGCGTCCGGCGAGGATGTCGACGAGGACGAGGCGACCGTCGAACCAGCGGATCCCTTCGCCGAGTTCGAGCCGGTCGGTCCAGCACGGCCGGGGTGGGTTCGCGGTGTCGGTCATGGTGTCCGCTCCAGGGGTGTCGTCGCGCGTCGGCATGCGGCGAGCGCCGTCACCGTTCGGGATGCAGCCGGAAGGCGGCGAATACTGGGCGTCCACGACGGACACGTCACCGTTCGGAGGGTGCGAGTCACCACTCGGCGAAGGACCCGTCGGTGTGGCGCCATACCGGATTGCGCCAGGCATGACCGCTCCGGTCGGCCGCGCGGACCGCCGCCTCGTCGACCGTGACGCCGAGCCCGGGCAGCTCGGTCCGCCGGGCGTGCCCCTCGGTGAACCGGAACGGCTCCGGGTCGACGACGTACGACAGCAGATCGGCGTCCTTGTTGTAGTGGATGCCCAGACTCTGCTCCTGGATGAGGAAGTTCGGGACGGTGAAGGCCACGGCGAGCCCGGCGGCGAGCGCGATGGGACCGAGCGGGCAGTGCGGGGCGAGCTGGGCGCCGTAGGTCTCCGCCAGCGCCGCGATGCGGACGACCTCCGTCACTCCGCCCGCGTGCGAGAGATCCGGCTGGGCGACGGCGATACCGGCCGTGAGCGCGGGCAGGAAGCCCGCGCGGTCGTAGAGCCGTTCGCCGGTGGCGATGGGCACCGAGCTCGCAGCAACCAGGTCGCGGAGCAGATGTGTCTGCTCGGGCAGCACCGGTTCCTCGACGAACAGCGGGTGCAGCGGGGCGAGTTCGGCCAGGACACGCCGGGCGCTCGCCGGGGTGAACCGGCCGTGGCAGTCGACGGCCACGTCCCGGTGCGGGCCCAGCACCTCGCGGGCCGTCGCCACGCGTTCGACGACGGCGGCGGTCTCGGCGGGGGTGGCGATCGGCGTGACCCGGCCCGCCGCGTTCATCTTCACCGCGGTGAAGCCCGCCTCGACCTGTGCGGTGATCTGCTCGGTGAGCCGGGCCGGTTCATCGCCTGCGACCCAGGCGTAGACACGGACGGTGTCCCGTACGGGGCCGCCGAGCAGCGCGTGGACGGGAGCACAGTACGTCTTGCCCGCGATGTCCCACAGCGCCTGGTCGAGTCCGGCGACGGCGCTGGAGAGGACCGGGCCGCCGCGGTAGAAGCCGCCCTTGCTGAGGACCTGCCAATGGTCCTGGATGCGCAACGGGTCGCGTCCGACAAGGTATTCGGCGAGGACGTCGACCGCCGCACGGACGACCTCTGCGCGCCCCTCCACCACCGGTTCGCCCCAGCCGACGACGCCGTCGTCGGTCTCGATACGGCAGAACAGCCAGCGGGGCGGCACCAGAAACGTCTCGATCCGGGCGATCCTCATCTGCCGCCTCCCTTCTCGTGCGCCGTCACGCCCTTGCCTCCCTTGCCTCCCTTGCCTCCCTTGCCGCCCTTGCCGCCCTTGCCTCCCTTGCTGCGCGTCCCGCCCGTGAGGCCCATGCCGCTTGTACCGCCCGTCCCGTCCATGCCACCCGTCCCGCCCGTGCCGCTGCCCACCGCGCCGGGGTCACCGGCCGGGCCCGGCGCGCCGTCCGGAGTTCGGCCGGGGTCACGGAGCGCCTGGCCGAGATCGCGCAGGGACTGGTCGAGCAGCACCCGCACGGCCGCCTCCGCACGGTCCGGATCCCGGTCCCGTACGGCATCCAGTACGGCCCGGTGGCTGGGCACCGGGTCGTCGTGGTGCGGCGAGCTGTGGACGATGCGGTCACGGTGCGCGAGACCGGGCTCGACGACCATCTCCATCCGCACCAGCAACTCGTTGTGGGTGGCGGCCAGAAGAGCCCGGTGGAAGGCGAGGTCCGCGGCGACGGCGTGCGCGAGGTCCTCCGCGTCCGCGTCCTCCTCCCCCATCGCGGCGAGCGCGGCGCCCAGGGCGGCCAGGTCGGCGTCGGTGCGGCGGACGGCCGCGAGGCGCGCAGCAGCGGGTTCGATCACGGCTCGGACCTCGGCGAGGTGGTGCAGCATGCGCTGCTCGTCGTGGACCGGGCCTCCGGCCGCGAACTGCCAACGCAGCACGTCCGCGTCGAGCAGATTCCAGTCGGCACGGGCGCGTACGAACGTCCCACGCTTCTGCCGCGCGTCGACCAGGCCCTTGGCGGCCAGCACCTTCAATGACTCGCGCAGGACCGTGAGGCTGACGTCCAACTCCCTTTGGAGCGAGGGGAGATCGAGCGTCGCGCCCTCGGGGATCTCGCCGCTGAGCACCCGCCGCGCGAGTGTCTCCACGGTCTGGCCGTGGATCCCGCGCCGCGCGTACGGCGTCATGACGGACCCGTCTCTCTGCGACCGTACGGCGTCACGTGCTCCCACCTCCGCGCTCAGGCCGATGCCTTGACGACACTCCAGCCCCCGTCGACGACCAGGCTCGCTCCCGTGATGTAGGACGCCTCGTCGGACGCGAGGAACGCGATGGCCGCGGCGACCTCTTCCGGCGTGCCGAAGCGGCGCGCCGCGGTCCCGGCAATGCTGCGCCGCCGGTCCTCGTCCCCCACACGCTCCCACGCGGGCGTCAGGACGGGACCCGGCAGTACGGCATTGACCCGCACCTCGGGCCCGTATTCGACAGCCAGTTGGCGGCACAGGGAGAGCAGTCCGCCCTTGGCCGCCGCGTACGCGGGATGGCCGGGAATGCCGTGGTGCGCATGGACGGAGGAGGTCAGCACGACGGCGCCGCCGCGTTCGCGGAGGTCGGGCAGGGCGGCGCGGACGCCGAGGAAGCCGGCCGTCAGGTTGACCGCGAGCTGCCGGTCCCAGGAGGCGCGGGACGTGTGGTGGGCCGGTGTCACGTCATCGACGAACGCGTTCCCGACGAGCACGCCGACCGGGCCCAGGGCATGAGCGGCGTCCATGACATGCCCCCAGTCGTCCTCGTCGGCGACGTCGGCCGCCACGAACGCGGCGCGGGCACCGTTCACGCGGAGCTCCTCCGCGACACCCTCGCCACGCTCGGCCGCGACATCGGTGATGACGACGGCCGCGCCCTCACCGGCCAGACGGGCGGCGGTGGCCGCACCAATGCCGGACGCCCCACCGGTCACCACGACCACGCGACCGGTGAAGCGGGCGCCGTGCCGGTGTGCCGGTCCGCTCATGGGACGGGGGCTCCTTCGCTGGCAGAGGGGCTCGGTCCCGGGACCGGCACCACGTCCGGACGTCTTTAATTACGAATTTACTGGGCGGGGCCGCTGCCGTCACTCCCTGCGGAGCGTCCTTGTCGCTGCCTAGGGTGTCCGGCATGGCTGACACAAGGGGGCGGGGAGGGGACCGGGGGCGGGACGACGGGGAGCGGGACGTTCGAGGGCGGCACGAGCCGGCGAAGCACAAGCGGGAGCGGGACGAGCAGGCCGTCCGGATCGCGTCCGAGCGGGAGTTGTGGCTTCTCGACCCCGAGGTGCGGGACTCCCCCGTACAGGTCCGGGAACTCCTCGACCCCGAGTTCGTGGAGTTCGGTGCCTCGGGGCGCCGTTGGGATCGCGACACGGTCCTGTCCGTCCTGGGCCCCGACCCCGGCCCCGGCCCCGGCCCCGACGGAGCAGGCGCGCCGATCATCGCGAGCGAGATGTCCGGAGTGGTCCTGGCCCCCGGGGTCGTGCATCTGACCTTCATCACCGAGACCGACGGGCGGCGGGCGCGGCGCAGCTCGATCTGGCGTCTGAGGGACGACGGCTGGCGGCTGTACTTCCACCAGGGCACGCCCATCGACGACGCCTGAGGCCTGCCGCCTCCGTAAAACGCCGAACCGCAACCGCCTCCCGCAGGGGCCACACCGCCCGGAGCCCGGAGCCCGCCCTACGCCGACCCTCGGCCGCCTCCGTACGCCGTACGAGGCAACGCATGGGCCGAACGAGGTGTCACGCGCACCCCCGAGGCCGGAAAGCGAAGTGTTTCCTGACGGTCTGTCATCCGACACGCCGACGGACCGTCACCTCCGCAACCCGGTCGCAGTACGTCCGGGTGCGACGGGTTGATCAACGGGACACCGTGGTCTCACGCGCTCTCACAGGAGGTTTTCCATGCGCAACGTCATCCGCGTGTCCGCCGTCGGCGTCGGGCTCTTCGGCGCCCTGGTGCTCGCCTCGCCCGCCATGGCCGAGGGCCCCAACGGCTCGATGCAGATGTGCTCGAAGCACATCACCCCGGGGATTCTCGGCGGGCTCCTGCCGAACGCCGGCAACCAGTCGGAGTCCTGCGTCAGCAGCAGCTCCGTCAACCCCGGCCGGTAATCGCACGCCACCTTCCCACCCGCCGGGGCGGCCGCGACGCGGCCGCCCCGGCTTCTGCCGTGAGAGGCCCTCGCCCCCTCGGCCGGGCCGCATGGGTGGCTGCCGCACCGTCAGGGCCGGGCCTGGATCAGCGCATGGCGGCCGTTCGTGCGCCACGCCTCACCCGAGGCATCGAGCGCGGCGACGGTCTCGTCCGACAGCCCGGTCGCGACGTCCGACTTCAGGGTCCGCAGGGCCGCGACCGGTCCGGGGAAGTGGCGGGTGACATCGGCGAAGGGCGTGGTGGCGGGCCAGTGACGGTCGCCCACCAGACGGCGGTAGTTCAGGTCGCCCTTGAGGATCGTGAGTGATGCCGAAGCGAAGTCCTGTCTGAGGTCGGCGGGCATGTCCTCGTACGGCAAGGGAGCACAGAAGAAGGGATGCGCGCCGATGGTCAGCCGCTCCTCCCGCATCGCAGCCCTGAGCCGCTCGCCGGTGCCTCCCGCTCGGCCGGGGGCATCCGCCAGCCTCCGCAGGCTCGCCAGGACGTCTGCGGTCGTGGCGTCGGATACGTAGTAGGGGTGCGGCTTGATCTGCAGCGTGATCGTGGCCGCCCGGCCGGCGGCGAGCAGGTGATCGGCGAGGACGAGGTCGGGGATGAGCTCGCGGCCCGCGTTGTCGGCGACGATGACGATACGTCCGCCCTGCCGTGCCGATGCCGTGAGCAGGGTGTGGAGGGTCTCGCGATCGTCGGCGACGAGGGACGTGCCACCGTCCGCCTGCCCCGAGTCGCCTGCCGTGAGGAGAAACCCGAGGTCCGCGCGGTTTCCCCAGAGCGCGGCGTGGAGCAGTGCATCGGTCGGACCGTCGTCGGAATCCGCAGCGGCGGCCGCGGAGTCGACGGGGTTCAGGCGCACGGGGCCGAGGGTGTCGAGTGCGGCGAGTTCGTCATCGACCGTCTCGCTGTTCAACTCGGCGTCCTTGGACGGTCCGAAGGGGTCGATGCCCTGCCACGGCCCCGGCCCGAAGTAGCCGACGGCACCCAGCAGCCGGCGGTAGAAGTAGCTCTCCGCCCACAGGAACGGTGCATCGGTCCAGCGCTTGCCGTAGTGGCCCCGGTCCCACGGCCCCGACCACAGCGCCTGGTCGCGGGCGGTGCCGGGGAGCGGCTCGATCACTCCGCCGATCGTCTCCTCGAGCAGCTTGTCGAGAGCCTGGCGCTGACCGGGGCCGAAGGGGAAGGCCTCCTTCAATCGCCGGAGGAGGGCGGGATGGCGCTCGTGCCAGACTCCGTACGGGAAGGTGCCCGGCTCGTTGCTCACGATGGGCGGCGGGCCGCCGTCCTCACCGGGCGCGGCCTGGGACCGGCTCATCGTCGTCCTCCTGTCGGTCCCGCCACGTGCCTGCCGCGGCCGGGACGCATGATCATGACGCTTCATCATCTGGTGGTTCATCAGACCACGGTTCCCGGAGGTTCCTCGGGCACGGGAAACCTGACGTTCCATCACTGGTGCAATGTCCTGGGCCGCCCGGAAGCCGCGCCTCGCATTCCCGACGGGCCGTCACTCCAGTCGCAGTAAGCCCGCGTGCGGCTCGCCGATCTCCGCGACACGGTGGAGACAACGCGCTCTCGATCAGGAGGTTTTCATGCGCAAGTTGATCGGCATGTCCGCAGTCGGCGCCGGGTTGTGCGGCGCCCTGTTCATCGCCACTCCCGCAGTAGCCGACGGCCCGGGCGGCAGCATGCAGATGTGCTCCCGGCAGACCACCCCCGGAATTCTGGGAGGCCTGCTTCCGAGCCTCGGTGAGCAGAACGAGTCCTGTGTGTCGAGCACATCCATGAACCCGGCCGGACGTCCCGGTCAGGGCGGCCGCCCCGGACAGGGCGCCAACCAGGGCCAGAACCAGGGCGACAACGCCGCGGGCCAGGCGGAGCAGGACGAGACCGCGAACCTCGGCGAGACCGGCGCCGCGGCCCCCGGTCGGTAACACCCCCAGTGCAAGCCGGGGCGGCCCGACACCGGCCGCCCCGGCTTGTGCCGTACGAGGCCCCGGCGCTGGTGAGAAGTTCGCCGGGCATGGCCGGTCAGGACACCGATGACTTCGGCGGCCCCACCCGGTCTCCTCTCCGGCCGGCCGCGACGGGCCGCTCACCGGCGCGCACCGCACAGCCGCGCGCAGCACGGAGCGGCACAAGGCAGCTCCGGGCAGCACGAGAGAGGGAGAACGATGACAGCCAGGCAACCGGTCACCGAACTGGACGAGCGCTACAGCATGAAGGACGTGTCCGCGACGCCGTGGCCGACCGCGCGCGAGCAACTCGAGCGGGCCGAGCTCTACTGGCTGACGACCGTACGCCCCGACAACCGCCCGCACGTCACCCCTCTCCTGGCGGTCTGGGTGGACGACGCACTCCACTTCTGCACCGGACCCGACGAACGCAAGGCCAAGAACCTGCGCACCAACACCCACTGCATCCTGACCACCGGGTGCAACGGCCTCGACGACGGGCTGGATGTGGTCGTGGAGGGGGACGCGGTCCAGGTGACCGGCGACGCGGCGCTCCAGAAGCTGGCCACGGCGTACGAGACGAAGTACGGCAAGGACTGGCACTTCGACGTACGCGACGGCGCCTTCCGGCACGAGGCGGGCCGGGCCCTGGTCTTCCGGGTCGCACCGACGACGGCCTTTGGCTTCGCCAAGGGCCGGTACAGCCAGACCCGCTGGCGCTTCCCGGCCGGCGCCGCCTCCCCCGCCACCGATTGATCGGACCCGATCCGCGGACAGGAACCGATCCGTGGACAGTGCCGGGGCGCGCGGTTCAGAACGACCCTCGGGTCAGAGCGACGCGCGGTTCAGAACGACCTCGGGTCAGAGCGACGCGCGGTTCAGAACGACCTCGGGTCAGAGCGACGCGCGGGTTCAGAGCGCCCAGGTGTATTTGTCGCCGCCCACCCACCTCACGGCGGCCGGATCGTCGAGGTCGATGTGCCGGCTCCCGGCGCGCTGCGCCAGCCGGACCACATCGAGGATGTCGTGCGCTGTCCCCACCATTTCCCCGTTGATTTCCACGATGCGGAACGGCGGCTCGCCCGGCATGACCCGCGACACGACGATCGGGGCCCGTGCGTCACTCATGTACCCAGCGTGTGGCAACGGCGGCCCCGACGCATGTCCGCCCCCGGGCCGGAACACCACACGATCCGGCCACCCCCTCCCCCGGCAGAGCCCGCCCCGGAGGCCCCTCCGGAACCCATCCCGAAGGCCCGTCCCGGTCCTGCCCCGGAGGCCCGTCCGGCGCCTCCGCCGATTGCGCGGCGTCTTCATCTCATCGCCCACGGCCACAGCGCAACGTCGAATTCCAGACAACCGATGGCGTGGTGCGAAGGGTGGCGATCGCCGCGAAATCGCCCTCCGCGAGGGGCGTTGATGCCACCGCGCGCGATCCCGGCCGTGCGGTCCGGGAGATCTACGCGGGTCACCCGTGACCCCGCCCTCCTCGTGGCGCGATTTGCACTACGAGAAGGCCGCGCTCGGGCGTGCCGTCGGGCGCACACGACCACCGGCGCGCGGGTAGCCGCCCAGCCGGGCCCATGCACCGGCGGAACGGAGGGGCATCCCCGAACCACAACTCCGCCCTGCGCTCCATCGCTGTGACAAACGCTTCCACCCGGTGACGGCGACACCCTTCACGATCGGTGCACGGACGGAGGGAAAGCGCCTGCGGCGCCATCGCGGCACAGCGCCTGGCAACGCGCGTAGAGCGACCGAAAGACAACCTTGTAGACCGTTCAACCGGAGTCGACTATTCCCTCGGTGCGGTTGTCAGGGGCACGACGGAACTCGAGGCCGTCGCGTTCCATGACCGCGCTTGACGGGCCCGTCCACCCAAGCGGGCCCCCAACCCCCATCGGAGGATGTTGTGAGCATCAAGCGCCTCTCCCCCCTCGGCGGTGTGCCCAGACGCACGCGGCTGATCGCCGTCGCGTCCGGTCTGCTGGCCGTCTCCGCGCTTGCCACCCCGACGGCCATGGCCCAACCGGCCGACGTCGGCCGGACGACCACCACGCAGCTCGCCCAGGCCGGCGACGCCGTACGTGATGCGGACGTCGCAGGTACGGCCTGGTACACCGACGCGAAGTCGGGCAAGGTCGTCGTCACCGTCGACAAGACCGTCTCCGCGGCCGAGATAGCCGAGATCAAGGAGGTCGCGGGCGACCGTGCCGGCGCCCTGAGGATCGAGCGCACCGAGGGCACGTTCAGCAAGCTCATCGCGGGCGGGGAGGCCATCTACACAGGCGGCGGCCGCTGCTCGCTGGGCTTCAACGTCCGCAGCGGCAGCACGTACTACGCCCTCACCGCGGGCCACTGCACCAACATCGGCAGCACCTGGTACACCAACTCGGCCCAGACCGCGCTGCTCGGCTCGACCGCCGGGTCGAGCTTCCCGGGCAACGACTACGGGATCATCCAGCACTCCAACCCCTCCGCCGCCGACGGCCGGGTCTACCTCTACAACGGCACCTACCAGGACATCACCGGGGCAGGCAATGCCTCCGTCGGCCAGTCCGTACAGCGCAGCGGCAGCACCACCGGACTGCACGGCGGCACCGTCACCGGCCTGAACGCGACCGTCAACTACGGCGGCGGCGACATCGTTTCCGGCCTCATCCAGACCAACGTCTGCGCCGAGCCCGGGGACAGCGGTGGCCCGCTCTTCGCCGGCAGCACCGCTATCGGCCTGACCTCCGGCGGCAGCGGCAACTGCTCCTCCGGCGGCACCACCTTCTTCCAGCCGGTCACCGAAGCGCTGAGCGTGTACGGCGTGAGCGTCTTCTGAGGTTCGTGAGCATCTCCTGAACGGCCGCGCCAACTCCCCTCCCACCCGGCGGAGTTGCCCGGCCAGGACCGGCGGGTCCGCCATCGGGCGGGCCCGCCGGTTCGTTGCGTACGGCGGCCCCTCCCGTACCACCCGCCCCCGAACCGTTCCTCGCCTTTCTCTCAGCACATGGCGCTCGATCGTCCGCCCCGTTCCCGCCCATGGGCGACCGGCGCGAACGCTCCGCCGCGCGCCCCGGACAAATTCGACGAAGTTCTCTGCTCCACCATCGAGCACGAACGCGTCCCCATCCGTATATCTCCCTGCACCGAACCGTCCCCTCTGGGCCAGGGGACGGTTCGGCGCGTATCAAGCCGGGCCCGACCCTCGTACGTCGGCATCCGGCGCGGACGACGATCGGAAAGGGGCCCCCGTGAGAAACAAGGGCCACAGACGCTCCCGTGTCATCGGTACGGCCATCGCAGCCGTGGCCGCTCTGGCGCTGGGCGGAGGCGGGATCGTACTGATCAATGACAACGCCTCGGCGGACTGGGGGAATTCACCCGCCCCGGCCACCACCACGGCTGCCGGACAGCAGGCCGGGACGACCATCAACTGCCCGGACGTCACCATCCGGCTCTCGCGGGTGCCGCAGCAGGCGCGGTCATCCGTGGACACGGAACTGGCACGTATGGACAGCCAGGTCGCGGACGCGTACCAACGGCTCGCCACCTCCCGTACGGCGAGCGACCGGCAGTGGGTGAAGATACGGGTGCTGGCCCCGCTGGCCGATCAGCGCCGCACCGCACTCGACCGCATCGGCACGGCCCTCGACCGGGCCGGCGACCGTCCGGGATGGCTCGCCTCGCTGGCGTCCTGCGAGGTCAAGCGCGACCCCGAGGTGGCCTCCGCACGGGGCACCGCCGCCCCGAACGCCACGGCCCCCGCGCCGAACGCCTCCAGCTCCGCGCCGCCCGCAAGTGGCCCCGTCCGGTCGGACTTCGTAGACATCAGGAAGGTGCGGCCGAATGTGGCGGCGCCCGCCAAGCGGCGCGGCGCCTCCGTCGGCACCTTCGCCACCCGCTGCGGGCGCAACGGGAACAAGCACTTCAACTCCGACAACGTCATCGCGGCCCCGGGCGTGAGCAACGGCGCCCACCACAAGCACGACTACGTCGGCAATCTCGACACCAACGCGTTCTCCACGAACGAGAGCCTCGCCGCCGCCGGCACCACCTGCACCAACGGTGACCGCTCCACGCACTACTGGCCCGTGCTCCGCCTGCGCAACGGCCAGCAGGAGGCGGACGCCAACCAGCCGGGCGGCGGACAGGACGGCAACATCGGCCGCATCCTCAAGCCGGCCTCGGTGAAACTGACCTTCAAGGGCAGCGCGGCCGGCAAGGTCACTGCCATGCCCCGCTTCCTGCGGATCATCACCGGCGACGCCAAGTCCTTCACCAACGGCCCGGCCAACGCCAATGCCTCCTGGAGCTGCACCGGCTTCGAGAACCGGCAGCTCAAGGACAAGTACCCGCTGTGCCCGAGCGGCAGCCGGGTCGTCCGTACGTTCAACTTCCAGAGCTGCTGGGACGGCGCCAACATCGACAGCGCCAACCACCGTACGCATGTGGCCTTCGCCGATCGCAACGGCACCTGCCCGCAGGGCTTCCGGGCCGTCCCGCAGCTCGTGCAGCGGATCACCTACGACGTGAAGCCGGGCACCGTCTTCGCCGTCGACAGCTTCCCGGAGCAGCTCCACAAGCCGGTCACCGACCACGGCGACTTCATCAACGTGATGTCGAACTCGCTGATGCGCAAGGCGGTTTCGTGCATCAACGGCGGCCGCAAGTGCGGCTGACAACGCTGACGGTGCTCGCTCCGAGCACCGCGGAAGGCCCCCTCCGGGGCCGCTGAAACACCCTCACCCGGTCCGGTCACCGCCGCGCCGGGTCGTGCCACCGCCCCACACTGCCGCGGCCGGTCCCCGGACCTTCAAGGGACCGGCCGCGGCGGTACGGCATCAGGGCGGCGGCCAGCAGCAGGACGAACACCACGGCGACCAGCGGGACACCGGCGTCGTCCAGGCCGCCCGCGATCCACCGCTGGGCCGCGGTCGCACCGTCGACGACCGGGTCGGACACCGCCTCGCCGCGCAGCACCCGGATCTCGTACCAGCCGTAGTGGGCCACATAGCCGCCGACCACCAACAGCAGGGCGCCGCCCAGGCGTCCGGCCATCGCACGCAGCCTGCGGATGCCGCCGACCGCGGCCGTACGGGTCAGGGCGACCGCCACGGCGGCGGCGCCGGTGATCACGCCCATGCCGAGCGCGTAGCAGAGGAAGAGCAGGATGCCGCCCCCGGCCGATCCGCTGCGGAACGCGGAGAGCACGATCGCCAGGAACGGCGCGATGGTGCAGCCGATCGAGGCGACGGCGTACGCGGCGCCGAACAGCGCCATGGACGGCACGGACCGGGTGACAGCGGGGGCACGGCGGATGCGCGGTAGGAGGGAGGGCAGGGCGCGCCCTGTGAGGAGCCAGGCGCCGGCCGCGGCGAGCAGCGTCCCGAACACCACCGTGAACCAGGGCAGTTGCTGCTGCACCTGCGCCGCGCCCGGCGCGATGACGAAGCCGAAGACCGCGAAGACGACGGCGAATCCCAGGGTCATGGCCGCGGTGGCGGTCAGCGCGCGCCCGACGGCCGCGGCGCGCGTGGTCGTGCCGTCTCCCAGGACGAGCAGAGACAGATAGGCGGGGAGCAGGGCGAACCCGCAGGGGTTCACTGCGGCGAGCATGCCCGCGGTGAGCGCCAGGGCGAGGGGCAGTTCCGTCATCGGTCGCGACCGGCGCCGTCAGCCGGCGAGCTTCGCGACAAGGTCGTCCAACTCCCCGGGTCCCGCGGGGACTCCGCTGTGGACGACCTTGCCCTTCCCGTCCAGCAGGACGAAGGAACTCTGCTGGGTGATGCCGAACTTCTTCCAGACGGCGCCCTGTTCGTCGGCGACGTGCGGGAAGCCGCCGACCTTCCGCGAGGAGACGAAGGACTTCATGGACCCGGTCGTGTCGAGCCCGGCGACGCCGATGACATGGACCTTGCCCTTGTAGGTCCGGGCCAGTTCGGCGGCCTGCGGTGCCTGACCGCGGCAGCTGCCGCACCACGGTGCCCAGAACCACAGCGCCACCGGCTTCCCGGCCAGCGCCGCGCCGTCGAAGGACTTCCCGTCGAGGGTGGTGCCCCGGAACCGCAGGGTGGCCGGAACTCCCTTGATGCCGGAGGCCGGGGCACCGTCGTCCGACGCCCGCGCCCCGTCGTCGCCGGCCCGCGCCTCGTCGTCGTCGGCGGGCTCGGCCTTGCCGGAAGAGGCCGCGTCGCCCCCGCTGTCCGTACCGCAGGCGCTCGTGGTGAACGCGGTTGCGGCGAGCAGGACGGTGGCGAGGACGCGGGTGGGACGGCGCATGCGCATGACGGGCTCCATTGACGTGTGGCGCTCCTGAGCTCCCCCAGCTACCTGAGCTCCCCCAGCTATACGGCCCGCGCCGGGGAATCGTTCGGCGCCCGGGCGATCGCGTCGCGCGAAACCGCGGTGCGGTAGTACGGCACCTCCGGCTGAACGAGCCGTGGCCGTGCTCCGTATCACTGGGCACACGTCCGCGGACCGACGGTCGGACCCCTGCCCGCCGCGCCGCTGCCGACCCCCCTGGAGGACCGCCGCATGAGCGAACCGCACGCCCTTCAACTGCAAGCTCTCCCGGACGGCAAGGCCGAACTCCGTCTGGTGCTCCGCCTCCGCTGGGAGGACATCGCCCTCCTGGGCCACGAAGCCGGCCGTCTCGCCGCCCAGACGGGGCGCCCGATCAGTCTCGACGAGGCCGCGAGCCACAGGCTGAGCACTCGCCCCGCCCCCGCCGCGGCCACCCCGGCGGCCTCCCCGGCCGCCACCTCGGCCGCCACCTCGGCAGCCTCCCCGGCCGCCGCCTCGGCGGGCGGGAAGGAGGCCGCGAAGCAGACCCCCGAGACGGCGTCGGTCATGCACGCGGTCCGCTCCCAGGAAGCGCCGCGGCACGCACTGCAGCAGCCCGGAGAGCAGCCCCGTACGGCGTAGCCCCGCCCCGCCACGGGCCGGCCGGGGCGGCGGGCGGCCGGGGCGGAGGTGACCGCCAGGGCATGGCGGTGACCGTCAGCGGAGGTGACCGCCAGCGGAGTTGACGGCCAGGGCGGTGCTGCCGGGTCTCCGCGCGCGACGGACCAGGACGGCCGTCATGCGCGCATCGGTCACCCCGGTCGGACGGGCAACTACGCTGGCGGGCCCGGAGAGCCTGGTGCTGGTCGAGGCCGAGCGGCTCTGAACGCGCGGGCGGGCACACGCACTGCTCGCGAACGGTTCGCGGGCGGCTCGCGGGCGGGCACGCGCACTGCTCGCGGGCGGCCGGCGAAGGGCTCGCGGGCGGTCACACACAGCTCACCGGACGGCGGAAGGCGGCCGCCCTCCCGTGTGATCGTCGTGGTGAACCCGGCCGGAGCGGGTACAGCAGGGGCGGACACCGCATCGGCCCGTACCCGACCCGCAGGAGCCGCCGTGAAGTTCGGGATCTCCACCTTCATCACCGACCAGGGAATCCGTCCGGCCCCGCTCGGCCTGGCCGTGGAGGACCGCGGATTCGACTCGCTGTTCATCGCCGAGCACACCCACATCCCCGTCGAACGCCGCTCGCCCTACCCCGGTGGAGGGGAGCTTCCGGAGCGCTACTACCGCACCCTCGACCCCTTCGTCGCCCTGAGCGCGATGGCGACGGTCACCGAGCGGCTGCTCCTGGGGACCGGCGTCGCCCTGCTGGTGGAGCGGGACCCGATCGTCACGGCGAAAGAGGTGGCCTCTCTGGACCTCATCTCGGAGGGGCGCGCCGTGTTCGGCGTCGGCGTGGGCTGGAACCGCGAGGAGATGGAGAACCACGGCACCGATCCGGCCACCCGGGGCCGGCTGGTCGACGAGCGGCTCGGCGCGATGCGGGAGCTGTGGACCAAGGACCGGGCGGAGTTCCACGGGGACTTCGTGGACTTCGACCCCGTGTACTCCTGGCCCAAGCCGGTCCGGCGGCCGCACCCGCCGGTCTACGTGGGCGGCGGCACGGCCGCCTTCCCGCGGGTTGCGGAGTTCGGGGACGCCTGGCTCGCCAACAACGTGCCACCGGACCGACTCGGCCCGCAGATCGACCAGTTGCGCACGACGACGGGCCGGGACGTACCGGTGACGGTGTACGGGGTGCCGGGCGACCCCGAGGTGATCGAGGGGTACACGCGGCTCGATGTCGAGCGGGTGCTGCTCTTCCTGCCGACGCTGCCGGAGCGCCCATCGCTGGACGAACTCGACCGGCTGGCGGAGGTCGCGGCACGCTTCCGCTGACCGTCGTGACCGCATGCGGACGGCACGGGCCCGTTCACGGTCGACGGCCCTCCGCACTCGGTGCGGGCCCAGGGGTCCCCTTCCCGCGGCGGCGAACCCCGCAGCCGTACACCCCTGGTGACGGTGTGACCCTCGGCGCGTGCGTTCACGCAGTGTCGACGCTGACCGAGGGTGTGCGGAGCGGTGCTGACCGTCGACCGAGTGCGTGGTGTGGTGTTGACCTCCGCCGGGTGGCGGATGCGACGATCAAGCGCCGGGCGTCCCCGCCCGCTGCGCTCCGAGCGCGTCCCGCAACTCCCTGATCCAGGAGGTTCGTTGGCGACCACAGACGACACCCGCGGCGCACTGTCCCGGCGCCGGTTTCTCCAGGCCGCCGCGGTGACCACCGCCGCCGCGGGTACCGCGGCCGGCCCCGGTACCGCCCTTGCCGATCCCGCCGCGGCCGCGGCAGCGGCCCCGTCCGCCCCCGTCTCCCTCACGCTCACCGCCGCCACCAACGGCTCCGGCACCCTCAGCCCCGCCGGGGACCGTCTCATCGCCGAGGTGCAGAACGTCCTGTGGTCGATTCCGGGGAACGGCGGGAGGGCAGTGGCTCTCACGCCCCCGGACCTCGAGCCCACGCGGCCCGTCCACTCCCCCGATGGCGAACTCCTCGCCGTCTGCGCGTACCGCGGCGGCGGCTTCCACATCTGGACGCTGCGGCCGGACGGCTCGGGGCTGCGGCAGCGCACCGACGGGCCGTGGGACGACCGCGGCCCCGCCTGGTCGCCCGACGGCACACGGATCGCCTTCTCCTCGGAGCGCGGCGGGGACCCGGTGGCCGGGAGCCCGTACCGCATCTGGGTTCTGGACCTGAGGACCGGCGGTCTGACCCGCATCACCGGCGAGCCCGGACAGGACGGCCCGTCACAGGACGGCCCCTGGGAGGACTTCGACCCCACGTGGTCGCCGGACGGCGCACGCGTGCTGTTCGTCCGCGCCCGCGCGACCGGGACCGCGCTCGAGGCCCGGACCGTGGCGTCCGTACGGGCCGATGGCTCGGGTGCGGTGACGGTGGAGCACAGCGAGACCGGTTCCGCGCAGATCATGACGCCCGCGGTCTCGGCCGACGGGCGCCTGGCGTATCTGCGGACCACACCCGCACCCGAGGCATCCTGCACGCTCGTCGTGGACGGCCGACCGGTCCCCGTCGAGGGCGACGTCGCTCCGGTGCCGCCGCGCTGGACCTCGCGCGGCGAGCTGCTGCTGACGGTCGGCGGGCACTACCGGGTGGTGCGTCCGGAAGCGCCGGACGACGGCCGGGAGATCCCGTTCACCGCCACGATGCAGCTCGACCGCCCCAAGTACCCGGTCAAGCGGTACGACTTCGACGGCAGCGGGGTGCGTCCCGTACGCGGCGTGCACCTCCCCGCCCTGTCCCCCGACGGAAAGCAGGTGGCTTTCGCCGCCCTCAACTCCCTCTGGGTTGCGGCCGTTCCGGGTGACGGCGGCGGCAGCGGCCGCGCGCCCCGCCGGATCGTCCGGGCCGGCACGGCCCACTACGTCCTCGGCCCCGTATGGACCGCCGACGGAGGCGCGCTGGTCTACGCCGACGACCGCGACGGCCTCTACGCGGTCCGCCGCCACGACCTCACCTCCGGCGAGGAGACCGTGCTCGCCACAGGCGGCCGCGTGCAGCCCGCGCTCTCCCCGGACGGAACCCGCCTCGCCTCGCTGGACATGTCCGGGAACCTCGTCCTGCGCGACCTCGGCGCCGGCACGGACCGCGTGCTCGCCCAGCCCCTCGGCGCCGGCGGGCTGCCCGGGAGACCGAGTTGGTCACCGGACGGCCGGTTCATCGCGTTCTGCGACCGCAACCGGATCGACCAGCGTTTCCGCGAGGGCTACAACCTCATCCGGGTCGTCGACACCCGCGACGGCACCGCCCGGCTGCATGCCATCGCCCCGCACCAGTCGCTCTCCGACCGCTACGACTCCGGGCCGGTGTGGTCCCCGGACGGCCGCCATATGGCGCTGATCTCCGAGTCCGCGCTGTGGCTGCTCCCCGTACGCCCGGACGGAACCCCCGACGGCGATCCCCGGCGGCTCACCGACGAATCGGCCGACCACCCCTCGTGGTCGGGCGACTCCCGCTCCCTGCTCCATCTGTCGGCGGGCCGGCTGCGGCTCCTCGACGTGGCAACGGGCCGTGCCCGTACGGTCCGGATCCCTCTCGACTACCGGCGACCGGCACCGGAGGACACGGTCGTGCACGCCGGGAAGTTCTGGGACGGGACGGGCGAGGCCACACGCGAGGACGTCGATCTGCTGGTGCGGGACGGGCGGATCGCCGCCGTCGAACCGCACCGGGCGAGGCGCCGGGCCACCCGCCGTGTCGACGCCTCCGGGCGCACCGTCGTCCCGGGGCTGTGGGACGCGCACACGCATCCCTGGCAGTACACCTACGGCGGGCGCCAGACGGTGACCCAGCTCGCCTACGGCATCACCACGGCCGTATCACTGGGCGGCTTCGCCTACGAACAGGCGCGGCTGCGCGAGGCGATCGCCGCCGGAGCCCTGGCCGGGCCCCGGCTGCTGGCCGGCGGCGAACTCCTGGACGGCGCGCGTGTCGCCTACAGCATGGGCAGGGCGCACCGCACGCGGGAAGGGCTCCGCCGCTCTCTGGAACGGGCTGCGGCACTCGACTGGGATTTCGTCAAGACGTATGTACGGGCGCCGGGTTGGGTGATGGAGGAGTCGGCCCGGTTCGCCCACGCACGGCTCGGTGTGCGTGCAGGCAGTCATCTGTGCACCCCCGGAGTGCAGATGGGGCAGGATCTGACGACACATCTGCAGGCAACGCAGCGGCTGGAGTTCGGGCACGCGACCACGGCGACCGGGCGGGCCTACGAGGACGGCGTCGACATCTACACCGCCGCGGGCCTCTCGCTCGTCGCGACCCCGTTCACGGCCATGCCGTTGCTCGGGACCGATCCGTCGCTCGCACAGGACCCGCGGGTCACCGCTCTGATGCCGCCCTGGGACGCCGCGCTCGTACAGCAGTTGGCGGGGAAGCCGCCGACGGCCGCGGAACTGGCCACACTGCGTGCGGAGATGGGCGTGTACCGGAGGGTGCTCGACGGCGGCGGGATCGTAGCGCTCGGGACGGACACACCGCTCGTGCCGGTGGGCCTGGCGCTGCATCTGGGGCTCCGGGCGCTGCACCGCCATGGGCTTTCGGCGGCCCAGGCGCTGCGCACCGCGACCCTGCTGCCGGCGCGGGCCTTCGGCGCGGATCGCGACCTCGGCACGCTGGAGACCGGCAAGCTCGCCGACCTCACGGTGGTGGACGGCGATCCCTTCACGGACTTCGACACGATGGTCCGGACGGTGTCGGTGCTGCGCGGCGGTGTTCCGTACGAACAGGCCGATCTGGTACGGGACTTCGCCGGGGCGGACGTCCGCGCGGGCGCGGGCGCGGGCGGGAACCGGCACGGCGACGGGGAGGACTGGCTGGAGGTCGGCCGGCGGCTGCGCCGGGAGACCTGCTGCGACACGGGGATGTGACGGGCGGGGAGCGGGGCCCGCCGTAGGGCCCCGCACTCGCACCCGCCGAGGGCGACACCCTGGTCCGAGGGGCCGCACCCTGGTACGCCGTGCGAGAGACCCGTACGGCGTCAGTCCGTACGACGTCAGGGAGTTGTGGTCGCCGCCCGCTCGTCGTGCGTGCCGCCGACGGGCGCGGGCGCGGTCGTTTCGGACGCCCCCTCGTCCGTGTCCGCGGCCTCCAGCGCGCGCTCCGCCTGGCCGAGGAGCCCGTGCGCGGTGGAGAGGATGACAATGCCGAGGACCAGGGCGGCCGCCCCGATGTAGAAGGGCACATGCACATCGGTCACCTCGACCAGCTTCCCGGCGGCGAAGGGGGCGAGCCCTCCGCCGATGAAGCGGACGAAGCCGTAGGCGGCGGATGCGACGGGGCGCTCGACGGGCGAAACGGTCATCACCGCCTGGGTGGTGACGGTGTTGTTCACGCCGATGAAGACACCGGCCACGATGACGGCGGTGACCAGGACGGCAGTGTGTGTGGTCCAGATCGCGATGACGAGAACGACCACCGCGAAGAGCGCGAGGTTGGCGTACAGGGTTCTGGCCAGCCCGAGACGGCGCTGCAGCCACGGGGCGCCGAACACGGAGAAGACGGCGACGAGCAGGCCCCAGCCGGTGAAGACGAGACCGAGCTGGACCGCGCCGAGGTCCATGGGGAACGGGGCGTAGCCGAGGACGGTGAAGAAGGCCCAGTTGTAGCAGAGCGCGGTCAGCGAAAGGGTCAGCAGTCCGCGATGGCGCAGGGCGCGCAAGGGGTCGCTGAGACGGGTCCTGCGCGGGGGCAGCGGGAGGGGGTCGACGAGGACGGCGGTGGCGATGAGCGCGATGGCCATCAGGGCCGAGACGCCGTAGAAGGGCCCGCGCCAGCTGATGTTGCCGAGGAGGCCGCCGAGCAGCGGTCCGACGGCGATACCGAGGCCGAGGGCGGCCTCGTACAGGATGATCGCGCCTGAGAAACCGCCGCTGGCGAAGGCCACGATCACGGCCAGGGAGGTGGCGATGAACAGCGCGTTCCCCACGCCCCAGCCCGCGCGGAAGCCGACGATTCCGCCGATGCCGTCCGCAGTACCGGCCAGCGCGCTGAACACCACGATCGTGGTGAGCCCGGCGAGCAGAGTGCGCTTGGCGCCGATACGGCCGGAGACCCAGCCGGTGATCAGCATCGCCACCGCAGTGACCACCAGATAGCTGGTGAACAGCAGCGTCACCTGGCTCGGGGTGGCGTGCAGATCGTGGGATATCGCAGGCAGGATCGGGTCGACGAGGCCGATGCCCATGAAGGAGACGACACAGGCGAAGGCGACGGCGAAGACGGCCTTCGGCTGCTGGAACGGGCTCGCGGCGGTGCCGGTCGAGGGGCCGGTCATACAGGGTGCTCCGTTTCGATCGCTTTCTGCGCGGCGGGCGGTGGGGGGTTGCCGGGTTGCCCTGTGCTCCGGCGGTGCCGGCCCCGGGCCATCCCGAGGAGTGAAGGCCGGGCATTTCCGCAGGAGTTGTCAGAGCGCGGGTCGAGCGGCGCCCGTACGGTCCTCCGGCTCGAGCCGCGTCAGGGCGTCGATGGCGGGCAGAGCCGCGGTGAGGGCCGCACGCTCGTCCGGGCCCAGCCGGTCCAGCAGGTCGCCGAGGCGGTCGGCCCGGGCCGCCCTGCGTCGGGCCAGCGCTTCGCGCCCGGCATCGGTGATGTGCACGCGCACCACCCGGCCGTCCTCCGGATCCGAGGCCCGCGTCACCAGTCCCGACTCCTGCAGACGGGAGACGAGCTGGGTCATCGCGGGCTGGGTGACGCCCTCCCGGGCAGCGAGTGCGGTGAGCCGGCCGGGCCCTGTCCGCTCCAGGGCGCTCAGCGTCGATACGGCGGTGAGCGAGAGCTCGCTGGGAGTGCCGAGCCGGCGGAACAGACGGAAGAGGCGTTCCAGCGCTGCTGCCACGTCCTCGGCCGCGAGGTCACCGTCGATGGCCGACCGAATTTCCATAACCCACTTATATCACTGGGTTATACACCTAGCCAGGCCCAGGCCGTCCACTCCCAAATCCCGAGCACACCCTCCCGGGCCCACCCCCCTGCCCCGCCCGCTCACCCTCCAGCCCGCTCGCCCCCGGAGAGCCGCGAGCGCCCCAACTCCCCCTCCGTACACCGGGACGAAATGCGGAGGGCGGCGCTCCACGCCATGTGACTTTGCTCACCGTCGACGCCGCTCGAATCCCAGGAACCCCACCCGCCTCCCCCGTTCCGCACTCACGGCACCGGGCCACGACGGCCTCCGTGCGCGGGGGCTGGATCAGCCCGAAGCCGGGCATAGGGAATGAGGCCGAGGCGGCCGGCGAATGAGGGGAGGACGAGGGGATCGGCTGCCGACGACGTGAAGAGCGGGTCGTCCATGCATGCGCGGCGCAAGACAGGGCATCCGCCCCGCCGGCAGTGCTCGAGCAGGACGAGACGCTCACTGTTCCCGCAGGTGACGGAGGTGTCGCAGTCCGTGATCCGCCACAGCGTCAGATGAGCGGCCAGGAACGGCCATCCGTAGCTTCCTCACGGAGAGCATTGTTCAGGCCAAAGATTGACCGTGAGAGCGGCGGATGGAACCTGTGACGTTCCCGTGCGTCTCCACTAATGAACGGACGACGGGAGTTCGCTGTGAGAATCGATCCGGCAGAAACCCGGAATCAATGCCCGCAGTGCGGCGGTCAGATGCAACAGAGCCCGAACGGCGGCTGGCTCTGCGGGAATTGCGGGGCACAGCGTTGAGCAACGAGACGTACTCGACCACCACCTGCCCAGCCTGCGGAGCGCAGATCGACGGGGTGCAGAACCGCTACGTCTGCGGCCTCTGCGGCTGGGTCAGCCCACCCGACGGCCGGACGCCGGAAGCCTCCGCCGAGGAGTGACGCGCGGTCCCGGACGCCGCGGTCCCGTTCCCCGTTCAGACCCCCGCACCCGCACCCCACACCCCGTCGCCTGCCCAGCCCCGTTCAGCCCCCGCACCCCGCCACCCCGCACACGCGTCCGTATTCCGTCCTTGCACGCCGACCGGGTCACCCTGGGCTTCCGGGCGTTCGCCGTACGTACCGGGCCCGGCGGTCGCTGGCAGGCCCGGGCCGGTCGTGGGACGCTGACATGCGAAGGGAGTGTCCGCCGAGCAGGCCTCGGGAGGACAGATGGGACGGGACGTCCCCGCGCGGGTCTTCACCCGCGAAGACCGCCGCGAGTACCGGCAGAAGATGCACCGGTGCCTGGACGCATTCGCACAGATGCTGCGCGAGGAGCGCTTCGAGACCGAGCGCCCGCAGGTCGGACTGGAGATCGAGCTCAACCTCGTCGACGATGCGGCCGAGCCCCTGATGCAGGGCTCCGAAGTCCTGCATGCCATCGCGGACCCGGCCTGGTCCAGTGAACTGGGGCGGTTCAATCTCGAGATCAACATCCCGCCGCGGCAACTGACCGCAGGCGGCCCCGGCGCCTGGGAGCAGGAGGTGCGCGACGCCCTCAACCACGCCGAGGACAGGGCAGCGACGCTCGGCGCCCATCTGATCATGGTCGGCATCCTGCCCACACTCCAGCAGAACGACGTCACCGAGGACGCGCTCGTCGACAACCCGCGCTACCGCCTCCTCAACGAGCAGATCTTCCAGGCCCGCGGCGAGGACCTGCGCATCGCCATCGACGGCGTCGACCGGCTGCGCACCTACGCCGACACGATCACGCCCGAGGCCGCCTGCACGAGCACGCAGTTCCATCTGCAGGTCAGCCCGGACGAGTTCGCGGACTACTGGAACGCCGCGCAGGCCATCGCCGGTGTCCAGGTGGCGCTGTCCGCCAACTCCCCCTTCCTCTTCGGCAAGGAGCTGTGGCGCGAGACCCGTATCCCCCTGTTCGAGCAGGCAACGGACACGCGCGCGGTGGAGCTGAAGGCGCAGGGCGTACGGCCCCGGGTCTGGTTCGGGGAACGCTGGATCACCTCCGTCTTCGACCTGTTCGAAGAGAACGTGCGCTACTTCCCCGCGCTGCTCCCCCTGTGCGAGCCAGGGGACCCGCTGGAGTCGCTCAAGCGCGGCGAGATCCCGGAGCTGCCCGAACTCACCCTGCACAACGGCACGATCTACCGCTGGAACCGCCCCGTCTACGCCGTCGTCGACGGCACGCCCCATCTCCGTATCGAGAACCGGGTGCTGCCCGCGGGCCCCACCATGGCCGACACGACGGCCAACGGCGCGCTCTACTACGGGCTGCTGCGCGCCCTGGTGGAGCAGGAGCGGCCGGTGTGGTCGCGCATGTCCTTCGCGGCGGCCGAGGACAATCTGCACGCCGCCGCACTGCACGGCATGGACGCCCGCCTCTACTGGCCCGGGACGGGCGAGGTGCCCGCTTCGGAGCTGGTGCTGCGGCGGCTGCTGCCCCTCGCGCACAAGGGGCTGGAGCTCTCCGGCATCGACGCGGAGTGGCGCGAGCCGATGCTCGGCATCATCGAGCAGCGGTGCGTCACCCAGCGCAACGGCGCCCTGTGGCAGGCCGAGACCTACCACCGGATCGAGAGCACCGACCATGTCGGCCACCACGAGGCGCTGCGCCGCATGACCAGGCAGTACATCGACTACATGCACCTCAACGCCCCCGCACACACATGGCCCGTCGACTGAAGGTCCCCGGCAGCACCGCGAAAGGTGGGCGCCCATCGAGCGAAGTGACCGAAGAAGCCCCACGACGACGTGTCGCCCACGCGGACGGGGAAACCCGCCCCGCAGCCGCACCCCACGACGACAGCGTGGCCCGGTCCTTCCGGGCCATCGGGACGGATGCCTATGACCAGCGGGTACACGGGTCCCGAGGAATACGGCCGGGACCCGCTCGGAGACTTCCTTTCCCACCTGCTCGGCACCGGGCCGAAGAACCGCCGGCCCGACTCGGGCTATCACGACTTCGGACGCCTGATGAGCGAACCCGCGCGGCAGCTCGTGTCGGCCGCCGCCTCGTACGCCGCAGAACACGGCAGCACCGACCTCGACACCCAGCACCTCCTGCGGGCCGCGCTCAGCGCGGGGCCGACGCGGGCCATGGTCTCCCGCGCGGGAGCCGATCCCGACGCCATCGCGGCCGAGATCGACCGTCAGGCGGGCGAGGGCCCGCCGCGCAGATCCATCGCGGTCACCCCAGCGGTCAAGCGCGCCCTGCTCGACGCCCACGACATCGCCCGGTCCACCGGCGCCTCGTACATCGGGCCCGAGCACGTCCTGGTCGCGCTGGCCGCCAACCGTGACTCCACCGCGGGGCAGATCCTCAACGCCGCCCACTTCGATCCGCGCGCAGGCGCCCCCGGCCGGCCACCGGGCGGCCTGGCGGCGCCGTCCGGCGCCCCCGAGCAACGTACGGGCGCGGCCGACCACGGCACGCCGACGCTCGACAAGTTCGGGCGCGATCTCACCGCCCTGGCACGCGAGGGGCGCATCGACCCGGTGATCGGGCGCGAGGAGGAGATCGAGCAGACCGTCGAGGTGCTGGCCCGCCGGGGCAAGAACAACCCGGTGCTCATCGGCGAGGCCGGCGTCGGCAAGACCGCCATCGTCGAAGGGCTCTCCCAGCGCCTCGTCGACGGCGAGGTCCCCGGCATCCTGCTGGGCCGGCGGGTGGTACGGCTCGACCTGTCCGGCATCGTCGCGGGCACCCGCTACCGCGGGGACTTCGAGGAGCGCCTGACCGCCGTGATCAACGAAATCCGTGCCCACTCCGACGAGTTGATCATCTTCATCGACGAGCTGCACACGGTCGTGGGCGCCGGCGGAGGCGGTGCCGAGGGCGGGCCGATGGACGCGAGCAACATGCTCAAGCCCGCGCTGGCCCGCGGAGAGCTGCACGTCATCGGTGCGAGCACGCTGGAGGAGTACCGGCGCTACATCGAGAAGGACGCCGCGCTCGCCCGCCGGTTCCAGCCCGTGCTCGTACCAGAACCCGGCCCGGAGGAGGCCGTCGAGATCCTGCGCGGCCTGCGCGACCGGTACGAGGCACACCACCAGGTCCGCTACACCGACGAAGCCCTGCTCGCCGCCGTCGAGTTGTCCGACCGCTACCTCACCGAGCGCTTCCTCCCCGACAAGGCGATCGACCTGATGGACCAGTCGGGAGCGCGGGTCCGGCTGCGCTCCTCCACCCGGGGCACGGACCTCCGGGCGCTGGAGCACCAAGTGGAGCAGCTGCGCCGGGACAAGGCACAGGCGGTGGCCGCCGAGGACTTCGAGACCGCCGTACAAGTACGGGACCGCAGCGCCGAGTTGGAGAAGCGGATCGAGGAGGGCAAGCGCAAGGAACAGCCCACCGGGGACCGCATTCCCGAGGTCACCGTCGAGGACATCGCCGACATCGTCTCGCGGCAGACCGGCATCCCCGTCAGCAGCCTCACCCAGGAGGAGAAGCAGCGGCTGCTGGGCCTGGAGGAGCATCTGCACCAGCGGGTCATCGGCCAGGACGAGGCCGTCACCGCTGTCGCGGACGCGGTGCTGCGCTCCCGTGCCGGGCTGTCCAGCCCCGACCGGCCCGTGGGCAGCTTCCTCTTCCTCGGGCCCACGGGCGTCGGCAAGACCGAACTCGCCCGCGCGCTGGCGGAAGCACTCTTCGGGAGCGAGGACCGCATGGTCCGGCTGGACATGAGCGAGTACCAGGAACGGCACACGGTCAGCCGGCTGGTCGGGGCTCCGCCGGGGTACGTCGGACACGACGACGCCGGGCAGTTCACGGAGGCGGTGCGCAGACACCCGTACTCGCTGCTGCTCCTCGACGAGATCGAGAAGGCCCACCCGGACGTCTTCAACATCCTGCTCCAGGTGCTGGACGACGGTCGGCTCACCGACTCCCAGGGGCGGACCGTCAACTTCACCAACACGGTCATCGTGATGACCAGCAACCTCGGCTCGGAGGCCATATCCGGGCGGGGCGCGACACTGGGCTTCGGCCCGGGCGACGGCGACGCGGAGGCGGACGAAGAGGCCCGGCGTGAACGGGTTCTGCGCCCGCTGCGCGAGCACTTCCGGCCGGAATTCCTCAACCGCATCGACGAGATCGTGATCTTCCGTCAGCTCACCGACGAGCAGCTCCGGCGCATCACCAACATGCTGCTCGACGAGACGCGGCGGCGGCTGCGCGCCCAGGACGTGACCATCGACTTCACCCCCGAGGCGGTCGACTGGCTGGCGCACCGCGGCTACCAGCCGGAGTACGGCGCCCGGCCGCTCCGCCGCACGATCCAGCGCGAGGTGGACAACCACCTCTCCCGGCTGCTGCTCAGCGGCAGACTCCAGTCGCACAGCCATGTGGTGGTGGACGTGGCGGACGGGAAGCTGACCATCCACATGGAGCGCGCGGAGGAGTTGGAGGCCCCTGCGGAAGCGGGCTGAGGCGCAGGCGGGCCCGCCGGGTTGGCAGCGACGGGGCTCCCGTAAGCCCGGTCCGGGGCACGGCAGGATGTGCGGTGGACCACGGCCTGAGGTGCGATCCGGGGCACGGCCGGAGGTGCGATCCGGGGCCAGCGGGAGGCCGGATGCCACCGACTGCCTACCAACTGCCATACAGGACTCGGGCGTTGGCCCGTCGGCCGCTAACCCTCGGTCCGGCCTGACGTACCGCCGTCAACCAATGCCCCGGCGCTGCGGATCCTCCAGTGCGCGGCGGCGAACGCGGCCAGTTCCTCGTCGGTGCCCGCCGCGACCAGACCGGTCCCCGGGGGCAGGGCGGCCCAGTAGGGGAAGGGGGCTTCGGTCCCTGCATGATCCGACAGCACCCATGTGGCCCGGGCACACTCGGCCATCAGCTCTTTCAGCGCGGCCTGTTCGGGGTCCGGGCAGTTGATGCCGCGTGCCGGGTCGAGGCCGTCGGCGCCGAGGAAGGCGAGGTCCGGGCTGATCCTGCGCAGCGCCTGCTCCGTCCTCGTACCCTCCAGTGCCGCGTGGGGCCGCCGCAGTGTGCCGCCCAGGACGACGACGTCCACGGCGGCATCGGCCAGTTCGAAGAGCGTGGACAGGCCGTTGGTGACGACGGTGATGTCGCTGCGGTCGCGCAGTTCGCGCGCCAGCCGGTCGACGCCGGGCCCGGCGTCGAGCAGCACCACCGCTCCGCCGCGGACCAGGGCCGCAGCGGTTGCCGCGACCGCGTCGGGCCCGCCGGGCAGCTCTCCGCCCGTACCGCGCCGCGCCGCCCTGCGCGGGTCCACGGCACCACCGTACGTACGGGTGATGCTGCCGCGACCGGCGAGAACGGCCAGGTCCCGGCGGATCGTGGACAACGAGACGCCGAACTCGTCGGCCAGGGCGTGCACGCTCATGTCGTCAGCACTCAGCAGTTCCACGAGGCGCTGCCGTCTGTTCCTGGTGGAGGAGCGCTCCCGACCGGCCACCTGAGGGTCCCCTTCCGCTTCCGCCGGGCCACCCGGCATCGGAGGCGACTTCCTGCGTGATGCACGCAATTCCGACGTTAGCAGGGCATCCGCACGCCGGACTGCCCGCTGACGCGGACGCCCGCGGTGCCTGCCTGTGCGAAGATCCCCCGCAGTGAGCACGGGTGGCCGTGCACACGGACGGTCCCACCGCGGAAGGTGACGATGTACGCGATACCCCTGGGCGACGACGGCGCCGAGCTGCGCCCGCTGGAGCCGTGGCAGGCCGAGGAGTTCCTGGCCCACATGGACCGGGGGCGGGAGTTCATCGGGCAGTTCATCGGGCTGCCGGACGTCGTCACGGACCTGGAGTCGAGCCGCGCGTACCTCCGGAGTTACGCGGAGAAGGCGGCCACCGACACGGGCCGGATCCACGGCATCCGGTCGGACGGCTCGCTCGTCGGCGGGGTCCTCCTCCGGACGATGGACGTCGAGCAGAGCACCGCCGAGGCGGGCTGCTGGCTGGAACCGTCGGCGGCGGGCAGGGGCCTGGTGACCCGGGCCGCCCGCGTGCTCATCGACTGGGCCGTCCGTGAGCGGGGCATCCACCGCGTCGAGTGGAGGGTCTCGGCGGGAAACGCGCCGAGCATCGCCGTGGCCCGCCGCCTCGGGATGCGGCGGGACGGCGTGCTGCGGGAGAACTACCTCTACCGGGGGGAACGGCACGACACGGAGATCTGGTCGGTGCTCGCACCCGAGTGGCAGGCGGGCCGGCCGACGTCCTGAGCGCGGCGGCACGGGAGACCGTACGGCGGCGCAGGGGTACGGGAAGAGCTGAGGCGGCGCGACGGTACGAGGAGGCCGTGCGGCGGCACCGCCCGATTCAGCCGCCGTATCCGGGGAAGCCGGTGCGTTCGAAGGCCACGGCGGCGGCACCGACGACGCCGACCCGGTCACCGGTACGGGCCGCCACGATGCGTACGGCGCGGGCCGCCGGTCCCATGGCCTGCTCGCGTACGAGGCGGCGCACGGGCGCGAGGAGTTGCTCGCCGGCGCGGGTCACGCCCCCGCCGAGCACCACGCGTTCGGGTTCGAAGACATTGACGAGCGAGGTGATGCCGCAGGCCAGGGCCTGCGTGGTGGCGATCCACACCTCGGCCGCGACGGGATCGTCCGCTCCGGCCTCATGGGACACATCGGCCGCGGTGAGCGGCTCGTAGCCGGTGAGTGCCGTCGGGCGGCCCGCGGCCTCGGCTTCGGCGACGGCTTCCCGGGCCCGTTCGGCGATCGAGGTGCCGGAGGCGTACGCCTCGAGGCAGCCGGTGCGGCCGCATCCACGACAGTGGCGTCCGTTGCGGTCGACCGTCACATGGCCGAGTTCGCCGCCGTTCCCGGCCGCGCCGCGATAGGTGCGGCCGTCGATGACGACGCCACCGCCGACACCGGTGGAGAGGGTCAGATAGAGCATGTGCCGGGCGCCGGTGCCGGCGCCGAAGCGGTGCTCGCCGGCCGCGGCTGCCGTGGCGTCGTTGTCCAGGACGGCCGGTCTCCCGTAGCGCTCCTCGGCGAGGCGGGTCACCGGTACGTCGATCCAGCCGGGCAGGTGCGGCGGGCAGAGGACGATGCCCGCGTCGGGGTCGAGGGGACCGCCGCAGCCGATGCCGGTCGCGGCGATGTGCCGCGGATCGGTGCCGGACGCCTCGACGGCCTTCCGCCCGAGGTCGAACAGGCGGTTGAGCACGGCCTGCACCCCCTCCTGAACGAGGGTGGGCGCCACCAGGAACGAGCGCACACCGCCGTCCGCACCGACGACCCCGGCCGCCAGCTTGGTGCCGCCGATGTCCAGGCCGAGCACGGCGTCCGGGCCCGGGTCGGCCGGGTCGGGTCCGTCCGACGGGTCCGCCGGGTCCGACGGGTCCGTCGGGTCCGTCGCGTCGGCCGGGTCCGCGCCATCCGCCTGGCCCGCGCCATCCGCCCGGCCCGCGTGAGGGTGTGCCATGTGGGTCCATCCGTCCGCCGTCGTCGTCTGGTACAGGCGCCCCCGTACGGCGAGCCTGCCATGGCGGTGCCCGGCCGGACAGGCCCACCCCGGGTCAGGCGCAGCGGAGCATGCTGCCGGACAGCAGGTTCGCGCCGACCACCTTTGCGCGCCCGCGCCCGCGCCCCGCCGCGCCGGACGACACTGCGCCGGGCCGCACCGGCCCAGCCCGCCGCAGCCCCGCGCCATCACACCCGTTCAGGAGAGACCGGTCCCGCGCCACAGCAGCAGGACCACATCCAGCCCGGCAACGCCGAGCGCCGCACGGAACGGCACCCGGGGGCGGGTCCTTCCCAGCAGCGCCGCGGCCACCACGATTCCCCCCACGCCCAGGAGGCAGACCGGGCCGGCCCGTCCGGCGTTCCCGGGCGCCGCGAGGATCAGCAGGGCCGACGCGACCACGAGCGGTACCGGCAGCAGCAGCCGCACCCGTCCCGGACCCAGCCGCTGCGGCCACCCGTGGACCCCGGCCTCGAGGTCGTCGCCGATGTCCGGCAGCACATCGGCCAGATGCGCCCCCACGCCGAGCAGTGCCCCCGATGCCACGAGCCACCACGGAGGCCACGGACGGCCGGGCAGGGAGAGCGCGACGAACGCCGGGAGGCTCGCGAAGCCGATGGCGTACGGCAGCCAGGACCACCGTGTCGCCTTCAGCCCGAGGTTGTACGCCCATGCCGCTCCCACCCCGGCGAGGTGCACCGCCCCGGCGAGCGGACCGCAGGCGAGGGAGAGCGGTACGCAGAGGGCGACGGCGGTCAGTGCCGCGTTCCGTACGAGCCGGGCCGGGACCGTCCCCGAGGCCACCGGTTTGGCGGACCGCCCCGCGGTGGCGTCGCGCGCGGCGTCGATCGCGTCGTTGGACCAGCCGACCGAGAGCTGGCCCGTCGCCACCGCGCCCGCCACGAGGGCGCAGCCAGCGGCGCTGCTCCCCGCGCCCACGGCCAGCGCGGTGACCAGGAGGGTCACCGCGGCGCTGGGCACGGGGTGACAGGCCATCAGCAGGGCGACGGTACGCCGGAGTGGAGTGTCCACGGCGTGCGGCCCCACACCGGCTGACGGTTCGTCATGGATCTGGAGGTCTTCGGATGCCACCGGAGGATCGTAAGGACAGGGAAAGCGGCGGGTGGTGAGCGTGCGTCAGCGGACATCTGTTCCGTTCGGCGCAGGGAACGGGAGTCGCGCAGGCCACAGCGCCGGGCGAGCTCATACCACCATCGCGGCGCGGATGGCGGGACGTTGGCCCGGACGGGTGACCGGCGGCATGGCCCGCCGACGGGCGGGGGAAGCCGTTGAGGTCGATCAACGCCGCCCCATCGGAGAGCCCGGATGAGCCGTATCGCCGCCGTGCACGGGGTTCTGGCACCGCACCGCCATCGGCAGCGGGAGATCACCGACCTGATGGCCCGGACGTGCCTGCCCGAGGGAGCGGACCGAGCGGTGCTCGACCGTTTCCACGCCTCCGCCCGGGTCAGCACCCGCCATACGGTGCTTCCCCTCGACGCGTACGACGCCCTCGACGGATTCGGGGCGGTCAACGACGTGTTCATCGCGGCGGCGGTCGAGCTCGGCGCCGAGGCGGTCGAGGGTGCGCTGCGCGCGGCGGGAATCTCACCGCGCGAGGTGGACCTGCTGGTGTTCACCTCCGTCACCGGCATCGCGGCGCCGTCCGTCGACGCGCGTCTCGTCGGGCGGCTCGGGCTGCGCCCGGACGTCAAGCGCCTCCCTGTCTTCGGGCTCGGCTGTGTCGCCGGAGCCGCCGGGCTCGGCCGCCTCCACGACTATCTCCGCGGCTGGCCGGACCATGTCGCGGTGCTGCTCTCCGTCGAGTTGTGCTCGCTGACGTTCCAGCGCGACGACCCCTCCCCCGCCAACCTCGTCGCCGGCGGGCTGTTCGGCGACGGCGCGGCCGCAGCCGTCTGCTGCGGTGAGGAGCGGGTGCCCGCGGCCGGGGGCCCGACCGTCATGGCGACGCGCAGCCGCCTCTATCCGGACACCGAACGGGTGATGGGCTGGGACATCACGGCCAGCGGATTCCGGGTGGTGCTCGACTCCACCGTCCCCGACGTCGTACGGCGGCATCTCGCCGACGACGTCGACACCTTCCTCGGCGACCACGATCTGAAGCGCCACGACATCGCCTCCTGGGTGTGCCACCCGGGAGGCCCGAAGGTGTTGGAGGCGGTCTCCGATGCCCTCGATCTGCCCGACGGCGCGCTCGACGTCACCTGGCGGTCACTGGAGCGGATCGGCAACCTCTCCTCCGCCTCGGTGCTCCACGTGCTGCGCGACACGCTCGCCGAGCGGCGCCCCCCGCCCGGCACTCCGGGACTGCTGCTCGCCCTCGGCCCCGGCTTCTGCTCCGAACTCGTACTGCTGCGCTGGTAGATGAGGGGGACGTGGTGATCTGGTACACGGCTCTGGTGCTGGCCGTCGCCGCTGAGCGCATGGCCGAACTGGTCCTGGCCCGCCGCAATGCGCGGTGGAGCCTGGCGAACGGCGGCTCGGAGTCCGGGCGTTCGCACTATCCGGCCATGGTGCTGCTGCACACCGGGCTGCTGGCCGGCTGCCTCCTCGAAGTCTGGGCGATGCAAAGGGAGTTCGTGCCGCTGGTCGGCTGGTCGATGGTCGCGGTCGTGGTGGCCGCGCAGGGGTTGCGCTGGTGGTGCATCGCCACCCTGGGCCGGCAGTGGAACACCCGGGTGATCGTGGTGCCGGACCTGCCGCTGGTCAGCGGCGGACCGTATCGCTGGATGCGCCACCCCAACTACGTGGCGGTGGCCGCCGAAGGCACCGCCCTCCCCCTCGTCCACGGCGCCTGGGTCACCGCCGTGCTCTTCACGCTGTGCAACACCGCGCTGCTCAGCACCCGCATCCGCTGCGAGGAAGCCGCCCTCTCGGCCGCGAAGGGCGCCCGCGCGTGATCGATGTGCTGGTGGCGGGCGGCGGCCCGGCCGGTCTGGCCGCGGGCATCCACGCCGCTCTCGCCGGCATGCGGGCCGTGGTGATCGAGCCCCGCGCCGTACCCGTCGACAAGGCGTGCGGCGAGGGCATCATGCCGAGCGGTGTGGCGGCGCTGCGTGCCATCGGCGCCCGGGTCGACGGTCACGGTCTCCGCGGCATCCGCTACCTGGACGCCCACCGGTCCGCCGACGCGCCCTTCCCCGGCGGCCCGGGCCTCGGCGTACGCAGGACCGTTCTGCACGCCGCCCTCGCCCTCCGCGCCCGCGAACTGGGGGTCGGCGTGGTGGAGCGCCGGGTCGGGGAAGCGGACCAGGGCGATGGATGGGTGGCGGCGGCCGGGCTGCGGGCGCGCTGGCTGATCGCGGCCGACGGCCTGCACTCCCCGCTGCGCCGGTCACTCGGCCTCGACCTGCCGTACCCCGAGGCACCCCGCCGCTACGGCCTGCGGCGCCACTACCGCATCGCGCCCTGGACGGACCATGTGGAGGTGCACTGGTCGCCCCGCGGCGAGGCGTATGTGACGCCCGTGGGCGAGGACTTGGTGGGGGTCGCCGTCCTGAGCCGTGAGCGGTGCGGCTACGCCGAGCACCTGGCACGCTTTCCCCGCCTGGCCCCGCTCCTCGGTGCGCGCCCGGCCACCCCGGTGCGGGGCGCGGGGCCGATGCGCCAGCGGGTACGCGCCCGGGTCGCCGGGCGCGTCCTGCTCGTCGGCGACGCCGCCGGCTACGTCGATGCGCTGACCGGTGAGGGCATCGCCCTGGCGCTCGCCTCGTCGGAGGCCGCCGTACGCTGCCTGGTCACCGGGCGGCCGGCCGCCTACGAGAGCGCGTGGCGCAGGCTGTCCCGTCGGCACCGCGCGTTGACGTGTGCGCTGCTGGGGCTGAGCGGGCGGGCGGGGACGGCCCGTCTGATCGTGCCCGCGGCATCGGCGCTGCCTCCGGTTTTCCGCGCCGCGGTCCGAGCTCTGCAGTGAGGCCCGGAAGCGGGCTCTGCAGTGAGGCCCTCGGAACGGACTCTCCAGTGAGGCCGGACAGGACCGGGCGCACCCGCTGAACCGGCCTCGCGCACCGGCCCGGTCAACGGCGCGGCAGCCGGTGCACCCGGACTTCGCCGAGCGCGCCCCCGGTCGCCTCCACGGTCATGTACGTGCAGTACGGCTGGCGCCTGCGATCGGTCGGCGAGCCGGGGTTGAGCAGCCGCAGCCCGCCCTCGGCCGTCGTGTCCCACGGGATGTGGCTGTGCCCGAAGACGAGCACGTCCAGATCGGGGAAGCGCGCGGCGCAGCGCCGCTCCCGCCCTCGGGACGGACCCGTCTCGTGGACGACGCCGAACCGCAGCCCGCCCAGCTCCGCGTACGCCACCTCCGGCAGCCGGGTCCTCAGCTCGGCGCCGTCGTTGTTCCCGTACACCGCGATCAGGCGCTTCGCCCGCGCCTGGAGGAGGTCGAGCGTCGCGGCGTCGACCCAGTCACCGGCATGGACGACCGCATCGGCACGGTCGACCGCGCCGAGGAGCGGGGCCGGGAGGACTTTGGCCCGGGAGGGCAGGTGGGTGTCGGAGGTCAGCAGCAGATGCACGCGTCAACCGTAGAACGGGTGCCTCCGCGGGCGCCGGCAAAGCGCGGGGAACGATCTCCGGGCGCTCGGCCGTGGACGGATCCGTGCGGTCTCGGCCGCGGCATCCGGCGACCGGATGAAACACACCGTCCGACGGCGGTCGGTCCGTGCGGCGGACCCGTGGCGCGTACCGGCCCGTCGGAACATGGCGGGCATGGCGTCCACCGGCCCCGACCGCGACCGCGACCGCGACCGCGACCGCGGTCCGCTCCTCGACAGCAATGTGCATCTGTGGGACCAGGCCGAGAACCCCGTCTTCTGGCTCTCGGACCGAACGATGCTGCGGCACGTCATCGGTGACTACGACGACCTGCCCGACCGCTACACGCTGGACGACTACGTGCGCGACACCGCCGGACGCGAGGTGAGCGGCGTGATCTGGTCGGACGCCGGGGCCGCCGACCCGATCGCGGCGGCCGCCTGGGTGACGGACCAGCAGGACGAAAACGGGCTGGTCAAGGGACTTGTCACCCTCGGGGACCCCGCCTCGCCCGGATTCGCCGCCTTCCTGCGCCGCTGCCACGAGGTACCGCTGATCACCAGCGTGCGGGTGCGCCTGGCCGGCGCCCTGGCCGCCACCGCCGCATCCGGGGACGGAGGAGCCGCGGGGGATGCCCATCTCGTCCGTACGCATCTGGCGTTGCTCGCGGAGAGCGGTCTGGCCGCCACCGTGGAGGCCACAGGTGACCAGCTCGGCGCTGTGGCCGCGATCGTGGAGCAGCACCCGGGCCTGCGCGTCGTCGTCGATCACTTCGGCTGGCCCACCGACCTCGGCACGTCCGGGCGGCGGGAGCACCTGGCGCGGCTGGCGCGCATCGCTCAGCATCCCCATACGGCCACGCGTATCGACGCCCTGGGCACGGTGTTCGGCAACTGGATGCCGGGGCAGCTCAGTTCATGGCTTCCGGCCGTCGTCGACACCTTCGGCCCCGACCGCTGCATGCTCGGATCCGACCTGCCCATCGAGCACCTCCGGTCCGGCTTCGACGCGGTCTGGGAGGCGTACGAGACACTCTTTTCGGACCTCACGGCGGCAGAGCGCCGGATGCTGTTCCACGGCACCGCGCAGTCCTGGTACACGCCCGCCTGAGCTGCTGGGAAAACGGTTTCGTTGCACGCTTGAGCATCCGGCGCCCCGACGCCGTACCTTTTCTCAGCCGGCCGAATGGACCGGCCGAGAGGAGAGGAGCGCCTCGTGTCCGTGCAGCGGAGCCCGGCACAGCCCGTCCTGGTGGAGCCCAGGAAGATCGTGGTGGACGGAGCGGTACGGGAAGTCTCCGTCCCCCCGCTCGCGCCACCGGCCGTCAGCGGCAGTCTCGCCGACATCCCCTTCGACAACGCGACCCAGGCCCCGGCCGAGGTCGTCCTCAGCCGGAAACAGCCCGACGGCACCTGGCGCGACGTGACCGCGGCCGAGTTCGCCGCCGAGGTGCTCGCCACCGCCAAGGGCCTGATCGCGCACGGCCTCCGCCCCGGCGACCGGCTCGCCATCATGGCCCCGACGACCTACGAGTGGACGCTCCTGGACTTCGCCGCCTGGGCCGCAGGTCTGATCACCGTCCCCCTCTACCCCACGTCCTCGGCCGAGCAGACGCGCTGGATCATCCGGGACACCGGAGCCGTCGGCTGCGCCGTCGAGGGTGTGGACGAGGCGCTGCTGATCGACGCCGAACTCGACCGGCTGCCGGGCTTCGCCCACCTGTGGCAGTTCGACGCCGGCGCCATCGACGAACTCGCCCAGGCGGGACGGGACATCCCGGACGGCGAGGTGGAAGCCCGCCGCGCCTCCCTCTCGCCCGACTCCGTCGCCACCCTCATCTACACCTCGGGGACCACGGGCGCCCCCAAGGGCTGCGTGCTGACGCACGGCAACTTCCTGGCCGAGGTGGACAACGCCGTCGAGCTGCTGCACCCCTGCTTCAGGTCGGTGACCGACGAACCCGCGTCCACGCTTCTCTATCTGCCGCTGTCGCACGTCTTCGGCCGGATGGTCGCCATCGCCTGCCTGCGCGCCCGCGTACGGCTCGGGCACACCCCCAGCCTCAAGACCGAGCCGCTGCTGGCCGACCTCGCCGCGTTCCAGCCGACGTTCCTCCTGGTCGTGCCCTATGTGCTGGAAAAGGTCTACAACACGGCACGGGCGACGGCCGAACGCATAGGCCGCGCCGCGTCGTTCGACCGTGCCGCGCGTATCGCCGGCCGGTGGGGCGAGGCACACGAGGCGGAGGAGCACGGCACGGGCAGCGGCCCCGGTGTGGGCCTGCGGGCCGCCCGCGCGCTCTACGATCCGCTCGTCTACCGCCGGATACGCGCCGCACTCGGCGGCAAGGTCAAGTACGCCATCTCCGGCGGCTCCCCGCTCGGCCACCGTCTCGCCGCCTTCTACGCGGGTGCCGGCATCGAGATCTTCGAGGGGTACGGGCTGACGGAGTCGACGGCCGCGGCGACCGTCACGCCCCCAATGAAGCCGCGCCTCGGCACCGTCGGCTGGCCGCTCCCGGGCTCGGCCGTCCGGATCGCCGACGACGGCGAAGTCCTGGTCCGCGGCGCCCAGTTGTTCTCCGGCTACTGGAACTCCAAGCTACGGGCGGCCGTGCCGTTCACCGTCGGGCTGCCCCCGTCCTCGCCCACGCTCGAAGGCGACGTCGACGCCGCCCTCCTGGACAGCCGCCGGCAGTGGTTTCCCACCGGAGACCTCGGCGCGCTCGACGCGGAGGGCTATCTCACCATCACCGGCCGCAAGAAGGAGATCATCATCACCGCGAGCGGCAAGAACGTCGCTCCGGCACCGCTGGAGGACCGGCTGCGGGCGCACTCGCTGGTGGGCCAGTGCATCGTGATCGGCGACAACCGCCCGTACATCATCGCCCTCGTCACCCTCGATCCGGACGGCCTGAAGCACTGGCAGATCATCCACCGGAAGGAGCAACTGTCGCGGGAGGAGCTGGCGTTCGACGCGACCCTGTGCGCCGAGATCCAGCAGGCGGTGGCGGAGGCCAACGAGTCGGTCTCACGCGCCGAATCGATCCGGCGGTTCAGCATTCTGCCCGTCGACTTCACGGAGGAGAGAGGGCAGCTGACACCGTCGATGAAGATCAGGCGAGAGGCGATCACCCGCGACTTCGCCAAGGAGATCGAGGCACTGTACGCGCCGTAGAGCGACCGGTCGCAGGGGTACGAACCGCAAGAACCGGTCGTGGGGGTACGGGCGTTGGAGCGCGCGCTTCCTGCCAATGGACCGACCCCGGGGCCCGCCTGCCGATCGGCCGGCGGGCCCCGCCGTCTCAGCCCGTCGGCCCGTCAACCCGTCAGGGCCCGCAACGGCTGCTGCGTCTCGTACTCGTACCCGTACACCGGCGGCGCCGGGTAGAGCGTGGCCTGCAGAGCGGTGATCAGCCTCTGCACGTCCTCGTACGGTCTGACCACGAGCCGCAGGAACTGGCTGCTGCTGCCCAGCTTGTTGCCGCACTCCCGGACGAACACCCCGTGCTCGGCGAGGAGCCGGTCGCGCAGCGCGGCCCCGTCGATGCCGTCGGGCAGCTTGACCAGGAGGAAGTTGCCCTGGGAGAGGAAGACCACCATGCCGGGCAGGCCGGCGAGCGCGAGGGACATGTTGGCGCGGTCGCGCGAGACCAGGGTCAGACTGTTCCGGTACGGCACCGCGTAGTCCTTGAGCATGAAGACCACGGTCTCGGCGAAGGCGTTGAGGTTCCACTTGGGGAGGGCCCTGCGGACGGTGCCCGCCAGGGCCGGGTTGGCGACGAGATAGCCGAATCTGATGCCGTGCAGCCCGAAGTTCTTGCCGAGGCTCTTGAGCACGATGACGTTGGGTCGTATCGCCGCCTCCGAGGCGACGGACGCGGCCCGTTCGGCGTCCACGAAGTCGATGAACGACTCGTCGATCACCACCAGGTCGAGATCCACCAACTCATCGAGCAGCCAGAGGATCTGCTGGCGCCTGAGGTAGCCGCCGTCGGGGTTGTTGGGGTTGCACACCACGGCCACCCGGGAGCCGCGGCGGCGGATGAACCTGACGTATTCCTGGAGATCGAGGGCGAAGTCCTGGTCCTCGCGCAGCGGGAACATGTCGACCCGCTTCCCGGTCTCCATCGGCTGGTCGGTCCATCGGCCGAAGGTCGGGATGGGGACGGCGAGGCTCTCCTTGACGAGCAGGTGGTCGATCCAGGTGATCAGCTCCGTGGAGCCGTTGCCCATGGCGACCGTCTGCGGGTTCAGTCCCAGCACGCTGCACAGTTCGGCGGTGACGGTGTCGGTGTCGCTCGGGTAGTACGTGAGCGTCGACTCCAGGGAATCCCGCAGCCGCGCGAACATCTCCGGGGTGGGGAAGTAGGGGTTGCACGGGATGCAGAAGTCGAGCCGCTCCTGCGGCTCACCGCGGCCGGCCGGGCCCGACCGGCCGGCGCCGGAGTCCGGCGCCAGCCGGTTGAGCATGGCCCAGGACGGGCTGTGCGCGGTGCTGCGCAGCAGCCCCATGTCGAAGGGCTGGGACACAGTGCCGTCTCCTACGGCAGCAGGCTGCCGTCGGCGGCCTCGCCGGCGCCGGCTTCGTCGCCGCCGCCGACCTGGTCACCGCCACCGACCTGGTCACCGCCGGCCTGATCGCCGCCGGCCTCGTCACCGGCGCCGGCCCCGTCGCCGCCCTGACCCGCGCCGCCGGCGCCGATCTCGGCACCCGTGGCCTCCAGGGCCGCGGTCACCGGCTGGAAGAAGGTCTCACCGCCCTGCGTGCAGTCGCCGCTGCCGCCGGAGGTGAGCCCGACCGCCGCGTCACCGGAGAACAGCGAACCGCCGCTGTCGCCCGGCTCGGCGCACACATCGGTCTGGATCAGACCGTTGACGATGTCGCCGTTGCCGTAGTTCACCGTGGCGTCGAGACCCGTGACGGTGCCGGAGAAGACACCCGTCGTGCTGCCGCTGCGGGTCACCTCCATGCCCACGCTCGCCTCGGCGGCCTGCGTGATCTCCTGCTGGGTGCCGTCCTGCAGGTCGACCGAGCTGGGCGCGTCGGTGTTGGGGTCGTCGTAGGTCACGAGGGCGAAGTCGCTCTCGGGGAACTGCGAATCGGCGACCGTGCCGAGCGGCTCAGCGCCGCCCTGGTCACTCGTCCACGTCTCCGAGGCGTTGCCGCAGTGGCCCGCGGTGAGGAACGCCGGGGCGCCCTGCACGGTGACGTTGAAGCCGAGCGAGCAGCGGGAGCCGCCGCCGAAGATCGCGTCGCCGCCCTCCGCGAACGGCTTGAACTCCCCGGCCGACCGCTTGACGGTGACCATGCCGTCCATCTTGCCGGTCGCGGAGGTGAGGGTGTCCCACTTGTCTCCGGTGACCGTTCTGTCGGCCGTCACCACGACCTTGTTCGTCTTGGGGTCGATGGACCAGGCCGTGCCGGGCACGGAGGCCGTGGAACCGAGCGTGCGGGTGGCGCCTCGCAGCTCCGCGGTGCTGTTGTCGACGAGCCGCGCCACGGCGCCCTTGGCCCGGGCGGCGTCCGCGGACTTCTCGTCCAGCACGTTCATGACCAGGCGGTCCTCGCCGCCTTCGTAATACCAGCCGGCTGCGTCCTGCCCGAGGTCTTGGGCAAGGGTGGAGCCCAGCAGCGCCGCGGCCCGGGGAGCCAGAGCCTTGGGGCTGGGCTCATCGTCCGTGCTCGCGTTGGCGTTGGGCAGCAGGATGGCAGCTGCCACAACGGCGATCGCGCCGGCTCCGGCTATCGCGCCGGTCCGCTTGTTCACGCGTCGGTGGTTCAACTCACTGACCTCCAGTGGGGGACGAGTCTGCCCCCACTCATACGGATGACAGCCGCCAGATCCTCAATGCAAACGGAAATCGGCTCTTCGGGCTGTCGTGCCGGGAGGTCCGACCGGCTCGCCTCGAGGCGAGCCGGGACCGCCGAGGCGCCCGCCCACCAGGTGTCGAGAGACGCGCCGGCACCGCGCTCCACCCGTCAGGGCCGGGCACCCGCGCCGCAACCCGCCCTGGGGTCACCCGCCCGGAGCTTCGCCCCGAACGGCCCGCGCCGGCAGGTATCTGGCGACCCGTCACCCGTACGACCCGCACGACGCGCCGTGGCCCGCCGCGCGTGCCTACGTTGCCCGCAAGGCCCGCCGAGAACGATCACGGAGCGCGCACTGTGAGAAGACCGATGGCCGCGATCGCCGCCGGCGTGACGGCACTCGCCCATGTCCTGATGACGGCAACCGCCTCCGGAGCCGCACCCGCTCCACCACCCGCCGCCGCCGCGGCCGGGTACGACGCCACGCGCTGCGGAAACACCTCCTCGCGCACCCTGCTGACCTTCGACGACTGGCCCTACGGCGACCCCGACCGCGCCACACGCACCGGCGCGTATCTCCACGCGCGCAAGATCCGGGCCGCGTTCTTCCTGATCGGCGAGTACGCCGGCCGGCGCTCCGACATCGTCACCACCCTGCGGGAGCAGGGTCACTGGGTGGCCAATCACTCCTTCTCGCATCCGCATCTGCCCGTGCTCTCCGACGACGAGGTCGACATGGAGATCCGCAACGGGGTGGGCAGCAATCTGCTGCGGCCCCCTTACGGCGCGTTCGGCGCGCGGGAGGAGTCCGCGGCCGCCGCGCTGGGGTACCGGATCTGCACCTGGACCGTCGACACCCTGGACTGGGAGCGGCCGGACGGCTCGTCCTTCCGCAGCATCGCGAGCATCCGCTCGATCGTGCGGAACGCGCCGGTGGAGGACAAGTACGGCGGCGTGGTCCTCGGCCACCTCGACTACAACTTCCCCGACGCCGTCCCCGGCATCATCGACGATCTGGAGCAGGACGGCTTCCAGCTCTGCCGGAACAACGGCCCCGTCGGCGCGAACGCCCCGCTCCCGCTCGACTGCGGCTAGGGCCGGCTCCTACCCCCGTACGGGCGTGCCGGACTGGCCCGCCGCGGAGCACCCGCCGACGCTGGAGCGGGACGGCCCGCAACGGCAGGAGCGCGCACGTGGGGAGACGTACCGAACCGCGCAAGGCCGCAGGACGCGGCATCATGCGCTGGGTGCGGCTGCTGCCCGTCCTGATCCTTATCGGCGGCGCCGCGGTGGACTACTTCACCTCGCCCGAGTTCAGCGCCGCCGCCTTCTACTCGGCGGCGCCCATGGCAGGAGCGCCGGTGCTGTCGCTGCCCGCGCTCGTCCTCACCGGTCTGGCCGCGTGCGGTACGGACGTGGTGCTGCTCCTGCACTTCGACTATCTGGACTCGCCGGGCGGCCGCAGCGAGCTGGCGTCCGTGGCGACGGTCTCCGCCGTCGCGATCGTCATCAACCGTCTCCTCCACCGCAGCGACATGCGGCTGCGCTCGGCGCGGACGATCGCCCTGGCCGTGCAGCGCGCCGTCCTCCCCCAACCCCCGTCCCGGATCGGCACTCTGAGGATCGCGGCACGCTACGAGGCCGCCCATTCGGGTGCTCGTATCGGCGGCGACCTGTACGCCGTCCAGGACACGCCGCACGGTGTGCGGGGCATCGTCGGTGATGTGCGCGGCAAGGGGCTGGAGGCCGTCGAGACGCTGGACGTCGTGCTGGGAGCGTTCCGCGAGGCGGCGGAGAACGAGCGCACGATCGCCGATCTCGCGGCACGTATCGAGCGGTCCCTGGAGCGGGAGGCCGCACGGCGGGTGAATCTCGACGACGTCGAGGGGTTCATCACCGCCGTCCTGGCGGAGATCCCGCACCGCGGCGGGGAGCTGCGGCTGTTCAACCGCGGCCATCCGGCTCCGCTGGTCCTCTTCGAGGGCGAGGTACGACGTGCCGAGCCGTCGCGGCACGAACTGCCGCTGGGACTGGGCGGCCTGAGCCCCGGACAGCCCGTCATCGACACCGTGGCCTTCCCGGAAGGGGCAGCCCTGCTGCTCCACACGGACGGACTCACCGAAGCCAGAAACCGGGAGGGAGCCTTCTTCGACCCGGTCGCGGTACTCACCGGCCGCGCCTTCAGGGATCCCGACGCGCTGCTGACCGCACTGCTGGCGGACGTCCTGGGTCACACGGGCGGGCGTACCAGCGACGACATGGCGCTGCTGGCGATCGAACGCAACAGCGCGGGCGGATGACAGGACGTCAGATCAGCACCCGTTCGGCGGTGTTATGCCGTTTATGTCTTGTTGAGAGCTGGAATATGCATATGCGCCATGTGGTGCAAGGAGTAGGAGAGAACACGATGTCCAAAGTCCTGAACATGCGCAGCGCGCGGCTGACCGCGGGGTCGGGCGCCTTCGCCGCGGCGATCGCCCTGGGCGGCTCGCTGCTCGCCGCGACCCCGGCACACGCCTACCCGCCCCCCACCCCCGCCCGGCCCTACGGCACGGTGATCACCCCGTCCGGCGTGAACGAGCGGCAGTACCCCAGCACCGACTCCTCGGTGCGCGGGTTCCTGAAGTACCGGTCGCAGGTGGGCCTCAAGTGCAAGGTCCGCGCCCAGAACATCAACGGCAACCAGATCTGGTACCTGCTGCGCGACCGGCCGAACTGGGTCTCGGCGAAGTACGTCGACAACACGGGGTTCGTCAAGTACTGCAAGGACGTGCAGCGCAGCCCGCTCAACGACAGCGAGCAGTCCAAGGCCGCGATGGGCTGAGCCGGAGCACTCCTCGCCGGAGCGCACAACCCCCGGAACGACTCGTAGCCCTGACGGAGCGTCCTGCCGTCAGGGCTACGGGCCTGTCCGGGCACCTCTCCGGCCGGTGCGCGCACCGGCCGGGGCACCGACTTCCGGACCGGGCGTCAGCCGGTGAGTTGCCAGCTCACGGTGTTGTCGGCCGCCACGAGAGCGGCCAGGACGATCAGGTCGGCGGCGCCGAGTCCGATACCGAGCAGCGCACGGCCGCGCCGGCGCGTGCCCCGGGCGAGCGCGATGCCGCCCAGGACGAGGGCGCAGGGCCCCAGGACCAGATTGAAGGCCAGCAGGCCGATCAGGCCCAGGATGAAGGCGGCGACGGCCATGCCGTCGGCCTGGTGTCCGGGTGCGGCCGGGCGGCGTCCCACGGGTACGGAGAGATTCACGATTCAGCTCCCTTGCTGGTGGTCGGCCGCGCCGGTCAGGGATCCCCTGCCGTGCGCGATGCGCTCGCGGATTCCGAAGGCGAGCAGCCACCCGCCGATGACGGTCGCGAAGATCAGGGTGACCGGGAGCGGGAGGTGGGCTGCGGCGCCGACGAGGACTCCCAGGAGGAGGAGGGCTGCGACTACGAACAGCATGTCCGGCCTTTCTGTGAAAGCCTCGAAGGATTCTTGGTGAACAGTTGGAGTGACAACTGTTCACTGACTCGATAGTACAGTAGACCGACCCGGAGAACGGTTGTTTACTGAATGGCATGAGTCACACCTCCGGGGTCCGCCAGGCCCAGAAACAGAGGACCCGTCAGGCGCTGCTGGACGCCGGGCTGCGACTGCTGGCGGAGCAGAGCCTGAGCAGCCTCGGGCTACGCGAGGTCACCCGAGAGGTGGGCGTCGCCCCCGCCGCCTTCTACCGCCACTTCCGCGACATCCCCGACCTCGGTGTCGCTCTGGTCCAGGAGTCCTTCGGCAGCCTGCACACCGCGATCCGGGCGATACTCGCCGAGCAGGACGAGACCGGCGGCCGGATCGACAGCGCGGTCGACGCCATCGTCCGCTACGTGGGGGGCCACCGCCCCCATATGCGCTTCATCGCCCGCGAGCGCTACGGCGGCGTACGGGCCGTACGCGAGGCGATCGCCGCCGAACTCGGGCGGTTCACCGAGGAGGTGGCCGGATCGCTCTCCCCGCGCCCGGTCTACGAGGGCTGGACCGCGGACGACATGAGGATGCTGGCGGAACTGTTCGTCGACCACATGGTCACCACGGCGGCGGCGCTCCTCGACGCCGGGCCGGACGCGCGGGCTGCACAGGAGCGGATCGCGGCGACCGCCCGCCGGCAGCTCCGGCTGATCAGCGTGGGCTGCCGCCACTGGCGGAGCGGCTGACGCACGCCGGATCCGTCCGCCCCAACTTCCTTCGGAATAAGGTCGGTTGGGGGCCTGCTCCCATCCGGATCCGCCTCCTAGGATGACGGCCGTCGCGGCCCGTACGAGGTCGGCCGCACGTACTCCTGTGAGGTCTGATGGACCAGGGCGGCGAGCCGTTGTCCGGCGATGTCGACACCACCGTGCCCAGCGTGGCGCGGATGTACGACTACTTCCTCGGCGGGAAGGCCAACTACCCGGTGGATCACGAGGCCGCCGAGAAACTGCTCAAGGTGGTGCCCAGCACCCAGATCCTGGCGATCAACAACCGCCGGTTCCTCCGGAGGGTCGTACGCGTCCTCGCGGAGGACTACGGGATCCGGCAGTTCGTCGACCATGGCTCAGGACTGCCCACCCAGGACAACGTCCACCAGGTCGCGCAGCGCGTGGACGCGCGGTCACGCGTGGTCTACGTCGACAACGACCCGATCGTCCAGGCGTACGGGCGGACCCTGCTGGAGGAGAACGAGAACACCGCGGTGCTCCGGGCCGATCTGCGCGACACCGACGCCGTTCTCTGCAGCCCGGAGGCGCGGCGCCTCCTCGACCTCGGCCGGCCGCTCGGCGTCCTGTTCGTCTCGGTCCTGCACTGCATACCCGACAGCGACGACCCGGCGGGTCTGATCCGGCGGATCGCCGAACGCGTCGCGCCCGGCAGTGTCTTCGTCATCTGCCAGCTCGTCAGCGAGGACCGGACGACGCGGGACTTCGTCACCGACTTCATGAACGCCGGCACGCACGGGAACTGGGGCCGGGTGCGCCAGGAACACGACGTGCGGGCCTACTTCGACGGGCTGGAGATCCAGGAGCCGGGTCTGGTGGAGGTGTCCACCTGGCGGCCCGATGCGGACCGCGCCCCGAAGCAGCTCACCCGGGAATGGATCGAGTGGGGCGGCATCGCGGTCAAGCCCCGGGGGTCGGCGTAGAGGACCAGAGGGTGAAGTCCCGTGTCCGGGAGGGCCGTTGGCCGCTACGCGGCTTCGTCGTCCGACGCGCTCTCGGGCAGCGCCCGCCAGAAGCGGTGCACGATCTCCCGGAACCCCGAGTGCCCCGGCTCACCGACCGCGTGACGAACGGCCCACTCCTCCACGGCCGTTCGCTCCTCGGCGGGCCCCGAGGCATGACCGCAGGTCGTGCACTCCATCTCGAAGACGGCGGAAGGGGCTTCGGGAGCCGGTTCACGGACCATCGACCAGCTGCCACAGCTGCCGTCGGTGGTGTACACGCTCACAACGACCTCCTCGGCAACGGGCTCGCACCGCGCCTCACCGTACGCCCCCGGTCCTCGGAGCGGGCAGGGCGCACGTCCTCGGGTGAGGCCTCCCACTCGCGCCCGCCCTCGGGGCGCCGCAGGTAGACCCGGCCGGCCTGGGCGTCCATGACGATGCCGACACGGCCGTACCGCCGGTCGAAGGCGAGTTGACCGACGGGCGGTGACTCGCTTGGCCTGACCATCCCGCTGACGGCTGTTCACTCCCCGGGCGTGGGTTACCGGTTGGTTCCTGACTTCTTGTCACTATCCCCGCTTCCGACCATCGACTGCAAGTACGTCTGCATGAACACTTGCAATTGCACGCGGAGGGAGCTTGAGTGCTCCCTGGCCCCTCGATCCCGCCCCCCAAGGAACGGTCACTGTGCACGAGTTCACGAATGGAATACCCGCGACGCAGATCGATGGCGCGGTCTGGACGAAGAGCACGTACAGCAACCCCAGCGGCAACTGCGTGGAACTCGCCCTGCTGCCCGGCGGCGACATCGCGCTCCGCAACTCCCGGGACCCGGGCGGACCTGCGCTCGTCTACACCCGCGACGAGATCGCCATGTTCCTTCATGGCGCAAAGGACGGCGAGTTCGACGGCATGGTCGGCCAATCCTGACCGTTCAGTAGGGAATTACTGAGCGCTGCTGTACGCGGCGGACCGGCGGGTGGAACACTGTGCTCTCACCTATGCACCCAGGGGAGCCAGTATGACCGCCGCTCAGCCGAACAGTGAGCGTCGTCCGATCCAGCGCTACCTCGAGCACTCGCGCGGTGGGCCGACAGCTCTCCGGATCGTGCTCGGCACGCAGCTTCGGAAGTTGCGCGAGGCGAGCGGCATCAGCACCAAGGTCGCCGCGGACACGATCCGCGGCTCCCACGCCAAGATCAGCCGGCTGGAGCTCGGCCGCGTGGGCTTCAAGGAGCGGGACGTCGCGGACCTGCTCACCCTGTACGGCATCACGGACCCGGACGAGCGCGCCGACTTCCTCGCACTGGCCCGACAGGCGACCGCGCCCGGCTGGTGGCACCAGTACTCGGACATCCTGGCGCCCTGGTTCGAGACCCACCTCGGCCTGGAAGAGGCCGCCTCGGTGATCCGTACCTTCGAGAACCAGTTCGTGCCCGGCCTGTTGCAGACCGAGGCGTATGCCCGCGCCGTGACCCAGCTCGGGCACCCGCGGGCCACGGCCACCGAGGTCGAGCGGCGCGTCAGCCTGCGCCTCGCGCGCCAGGAGCTGCTTCACCGGGAGGATCCGCCCCGGCTCTGGATCGTGCTCGACGAGGCGGTGCTGAGGCGCCCGGTCGGCGGCCCCGAGGTCATGCGGGCCCAGCTCCACCACCTCATCGAGATGACCCAACTGCCGCACATCACGCTGCAGATCGCGCCGTTCAGCCTCGGCGGTGTGGCCGCGGCGGGCGGTCCCGTCACGATCCTGCGCTTCCTGGAGCCCGACCTCCCCGACGTGGTCTACCTGGAGCAGCTCACCAGCGCGCTCTACCTGGACAAGCGCGACGACGTGGACAACTACCTGTCCGTGATGGACCGGTTGAGCGCGGAGGCCGACCGCCCGGTGGCCACCCTGCCGTTCCTGGTGAAGATGCTCGATGAGCTCGACGCGCGGCAGAGCTGACCGGCCCCTCCCCCTCTCCCCCGGCTGATCGCGTCCCCGAGGGTTCCCCGCGGCTCCCGCAGCGCCCTGGAGTTCCCTTCCTCCCATTTTCACCGAAAGGGGGGCGGAGCGGCCGCGGCTGGCGTAGAACACGTTCAACCGTGGCCACTGCGCCCGGGGATCATGCACGCGAACAGTGGGGGGCACTGGCGATGAGCGACAGGGGCGGGGAAAGAAGCGGCAGACGCAGAGCGCGACGGGTGCTGTGGGGGGCATTGATCCTGCTCTGCGCCGGAGTCCTGATGGCGGGCGGCACGGGGTGGTGGGCCGTTGAGCACTACACGGGGAAGGTGAACCGCGTTCCGCATGCCTTCCCCACCGACGTACCCGCCGACCAGCGGCCGGGCCCGAACAAGGGCGGACAGAACTTCCTGCTGGTCGGGGTCGACTCCCGCTCGGAGCTGCCGACCACCGGGACCAACGCCAAGGCGGCGCCGTGGAAGCCCGGGGCGCAACGCAGTGACACGATGATGCTGGTGCATCTGCCGTCGAAGGGGTCCAGAGCCTATGTGGTGTCCCTTCCGCGGGACACTTGGGTGACCGTGCCCGGCCGCGGCAAGGCGAAGCTCAACGCGGCGTTCTCCTGGGGCGGTCCGCCCCTGCTGATCGACAGCGTGCAGCGCCTGACCAGGGTCCGCGTCGACCATCTCGCCGTGATCGACTGGAGTGGGTTCCGGAAACTGACCGACGCGGTCGGCGGGGTCGACCTGTCCGTCGGCGGAGCACCCGCACGGCACATGAACGGCGAGCAGGCGCTCAGTTACGTCCGTGAACGCCATGACCTCCCACGTGGCGACCTCGACCGTACCCACCGCCAGCAGAACTATCTGCGCGACGTGCTCGCCAAGGTGCTTTCCGGCGACAACGCCTCCCATCCGGTGCGGACCAAACGCCTGTTGGACCGGCTGACCGAGAGCGTCAGCGTGGACGACCGCCTCTCCGACGACGGGCTGCGGGACCTGCTCTGGGACGCGCGGAGCCTGCGCGCCTCACGCATGACCTTCATGAACGCCCCGGTGGCCCGCACGGACATGATCCAGGGTCAGTCGGTCGTCCTGCTCGACGGCCGGAAGGCCTCCGCACTGTGGAAGGCCCTGCGCGAGGGGACGATGGAGGACTACGTCACCGAGCACACCGTCGACAGGCTGAGGCCCGTTGTGCAGTAACCCCCCTGTACGGACCAGCAGTCGGCCCCCGCGACCCGGTGCGGGTCGAGGGGGCCGCCGCGCGTACGGAAGAGACGGGAGAGAGAAGCCGTCAGTCCGTGGGCTTCTCGGTCCTGTCACCGCCCCAGAGCGTGTGGAAGCTGCCCTCGCGGTCGGTGCGCCGGTAGGTGTGGGCGCCGAAGTAGTCGCGCTGTCCCTGGGTCAGGGCCGCGGGCAGGCGCTCGGCGCGCAGTGCGTCGTAGTACGCGAGCGCCGCCGAGAAGCCGGGGGTGGGGATGCCGCGGACGGCCGCGGTGGAGACGACGGCGCGCCACGCCTCCTGGGCGTTGCCGATCTCCTCGGCGAACTCCTTGTCGGCGAGGAGGGTGGGCAGGTTCGGCTCGGCGGCGAAGGCGCCGCGGATACGGTCGAGGAAGGCGGCCCTGATGATGCAGCCGCCGCGCCAGATGGCGGCGACGGCACCGAGGTCGATGTCCCAGCCGTACTCCTGACCCGCCGCGCTGATCATGTTCCAGCCCTGGGCGTACGAGACGACCTTGGAGGCGTAGAGCGCCTGCTCGACATGGGCGGCGAAGGCGTCGCCGCCCTGCTCGCCCAGCGTGCTGCGGGAGGGCCCGGGCAGCGTGCGGGCGGCCTCGCGCAGCCCCGGGTGGCCGGACAGCGAGCGGGCGAAGACGGCCTCGGCGATGCCGGAGACGGGGACACCGAGGTCGAGGGCGGTCTGGACGGTCCAGCGGCCGGTGCCCTTCTGCTCGGCCCGGTCCTGTACGACGTCCACGAACGGCTTGCCGGTCTCGGCATCGGTGTGGGCCAGCACCTCGGCGGTGATCTCGATGAGGTACGAGTCGAGGCGCCCGGTGTTCCAGGTGCGGAAGGTCTCGGCGATCTGCGCGGGTTCGTACCCGGCCACGTGCCGCAGCAGGTCGTACGCCTCGGCGATGAGCTGCATGTCGGCGTATTCGATGCCGTTGTGCACCATCTTCACGAAGTGGCCGGCGCCGTCAGGGCCGATGTGGGTGCAGCAGGGCGTGCCGTCCTTGGCCTTCGCCGAGATGTCCTCCAGCAGCGGACCGAGCGCGGCGTAGGACTCCTTCGAACCGCCGGGCATGATGCTGGGACCGTGCAACGCGCCTTCCTCGCCGCCCGAGATGCCCGTACCGACGAAGTGGATGCCGCGCTCGCGCAGGGCTGCCTCGCGGCGCCGGGTGTCCTCGAAGTGGGCGTTCCCGCCGTCGATGATCATGTCGCCGGATTCGAGCAGCGGCGCGAACTCCTCGATGACCGCGTCCGTGGGGCCGCCCGCCTTCACCATGATGACCAGGCGCCGCGGCCTCTCCAGCGAGGCCACGAACTCCTCGGCGGTCTCCGCCGGCACGAAAGTCCCCTCGTGGCCGAACTCCTCCACCAGGCTGTGCGTCCGGGAGGAAGTGCGGTTGTGGACGGCCACGACGTGACCGTGGCGCGCGAAGTTCCGGGCCAGATTGCGACCCATCACGGCCAGGCCGGTGACGCCGATGTGTGCCGACGCAGTGGTCATGTCTCAACTCCGTAGATGAATGGCGCCGATGCGAGCAGCGGCTGTTCGAACTCTTGATACGGGAGTATGGTGCGCGGCGCTCAGGAGGAGCGTGACGCCCCTCACCACCACTCGTCGGGCTCCTCGGAGTTGACCACGTGCACCGCGGCCTCTTCCGCGGACGCTGCCGCCCCGTCGATGCCGATGTCCTGGGCGACGAGATCCTTCTCCTCGTCCGAGTGGGCTCCCTCGTCGGGGGCCACGAGCCGGCCGGCCCGCTCCTCCCCGACCTCCTGGTCCAGCGGCTCACCCTCACCACCGGGCACATCCCCGACAGCGTCGCCGTCGTGTGCGCTCAGGTCCGGCGTCTCACGGGACAGGCGGCCTTCGAGGCTCTCCCCGTCGTGCTGCTCCCCGGCGGTGGTGCCGCAGGTCTCGACGGCCCACGGCCGGTCGGGCGGGGAGTAGCCCTCCTCGTACACCTCGGGCACGCCTCGTGTGTCGAGGGTGTCCTCGGGCTCCAGGAGACTGACGTCGTCCTGCTGCTCCGAGCCGTCCGGCTGGTAGACCTCATCACCCATCATGCTGTCGCTCATCGTCGGCCTCGCTGACTTCTCTCCGCCTTCCGGATGGGTGGCCGCCTTCCCTTTCCAGCATGGCTCAGTCCGGCTCGCGGGGCCAAGGCGGGGCCGGTCCGGCGGCCGGGGCCGTCTGCCGCACCGACCGCAAACTGCCCGGACGGCGCTCAGCGCTCCGCGTCCGCCGTGCAGGTCGGGTCGTCGGCGGCCGCCTGTACGAGGTTCTTCTCCAGGCGTTCGAGGGTGTGCAGGGCGGCCGCGCGCTCGTCGTCCGTGAGGCCGGCCGTCGAGATGTCCTCGAGTTGGCTCCAGACCTCCTCGACCTGACGGCGCAGGGCATGGCTCGCCGCCGTGGGCTCGATGAGGGACGCGCGCTTGTCGGTGGGAGAGGGCCGGCGGCGGACGAAGCCGGACTGCTCCAGGCGTCGGACGGTGCGGGTCATGGTGGCCGCGTCGGAATCCATCAGTCGCACCAGGTCGATCTGCCGCTGGGGACCGAGTTCCCACAGGTGCATCATGACCAGTTCCTGGCCCGGGTGCAGGCCGATGCGGCGCAGCAACTGGCCGGCGAACATACGGTGCAGACGGGCCAGGCGGAAGATCGCGTGACTGACGGGCCCGCCGCCGGCCGCGGCCGGCACCGGCACGGTGGCTTCCCGCCCCGTCACCACAGGCTCGCCCCCGTCGTCGGGCGTGAGCTGTGTCATCTCTTCCTCCCCTGTATCGATCGGCGTCCTTTTACTGCTTGGCCAAGGTAACCCTACCGCTCAGTTGAAGCGGATGGGGCCACTCTGGCGCCTCCTCTCATATGGCCAGGTCAGACCACACCTCCCACGCCATCGCCGTCATGTTACTCACTTCACACATGACCCCGAGGAACAGATTCGAGGTAGTTACTTGTTCGGACAGGTGATTTACTTGTCCAGGCAGGCATCTCTGTCGGTTCGGGCACCCCGTCGTGCCCGTGCCGCGCAGCCACCACGCACCCCGAGGGAACTCATCATGACTATCGCGACCTCCGCGTTCGATCCGATCGACCTGGGCGGCAAGCGCCTGGCCAGCCGCATCGTGATGGCGCCGATGACCCGCAGCCGTGCCTACGGGACCGGCGCCGAGCCGACGGAGCTGATGGCGACGTACTACGCGCAGCGCGCCGCAGCCGGGCTGATCGTCACCGAGGGCATCCAGCCGTCGCCGATCGGCCAGGGCTACCCCGACACCCCCGGCCTGCACACCACTGGCCAGGTGCGGGCGTGGCGCAAGGTGACCGACGCCGTGCACGAGGAGGGCGGCGTGATCTTCGCGCAGCTCATGCACACCGGGCGGATCGGTCACCCGAGTCTGCTGCCCGACGGCCTGGTCCCGGTGGGGCCCTCGGCGGTGGCCGCCAAGGGCCGGGTCTACACCCACGAGGGGCCCAAGGAGTTCGTGACGCCGAAGGAGCTGAGCGAGGCGGAGATCCGGCAGACCGTCGCCGACTTCGCCACCGCGGCGCGCCACGCGATCGAGGCCGGATTCGACGGCGTGGAGCTCCACGGCGCCAACGGCTACCTGATCCACCAGTTCCTGTCCGACCACACCAACCGGCGCACCGACGGCTGGGGCGGTGGCACCGAAGGCCGTATCCGCTTCGCCGTCGAGGTCGTCGCCGCCGTGGCCGAAGCGATCGGCGCCGAGCGCGTCGGCCTGCGGATCTCGCCCGGAAATCAGTACAACGACATGTCCGAGACCGACCCCGACGAGGTCTACGAGGCGCTCCTGGCGCGGCTCGCCGGATCGGGCCTGGCCTATCTGCACCTGATGGAGGGCCCCGACGCCGAGCTGACGCCGCGGCTGCGCAAGGCGTGGCCCGGCACGTTCGTCCTCAACCCCTTCACCTACCCGGACACCACCGGACCCGGCGCGCTGAAGCTGGTCGAGGACGGGAGCGCGGACCTGGTGGCCTACGGAGCGCTGTTCCTGGCCAACCCCGACCTGCCCCGCCGCCTCGCCGCCGGCGGTCCGTTCAACACGCCGGACCGGTCCACCTTCTACGGCGGCGACCACCGCGGCTACACCGACTACCCCGCCCTCAACGGCCCCACCGGCTGACGACCCCGCCAGTCGTCGACAAGTCCTCTACCTGGGAGTTCCTGATGTCCACAGCGATCACCTTCTCCGAGTACGGCACGCCCGACGTGCTGCGGCTGTCGGAGGTCACCACGCCGGAGCCCGGCCCCGGCCAGGTCCGCATCCGCGTGCGGGCCGCCTCCGTGAACCCCCTCGACATGAAGATCCGGTCCGGGCTGATGGCCGGCAGCATCCCGGCCCGCTTCCCCGTGACCCCCGGCCTGGACGCGGCCGGTGTCGTCGATGCCGTCGGCGAAGGAGCCGGCGCGTCCGTGGGCGACGCGGTGCTCGGTGCGACCACCGGCGGCAGCTACGGCGAGTACGCCCTGCTCGACCGGCCGGTGGCCAAGCCCGACGCCGTGCCGTGGGACGTCGCCTCCTCACTCGTCACGGTCGGCCTGACCGCCGCCCGTGTCCTGGCGGAACTGGACGTGCGGGCCGGGCAGACCCTGCTCATCCACGGCGCCGCGGGCAGCGTGGGCATCATCGCGGCCCAGCTCGCCGTCGCCCGGGGCGTCACCGTCGTCGGAACGGTCGGCGCACACGACATCGAGCGTCTCACCACGCTCGGAGCCGACGCCGTCCGCTACGGCGACGGCTGGGTGGAGCGGGTGAAGGCCGCGGCACCCCAGGGTGTCGACGCCGTCCTCGACGCTTCGGGCGCCGGCGTGCTCGCCGAGTCCGTCGCCCTGACCGGCGACAGCGCACACGTCGTCACCATCGCCGACATGTCCGCAGCGCGGCACGGTGTCCGCTTCAGCGCGGGCGGCGGCGACCGCACCGGTGACGCCCTGGCGGAGCTGGTCGGCCTGGCCGCCACCGGAGGACTCACCGTCCCGGTCTGGCGCACCTACCCCCTCGCGGAAGCCGCGAGGGCGCACGCCGACCTGGAAGCGCACCGCAACCGGGGCAAGGCCGTCCTGCTGCCCTGACCTCCGATACCACCGCCCGTCCCGCCCGCTTCGGCGAACTGCGCACCGCCGTCGGAGACTTGAGCGCCCAGACGCTCCGACCGGCTGCGTGAACTCCTCGACGCCGGGCTCTTCACCCATGACCGGTTCCCGCCCCGGGACCGCCACCCGCACACTCACCGCCGACGGCCGCGCACTGCTGCCCGCCCCGGAGCGGGTCGCTGCCGGTCCCCAGGGCGCACCTGAAGCCCGTCATCGAACCCGTCATCCTCGAAGATCGGAACACCCATGTCCGCACACCCCCTCCCCCAAGCCGCGTTCGCCCGCACGGTCCTGGGCTCCGGCCCCGGTCTCGCTCTCGCGCACGGAGCCGGAAGCAGCGTGGCCGGCACCTACGGCCCGATCCTGCAAGGCCTGGCGGCCCATCACACCGTCGTCGGCGTCGACTACCCCGGCAGTGGTGACACCCCCCGCGCCGGCACGCCGCTGTCGCTGGACGACCTGGCCGACCAGCTCGTCTCGGCCGCCGTCGCCGAGGGCCTGGACACCTTCGCTGTATCCGGATACTCCCTCGGCGGCCCTGTCGCGATCCGCGCGGCCACCCGCCACCCCGAGCGCGTCACCGCTCTCGTGCTGACCGCGACCTTCTCCCACCGCGACAACCGGCTCGCGCTCGCCCTGCCCGTCTGGCGCAAGTTGGCCGCTTCGGGCGACCGCGAACTCCTGGCCGAATACCTGACGATGATGGCCGTCGGCGCCGACGCCCTGGACGCGATGCCGGACGAGCAGCTCCGGCAGGCCGTCGGATTCACCGCCGCCAGTGTCGCCGACGGCACCCCCGAGCACGCCGAACTGGCGCCCCGGGCCGACGTACGCGACGACCTGCCGCGCGTCCAGGTGCCCACCCTGGTCGTCTCCACCACCCAGGACCGGTTCACATCCACCCGCCTGCACCGTCAGCTCGCGGACGGGATACCCGGTGCCGAACTGGTGGACATCGCCACCGGCCACCTGCCCATGGTCGAACGCCCCGAGGAGTGGCTGCAGCTCATCGTCGGCTTCACCGGCCGGCACAGCGCCTGACCGCCCCCGGCCCGGATCGCGACACGGCAGCGATCCGGGCCGCCGCGAACGACACTGCCTAGGTGCCCAGGACTTCCCCGAGGTCGTAGCGGACCGGCTCTTCGAGCTGAGCGTAGGTGCACGACTCCGGCTCGCGGTCGGGGCGCCAGCGGCGGAACTGGGCGGTGTGCCGGAAGCGGTCCCCCTGCATGTGGTCGTACGCCACTTCCAGGACTCGCTCGGGGCGCAGTGGCACCCAGGACAGGTCCTTCGTCCCCGTCCAGCGGCTCGGCGCTCCGGGCATACGGCTGGTCGCGTGCGCCTCCTCCTCCGCCCACGCCGCCCAGGGGTGGCCCTCGACGCTGGGCATGCGCAGCGGCTCCAGCTCGGTCATGAGCTCAGCGCGCCGCCGCATCGGGAAGGCGGCGCAGACACCGACGTGCTGGAGGCGGCCGGACGCGTCGTTGAGCCCGAGGAGCAGGGAGCCGACGACCGGGCCGGACTTGTGGAGTCTGAGGCCGGCCACGACGCAGTCGGCGGTCCGCTCGTGCTTGACCTTGACCATGACGCGTTCGTCGGGGCGGTAGCCGAGGTCGGGCCGCTTGGCGATGACACCGTCCAGACCCGCGCCCTCGTACTGCTGGAACCACCGCTGGGCGACCTCGTGGTCATCGGTGACCGGCGCGGTGAACACCGGATCCGCGGCATCGCGCAAGGCGCGGTTCAGGGCGTCCCGCCGCTCACGGAAGGGGGTGTCCATCAGAGAGGTGTCGTCGAGTGCGAGCAGGTCGAAGGCGACGAAGCTGGCCGGGGTGGTCCCGGCGAGGAGCCGTACGCGGGAGTCGGCGGGGTGGATGCGTTCCAGGAGCGGGTCGAACTCCAGGCGGCCTCCGCTGATGATGACGATCTCGCCGTCGAGGACGCAGCGCGGCGGCAGGTTCTCGCGGAACGCGGTGACCAGCTCGGGAAAGTAGCGGGTGAGCGGTTTGCCGGTACGGCTGCCGATCTCCACCTCGTCGCCGTCGCGGAAGACGATGGCGCGGAAGCCGTCCCACTTGGCTTCGTAGTGCATGCCGGTCGGGATCTTCGCCGCGGACTTGGCCAGCATCGGCTTGACCGGAGGCATCACCGGAAGGTCCATGGCTCCTCATTGTGGTCGGGGCGGCGGTCGCGCGCCTGCCGGAACGGCCGTACACCCCGGAAAATCGGCCTCACGGCCGGGTGCGGCGGGCCGCGGACCGGCCTAGCGTGGCCCTATGCGAGAGACGGTTGAGCTCACGGTGGGCGAGCGCACGGTGAAGCTGTCGAACCCGAACAAGGTGTACTTCCCGGAGCGGGGATTCACCAAGCTCGACCTCGCGCGCTACTACATGGCGGTCGGCGACGGCATTCTGCGCGCGCTGCGCGACCGGCCGACGACCATGGAGCGCTACCCGGACGGCGTAGAAGGCGAATCGTTCTTCCAGAAGCGCGCCCCGAAGAATCTCCCGGACTGGATCCCCACGGGACGCATCGCCTTCCCCAGCGGGCGGTACGCCGACGAGATCTGCCCCACCGAACCGGCGGCCGTCGTGTGGGCCGCGAACCTCGGCTGTCTGACCTTCCACCCCTGGCCGGTGCGGCGCGAGGACACCGAACACCCCGACGAGCTGCGCATCGACCTCGACCCGCAGCCGGGCACGGACTACGCCGACGCGCTGCGCGCCGCACAGGAGCTGCGCGACGTCCTGGACGGACTGGGCCTGCGGGGCTGGCCGAAGACCTCCGGCGGCCGCGGGCTGCACGTCTTCGTCCCGATCGAGCCCGCCTGGACGTTCACCCAGGTACGGCGGTCCGCCATCGCCATCGCGCGGGAGCTGGAGCGGCGCGCCCCCGAGCGCATCACGACCTCCTGGTGGAAGGAGGAGCGCGGCGAGAAGATCTTCGTGGACTACAACCAGACGGCCCGGGACCGGACCATCGCCAGCGCGTACTCGGTCCGCCCCAAGCCGAATGCCACGGTGTCGGCGCCGCTGCGCTGGGAGGAGCTGCCGGACTCCCGCCCCGAGGACTTCGATCTGGCGACGATGCCCGTGCGCTACGCCGAAGTCGGCGATGTGCACGCCGACATGGAGGAGCACGCGTTCTCCCTGGACGCCGCGCTCGACCTGGCCAACCGGGACGAGCGGGAGCACGGGCTGGGCGATCTCCCCTACCCGCCGGAGCACCCGAAGATGAAGGGCGAGCCCAAGCGCGTACAGCCCAGCCGCGCCAAGCACTGACCGGCGCGGCCGGGCCGTACGACCGATGCGACGTCACCGGGACGACACAAGGTCGTCCGGTGGAGTCACGGGACGTCAGAACTGGGGTTTTCTGGCCACGCACAGCGCCCAGATGATGAAGGCGTCCAGGGCCATCAGCACGATCGCCCAGAACGGGTAGTACGGGATCGACAGGAAGTTGACGATCAGCGCCAGCCCCGCCAGTGCGACACCGGCGATACGGGCCCAGAGTGCGCCGGTGAAGAGGCCGAAGCCGACGAGGACGGCCAGGGCGCCGATGGCCAGGTGGATCCAGCCCCACCCCGTCACGTCGAACTCGAACGCGTAGTTCTGCGTGGTGACGAAGATGTCGTCCTCGGCGATGCCCATGATGCCCCGGAAGACACTGAGCAGGCCGGTGAGGATCAGCATGACGGCGGCGAACACCACCAGACCGGTGGCCAGCCCCTCATGCTGAGTTCCGTGCTGAGGAGGGCCGGGGGCGGCGGTACGGCCTTCGGTCATTCCGCTCATGGTGCTACCTCGATTCCAGAGGGGTCCGAGAGGTCCGGGAGGGCCCGGGTCAGTTCAGAATCCGTTCCTTGGCGCGGGCGTACTCCTCCTCCGAGATGTCGCCCTTGGCCCTGAGGTCGGAAAGTTTCGCCAGCTCGTCGGCAGTGCTCGCGCCGTGTCCGGTGCCGGTGGCCTCCTTGACGTACTCGTCGAAGGCCTTGCGCTGATCCTGGGCGTGCTGCGCCTCGCGGATGCCCATCTCCTGGCCCCGCGCGACCACGTACACCAGCACACCGAGGAAGGGCACGATGAGCACGAACAGCAGCCAGGCCGTCTTGGCCCAGCCGTTCATGTCCCGGTCGCGGAAGATGTCGACGATGACCCGGAACAGCACGGTGAGCCACAGCACCCACAGGAAGAACCACATCACGGTCCAGAAGACGCCCAGGACCGGATAGTCGTAGGCCAGGTTCACGAAGCCGTCCATCTTCTCCTCCTGCCACTCGTATCCGATCACAGCGTCCGCGAACAGGGGCACGGGGTCCTCACCCGTCAGGGGTGAAGTCGCCGGACGGTGCGGAAGGCCGGGCGCAGGGGCCTGGCGCGCCCCCGTGCGCGCCTGGGCCGCCGGGTCCGAGTTGAGGGCCCGGGGAGGCGGCCATACCGTGGGCATATGGGCGAAAGACGTGGTCCGCGCTCCACGGGGGTGCGGATTCCGTCGGAGAAGATCACGGTTCCCGGGACGACTCCCACCCTGATCACCCGGGAACGGCTGCACGCCGCCCTCGATACGGCGGCTGCCCAGCCCGTCACCCTGGTCTGCGCCCCCGCCGGCTACGGCAAGACCATGCTCCTCGCCGCATGGGTACTCACCACCGGCTCCCCCGTGGCCTGGGTCCGCGTCGACGGTGACGACAACGACCCCCGCCACCTCTGGCACGCCGTACGGTCGGCCCTGCTCGCGACCGGGGCCGTCCAGGAACCGGCGCTGGCCTCGCTCGCCGTCCCGCCCGGCGACATCGCGGCACCCGAAGCGCAGACCCGGGTCGTCCTCGTACTCGACGGGCTCGAGGCCCTGAACGACCCGCTGGCCCTGCACGGGCTGGAACTCCTGATCCGCCACCAGCCCGCCTGGCTGCGCCTGGTCCTGGCCTCCCGCCGCGACCCGCCGCTCCAGCTCTACCGCCTCCGGCTCGCCTGCCTGCTGCACGAGATACGCGAGGAGGCGCTCCGCTTCACCGAGGCGGAGACCGCCGAGCTGCTGCGGGAGTACGGGCTGGAGCCGGCACCGCGCGATCTGGCCCGGCTCATGCGGCTCACCGAAGGATGGCCGGCCGGCCTGCGGCTCGCCGCGGTGTCGATGCGGCTGGCCCCCGACCCGAGCGCGTTCATCGCCGGGTTCAGCGGCGACGAGCGGAGCGTTGCCGACTACCTCGCGGGCGAGATCCTGTCCCGGAGCCCGCCCGCGGAGCGGGAGTTCCTGCTCCGTACGAGCGTCTGCGAACGGCTCTCCGCCGAACTCGCCTCCGCCCTGACAGGACGCCACGACGCGGCCGCGATGCTCGACCGGCTGTACCGGGGCAACGTCCTCATCAGCCGCTCCGGCCCCGGCGCCGCCTGGCACCGCTACCACGCACTGCTGCGGAGCCATCTCTACGCGGAGCTGCGCCGCCGCCACCCCCGCACGGTGCCCGAACTGCACCGCATCGCGGCGGACTGGTACGAGGCCCACGACCTGCCGGTCGAAGCCGTGCGGCAGGCCCTCGCCGCGTCCGATCTCGCCCGTGCCTCGACGCTGATGGAGCGGCACGCCACCGGGCTGGTGATGTCCGGCCGCGGAGGGACCGTACGGCGGCTGCTGGAGGAACTGCCCGAACCGGCCATGATCGCCGAGCCCGGGCTCCTGCTGGCCGCCGCCCTGGCGGACCTGGACGCGGGTGACGTCGTCAGCGGCAGCCGCCATCTCGCCCTGCACGCGCGAACGGAGCCGCACCCCGCCGACCCTCGCGTGCGGGCACTGCGCCAGATCGCCCGGCTCAAGCGGGCCCGGATGGGCGGCAGTCTGTCGGAGGCGCTGCACATCGCCGAGACGATTTCCCTGGGCGCACTGGAGGGTGACGATCTGTCAGCACTGGCGATGGCGGACCGCGGGATGGTCCATGTCGAACTGGGCCACCTCGGGCAGGGCAAGGCCGGCCTGGAGTCGGCGCTCACCATTGCCGTACGGCGCGGCCTCGACCATCTCACCGCGCAGTGCATGAGCTGCCTGGCCGCGGTTGCCGCGGCCGAGTGCAGCTTCGCGCGCGCCGCGCACCTCGGCGAGGAGGCCGCGGCCTTCGCCCTGGCGCGCGGCTGGGAACGTACCGCGCTGTGCGCTCCGGCCTACGAGGCCGCCGCCTGGGCCGAGTTGCAGCAGGCGGACTCCGCCCTCGCCGAGCGCTACTCGCGGCTGGCGCGGCAGTCCGTCCGCGGACAGGCCGACCCCAGCATGGAGTTCGGCGCCCGTATGGTCGGCGCGGTCACCGCCTACGAGCTCGGTGAGCGCCACCAGGGCCTGCTCGACCTCCGCCGTGCGTGGGCGGGATGCGCGGACCGGCCGCTCATGCCGGAACTGGTCGCCTTCGGCGCGGTGGCGGAGGTCGAGATGGCGCTGACCGCCGGCCGTCACCCGTGGGCGGTGGAGGCGCTGGAGAGGGCCCGCGTCCGGCTGGACGGCAGTGCGGAGACCACCGTGCTGGAAGCCGCCGTCCTGGCGGCCCGGGGGCAGGGCGAGTCGGCGCGGTCGGCGCTGCGACGGGCCCTGGACGGATCGGCGGAACCGGTCGTCGTCAGCACGCTCATCGAGGCCTGGCTGCTGGAGGCCCGTCTGTGCGCGACGTACGGCGAGGAGCCTCGCGCGGCGCACGCACTGCGCGAGGCGGTGGAGCTCGCCGGGCCCCGCCAGGCGCTGCGGCCCTTCCGTGTGTCGGCACCCGGTCTGCGGAAGTTGCTCGTCCGCTCGCTGCCGGGCACCGGGCCGCTCGAACCGTTCGCGACCGAGGTGCTGCGGATCATGCCCAACGGCGGGGAGACCGCCGCGGCCGTGACCCTGACGCCGCGCGAGACCGCACTCCTTCAACAGCTCCCCTCGCTTCTCACGCTGGAGGAGATCGCGGCGGATCTGTTCGTCTCGGTCAACACCCTCAAGACCCATCTGCGCAGCATCTACCGGAAGTTGCAGGTGGGCTGCCGCCGCGATGCCGTCGCCTCGGCCCGTGAACAGGGCCTGCTGTAGCGGTCATCGGGCGAGCATCGCGTACGTCCGGCCGCACCGGACACGTGCCCGGTGCGGCCGGCGGTGTCACGCGGCCATGCCCGGCGGTGCCGTGGGGGCGCCGACCGCGGTCCGCTCGGCCCGGTTCAGCATCGCGTCGAGCGTGATGGCGGCGTCGATCAGGCCCAGGTGCGTGAACGCCTGCGGGAAGTTGCCCAGTTGCTCGCCGGTGAGGGCGACCTCCTCGGAGAACATCCCGAGGTGGTTGGCGTACGTGAGCATCTTCTCGAAGGCCAGCCGCGCCTGGTCGAGCTTGCCCGCCCGGGCCAGCGCGTCGACGTAGTAGAACGTGCAGAGCGAGAAGGTCCCTTCGGCGCCGTGCAGTCCGTCGGGCGAGGCCGACGGGTTGTAGCGGTACACCAGGCTGTCGGAGACCAGCTCCTCGTCCATGGCCGAGAGCGTGGAGACCCACAGCGGGTCGTGCGGGGCAATGAAGCCGACGGTGGACATCCGCAGCAGGGAGGAGTCCAGCACATCGCTGCCGTAGTGCTGCACGAACGCCTTCCGGTCGGGGTTCCACCCCTGCTCCATGATCTGCTGGTAGATCAGATCGCGTTCGGTGATCCAGCGTTGCAGGGACGCGGGGCGCCCGCGCTCGATGGACAGCCGCACCGCCCGGTCGAAGGCGACCCAGGACATCAGCCGGCCGTACGTGAAGTCCTGGCGGCCGCCGCGGGTCTCCCAGATCCCCTCGTCGGGCTGGTCCCAGTGCTCGGCGAGCCAGTCGATGATGGTGCTGAGCGAGGTCCAGGCCTTGTGGTCGAGCTGGATGCCTCGCTGGTCGGCGAAGTAGATGCTGTCCAGCGCCTCGCCGTAGATGTCGAGCTGGAGCTGGTCGGAGGCTGCGTTGCCGATCCGCACGGGGCGCGATCCGCGGTAGCCCTCCCAGTGGTCGAGCACGTCCTCGGTCAGGTCCGATGAGCCGTCGACCCGGTACATGATGCTCAGCGGGCCCTCCTTGCCCCCGGCCTTCTCGGAGACGCGGTCGCGCAGCCAGCCGATGAATGCCCCGGCCTCCTCGGTGAAGCCCAGCTTGAGCAGCGCGTAGACGGAGAAGGAGGCGTCGCGGATCCAGGTGTACCGGTAGTCCCAGTTGCGTTCGCCGCCGAGTTGCTCGGGCAGCCCTGCGGTCGGCGCGGCCACCAGCGCACCGCTCGGGGCGTACGTCATGAGCTTCAGCGTGATCGCCGACCGCTCCACGGCCTCCCGCCAGCGGCCGATGTACTGCGAACGGCGCAGCCAGCTCCGCCAGTAATGGACGGTGTCGTCGAAGAGTTTCTGGAACTCCGCGGTGCCGATCTCCCGGGGCGGTCCGTCCGCGTAGGACTCCAGCACCAGCCCGCGCTGCTGTCCGGCCTTGAGGGGCAGCCAGGCCCGGATGCCTCCGCCGCCCTCGCTCTCGACGCGGGTGACGCGGGCGGGGCGCGAGTCCTCGGGCTCCCGCACGGTGTGGACGGTCAGCTCCATGCCGTCGCCGGAGAAGACCGCGCCACGCTCGAAGGCGTGGAGCTGGTGCGGCTTGCGGCCGTAGTCGAACCGCGGGACGAGGTCCACCGCGAACTCCATCTCGCCCCGCACACAGCGCAGCATGCGCACGATGCGGTGGTTCCGGGTGGCCTTGCGCTCCTCCGAGACCGGCATGAAGTCGACCACCTCGCCGGCGCCGTCCTCGGTCATGAACCGGGTGATGAGGATGGCGGTGTTGGGGTGGTAGAGCTGCTTGACGGAGTACTCGTCCTGGACGGGGCGCACACGGAAGTGGCCGCCGTTCTTGTGGTCGAGCAGGGAGCCGAAGACGCTGGGCGAGTCGAAGCGGGGGCAGCAGTACCAGTCGATGGTCCCGTCCGTGGACACCAGCGCGGCCGTCTGCAGGTCCCCGATCAGCCCGTGGTCGGCGATCAGCGGGTAGTCGTCCATGCGCTTACCGTCGCCATGCGGGGGCAGTGACGGCATCACCCGGGAGGGGTGAGATCGGTGTCCGGCGAGGGAGCGCCGTTCGTCCTTCATGAGGGTCCCGGGCCGGACTCCCCGCCACCTGCGGGGCAAAATGTGATCTATTGGGTAATTTGCCAATGGACAGGCTGGATATCCGGTTCTCGACGAGGAGGTTCCGGGATGGGCGATGCCGGGTCCGCACTGTGGTTGTCGGAGGCGTTCGCGGCCATGGCGGAGGCCCTGCACGGGCAGCCCTCACGCGACCAGGTCCTGCAGGAGATCACGGAGCTGGCCGCGACCACCGCGGACGGCGCCCAGTACGCCGGGGTCACCCTGCTGCGGCGCGGCAGGCCCCTGGAGAGCCCCGCGTACACCCATCCGCTCGTGCCGGCCGTGGACCTCGCCCAGACCGAGGCCGGCGAGGGCCCCTGCCTCCTCGAGAGCGGCGGCAGCCCCGCCGAGCCGGTGGTCAGGATCGAGAACATGACCGCCGAGCGGCGGTGGCCCCGGTTCGCGGGCGAGGCGGCCCGCCTGGGCATCGGCTCCATGCTGAGCTGCCGCTTGACTCAGGAGCGGGACATCTCGGGCCGCCTCAACCTGCTGTCGACCGAGCCGGGCGCCTTCAGCGTTGACACCGCCAAGACCATGGCCGTCCTGGCGACCCACGCCGCGATCGCCCTCTCCACCGCCACCGCGGTCGAGAACCTCTCCAACGCCGTCGCCAGCCGCCAGGTCATCGGGGAAGCGACCGGCATCCTCATGGAGCGCCACCGGGTGACCTCGCGCGAGGCCTTCGGCATGCTCGTACGCGCGTCGCAGAGCCTCAACGTCAAGCTGCGCGAGATCGCCCTGCACGTCGTCTCGACCGGTCAGAACCCGGCGGAGCTGGGCCCGGCGGACTTCGCGGGCGCGGCCCGGACGTAGGGGGTGTGCGATGGATCCGCTGGAGGCCCTCGACCGGATCGCGTTCCTCCTCGAACGCTCCGGCGCACCCACGTACCGCGTCCGTGCCTTCCGTACGGCCTCGGGGGTTCTGGCGGAACTGCCCCCCGAGGAGGTGGAGCGGCGCGCCGGGACCGGCGCGCTGGAGTCCCTCAAGGGCGTCGGGCCGAAGACCGCCAAGGTCGTTCGGGAGGCCCTGCGCGGAGAGGTGCCGGACTACCTGGCGAAGCTGGAGACGGAGAGCGAGCGGGAGCCGCTTGACGCGGGCGCGGCCGAGCTGCGCGCGGCGCTCCGCGGCGACTGCCATCTGCACTCGGACTGGTCGGACGGCGGCAGCCCGATCGAGGTGATGGCCCGGACCGCCGCAGGACTGGGCCACGAGTGGGCGGTGCTGACGGACCACTCCCCCCGGCTGACGGTCGCCCGCGGACTGTCCGCGGAGCGGCTGCGCGAGCAACTCGACGTGGTCGCCGCCGTGAACGAGGAACTCGCCCCGTTCCGGCTGCTGACCGGTATCGAGGTCGACATCCTCGCCGACGGCGCCCTGGACCAGGAGCCGGAGTTGCTCGACCGGCTCGACCTGGTGGTCGCCTCGGTGCACTCCAAACTCCGCATGGAGCGCCCGTACATGACGCGGCGTATGGTCGCGGCGGTCCGCAATCCGCTCGTGGACGTCCTGGGACACTGCACCGGGCGGCTCCTGAGCAGCCGGCCGGAGTCGCAGTTCGACGCGGACGCGGTGTTCGCCGCCTGCGCGGAGTCCGGGACGGCGGTGGAGATCAACTCCCGCCCCGAGCGCCTGGATCCGCCCCGCCGGCTCCTGCGGCAGGCCGTCGACGCCGGGGTGTTCTTCGCGATCGACAGCGACGCGCACGCGCCGGGACAGCTCGACTGGCAGGTGAACGGCTGCGCGAGGGCGGGCGAGTGCGGCGTCCCGGCGGAGCGGGTCATCAACACCTGGTCGGAACAAGGGCTGTTGACCTGGACGCGCACACGCGAGGCCCCGTCCCGGGGTTGATGGCCGGTGATCTGCCACCGCCTCCGGCACCCGGACGCCGTTGCAGTGATTCGTACAATTGCCGGTCGTCATCACCGTGTCGGGCGAATCACCGAGACGTGCGGCCCTGTTCCGCACGTACGCGGACAGCAGATGTGATCAACTTGGTAAGGCTTCGCAGACACGCTGGTGAGGTGCTGCGGCGTCCGGCACGACTCCTGTCCCGGCCGGAGGAGCCGACCCGCGGTCACGGCGAGGGCCCTCCCGCTGCATCACGGGACCCGCTCCAGGCGCACCCCCCTGCTGCCCGCTCCTGGCCGGGACAGGAGCTTTCACCCCGTCGGAAGTGACGGCAGCGACCGCCCGTCGCCCCCTTCATCGCCCCGTCGGCAGGTCGAGGAGTGCGGTGAACCCGCCCTCGCGGGCGAGGCGTTCGAGGTCGTCCAGCGCGTCACGGGCCCGGCCCGCTGCCGCCGGGTCGCGCTCCGGGAGGCCGCTCTCCAGGAACTCGTCCTCGTCCAGACGCAGAACGGTCGCGCCGTCCGCGGACACCCACAGGTCGAGATACAGGTCCTCGACGACGAGCCCGCCCTGCTCCACGCTTGCGGGGCGGGCGACGTCGCAGTACCAGCCCTTGAGGTGGCCGTCCGCGCTCCGCACCTCCTTGACCGCGTACCAGCGGTCGCGCCAGTAGTGCTCGGTGAAGACGTCGCCGTGCGTGAAGCGTACTGCCACCCCTCTCCGGATCTCTGCGATGGACTCCCGCTACGTACCCGGAAGACAGCCTGCAGCTCCTCCTCCGCCTGCCCGGACCGCGGTGGAACGAGCGACGGGCGGATGGTGCGCGCGGTGGGTGGACGCGGACGCGGGGCCGGCGGTCAAGAGATGCTCCAAGCCACGGGGACAACTTGGCGAGCCGTACTCCCGATACGGCGACAGGCGCGTGGAACGTCACTCGTCCAGCGGTGCGACGTCAGCCGGGCGACCACTCGTTCGTGAGCAGACCGCAACCTCACCGCGGCCGCCACGTTGAAGGAGCGACGGCCGGTCGGCGGCATCTCCGCCGACCGACGTGAGCGCGTGGCGGAGGGGCCGGAGCAGCCCCCGGCCCTCCTGCCCCGCCCCCTGTGGCGCCCGTTCCTTCTTCCGGCGGGCGCCACAGGCTTGTGCCACGTCGGACCGGTCGGACGGACACCACGCGATGCCACGCGACACCACGCCGGAGCGGGCCATGCCGGAGAGTCACGCAGGAACAGGTCACGCCGTGAACGTGTACGGCGACAGCTCCAGCAGGCGCGTACGGGCGGCCTGCAACCGGTGGGCGAGGATCTCCGCGACCGTGCGCATCATCACCAGCCCCAGCGCCGGATCCTCCTCGCACATCGACCGCACCTGCGCGCCATCGAAGGCATACGTCCGTACCGGGCTCAGCGCTTCGGCGCCGAAGTCCCATTGGTACGGCGGGAACAGCCAGGACCAGCCGAGCAGATCGCCCGGCCCGAGGGTTGCCACGGCCGCTCGCCGCCGGTCGGCCACCCGCAGATCGAGGGTGACCGCCCCGGAGCGGATGATCCAGAAGCCGGCCGCTCTACCCCCCTCCCGGAAGATCTCGGCGTCCTGGGGGAAGGACACCTCCCGGGCGAGTTCCATCAGGCGGTCGCGGGCGTCAGCCGGCAAGGACCGCAGAAAACGGGGCGCAGTAGTCATGAGCGCGAGCCTCCTCGCCTCCGAAGCCACTGCCAGGGCCGCCGGGCGACGAGCACCTGGTTACCCCTATTGGACCCACGATCGCCCGCCGCCGCCATCCCTGGCCGGAGGATCGGGCCCCGCGTGGCCCGGTTCGGGCCCGGAACGGGGCGGGAACGGGGCGGGATCAGGCCCCGGCGTAGGTCCCGAAGCTCCAGAAGACGCCCTCGGGATCCCGGACGGTGAAGCCGCGGGATCCGTAGTCGGTGTCCTCCAGGCCCTGGACCACGACGGCACCGGCGGCCGTGGCGCGGGCGAAGACGGCGTCGGGCTCGTCGGTGACCACGTAGACGGAGCCGGTGCGCGGGGGCAGGCCGCAGATGGCGCTGTCCTGACGGGTGCTGCCGAGCATGATGCCGGCGCCGTCGGGGCGGCGGAGCTCGGCGTGGACGACCTCGTCGTCGGTCTTGCCGGTGTGGAGCGCCGTCGTCTCGAATCCGAAGGCCTCGGTGAGGAAGCGGATGGCGGCAGGGGCGTCCCGATAGGTCATGGTCGGCCACATCGATGTACGGGTGCGGTTGCGTTCGAGCGTTTCATCGGTCATGCGGCCATGCTGTGCGGCGGGGAATGGCACTGGCTTGGACGAATGGGAACTCGGCAGGTCGGCGGCTTCCGGACGATTTTCGCGGCGCCCGGCGGGGGCCGGCACACGCCGAGGGCGCTGAGGACTCTGTGGACGACCGGGACGGCGGCGAGGGCGTCGGTGACGGGGAGCTCAGCGCGGGCCGGAGGCACCGCGGTCGGGGGCGGATGCGCCGGCACGGACGGATGCGGCAGCATCGGTGCCGAATTCCACGGGCGGGAGGTCTCCGGCCGCGAGCCAGGCCGAGGGCGGCATACCGGCCAGCTCGCGCCAGTCGCGGGCCAGATGCGCCTGGTCGTAGTAGCCGCAGGCAACCGCCGTCTCGGCCAGGCCGGGCCGCGCGGTGCCGCTCAGCAGACGCTTGGCGCGCTCGAATCGGACGACACGGGCGACGTCCTTCGGGGTCAGCCCGAACTCCGCCGTGAAGCGCGCGGTCAGATGGCGCCGGCTCCACCCGATCTCGGCCGCCATCTCCCCGATGCCCACGGCTCCGCCCGAGTCCCGTACGCACCGCCAGGCCCTCTCGACCTCGGCGGCCGGTGCCCCCGCGTCGCGGCGGATCGCCCGCCCCAGCACCTCGTCGAGTACGGCGAACCGGCTCGCCCACGAGCGCCCTTCCGCCATCCGCTCCGCCAGTTCTCGGGCCGGCGCCTGCCCCAGCAGGTCCGGGAGGTCGGCGACGGCACGCGCGAGCCCGGCCGCGGGCAGCCCCAGCAGCCCGCGGCACCCCAGCGGCGAGAGTTCGAGCTGTACGCCGTACTGGTCGCCGTCGTGGGCGATGGCGACCGGCCGTGTGTCCAGTCCTCCGGCCAGTGCCGCGTACGCCGTGGCGGCCGCTCCCGGGGTCTGTGCGACCCGCGTGGGCTCGTCGAGGCTGATGACCACGGTCAGCCAGGCCGACGGCAGGCCCACATGGACGCCCGGAGGAAAGCCGAGGTAGCGATAGCCGAGATACCGCCGCACATAGGGCCGCACCGCGGGTGCCGGGAGCCCGGCTGCGGCGTCGACGGTCGGCGGTCGTCCGGCCATGCCGTCAGCCTAGGACCCCGCACCGACAGTCGTCAGGAGCCGGGCAGCCCCTGCCGCATTGCGGACCCGGCCCCCAGCGGCGCGGCCCCACCCCGTTAAGGGCGGCCCCGCCGCGTCAAGGGCGGCCCCGCCGCATGCCGGTACGGTTCCGCCCCGCACCGGGCGGTCGAGGTGATCCCGCCGCGCGGCGCCGTGGGAGACGTGCCGCGGGGTACGCGTCGTAGAGGAAGATCGTCCGACGGAGGACTGCCCGAGGAGCGGCCCGCATGGAGTGGTTCGGAGATTCCGGTTACTGGTTCGGGAGGCTGGTCTTCCAGCGGGCTCTTGCGGCGATCTATCTGGTCGCCTTCTTCACCGCCGCCAACCAGTTCCGCGCACTGATCGGCGCCCGCGGGATCCTGCCGGTCCCGTCCTTCGTCGCGCGCGTGCCGTTCCGGCGGTCGCCGAGCGTCTTCCACTTCCACTACTCGGACCGGTTCTTCGCCGCCCTCGCCTGGACCGGTGCCGCGCTCGCCGCCGCCGTGGTTGCCGGTGCGGCCGATGCGGTGCCGCTGTGGGCGTCGATGCTGATGTGGTTCGCGCTCTGGCTGCTGTATCTGTCGATCGTCAATGTCGGCCAGACCTGGTACGGCTTCGGCTGGGAGTCGCTGCTGCTGGAGGCGGGCTTCCTCGCCGTGTTCCTGGGCAACGCCGACACCGCGCCGCCCGTGCTCATGCTGTGGCTGCTGCGCTGGCTGGTCTTCCGCGTCGAGTTCGGCGCCGGCCTGATCAAGATGCGCGGGGACCGCTGCTGGCGGGACCTGACCTGCCTGTACCACCACCACGAGACCCAGCCGATGCCCGGGCCGCTGAGCTGGTACTTCCACCATCTGCCGAAGCCGCTGCACCGCGTCGAGGTGGCCGCCAACCATGTGGCCCAACTCGTCGTTCCTGTCGCCCTGTTCACGCCTCAGCCGGTGGCCGGCATCGCCGCGGGGCTCATCATCGTCACCCAGCTCTGGCTGGTGGCGTCCGGGAACTTCGCATGGCTGAACTGGCTGACCATCGTGCTGGCCCTGCCCGCGATCGGCGGCCTTCCCACGGCCGAGGCGCTGGGCCTGCCCGCGCCGCCGGAGACCGGTGGCTCACCCGTGTGGTTCGAAGTCCTGGTGATCGCGGCAGCCGCGCTGATCGTCGTGCTCAGCTACTGGCCGGCCCGCAACCTCCTCTCGCGCCGCCAGCAGATGAACCGTTCGTTCAATCCGCTCCATCTGGTCAACACCTACGGGGCGTTCGGGAGCATCAGCCGCACCCGCCGCGAGATCGTGGTCGAGGGGACCGACGAGCCGGAGGTCACGCGGGACACGGTGTGGCGGGCGTACGAGTTCACGGGCAAGCCCGGCGATCCGGTGCGCCTGCCCCCTCAAGTGGCGCCGTACCACCTGCGCCTGGACTGGATGATGTGGTTCGCGGCGCTGTCTCCCGCCTACGCGGAGCCGTGGTTCCTGCCGTTCGTGGAACGGCTGCTGCGGGGCGACCGGGCGACGCTGAAGCTGCTGCGCAGCTCGCCGTTCCCCGACGAGCCGCCATTGCACGTACGGGCACGGCTCTACCAGTACCGCTTCACGACGCGACAGGAGCGGAAGGAGACGGGGGCGTGGTGGCACCGGGAGCCGGTGGGCGAGTTCCTCCCGCCCGTGGCGCTGGACCGCGGCGAAAGCACCCCCGCGGACCGTTGAGCGGGACCGCGGAACCGGCGGTCGTCATGGCGTGCGGAACCGGCCGCCGTCGTCCTTGCGCATCGCGGCCTCCTTCCTCCTGGACAGGGGGCTCCGGGATGTCTCGGAGCCCTGAGCGCGGCCCGACGAGCAGAAGCCCTGCTCCCACAGCCGGCAGCCGAGCGGGCGCGCCCGCGACCGTGCGCGGTTCCTCGCCCCGGAGCACGGTGCGTCACGCGGTACGGCCGGTCGGCTGAACACCCGTGACATCAGTGGCCGATCGGGGGACACGGGCTACGCGCAGCGGCCACGGCAGCGAGCCGCGCCCCGAGAGAGGCGGTTACGACATGGCAGATTTCCTCACCGACATCGAGACGATCAGGGAACGGGCCCGCACCGAGATCGAAAAGGGCCCTGTGACGGATGTGTACGGCGCCGACCTCGACCGGGTGCTCCAGGTGCTCAACGAGGCGCTGGCCACCGAGATCGTCTGCACGCTGCGCTACAAGCGCCACTACTACACGGCCACCGGCCTGTACTCGGAGCCGGTGGCGGCCGAGTTCCTCGAGCACGCCCAGGAGGAGGAGCACCACGCCGACATGCTGGCCCAGCGCATCGTCCAGCTCGGCGGCGCACCGGACTTCAACCCGGACACGCTGACGACCCGCGCGCACGCCGAGTACGACGCCAGCCCCGACCTGATCGAGATGATCAAGGAGAACCTGGTGGCGGAACGCGTGGCGATCGCCGCGTACACCGAGATCGCACAGTGGATCGGCTCCGGTGACCCGACCACGCGCCGCATCTTCGAGGACATCCTCGGGCAGGAGGAGGAGCACGCCGACGACATGCGGGGGCTGCTGGAGCGGATCCCGCGCGACAGGCCCGGCGTCTGAGCCGGAAGAGGGGCCGGACCGAGGCGCCGGATCGAGGGCCCGGACCGGGCGCATCGGAGGGGAGGGCGGCGTCGACTCGCCTGAGAGGGCGGGACGGACGGGCCGGACCTCCGTCCTCCGGTCCGCCCGTCCCCTCACATCCGCCGGCGGAACGGTCCGCGCCGCATTCGCAGCAACAGCGCGCCCCCGCACAGGGTCACGGCCCCCGCGGCACCCGCGAGCCACACCGCCCCGCCCCCGCCGGGCACATGGTCCGTCACGTCGTTCACCATGCCGGCCTCCTCGACACGGGGTGGGTGGACCGCATCCCGTACGGCCACGCTGGGAGGACTCTGCAGCCGCCCGACTGCGGCGACCCGGCCCGCCGAGGAGAATCCCCAGTCGAGCAGCGAACGGGCCTCCTCGTACACGGCGTTCGGAACGCCGGACTGGGGGTTCATGACGGTGGCCACCAGCGTCCGCCCGCCGCGTTTCGCCGCGACGACCAGGGTGTTGCCCGCGTGGCTGGTGTATCCGTTCTTCACACCGATGAGCCCGCGGTACGGGTCGAGGCCGGGCGCCCCGGTCAGCAGCCGGTTGGTGTTCTGGATCTGGAAATGACGCTTCACCTTGCCGTTCGCCTTGCGCCCCTCCGGGAACTCGGCGACCCCGGTGGAGCTGTAGCGGACGAAGTCCGGGTTGGCGAGACCCGCGAGGGCGAAGAGGGACAGGTCGTAGGCGGACGAGACCTGACCGGGGGCGTCGTACCCGTCGGCCGAGACCACACGGGTGTCGTACGCGCCCAACGCCTTTGCCTTGGCACGCATTTGGGAGATCGTCTCGGTCATCGACCCGTTCATCGAGGCGAGCGCGGAGACAGCGTCGTTGCCCGAGCGCAGGAACACCCCCCGCCACAGGTCCGAGACGGCGTACGACTTGCCCGGCTGGATGCCGACCTGGCTGCTGCCGGCGCCGAGGTCGGCCAGGTCGTTCCGCGTGACCTTGTGCAGCGCGGTCTGCGGCAGCTTCGGGAGCACCGTCACCGCGAAGAGGGTCTTGAGGGTGCTGGCGGGTGCCAGCCTGCGGTGCGCGTCCTTCGCCGCGAGCACCTGCCCCGTACGGGCGTCGGAGACCATCCAGGACAGGGCCGAGAGCCCTGAGGGGAGTTCACGCGCCGCCTTGCCCGGCAGCACCTGAACCCCGGACCGGCTCAGCAGGGGCCCACCGACCGCGGCCGGCACGGCGTGGTGCTGTCCCTCGCCGTCCGCGTGAGCCGGTGCCGCCGGGCAGGCGACCGCCAGACACGCGACGGCGACAGCCGCTGCGCCGGTCCGCGTGTTCAGTCCAGACATCGTGTCCATATCCGCACGGTAGGAAGGGTTGGCGGCCGGTGCCGCGAGTTCCTGCTCCATCCGGGGATTGTCCGACGCACCGTCAGTTCTCTTGTGTCGTAAGAGAACTGACGGTTCTCATCGCCGAGGGATCAGATGGGGGCGAGGAGCGGCTGCAGTCCGGAGGGCGTCGCGGAGTCCGCGACCCAGCGGACGGCGCCGTCGAGCACCGATGTGTGAGGGGAGTCGACGAGGTGGACGGCCATGCCCACACTGCGGCCCAGTTGCTCGGGCAGGCCGCCGAGCAACGCACCACCGCCCGTCAGCACCAGACCGCGGTCGACGATGTCGTCCGCCACGCTCGCCGGGCAGCGCCCGATGACGGCACTCACGCAGGCGGCGATCCGCTTGACCTCCGGGGCGACGATCCGCATGAGGTCCCCGGCCGACAGGATCGCGGTCTTGGGCAGGTCGTTGATGCGGTCCCGGCCGCGTACGTCCACGCACGTCGTTCTGCCCGTGGCGGCCGCGCGGCTGAGGCGGATCTTCAGCTCCTCCGCTGCCTCGAAGCCGAGGGCGAGGGTGTGCTCCTGGTGGAGATATCCGCGGAGCGCCTCGCCGAACGCGTCGCCCGCGGTCGTGATGGACTCCGCGGCCACGAGGTTGCCGAAGGCGAAGGCGGCGACCTCGGTCGTGCCCGCGCCGATGTCGACGACCAGCGTCCCGGTCGCGTCCCACACGGGAACACCCGCGCCGATGGCGGCCAGTGTCACCTTCGGCAGCAGATGGACCGAGCGGGCGCCGGCGAACTCGAACGCCTCCGCGACGGCCCGCTGCTGCACCGCGGTGGCCTGCGCGGGCACGCCGGCCACCACCCTCGGCGGCAGCCAGGACCGCAACCGGCCGCGCCTCTGCTGTCCGATGGCGTGCCACAGCAGCCGCGTCGCGGCATCGAAGTCGGTGATGACTCCGCGGCGGATGGGGGCGACGGTCTCGATGGCGGGGGGCGTACGGCCGGCCATCCGCTTGGCGGAGTCGCCGACTGCCACGATCTTGCCGGCCCGGGTGTCCACGGCCAGCATCGAAGCGCCCTGGAACGACGCCCCTCTGGGACCGCGCATCCGGGTGCGGGAGGTGCCGAGGTCGACGGCCAGATGGGACGCGCCGAGGGCCTGAGGCAGAGGCATGGGGGATCCTTTCGCCACTGGCGACGAGTTGTCGCTCCAGACTCCGTCCGCGGCGGCTGCCCTCCCGTGCACCACCCGCCGCCCTCCCTCGAAAGAGTGTGACGATCCGCTCGTCGTATCCGCCGTCCAGCCCTCACCGGGTTTCGCCGGCGTACGGAACTCCTTCCGGCCCCTTGGCGGTGCCCCGCGACTGCCCAACACTGAGCGCATGACGCAGCGCGCTCAGCTCACGGGACTCCTGGACCGGCTGGCCATCGACGATCTGATCACGGGCTACGCGAGAGCCGTCGACGACGGCGACTGGCCCGCCTACCGCGCACTCTTCACCCCGGAGGGCCGCGCCGACTACCGCGGCTCGGGCGGGATCGAGGGGCCGGCCGCCGACGTATCGGCCTGGCTGGAGGAGACGATGCTGCTCTTTCCCGTACGTCAGCATCTGATCATGAACCGGCAGGTCCGCATCGAGAGCGTGGACGGAGAGGCCGGGGACAGCGCACTGGTACTGGCGGACTACATCAATCCGATGCGGCTGGACACGGAGCCGATCGCGGCGGCACGGCCCGACGTATCGGAGGACGAGGCGCTGCCCACCGCACCGAACTTCACCTCGGGCGGCCGGTACGCCTTCGGTCTGCGCCGCACGGACGCAGGATGGCGGCTGCGCGAGGTCGTGGTGCACGAGAAGTGGCGCCGGACCTCCGAAGACCTCGACCCGCACTCTCGCTGACGCCCCGTCGGGCCGGACCTCAGCGGTTGCGGGCTCCGCCGCGCTCGCCCATAGATGGCATATGAGCGTGATGCACCGATGCGTGTCGATCGCGGCGGCCGCCGGAGCCGTGGCGGTGGCGCTCACTGCCGCTCAGGCGACGGGGGGCGCCGAACCCGCCGGCACGGGAGCCGTGTCGGCACCGGAGCCCGTCGAACCGGCCCCGGCCCCCACGGCCGGGGCGCTGTCCTTCGACTTCGGCGACCGGGACCCCACCCAGTCCATCGGCACCCCGCGTGCCGGGATCTGCTACCCCCTCGGCAACGGCTCGGCCACCGCCTTCCGGAACAACACCGAACTGAGCGCCGAGCTCCACCCCTCCCCCGGCTGCGGCGGTGCCCCGGGCACGACGCTGAAGCCGGGCCGGAAGCTCACTCACGGTCCGCCCAGCGCGAGCGTGGTGTTCAGTGTCCCGGCCGCGGGCGCCGCGACGTCCGGCCCATCCTCATCCGGCGCGGTTCCCACCGGTCCGGCCTCCTCCAACGACGGGTGACGGCCCGGGATCACGGCGGCGCGGCGGCCGTCGATGACATGTGCGAGGTGGCGCCGGTGCGGGTGAGTGCGGGGCCGCGAAGGTGACCGAACCGCCTCGGCGGCGTTGGTTGACTGTGACAACGATGCAGCTTCGACGGGTGACGGCGCGACGCAGGACCCTGCTCAGGCCGTCGGGTGGCGAAACGGTTCCCTTGCTCCCGGACGCTCCGATCTACGCGGCGCTGGCCCGGAGCTGGGCGTCCCAGGGCAGGGCTGTGCCGGGGCAGTACGATCGCGAATGGATCAACCTGATGCGCCGGCCGGCCTGGCCCGACCGCTGAGAGGTGCCGTACGGGGCGAGTCGTACGGCGCGTCGGGGACCGTCGGCCGTGCCGAGCGCACGGCCGGGGTGACATTCACCCGCACCACAGGAGGGATTCATCGTGGCCACGACGCGCACCGCGCACACGGTCTGGGACGGCAACCTGCTCGAGGGCAAGGGCACCGTCTCCTTCGACTCCTCGGGGATCGGGGACCACCCGGTCTCCTGGCCCGCGCGCGCCGAGCAGCCGAACGGAAAGACCAGCCCCGAGGAACTGATCGCGGGCGCCCACTCCGCCTGCTTCTCGATGGCACTGTCGAACGGTCTCACCAAGGCCGGCACTCCTCCGACGCAATTGCGGACGCAGGCCGAGGTCACCTTCCAGCCCGGCACCGGCATCACGGGCATCCACCTCACGGTGCAGGGTCAGGTGCCGGGTCTCGACGAGGCGGGGTTCACCTCCGCCGCCGAGGACGCGAAGGCCAACTGCCCGGTGAGCCAGGCGCTTTCGGGCACGACCATCACGCTCACAGCGAAGCTGGTCTGACCCGCAAGAACCGGCGACGGCGGTCCGGAGCGGGGTACCCCACCCGGGCCGCCACCGAGTTGACGCAAAGCCCCGTACCCGGAGCGAAGTCCGCCTGACGCGGCAGGCGCCGCCGGCCGGTGATCCGGCCGGCGGCGCCTGTGCGTCGGCGTCACGCCCGCGCGCTCTCAGAGGCGGACGCCCTTGGAAGCCAGGTACGACACGGGGTCGATGTCCGAGCCGTACTTGGCCGTCTTGCGCACCTCGAAGTGCAGGTGCGGGCCCGATGATCTGCCGGTGTTGCCGGAGTAGCCGATCAAGGTTCCGGTGGCGACCCGCTTGCCGGGCTTGACGAGCACCTTGGAGAGGTGGCCGAAGAGGGTGTAGCGCCCGTCGTCCATGCGCATCAGCACCATCGTCCCGTAGTCGCCGCCGTCGCCCGCCTGCTTCACGACGCCGGAACCGACGGAGCGGACCGGGGTACCGACCTGCACGGCGAGGTCCACGCCCGTGTGGTGCCCGGCGATCCAGTCCCCGGGGATGCCGTACGCGGCGGAGACCTCACCGGAGGCGATGGGCTTGGTCCAGGCGCCCTGCGGTCCCTCGAGCGGTTCGTCCGAGCTCTGCTCGGCGCTCGTGTCCTCCGCTTCCTCGCTCTCGTCCTCGTCCGCTTCCTCGCTCTCGTCCTCGCCGATGCCCTCGGTGGGGTCCTCGGGGTCGGAGTCGTCCTCCAAGCCGTAGCCGTTGACGTAGGGCAGCCGGTCGAAGTCGGGGAAGACCTCCCGGACCGGGTCGTAGTCGTCCGCCTGGGATTCCGGCTCCCAGGGGCTGTCGGGGAAGGCGTCGGTCGCGGTCGCGCGGGCGTCCATGGCGGGCGCCTGCTGTTCGGGGCCGAGCAGCTGGTGGGCCGGGGGCGGTTCCTCGCTCAGGGCCCACGCGGTGCCCGCGGCGGGGACCAGACCGAGGGCCCCTGCGACACCGCCGCACAGGAGGAGACGCCGGACGATGCCGGGGCGTGCGGTACTGCGGCGGGTGGTGCCGGGGGATTTCCGGCGGCGTATGTCTACCGGACTCACTGGAGTGTCCTTTCCGTACGGGTTCGGGGTGGCCGGGTCCGCGACGGACCCGGCAACGCCCCTCACATGCCGCAGACCTCCGGCGCCCGGACGACCGCGGGGGTCCGTGTCCGGGCGCCGGAGGCCGGCGGCTGCGGAGGCCATGTCCTCGCGACTCAGGTGTGGTTGCCGATCCGGCGGCGGATGGCGGCGTCCGGACCAGCCGGGGCGGCGGTCGGCAGACGCGATGCGGTTCGCATGAAGACCCTCCTCCGGCACGGCTGCTGGGGTGCCTCGCCGCCAGGGGCGGCGTCCGTGCCTCACCCCATGCCACCCCGACACCCCGTCAAGCGCACGCGCCGCAGCGGCGGGAGACGTCCCGCCAACGGAGCATCAGATGTCCTGCGAATGCCGCAACGGCCCAGGTGACGCGCCCCGCCGCCGGCCCGGCGCAAAGACTCCCCCGACCGCCGCCCATCGGGTGAGCCACTCCCCCGCGGGGACGCGGGGCGGGGCTGCCGGACGGGCCGGGAGCCGTGCCGGGTGCTCTCGCGGGATGCGGTGCGATGCTGGAGAGGTGGAGGGCGTGGACGGCAGGGACGACACACGCCGTACGCACGACGCGTACGAGGAGTGGTTCTCCCGGCCCACGGGAGCGGTGCTGTGGACGCGGACGGCGGACGGGGCACCGCACCGCGTGCTGCCCGACGGCTGCACGGACCTGATCTGGCTCGACGGCGAGCTGATCGTGGCGGGTCCCGATACGCACGGGTACGTGCCCGCCGTCGTCCCCGGCGCACACTACGTCGGACTGCGCTTCCCGCCGGGCCGCGGCCCCGACCTCCTGGGGATCCCGGCCCACGAGCTGCGTGACCTCCGGGTCCCGCTTGCCGCTCTGTGGCCCGGCGCCGATGTCCGGCGCCTGGCCGAACGCGTGGCGGACGCGACGGACCGCGCGGGCGCGCTGGAGAGGATCGCGGTGGACCGGCTGCCGGACGCCCCGCGGCCCGATCCGCTCCTCGCCATCGTGGTGGCGGGGCTGCGCGCTGGCGAACCGGTGTCGGCGGTGGCGGAGGCAGCCGGGCTGGGGGAACGCCGGCTCCACCGCCGCGCTCTGGCCGCGTTCGGCTACGGACCGAAGACGCTCGCCAGGGTGCTGCGGATGAACCGGGCGCTGGACCTGGCCCGGACGGGGACGCCGTTCGCCGAGGTCGCGGTGGACACCGGGTACGCCGACCAGGCCCACCTCGCCCGTGAGGTCAAGGCCCTGGCCGGGGTGCCGATGCGCGAACTGCTGTCGTAGCCGTACGGCCGGGCCGTGACGACGGACACCGCCGGGCGGGCGGTCGTCGGGGCCGCGGGCACGGATGCCCGTCGTCAGGCCGGAGCCCGTGCACGACGGCGACGTGCACCGCCGTGCAGGGCCCGGCCGGGGCGGATGCGACGGCTACTCAAGGGTTCTGGGCGCCTGGCAGCGGAGCGAAGAGGTCCACCCCGTTGCCGTCGGGGTCGAGGACGGCCGCGTAGCGCATGCCCCAGAACGCGTCCCAGGGCTTGAGGTGCCCCTGGTAGCCCGCGCCCACGAGTTCGTCGTACGTCCGGTCCACATCCGCGGGGCCGTCGCAGGCGAAGGCGAGCGAGACACGACCGCTGTCGCGCGGTGGCGTCCACGAGGGGTCGAAGGAACGGACGGTGTCCTCGGTGTCCCAGGCGATCCGCAGACCGCCGGGCAGTGTGGCCTCCACATGCGGCTCGCTGTCGGCATCACCGGGGATGACGAGGCCGAGCCGGCGGTAGAAGGCGAGCGATGCGGCCATGTCGGAGACGACGAGGCCGATGAGGTCGAATCGAGGTGCCATGTGTCCACCGTAGGCAGCGGGTGCGTACCGGTCTTGAACGAATCGGACGCCTGGAGCAGTCGGGCGATCCGGCACCTTGCGACGCGCGCCCCGGTCCCGGCGCACCACACGTCCCGTTCCCGCGCGGATGGCCGTCGACGAGTGAGCGGCAGCCGCTCAAGCGGCTGCCGCTCGGGAAGCGGAGAGGTTGTCGCCGGTGGGGTGTCCGGCCGCCTTCCGCCCTGTCACCTCTCGCGGCCCACGGACCTCATGGCCGCGCCCGCGATGATCAGGCCGAGGAGGCACACGACCCCGCCCACGATCACGTTGTTCCAGATCATCCCCGTGTCGGGGAAGCGGGTGACCACCCACGGCGCAACGATCAGCCAAGCCCCCATCGGGGCCAAGGTCCAGCCGAGCCCTCCAATCCTCTCCGGCACGGCGGCGAGTCCTACGGCCATCAGCGCGATGGCGATTCCCAGAACGAGGTTGTTGAGTGTCAGCTCGGGACGGGCAGCCGAGAAGTGCACCGTCCAGGGGGAGATGGCGCAGTAGACGCCCGCGAGGAACGCAAGTCCCTCGATGGCTGGCGCGCTCCGCCCTTCGAGCATGTGTGCGTACCGGTCCCGCATTTCGTGTACGTCCGGGTGAGTCGCGATATCACCTGGGCGATGCGAGAGATCGGCCATTCCTACTCGCCTCCTTCGGTCCATACACCTTGTTCGCGCAGTGCCCGGCAACGGGCAAGCAGTTCTATTGTGCTCTTTGGAGTGCTTTATCGGTAGATTGGGGTTCAAATACTTTGTCCTTGCTTGGCAAGGAATCAGAACCGCCCGGTATCCCGGCGCGCATCGGCCGTACGGAGCCCCTCGCCGCACGCGGGATCCGGGCCCAACGGGCGCGCACGAGGCGGGATCACGGCCATCGACCCGGCCGCATGGGGGAAACTGAGCCCATGTCCACTCCGCGCCGCGCCTGCCCCGTCTGCCGCCGTCAGATCGCCGTCGTAGGGGGCCGGCTGGCCCGGCACGACCCTCCGGGCCGGCGGAACGTCCTGGAGCTGATCTCGTGTCCGGGGTCGCGGCGCATCACGCCGATCGGCGACAGTCAGCCGCCGCTGATCGACCTGGACGCCCCGCCCTCCCCGGGCCAGCTCCCCCTGTTCTGAACCTCCGGACCGGCGCTCGCACGCGGGCCGCCCGCCTCACGCCCCCGCCCCGGCATCACTCGGCACCGAAGAGCTCGAGCAGCTCGCCCTTGCCGAACATGCGAGCCGTGTCCACGGCGGACGGCGTGCCGGCCCTCGGGTTCGCACCCGCCGCGAGCAGTGCGCGCACCACTTCGTCCTCGCCCTTGAAGACCGCGCCGGCCAGTGGGGTCTGGCCGCGGTCATTGGTCCGGTCCGGGTCGGCACCCCGGCTCAGCAGGGCCTCCACGGCGGGCGCGTGACCGTGGTAGGCGGCGAGCATGACGAGCGAGTCGCCCTTGTCGTTGGTGAGGTTCACGGGGATGCCGGCGTCGGCGTACGCGGCCAGGGCGGCGGCGTCGCCCGACCGTGCGAGGCCGAAGAGCTTCGTCGCCAGTTCGACGACCTCGGGGTCGATCGGGCCCTCGCCGTCACCGCTCTCCGAAGCACCCATCCGGCGATCCACCTCCCGCAATCGACGTGCACGTCCGAGTGATTCGCCAGCGTACTGCCGCGTCCCGGGCCCGAGCGGGGCCGCCTGCGGCAATGATCGGTTCCGGCCGGGCATGACGGCCACAGGGGGCGTGCCGATCAACCAACCGGGCCATTTCCATGACAAATCGCCCGTTTGCACCTTTCCTCCGACAGATACATGCTGCGATTCTCAAGCCACTCATGGTGACGGAGATCGTCCCCCCTCACTCAGGAGAACCGCATGATCCTGTCCATCTCCGGCGTCGTCCTGCTCGCCATCATCGTCTTCCTGTTCCTCCGGAAGGACGGACTCAAGGCGTCCCACGCCGTCGTCTGCGCGCTCTTCGGCTTCTTCCTCGCCGGCACGGCCATCGCCCCCAGCATCAAGGCGGGCAGCGCGAGCCTCGCCAGCCTTCTGGGTGGCATCAAGTTCTAGACGCGGCCGCGCGTCCGCCCCGCAGCAGGCCCCCTCCAGGACAACAGGAGAACGACCGTGGCCCGGCGTCCACTGCCCCGAATCCTCACCGCCACCGCGCCGATCGCCCGTGGCCGCGACGCCGCGCGCACGGCCGCCGACAGCGTCACCGACGTCCTCCATCCCCTGATCGTCATCGGCCGGGGGCTGCGCCGGCTCGCGGGCGCGGGCCGGCGCCGCTGGTCCGCGACACCGAGCGAGCGGCGCGGCACCGCGTTCCTGACCGTCGCGGCCGGTGTCGTGGCGGTCGCGCTGCTGCCGTACGGGCCGCTGGTGGCGCTGATCGCGCTCATGGGCGCCGCGGCCTGGGCCGGCCACGACCGCACCCCGGCCGCGTCCGGGCCGGGCGAGCCCGAACTCCAGCGGCTGCGGGTGATCTACGAGGCCCTCGTGCCGTACTTCTCCACCTCCGACGACCCCAGTCCCCTCTACGCGCACGGCGCCGAGTGGGAACGGGCCCTGTCCGCCTACGAGTTCGACGAGGACGGGCGGCTGACGCGGCTTCAGCTCATCTACCCGCCCTATTTCACGGACGGCGAGCCCCAGTCCCGCGCCCGTATCGAGCAGTTGCTGTACGCGAAGTGCGGACGCGGCCGGGAGTACCGGTTCGACTGGGACTCGGAAGCCAACGAGCTGTCCCTGACGGTGCTGCCGCCGCTGCCCACCGACATCTGCGCCCAGCGCTTCGTCACCGCACCCGGCGAGACCGTGCTGGGCTTCACCGACGCGGGCGAAGTGCAGCGCACCGTCCCCGTGTCGGGCGCCGACGCGCCGCGCGACGCCCCGCCCGTGGTGTGGCGGACGGGGCCGCGCTCGACCGAGCCGCATCTGCTCGCGCTCGGTCACGGCTCGGCCGGCGTCACCACGCTGCTGCGCTCGATCGCCCTGCAGGCGTTCACCCACGGCGATGTGCTGGTGGTCGACGGCAGCGGCGCCGGCGAGTACGCGTGCCTGATCGGGCGGCCCGGCGTCCTCGCCGTGGAGTGCGGTCCCGGCGGGGCCCTGGCGTGCCTGGAGTGGGCCGCCAACGAGACCGAACGCAGACTGGTCTCCGCCAACCGCGCCCGCCAGGCCGGGCTTCCCGCACCGGAGGACACGCGCCGGGCGCTGTGGATCCTGCTCGACCGGCCCGCCGCGCTGTCGCTGCTGGCGTCCGCCGAGGGCCGCCAGGATCCGCAGGAGTTGCTGCAGATCCCGCTCCGCCACGGCAGGGCGGCCGGTGTCACCGTCGTCGTCGGCGAACAACTCGACCACGCGGAGGCGCTGTCGGAGACCGTGCGCTCACACACGCGGGCGCGCGTGGTATTGGGGGCCGCGGAGACCGAGCAGGTACGCGCCGCCCTGGGTGCTCCACCGCACACGACCCCGGCCACCGGCATGCCGCCCGGCCGCGGTTACGCGCGCCTGGGTTCGGGCCCCGTCCACCGCATCCAGGTGCCCGACACACCGGACCCGTACGACGACAACGCCGACGAGGCACACCGGCGCGCGGTGCTCGAACTCCTCCCGGACCGCCCCGACACCGTTCCTCCGGCGGCTCGCCGGGCGGACGTCCGGATCGACACCTGCCCCCCGAATGGACCCACCCAGCGCGCGGACGCGACTCGCCGGAGCGCACGATGAGCCGGATGCAGGCCTTCACGGCCGCCCTCCACACTGCGAGAAGGCGGGTATTCAATGGCTGAGAACACAGGACAGGCGAAGCCCCCGAGATCGGCTCTGGTCAAAGAGCTCTTCGCCGAGTTCGCCGGGACCATGATCCTCATCCTTTTCGGCTGCGGCGTGGTCGCGCAGGTGGTGGCGGGCGGTGCCCTGACCGATCCTCCGGGCGGTCTCGGTGACCACGACAGCATCGCCTGGGCCTGGGGTCTCGGTGTCACACTGGGCATCTATGTCGCGGCGCGGCTCAGTGGCGCCCACATCAACCCTGCGGTCACTCTCTCCTTGGCGGCGTTCAAGGGATTCCCCTGGAGCAAGGTGGGCCCCTACGCCCTGGCGCAGACCGCCGGCGCCTTCGTCGCCGCCCTGCTCGTGCGCTGGAACTACACCGAGGTTCTGGGCGCCGCGGACCCCGGGCACACGCTCAAGACCCAGATCGTCTTCTCCACCCTCCCCGGCAACGGGGGGCTGCCGGTGAGCGAATGGGGCGCGTTCCGCGACCAGATCATCGGCACCGCCATCCTGGTGCTGCTGGTCTTCGCCGTCACGGACCTCCTCAACACCCCGCCCGGGGCCAACCTGGCTCCCTTCATCATCGGTCTCATCGTGGTGGCCATCGGTATGGCCTGGGGTACGGATGCCGGATACGCCATCAACCCCGCCCGTGACTTCGGCCCGCGGCTGGCGAGCTTCATCACCGGATATGACGGCGCCTGGCGAGACCAGTACGGAAACCTCTATTTCTGGATTCCGATCGTCGCTCCACTGATCGGCGGCCTGATCGGTGCCGCTGTGTACAAGTTCGTCATCGGCCGCTTCCTCGTCGAACCCCCGCCGCAGGAACCGGGACGGGTTCCCTCGCCCGAGGGCGAACAGGCCTGACCCGAACTGCGCGGTCCGGCCCAGGACTTCCCGTACGACCTTACGAGAGGCGGCAGCGATGCCAGAGTTCGTCGGTGCGGTGGACCAGGGAACCACCAGTACCCGTTTCATGATTTTCGATCACTCGGGCAACGAGGTGGCGAGGGACCAGCTGGAGCACCGTCAGATCCTGCCGCGTGCGGGCTGGGTCGAGCACGACCCGGTGGAGATCTGGGAGCGCACCAACACGGTGATCCAGAACGCGCTGCGGAACGGCGGGCTGCAGGCCTCCGATCTGGTCGCGATCGGCATCACCAACCAGCGCGAGACCACGGTCATCTGGGATCCGCGGACCGGCCGCCCGTACCACAACGCCATCGTGTGGCAGGACACCCGGACGGACACGATCGCTTCGGCCCTGGAGCGCGAGGGCAAGGGTGACGTCATCCGGCGGAAGGCCGGCCTGCCCCCGGCCACGTACTTCTCCGGCGGCAAGATCAAGTGGATGCTGGAGAACGTCGACGGCCTCCGCGAGGCGGCGGAGGCCGGCAACGCGCTCTTCGGCACCACGGACAGCTGGGTGCTGTGGAACCTCACCGGCGGGCCCGACGGCGGCATCCACGCCACCGACGTGACCAACGCCAGCCGGACGATGCTGATGAACCTGGAGACCCTCGACTGGGACGACGAACTCCTGGGCTTCTTCGGCGTCCCGCGCGCCATGCTGCCGCGCATCAACCCCTCCGCCCACGCGGAGGCGTACGGCCGGACCCGTTCCTCCCGGCCGCTGCGCACCGCCATCCCCATCGCCGGGGTGCTGGGCGACCAGCAGGCCGCGACCGTGGGCCAGGTCTGCTTCGCGCCCGGCGAGGCGAAGAACACCTACGGCACGGGCAACTTCCTGCTGCTCAACACCGGTACGGAGCCGGTCCGTTCGCAGTCCGGGCTGCTCACGACCGTGGCCTACCAGTTCGACGGCAGCCCGGCCGTGTACGCGCTCGAGGGCTCCATGGCCGTCACGGGCGCGGCCGTTCAGTGGCTCCGCGACCAGTTGAAGATCATCAAGGACGCGGGGGAGAGCGAGAGCCTCGCCCGGTCGGTCGAGGACAACGGCGGCGTCTACTTCATCCCGGCGTTCTCCGGGCTCTTCGCGCCGTACTGGCGCTCCGACGCGCGCGGCGCGATCGTCGGACTGACCCGCTACAACACCGGCGCCCACATCGCACGGGCCACGCTGGAGGCCATCTGCTACCAGAGCCGCGACGTGGCCGACGCCATGGAGCAGGACTCCGGTGTGCACCTCGATGTGCTCAAGGTGGACGGCGGTGTGACGGCCAACGATCTGTGCATGCAGATCCAGGCGAACGTCCTCGGCGTACCGGTCAGCCGGCCGGTCGTCGCGGAGACCACCGCCCTCGGCGCCGCCTACGCGGCGGGGCTCGCCACCGGCTTCTGGCAGAACGAGGACGAACTGCGGACCCACTGGCAGGAGTCGAAGCGCTGGGAGCCGCAGTGGAGCGAGGAGCAGCGAGCGGAGGGCTACGACGGCTGGAAGCGGGCCATCGAGCGCAGCCTCGACTGGGTGAAGGTGGACTGACCCACCGTCACATCTCCGCATTTCAGCTGCACATGTCGTGACCGCCGCCGGTCGCGCGGGCCGAAGCCCCGCGCGACCGGCGGTCCTGTGTCGCTTCGCGTACGTGCCGTGTGCCGACCTCTTATGCGGCCCATGGGCCGCCTCCCGTACGGCCCGTGTGCCGCCTCGTGGACGTCAGGCCACCAGGCTGCGGGGGGTGTCCGCGGCGGCGGGAGCACCGGTCTCCACCAGGTGCGCCGCGGCGGCGAGCCGGGTGGCCGCCGTCTCCGCGAGTGCGCCGCCGACGGTGAACGGCAGCCGGACGTACCCCTCGAAGGCCCCGTCGACGCCGAACCGCGGTCCCGATGGCACCCGTACGCCGAGCCGCTCCCCCGCCTCGGCGATCCGCGAGCCGGACAGCCCGCCGGTGCGGGCCCAGAGGGTGAGGCCGCCGCTGGGGACGGTGAACTCCCAGCCGGGTACATGGCACCGCAGGGCTGCCACCAGGTCGTCGCGGTTCCCGCGGGCCTGATCGCGCCGGATGTCACCGGCCGCGTCCCAGCCCCCGTCCCCCAACAGCCAGGCCACGGCGAGCTGTTCCAGAACGGGCGAGCCGAGGTCGGCGTAGGCGCGGGCGGCGACGAGGCTGCGGATGACGTCGGGCGCGGCACGGACCCAGCCGATCCGCAGCCCCGCCCAGATCGTCTTGCTCGCGGAGCCGACGGTCACCACCGTGCTTCCGGCGGGGTCGAACGCCGAGACGGGGCGGGGCAGTTCGGTCCCCGGGTCCAGGCGCAGCTCGGACATCGTCTCGTCGGCGACCAGCACCGTCCCGGCGGCGCGGGCGGCGGCGACCATCTCCCGCCGCTGGTCCTCGCCCGCCAGCGCTCCGGTGGGGTTGTGGAAGTCGGGCATCACATAGGCCATGCGCGGCGCGGCATCCCGCAGTACCTGCCGCCAGGCCGGGATGTCCCAGCCCGCGAGGCCGTCGGCCATGGCGACGGGAACGAGCCGGGCCCCGGCGTCGCGCATGAGCTGCAGCACATTGGCGTACGACGGCGCCTCCACGGCCACCCGCTCGCCGCGGGCCGCGAAGAGATGACAGATGGCCGCGACGGCTCCCATCGCGCCCGTGGTCACCATGATCTGCTCGGGCATGGTCGGGATGCCGCGTGCGGTGTAGCGGTCGGCCAGGGCCCGGCGCAGGTCGGGGAGGCCCGCCGGGTAGTCGCCGTGAGTACGGGCGTACGGCGGGAGGGCGTCGAGGGCGCCCTGGAACGCATGGCCCAGCCAGGGCTCGGGCGCGGGCAGGGCCGCGCACCCGAGGTCGATCATCGATTCGGCCGTCTCGGGCGGAAGCGGGTCGAGTCCGCGGGTCGGCAGCGGGCTGCCCGCCGGGACCGCGGTCCAACTGCCCGCTCCCCGGCGCGACTCGAGGAATCCCTCGCCGCGCAGGGCCTCGTACGCGGAGGCCACCGTTGTACGGCTGAGGGTGAGCGCCGCGGCGAGTTCACGCTCCGCGGGCAGCCGGGCCGCCACCGGGACCCGGCCCTCGAGCACGAGCAGGCGGACGCCGTCGGCGAGCGCGCGGTATGCGGGCGGCCTGCGGCCCGCGGCCGTCTCGTGCGCCGTCAGGGTCTGGGAGCGGAGCAGCCGGGCGAGCTGCGCGGCACCCACAGCCGAGGTCCAGTCACCCATCGCTTTCAGTCCACCTTCCCCGAATTGGCCATGGAAGCAGTCCACTCCCGTGTCACAGAGTGACACGGGTCAGGCCACTTTCACCACCGGGCGCCGCAAGGCACCATGAACATCTCAGGGGGAGGGACCGTTGTCGGACAGCAGCCGGCCGCCCGCAGGCGGCGAGACGCCGGAAGAAGCCGGATCGCGCGGAGGATGGCGGACGCGCCGGGTGCCCCGGCGCCTCGTCCAGCTCTACGCCGGTCTTGCGCTGTACGGCGTGAGCTCGGCACTGCAGGTGGAGGCCGCGCTAGGGCTCGGCCCGTGGGACGTGCTCCACCAAGGAGTCTCGGAGCGCACCGGCCTGTCGATCGGTGTGGTGTCGATCATCGTCGGCGCCCTCGTGCTGCTGCTGTGGGTGCCGCTGCGCCAGCGCCCCGGGCTGGGCACGGTGTCCAACGTCCTCGTCGTCGGCGTCGCGATGGACGCCACGCTGGCGCTCGTCCCGGACCTGCACGCACTCGCCGTCCGGATCCCTCTGCTCGTGGCCGCCATCGTGCTCAACGGCATCGCCACCGGGCTCTACATCTCGGCACGGTTCGGGCCCGGGCCGCGCGACGGCCTGATGACGAGCCTGCACCGGCGAACCGGCCGTTCCGTTCGCCTGGTGCGCACGGGCATCGAGGTGACGGTGCTGACCTCCGGCTTCCTGCTGGGCGGCTCGGTGGGCGTGGGCACGGTGGCGTACGCCCTGTGCATCGGCCCGCTGGCGCAGATCTTCCTGCGAGTATTCGCCGTTCCCCTGCCCGACGCCCCGCCGTCACCGGTGGCGGTGGTGGCTCACGGAGGGCGGAGGCGGCGCGCGATACTGCCGCGGTGACCGCACTGCACCCCTTCCTCGACCACCCGGCCCCGATCCCCTTCGCCCACCGCGGCGGCGCGGCGGAGGGCCGGGAGAACACGGCGGCCGCGTTCCGGCACGCGATCGAGTCCGGCTACCGCTATCTGGAGACCGACGTCCACGCCACCGCCGACGGCACGCTGGTGGCGTTCCACGACACGACCCTGGACCGGGTCACCGACGCGACGGGGCGGATCGCGGATCTGCCGTGGTCCGAGGTGCGGCAGGCCCGCGTGGCCGGTTCCGAGCCGGTGCCGGTCTTCGAGGAGCTGCTGGAGACCTTCCCCACCGCGCGCTGGAATGTGGACGTCAAGGCCGAGGCAGCGGTCGCGCCGCTGGCCGAATTGGTACGGCGGACAGGGGCATGGGACCGGGTCTGCGTCGGCTCGTTCTCGGAGTCCCGCGTGGTCCGCACGCTGCGGCTGGCCGGGCCGCGGCTGGCCACCTCGTACGGCAGCCAGGGCGTGCGCGCTCTGCGGCTGCGCTCGTACGGCATCCGGGTCCCGCTGCGCCCGACCGGTGTCGCGATGCAGGTGCCCGAGCGCCAGGGGCGTGTCCGCGTCGTGGACCGGGCCTTCCTGCGCGCCGCGCACGCGCGGGGCCTTCAGGTGCACGTGTGGACGGTGAACGATGCCGAGCGGATGGAGGCGCTGCTCGACCTCGGCGTGGATGGCATCATGACCGATCACATCGACACGTTGCGCACCGTGCTGACCGACCGCGGGCTCTGGGCCTGACCCTCCTCCCCCGCACCCCGGCCGAAACCTGTGCGGCCACGGGGAGAACGAGGGACCGGCATGGGGATCGACACCATCAGCGGCGAGGCGGCCGGCAGACCGGCCGCCGAGCGGAGGCGCGAACAACGCGGCTGGTACGTCTACGACTGGGCGGTCTCGGTCTACTCGACGAGCGTGCTCACAGTCTTCGTCGGCCCCTACCTCACGGCGGTCGCGCGGGCGGCGGCGGACGCCGACGGCTATGTGCACCCGCTCGGACTGCCGGTGCGCGCGGGCTCGTTCTTCGCCTACACGGTGTCGGCGTCGATCCTGCTGGCCGTGCTGGCCATGCCCCTGGTGGGCGCGATAGCGGACCGTACGGGGCGCAAGAAGCCGCTGCTGGCGACCTTCGCGTATCTGGGCGCGGGGGCCACGACGGGGCTGTTCTTCCTCGACGGGGAGCGCTATCTGCTGGGCGGCGCGCTGCTGATCGTGGCGAATGCCTCGCTCTCGGTCTCGATGGTGCTCTACAACGCGTACCTGCCGCAGATCGCCGAGCCGGACGAGCGGGACGCGGTCTCCTCGCGCGGCTGGGCGCTCGGCTATGCGGCGGGCGCCCTGGTGCTGATCGCCGATCTCGTCCTGTACTCCGGCCACGAGAGTTTCGGGGTGTCCGAGAGCACGGCGGTCCGGATCTGCCTGGCGACGGCGGGGCTGTGGTGGGGCGCGTTCGCGATCGTCCCACTGCGGCGACTGCGGGACCGGGCCGTCGCGCGCACCGGCGGCGAGGGCGCCACCCTGGGCGGGGGCTGGCGGCAACTCGTCGCGACCCTGCGGGACATGCGCCGCTACCCGCTGACGCTGATGTTCCTGCTCGCGTTTCTCGTCTACAACGACGGTGTGCAGACGGTGATTTCACAGGCCTCGGTCTACGGCTCGGAGGAGCTCCGCCTCGGCCAGACGACTCTGATCACCGCGATTCTGCTGGTGCAGGTGCTCGCGGTGGCGGGCGCACTCGGCATGGGCCGACTGGCCCGCCGCTACGGCGCGAAACGCACCATTCTCGGCTCCCTGGCAGCCTGGACGCTGACGATCGGCGCCGGCTGGTTCCTGCCCGCGGGCGAACCTGCGTGGTTCTTCGCTCTGGCCGCGGCCATCGGCCTGGTGCTCGGCGGCAGCCAGGCGCTGTCCCGGTCGCTCTTCTCGCATCTCGTGCCCCGTGGCAAGGAGGCGGAGTACTTCTCGGCCTATGAGCTGAGCGACCGCGGGACGAGCTGGCTCGGGCCGCTTCTCTTCGGACTGACTTACCAGCTCACCGGCAGCTACCGGGATGCGATCATCTCGCTCGTACTGTTCTTCGCGGTGGGATTCGCCCTGCTCACAAGGGTTCCGGTGCGGCGCGCCGTGGCCGCCGCGGGCAATCCCGTACCGGACCGGATCTAGGCACGATTTAGGGTCCAGGGCCGAAGGACGGTAGTGTACGCCTTTGGCTCACCGGATGGACCGTTACTGCACGCTGAAGAAGCGAAAGCGTTGGGTGACATCTGCTGCCAGATGTGACAAACCGGGCGCTGGTGGGTACAACAAGGGGCGGCACGACGGGCGACGCATGTCCCGGAACGGGAATCTTCACCGCCGACCGGACGTTGACCGGATGACGACGACAGCGACACCTGTCCTGTGGGCGACAAGCCCGGGAGGCACGATTCATGAGTGAGCGAGCTCTCCGCGGCACGCGCCTCGTGGTTACCAGCTACGAGACCGACCGTGGCATCGATCTGGCCCCGCGCCAGGCGGTGGAGTACGCATGCCCGAACGGCCATCGATTCGAGATGCCGTTCTCGGTAGAGGCGGAAATTCCGCCGGAGTGGGAGTGCAGGGCCTGCGGCGCCCAAGCACTCCTGGTGGATGGCGAGGGCCCTGAGGAGAAGAAGGGCAAGCCCGCGCGTACGCATTGGGACATGCTCATGGAGCGGCGCACGCGCGAGGAACTCGAGGAGGTGCTGGCCGAGCGGCTGGCGGTCCTGCGCTCCGGGGCGATGAACATCGCCGTGCATCCGCGCGACAACCGCAAGTCCGCGTAACGCGCCGGCGGCGCGAAGCGGCACAACAGTACAGAGCGAGGCCGCGGGCTGCGGTCGACACCATTGGTGTCGACCGCAGCCCGCGGCCTCGTCCTATGCGCGCGGACGTTGCGGGGCCGCGTGCACGGCGGCACACGGGGCTGTCCCACGGCGACGCGCGGGCGGCGGTGCGGGCGGCGAGGGCGTGACGTCCACGGCGACGGGGCGCGCAGAGCATGCCGGGAGACGGACGCGATGGCGTGCGGGACGGCGTCGGGTCCCGCCGGCCCCTCCGACGAGCGGGCGCGATGGCGGACGGACGCGGCGGCGGACGGACGCGGCGGCGGACGGACGCGGCGGCGGACGGACGCGGCGGCGGACGGACGCGGCGGCGGACGGACGCGGCGGCGGACGCGCGATGTCGGGCGGGCGCGATGACGAGCGGACGGCCGGGGGCACGATCGGCGAGGGTGTGCAGCGGACGCCTGCGGGCGTCGACGGGGAGTGGTGGGCGACCAGGAGCGTGATCGCACGGGGGCCGCCAGGTCCCGGGGCTCCGTCCGGGAGCCCGGTCCGGGTGCCCAGCCTGGGATGCCGCCGGACGGCCCATGGCCCGGCATATGGCCGATGGCTCATGATCGCGCGGGGAACCAGAACAACCGGCGCCGCTCCCTGGCGGGTCGCGCCAGGCCGAGCCCGGCGAGCGCGGCCTGGCGCGGGAACTGCCGATGTGCCCTGCGCGTGGACGGGGACGCCGGGTGATCAAAGAGCGTGGCCGGCGGTTGGCAAGTGCTGTCGCCCAGCACGTCAACCGCGAGCGGCGCTTCCGCCCATGCGTCGTCCGCCGGCCGCGCTCGGCTAGCGCGTCAGCGGCGGGCGCTGCTCCCCGTCGCTCGGCGGCTCGCCGCCCGGGTGGTCCTCGCGAACGACCTCTCCCGGGACGACCTTGCCGTCCGGCCGGTGCATGCGCGCCTGCTGGTACGCCTGGCCGAATGTGCCCGGCCGCGGCGCCGCGACACGGCGGCTCAGCGACCGTTCCAGCGACCGTCGCAGCACCGCCCGCGTCGGCGGGAAGATGCACAGCAGCCCGATCGCGTCGGACACGAATCCCGGCATCATCAGCAGCAGTCCACCCAGCATGGGCAGCGTGTGGCCGGTGTTGTCCCCGCCCGTGGCGTCGTCGATCGGCCGCCCCTCCGACGCGGCCGCCTGCGCCGCCTGGACGCTTTCGGCCAGTCGTCGCCAGGCCCGGCGGCCGGCGCGCTTGATCACGTATCCGCCGAGAAGGACCCCGCCGAGGAGCAGCAGCACGACGGTGAGACCGCCGACGGCGTCCGCCACCACGGTGAGCAGCCAGATCTCCAGAACCAGCCAGGCAGCGATGCCCAGCGGAACGAAGGTGCGGGCGCGCGAACGCCGGGGGCGAGCGGGCGGTTGTTGGGGTGGCGAGCCGGTCGTCATGTCTCCCAGTGTGCATTGACACGGTTCTCTCGGGTACGCGGGCCTGCGGATCACGCCCACGACCCGTACGGCAACACGCTGCGCCCAGACCCCGGGCGCGGAAGGAGTGGATCTCATGAACTGGCGCCAGAGCGCCGCCTGCCGTGACGAAGACCCCGAACTCTTCTTCCCCATCGGCACCACAGGCCCCGCCGCCACCCATCAGGTGGAGCAGGCGAAGGCCATCTGCAACAGCTGTCCGGTACAGCCGGAATGTCTGCAATGGGCTCTGGAGAACAACCAGGACTCCGGGGTCTGGGGCGGAATGGAGGAGATGGAGCGGCGCGCACTGCGCCGCCGTACGGCCCGCCGTGCCACGCGGGCGCGGACCTGACCCCGCAGGTGGCACCGGGCTCACCCTTCCCCACCGAGGGGGTGCCTGAGCCCATGACGAGACCCGCCGGAGATCTTCGCGCGGAGGGCCGGGCAGGCCGCACACGACCGCTACCACTGCTTCCGCCGACGTCACCGCACGCGCCGCCCTCGAGGCGACGCAGCGGCGGTGACGGCGTCGGGCAGCGGCGCGGCGCGGCGATTCGCGAGCGGGTGCACTCGCCGAGACAGGTGCCGGCGGCCGCACGCCGGTCGCGCCCTGCCCTCCGGCACCTCACATACGGCGGACAACAGGCCACACGCCCGCTGCACCGGCCACCCGTCGCCGTCAGCCGTAGGAGCCGGGCGCGCGAAGTGCGCCTGGCCGACCGCCTGTTGCTCGTGGAGCAGCCCCGCCCGGCCGGGACATCCGCCTTTCGGCCGGGGTCATGCCCCGGGGCTCAGCGGGTACCCGAAGGGTCCGACGGCCGGGCGCACCGGCTGTCCGGCACGATCCCCGCGAGCGAGTAAGGATGGAGGCATGAGCGAACGTTCACCGGAAGGCGCCGCCGACTCCGGCCAGGTCCCCCGCGACATGCCGGACCAGCAGGAGGGCGGCGCCAAGACGCCCGACCAGTGGTACGCCGACGATCTGGACCGCAAGGAAGAGGCCGAGGCGGAGCTCGCGCAGAACGAGGAGGAGCTCCCCGACACCGATGAGGCGGGCACGGGCCGCCGCGGCACCGAGGCGCACGAGGACGGCGACGAGGAAAGCCCGTCGCCGGTGGAGCCCACGGACTGACACACCGGCTGCCCGTGCCGGGCCGCGCGCCGGGCACGTATGCGAACCGAGTCCGTACGTACGCCTGGCGTCCAGGTGTGCTTGTACGGGGGGTCGTCCGGGCTGGTGTGTCCGGGCGGTCGTGTCCTGGATTTCGACCACGGCGCCCCTGTCTCGGCGTGGACGTCATGGCGCCGCCCGGGAAGCCTGAGCTTCCCGGGCGGCGGTGTGTCGCAGCCGGTACGCGGACCGGCGATCACGCGCCGGTGCGGGCGGGCTGCGACCCCCGTCGGGGGAAGTGGCCGTCCACCTGTCGATGCCTCCAGTAGGCAGCTCGGTGGACCGGGCGGGCTAGATGGATGCATTCCCCATCACCCGCCCGGCGCAGCGCACTTGGGCTCGTTCTCGGCTCACGGAAATGCGCCGCTCCGCGCCAAGCGGACAACGCCCATGGGGAATGCGCGCCGAGGAATGCGGATGAGACAGCAATCCATATCCGGATCACTGGAGTTGCCCGCCGTCGAGCGACGCATGGTCCGTTGCTCAGCGCAACCGTTGGCCGTTCGTGAATTGGTCGAGCGCTGCCGCGCCCGCACTGTGTGCGATGAACGCGCCCCCGCTGCGGAACTTCGGCGACGACGGCCGGGGAGCGCTGAAGCGGCCGGCCCCGGCTCGTGCGGCGGCCGCCCGTCACGGGAGTGCGTTCACGTCATCGCCTCACCGGACCGGGAAATGTCCCCCGGCTCGACGGTGCACCGGAACTTCACCCATCGCTGCCGGTAGTCGAATGACACGGAGAAAACTGCTCCTGCAATTGCGGCGATTCGACGGCCGGGTGGTCGCGTTTCCGCTCCACCCTTCGCGAGGCTCTACCCATTGCCTCAAGGCTCATCAGCGCACGCTCCACGCATCATCGTATGAGCAGGACGCAAGGGTGGTGTTCCGAATTCCCCGCCACGGAATGCCATTTCACCGGCGGCCCGGAACCCGCAGTACCTCAGCGGGGCTCCGGAACCCTTCACGACGGACACGGTGCAAAGCCCGCGTCATGCGCGGCGCGGAAGCAGGACCTACCGCCCGGAGCGCTTCCGTCCCAGGATGCGGTCCGCCCGCTCGCCGACGCCCCACGCCGTGACCCGCCACAGCGCCTCGACGACGATGTCGCGGCTCATCTTGCTGTCGCCACGCTCACGCTCGATGAAGGTGATCGGCACCTCGACGACGCGGAATCCCGCCTTCATCGCGCGGCGGGCCATGTCGACCTGGAAGCAGTAGCCCTGGGAGGCGACCTTGTCGATGCCGAGCTGTTCCAGGGTCTCCTTGCGGAAGGCACGGTAGCCGCCGGTGATGTCCCGCAGCGGCAGGCCGAGCATCAGCCGTGAGTACGTGCTGCCGCCGCGCGAGATGAACTGGCGCGACGCGGGCCAATTGACCACGCGGCCGCCGGGGACCCAGCGTGATCCGAGGACGAGGTCGGCGCCCTTCAGCGCGGTGAGCAGCCGGGGCAGCTCCTCGGGCTGGTGCGAGCCGTCGGCGTCCATCTCGACGAGCACGCCGTAGCCGTTGTCGATGCCCCAGCGGAAGCCCGCGAGATAGGCGGCGCCGAGGCCTTCCTTGCCCTTGCGGTGCAGCACGTGCACATGGTCGTCCTCGGCCACCAGCTCGTCGGCGAGCTTGCCCGTGCCGTCCGGGCTGTTGTCGTCGGCGACGAGGATGTGCGCCTCGGGCACCGCGGACCGCACGCGGCCGACGATCGGCTTGATGTTCTCGGCCTCGTTGTAGGTCGGGATGATCACCAAGACCGTGCCGAGCGGCCCGTACTTCCTCTGTACGCCCTCGTTCACTGCTGCCCCTTCGCTTCCGTGCGTCCCCGTGTCCTGTCCCGGCGGCCGAGCACGATCGCTCCGGCGCAGGACAGGAGGCCCACCATAGCGAGCGCCCACTCCGGGCCGGCGCCGACGCGGTCGGCGACGGTCGTGTGATCACGCAATGGGAGGCGTGCGGTGAGGACGTCGCGGGTGAACTCCTCGGTCCGCTGGTCGATCGTGCCGTCGGGGGCCACGATCGCGCTGATCCCGCTGGTGGCCGCGGTGACGATGGCGCGGCCGTGCTCGACGGCGCGCAGCTCGGACATGGCGAGCTGCTGCTCGGGCTGCCCGGTGCGGCCGTAGGTGGCGTTATTGGTCTGCACCACGATCGCGCGGGCGCCGTCGTTGACGGTGTCGCGCACGATCTCGTCGTAGGCGATCTCGAAGCAGATGACGTCGCCGAGGCGCGCCGGCCCGGTCTGGAGGACGCCGTTGTGATCGCCCGGGTAGAAGTCGCGCGGCACCCGCTGCAGCCGCGAGATGACCTTGCTGAGCTGGTCGCGGAAGGGCACGTACTCGCCGAACGGCACCGGGTGCTGCTTGGTGTACGAGGCGCCGGGGCCGGTCTTCGGGTCCCAGACGATGCCCTGGTTCTCGACGTAGCCCTTCTTGGTCGGGTGGTCGACCAGGGCTCCTACGAGCACGGGCACGCCGACCGCCTTCACCGCCTCGTCGATCCGCGCGCGGGCCTCGGGGTACTGGTACGGGTCGAGGTCGGAGGCGTTCTCGGGCCAGATCACCAGGTCGGGCTTCTCCGTACGGCCCGCCTTCACGTCCTCGGCGAGATCCAGGGTCGCCTCGACGTGGTTGTTGAGGATCATCATGGGCCGGCCGAGGAAGTCCATGCCGGCCTGCTGGACGCCGCCCTGGACGACCGCGATGTTCACATGGTCGTCGGCGGCGGTCGGGACCGGCACGGCGAACCCGGCCGCACCGACCGCGACCGCGAGGACCACGGCCCCTCCGGCAGGAAGCGCCGCTCGCACCGTGCGCGGGGCGTGGCGCAGCCGCCAGGCGGCGACCGCCGCGGCGGCGAGCAGGGCGCCGCTCAGGGCCACGGCGAAGGTGACGAGCGGGGCGCCGCCGAGCGCGGCGAGCGGTGTGAAGGGCGAGCCGGTGTTGGCGAACGCCAGGCGGCCCCACGGGAATCCGCCGAACGGTGTGCGGTCGCGCGCCCACTCCTCCGCCACCCACAGGCAGGCCGCCCACAGGGGCCACAGCGGCAGACGGGAGGTGAGAGCGAGACCGGCGCCGAGCGCGGCGACGAAGAGCGCCTCGATCAGGGCGAGGCCGAACACCGCGTCGTAGCCGACCACATGGAGCCAGCGCAGCAGGACGAAGAAGAACGGCAGCCCGAACGCGAGCCCGGTCCAGGCGCCTTGGCGCACGGTCCTCCCTCGCGTCAGCAGGCTGAGCGCCGCGACGGCGAGGAGGGACACCGGCCACAGGCCGTACGGCGGGAAGGCCACGGCGAGGGCCGCACCGGCCAGCGCGGCGGCTCCGGTGCGGGGTGCCTCGCGACGCGCGAGCCGGTACAGGCGTACGGCGCGGCCGGGACGTGCGACGGCGCCCGCGCCGCCGGTCCCGGGCTGATGCGTGTCGTCGGTCGCGGCCTGATGCGCCTTCTCGGACGCGGGGCCGGAGTTGGCGGAGCCGGGCTTCGGAGTCCCGAGATGCGCGGGCTCCGGGGTGCCGGGGGTCTGGGAGCCGGGCTCCTGGGAGTCGCCGGCTCCGGCTTCTGCCACCGGCTCGCTCCGGGTCTCGTCTTCTGCGGACCGGCCCGCACGGGCCTGCGTCCCTCCCTGGGTGTCCGCCGCGCGGCCGGCGCGCGGCGCACTGCCGGAGGAGTTCGCGGCGGTGGTGTGGGGGCCCGGTGGCAAGGTCGCGGCCTTCCTGCAGGTCGAGCGGTGCTGTGAAGCGACGGTACCTCGCCGCGCCGGGGATCCGGACCCCGGGCCGGTCGCAGCCGCCGGAGTCATATCTTCCGCGCCGCCCGCCCCACCGGGGACGGCAGCCGGGAAGGTGCTTCTGCCACGCCCCGAGCTGCCGGGACACCACCGAGTCGGCCGGAGGGCGGGAGGGGCGGGGAGGGAGAGTGCGCACCGCGGGAACGGGCGGTGGGCCGTGGTCCGGTGTCCGGCCCGCTCGCGTCGAACAGCGGGTTCGCCCGGGGACGTTCGCTACGGATGGGGGCCCGGCGCCCTTCGGGCCGACCTGGGACCCGCTGGCTGCGGGTCGACCGAAAGCCGTTGTCTACTGAACGCCCGGGCCCCACCCGGGTCACACCAGCCGGCCGGTCGGAAATTTCCTTCGCCCCCGTGGCGCGGGCGCTGGACCTGGCTCCCAGTGGTGGCGCACCGTGCGGCGCACCACCCCATGGCCCAGCGGCGTTCGGTGACTCCGTGGAAATTCCCCGGTCGGACGTCCTGTGGTGGACTCGGCCGAACCTACCGGCCGTCGACCGCTTTCTGTCAACAGCCGTTTGACCTGCGGACATTCAAGGATTTGCCAGGTCAGTGGGAAAGATCCGCAGGTAGCGCGGAGGGCCCCCGGCCCCCGGTTCCGCGTCGCGCCACCCCGGTACGTCACTCGTTCGGCCGTGCGAAGACCGTGTGTCCGCCCACAACGGTGCGCACGACTTCCGGCAGGTCGGCGCCCGGGGTGAGATCGGGCAGACCGGGTGTGCCGGAGCGCGGATCGGTCGACCAGCGGGCGACCCGCTCGTCCGGTGCCTGGACGACGAGTTCGCCGGTGCGCCACACCGCGTAGTCGGCCGGTGCGCCGGGCACGAGCGTGCCCGCGTCGTCGCGGCCGACGGCCCGCCAGCCGCCGCGCGTGTGCGCGGTGAACGCGGCCCGCACCGACACACGGTGGTCGAGCGTGCGGTGGAACGCCGCGGCGCGCACCGTGCCCCACGGGTCGAGCGGCGTGACCGGGCTGTCCGAGCCGAGCGCGAGCGGGACCCCGGCGCGCAGCAGGGCGGCGTACGGGTTGAGGGTGCGCGCACGCTCGGGGCCGAGCCGCCGCGCGTACATCCCGTCCTCGCCGCCCCACGCCGCGTCGAACGCGGGCTGGACGGATGCGGTGAGCCCCAGCTCGGCGAAGGCCTCGACGGTCCCGGGCGTGAGCATTTCGGCGTGTTCGACACGGTGGCGGCCGGCGCGGATGCGGGCGAGGCCGAGCTTCCCGGCGGCTTCTCGTACGCCCTCGACGACGGTGGTCACGGCGGCGTCCCCGATGGCGTGGAAGCCCGCCTGGAGTCCGGCCTCGGTGCACGCCGCGACGTGGGCGGCGACCGCATGGGCGTCGAGGTAGGCGGTGCCGGTGTGGTCGGCGTCGGCGTACGGGGCGTGGAGGCAGGCGGTGTGCGACCCGAGGGCGCCGTCCACGAAGAGGTCCCCGGCCGCGCCGACCGCACCGAGTTCGCGGATGCGCATCGCGTCCGTGGGACCCGCGACCTGCTCGGCCCAGTAGCCGAAGACGCGCGGACCCGGCTCGGCGGCGGCCAGCGCGAGCAGCCCGGTGAAGTCCTCCTCGCCCGAGATGTCGGGCCCGGCGCACTCGTGCACCGAACCGATCCCGAGGGACGCGGCGTGGCGGAGGGCGGTGCGCTGGGCCTCGGTGCGCTGCTGCGGGGTGAGCGCGGCGTGGGCGGTACGGCGGACGGCATGGTGGTTCCCGCCCGTGAGCGGCGCGTCGGGGTGGCCCGCGAGCCCCGGTACAAGCTCCAGGAGTGCCGTGGTCACCACGGCCGAGTGCACGTCCACGCGCGTGAGGTAGAGCGGCCGGCCGCCCGCGGCCTCGTCCAGTTCGGCCCGGGACGGGGGCCGCTGCTCCGGCCAGCGCGTGGCGTCCCATCCGTGGCCGAGCAGGACCCGGTCGCCGGGGCGTGCGGCGGCGTGGGCGCGGACGAGGCCGAGCGCCTCGGCGAGCGTACGGGTCCGGGTGAGGTCGAGGCCGGTGAGGGCGAGCCCGGTCGCGGTGGTGTGGACGTGGGCGTCGGCGAAGGCCGGGGTGACGAGCGCGCCGTCGAGCCGGACGACCTCGTCGACACCGTCGGAGAAGGCGTCCGCGGCTCCCTCGGAGCCGACCCAGGCGACCTGGCCGCGCTCGACGACCATGGCGGTGGCGAAGGGGTCGGCGGGGCTGTGGACGGTGCCGCCGCGCAGCAGCACCGTGCGGGGGACGTCCTGGTTCGCGGGGCTCTCGCTCATGACGGCCAGTTTCTCCCGTCCGCGGCGCCGGTCACCGCGCGGGGTCCGGGGAGAGGCCTGCGGCGCGGCCCGGCGCACACGCGCGTGGCCGGAAGGCGCAGGCGCGCGTTGACGAGTGCGCGGGGCCCGGCGCAGGCGCGCGGGGGCGGGCGCAGGCGCGCGGGGCGGGTCAGATGCGGGGCGGCCGGGACTCGTACGGGGTGGACAGCACGACCGTCGTCCGCGTGGAGACACCCGACCGGGAGCGGATCCGGGTGAGCAGGTGCTCCAGCTCCAATGGCGTGGCCACCCGCACCTTGAGGATGTAGTTCTCGTCGCCCGCGACGCTGTGGCACGCCTCGATCTCGGGCACGTCGGCGAGCCTGTCCGCGATGTCGTCCGGTGCGCTGGGGTCGAAGGGTTTGACCGAGATGAAGGCCGTGAGCGGGAGCCCGACGGCCTCGGGGTCCACCACGGCGGCATAGCCACGGATGATGCCGCGCTGCTCCAGACGGCGGACGCGCTGATGCACGGCCGAAGTGGACAGGCCGGTCGCCTTGCCCAGATCGGTGTAGCTCATGCGCCCGTCCTTGACGAGCAGTTCCACGATTTGCCGGTCCAATTCCTCCACAGCGCAAAAACCTACAGCGACCTGGTTGCCTCGGCACACCTGGGCTCCGAGGAAGGGTTGCCGACGCGTACATCATCTGCGTACTCCGTCTACGTACGGGGCGGTCTCCGTACGCGCCCGAGCGCACCGCATCCGGGCCCGGTGGGCGGCCGGTCAGCCCTCCGGCTGGGGCGGACGTGCGCCGGGGCTGATGCACAGCAGGACGACGGTTCTGTCGGGGTGGGTGCTCGCGCCGACCTCGTCGACCGCGAACTGGCTCTTCAGCTCGTTCGCGACCCGCTCGGCGTCGCCGCTCCTGACCGCTCGGAGGACCGTGGTGATGTCACCGGCGTCCGGCGGCGCGAGATCGGCGGAGACGGTGACCGACGACCGGCGCGCCTCGACGGTGCACCACCAGCGCTGGGCCGTCCCGGCCGCGTCCCGCATCATGCCCTGAACCGACGCCTCGTGCGGCGGGGGGAATGCCTGCCCGATGGCACGGAGGACGGTCTCGGCGGCGTCCTGGCTGCCGTCGTAGAGCTCCACGCTTACCTGTCCGGACTCGGCGCCGGTCATCCGGGACTCCGATCGTGCTCGGGCGTCATCCCATAACGGTGAGGTGCCCAGCGTACGCACGCACGCGCCCCTTCCGGCCGAGCCCGCACCACCCGGGCGGGCGACGTCACGAACTGTCGGGGGGCGGCATCTCCAGGGCCCCGGCCAGCTCCGCACGCGAGGTGACCCCGAGCTTGGCGTAGGCCCGTTGCAGGTGGTTGTCCACGGTGCGGATGGAGAGAACCAGATGCGCCGCGATCTCCTTGCTCGTCAGGCCGCCTGCGGCGAGGAGCGCGATCTCCTGCTGACGCCCGGTCAGCGGCATGGCCGAGTCCAGCCAGGCCAGCCCCGGTGTCCGCGCGCCCTCGCACTGGGCGGCGAGCTTTCTGGCTCGTACGGACATGGCGTTGGCCGACCGGAAGTCCCCCAGGCGGCGGTGCGCGGCGGCGGACGCGGCGGCGGCCTCGGCCGCGGTGAGGTGCGCCCCCATGTCCTCCAGATGGCAGGTCACCTCCGCCAGCCCGTGCGGGTCGCGGTCGGCCAGTGCCGCGGCGTGCTCGGCCCGGGCGCGGACGAACGCCCCGTCGCACAGTTCGGCCAGCTCGGCCAGACGGTCCACCGTGCCTGCCGGATCGCCCAACCGCGCGATCTCGGACAGCAGTTGGGCCTCCATGGTCCACAGGCCCTGCCCCCGGGCGTCGGCGGCCGCGTCCCGCAGCACCTCGCGCGCGGAGGTCAGATCGCCCGCGGCCGCCATGCGCCAGGCCGGGGCCACGCGGGCGTCGGGGCGGACCCATCCCGCGGTGGTCAGGTCGCTCAGCTCCGAAAGGGCGCAGTCGGCCGCGTCGACGTCGCCGAGCAGGGACTCGGCGAGGGCGAGGCCGGCCACGGAGAGCCGGCGCTGTGCGGTGAAGTGGTGGACGGCACTGATCTGCGCGGCCTCGGCGTACCAGCGACGGGCGCTGGCCGCCCGGCCCGCGAGGTGGTGGCTGCGGCCGAGGTTGAGGGCGAGCCAGGCCTGCGGGATGGGTGCGCGGTCGGCGACGGCGTCGCGGTAGCCCCGCTCCGCCACCGCGACGGCGTCATCCAGGCGTCCGGCCTCGCACAGGGCGTAGACGCGGGAGATGAGCTGTGAGGAGGGGTGGGAGACGGCCACCAGGTCGGTGACCTCCGCATGGGCGCGGTAGGCGCGCTCGGAGAGGTCCAGGGCCTCGGCGGTGCGGCCCACCTCGGCGAGCGCCGCGGTCCGGGCGAGCGCCCCCATCACCTGGCTGCGGGGGTCCATGTCGTCGAGCCCCTCCAGGAGCTCCAGCGCCGGGTGAGGGGCGCCGCCGAACGCCTTGACGGTGGCCTCGGAGACGTTCAGCGCGTCACGGGCTCCCGGGGAGGTCAGCGACTCCCGGGCGCGGGTGTTCACATCGAGGGCCTCGGGGATCCGCAGAGTCCCCCAGAAGAGGTTCTTGACGCGCTGCAGTACGCCGAGGAGGCGCTCCTTGTCCGACTTCGCCAGGGTGCCCGCCCGTTGCAGCACGGCGTCGGACTCCTCGAACTCGCCCAGTTCGTAGAGGGTTTCACCGAGCAGGAGGCACGCCTGGAAGCTCTCCTCCTGGGCAAGGGCCGCCCGGGCCAGACGGGCGGCGTGCTGGTAGTCGAAGGCGTAGCGGGCCAGCGACGCGGCCCGGAGCAGCAGCGCGGGGTCGGCGGCGCCCGTGGCCTCCAGGCGCCAGGTGGCCACGCGGAGCGGGTCACCGCGGCGGCGGCAGCCGGAGGACTCCAGGAGTTGGGACTGGGCGAGCAGCAGACGGCGGCGCCGGAGGCCGGGGATACGGCGCCGCAGGACCTGGCCGTGGAGCGGATGGGCCAGGTCGATGGAGTGCCGTCCGCCGTCCGTCCGCACCTGGACGAGGCCGCGGGTCTCGAGGCGCTCCAGCGTGGCGGAGGGTATCTGCGCCTCGGCGAGACGCAGTTCGAGGGGGCCGGTCAGGGCGAGGATCTCCAGCGCGTCCCGCTCCTCGGGCCCGGCGGAGCACAGCCGTACGTCGATGAGGTCGGCCAGCGCCCCCGTTCCGACCGGCAGCTCCGTCAGGCGGGACACCCCGTTGTAGGCGTTCAGCGTGCCGGCCGACATCGCGCCGAGGACCAGTTCCCGCAGATACAGCAGATTCCCCCCGCTCGCCTCGGACAGCATCTGCAGCGTCTGTCCTTCGACGGGGCCGCCGAGGACGTGCTCGAGGAGGGCTTCGACGTCCCCGGGCCCGAGGTGGCCGAGGGAAAGACGGCGGACCCGGTCGCCGCTGTCGAGGGAGCTGACGGCGGCCGTGCGCGGCTCGCCCTCGCGCACGGTGGCGATGAGGAAGAGGTGATCGGTCTGCAGGAGCTGGCTGATCAGCGTGGCCGAGGTGGTGTCGAGGAGATGGAGATCGTCGACGAGCAGGACGTAACGGCGCGTCCCCTGGCCTGTCTGCAGTGTGACAACGGCGCGGGCGAACGCGGCGACGGGGTCGTCGGCGACCGGCTTGCCCGGCAGGAGGTGGGCGACCGCGCCGAGGGGGATGGCCGCCGCGGCGGCACTCGCGACCGCCCGGCCACCGGGGTGTCCGACACCCAGGGCCCGGTCGAGACATTCCTCCGCCAGCCGTGTCTTACCGACTCCGGCCCGACCGTGAAGGATGACCGCCCGGCACCGGCGGTCGGACAGGCCGGCCGCCACTGCATCGAGCTCACCGCTTCTGGCGACCAGCGGCCAGCGTGCAGCGGCGGAGGCGTAGGGGGATCTAGCGACGCTCACGACGCCCTCAGCATAGGTCCGGCACCTCCCGTGGTGAACCCTGCGGTGCGAGACCATGTGCCGTCATGGCGGTGGATGTCCGGCGTACGCCTCGATGGTGCGGATGGGGTCGGTGGGGCGCAGGTCCGCCCGGGGCCACGGCCAGTGGTATGCCGACACGGACGGTGAGTACGCCACCGGTGCGAGATATGGGTATTTCTTGCTCACGACGGTCGGACGGGCCGGTGATTCCGTGGAGGGGCAAGGTCGAGTCGAATCCCCTCACAGGGGAGGCCATGACTGTGGACATTCCCGGCCCCCGAGATTTCGAGGTCCCTCACCATCCCGAGGCCTCTGCTCTCGCCCGTACCCGCACGCGCGCGGCCCTGGAGCAGTGGGGCGTGAGCGGCGAGGCGATGCACCACGCCGTACTGGTGGTCTCCGAACTCGTGGCCAACGCCGTATGCCACGCCAAGCCCCAGGTGACGGTACGGGTCGGGCGCGAGTTGTCGGAGGCCGGTCCGGTCGTGCGGATCACGGTCGTGGACGGGGGCCCGCTGGAGTGCCCGGGCATCTTCCCCGGAGGGGATCTGGACGAGCGGGGCAGAGGGCTGCGGATCGTGGAGGCGATCTGCGACGAGACAGGCGTCCGGCGGGCGGACGGTCGGCATGCACGCTGGGCCGTCGTCCCCGAGATATGAGCGGCATCCTTCGGGACGGGGCGAGGGCCGGGACGACCCCGGGTTGCGGGCGCGAGCCGTGGACGCCTCCGGGATGCGCCCACGAGCTGTGCGGGCACGAGCCCGGTGGAGTCGGAGTCGGAGTCGGAGAACGGCCTGGCCGGGGAGGTGTCCGACCGGGCCGGGCACACGTGGGCGGCATGTGACGAACGCCACACCATCCGTCAACTGTCCACCGGAGTGCCGCGATTACCCGGAGCGCGCTCAGGGAAATGCTTGCTGTGGTCGAGGCCGCAGCGCCTTGTCGGCCCAACCGAGGGGGAGTTACACCATGCGCAGCCTGAAGCGTTCCGGTCGCAGCGACCGCACCCAGTCCGTACCGGCCGACACGGTCGTGGATCCCGCGGAGATCGGCGCGGCGGACGAGAGCGACGAGGACAGTACCGACGAGACCTTCGAGATGTTCAGGGTGGTGTGCCCCGACTGCACCCGGCCGATCGCGCTGCTGGCGGAGGAAACCGTCCTGCCGGAACACGCGGTGGTCCACACGCCGTGGAACCCGTTCGGCCTCACGGTCTGCCCCGGCACGGGCCGCGCCGTCACCGAGGCCACGCCCGCCGACGCGTCGCTCGACGCGCACGAGCAGGACGCCGGGCTGCTGCTCACGCTCCCGGAGGGGCTGGACTGGCGCATGCAGCCGTTCTCGCACGTGGGCGGCCCCGGTTCGCAGCCGGTCCGCAGCCTCCCTCCGGTGGCGGACCGGGCCGCCTGACCTCCGTACGTGTCCGTGCCCGGGTCTCCGGGTGCCTGCGTGACCGGGTGCCTGCGTGACCGGGTGCCTGCGTGACCGGGTGACCGGGTGACCGGGGGCTGACGTCACCGTATTCGCACATCGCCGGACCACCAGCCGCCGCCCGCCGTGCCGCGGGCGTTGTCGAGCCGGACGCGGCCCCGTCGGCTCCCAGCGGTCCGTGATCCCCCTCGCGCGCGTCCTCGATGCCCGCGCCAGCGATGCCCGGTCCCGGAGCGAGCGCACTCCGCCGGTCCCGTCCCGCGCCTCACCGTGCACTCCGGCCGCGTACGCCACACCCGCGACGCAGCACTCCCCCGCGGTCACGCCTGCTGCCGCGCCGGGCATTGTCCGCCGCCGCGGGCGGGGGCACGATGCAAGGGAGCAAGGACGGAGTCGCCCATGCATGACGCCGCGCATGAGGCCGCAACAGAGACCGTCGCCCCGCCCCGGCAGGGCGACCGATCCGTGGCCGACCGCCTGCTGAGGGTTCTCGACGCCTTCGACCTGGAGCGGCCCGCGCTGTCGCTCACCGACATCAGCCGCAGGGCCGGACTTCCGCTCGCCACCGCGCACCGGATGGTGGCCAAGCTGGTGAGCTGGGGCGCTCTGGAGCGCGATGGGGCGGGCGACTACCACATCGGACTCCGGCTCTGGGAGGTCGGAGCGCTGGCGCCTCGCGGGATCGGCCTGCGCGACGCGGCGCTGCCGTTCCTGGAGGACCTCTACGAAGCCACCCACGAGAACGTGCATCTCGCGGTGCTCGACGGTACGGACACCGTCTACGTCGAGCGTCTCTCCGGCCGCTCCGCGGTCGGCGTACTCAGCCGGGTCGGCGCCCGCTGGCCACTGCACGCCACCGGCGTGGGACTGGTCCTTCTCGCCCACAGCGCACCGGAGTTGCAGGAGCGCGTGTGCGCGGGACCGCTCCGTGCCTTCACCCCGCACACGATCACCGACCCGGCGCTGCTGCGCCGTACTCTCGCCGAGGTCCGGCACCGCGGCTGCGCGATCAGCGAACGGCAGATCACCGACGACGCCGTCTCCGTCGCCGCCCCCGTCCGGGGTCCGCAGGGGGACGTCATGGCCGCGGTGTCCGTGGTGGTGCGCGCGGACGACGCGCGCACGAGCACGCTGGTCCCCGCGGTCCAGGTGGCCGCGCGGGGCATCTCGCGCTCACTCGACCGCCCCGGCGTCCTCAACGGCCACGCGTGGACGTGGACATAGCCCCGAAGGCATGACCGCGGCGACGCGACCGGGTCGCCCTGGCGGCACTGCCTGACACGCTCCCCCCTCCCGGCAGCCCGCCCGCCCCTTCCCGGCAGCGCGGTCAGCCGCGCTTCCATCAGGTGGAAGCGCTGTTGCCGCCGTCCGGCGGCCCTCGAAAGGTTGGGGGTTTCCCCGAGTCGCGGCGAGCGGGACACCACCGCAGACGGACAGGAGCCCCCATGACCTTTGCCAGGAACCAGTGGTACGTGGCGGCGTACGGCAGGGACGTCGGCCGGGAGCTGCTGGCCCGGACGATCCTGGGAGAGCCCCTCGTGCTGTACCGCACGGAGGAGGGCTCCGCCGTCGCGCTGGCGGACCGCTGCGTCCACCGGCGCTACCCGCTGTCCGAGAGCCGCCTGGACGGGGACAACATCGTCTGCGGCTACCACGGCTTCACCTACGAGCCCGGGGGCGCCTGCGTCGCCGTGCCCGGCCAGAAGCGGATCCCGCGCACCGCCCACGTCCGTTCCTACCCGGCCGTCGAACAGGATTCCTTCGTCTGGGTGTGGATCGGCGACCGCGAGCCCGGACTGTCCGATCCCGTTCCGCGCGCCCCGTGGCTCGCGGACCCGGAATGGCGGACGGTCTCGGGCATGGAACCCCTGGACGCCCGCTACGAGTTGCTGGTCGACAATCTTCTCGACCTCTCCCACGAGACGTATCTGCACGGCGGTTGCATCGACACCCCGGAGGTCGCAGAGACGCCGATCACCACGGAGGTCGACGAGGACGCGGGGATCGTCCGGGTGAGCCGGCGCATGGACGATGCCGCGTGCCCGCCCTTCTACGCACAGTCCACCGGCATCACCGGCCGGATCACCCGTTGGCAGGACATCGAGTACACCGCCCCGAGCCTGTACGTGCTGCACAGCCGGGTCGCCCCGGTCGGGGTGCTGCCCGGCCCCGACGGCGAGGACGGCGACGCGTTCCATGTGGAGGTCGTCCACGCGATCACCCCGTCGACCGGGACCACGACGTACGAATTCTGGGCCGTGGCACGCGACTTCGCCCAGGACGACGAGGAAGTCAGCACCTTCCTCCATGACCAGAACCGGACCGTGGTCATGCAGGACGTCGACGCCCTGACCCTTCTCGAGCAGGTCATCTCCTCCGAGCCCGAGGGCTACCAGGAGTTGAGCATCAACATCGACACCGGTGGCCTTGCTGCACGGCGCATCCTCGAACGGCTCTGTTCCGGAACCGCACGCGCACGCCCCGCCGCCGGAAGCGAAACGCACGCCTCGCACGCGCACGGCCGGTCCGGGGGCGCCGATGCGGGCGCCGGGGCCGGAATCCTTCCCGCGGGGGCGGCCACGCCATGACGAAGACGGCAACGACCATCTACCGGGTGCGCTGGATCCCCGGAACCGACCGGCTGCTGGGCACCTGCCACTGCGGCGCGACGCGCGAGGCGTCGGACCCGATCGAGCTGTGGACATGGCTGCTCGGCCATCCGTACGGGCACCACCCGGTCCCGGCGGCGCGGGAGCCGGCGTGACCGGTGAGCCGCCCGCGCACGAACGGGGCCTCTCGCGGCGTACGAGCCGAAGCGCGCAGGGTCGAGGACCACGCCTCACTGCTGGCGGAACTCGACGCGCTGCTGCCCGGCCCCGCGGATCGCGGTCAGCCGTATCTGCTGGAGGTGGCCGTGGAGCCCGACCATGACTTCACGCCGTGACGGCGCGAGCCGCGCCGCTCCCCGAACTGTCAGAGGACCAGGACCGCCTGCACGGGCAGGTGATCGCTGGGGAACTGGCCGTCGCGGGCGAAGGTGTTGATGGCGGCGTAGGGGGTGAGGACGTCCCGTGAGGCGAGGATCCAGTCGATCCGATCGCCGTCCGGGACGAGCGGACGGTAGCCGTGGAAGGTCGCGAACTGCGGGCTGCGCTCCACCGCCGTGTCCCAGGTGTCCACCAGCTTGCCGCCGCCCAGCAGGGCGTCGTAGACGGGGTTGGCGTGGGCGGGGACGTTGAAGTCCCCGGTGACGATGCGGGGCAGGGCGGGGTCGAGTTGCCCGAGCCGCTCGGAGATCAGGGCGGCGGACCGCTCCCGCGCGTGCTGGCCGACATGGTCGAAGTGGGTGTTGAGGGCGTAGAAGCGGCTGCCGGTGCGCCGGTCCTGGAAGCGGACCCAGGTGACCATGCGAGGGATCTGGCCGCCCCAGGTGTTGGAGCCGATCACATACGGAGTGTCGGAGAGCCAGAAGTGGTCGTACTCCAGCGGGGCCAGGCGGGAGGTGTCGTAGAAGACCGCCATGAACTCGCTGCGGCTCCCGCCCTCGCGCCCGGTGCCGATCCAGTCGTGGCGCGGCCCGAGGTCGGACTCGATGTCCTGGAGCTGCGCGTACAGCCCCTCCTGGGTGCAGAGCAGATGGGGTCTCTCACGGCGCAGCAGTTCCCGCATCACGGGGCGGCGCTCGGCCCAGGAGTTGGGCTGGGTGTCACTGGCGTAGCGGAGGTTGAACGTCATCGTCCGCAGCTCGCGGTCGCCGTCCCCGAAGGCGGGACGGGTCGCCTCCTCCTGCTCGGTGTACTCCGACGGGGCGGCCGCCCACGACGGCCCGGCCGATGACGGGGCGGGCCCTGCGGCGCGCGCCTCGGGAGCCGCGTGGGCGGCGACCGGAAGGGAGAGGGCTGCCGCGGCGGCGGCTCTGATGCCGTTGCGGCGGGTGAAGGGGGTTGCGGTCATGGCGTCTCCAGGGGGTGGTCCGGTCTCGGCCAGGATCGGTCACAGGAGAGTCTCAGACACCCTCGCACGGGGGAAGTGGGCGATGCGGGGCGGGAGTTGAAACGCCCTGGTGACGCGGAGGGACTCCGCGTCACCCACGGTACGGCGCACGCCTCCCGTCATCCGGCCGCAACACCCCGGGACATCCGCCGCAACACATTGCTTCAACAATCTGTTCAAGCGGCCCATCGGTGTCACACAATCGGGCCTACGTTTCGCCGCCCGCGTCGAGGAGTCTCCATGTCGACAGCCACCCAGCGATTCCTGCCACCCGGCTCCGCCCACCCCGTGGACGAGGTCCCGTCCGCCGGCCGGCTCGGCGCGTTCGGCCTGCAGCATGTGCTGGCGATGTACGCGGGCGCGGTGGCGGTACCCCTGATCGTCGGCGGCGCGATGAAGCTGCCGCCGGCCGATCTGGCGTATCTGATCAACGCGGACCTGCTGGTGTGCGGGCTGGCCACGATCCTGCAGTGCGTGGGCTGGTGGCGGTTCGGCGTACGGCTGCCGATCATGCAGGGGTGCACCTTCGCGGCGGTGTCGCCCATGGTGCTCATCGGCACCGGGGGCGGCGGCCTGACCGCGATCTACGGGTCGGTCATCGTCGCCGGCCTGGCCATGATCCTTCTCGCCCCCGTCTTCGGCCGTCTGCTGCGCTTCTTCCCGCCCCTGGTGACCGGCACGGTGATCCTCATCATCGGACTCTCGCTGCTGCCGGTGGCCGGCAACTGGGCCGCGGGCGGCGTCGGGACCCCCGACTTCGGCGCACCGAAGAACATCGCGCTGGCCGCCGGCGTCCTCCTCACCGTCCTCGCGGTGCAGCGCTTCGCGCCGGGCTTCCTCAGCCGGGTCGCGGTCCTCGTCGGCATCGTCGCGGGCACCGCCGTCGCGATACCGCTGGGCTACACCGACTTCAACGGGGTCGGTGGCGCCCACTGGCTCGGCGTGAGCACACCGTTCCACTTCGGCGCCCCGACCTTCGAGGGCGCGGCGATCGTGTCGATGCTGGTGGTCGCGCTGGTGACGATGACCGAGACGACGGGGGACTTCATCGCCGTCGGCGAGATGACGGACCGCCGGGTCGAGCCGGTGCGGCTGGCCGACGGGCTGCGCGCCGACGGCTTCTCGACCGTGCTGGGCGGCGTCTTCAACACCTTCCCCTACACCGCGTACGCCCAGAACGTCGGCCTCGTCGGCATGACCCGGGTGCGCAGCCGGTGGGTGGTCGCGGCCGCGGGCGGCATGCTGGTGCTGCTGGGGTTGCTGCCGAAGCTGGGCGCCGTGGTCGCGGCGATCCCGGCACCGGTGCTCGGCGGTGCGGGCCTGGTCATGTTCGGAACGGTGGCGGCCAGCGGCGTACGCACACTCCTGAGCGTGGACTTCCGCGACAACCACAACCTGACGGTGGTGGCGGTGTCGGTCGCGGTGGGGCTGCTGCCGGTGGGCGTACCGGACATCTACGCCAAGTTCCCGGACTGGTTCCAGACGGTGATGGACAGCGGCATCAGCGCGGGCTGCCTCACCGCGATCGCCCTGAACGTGCTCTTCAACCACCTCCCGGGCGGGCGCGGGGAGACTCCGGACACCGCATCCGGCGCAGAGCCGAATACCGCGAAGGCGGGGACCGGACCGGAAGCCACCCCCGGCGACGGCGGCAGTGGTATGGGCCCGGGCGCCCGGACGCCCGCCGAGGGGCAGGCCGGCTGACGCCGCGTCGGAGGGTGATGCGGTGCGGGGCCGCGAGCGCCGAACTCCGGCCGGCACAGCCGTGGGCCCCGGACGAATCGGGCCGGGCGTCGGGCATCTGAGGCACAGTCAGAATCGATATCACGCGATCCGCCGTTCCCTCACTCATCCGGTTGCCGCTGCAGGAGTGGCGTGAGGAGCGCAGAGAGACAACTCCCCTTAATGTCCTTAGCTAGGGGGATTGTCATCTTTTGCGCTCAAGGAAAGGAAAGCTCATGCCCTTGCCCGTTCGGCGTTTGCTTGCCGTCACCGGTCTCGCCGTCGCCACCGCGGTCGCGCCCCTGGCCGGCACCTCCTACGCGGCCCCGGCCCACACCGCCGGCACCGACCACGACGCCAAGGCAAAGAAGAACAGCGCCCACGAGGACTGCAAGCACGCCAAGGACCACAAGAAGCACGAGGAGAGCAAGGACAAGCCCAAGGACCACAAGCACTCGGGCAAGCACGAGGACAAGAAGCACGACGGCAAAAAGCACGAAGGCAAGAAGGACCAGGACAAGAACGAGCACAAGGCCGAGTGGAAGAAGCACCACGAGGACGCCTGGAAGAAGCACCAGGAAGCCAAGGGGAAGCTCGAGCACAAGGACAACGGGAAGCCGGAGAGTCACAAGGCCGACCACAAGACCGACGCGAAGAAGGACCCCAAGGCCGACGCGAAGAAGGACCACCCGTCGAAGGGGAAGAAGGACCACAAGAAGGACCACAAGGCCGTCGCGAAGAAGGACACCAAGAAGGAGCACAAGGCCGAGGAGAAGAAGGCCCACGAGGACGAGTGGGTGGCCGAGTGGAAGAAGCACCACGCGAAGACGTGGAAGCACGAGGACGAAGCCACCGCGTGGAAGCACGACGAGCACGCGGCCAAGACGCACGAAGAGAAGGCGCTGGAGAAGAAGGCCTTCGTCAAGAAGGACGACGAGAAGAAGGAAGCCGCCCTTCTCGATGAGCTGCTGCAGCTCTTCGCCCTGGACTTCTTCGACTACGACTTCTGAGCCGCCCGCGCCGTCCGGACACACGACGGTGTCGGCACCTTCAGCGCATTCCCGTCCCTCACCGACGCCGGCTCCTCACCGACGTCCGTGCGCCACGGTGGCCGGGTCCCTCCACGGGACCCGGCCACCGGGCCGTTGCGCCACTGCGGCCTACGGGCTCTCCGGCCCCGCCACATGCCGGGCGACGACCATCCGCTGGATCTGGTTCGTGCCCTCGACGATCTGCAGCGCCTTGGCCTCGCGCATGTACCGCTCCACCGGAAAGTCCGCCGTGTAGCCGTATCCGCCGAGAAGCTGCACCGCGTCCGTCGTCACCTGCATCGCGACATCCGTGCAGAAGAGCTTGGCCATGGCCGCCTGTTTCCCGTACGGGCTCCCCGCATCCCGCAGCCGGGCAGCCGCGAGGTAGAGGGCTCTGCCCGCTTCGATCCCGGTCGCCATGTCGGCGATCATGAACCGCAACCCCTGGAAGTCCGCGACCGGCCGCCCGAACTGCCGCCGTTCCGCGGCGAACCCCAGCGCCTCGTCGAGCGCCGCCTGTGCCACGCCCATCGCGCAGGCGGCGATGCCGAGACGGCCGGAGTCGAGCGCGGCCAGGGCGATCGCGAAGCCCTGCCCCTCGTCACCGATACGACGCGAGTCCGCGACACGTACCCCGTCGAGGTGGATCTGCGCGGTGGGGGACCCCTTGAGGCCCATCTTGCGCTCCGGCGCGGCGGCCGAGAGGCCCTCGGCGTCCCCGGGCACGAGGAACGCCGTGATGCCGCGCGCTCCTTCGCCGCCCGTGCGCGCGAACACGGTGTAGAAGTCGGCGACACCGCCATGGGTCGTCCATGCCTTCGTGCCGTCGAGGACCCACTCGCCGCCGTCGCGCACCGCGCGCGTGCGCAGCGCGGCGGCATCGGAGCCGGAGGTGGGTTCGGAGAGGCAGTACGCGCCGAGGAGGCCGCCGCCGAGCATGCGCGGCAGATGTTCGGCCCGCTGCTCCTTGGCACCGAAGGCGGCGAGGGCGTGGCAGGCGAGGGTGTGCACGCTGACGCCGAGGCCGACCGTGAGGCGTGCCATGGCGAGCTCTTCGAGGGCCTGGAGGTAGACCTCGTAAGGCTGGTCGCCGCCGCCGTACTCCTCGGCGTAGGGGAGGGCGAGCAGCCCCGACCGCGACAGCAGCGCGAACACGTCACGGGGGAAGCGGCCCGCGGCCTCCTCCTCGGCGGCGTGCGGGGCGATCTCGCGCTCGGCCAGGTCGCGGACGAGCGCGTACAGGTCTCCGGCCTCCTCGGTGGGCGCCTGGCGTTCCACCGGATGCGGGGCGTGGTCGGGCATCGCGGCGCTCTCCTCCCGGTCGGGGGCTGCGGCGTGCGCGCTGGGGTGGGGCGGCGTCGCCGGGTCGTGCTGAGCCGATGCTGCCGCTCCGGGTCGCGGAACGGTCCGACCAGTGGCTGTGGCGCAGGGAGTGTGCCCGTTCGGCGGACTCGGTGACTGCGGCGCCGAGGACCACGACATCGTAAATTGGTCCGAACCATTGACGCAGTGGTCTAGTCCTTCTACGGTTCCGGCAACCGCTCAACATGCCCATGCCACAACGAGGTTGACTCCCCCGTCCCCCTCCCCCACCCGAGGAGACCCCCATGCCCCGTCCGGACCGTCCCCCCGCTCGCATACGTGCGCTCGTCGCCGCCCTCGCCGCCGTATGCATCACCGCGCTCGCCGCGACGCTGCTCGCAGGCCCCGCCTCCGCCGGCGAGGCGCCCCCGAAGCCGGCCGCCGACAGCAAGGCCGACAGCAGCGCTGCGGCCGACGACAAAGTGATCGGCTACTTCACCGAGTGGGGCGTCTACGACCGCAATTACCACGTCAAGAACGTCGAGACATCGGGCTCGGCCGACAAGCTGACGCACATCAACTACGCCTTCGGCAACGTCCAGGGCGGCAAGTGCACGGTCGGCGAAGCGTTCCCCGCGTACGAGAAGGCCTACACCGCGGAGCAGAGCGTCGACGGTGTCGCCGACACCTGGGACCAGTCGCTGCGCGGCAACTTCAACCAGCTCCGCAAGCTCAAGAAGCTCCACCCGGGCCTGAAGGTGCTGTGGTCCTTCGGCGGCTGGACCTGGTCCGGCGGCTTCACCCAGGCCGCCCAGAACCCCGCCGACTTCGCCCGGTCCTGCCACGACCTCGTCGAGGACCCGCGCTGGGCCGACGTCTTCGACGGCATCGACATCGACTGGGAGTACCCCAACGCCTGCGGCCTGAGCTGCGACAGCAGCGGCCGGGACGCCTACACGAACCTCATGCGGGCGCTGCGGGCGGAGTTCGGTGACGACAACCTCGTCACGGCCGCCATCACCGCCGACGCCTCCTCCGGCGGCAAGATCGACGCCGCCGACTACGCCGGGGCCGCCCAGTACGTCGACTGGTACAACCCGATGACATACGACTTCTTCGGCGCCTGGGCCGCCCAGGGACCCACCGCCCCGCACTCCCCCCTCACCACCTACGACGGCATCCCGCAGCAGGGCTTCACCACCGACGACGCCATCCGGAAGCTCACCTCCCTGGGCATCCCCTCCGAGAAGCTCCTGCTGGGCATCGGCTTCTACGGCCGCGGCTGGACGGGCGTCACACAGAAGGAGCCCGGCGGCACCGCGACCGGCCCCGCGCCCGGCACGTACGAACAGGGCATAGACGATTACAAGGTGCTGAAGGGCAAGTGCCCGGCGAACGGCACCGTCGCGGGCACCGCGTACGCCCACTGCGGCAACCAGTGGTGGAGCTACGACACCCCCGCCACCATCGCCGGAAAGATGGACTACAAGAACCGGCAGAACCTCGGAGGCACGTTCTTCTGGGAGCTCAGCGGTGACACCGCCGACGGCGAACTGATCAAGGCGATCGATTAGGTCCCCGCGGAAACCGGCCCCGCGTGCCTCCCGGGTACGCGGGGCCGCGCTCATCGAGCGGCATGAGCCGCCGCTGCTGGAGGTCGGCCAGATAGACCCGGGCGTCGTCCATGCCGAGGGCCTGGACGTGCCGGTTCACCACGGCGGACAGGTCAGTCGGGGCCGCCGACTGGACGTGTCTTACCAACTCTTCGAGAAGACGCTCGCCCGCCCCCGCGGGCATGTTTGCATGGGCCACGTGATCATCTCCTCCTCCCGGATGGCGAGTCTCCGCGATCCGTACGGCTACACCTGGGCCGCCCGGCACTGGTGGGAGGAGACTGGTGACGTGCACCCTGACGTACAGCCCGCGTCACGGCCGCCCCGGCCGGGGCGCAGACGCATCCGCCACGAGCCGAGGAGTGCCACCCGCTCATGACCGTGCCTCCGGGATCCCCCGTCCTCGACACCGCCTTCTTCCTCCGCTGGCTGCAGGACGCCACGCAGGTGATCACTCAGGAAGCCGACCAGCTCACCGAACTCGACTCCGCCATCGGGGACGCGGACCATGGCATCAATCTGCGGCGCGGCTTCACCTCGGCATCGGCGGCGGTGACCGCGGAGCCCTCGGACTCACCGGGCGGACTGCTGAAGGCCTTCGGGACGCACCTCACCCGTACGGTCGGCGGCGCCTCGGGACCGCTCTACGGGACCGTGCTGCGGCGGGCGGGGCGTGCGCTGGGCGATGAGGAGACGGTGAGCCCGGAGGCGCTCGGCGATGCCCTCGCGCAGGCCGTCGCCGGCGTGCGGCGGCTGGGCGACTCGGGGCCCGGGGACAAGACGATGGTGGATGCGCTGGCCCCGGCCGCCGAGGCGTACGCGGCCGCCCTGCAGAGCGGCGGGCAGCTCCGCGACGCCCTCGAAGCGGCGGCGCGGGCCGCCCAGGAGGGCGCCGAGGAGACGATCCCGATGCAGGCCCGCCGCGGCAGGGCCAGTTACCTCGGCGCGCGGAGCATCGGTCACCAGGACCCCGGTGCCACGTCGTCGGCCCTGCTGATCACGGCACTGTACGAGGCGGCCACCGGACACTCCGGGGAAACGGAGGCGGCATCCGGCAAGGCCTCCGGGGCGGTGGATCCGTTGACCGATGAGGCCACCGGCGGGGGCGCCGAGGCCTCGGCCCCGGAGGGTGACGAGGAGCAGGACGAGGAGGCCGAGCGCAAGAACGCGACGGGCGGTGGTGGGCCACGCCCACGCGTCGGCGTCGTCCTCGTCTCGCACAGCAGTGAACTGGCCGACGCCACCGCCGATCTGGCCAAGGCCCTGGTCGGTTCGGGCGACCCGGCGCCGGTCGCCGCGGCAGGTGGTGTCGAGGGCGGCGGCATCGGCACCAGTTCCACGCTGGTCCGCGAGGCGGTCAAGGCGGTGGACGGCGGCCGCGGCGTCGTCGTGCTGTGCGACATGGGCAGTGCGGTGCTGACGATGAAGGCGCTGCTCGCGGAGACCGGGGAGGGCGCCCTTCCGAAGGACGTGCGGATCGCGGACGCCCCGTTCGTCGAGGGCGCGGTCGCGGCCCTGGTGACCGCTTCGACCGGAGCGGACCTCGACGCCATCATGGCCGCCACGGACGACGCCCGCACCTATCGCAAACTCTGAGCCCCTGCAAGGATCCTGACGGCCCGTCAAAGCTCGGCGGACCGTCAGCGCTTGATCCGCAGACTCCGCAGCCGGTTGAGCGCGGCGGCGATCTCGTGGCGGCGCGGTACCGCGCAGTCGTCCTCGTGGACGGTGAGCAACTCGGCCGCGCCGCGCGCGAGATCACGGTCCAGCAGGTCCAGCGCCTCGGCGAGCGTCCGGCCGCCGTCCAGGTGGCCCCGGCGCACCAGGAGTTCCATGGCGAACCCGGCGCCCGTGACATACCCCCGGTCGGGCATCTGCTCCACCGCCCGTACGTCCACGTGCTGATCGCCGAAGGCGAGGGCGTCGGTGCCCCGGGACTTGACGCGCGAGCGGCCCCGGACGCGGGAGTCGACGGACGCGGGGTCGGGGCTGCGGTGGGTCACGGGCGGGAAGGAGTCCGCCTCGGCATGACGGCCGGTCGGGACGCGGGCCAGCTCGTGCGCCCTCTCGGTGACGTCGGAAGGCCGGTAGGCGTCCATCATGATCACCTGGTCGGCGACGTCCATGTAGTCGCCCGATCCACCCATGACGAGAACGGTGGACACCTCGTGGTCGCGGTGCAGCGACCGAACGAGGTCGACGAACGGAGTCAGCGGCTCGCGGTCCTTGGCGACCAGCGCCTGCATCCGTGCGTCACGGATCATCAGGTTCGTGGCGGCGGTGTCCTCGTCGATCAGCAGCGTCCCGGCGCCCGCTTCGACCGCCTCCACCAGTGATGCGGCCTGCGAGGTGGATCCTGACGCGTTGTCCGTGGAGAAGTCGGCGGTGTCGGCACCGCTGGGCAGATGGCTGACGAAGGCGTGCACATCCACGCGCTCGACGCGGCGGCCGTCCTCGGCACGGATCTTGACGGTGTCGCCGCGGGAGGCCACCAACTCCCGTCCGTCGCCGGGGACATGGTCGAAGACGCCCGCCTCCAGCGCCCGCAGCAGGGTGGACTTGCCGTGGAAGCCTCCGCCGACGATCAGCGTGACGCCCTCGGGTACGCCCATGCCCGTGACCCGCCCCGCGTTCGGCAGGTCCACCTCCACCCGGAAGGCGTCCGGGGATGCAAACGGCACTGTCGCGGGCCCGGCCAGCGGCCGGTCGTCCACGCCGCTGCGGCGCGGCAGAACAGCACCGTCGGCGACGAACGCGACCAGCCCGCGCGGCTCCAGGGACCGCCGCAGCACATCGGTGTCCTCCACGGTGTCGACGAAGCGGCGCACCTCGGCCGCGTCCAGCGAGGCGTACCGCAGGGCGCGTTCGACGACGCGCGGGAGCAGCCGGCACAGGACCTCCTCGGCGGCACGGCCGTCGATCCGCCGTCCCCGGCCCGGGAGTTCGACGCCCAGGCGGACCGTCACCGCACCCGCGGCGTCGTCACCGCTGCCGCCACCGCTGCCGATGCCGATGCCGTCGCCGATCCTGCACGAGGAGCGGTCGAGCACCTCCTGACCGCCGTGGTCGATATGCACCGGGCCCCGGCCCGCCACGGCGGCGGCCCGGCGCACCAGATACCCGGCGAGGGCACGTCGGCGCACCGCACTGTCCCTCAACTCCCCGGGGAATCCCGCGTGTTCGGCGGGCACGTGCAAGGCGAGGCGGGCGGGCGGCGCATACGGGTCGGCCTGGCCGCGGACCACCTCGAGGGTGAAGCCCGCCATCTGCCATGCGCCGCCGAGCGACTTGTACCGGCCGTAGGACGCACCGTCCAGATGACGCAGTTGCTCGGCCAGTCCCGTACGCATGGGCTCCCTCGTTCCGTGAACATCCGTCCCGACGAGCCTAGACCGGCCGGATTCGTCACGCCGACCGGAGCGGGTCCCTCGCACCGCACCGGCCATCGCACGCACCAGCCACCGCGCGTACCAGCCACCGCGCGCACCGGCCGTCGCTCCCGAAGGGATCCGTCACGGCCCGCCGTGCGGAACCGTCACTCCATGGGACGGTCGTGGAGGACGAATTCGCACCACACGCTCTTGCCGCTCCCCCGGGACTCCACACCCCAGACATCCGCCAGCCGGTCCACCAGCAGCAGCCCGCGCCCGGAGACGCCGCTCTCCCCCGGCTCCCGGCGCCGCGGCCAGGTGCTGGAGGAGTCCTGCACCTCGACCCGGAGCCGCCGCTCCGCGCCGCCCGGCATACGGGCGGTCACCACGGCGCCGCCGTCGGTGTGCATCAGGGCGTTGGTGATCAGTTCGTCGGCGACCAGTTCCACCTCGTCGGCGCGGCCTCCGGCGCCCCAGTCCCGTACGGCCTGGCTGATCATGTGCCGGGCCAGGCTCAGGGCCTCCGGGTCGCCCTGGGCGACGTGCTGGTGGACCCGGCGGCCGATCTCGGGGATGGGCTCCCCCTCCCTGCGGAGCAGGAGCATCGCCATGTCGTCGCCCCCGGTCCGCTCCCCCATCGCCGCGCTCAGATGGTCGGCGAGCTCCTCGACCAGGTGCGGGCCGTCGGACGCCGCGGCGGCCAGCAGCCGCAGCCCGTCGTCGAGGTCCTTCCCCGGCTGCTCCACGAGCCCGTCGGTGAACAGCATCAACGTTTCGCCGGGGTCGAGGACCACGCGGGTCACCGGGTAGTCGGTCTGCCCGAACGCCGCCGATACTCCGAGCGGAAGGCCGCCCGCAGCCTGGACGGGCCGGCAGCCGCTGACGGGGTGCCGGATCATCGGTTCGATGTGCCCCGCCCTGACCAGCTGCACCGTCCCGTCCACCGGATCCACCTCGGCGTACAGGCAGGTCGCGAAGCGGTCGGTGTCCAGCTCGTGCAGGAAGACCGAGGCGCGGGCCATGACGGTGGCGGGAGCGTGGCCCTCGGAGGCGTACGCGCGCAGGGCTATGCGGAGCTGGCCCATGACGGCGGCGGCGTGCGTGTCGTGCCCCTGGACGTCGCCGATGACGGCGCCGACCCGGCCTCCCGGCACGGGGATCACGTCGTACCAGTCGCCGCCCACCTCGCGGCCGAAGCGTGCCGAGCGGTAGCGGACGGCTATCCGGGCGCCGGGGACGGTCGCGATGCTGCGCGGCAGCATCGCCGTCTGCAGGCCCTCGGCGATGTCGTGCTCCTGGTCGAAGAGCATCGCCCGCTGGAGGCCCTGGGCGATGCTGCTGCTGAGGGCGACGAGGATGTTGCGCTCCTCCGGGGTGAAGTCGTGCTTGCCCCGGTAGAGGAGGCCGATCGCGCCGAGCGGGCGGGCCTGGGCGATCAGCGGGAGATAGGCGGCGGCCGAGACGTCCAGCGGCTCGACGTACGGCCACAGCCGCGGATAGCGGCGGGAGAACTCCTCGGGCGAGGTGATCAGGCGCGGGGTGAGCGTGCGGACCACCTCGCTCATCGGGTACTCCTCGTCGACCCGCGTGTACTCGAGCTCCGGCACCCAGCTTCCGGCCTGTCCCTCGGCCACGACGTGGATCCGCCCGTTGTCCATCAGCCCCATCACCAGGCTGACGGCGCCGAGGCGGCCCAGGCCCTGGCTGCCGCCGAGCACGTCGATGACGTCCTGGACGGTGATCGCGTGGGCGAGAGCGGCCGTGGTCTCGTCGATCACGCTGGTCTGGCGTCTTCGCTCCTCGTTGAGGGCGATGCGCTCGGCGGAGTGGGCCAGCTCCTGGGTGGCGTCCCGGATGATCCCGAGTACGCGGACGGCGCGGCCGTCGTCGCCTCGCTGGATGTGGCCCTGGGTGTGGGTCCAGCGCAGGGACCCGTCACGGCAGCGGATACGGAAGTACGCGCCGTACGCGCCGGCGCCGCCCTTGATCGCATGGGTGACGACGGCGTCGAGGCGCTCGGCCTCGCCGGTGGGTACGCGCTCGGCCAGGGTCGCCGGACGGCCGTCGTACTCGTCGGGGTCCATCTCGAAGACCTCGAGGGCCGGGGCGTCCATGTGCATCCGGCCGCTGTCGAGGTCCCAGTCGAAGCTGCCCATGCGGTTGAGCGCGAGATTGACGTCCGCGCGGACGGGCCAGTCGGCGGGCAGCGGGGCGGTGGGGGCCGGGGTAGTTCCCCGATCAACCATGTCGCCCTCCTGGTCCGGCGTACCCACCCCTGAGCCGTGCGCCGGCTTCCTGCGCTCTGCCACTCAGCGCAACTCTGTCACTCTTTATGCGATTTTTCGAAAGGTACAGGCGAAAACTGATCGCGGCGGTCCCCGATTCCCGCGCAGGCACGGATGCAGCGGCGGAGGGGCCGGCAACTCTGGGTTGCCGACCCCTCCACCGCCCTTCCGGACTCCCACCGTTTCCGGCGTCCCCACCGGAGCTTCCGGTCTCCGGCGGGGACTTCCGGTTTCTTGCGGGCGCCTACTTCTCGGCGCCGACCTTCTTGCCGTCCGGGGAGACGGTGAACCATGCGTCGCCCACGCCCTGGCCGTTGGTGTCACCGGGCTTCTCGTCGCCGGTGTACCAGTACAGGAGCCAGCAGTCGATCGCGAGCTGCTCGTCACCGTCGGGGCGGGTGAACTTCGAGAGCAGCTTGGGGTTCACGCCCTCGACATCGTTCTTGTCGACCGGCTTGGCCGGCTTCCAGGTGTCCAGGCACGCACCGGTGCAGTTGGACTTCATCGGCCACGCCGAGTCCTTGTTGAACCGGTAGAGCGTACGGCCCTTGGCGTCGCGGAGGATCTCGCCGAGCTTCGCGTCCTTGAAGGTGGACAACGCCGCCTTCGATTCGCCGCCCGCCCCGGCTTCGCCGCCTTCGCCGCCGCCCTGGTCGGCACCGTCGCCGGACGCCTTCTTGCCGTCGGGCGCCGAGGCATGCCACGTACCGCCCACGCCCTCGCCCTTGATCTGCCACGGCTTGGTGTCCTTGGCGTACCGGTACATCGGCCAGCCGTCGACGGTCAGTTGCTGCGTGCCGTCGGCACGGGTGACCTCACCGAGAAGGGAGGGGTCGATACCGGCGGCGGACGAGACGTCGGAGGCGGGGACGGGAGGCCAGGCGGTGGCGCAGTCGCCGTCGCAGCCGGACTTCGGCGGCTTGGCCGTGTCCTTGTCGAAGCGGTAGAGGGTGAAGCCTTCGCTGTCGGTGAGAACGGAGCCGAGCTTCTTGTCGTCACCGATCATCAGCTGCCCGGCCGGCTTGGCCTGGGACTTCTCGCCCTGGGGGTTCGCACCGCCGTACCCGCCCCCGTTGGCCTTGTCCTGCCCGCCGTAGGCGGCGTCGGCCTGTCCGGCCGGCTGAGCAGCGGTCGGCTGCGACTGCTTCTGCTGGGAGCCGCAACCCGCTGTCAGCATGACCGCCACCGCGGCCACCGCGATCGAGGCGCTCTGCCACTTCCTCATCGTCCACTCCTGCAATCGGCTTCCCGTCCGGCGCGGGTGTGCGCCTCTGACAGCGCTATGTACGGACGGTGGAGCACGGCGTGTTCAAAGGCGGGGCAATATTTTTCCGCGGCGGTACGCACCGTGACCGTCCACCGGACCTGCCGAAGCGGCTCGTACGCAGGCCGGGGCGTACTGCGTCACCGGTCAACCGCCGTGGTGCGGCGGGCGGTTGAGGCGTGATCGACGGACGGTCAGGCGCCCGTCGCCCGGGGCGGGTCGGAGACGAGGACCGGATCCGGGCCCACCCGAAGGCCCCCGGCCCGCCCACGCGAAACCCCCGTCCATTCACCCGAAGGCCGCCAGCCGCCCATGCGAAGGCGCACGGCCGCCCACGCGAAGACCCCCAGCCGCCCACGCGAAGGCCCCCGCCGGGCACCAAGTGCCGGGCGGGGGCCTGTCGCTGATCGCGGGCTCAGGGCTCGCGGCCGAGGAGGGCGACCAGCCGGTCCTGTACGGGCGCGGCGTCCTGCACCTTCACGGCGGGGCCGAAGACGCCGTAGCCCCGCCAACTGTCGGCATACGGCTCGACGTAGGCGTAGACCTCGGCGGCGAGGTCCTCGTCAAGGGTGTCGTCGACCTCGATGCCGCGGGCCAGATCCCAGGCGTGCACGGCGAGGTCCGTGACCATCTGCCACATGTACTCGGGCGCGGGCGTCGGCCCGCTGCTGGTGTGCACGTCGATGTCGAGGGCGCCGGGCCGGTGGAACGCGGCTTTCGACTCCGCCGCCGCGGCGTCCCACGCCGCGACCGGGTCATCGCCGAGCACATCGCCGTCGAACCGGTCGCCGACCTCGGCCAGGGTCGCGCCGCGCAGCAGCCACGGTGCCCACAGATGCTCGCCGACGACGTGGTTCACCAGATCGCGCACCGACCACTCGGCGCACGGCGTACCGGCCGTCCACCGGTCGTCCTGCACACGGTGCACCCGCCGGCCGAACTCCTTCAGCCCGGTGTCGAACGCGTCCAGCAGTTCCATGGCTTCACCCCCTTCCGGCGGGCGGCGGAGCCGGCTCGGGCTGGGGCTCGGGCCCGGGGGCCGGCGGTTCCGGTGACGTCGGCCCCGGCGGCACCGGCGGAACCGGGTCCGGCTCGGGGACGGGCAGAGGCCCAGGGCCCGGTCCAGGACCGGGTCCCGGACCGGGCCCGGGCCCCGGCGGAGGCGTCGGCGCCGGAGGTACGGGATCGGGTCGGGGTGTGGTCATGGTGAACCTCCCGGGCATCATCGATCGGTGTGCGGCTGTTCCCGCACGGCTCGGCGAGTACCCCGTGGCCGTGCGTTCAGACCCCGTCGGCACCCCGACACCGCCCGAAAGTGGCATGGTGATCTCCACCAGTGGGCTGACATGGCGGCTCGGAGTACTCCGAATGTGGTACGCCGGTGGACCCTGGGAGACGACGACAACTCCCCTGCTCCTTGGAGATCGTTGGGCCATGACGATCCGTACCCGCTCACACCGGCCGGCCGGGCGATGAGCCCCCTGACGCTGTCGGTTCTGCTGTCCCTGGTGTCGGCGGTCTGCTACGCCGCGACCGCCATCGTCCAGGAGCGGGTCGCAGCCACCGGTCCGCCGCAGCGCCTCGGGCTGCTCCGGCGGGGCGCCTGGTGGGCAGCGATGGGGCTGAGCGGCGCCGGCGCGGGTCTGCACGTACTGGCGCTGGGAGCCGGGCCGCTGGCGATCGTCCAGCCGCTGGGTGTGCTGACCATCGTGTTCGTGCTGCCGATGGCCGCCCTCTGCGTGGGCCGCGAGGTGACGGCGGCTGGGTGGCGCGGGTCCCTGATGGTCGCGGCCGGACTGGCCGGACTCCTGCTGCTCACCGGCGCTTCGCGCTCACGCGCCCTGTCCGGGTCCGAGCAACTCGCGGTCGCGGTGGTCACGGCGTGCGCGATCGGCGCGCTGGTGCTGACAGGTTGGCGGGCGCGGCGGGCCGCCGCGCGGGGGCTGGCGCTGGCCGCGGCCGCCGGAGTGTCCTTCGGTGTCTCGTCCGTGTTCGTGAAGACGGTCGCCGAGGCCTGGTCGACATCCTCGGTCACGGACGCGCTGCCCGGCCTGGGCGTGATCGCCGTGCTCGCGACAACGGGGGTCGCCGCGTCGCAGGCCTCGTACCGCGGTGCAGGTCTGACCGCGCCGCTGGCCACCGTCACGGTCGTCAACCCGGTCGTGGCCGCCACCATCGGCATCGTGCTGCTCGACGAGGGCATCAGGTTCGGCGTGGCCGGAGTGCCGGTGACGCTCGCGGCGGGGGCGCTCACGGCCTGGGGCCTGGTGGTCCTGACGGCCGACGGCGCGGCGCGCGAGAGGAGCGAGGCGCACCGGGCGCCGCGACCGACCGTGGAGGCGGGCAGGGAGCGTGGGATCCGCATCCCGGCTCCGGCGATGGCCTCGGCCGATGGGCCGCTTCTCGACCAACGGTCCACTGTGATCACCTCGCAGGAGTCCCGGCGCGCGGAGACGCCGCTGCTGACCGCGAGCTGACGGTAAGGGCCCGGCGAGGGCCGAGAGCGCGCCGCGAGCCAAGAGCACACCGCGGTCCGAGGGCACACCGCGAGCCAAGAGCACACCGCGGACCGAGGACGCACCGCGGACCGGCACTGCGCCGTCGAGAGCGGCCCGAGGGCGGGCGGCGCGGCCGGGACCCGACGGCGGTGAAGGTGCCGTTCCTGGAGGCTCGGACCACCCCCTACCGAACGGGCATGCCCGGTTCGCCGCGCGGTCCGGGCACGAAACGGGCCCCCGCACCCTCCTCCCGGGCAGTGGCCGACCTCGCAGCAAGCGCTTCCCATGCCGCTGATCTGCGGGATTCTTTCTTGCGAAACGGTCACAAACAGTCAGGATCCTTGTCGCTTCGAACCTGGTCACGGCAGATTCAGGCTTGTTAAATCAACACGCAAGCCCGAACGGTCATCGCTCATCGCTGATCGCAAGAGCGGGACCCCGCAGCGAGGGAGGTGCGCAGTGGACGCCGAGGAGCGCAGAAGGGCCATGCTCGAGCTGGCACGGCGCGCAGGCTCCGTCGACGTCGCCAAGCTCTCCGCGGACTTCGGCATCTCCAAGGAGACCGTCCGCCGGGACCTCGGCCTGCTGGAGGACCACGGGCTGATCCGGCGTACGCACGGGGGTGCCTATCCCGTGGAGAGCGCCGGGTTCGAGACAACCCTCGCCTTCCGCACCACCATGCACGTCCCGGAGAAGTCCCGGATCGCCTCGGCAGCCGCGGAGTTGCTCGGCGACGCCGAAACCGTCTTCGTCGACGAGGGATTCACCCCCCAGCTCATCGCCGAGGCACTGCCCAGGGACCGGCCGCTGACCGTGGTGACGGCGTCCCTGACCGTGGCCGCGGCGCTCGCCACGAGCGAGCGGATCACCGTGCTGCTGCTGGGCGGGCGGGTACGCGGCGGCACGATGGCGACCGTCGACCACTGGACCGTGCGGATGCTCTCCGGCTTCGTGATCGACCTCGCGTACGTCGGCGCCAACGGCATCTCCCGCACGTACGGTCTGACCACCCCCGACCCTGCCGTGAGCGATGTGAAGAAGCAGGTGATGAAGGTGTCCCGGCGCCGGGTCCTCGCGGGCGTCCACACCAAGTTCGGGGCCGCCAGCTTCTGCCGGTTCGGCGAGGTGGGCGACCTCGAGGCCATCGTCACCGACACCGGGTTGCCCTCGTCCGAGGCGGGCCGCTACTCGCTCCTCGGTCCCCAGGTCCTACGGGTGTGAGCCGCACGCCCTCCGACAACTCCACCCGTTCCGCTCGACCGCCACGAGGCGGCGTGGCCCGGTCGCGTACGCCCGGAGCCGGGCCGCGCACCCGGCAGTCCGCTCCCAACGGCCCGCCCTCGCCCAGCAGTTCGCCCCGCTCTCGACGACCCTCGTACCGACCCGGCGTCACGAATCCGTGGCCCGCCCACCCGATCCCGACACAGGTGTACGGAGAATCTCATGCCGATCCAGCGACGAAACGGCATTCGCGCGACCCTCGCGGTCGCCGCAGCGGGGACGCTCCTCGCGGCGTGCGCCGGAGCCGGGGGCTCCGGCTCGTCCGGCGGTGACACCCTCAATGTGCTCATGGTGAACAACCCGCAGATGGTCGAGTTGCAGAAGCTCACCGCGAAGCACTTCACGAAGAAGACGGGCATCAAGGTCCGCTTCACCGTGCTGCCGGAGAACGACGTCCGCGACAAGATCAGCCAGGACTTCTCCAACCAGGCCGGGCAGTACGACGTGGCCACCATCAGCAACTTCGAAGTGCCCTTCTACGCCAAGAACCAGTGGCTGCACCCCCTGGACAAGCACATCGCGGACGACAAGGCCTTCGACCAGGACGACATCCTCAAGCCGGTGCGCGACTCGCTGACCGCCGACGACGGCAAGGTCTACGGCCAGCCCTTCTACGGCGAGTCGTCGTTCCTCATGTACCGCAAGGACGTCTTCGCGGCGAAGGGCCTGAAGATGCCCGAGAAGCCGAGCTGGAAGCAGGTGGCCGCCCTCGCCGCCAAGGCCGACGGCGCCGAGCCCGGCATGAAGGGCATCTGTCTGCGCGGGCAGCCGGGCTGGGGCGAGGTGATCGCCCCGCTCACCACGGTCGTCAACACCTTCGGCGGCACCTGGTTCACCAAGGACTGGCAGGCGAAGCTCACCGCGCCCGAGTTCGTCAAGGCGACGAAGTTCTACGTCGACCTGGTCCGCGAGCACGGCGAGTCCGGCGCCGCCCAGGCCGGGTACGCCGAGTGCCTCAACAACCTCACCCAGAGCAAGGTCGCCATGTGGTACGACGCCACTGCCGCGGCCGGCTCCCTCGAAGCCTCCGGCTCCCCGGTGAAGGGGAAGATCGGCTACGTCCAGGCGCCGGTGGAGCGGACGGACAGCTCCGGCTGGCTCTACACCTGGGCCTGGGGCGTGCAGAAGGCGTCCGAGAACCCGGACAACGCCTGGAAGTTCATCTCCTGGGCCTCGGGCAAGGAGTACGAGAAGCTGGTCGGCAAGGAGATCGGCTGGCAGAACGTCCCCGCGGGCAAGCGGTCCTCCACCTACGCCAACCCCGCGTACAAGAAGGCCGCTTCCGCCTTCCAGTCGGTCACGCAGCAGGCCATCTCCAGCGCCGACCCGCGTGATCCGGGCACTCAGCCGCGGCCGACCATCGGCATCCAGTTTGTCGACATCCCGGAGTTCACGGATCTGGGCACCAAGGTATCCCAGGAGATCAGCGCCGCGATCGCCGGCAAGCAGACGGTCGAGAGCGCCCTGAAGAAGTCGCAGGCGATGGCCGAGAAGGTCGCCGAGGAGTACCGGAACCGATGACCACGACACTCCCCGTACGCCGCTCCCGGGGCGAGCCGCCGGCTTCACCGGCCGCCCCGGCTCGGCGCAGGCCCCCGGGCCTGAGGGCATGGGCCACGCGTGCCCCGCTGCTGCCGGCGCTGGTGTTCCTGATCGTCGTCACCCAACTGCCCTTCGTGGCCACGCTGGTGATCTCGCTCTTCGACTGGAACTCCCTGGCTCCGGACAGCCGCCACTTCGCCGGCCTGGAGAACTACGCGACCGTGGTGACCGACGCGGAGCTGCGGGACTCGGTCCTCACGACGATGCTGCTGACCGCGGCCGTGGTCGTGACGAGCGTGGTCATCGGCCTCGCGCTCGCACTGCTGCTGGACCGTGCGTTCTTCGGCCGCGGCGCGGTGCGCACCATGCTCATCGCCCCCTTCCTGCTGGTGCCGATCGCCTCGGCCCTGCTGTGGAAGCACGCGCTCTACAACCCGGAGTACGGGTTGCTGAACGGCGTGCTCAACTGGCTGGGTCTCGGGCAGTCGGACTGGATCTCGGAGATGCCGCTGCTGGCCGTGGAGGCGTCACTGGTCTGGCAGTGGACGCCGTTCATGATGCTCATCCTGCTGGCGGGACTGCAGAGCCGGCCCGCGGACATGGTGGAGGCGGCCCGGCTCGACGGGGCCGGAAGTCGGCAGATCTTCCTCTATCTGACGCTGCCTCATCTGCGCCGCTATCTCGAACTCGGCATCCTGCTCGGCTCGGTCTACATCGTGCAGAACTTCGACGCCGTCTTCACGATCACAGGCGGCGGCCTGGGCACCGCCAATCTCCCGTACACCATCTACCAGACCTTCTACCAGGCCCATGAGTACGGGCTGGCCTCGGCCGCCGGAGTAGTCGTCGTGATCGGCACCATCGTCATCGCGACCTTCGCCCTCCGGGTGGTCTCCTCCCTCTTCCGCGAGGAGGTGTCCCGCGGATGACCGCGACCACCGCGACGACCGCTACGACCGCTACGACCCCGCTGAACGCACCGCTGCCTCCGGCCGCACGCCGCGCCCGCCGCCGCTCGGCCGCGCTGGGTCTGCTGGCGTGGGTGGTGGGCATCGCGTTCTGCCTGCCGGTGCTGTGGATGGTGCTGACCTCACTGCACTCGGAGGCGGACGCGGCGACCAACCCGCCGTCGCTCGCCGCCTCGCTCACCCTGGACGGCTACCGGGAGTTCTTCGGCGCGACGGGCGGGGCGAGCCCTTGGCCGTCCCTGATCAACTCGGTCTCGGCGAGCGTGTTCTCGACGCTTCTCGTCCTGCTGCTGGCCCTGCCCGCGGCGTACGCGCTGTCCATCCGGCCCGTCCGCAAGTGGACCGACGTCCTGTTCTTCTTCCTGTCCACCAAGATGCTGCCGGTGGTGGCCGGTCTGCTGCCCGTCTACCTGTTCGCGAAGAACACCGGCCTGCTGGACAACATTTGGCTGCTCGTCATCCTCTACACCTCGATGAATCTGCCGATCGCGGTGTGGATGATGCAGTCCTTCCTCGCGGACGTGCCCGTCTCCATCATCGAGGCCGCGCAGATGGACGGGGCCCGGCTGCCGACCGTACTGGCCCGGGTCGTCGCCCCCGTCGCCGGTCCCGGGATCGCCGCCACGGCACTGATCTGCTTCATCTTCAGCTGGAACGAGATGCTGTTCGCCCGGGTCCTCACAGGTGTCACCGCGCAGACCGCTCCGGTGTTCCTGACCGGCTTCGTCACCAGTCAGGGCCTGTTCCTGGCGCAGTTGTGCGCGGCGTCGGTCGTCATTTCCCTGCCGGTGCTCGCCGCCGGATTCGCCGCCCAGGACAAGCTGGTCCAGGGCCTGTCGCTAGGAGCCGTCAAATGAGGGCCGCGCTCATCGAAGCCCCCGGCAAGGTCACCGTCACCACCGTGCCCGACCCCGCTCCGGGGCCGCGGGAGGTCGTCGTGGACGTGGCGTCCTGCGGGCTGTGCGGCACCGATCTGCACATCCTGCAGGGCGAGTTCGCCCCGACCCTGCCGGTTGTGCCCGGGCACGAGTTCGCCGGCGAGATCGTGGGCGTGGGGGCGGAGGTCACCGAGCTGGCCGTCGGCGACCGGGTGGCGGTGGACCCGTCCCTGTACTGCCACGAGTGCCGCTACTGCCGTACGGGCCACAACAATCTCTGCGACCGCTGGGCCGCGATCGGCGTGACCGTGGCCGGCGGTGCCGCGGAGTACGCGGTCGCACCCGCGGCCAACTGCGTCCGCCTCCCGGACCACGTGGACGTACGGGACGCCGCTCTCATCGAACCGCTCTCCTGCGCGGTCCGCGGCTACGACGTACTGGGCTCGCGCCTGGGCGCCGAGGTGCTCATCTACGGCTCGGGGACCATGGGCCTGATGATGCTGGAGCTGGCCAAGCGCACCGGCGCTTCCCTGGTGGACATCGTCGACATCAACCCCGAACGGCTCGCCACCGCGCGCAAGCTGGGCGTCTCCTCGGCGGCCGCGGCGGCCGACGAGCTGGACCGGCCACGCGGCTGGGACGTGGTCATCGACGCCACGGGCAATGCGGCGGCCATCCAGGACGGGCTGGGCCGGGTGGCGAAGGCGGGGACGTTCCTGCAGTTCGGTGTCTCGGACTACGCGACGACCGCCACCATCGAGCCGTACAAGATCTACAACCAGGAGATCACCATCACGGGCTCGATGGCGGTCCTGCACAGTTACGAGCGCGCGGCCGATCTCTTCGCCAACGGTGTGCTCGACCCGCATCTGTTCATCAGCGACCGGCTGCCGCTGGAGGAGTACCCGCAGGCGCTGGACCGGTTCAAGGCGGGGCAGGGCCGCAAGATCGTGGTCGAGCCGTAACGCGGCCCGCCTCAGGAGGCCGGTGTCCGTCCGTGGGGGGCGGGCACCGGCCTCACGCCCGTGGTACGGCCGGCAGGTCCGCGGGACGGATGCGGTACACGTTCAGCCGCATGCCGTAGTACTTCGACGTCTCGCCGACCCATTCCATGCCCATGCGGCGTGCGGTCGCGGCGGCCTTGCGGTTGTTTGGGCGGGCGACGGCGAAGAGTTCGTCGACCCCCTGCCGGAACGCCCACCGGGACAGGGCGATCCCGGCCTCGGTCGCATAACCGTTCCCCCAGGCGTCAGGGCTGAGCTGGAAGCCGATCTCGAGATCCTCCTCGAACGGCGGCAGCATCCGGATCACGAGACCGCCCACCACGCGGCCGTCCTCCAGGCGCTCCAAGGCCCACCGGCCGGACGGAACGACCAGGTTGTGCTGGGCCTCCTCCCACGCCTGGAGCACCGCTCGCATCGCCCCGAGGTCCTCGACCCGGTGCATGGCGGGGGTGAGCCAGTGCGCGACCTCCTCGGCACCGTAGATCCGGTGCGCCGCCTCGGCATCGGAGACGGCCCAGTCACGCACCTCGAGGCGTTCCGTACGCAGGGGCGGTTGCATGTCTTTCACGCTAACCGCGCTCCCCCGGCGCGGCTCGTCGGCGAGTGACCCGATACCACTCTTATCGGGGGTTTCACCGGTTCGGCACAAATTGCGTAACCCCCGTGATACTCGCGCGTTCTGGATGGCGTCACCGTCCGTATCGGGACGGTACGAGACTTCCTGCAGAAGGAGACGACTACATGTCGCGCATCACGAAGGCCGCCGCCGTCACCATCGCGGCCGGCGCGGTCCTCGCCGGTTCCACCGGAGTCGCTTTCGCCGACTCGGGCGCCAAGGCCGCCGCCATCGGCTCGCCCGGCGCCCTCTCGGGCAACGTGCTCCAGCTTCCGGTGCACATCCCGGTGAACCTCTGCGGCAACACGCTCGACGCCGTCGGTGGGCTGAACCCGGCGTTCGGCAACACCTGCGTCAACTCGAGCAGCGAGAAGACCAAGGTCACCAAGCACGACAAGAAGAAGCACCACAAGAAGCACGACAAGAAGAAGCACGACAAGAAGAAGGACGCGAAGAAGTCCACCAAGAGCTGGTAGTCACGCCGGTTCGCGGCCTTCTTCCGTGGCCTCCCGGGCAATCCGGGAGGCCACGGTCATGCTCCGGGCCAAGGCCGCGATCGGGGGCCACGACCACTGCCCCCGCCGCGCTACCAGAAAGCTGCGGCGGACCCCGGCCACCGGGTCCAGCCGCCGGAACGACACGTCCTCGCGCCCGCGCTCGATACCCGACTCGGCGAGGATCGCGACTCCGAGGCCGGCACCCACGAGCGTGTTGATGAAGTGCAGGCTGTCCACGCGATGGACGATGCGCGGGGTGAAACCGGCCAGGGCACAGACCCGGCGGGCCAGTTCGTCGTCGTCGGTGCCGCGGGAGTTGGCGATCCACCCGGCGTCCGCCAGTCCAGCGATGTCCTCGAGGCCTGCGAGACCGGAGAGATCCGCTGCGGCGGCGCATACCGCGTCCGCCGCCGAGGTCACCAGATGGAGCGGCTCCTCGCCGATCCGGCGGGCACTCAGTCCGTCGGGCACCTGGCGCGGCACGAGGCTGTAGTCGTAGACGACGCCGAGGTCGATGTCCCCCGCGAGCAGCAGATCGAGGGTTTCCTGCGGCTCGTGCTCGTACAGCCGCACCTCGACACCCGGGTGGTCGGCGCGCAGCCGTGTCAGGGCCGGCAGAACGACGGTGCCCGCAACGGTGAAGTAGCTCGCCATGCGCACCCGCCCCTCCGGCTCGGACTGCCCCCGCAGTTCGGCGCGGGCCTCCTCCACCGAGGCCAGGATCGCGACGGCGTGCTCGACCAGGCGCTCCCCGGCCGGGGTGAGCTGGACACGGCGTCCGGCCGGGCTCAGCAGCTTCGCGCCCATCTCCTCCTCCAGGACGGCGAGGTGCTTGGAGACGGCGGAGGTTCCGTAGCCGGTGCGCTCGGCCACGGCGGCCATGGTGCCGAGTCTGCTCAGCTCGACGAGGAGCCGCAGCCGTCCGAGGTCGGGGAGCCGGTCGTCGATCATCCACCAATCGTAAACAGTGCGTCCGCCATCGGCCCGTGGACAGCAAGGAAGCCGTAACGGTGCAATGGGGCCGTGATCTCCTCCTCGCCCTTCGCCCTCGTCCGCCGTGCCCGTACGCACCAGGTTCCCGGAGCCGTTCTGGTGCTGGTGGCGATGACGCTGCTGCACACCGGCAGCGCGCTGGCGACGGAGGTCTTCGACACCATCGGGCCCGCCGGTACGACCTGGCTGCGGCTGACCTTCGCCGCGCTCGTGCTGCTCGCCTGCACGGGCCGGCCGCTGTGGCGGGTCGTACGGACCGCTCCGCGCGCCGACCTGGTGGCCACGGCGCTGCTCGGCGTGGTGAGCGCCGGGATGATGCTGCTCTTCTCCGAAGCGGCTGCGCGTCTGCCGCTGGGTACGGCGGTCGCGCTGGAGTTCCTCGGGCCGCTGACCGTGGCCGTCGCCTCTCTGCGGCACCGCAGGGAGCTGGCCTGGCTGCTGCTCGCTGCCGGCGGGGTGCTGATGCTGACCTCGCCGTGGAACGGCGGCGCCGACGCGGCGGGCGTGCTGTTCGGGCTCGGCTCGGGCGCGTGCTGGGGGCTCTACGTCCTCGGGACGCGGCACGTCGGCAGCCGTTTCCCGGCCCACCACGGGCTGGCGCTCTCCCTGGCGGTGGCCGCGGTGGTCACGGCGCCGCTCGGGGCGCCAGGAGCCCTGGCAGAACCGCGGTGGGAGGTGTTCGCGGCGGTCGCCGGGATCGCGCTGCTGATGCCGCTCGTCCCGTTCCTGCTGGAGATGACGGCACTGCAGAGGATGGGCACAACGGCGTACGGGACGCTGGTGGGCCTGGAGCCTGCGGTCGGTCTGCTGGCCGGTCTGGTGCTCATCGCCCAGACGCCGACGGTCCTTCAGGCGGCCGGTACCGCGCTGGTGGTGGTGGCGGGCATCGGGGCGGCGCGAGCGGAGAACCGTGGCCGCCGCGACCGCGTCGTCGCCCGCGGCACGGAACGGACCGCCCGGGCCGAGGAGCCGGAGAGCGGGGCGGCTGCGGCGGTGGCGTCCGGCGGCTGAGGCTGTCCCGTAATCGTTGGTCGGCGCGCGACGACACGTGCGGCTCCCCCACAGCTTCGCCCGGGAGTGCCCCAACTGTGTTGCCGCAGCATCCGCGTGGGCCCTTGCGAGGAAGGCGCTCCCCGTCCTGGCCCCGGCTACCGCCGGCAGGGCACCCCGCGGCGCACCCCGCGGGCTGATCCGAGGCGATCCACAGGACACGGCCGAAGCGGGCAGCCGTCGCTCAGCTCTCCTCCGGTGCGTCCGCCCGCGGCGCCGTCGCCGTGAAGATCCCGCCGTGCGGATCGCGCAGGGTCGCCTCCCGTCCGATACGGGAATCGGCCGGGTGGGCGGTGACCGTGCCTCCGGCGGCGACGGCGGCCTCCGCGGCCGCGTCGACGTCCTCGACGACGAAGTAGACGTGCCAGCGGGGCCGTACCTGCGGGTCCGGATCGGCCTCGACGCCGCCGCCTCGCAGGTGCGCGACCGTATGACCGCCGGCCTTCACCCGTACCGCGTCCTGTTCGTACTCGACCTCGGGGGCGTCCGGCCGTCCGGAGGCCCAGTCGAAGACCTGGCCGTAGAAGATGGCGGCGGCGAAGGCGTCGCGGGTGCGCAGTTCCAGCCAGGCCGGGGCCTTGCCGCGACCCACCTCCCAGCCGGGGACGCCGCCGCCCTCCCAGAAGCCGAAGACCGCTCCCCCCGGATCGGCGGCGAGGGCCGCCCGGCCCTTGCCGATGCTGATCGGCCCGACCCCGACCGTGCCGCCGCGCTCCCGGATCCGGGAGGCGGTGAGGTCGGCGGATTCGACGGCGAAGTACGCGGTCCAGGAGACGGGGACGCCCATGCTGTGCGCCAGGGCGCCGATGCCCGCGACGGGTACGTCGTCGGCGACCGCGACCGCGAACTCCGACCCCAGCGACGTCTCCCGGAAGGACCAGCCGAGCACCGCCCCATAGAAGCTCTGCGCGCCCTCCAGGTCGCGCGTCATCAAACTCACCCAGCACGGCGCGCCGGGCACCGCGTGCGTCGAGGCCGACATGTCCGCCACTGTGCCATCGTCCGCACGGCACCGCCCGCCGGCGCACGACCGTATGGCGGTTGCGGCCGACCGGTGGTGCCGCCGCGATTGTTGGTCCCGGCCCGCCGTGGCATAGATGGGAAGGTGTCTGGACTCGCGCAGCAAGTCGCCGACGTCGGCCGGAAGGCCCGGGACCGGCAGAATGACCCGGTCGTGGTGCAGACCGTCCGGTGCACCGTGGGCGCGACCCTCGCCTACGCGGCCGCCGACTGGATCATCCAGGGCGGTCCGCCGCCGCTGCTGGCCCCGCTGACCGCGCTGCTGGTCGTCCAGGTCAGCTTGTACGCGACCCTCACCATGGGCTTCCGGCGGGTCAACAGCGTCATCGCGGGCGTGCTCGTCGCCTCGGGATTCAGCGCCGTGGTGGGCCTGAGCTGGTGGAGCCTCGGCCTGCTCATCTTCGCGTCGCTCGTCATCGGCCACCTCGTACGGGTCCACGAGTTCGTGCCCGAGGTGGCGATCAGCGCCATGCTCGTCCTGGGGGTCAGCCACACGGCGCAAATGGCGTGGAGCAGGGTGGCCGAGACCCTGATCGGCGCCGCGACCGGCATTCTGCTCAACGTGCTGATCGCCCCGCCTGTCTACGTGGAGCCCGCGGGACAGGCCATCGCCGACCTCGCCCGCCGGATGCGGTCGCTGCTGCTGCGGATGAGCCGGGCCCTGGAACGCGGGGCGACCGGCGAGGACGCGGTGGCCTGGCTCCACGAGGCGCGCCAGCTCGACAACCAGATCTCCGACGTCGACGCCCAGCTCAGACAGGCCGACGAGAGCATGCGGTTCAACCCGCGGGTGCGCGAGGGGCTGCTCGCCCGTCTCGTCCTGCGCAGCGGACTGGACACCCTGGAGATCTGCACCGTGGTGCTGCGCACCCTGTCCAGGTCCCTGACGGACCTCACCCGCGACCGCCGCTCCGAGCTCGTCTACGAGGGCGAGGTGGCCGGCGTCATGAGCGAGTTGTTCGCGCACATCGCGGACGCCGTGGACAGCTTCGGCCGTCTCATCACTGCCCAGGTCAGCACCAACGCCGAGATGGCCGAGGAACAGCTCGCCGAAGCACTGGCCGAGGGGCGGCGCACCCGTCGGCGCATCGACGACCTGCTGCGGGCCGAGATGGAGAAGGAGCCCGACAAATGGGAACTCCACGGGGCGCTGCTGGCCAATGTGGACCGGCTGCTGAACGAGCTCGACGTCGAGCGGCGCTCCCAGTGGCTGGCCGAGGAACTCGACCGCCACCGCCAGGAGCCCAGCAACCCCACGACGGGCTACCGGATGCGCCGTACGGTCCGTCGGGGGCACCGCAGGCTGCAGCGCCTGCTCTCCCGGGACTGATCACCCGTAGGGCAGCCGCAGGGCGACGGATTCGCCGGGCGCGACCATGATGGACCGGCCCGCGAGCACCACGCGGATGGGCGGTTCGGGCGATGCCGGGACCTCGATCCGCAGCCGGCCGTGGCGCAGCCGCAGATCCACGCCCCAGTGCCCGCGGTAGCGCAGCGAGAAGCCGTACTCGGACAGTTCGGGGAGGGGTACGGGGTCGAGCCACAGGGCGTCGTCGCGGGTCTCGAGGCCCGTCAGCCCGCGCTGCACCAGGTCGAGCGTCCCGCCCATGGCGCCGAGGTGGATGCCCTCCCCCGTGGTGCCGCCCTGCAGGTCGGCCACGTCGCCCTCCAGCGCCTCGCGGACGAAGCTCCAGGCACCGGCGCGGCGCTCCCGGGCGAGGACCCAGCCGTGAACGAGGCCGCTGAGGGTCGAGCCGTGGCTGGTGCGGTGGACGTAGTAGTCGACGGTGCGGTGCCACAGCTCGCTGCCGAACTCGTAGCCCAGCCGCCGGAAGAGTCCGGCCAGTTCGGCCGGTGAGAAGAGATAGCCCAGCATGAGGACGTCGGCCTGTTTGGAGGCCTGGTAGCGGTTGACGGTGTCGTTCTCGGCCTCCAGGATCCGGTCGAGCCGCCGGATGTCCCCGTAGCGCTCGCGATAGCCCTCCCAGTCGAGCTCCTCCAGGTCGCCGAAGCCCTCGAACTGGCTGATGACGTCGCGGTGGAAGGGCACGTGCAGCCGCCGGGAGACGTCCTCCCAGCGCTCGGGCTCGCCGTCGGTGACGCCGATGTGCTCGAACAGCTCGCGCCGCCGCGGCTCCGGCAGATCGCGTACGAGGTCGAGGGCGCGGCCGAGCACCCAGGCCGCCGTGACGTTGGTGTACGCGTTGTCGTCCAGCCCGGGCCCGGCCGCGTCCGGGTACGCGTCGTGGTACTCGTCGGGGCCGACCACGCCGCGGATGCGGTAGCGGCCGAGCCCGGGGTCGAAGGCCGCGCTGTCCGCCCAGAAGCGGGCGATCTGCAGCATCATCTCGGCGCCCTTGGTCTGCAGGAACCCGGTGTCGCCGGTCGCCTCGCAGTACTGCCACACGTTGTAGGCGACGGCCGAGCCGACGTGGTGCTGGAGGCGGGAGTGGTCGGGCAGCCAGCGGCCCGAACGGGGGTTGAGGTGCAGGATCTGCGTCTCCTCGCGGCCGTCGCTGCCGCTCTGCCACGGGTACATCGCGCCGGCCCGGCCCGACTCGGCCGCCATCTTGCAGGCCTGCGGCAGCCGTCGGTGCCGGTAGTCCAGCAGCGCGCGGGAGACGCCGGGGAAGTGCAGATTGAGGAAGGGCAGCACGAACAGCTCGTCCCAGAAGACATGGCCCCGGTACGACTCGCCGTGCAGCCCGCGGGCCGGCACCCCCACGTCCAGGTCGGCGGTGTGCGGCGACAGCGTCTGCAGCACATGGAAGAGATGGAGCCGCAGGATGGCGCCGGCCTCGCCGGGCACGTCCAACTCGGCGCGCCGCCAGAGCTGTTCCCACACCGCGCGCTGGGATTCGAGAAGCCCGGCGAAGCCGGGGGCGGCGGCGACATCGCCCAGCGCGGCGTCGAGCGGGTCGCCGATCGCCGGGTCGTGGGAGGTGTGCAGGGCGACGACCTTGTCCACGGTGGCGGGGGCACCGGGCGAGACGGGGATGTGCAGCGTGTGCGCGACGCGCCGTGGCGCGATGTGCAGCCGGGAGGCGACGGGGGTGGCGCCGGTGACCGTGGTGCGTGACGCCATGCCGATCCCGATGCCGGAGCCGGAGGTGTGGCAGCGCAGCCATACGGTGTCGGGTTCCACGGCGCCGGTGTGCATACGGGCCAGGTGGCTGCCGGCGAGATCGCGGTAGCGGTGCACGCCGGCGTTCGTGACCTCGCCGTCCAGGGCCGACTCGACCTCGACCTCGCCGGACCAGCCCTCCGGGGTGAACTCGGTCCGCAGGGCGGCCAGATGGGGATCTCCCATATGGACGAGACGGCACTGGTCGACGCGCATCCGGCGGCCTTCCGCGTCCTCGTAGCGCAGGCGCCGGGTGAGGTTGCCACCCCGCAGATCCAGGACGAGGCGGTGGTCGAGCAGTTCGTCGGTGTCCGGCGAGAACCAGGCGGCGGAGCCGTCCTCGGTGCGGACACGGAACCTCAGTGGAAGCCAGTTGGGCAGGTTGACCATGTCCTCGTTCTCGATGTGCCGGCCCGACACCTGCGAGACGAGGCGGTTGTAGCAGCCCGCTGCGTACGTACCCGGGTAGTGCACGTCGTCGGCGACGGTTTCGGGGGCGGCACCGCGGGTGGCGAAGTAGCCGTTCCCGAGGGTCAGCAGGGACTCCCGGAGCCGCTCCTCGGTGGGAACGTAGCCGGTGTACTCCCAGGTCCACTGCGGCATCGTCCCTCCCTCCGCGGAGCGGGGCCCTGCCCTTCTCCACTGCACCACGGGTGAGCGGATTCGGGCCACCGGGGCCGGTGTGCCACCACGGCGGGGCGTGCCGTGCCGTGACGCCTCCAGGTCTCCAGGCCCTCGGCGGGGGCGGAAACAGCCGGCGGGTCTGGTGTCCAGCGCCGCGAAGCCCTCGACGATCCGCGCCGCGACCGCCAGTGGCTCTCCCCCGGCTCCAGCCTCGGGCGCCCGGTGTGGAACGCCTCGACGGCTCCCGGCCCGGCCTCGCGCACGACGAGGATCTGCACAAGCCTCGTGGACTCCTCGAAGAAGACCGAGCACGTCCGGAAGAAGTCCCTGAGTCCGCTCTCGCTGCGCCAGATCCGTCCACCCACGAACCCTCTCCCGAAATCCGCGGTGGGCACGCCGGCCGGCATGTCCTCCGCGGAAGCCTGGGCCCGAAAAGCGGGCCGGCACCACCCGCCGAGTAGTTCACCCTTCATCTTCCTGCCTCTTGTCGTGGCTGCGCCACGTGTGGTTCAGTGGCTCATCCACTCAGCCACGAAGGTCACCTGCGAGAGGGCGAGCCCGTGACGACGCTGCCACGCGAGACGATCGTCGATGTCCTGGAGAATCGATTGCGCGAGGACATCTTCTCCGGGCGTCACCCAACGGGCAGCTATCTGCCACCCGAGCGCCAACTGGCCGAGGGCTACGGCGTCACACGCACCACCCTCAAGCACGCCTTCGGTCGCCTGGTGCAGGCCGGGCTGCTGGAGACCCGCCACGGCGTCGGCACACGCGTCCGCGACTTCGCCCGGCTCGGCGGCGCCGACCTGCTGCCGATGCTCGTCCGCCACAGCCCGGACTGGCTCGGCGAGGTCTTCGAGGTCCGCCGCGCCGTTGGGGCCCTCATCGCGGAACGCGCCGCGCAGAAGGCCACCCCCGACCAGCGCATCGAACTCGCCGACCTGCTGATGGAGATCGCGGCCGCCGATGACGGTGACGGCGTCCAGCTCGCGGACGTCGAGGTGCACCGCGCCCTTGCGCGCGCGACCGGCAACCGGGTCTACAGCCTGCTGAGCAACACGCTCTTCAACGCGTACCTGCCGGTCCGCTCCCACCTCATCGGCCCGTTCCTGGACGCGGCGCTCGCCCACGACCGCCTCGCCCCGGTCGTGAAGGCGGTCCTCAAGGGCGACGCGCCGGCGGCGAGAGCCGCGGCAGAGGCATATCTCGGCGAGACCGAACACATCATGCTCGAGGACCTGGGAGTTGGCGTATGAGCCGCGGCACGACCTTCGCGGAGACAATGCTCGGCACCGTACGGCTGGTGGGCGAGGACGCATCGCGCCCGATGCGCATCGATCTCGATGTGCGCTCGGACGAGGTGATGCTCCTTCACCGTACGACGGACGCGCGAGTGACGGGGCGGGTGCGCATCACCGGCCTCGCCGACGACCCGTACGCGACGGGCGAGTTGGAGATCTCGCCCCTGGCCAGGCGGCGCATCCGCTACCACATCAACTTCACCGTCGAGGGCCGCCGCTACGTGCTCGACGGCTGGAAGTCCATAGCCCCGTCACGGCCGTTGAAGTCCATGACCGTGCTGCCCTTCACGCTGTTCGCCGAGGGAGAGACCGCCGGGCACGGCACCCTGCGCTTCCCCCTCACCACCGGGCTGCTGCCCTTTCTCGGAAGCTTCCGCTTCCCCAAGCCCGACAAGGCCGACCGGCATCTCGTACCGCGCTGGGACGGCAAGCCGGGCCGTACCGAGGTCTGGTACACCACGATCACCGACCCCGAGACCCGTACCGGCCTCTGGCTGCACCACGAACTGGTCGCCCCCAGCGACGGATCCGAGGCCTACGCGCACGGGTGGGTCGCGCTCTACCCGCCGGACGGACCGGTCCGGCACGCCCGCTTCGGGCCCCAGCCGTGGGAGCCGAACCCCCGCGGCTTCGCCGCCGACTCCATCTCGGCAGGTCCGGGCGAACTGACGGGCAGAGCGGGCGAGTTCGCCTGGAAGCTCACCGAGCGCCACGAGGACCGGACGCCGCTCTACACCTTTCCCCGCTGGTCGTGGCGGCGCGAACTGCTGCCCGCCGCGCAGATTCTGCCCGCGCCCCGCTCGTCGTACTCCGGCACCGTCGCCTACGACGGCGGGGAGCTGCGGCTTGCCGGGGCACCGGGAGCGACCGCGCGCATCTACGGGCACGGCAACGCCCGCCGGTGGGCCTGGCTCCACGCCGACCTCGGCGACGGCGACGTCCTCGAAGTCGTCGCCGCCGTCTCGACGCGGCCCGGCCTGCGGCGGCTGCCCCCGCTGGTCTTCCTGCGGCTGCGCAAGGACGGCCGGACCTGGCCGCGCCGTGCGGAGCGCGGCGCGATCGGCTGGGCCGGCTTCGGCCGGTTCCGCGCCGACATCGGCCTGCCCGAGTGGACCGTGATCGGCACCGCCGGAGGGCGCCGCATCCGCGTCTCGGTCACCCAGCCCGAAGACCGCACCCTCGCCCTGGACTACACCGACCCCGACGGGAGCCCCGCCGTGTGCCGCAACAGCGAATCGGCCGACGCGCACATCGTCCTGGAACGCCGAAAGCAAGGCGGCTGGCAGACGGAAGCGGAGTGGTCCCTGGTGGGCACCGCGCACGCGGAAGTTGGCACCCGGTGAGCCGCCGGCTCGGCGGCCTGGTCGCCGCACTGCTCGCGGACGACGGCGGCGCGCCCTGGGTGGGTGCGGTCCCGCAGCGACTGGAGGGCGTGCTCGCCGCGATGCCGGCTCCGGCCCGGGCCGGTGTCCACAGCGCGGCGGCGGCCGTGGACACATACGCCCGGGTGCGCACCGGACGCGGACTGCACGCCCTGAGCCCGGAGCAGCGCGAGGCCCTGCTGACCTCGCTCGCGAGCCGCAAGGCGCTGCTGCAACTGCTCGACGTGGTCAAGGTGCCCGTGATGCTCGCGGCGGGCACCGAGCGGATGCTCCACCAGGAGCCGATGCCGCTGACCCGGAACGCGGCCGCCGATCCCCCGCTCGACTGCGTGCCGTCGACCGAGTGGCCGGACCGCGCGACCGTCGACGCCGTCGTGGTCGGCTCGGGCGCGGGCGGGGCAATGGCGGCCCGTACCCTGGCGCGCGCAGGGATGAGCGTGGTCGTGCTGGAGGAGGGACAGCACCACACCACCGAGGAGTTCGGGCGGCGGGCACCGCTGGACCGCTTCACGGACATGTACCGGGACGGCGGGGCGACCGTGGCGCTGGGCAATCCGCCCGTGGTCATCCCGGTCGGCCGGGCCGTCGGCGGCACCACGATCGTCAACTCCGGTACGTGCTACCGCACTCCTGATCACGTCCTGGCCCGCTGGCGCGGCGAGTTCGGCCTCGACATGGCCGACGGCGCCACCTTCGGGACCCACCTCGACGAGGTCGAACGCACCCTTCAGGTCGGCACCCAGCCGCTGGACGTCCTCGGCGGAAACGGCCGTACCGCCCTGCTCGGCGCGGAGAAGCTGGGCTGGGAGGCGGGCCCGCTGCGCCGCAACGCCCCCGGCTGCAAGGGCTCGTGCCAGTGCGTCGTCGGGTGCCCCACGGGCGCCAAGCAGAGCGTCCAGCTCTCCGTCCTCCCCGACGCCTGCACCGCGGGCGCCCGTATCGTCACCGGCGCGTATGTGCAGCGCATCCTGGTCGAACGGGACCGGCCGGGCGGGCCGCGGGCGGGCGGAGTCGCCGTACGTCGGCCCGACGGCACGACGTTCGAGATCCTCAGCCCGCTGGTCGTCGTCGCGGCTGGAGCGCTGTACTCGCCGACGCTGCTGCGCCGTTCCGGACTCGGCAGTCACCCCCGGGTCGGGCGCAACCTCGCCGTGCACCCGGCGGTCAGCACCGCCGGCCGCTTCTCCGAGCCGGTCACGGCCTGGCGGGGCGTCCTGCAGAGCGTGGGCGTGGAGGAGCTGCACGACGACGGGATCCTTCTCGAGGCGACGGCCGGGCCGCCCGGCATGGGCTCGTTCGTCCTGCCCGGCGTCGGCCGCGCGCTGCGCGCCGAGCTGGAGGACGCGGCATCGCTCGCCACCGTGGGCGCGATGATCGCCGACCGGCCCTCGGGCCGGGTGCTCGGCGGGCGGCGCAGCCTGCTCCGCTACGACCTGCACCAGGACGACGCGCGCAAGCTGCTGCGCGCGGTGGAAGCGGCCGGCCGGATCCTGTTCGCGGCGGGTGCGGAGGAGGTTCTGACCGGCATCCCGACCGCCCCGCGGGCGCGTTCCATGGACGAACTCGTCGAGCTGCTGCGCGGGGTGTCGGCGAACGCGCTCCACCTGTCCGCCTTCCACCCGACCGGGACGGTCGCGATGGGCACCGATCCGGAGGTCAGCCCCGTCGACACGCAGGGGCGGCTCCGCGGTGTCGACGGCGTCGTGATCGCGGACGGCTCGCTGCTGCCGAGCTGTCCGGAGGTGAACCCGCAGATCACGATCATGGCCGCGGTACTGGCGGTGGCCGAAGCCGCCACCTGACGTCGGCGTCGCCCCCGGGCGACTGCCGGCGGCGCCCCGTGGGGGCGGGCACCATTCCGCGAGAGGGGTGGGGTGAGTGCCCGCCCTCCGGGGCTTCGTTCGTCCTACGGGACCGCCCCATCTCCGGTTCTCCGTATGTCTGTTGCGTTCCTCACGGGGTCAACGCTGGTGCGGTGCAGGGCGAGTGAGGGATCCATCCGGCATCTGGGCGCGTACGAGGGCGAGTTGGAGGGCAACACGGGCTGCGGGTCCGATGCGCCCGTACGGACCTCGGGGTCGTGTGCCGGGACCGCGGCAGCGGAACGGACGGAACACCCGCGGGGCGCACTATCGGCGGACCGAGCGCGGCGGACGGGTTCGGGCCCGCGGTTCGCGGTTCGCGGTTCGGGGCCATGGTTCGCGTACCCGGGCCGTCGATCGCTCCGGCGCGGCACCGGCCCGGCCCGGCGCGGCCCGGGCCCTCGGGGTCACCCATGCGGCGGGCAGCCCCGAAATCCCGCCGCAGGCGCCGGAGACGACGGCCAACCTGCACAGAGGCGTCCTCCGCGGTGGAGCCGGGTCCTCCATCGGAGTGACCCCAACCCCGCTCCCCCCATCGCGACATGAGCGGGTTGCGTGCTTAATCCAAGTACGCCGGAATTCCCTCGAAGCGGCTGGGCCAAAGGTCGCGCCGGCGCAGGAGATCCGACATGCGAGCTGGACGAATATTCGCCGTTGCCCTCGTGACAGGTGCCACCCTCGGCCTCGGGGCCCCCGCCGCCCTCGCCGAGCCCTCCCCCGGACACGAGTCGTCGCGGCCGACCCACCGTCCGACGCACCACCCGACGTCGAGGCCGACCGAGCGCCCGACGCACCGGCCCACCGAGCGCCCCACGTCTCGCCCCAGCACGCCCAGCAAGGGCACTGAGGGCGGCCTGGGCGGCAGCATCGACGGGACGACCTCCCTGCAGATCGCCGGCGGCACCGCGCTGCTGGCCGTCGCGGGCGCGGGGACCGTGGTCACGCTGCGCCGCCGAGCGAACCGGTAGTCCGGTCTCCCCAAGAAATCCCAGAGCTGCTGACGAGTGTGCTTCCGGCGCACTCGTCAGCGCCCTTTTTCGCGGTTCCCGCGCCGGTGCTGATCGCACCCGATCCCTCTGACCTGGCCACCTGGCACGCGCCCGTACGCCCCTGACCCGCGCCCGTACGCTCCCTGGCCCATGCCGGCGCCGTACGCCCCTGGCCGGCACCCCCGCCCGTCACACCCCTCACCCCCGCCCGTACGACGCGCCAGGCCCGGGCCGTCCGGGCGACGGTGAGGCGGATGTGACGGATGCGGCGCCGTGTGAACAGGGATGCTGCGCATCAGTCCGTGTCACTGCGGTTGTGGAGGCCTTGATCAGGATCGAAGCTGGAGGTAATGAATCCGGGCTGGGTCTGATGCCATGAGCATGTGGAACGCGTCCAACAATGCCGATGACTTCCGTGGTCCCCTGGACGTCACGAGGGCGGCCACCGCGGTGCTGGACGCCGAGAACGTGATCATCGGCTGGTCCCCCGCGGCCGAGGAGCTGCTCGGATACCCCGCCGAGGAGATCATCGGGCATCGCGTGGACACCCTGCTCGTGGGCCGCCCGACCCCCGAGCCCGCCTTTCCCGGGGTCGTCGAGCCCCCCGCAGGCCCCCTGCCGCCCAGCGAGCCCCGTATCGCACGCCACCGGGACGGACACGTCCTCCAGGTGGCCACGACCCTGTGCGAGCTGGAGAACGGCGGCTCCGGCCCGGCCCGCGTCCTTGTCGCCGCCGACCTGGAGGTGCTGCGGCGCTGGGAGTCGCATCAGGCGATGCGCCAGGGCCTGGCCACCCAGTCCCCGATCGCCCTGTGCATCTACGACCGTGATCTCCATGTGGCGTGGGCGAACGCCAAGTACGAGGAGGAGATCGGCGTCCCGCTCGAGGACTTCGGCGGCCGCCACGTCGAAGAGCTGTACCCGCGCGGCGAGTTCCTCACCGAGACGTATCCGGTCACACTCCCCGAAGTCATGCGCTACGTGCTCGCGACCGGCGAACCCGTCGTCGACCTGCACTTCCACGGCCGTCCCCCGGCCGACCCGGACAACGACCACTTCTGGTCCTGCTCGTACTACCGACTGCAGGACGCCCGCGGCCATGTGCTGGGCGTCTGCGAGGACGCCTTCGACATCACCGACCGCTACCGGACCCAGCAGCGGCTGGAACTCCTGGTCCGGGCGGGCGGCAGCATCGGTACGACGCTGGACATGGAGCTGATCGCGCGGGAGATCACGGATGTGGTCGTCCCGCAGTTCGCCGACACGGTCACCGTCGACGTCGTGGGGGTCGTCCTGGAAGGAGAGGAGCCGGACCCGGCCCGGGAGCCCCCGGCTTCCCTGCTGCGGATGGCGCGCCGCTCCGGCCCCAAGGACACCGGAGACCCGGAGGTACCGAACGACCCGAAGGGCACGGAGAGTTCGGCCGGAACGGCGAACCCGACACGTACCGGGGACCCGACGGCCACCGAGGAAACGAAGGACGCCGGGACGTCCGTGGCGGGCAACGGCGCCGAGGAGCGGATGCCCCACCCCATCGGCTACCCGCCGGCCTCGCCGCAGGGCCGCGGCCTGTCCTCGGGCCGGACGATCCTCGAAGAGGGCACGCTGGTGGTCCCGTTGCGGGCGCGCGGAACGACGATGGGGCTGGTGACCTTTCTGCGGACCCGGAATCCCACACCCTTCGACAGCGGCGAACTCGCCCTCGCCGACGAGCTGGTGGCGCGTACGGCCGTGAGCCTGGACAACGCCCGCCGCTACACCCGCGAGCGCACCGCCGCCCTCACCCTCCAGCGCAGCCTGCTCCCCCAGCATCTGCCGCCGCAGTCCGCCCTCGACATGGCCTACCGCTATCTGCCGACGGACAGCCGGGCGGGGGTGGGCGGCGACTGGTTCGACGTCATCGCCCTCTCCGGTACGCGCGTCGGGCTCGTCGTCGGCGATGTCGTCGGGCACGGCCTCAACGCCGCGGCCACCATGGGGCGTTTGCGCACGACCGTACGCGCTCTCGCCCGCCTCGACCTCGCACCGGACGAGCTGCTCTTCCGCCTGGACGACCTGGTGGGGCAGTCCGCGGAGGAAGGGGGGCCCGAGGACGACGTGGCGACCGGGGTGACCTGCCTGTACGCCGTGTACGACCCGGTGTCGCGGCTGTGCACCATGGCACGGGCGGGCCATCTGCCCCCGGTGATCGTCGCGCCCGACGGCGCCCTGTCGTTCCCCGATCTCCCTCCGGGCCCGCCGCTGGGGCTCGGAGGCCTGCCCTTCGAGTCCATGGAGATCGAACTCGCCGAAGGGAGCCTCCTCGCCCTCCTCACGGACGGCCTCGTCGGCTCCCGGACCCGGGACCTGGACGCCGGTCTGGAGAAGCTGAGCCTGGTGCTCGCCGAGCCCGGGCGGTCCCTGGAGGAGACCTGCGACCGAGTGCTCGGTGAGCTGCTCCCCGGCGGTCCTGCGGCCGACGACGCCGCCCTGCTGCTCGTCCGCACCCGCCGGATGGGGGCGGATCAGGTCGCGGTCTGGGAGCTGCCCCCGGAGCCGGCGGGGGTGGCCAAGGCCCGCGAACTGGCGACCGCGAGGTTGCGCGAATGGGGCCTGGAGGAGCTGGCGTTCACGACCGAACTCGTCGTCAGCGAGCTGGTGACGAACGCGATCCGGCACGCCGCACCGCCCGTACAGCTCCGGCTCATCCGCGACCGGACCCTGCTGTGCGAGGTGTCGGACGGCGGGTACACCTCGCCCCACCTGCGGCACAGTGCCAGCGACGACGAGGGCGGGCGGGGGCTGTTCATCGTGGCGCAGATGGTACGGAGGTGGGGTACCCGCTACACACCGTCCGGCAAGACCATCTGGACGGAGCAGGCGTTCCCGGACGCGGACGCGCCGCTCCCGTACAACGTCCCCTGACTCCCGTAGGCCGTCCGCCCGAAGGCTCGCCGACCGCGGCCGACCGCTCTCCGGCTTCCGTGACCGCCGACTCGCTTGTACGAAACCCCTGTTGACGGACTCAGGCCTTCCGGTGCGGCTCGATGACCGTGACGCCTCTGCCCGTGGCCGTACCCATCGCGGCCAGCGCCGCGGGCGCCTCGTCGAGTCCGATGGTGGCGGTGACGAGCAGGTCCGGGCGGAGGAGCCCGGACCGCACCATGTCCATCATCGCCGGGTAGGTGTGCGCGGCCATGCCATGGCTGCCCAGCACCTCGAGTTCGAGGCCCACCACGCGGGACATGGGCAGCGCGGGATCGCCCGTGGCCGCGGGCAGCAGCCCCACCTGCACATGGCGGCCGCGGCGGCGCAGGCCGTTGATGGAGGCGGCGCAGGTCTGCGGGCTGCCGAGAGCGTCGAGCGAGAGGTGGGCCCCGCCGCCGGTGGCCTCCCGCACGGCGTCCGCCGCGGAGACGCCCGGCGCGGAGCCGGTCGACGCGGAGGCGGTCGGCGCGGAGGCGGTCGAAGCGGAGGCGTCGATGCACACGGAGGCACCGAACCGCGCGGCCAGTTCCAGAGCCTCCGCCGAGACGTCGACTGCCACGACGCGCGCCCCGCTCGCGGCCGCGATCATGACGGCGGACAGGCCCACCCCTCCGCACCCGTGCACCGCGACCCACTCCCCCGGCGCCACCCGCCCCTGGGCGACGACGGCACGGAACGCCGTGGTAAAACGGCAGCCGAGGCCGGCCGCCGTGCCGTACGCCAGGTCGTCCGGCAACCCGACCAGATTGACGTCCGCGTTCTCGATCCGGACGTACTCCGCGAAGGAACCCCAGTGGGTGAAGCCCGGCTGGGTCTGGTGCTCGCACACCTGCTGGTCGCCCGCGGCGCACGCCGGACAGCGGCCGCAGGCGCAGACGAAGGGAACCGTGATGCGGTCGCCCGCCCGCCAGTTGACCACCTGGGGCCCCACCGACTCGACGACCCCGGCCAGTTCATGGCCGGGCACATGCGGCAACCGTACGTCCGGGTCGTGGCCCATCCAGCCGTGCCAGTCGCTCCGGCACAGCCCGGTCGCCTCGACCCGGATCACCGCACCGTGCGGGGAGGCCGAAGGCTCCGGCACCTCCCGCATCTCGGGCACCCGGCCGAACTCCTCGAACACCACAGCGCGCATCGGTCGTGTCCTCTCTCCCGTGCTCCCCGTGCTCCCCGTGCTCCCCGTGCTCCCCGTGCTCCCCGGGCTCCCCGTCCTCCTGCTGGGCGTACCCGGCCCGGCGATCAAGTGCGCGACCCGCCGAACCGTCCGCGCCCCACCCCGTGCGGGATCCCCGCTCCCTGCGGCACCATGAGCCCATGGGTGATCACGTGTCGTGGCAGCGGGCGCCGAAGCGGACCGGGCCCGGAACGGTGCCGGCCGCGACCGACCGCCCGGAGGAACCGCCATGCGCGTAGCGCTCTTCGTCACCTGCGTCAACGACACGCTCTATCCGGGGACGGGCCGGGCGGTCGTCGCCCTGCTGAGACGGCTGGGCGTCGACGTGGACTTTCCCGCCGCCCAGACCTGCTGCGGGCAGCCGCAGTTCAACACCGGCTACCGCCATGAGACCGAGCCCCTGCTACGCCGCTTCGCCACCGCTTTCCGCGACTACGACTACGTCGTCACCCCGTCCGGTTCATGCGCGGCGATGGTGCGCGACAACTACCCGCGGATCGGCGCGAGCGCCGCCGCCGAGGGGCGGGGCGACACGCTCTCCGAGGCCGCCGCCGTCGCGGTGCCCAGGACGTACGAGCTGACGGAGTTCCTGGTGGACGTGTTGGACGTGACGGACGTCGGGGCGTACTACCCGCACCCCGTGACGTACCACCCCACCTGCCACGGGCTGCGCGTACTGGGTCTCGGTGACCGGCCGCGCCGGCTGCTGGAGCGGGTGAAGGGCATCGACCTGCGCGAGCTGCCGGGAGCGGAGGAGTGCTGCGGTTTCGGCGGCACCTTCGCCGTCAAGAACGCCGCCGTGTCCGCCGCGATGGGCGCCGACAAGGCGCGGAACGTCATGGGCACCGGCGCCGAGGCCGTATGCACGGTCGACAACTCCTGTCTGATGCACATCGGCGGCACGCTGACCCGGCTCGGCTCATCGGTCCGCCCGGTCCACATCGCCGAGATCCTGGCGAGCACGGAGGGCGATGCGCGATGAGTGGCACAGATCTGGGCATGCTCGCGTTCCCGCAGGCCGCGGCCCTCTCCACGCGGGACGAGACCCTGCGCGGCAATCTCCGCCACGCCACGCACACCATCCGCGACAAGCGCGCCCAGGCGGTCGGCGAACTGGAGGACTGGGCACGTCTGCGTGCCGCCGGAGCCGCCGTCAAGAACCGTACGCTGCGCCATCTCGACCACTACCTGGAGCAGGTCGAGGCGGCGGTGACGGCCGCCGGGGGCCAGGTGCACTGGGCGGCGGACGCCGACGAGGCCAACCGGATCGTCACGGGTCTCGTACGCGCCACCGGCGAGACCGAGGTGGTGAAGGTCAAGTCGATGGCCACCCAGGAGATCGGGCTCAACGAAGCTCTGGCGGGGGCCGGCATCACGGCCTGCGAGACCGATCTGGCCGAGCTCATCGTGCAGTTGGGCGACGATCTGCCCTCCCACATCCTCGTCCCGGCGATCCACCGCAACCGCTCGGAGATCCGCAACCTCTTCCGGGAGCGGATGGCCGAGTGGGGCCGCCCCGCGCCCGACGGCCTCACCGATGCGCCCGCCGAGCTGGCCGAGGCCGCCCGGCTGCATCTGCGGGAGAAGTTCCTCCGCGCCCGCGTCGGTATCTCGGGGGCGAACTTCATCGTGGCCGAGACGGGCACGCTGGTCGTGGTGGAGTCCGAGGGCAACGGCCGGATGTGCCTGACCCTCCCCGAGACGCTCATCTCGGTGGTCGGCATCGAGAAGATCGTGCCCACCTGGCGCGACCTCGAGATCTTCCTCCAGCTGCTGCCGCGGTCCTCGACGGCGGAGCGGATGAACCCGTACACCTCGATGTGGACCGGCACGGAGGAGGACGACGGGCCGCGCGCCTTCCACCTCGTGCTGCTCGACAACGGCCGCACCGACACCCTGGCCGACACTGTGGGACGGCAGGCCCTGCGCTGCATCCGCTGCTCGGCGTGCCTGAATGTGTGCCCGGTCTACGAGCGGGCGGGCGGGCATGCGTACGGCTCCCCGTACCCCGGTCCGATCGGCGCGATCCTCACGCCTCAACTGCGCGGCATGGCAGGGCCGTTGGAGCAGTCGCTGCCGTATGCCTCATCGCTCTGCGGCGCCTGCTACGAGGTGTGCCCGGTCGCCATCGACATCCCCGAGGTGCTGGTGCACCTGCGGGAACGGGTCGTCGAGGGTGGCGAGGTGACCCGGCAGGGGGCCAAGGCGACGATCAGGCCCGCGAAGGGTCATGCGGCCGAGCGGGCCGCGATGCGCGCGGCGCGCTGGACGCTGGACCATCCGCGGGCACTGCGTGCGGGACAGCGCCTCGCCGCCCGGACGCGGCGGCTGCATCCGAAGCGGTTGCCGGGCCCGGGCCGTGCCTGGACGCAGACGCGCGACCTGCCCGAGGTGCCCGCCGAGTCCTTCCGCGACTGGTGGGAACGGACCCAGGGCGGGGAGCGGCACCGGGGCGAGGAGGCGAAGCGGGCGCGGGGAGAGGACGGGGAAGTGCCGCGCGGTGCGGGTGGAGACCGGACGCACGGCGAGGACGGGAGCGGCCGGTGAGCAGCAGGGAGCGCATCCTGGGACGGGTACGCCGCGCTCTGGCGGACGTGCCGAGCGAGGAGCGGCCGGAGGACGTTCCCGTCGTGCGCGACTATCTGCGCGTGCACGGCGAGCGGACTCCCGCACAGATGGTGGACCTCCTCGCCGAGAACCTCGCCGACTACCGCGCCGTCGTGCACCGTACGCGCGCCGACGGGCTGCCCGTGCTCATCGCCCGGCTGCTGTCGGAGCGCGGCGCGGCCTCCGTCCTCGTACCGCCGGGGCTTCCGCCGGAGTGGATGGCGCCCGGGGACGCGGCCCGGATCGCGGACCGGCGTGCGAGCACCCCGCATCGACTCGACGCGGTCGACAGCGTCGTCACGGGCTGCACGGTCGCCATCGCCGAGACGGGCACGATCGTCCTCGACGGGAGCCCGGATCAGGGACGCCGCCGCATCACCCTGGTGCCCGACCACCACATCTGCGTCGTACGGGTCCCGGAGCAGGTGGTGGACTCCGTGCCGCAGGCGCTGGAACGGCTCGATCCGCTGCGTCCGCTGACCTGGATCAGCGGCCCCTCGGCGACGAGCGACATCGAACTCGACCGGGTGGAAGGGGTGCACGGCCCGCGCACGCTCGAGGTGGTCCTGCTGGAGGGCTGAAGCCGGGCCGGATTGTCGGACCCTGCTGCCAGACTGCCCGCATGATGGATCACGTGGCGATTCAGGTCCGGGACGTGCAGGCGGCCGCTGCTTTCTACGACACCGTGCTGGCCCCGCTCGGTGGCAGACGGTTGATGGACTTCGGCTCCGTGATCGGGTACGGCACGGACCGCCCCGATTTCTGGCTCGGTCCCGTCACGTCGGGCGGCGAGGCGCGTGAGGCACACCTCGCGTTCGAGGCCGCCGACCGGGCGACCGTGCACGCCTTCCACGAGGCGGCGACGGCGGCCGGGGCCGAAAGCCTGCACGAGCCGCGGGTGTGGCCGGAGTACCACGAGCACTACTTCGGGGCCTTCGTCCGCGACCCCGACGGGAACAACGTGGAGGCGGTCTGCCACCGGCCGGAGTGAGCGAGCGGCGGGACAGGGCGGGAGTTGGGGCGGGCACGCTCGGCGCGGGTCGGGGCGGGCACCTTCGGCCGCTGATGCGGTCGAGGGCGGCGGGGCGTGCACGGCGCGGGGCAGGCGGAGGCACGCAAGGCGCGGCAGGGGCTGCGGGCGTGGGTGATGGCGGTACACGCAAGGCGCGGCAGGGGCTGCGCGTGGGTGAGGCCCGCGGTGGACGTCCCTCTCCCGTCCACCGCGGGCCGTGCATCGCGTTCGGCTCTCCCCCGTGCGCTAGCCGATGTTCACGTCGATGCACGCATAGAAGGCGTTGGCCGTGTCCGCGATGTTCCAGACCGCGAGGACCTTCTGCTTCCCGCTCAGCCCACCGAAGTCGACCTGGTGGGTGACCGTCTCGCCGGGCTGGGCACCCCCGTCGTCGAACTCGGCGATCTTCGAGCCGCCGACGAAGTACTGCCAGGTGCTGGTGGAATGACGCGCGGTCAGCTTCCAGCTGAAGCCGGTCGAGGTGCCGACGGGTGTGACCGTCCAGCCCTTGCTGTCGTCGTCGAGCTCGCCGAACTGCTCGTTGCCGCCGCTGCAACTGGTCAGGCCCTTCGGCCCCTCCACGCTCTGCGGCTCGTACTTGATGGGGCCGCACGGGAGGGTCCCGGCGGCGCACTGGGCCTGACGGCTGGGCGGAGAGGAGACATAGCCGTGGGCCTGGGCGGTGCCGGCCGGAAGGCTCAGCGCGATGAGCGGGGCGACTCCGGCGCCTATGACGACGGCCAGCTTTCTTTTCTTGTGCATGTCAACTCCTTCTCGGTCGACGCCCGCAGCCAGGGAGAGCGGGAGAGTCCCGACCGATAGCGGGGGGACGTGACCACGGAGCGCCCGCCGACGGGCCGGCGAGCACGGTCCGCGCAGGGTGCGGCAACTGCCGATGGAGCGGCCCGAGTTCACGCCAGAGGCATTGGTCTAGACTTTACTGCTGGCCCGCCGGCGGTCAAGGGTGCTGTCGCACATCACAGGGACCGGCGCGGCACTCCCGGCCCCCTCCCGGCCTCTCGGCCCACCCGGCCGACACCGCCCCCTGCCCCCAACCCTCCGCGGTGAACCTCGGACCGCACGGCGGCGGGAGAACCCTCCCGGCGCGCAGAAACCTTCCTGCCGCAGACTGGTCTCCATGGAGCTCCAGATCACCGCCACATCGCCCGAGCATCCGGCGGCCCTGCTCGACCTGCCCTGGAGCATCCCGCTGGAGGAGTGGCCGGACGAGTGCCTCGTCGCCCTCCCCCGCGGCATCTCCCGGCACATCGTCCGGTTCGCCCGCGCCGGGGACGAGATCGTCGCGGTGAAGGAGGTCGGCGAGTGGGCCGCCACCCGGGAGTACGGGCTGCTGCGCGACCTCGACCGGCTCGCCGTACCCGCCGTCGACGCCGTCGCCGTGGTGACCGGGCGAACGGACGAGCACGGCGAACCCCTCGAACCCGCCCTGGTGACCCGCCACCTCAAGGGCTCGCTGCCGTACCGCTCGATGTTCGAGACGACGATGCGCCCCAGCACGATCAAGCGGCTGCTCGACGCCCTCGCCGTGCTGCTCGTACGGCTGCACCTCCTCGGCTTCGCCTGGGGCGACTGCTCGTTGTCCAACACCCTCTTCCGGCGCGACGCCGGAGCGTACGCCGCCTACCTGGTGGATGCGGAGACCGGGCAGATCCAGCCCCGGCTGACCGACGGGCAGCGGGAGTACGACGTCGAGCTGGCGCGGGTGAACATCGCAGGCGAGCTGATGGACCTCGAAGCGGGCGGATCCCTGCACCCCTCCGTCGACCCGGTGCTCTTCGGCCGGGCCATCGCCGAGCGGTACGCCGAACTGTGGCACGAGCTGACCCGCCAGTCGGTCTACCCGCTCGCCAAGCGCCACTACATCGACCGTCGCATCCGGCGCCTCAACGACCTCGGCTTCGACGTGGCCGAGATGCAGATCCAGCGCTCGCCGGACGGCGATGCCGTCACCTTCCTGCCCAAGGTCGTCGACGCCGGACACCACCAGCGGCAACTACTGCGGCTCACCGGCATGGACGCCGAGGAGAACCAGGCGCGGAGCCTCCTCAACGACCTGGAGACCTGGATGGTCTCGCAGGAGGACTACGCACCCGGCGATCCCCTCGGCGCCCGCCCGGAAGTCCTCGCCCACCGCTGGGTCCGGGACGTCTTCCGCCCGGCCGTACGCGCCGTGCCCCGCGAGCTGCGCGGCTCGGCCGATGTCGCGCAGATCTACCACGAACTGCTGGAACACCGCTGGCTGTTGTCCGAGCAGGCGCAGCGCGACGTCGGCATGGAGGCGGCCGTGGAGGACTACGCACGGACGGTTCTCCCGCGCCGCCCGCACACGTGAACGCGCTTCGGTACGGGGGACGTTGACCGCTCCGAAGCACCGCAGGAGTGCCTACGAGATACGCCCCGTGCATCTCGGGAACGCGGACCACGGGCCTCGGCTCAGCGGCGTACGGCGAACACCGTGCCCGCGTCATTGCCCACGTAGACGGCCGAACCCGCAACGGCCGGAGAGGACTTGACGTCGGCGCCCGTCGCGTACCTCCATCTGCGGGCACCGGTCTCGGCGTCGAGCGCGTGCAGGCTGCCGTCCTTCGCCCCCACATAGACCGTCCCGCCGGCCACCACGGGAGAGGAGTAGACGACGTTGCCGACGGTGGACTTCCACCGCGGCGAGCCGGACCGGGCGTCCAGCGCGTACACCTTGCCGTCGTCACTGCCCACGTAGACCACGCCGCCCGAGACTGCCGGGGACGAACCGACCCCGCCGCCGGTGGCGAATGCCCAGCGCCGTTCGCCGGTGTCGCAGTCCACGGCGTACAGCGTGCCGTCGTAACTGCCCGCGTACACGATGCGGTCCGCGATCGCGGGGGACGACTTCACCTCGCCGCCGGTCGGAAATCTCCAGCGCTGCGCGCCCGTTCGGGCCTCCACGGCATAGAGGCTGCCGTCCCTGCTGCCCGCGTAGACGGCGCCCCACGCGACGACCGGGGAGGACCGGAACCATCCGTCGGCGCGGAACGCCCATCTTCGCTCGTGGGTCCGGGCGTCGACGGCGTACAGATGACGGTCGTCGCTTCCGACGTAGACCACACCGCCCGCGACCGTGGGAGAGGAGTTGACCTCGTCGCCGGTGGGGAACTCCCAGCGCTTTGCACCGGTCGCGGTGTCCAGGGCGTAGAGGTTGTAGTCGGCGCTGCCGACGTAGACCACTCCCCCGGCCACCACAGGTCCCGAGTAGACGCCGTTGCCCGCGGTGAACTGCCAGCGCTGCTCGCCGGTTTCGGCGTCCAGGGCGTACAGGCTCCGGTCCTTGCTGCCCGCGTAGACCGTCCCGTCCGTCGCGGTCAGGGCACCGGTCACCGGACCGCCGGTCGCGAACTCCCAGCGGCGGCGGGACTTCCGCCTCCCGCGAGATGCGGGGGAGTCTGCCGGGTCGTCGTCGCGGAACATGAGCAGGCCGCCGGCGCCGAGAGCCGTGGCGGCGCCGGCACCGGCGAGCGCGATGAGGACGCGGCGCCTGGCCGGTCCGCCCTCGTTCCGACCGGGCGTGCGCGGTGCGGCGTCCGGCACGGGCAGGGCGCCGGCGCCCGCCTCACCGTCCGCAGCGCGAGCGGAGTCCGCGGGAACGGGGACCGCGCGACCGGGCCCGCTGCCGGGCCGCGGCCCGTCCTCGGGCCCATCGTGCTCGGGCGCTTCACGCTCCGGCGCCTCAGGCTCGGGCACTTCACGCTCGGGCACTTCACGCTCAGGCAGTTCACGCTCGGGCCCTTCATGCTCCGGTGCCGCGCGCTCGGGCGTGATGCGGTCGGGCCACCCGGGCACCCCGTCCGTGGGAGACGGGTGATCGACCGGAACCGGCCCGGACCTCCGCGACAGGACCTCGGTCCGCTCGCTCCCGCCGACGGACGCCGCACGCATGCCGAACCCGAGCGCACGGTCGGGGCCTTTGGCGGCCGGGTCGCCCTCGCCCACGACTGCGTCTCCCCCACCCACCGCTCCCTCGCCCGTACGATCCGGGCTCGCGCCCGTACGATGCGCCCCCTCGCCCGTACGATGCGCCCCCTCGCTCATACGATCCATGCCCTCGCCCGTCGTCCCCGCCCGGTCGACGGCCCGGGCGATCGGCGCGGGCAGCCACCGGCTGCCCTTCAGGGCAAGCGTCACCGTGTCGCCGCCCCCGCCCGCCGAGCCGCCCGTCGGCTGCGCGAGGAGCCGCCCGGCCAGGTCGTCGAGCAGTGCGGAGACCGCGGGCCGCCCCGCCGGATCCTTGGCCAGACAGCGCGCCACGAGCGGCCGCAGTCCCGGCGGTACGGCGTCGAGCCCGGGCTCCTCGTGCACGACCCGGTAGCCGAGCGCGTGCAACGACCCCCTGCCGAAAGGCCCTTGGCCGGTGGCGGCGAAGGCGAGCACCGCGCCGAGCGCGAAGACGTCCGAGAGAGGGCCCGCCCGACGGCCCGTCACTTGCTCGGGCGCCATGTATCCGGGAGTTCCCAGGACGACGCCGCTGCGCGTGAGCGCACTGGATTCCGCGGCGACCGCGATGCCGAAGTCGATCACCTTCGGGCCGTCGGACGCCAGCAGCACATTCGACGGCTTGAGATCACGGTGCACCAGTCCGGCCGCGTGGATCGCCTGCACCGCCTCGGCCAGCCCCGCGCCGAGCGCGAGCAACGAGGGCTCCGGGAGGACTCCGTAGCGCGCGACCGCGTCCGTGAGGGAGACGCCCGGCACGTGCACCGTCGCGAGCCACGGGGGCTCGCCGTGCGGATCCGCATCCACGACCGCGGCCGTGAACGCCCCGCTCACCGCCCCCGCCGCCTCCGCCTCCCGCGCGAAGCGGATCCGGAACTGCGGATCCGCCGCCAGGTCCGGCCTGATGACCTTCACCGCGACGGCACGGCCGCCCGGGGAGCGCCCCAGGTAGACGCGGCCCATTCCGCCGGAGCCGAGCCGCGCCACGATGCGGTACGGCCCCACCCGCCGCGGATCGCCGCTCTCCAACACCCCTGTCATCGGAGCTCCCCCCGCCCCCGGTCCGCCGGCGCACCTGCCGCGGACGCGTTCCGAGCCTCATCATGGCGGCAATCCCGACCCCGGCACAGGGACCGCCCGCAACCGTGGCGAAGCCGTGGCCGGCACCGCCGCGGCGGGTGGTCCCCGCGCCGTCCCCGCCGTACGCCGCACCACCGTCTGTCCCACGCCCGGCCGCGCCCCGCCGTACGCCGGACCACCACCCGCCCCGAGCCCCGCCGTACGCCGCACCACCGCCCGCCCCCGAGCCCGGGCGGCCGCCGTGCGCCGAGTGGCGGGGGCGGTCGGACTCCGGGAGTGTGGGCCGTAGGCGGGGGTGTTCACCGGCCCCGCGGCCGGACCGCGGCCGGGGGCGGAATTCTGCAGCGGGAGGCAGACGATGCCCGAGATCTCCACTCCGTACGCGCCCGGGACTCCGTGCTGGATCGATCTCAGCGCCCCCGAACAGCAAGCCGCTCTGGACTTCTACCGCGATCTGTTCGGCTGGCAGGGCGAGATCGGACCGCCCGAGTACGGCGGCTACGCGAACTGCGAACTGCACGGCAAGTCGGTCGCCGGCATCATGTCCGCGCAGCCGATGGGCGACCAGCCGCCGCCCCCCACGGCGTGGACGACCTACTTCGCCACCGCGGACGCCGACGCCACGGCGCGGGCGATCACGGAGAACGGCGGCACCGTCCTGTTCCCGCCGGACGACGTCGCCGCCCTCGGCCGTATGGCGATCGCCGCCGACCCCGACGGCGCCGTATTCGGCATCTGGCAGGCCAAGGAGTTCCCCGGCGCCGGAATCGCCAACGAGCACGGCGCCCTGATCTGGAGCGAGCTTGCCACGCGGGACCCCGACCGCGCCCGCGCCTTCTACCCCGCCGCGCTGGGCATCGGCATCGCTCCCATGGAGATCGAGGGCGTCGAGGGGATGGACGACTACTTCGGGATCAACGCGGGCGGCCGGACGGTGGGCGGCATGTCGGTCCAGGGTGAGGACACGCCCAAGGAGGAACCCTCGCACTGGCTCACGTACTTCGCCGTGGACGACACCGACTCCACCGTGGACGCCCTGATCAAGGCCGGCGGCCAGGTGGTACGGCCGCCGTTCGACATGCCGGCGGGACGGATGTCGGTGGTCCAGGACCCGCAGGGCGCCGTCTTCGCCGTGATCACCCCGCGCCCCCTGTAGACCTGGGAGCGGGCAGAGGGCCGAATTCGTTGAATTCCCCGCGGCGGGCGATGAGTTCGGCCGCGCCGCGGAGTCCTCATCCTCGTAAGTCTTCTTCAACCGGATCCACGGTCTTACGAGAAACGAGGCCCTCCATGAGCACAGTGATCTCGCGTGACGGCACCTCCATCGCGTATGAGCGCACAGGCGACGGCTGGCCGGTGATCCTGGTCGGCGGGGCTCTGAACGACGGCCCGGCCGGAGAGCCCTTCGCGGAACTCCTCGCCCCGCACTTCACGGTGTTCACCTACGACCGGCGCGGCCGCAGAGCCAGCGGCGACACCCCGCCGTACGCGGTGGCCCGCGAGGTGGAGGACCTTGAGGCCGTCATCGAGGAGGCGGGCGGCACCGCGTCGGTCTGCGGCCTGTCCTCCGGCGGCGCCCTGGTCCTCGAGGCGGCGGCCGCGGGGCTCTCCATCGCCAAGTCGGCCGTGTTCGAGGTGCCGTACGCGCTCGACTGGGGCCACCGGGACCGGACGGCCGACTACGGCAACGAGCTCGCCCGGCTGCTCGCCGCCGGGGACCGCGGCGGCGCGCTCACCCTCTTCATGCGCTACGCGGGCGCGCCCGACGCCATGATCGACGAGGCTCGCCGCAGTCCGTTCTGGCCCGGCCTCGAAGAGCTGGCGCCCTCGCTGGCGTACGACGCCGCGGTGATGGGCGACGGCATGCTGCCGGTCGGCCGTCTCGGCGCCGTGGGAGTGCCCACGCTCGTCATCGACGGCGGGGACAGTCCGCGGTGGCTGCGTGAGGCGTCGCGCGCGATCGCCGCCGCGATCCCGGGAGGGCGTCAGCACACGGTGGAGGGCCAGACCCACGACGTGTCGCCCGGTGCTCTGACCACGGTGCTGCGGGAGTACTTCTCGTGAGGCACAGGATTAGCTCATACGTTCTAATGCGGGCGTAGACTGCACGCATGGCAGTTCACCTTCAGGGCTCTCTCTTCGACGAGACCGACGAGGTCGGCCTGCGCTCGCTGGAGCCCGTACGCCGCACGGAACTGGGCAGCGGCGCCTGGATCGACGTCCTGCCCGGCTGGCTGACCGGAGCCGACGAGCTGTTCGAGGCGCTCGTCGGCTCCGTCCCCTGGCACGCCGAGCGGCGGCGGATGTACGAGCGCGTGGTCGACGTGCCGCGGTTGCTGGCGTTCTACGGGGCGGACGACCCGCTGCCCCACCCGGCGCTCACCGATGCCCGTACGGCACTGAGCGAGCACTACGCGGCGGAGCTCGGCGAGCCGTTCACCACCGCGGGCCTGTGCTACTACCGGGACGGACACGACAGCGTCGCCTGGCACGGCGACAGGATCGGGCGCGGCGACACGGAGGACACGATGGTCGCCATCGTGTCCGTCGGTGAGCCGCGCTTCCTGATGCTGCGTCCGCGGGAGGGCGGCGGCGGGACGGTCCGGCATGCACTGGGCCACGGCGATCTGATCGTCATGGGCGGCTCGTGCCAGCGGACGTGGGAACACGCGATTCCCAAGACGAGCAAGGCCGTTGGGCCCCGGATCAGCATCCAGTACCGGCCGCACGACGTCGCCTGAGCACGGGCCACGGCGTCGCCTGACCCCGGCCGCACGACGTCGCCTGACCCCGGGCACGCCGTCACGCCCGCACCCCTCGGGACACGGCTCCTCGCCCGCCCCTTCCGGGCATGGGCTCCGCCCGCCCTTCCGAGCGCGGTCCTCGGCCGGCCCGCGTTCAGGGGCGCAGATACGCCAGACCGGGATGCTCGCCCACGTAGGCGTCCAGCAGCCGCCGGGCGACCTGCACCGAGTCGACGAGCGGATGCAGGGCGAACGCCTTCAGCGCGGCGGCCCGCGAGCCGCTGTCCGCCGCCGCCATGACCTCGCGCTCGACCGCCTTGACCTGGCACACCAGACCGGTGGCGTGCCCGGGCAGCGGCGAGACCGGCAGCGGATGGGCGCCGTTGGCGTCCACCAGGCACGGCACCTCCACGACGGCGTCGGCATCGGGCACGGGCAGGGTGGCGCCATTGCGGACGTTGAGGATGAGGGTGGCGCGCTCGTTCCGGGCGATGGCGCGCATCAGGGCGAGGGCCACGTGCTCGTACCCGCCGGACTCCAGGTCGCAGGCGTCGCGCGCCCCGGCGCCCGCGGTCTCACGGTTCTCCGCCATGTACGTGGACTCGCGCTCGGCGCGCGTGTGCTCCCACGCCGCCAGGGCGGGCCCGACGCCGCGCTCCGTGCGCGCGTAGAAGCCCCGCTGCTGGTCGCGCAGAAAGGCGCCGCGCGTCTGCCGCGCGTCCTGCGCGGCGCGCACGGCCTCGCGGCTGAAGTAGTAGTAGTGCAGGTACTCGTTGGGGATCGCGCCGAGCGCACGGAGCCAGTCCGCGCCGAACAGCTTGCCCTCCTCGAACGAAGTGAGGGCGCCGGAGTCGGCCAGCAGGCGCGGGAGCCGGTCGCGGCCGCCGACGTGCAGCCCGCGGAGCCAGCCGAGGTGATTGAGCCCGGCGTAATCCATCCACGCCTCGGCGGGATCGGCTCCGACCGCACGGGCGACGCGGCGGCCGAGACCCACGGGCGAGTCACAGATACCGATGACGCGGTCCCCGAGGTGACGGGACATCGCTTCGGTGACCAGCCCGGCCGGGTTGGTGAAGTTGATGACCCAGGCGTCGGGCGCGAGCGCGGCGACCCTGCGGGCGATGTCCACGGCGACGGGGACGGTGCGCAGACCGTACGCGATGCCGCCCGCGCCGACCGTCTCCTGCCCGAGCACGCCTTCCTCCAGGGCGATGCGCTCGTCGGCGGCGCGCCCCTCCAGACCGCCCACGCGGATCGCGGAGAAGACGAAGTCCGCTCCCTTCAGCGCCGCGTCGAGGTCGGTCGTGACGGTGATGCGGGGTGCGTCGGCGATTCCCTCGGCCTGCTCGGCGAGGACCCGGCCGATGGCCGAGAGGCGTCCGGCGTCGAGGTCATGGAGCGTCACCTGCGTGACGCGTCCCTCGGCGTGGTCCCCCAGCAGCGCCCGGTGGACGAGCGGCACGCGGAATCCCCCGCCGCCCAGAATCGTCAGCCTCACGCCCCGGCCACCTGCCTCCACGCCCGCCTCGCGGATCCGGCGGCACGCGCCGCGGGACACTCCGAGGGATCGGTCATCCGTAGGTCGACGGTATCCCGCCCGTCCGGGCCACGTACGCGGTGTTGACGTGCAGCTGCACGTCGCCGGCCGTGCCGTGGTGGTCCGGCCGTCCGCACGGTGTGCGGGCCGTCTACGGCGCGGCCTCCTCCGTCTGTTCCGCCTCGCCGAACCGCGCCAGGGCCAGGGCCCCCGCGATCGAGAGCACGAAGCCGATCACGGCGAGCGGGGCCAGCCCGGGCCGCGTGGTGTCCCCGAGCCAGGCGACCCCGAACACCGCGGGCCAGATCGTCTCGCCGATGACCATCGCCGCGGTGGCGGAGGTGACCGAGCCCGACTGGAGGGCGTCGATGAGGAACATGAAGCCGGTGATCCCTGAGATGACCACGGCGTACGTCGTCGGCTCGGTGAGCAGCCCGGGAAGGTCGAAGTCCGGCAGCATGCGCACGCTGATGGCGACCAGGCCGAAGCTGAGCCCTGCGATCATCCCGAGGACGGGGGCCCGGTGGTGCGTCACGACGCGTCCGGTGACGAAGCCGACGATCGCGAGCCCCCCGGACGCGATGAGCGTGGCGAGGCGCAGCAGTTCGTCGCCGTCACCGTCCCCTTCCCGGCCCGCGGAGACGGCGAGGACGACGAGGCCCACGCAGACGGCGATGACGGCGCTCCATTCGATCCGGCGGAGGCGGATGTGCAGCACGATGGCCGCGGCGACGGCGGTGACGGCGAGGGCGGAGGCGAGCGCCGCCTCGACCACGAAGATCGGCAGGGTGCGCAGCGCCAGCAGTTCGGCGGCGAAGCCCAGCATGTCGAGCCCGATTCCGGCGATGAACGGCCAGCGGCGAAGGGCCAGGAGGAAGGTTCCGAGCCCGTGCGTCTCCGGGGCCTCCTCGGCTGCCCTGCGTGCCCCCATGGCCTGCATGACGGTAGCGGTCCCCGTGGTCAAGGCGGCGGCGAGTGCGAAGACGATGCCCAGTCCCATAGACGGACCGTAGCCGCGGGTGGGCGGCGGACCGCGGATTGAGTGCCCGGCCCGGTTGCGCTGCGTCCGCCCGGCGCGACGATCGTGCCACCACCCGCCGCGGGTACCTGCGTCGGACGCTCGTGGACCTGTGTTCCTCGCTCCCGGACCCGGGTTCGGAGACCCCGGAGACCCACAGAGGCGCGGAGACCCACGTCCTGGAGGCCCGGAGACCTACGGCCGGGGCCCGGGGGCCTCCGTTCCGACATCCGCGGACCGGCGTCGGTCACCATCGACCTGCATCGGTCACCCATGAACCCGCGTCGTCACCCCGGACCCGCATCGGTCACCCATGTACCCGCTTCGGTGACCTGCGGACCTACGGACCTGCGGACCTGCGGACCTGCGGACCTGCGTCAGGCGAACCGTCAGACGAGCGCCTCGTCCACGAAGCACCAGCGCCAGTCCTCACCCGGCTCGATCGACGCGACGATGGGGTGACCGGCCTCGTCCGCGTGCCCGCGCGCGTGCCGGTGCGGTGAGGAGTCGCAGCAGCCGACCTGGCCGCAGGTGAGGCACACCCGCAGGTGCACCCACGTCGAGCCCAGCCGCAGGCACTCCTCGCATCCTTCGGGAGTCCGGGGCTCCACGGGCCTGACCATCGACAGATGCGGATCGGGTGCTGAGGCGTTCATCGGCAGCGCCCCCGGCCCGGCTTCGGCAAGCCGTCGATCAGCAGGGAGAGCCCTATGCCGAGCAGCCAGACGTCCTTCGCCAGTGGCGTGCCCTGCTGCGTCCAGCGCAGACTGCCTTCCTCCCGCATGCCGGGTGTCCGCAAGTACAGACCCAGCGTCCCGGCGGAAAAGGCGGTCAGGGCGGCGCCCGCGACGGCGGAGGGGACCACGGGCAGCAGCAGCGCCGCGCCGAGTGCCATCTCGGCCTTGGAGAGCAGCCCGGCGAACGACCGCGCGTCCAGCTTGCCGAGGAACGGATAGGTGCCCGTCGCGAAACCGTGGAGCTGGCCGGCGGCCTCTTCGTCCGCCGATGCCTTCGAGAACCCGGAGGTCAGCATGAAGGCTCCGGCACTCAGCCGGAGCGGAATCTGTCTCGTCGGCAACCACCCGTTCATGGACACCACCTCCCGTTCCCTCCCACGCTAGTGGGGTGGGACAGGCGTCGCACGAGGGGAGCCGATCATGCTTCGACCTGGGAGGACGACAGGCGCGGGCGTCGGCGGCGGCCGGGATGCGCGGCGCGTCCGGGGCACCCGCCGGAACGGGAATACGGCCGACCGCCCGCTCGTTGCACGCATTAGTTGAATGCGCAACTACAGAAGTTGGGTGAGCGAGATGCAGTTCGGGATCTTCACCGTCGGTGACGTCACCCCCGATCCCACCACTGGCAGGACTCCTACCGAGCACGAGCGGATCCGGTCGATGGTCGCCATCGCGCTCAAGGCGGAGGAGGTCGGTCTCGACGTCTTCGCGACGGGCGAGCACCACAACCCGCCGTTCGTCCCGTCCTCGCCCACCACCATGCTCGGATACATCGCCGCGCGGACGGAGCGCCTCGTCCTGTCCACCTCGACGACGCTGATCACGACCAACGACCCGGTCAAGATCGCCGAGGACTTCGCGATGCTCCAGCACCTCGCCGAAGGCCGCGTCGACGTGATGATGGGCCGGGGCAACACCGGTCCGGTGTATCCGTGGTTCGGCCAGGACATCCGCCAGGGCATTCCGCTGGCCATCGAGAACTACGCGCTGCTGCACCGGCTCTGGCGCGAGGACGTCGTGGACTGGGAAGGCCGCTTCCGTACCCCGCTGCAGGGATTCACCTCCACGCCGCGCCCGCTGGACGGCGTCCCGCCGTTCGTCTGGCACGGATCCATCCGCAGCCCGGAGATCGCCGAACAGGCCGCGTACTACGGCGACGGGTTCTTCGCGAACAACATCTTCTGGCCCAAGGAGCACTTCCAGAGGCTGATCCGGCTGTACCGGGAGCGGTACGCGCAGTACGGCCACGGCACGCCCGAGCAGGCCGTCGTCGGACTCGGCGGGCAGGTGTTCATGCGCAGGAACTCCCAGGACGCCGTACGGGAGTTCCGTCCGTACTTCGACAACGCGCCCGTCTACGGACACGGTCCGTCGCTGGAGGAGTTCACACGGGAGACGCCCCTCACCGTCGGCAGCCCGCAGGAAGTCGTCGAGAAGACCCTGACCTTCCGTGAGTCCTTCGGCGACTACCAGCGGCAGTTGTTCCTGATGGACCACGCGGGCCTGCCGCTGAAGACCGTCCTCGAACAGCTCGACATGCTCGGCGAGGAGGTCGTGCCCGTGCTCCGCAAGGAGTTCGCGGCGGGCCGTCCGGCCGAGGTGCCGGACGCGCCCACGCACGCGGCGCGGGTCGCCCGGCGGAACGCCGAAGGAGCGTCCGCCGACCCGGCCGCCTGAGCCGGTGGATCCGAGGCCGTGGAAGCATCCGCGCCCCCGCCCGTACACCACGCGCGTCCCGGTGACCCGGAGAGCACGGATCCCGCGACCGAACAGAACGTGACCGTGAAGAACGTGACACCCCTGAAGGAGGACAGGATGCAGCCGACCGAGGACACCAGGGAACCGGTGAAGCTCGTGGTCGTCTCCGCCGGCCTCAGCAGGCCCTCGTCGACCCGCCTGCTCGCGGACCGGCTGTCCGAGGCGACGACGAAACACCTGGACGGCACCGGCCGTACGACGGACGTCCGGGTCGTCGAACTCCGCGATCTGGCAACGGAGATCGCCAACAACTTCGTGACCGGGTTCGCCGGCGGGGCGCTGCGCGAGGTGATCGACGCGGTGACGGAGGCCGACGGCATCATCGCCGTCACCCCCGTCTTCACCGCCTCCTACAGCGGCCTGTTCAAGTCCTTCTTCGACCTCGTCGAGCCCACCGCGCTCGAAGGGAAGCCGGTACTGATCGCGGCCACGGGCGGTACGGCGCGGCACTCGCTCGCCCTGGAACACGCGATGCGCCCGCTGTTCGCCCACCTGCGCACCGTCGTCGTACCGACAGCCGTCTTCGCCGCCTCCGAGGACTGGGGCGCCGGGGACGCGCAGACGGAGGGGCTGCCCGCCCGCATCGACCGTGCGGCCGGCGAGCTTGCGGCACTCCTGGCCAACCGGCCCCGCACCACCGAACCGAGCGTCGGGGTCAGCCCGTTCGAGCAGCAACTGGCCTCCCTCGGGCTCGACTGACGACCTCCGGCCCGGCCGGCCGGCGCGGCATGAGCCCCATGGCCCCTGTCAGGGGTCGCCGCCCGGCCGGCCGTTCGCGTCACCGCCCGAAGCAGAACCGTCCGGCAGGGGCCGCCCGAAGCGGAGCCGTCCGCCGCACGGTTGACGCGAGCGCCCATCGGGTGTCGCTCATGCCGTCCAGCATCCCACTGATGTGTGACAGGAGCTGACCTACATCCTCTCTAGCGTCAAAGCCGTTGGAGGATGCAGCGAGAGAGGCGACGTCATGAACGAGCACATCCGTCCCTTCCGGATCGAGATCCCGCCGGCGGACCTGGACGATCTGCGCGACCGGCTGGCGAGGACGCGCTGGCCGGAGGAACTGCCCGGCGAGGGCTGGGAGCGCGGCGTGCCGGTGGGCTATCTCAAGGACCTGGCCGCGTACTGGCGGACCGGCTACGACTGGCGCGCGCACGAGGCCGCACTCAACGCCTTCCCCCAGTTCCTCACGGAGATCGAAGGGCACAGCGTCCACTTCCTGCACGTACGCTCCCCCGAGCCGGACGCCGTACCGCTGATCCTCACCCACGGCTGGCCCGGCTCCATCGTGGAGTTCACCTCCCTCATCGGCCCGCTCACCGACCCCCGCGCCCACGGCGGCGACCCGTCCCGCGCCTTCCACGTGGTCGCTCCCTCCGTCCCCGGCTACGGGTTCTCCGAGGCGCCGCGCGAGACCGGCTGGAGCGTGAGCCGCGTGGCGGGAATGTGGGCCGCGCTGATGAGCCGCCTGGGCTACGAGCGCTTCGGTACCCAGGGCGGCGACCTCGGCGCGTACGTCGCCCCGGAGGTGGCCCGGCTCTTCCCCGACCGTGTGATCGGCGTCCACGTCAACGGCGGGCTGGGCTTTCCGACCGAGGCCGATGTCCCGGACATGAGCGAGGACGAGCGTGCGGACTACGCGGAGATGCAGAGCTGGGTGAACGCGGGCGTGGACCACCACGCCCTCCTGCGCACCGCACCGCAGACCTTCGCGTACGGGTGGCACGACTCCCCGGTCGCACAGCTCGCCTGGATGATGCAGAAGTTCCAGGAGTTCACGCCCACCGCCGACCTGCCCGAGCAGGCCATCGACCGCGATCTGCTGCTCACGAACGCGACCGTGTACTGGCTGACGGGGACGTCGGGGTCCTCGTCGTGGTTCTCGTACGACAGCGACCGGTTCGTCTGGCCGGAGGGGCAGGCGGAGGTCCCGACCGGCGTCTACAGCGGAGGGCCCGCCCTCTTCCGGCGTCTCGCGGAGCGACGCAACAAGATCGTCCACTGGCCGGAGGGCAACCCGGGCGGCCACTTCGTCGCCATGGAGGAGCCTGATCATCTGGCCGCCGACATCCGGACCTTCTTCGCCGGGGTCACCGGGGACTGAGGTGGATACGGAACCGGCCCCCCGGCGTGCGTCCGGCCGCCGGACGGGCCGCTCTGCCCGCCGCCCTCCACTCCCCGTACGGGCTTCCACTCGCCCCACAACTTGACAATGCCCCGTTTTGGATCCTTTTCTGAAGAGCGAGGGGCTATCTCCAGAGCGGCAGGTCACGGCCCTTCACGGTAGGTGGCACCGGCGCACGGGCGGCGTGCGCCGGCAAGGCCGTGAGGATGGGAGAGCGGACATGGCACGCTCGGTCGGCATCGACCTCGGTACGACGAACTCGGTGGTCAGTGTCCTGGAGGGCGGTGAGCCCACGGTCATCCCCAACACCGAGGGGGCTCGTACGACGCCGTCCGTGGTCGCCTTCGCCAAGAACGGCGACGTGCTCGTCGGCGAAGTCGCCAAACGCCAGGCCGTGACCAACGTCGACCGCACCGCGCGGTCGGTCAAGCGCCACGCCGGCGACCCGGACTGGCGGTTCCCGGAGACCGGGGATGTGGACGGCAAGCAGTACACCGCCCAGGAGATCTCGGCGCGCGTGCTGCAGAAGCTGAAGCGGGACGCGGAGGCGTACCTCGGCGAGGACGTGACCGATGCGGTCGTCACGGTGCCCGCCTACTTCAACGACGCGCAGCGCACCGCAACCAAGGAGGCCGGTGAGATCGCGGGCCTCAATGTGCTGCGGATCATCAACGAGCCGACGTCGGCGGCGCTCGCCTACGGCCTGGACAAGGAGAACGACCAGACCGTCCTCGTCTTCGACCTGGGCGGCGGCACCTTCGACGTCTCGCTGCTCGACATCGGCGAGGGCCTGGTCGAGGTCAAGGCCACCAACGGCGACACGCTCCTCGGCGGCGACGACTGGGATCAGCGGATCGTCGATCACCTGGTCAAGCAGTTCAAGAACGCGTACGGGGTGGACCTCTCCAAGGACAAGATGGCGGTGCAGCGGCTGCGCGAGGCCGCGGAGAAGGCCAAGATCGAACTGTCCGCCGCGACCGAGACGACCATCAACCTGCCCTACATCACGGCGTCCGCCGAGGGCCCGCTGCACCTGGACGAGAAGCTCACCCGCGCCCAGTTCGAGCAGCTCACCCAGGATCTGCTGGAGCGCTGCAAGGGGCCGTTCCACCAGGCGATCAAGGACGCCAAGATCAAGGTCTCCGACATCGACCATGTGATCCTGGTGGGCGGCTCGACCCGGATGCCCGCCGTGACCGAGCTGGTCAAGGAGCTGACCGGCAAGGACCCCCACAAGGGAGTCAACCCGGACGAGGTCGTCGCCATCGGTGCCGCACTCCAGGCCGGTGTCCTCAAGGGTGAGGTCAAGGACGTCCTGCTGCTGGACGTCACCCCGCTGTCCCTCGGCATCGAGACCAAGGGCGGCATCATGACCAAGCTCATCGAGCGCAACACCACGATCCCGACGAAGCGCGCCGAGACGTTCACGACGGCCGACGACAATCAGCCCTCGGTGTCCGTGCAGGTCTACCAGGGCGAGCGGGAAATCGCGGCGTACAACAAGAAGCTCGGGATGTTCGAGCTGACCGGCCTTCCGCCGGCGCCGCGCGGCGTCCCGCAGGTCGAGGTCACCTTCGACATCGACGCCAACGGCATCATGCACGTCTCCGCCAAGGACCTCGGCACCGGCAGGGAGCAGCGCATGACGGTCACCGGCGGCTCCGCGCTGCCGAAGGACGACATCGACCGCATGATGCGCGAGGCCGAGGAGTACGCGGATGAGGACCGCACACGGCGCGAGGCGGCCGAGGCCAGGAACAACGGCGAGGGCCTCGTCTACTCCACCGAGAAGTTCCTTCTCGACAACCCCGAGCGGATCCCGGCCGAGGTGAAGACGGAGGTCGAGGCCGCGGTCGCCGAGGTGAAGCAGAAGCTCGACGGCGGCGACACGACCGAGATCCGTACCGCGACCGAGAAGCTGGCCGCCGTCAGCCAGAAGATGGGCCAGGCGATCTACGCCAACACCCAGGGAGGGGCCACCCCCGCGGGCGGGGAGGGAGCGTCCGGCGCGGACGCCGGAACCGGCGGCAGTGGCGAGGACGGCAAGGCCGAGGACGAGGTGGTGGACGCCGAGATCGTCGACGAGGACAAGGGAGACACGGCATGAGCACACCGTCCGGCTCCCGGTACGGCCCACGGCAGCCCGTACCCGTCCGCGATCAGCGGCGCAACGGCCCGGCCGGACCGCCCCCGGGGACACCGCGCGGCGGCGGCCCAGCCGATACGTCCCGGCCCGGGGCCTCCGACGTGCCACCGGCCGCGCAGCCCGAGGAGCCCGCCGACGCACCCGGTGCGGAGACACTCCGGGGCCAACTCGCCGAACGCACCGCCGACTTGCAGCGGGTGAAGGCGGAGTACGACAACTACCGCAAGCAGGTGCGCCGCGACCGCCTCGCGGTCCGCGAGGCCGCGGCTGCCAACGTACTCCGCGGGCTCCTGCCCGTCCTCGACGCCCTCGCACAGGCCCGCGCTCAGAACGAGGTCACGGGCGGATTCGCGGCCGTCGCCGACGCGTTGGAGACCCGCCTTGCCGAACTCGGGCTGCAGGACTTCGGAGAGGCGGGTGAGCCGTTCGATCCGACCCGGCACGAGGCGATCTCCCGCGTGCCCCCGGCAGAGCCGACCGCCACGGGAGGGATGACCTGCACGGAGGTCGTCCGCCGCGGCTACCGCGTGGGCGATCAGCTGCTGCGCGCCGCCGAGGTGGTCGTCGCGGACCCGGCGGCCTCCGCACCGGCCTGACTCCCGCTTCTCGTACGGTCGTCGGCGCCGCTGCTCTTGGTCCGGCGGGCCGGGACGAACACCCAGTCCAGTCGCGGTTCCACCAGCGGACGGAAGACCTTGCGGACGGGAGCCGAGCTGAGGAACAGGGCGAGTGCGACCCCGAGCACGGTGACGGTCAGCCGGCCGGTGGGAGAGTGCCAGAAGGCCACGTCGTACCAGCCCTCCCAGGCGGCCGTACGAATGGCCAGTCCGTGCAGCAGATACGCGTAGAGCGTCCCGGCCCCGAGCGCGGTGAACCAGGTGCGGTGGCGCGGCACCCAGGCCAGGAAGGCGGCAACCAGCAGCAGCGAACAGGCCAGCAGCGCCAGCGACATGGCGGCCCCGACCGGCCAGGGCACATGGAGTTCGCCCCAGCTCTTGGCACGGACGGCCCACTCGGAGGTCATCCGCCCCTTCGCCAGATAGGCCACGCCCGCCGCCACCACCATGACGGGCACCGCGGCGATCCGCACCCACCGGGCCCGCATCATCTCCCAGTGCTCGGGGCGCATGAGGAGACCGATCACGAAGAACGGCAGGAACTGCAGGATCCGGTCGAGGTTCAGTACGGCGCCGATCTCGTTCGCCGCACCGGCCAGCGCGATGGCCACGGACAGCCCCAGCGCGACGTACCAGCGCATGACGAGCCACAGCGGGGCGGTGAGCCGCCAGACGAAGAGGGCGACGAGGAACCAGGTGAGATACCAGGGTGACAGCAGGCTGATGTCGTTGCCGCGGTCGTCCACGACATTGCCGTAGAGCGTGTAGATCGTCTCGAAGATGACGTAGGGCACGGCGATGCCGGTCACCAGCCGTTTGACCTGGCCCGGCTTGAACGCGAAGGTCCGCGAGAAGTAGCCGGAGAGCACGATGAACACCGGCATGTGGAAGCTGTAGATGAAGAGGTAACCCGCCCAGACCGCCCGGCTGTCCTTGAGAGGCTGCCAGGCATGTCCCACGACGACCAGGACCATCGCCAGCAGCTTCGCATTGTCGAAGAACGGGTCGCGTGCGCTTCCCTGTTCACGCGCCGACCTGTCCGTCACACAACCGCCTCCCCGGAATCGAGCTGGATTTCGCACCATACCTGTCATGGAAACCGATCCGGGTACGTACCGCCGGGGGCGTGGCGACCGGCGCTCGACAGGGACTCTTGAGAGGAATCTGGTGATATTTCCTGCCAACTGCCGCGGAATCACTGCTGGTTGAGCGATCAGTTCCGGTTCGGCCGCGCGGTGACCGGAACGGGGGTCGCTGCCCTCGGCTCGTACGGTGAGCCGGTCCGCAAGCGTTGTTCCAGCCGTCCCCAAGGGGTCGCGGGCGCCTGCGCGGGCCGACCGTCCCCGTGCGGTGCCGACATGGCGTCGATCCCCCAATCCCGGGTGCGGATCGCACGCTTGGGGAGGACCGACATCCAGGGCAGCCACCGCTCACGGTCGGTGCGGGAGGAGAACACCGCACTCGCATCGGGCTGCGAACCGCTGCTCGAGGGAGACGCTTCCGCAGCGGACTCGGCTCACCCCGACGGGCGGGCCGAGGCATTCACACAGAAGCGCCGGAACGGACGCGGGACCGATGACAGCCACGGTGCGTCCGTTCCGGCACGATGTTCCGGCATTGCCCTCAGGTACGGCGGGAGAAGCCTCAGCGCCTTCCCGCCGGGCGGAAGACCGACTCCAGTACGTCCTTCAGGACACGCTCCGGATCGGAGACCGGACCGTCGGCGCGCCAGGCCACGAATCCGTCCGGGCGCACCAGGATCGCGCTGTCGGGCTTGGTGCCGTGGATCTCGGCCCAGTCTGCGCCGTCCTCGGGCGCGAGATCGTCGTCGGCGCCGTCGCCGATCCGGAAGCACTGCAGCGGCATGTCAAGCCGGTCGGCGAGCGCCAGCCCGGCCGCGTGCCACGCGGAGCCCTCGGGTCCGGTGAGCAGCACGGGCGACTCCTCGTAGAGGTCGAGCGTCGAAACCCGCTCCCCCGACCGAAGCAGCCACATGTGCGGGGCCCGGGTGCCCGGGGCGCCGCCGAGTTGCATCCGGTCCGGCACGATCGGCTGCTCGGTGTCCGCGCCGTGGACGGCACCGCGGAGGTAGCGGTAGCCCAGGGCGACCGTGAGGACGCCGCTCTGCTTGCCGGCCCCCGCGGCGGGTGGCGGCGAGTATCCGGGGTGGCTGTGCTCGGCGGACCGGGCCGAGGCACGTGCGCTGGTCGCCTCGGCGACGGGCCGGCGCTCCGCTCCGTACGTGTCCAGGAGGCCGGGGCCGGCCCAGCCTTTGAGGACGGCCGCGAGCTTCCAGGCCAGGTTATGCGCGTCCTGGATGCCGGTGTTGGAGCCGAACGCGCCGGTCGGGGACATCTCATGGGCGGAGTCACCGGCGAGGAAGACTCTGCCGGCCCCGTAGCGCTCGGCCACCCGCTCCGCGGCGTGCCACGGGGCCCTGCCCGTGATCTCGATGTCGAGGTCCTGGTCGCCGACCGCCGTACGGATGTGCTTCGCGCACCGCTCGTCGGTGAAGTCCTCGAGCGTTTCACCCGTCTCGGGGTGCCAGGGCGCGTGGAACACCCACTTCTCGCGGTTGTCCACCGGCAGGAGCGCGCCGTCCGCCTCGGGGTTGGTCAGATAGCAGGCGATGAAGCGGCGGTCGCCCACCACGTCGGCGAGCCCGGGGGCCCGGAAGGTGATGCTCACGTTGTGGAAGAGGTCGCCGGGACCCGACTGGCCGATTCCGAGCTTCTCCCGTACGGGGCTCCGGGGCCCGTCCGCCGCGATGAGGTAGTCGGCGCGCACGGTGTGGTGCTCCCCGGTCTCCCGGTCCTTGACCACCGCGGTCACGCCGTCGTCGTCCTGGTCGAACGAGAGCAGCTCACTGGAGAACCGCAGGTCGCCGCCCAGCTTGCGAGCGCAGCGCACGAGTACCGGCTCCAGGTCGTTCTGGCTGCACAGGCACCAGCCGCTCGGGCTGAAGCGGGCCAGACCGCCGCCCGGGTCCATGTCCTTGAACAGCCACTCCTGGTCGTCGCCGGTGAGCGAGCCTGCCTGAAGGATGCCGTGGTTCTCGGCCAGGACCGAGGCGGCCTCGCGGATCTGCTCCTCCGCACGGGCGACGCGGAACAACTCCATCGTGCGAACGTTGTTGCCGCGTCCGCGGGGGTGTCTCGAGGTGTCCGAGTGCTTCTCGACCAGCATGTGCCCGATGCCGAGACGGCCCAGGAACAGTGAGGCGGACAGGCCCACCAGGGAGCCGCCCACGATGAGGACCGGCACGCGGTCTTCGGCCTTGTGATTCATGTGCTCAAGCTCCAGCCGCCGGGATGGCAATGGATTGGCAATGAAATCTCCATGCCCGACCGGAGATGTTTCGTTCACCCGTTTCACCCGGTTGGACCACACCATTCGCGCCGCCCGTACGACCGGCACATGATCGACACCGTTACCAGGATTTCACTGCCCCCGATCGGCGCGGAGACGTGGGGGCCGCTTCGCTCGCGAAGGAGTTGCCAAGATGACAACGCTGTCAGAACGAGTGTCCCAGTCGGCCTTCGACGGTTCGAGGCTCCGGGTCATTCTGCTGCTGGACCTTCAGGACGGGGCGCAGCAGCGCTTCCTGGAGGCGTACGAGCACCTGTGCAGCCAGGTGGCGAGCGTCCCCGGGCACATCAGCGACCAGTTGTGCCAGTCGATCGAGAACCCCTCCCAATTCCTCATCACCAGCGAATGGGAGAGCGCGCCGCCGTTCCTGGAGTGGGTGAACAGCGAGGATCACGTCCAGATGGTCCGGCCGCTGCACAGCTGCGTCCGCGACACCCGCTCGCTGCGGTTCAGCGTGCTGCGCGAGACCCCTCAACTTCCCTCGTTCTCCGCCGACCCGGCCAAGCACCGGCTGCAGCGCGATCCCCGGATCGGGGACGGCATCGTCCGCCACGCCCTGACCTTCACGGTCAAGGCCGGCAGCGAGGACAAGGTCGCGGAGATCCTGGCGGGGTACGTCTCCCCGCCCGCGTACGTCGACGCCTCCACCCGTCTGCTGCGGACCACTCTCTTCATGCACGGCAACCGCGTGATCCGGGCCATCGAGGTGCAGGGCGATCTCATCGAGGCGCTCGGCCATGTCGCCCGGCAGCCCGAGGTGCAGGCGGTCGAGGAGGCCATCAACCCGTTCCTGGAGATTCCCCGCGAACTCCACGACCCCGATTCCGCGCGGGTGTTCTTCACCCGGGCCGCGCTTCCCGCGGTGCACCACGTGGGCCGGTCCGGACAGTCTCCCGAGGACATGCAGCGTCACGCGCTGTACTACCCGGCCCGGGAGGGCTGCGGTATGGCCGTGGCCCGGCTGCTGGCCCGTCAGGACGAACTGGCCGTGGACGACCCCACCAGCCCCGTGCTGCGCAGCACGGTCTACCAGCGCGATGACATCGTTGTCCGCCAGGTCGACCTGCGGGTCCCGCTCGACGCCGACCCCGCGCGGGCGCTCGGCGTCAGCGGCACCCGCAAGGCGCCCGTCCTCGGGCGCCTCGTCGACACCGGCGGCGACGGTGAGCTGTCGACCGACCGGGAGATCGTCCGCTTCCTGGCACGCGCCGACATGCGGCTGATCACCGACCGCCCGGCCCCGGAGTCGTGAGCCCCGGATCCCCCACGACGGTCCGCCTCAGCGCTTCTGCGGCGCGCCCGCGTCCCCGCGGCCGCCGCGCCGCCCCCCACGTCGACAGCACCAACGCCACCTGGAGGTAGGCATCATGACCAAGCCCGACCCACGCATCGTGGACCTCAGCGAGACCCAGCCCAACCGCCGGCGCGGAGGCGACCTGCGCGCCCTGCTCACCCCCACCGCGGTCGGCGCCACGAGCGGCTTCATGGGCCTGGCCATCATGGAGCCGGGTGAGCGCATCGGTGAGCACTACCACCCGTACTCCGAGGAGTTCGTGTACGTCGTATGCGGCAAGCTCGAGGTGGACCTGGACGGCGAGCCGCACCCGCTCAAGCCCGACCAGGGCCTGCTGATCCCCCCTCACATGCGCCACCGGTTCCGCAACATCGGTGACACCGAGGCCCGCATGGTCTTCCACCTCGGCCCGCTGGCCCCGCGGCCGGAGCTCGGCCACGTGGACACCGAGGGCACCGAGGACACGGGTCAGGCGGGTCCGCCCGAACGAGCGGAGAAGGTTTCGTGACCCGGCGCGTGGCGGTCACCGGCATCGGGATCGTCGCCCCGGGCGGGGTGGGGATACCGGCGTTCTGGGACATGCTCGCAGCCGGCCGAACGGCGACGCGGGGCATCACCCTCTTCAATCCGGAGGGCTTCCGCTCCCGTATCGCCGCCGAGTGCGACTTCGATCCCGCGGCGCACGGACTAGACCAGGAAACGGTCCAACGTGCCGACCGGTACGTCCAGTTCGCGATGGTGGCCGCGGACGAGGCCCTGCGCGACTCCGGCCTCGACCCCGAGGCGGAGAACCCCTGGCGCATCGGGGTGTCCCTGGGCACCGCGGTCGGTGGCACCACGCGCCTCGAGCAGGACTACGTCGCGGTCAGCGCCTCCGGGCAGCACTGGGACGTGGACCACCGGCAGGCGGGCGCCCATCTGCACCGGGCGTTCTCGCCCAGCGCGCTGGCCTCCGAGGTCGCCGAGCGGATCGGCGCCCGCGGACCGGTGCAGACGGTCTCCACCGGCTGCACCTCCGGGCTCGACGCGATCGGGTACGCGTTCCAGGCCATCGAGGAGGGCACGATGGACGTCTGCGTCACGGGCGCCTCGGACTCCCCGATCTCCCCGATCACGGTGGCCTGCTTCGACGCGATCAAGGCGACCTCGCCCAACAACGACGACCCGGAGCACGCCTCCCGGCCGTTCGACGCCAACCGCGACGGTTTCGTCATGGGCGAGGGCGGTGCCGTCCTGATCCTCGAGGAGCTGGAGCACGCCCGTGCTCGCGGGGCGACCGTCTACTGCGAGCTGCGCGGCTACGCCACGTTCGGCAACGCGTACCACATGACCGGGCTGACCCGGGAAGGCCTGGAGATGGCCGAGGCGATCAACTCCGCCCTCGGCCACGCCCGTATCAACAGCTCGGACGTCGACTACGTCAACGCCCACGGTTCCGGCACCCAGCAGAACGACCGGCACGAGACGGCGGCGGTGAAGCGGTCGCTCAAGGACCACGCCTACGAGGTGCCCATGAGCTCCATCAAGTCGATGGTGGGCCACTCGCTCGGCGCGATCGGCGCGATCGAGGTCGTGGCCTGCACCCTGGCCCTCGACCGGCAGATGGTGCCGCCGACCGCCAACTACGAGACGCCCGACCCGGAGTGCGATCTGGACTACGTGCCCCGGACCGCGCGTCCGCTCTCGCTGCGCACCGTGCTCTCGGTCGGCAGCGGGTTCGGCGGCTTCCAGTCCGCCGTGGTCATGACGAGAGAAGGCGGGAGGACACGATGAGTCCCCAGCACAAGCGCCGTTCGGTCGTCACGGGCATCGGCGTCATCGCCCCCAACGGGGTCGGCACCGACGCCTTCTGGAAGGCGACGCGGGAAGGCGTGAGCATCCTCGACAGGGTCACGCGCGAGGGATGCGAGGACCTGCCGCTCCGGATCGCGGGCGAAGTCCGCGGCTTCGACCCGGCACTGCTGATCGAGGAGCGTTTCCTCGTCCAGACCGACCGATTCACCCACTTCGCCATGGCCGCGGCCAATCTCGCCCTGGAGGACTCCGAGCTCCACCGGGCCGACCACGGCGGCTCCCCGTTCGCCGTCGGGGTCGTGACGGCCGCCGGCTCGGGCGGAGGCGAGTTCGGCCAGCGGGAGTTGCAGCGGCTCTGGGGCAAGGGGTCGACCTATGTCGGCCCGTACCAGTCCATCGCGTGGTTCTACGCGGCCAGCACCGGCCAGGTGTCGATCCGCGGCGGCTTCAAGGGGCCCTGCGGAGTGGTGTGCAGCGACGAGGCCGGCGGTCTCGACGCGTTCGCGCACGCGGGCAGGATCATCCGCAACGGCACCCAGGCGGTCGTCGTGGGTTCGGCCGAGGCGCCGCTGGCCCCGTACTCGATGGTCTGCCAGCTCGGCTACAACGATCTGAGCCGGGCCGGTGATCCGGCGCGGGCCTATCTGCCGTTCACGGCGGACGCCTGCGGCTTTGTACCGGCCGAGGGCGGGGCCATGCTCGTCGTCGAGGAGGAGTCGCTCGCCCGCGGGCGCGGCGCCCGGGTCCGGGGTGTCGTGGCGGGGCACGCCGCGACCTTCACCGGCGCATCCCGGTGGGAGCAGTCCCGCGAGGGGCTGGCCCAGGCGATCCGGCTGGCACTGGACAACGCGGGGCTGGCTCCGGAGGACGTCGACGTGGTGTTCGCGGACGCGCTCGGCGTACCGGAGGCGGACCGCGCCGAGGCCCTGGCGATCGCGGACGTGCTCGGCGCGCACGCACGCCGCGTTCCGGTGACCGCCCCCAAGACCGGTATCGGCAGGGCCTACTGCGGCGCTCCCGTGCTGGACTCCGTCGCCGCGGTCCTGGCGATGGAACACGGCGTCGTGCCGCCCACCCCCAATGTCGTCGAGGTGTGCCACGACCTCGATCTCGTCACCGGCGTCGCCCGCGTCGCGGAACTCCGTACGGCGCTGGTACTCAGTCGCGGGCTCATGGGCAGCAACTCCGCGCTCGTGCTGCGGCACGCCGACGACACCCCCGACTGAGAACCGTCGCGACTCGCGAAGAAGGAGAAACCTCATGAACGCACAACTGACTTTCGACGAGCTGGCCGCGCTCATGAAGTCCGGCGCCGGCCTCACCGTCGACCCGAGGGAGCTGGAGAACGAGCCGGACGCGACCTTCGCGGGATACGGACTCGACTCGCTCGGCCTCCTCGGCATCGTCGGCGAACTGGAGAACCGGTACGGCGTATCGATGCCCCAGGACGCCGAGAAGAGCAAGACCCCGCGCGACTTCATCGACCTCGTCAACAGTGCACTGACCACAGGAGCTTGAGATGCCCGGACACACCGAGAACGAGATCACGATTGCCGCTCCCCTGGACCTCGTCTGGGACATGACCAACGACCTGGAGAACTGGCCGCAGCTCTTCAGCGAGTACGCGTCGGTCGAAGTGATGAAGCGCCAGGGCCAGAAGACGACCTTCCGGCTCACCATGCACCCGGACGAGAACGGCAAGGTCTGGTCGTGGGTCTCCGAGCGGACGATCGACCGCAAGGGGCTCAAGGTCAAGGCCCGCCGCGTCGAGCCGGGTCCGTTCCAGCACATGGACATCAAGTGGGAGTACGCGGAGGTGCCCGGCGGCACGCGGATGCACTGGACACAGGACTTCGCGATGCGGCCCGAGGCGCCGGTCGACGACGCCGGGATGACGGAGATGATCAACCGGAACTCCAAGACCCAGATGGAGCTCATCCGGGACAAGATCGAGCAGCGCGCCCGCGAACGGGGTGTGCAGGGCGCGCCCGTCCTCCCCAACTGAACCAGCGGGACCGGCCGGCCGCCGCACCCCTTCCGCGCGGCGCCACCGGCCGGTCCCGCTTCCCCGGGGGCCTTCTCCGTGGGCCCGCGGCCGCACCCGTACACGTCCCGTGCAAGTCGCGTACAGACAAGGACTCTCCATGCAGCACCGTGCACTGATCGTCGCCCGTATGTCGGAGGACTCGGCTTCGGACATCGCCGAGGTGTTCGCTGCCTCCGACCGTGGTGAGCTGCCGCATCTGATCGGAGTCACCGGGCGCAGCCTGTTCCAGTTCGGCGATGTGTATCTGCACCTGATCGAGGCGGACCGGCCGCCGGGCCCCGCCGTCGCCAAGATGACGGACCACCCGGAGTTCCGGGGCATCAGCGAGAGCCTCTCGGCCTTCATCAACCCCTACGACCCGGCGACCTGGCGCAGTCCCAAGGACGCGATGGCGCGCGAGTTCTACCGCTGGGAGCGCGACGGAACCGGGTGAAGTCGAGCCGGAGAGCTGGAGGGACGCCCGACATGGTGCTTTACGACGACCGACCGGCCGACCTGCCGGCCGAGCGACCGCCGGAGTGGATCCGGTGCGCGCGCTGCGCCGGGCTCGTGTACGGCAAGCGATTCGGCAGAACCCTGAACGTGTGCCCGGACTGCGGCTGGCACGCTCATCTGACGGCGCCCCAGCGTCTGGACCAGCTGCTCGATCCGGGCTCCGTCTCACCGGTGGACCATGTGGAAGCGGTGCACGACCCGCTGGAGTTCCACGACACCCGGCCGTACGCGGAACGCCTGGAGGACGCGCGGGCCGCGACGGGTCTGCGTGAGGCCGTGATCTGTGTACGGGGCCGTATCGAGGACCGGCCGGTGGTCGTCGCCGCGATGGACTTCCGCTTCCTGGGCGGCAGTCTGGGGTGCGGAGTCGGCGCTCTCATCGCCGAGGCCGCCCGGACGAGCCTGCGCGAGCGCACCCCGCTCCTGCTGGTGACCGCGTCGGGCGGCGCACGGATGCAGGAGGGCGTGCTCTCGCTGATGCAGATGGCCAAGACGGCCCAGGCCATGGCGGAGCTGGACGAGGCGGGGATCCTCACGATCTCGTTGATCACCGACCCCACGTACGGCGGTGTGGCCGCGTCCTTCGCCACGCTCTCCGACGTGATCATCGCCGAGCCCGGTGCCCGGCTGGGCTTCGCGGGGCCGCGGGTCATCGAGCAGACGACGGGAGAGCGTCTGCCGGAAGGCTTCCAGACCGCCGAATTCCTTCTCGAACACGGCATGGTGGACGACGTCGTACCGCGGTCGGCCCTGCGTCCGACCCTGGGACGGCTGCTGGGCCTCGGCTCTCCTCCCCGCGAGGACGCCGAGCACAGCGTGGCCCCGCCTGCCCGACCGGGCGCGATCGTGCGCGACTTCGACGAGGTGCACCCCCGGGAGGCGTGGGACGCGGTTCGGCTCGCCCGGCACCCCCACCGACCCACCTCGCTCGACTACGCGGACCAACTGCTCGACGACTTCCATGCGCTGCACGGCGACCGGCTGGCGGCGGACTGCACGGCGATCGTAGGCGGCCCCGGCCGCCTCGGCGGGCGCCCGGTGATGCTGATCGGGCATCACAAGGGCGGCCCGGGGCTGGCCGAACGGCAGCACCACCAGTTCGGGATGGCGACCCCGGCGGGCTACCGCAAGGCGGCCCGGCTCATGCGGATGGCCGACAAACTCGGCCTGCCGGTGGTGACGTTGATCGACACTCCGGGTGCCGACCCCGGCCCGGAGTCCGAGCGGAACGGCCAGGCCATCGCCATCGCGGAGAATCTGCGGCTGATGTGCCGGCTCCGCGTACCGGTCGTCGCCGTGCTCATCGGCGAGGGCGGCAGCGGCGGGGCACTCGCCCTGGCCGTCGCGGACCGGGTGCTCGTCCTGGAGAACGGCGTGTACTCCGTGATCAGCCCCGAAGGGTGCGCGGCGATCCTGTGGAAGCAGGCGGACGCGGCACCGGAAGCTGCCGCCGCACTGCGCCTGGACGCCCGGGAGTTGCTGCGCACCGGCATCGTCGACGGCGTCGTCCCGGAACCGGAGGGCGGCGCCCATCAGGACCACGCGAAGGCGGCCACGCTGCTGGCCGCCGCGCTGCACACCGCCATGGACGAGCTCACCCCATGGGAGCCCGGCCGGCTGATCCGCGAACGGAGAAGCCGGTACCACCGCTTCGGTGTCGAGGCGAGCATTCCCGTCGGAACCGGAGGAGGTTCATCGTGACGCTGGACGCCAAGAAAGACCATCATGAGAACGGTCAGCGCCTGCCGTTCACCGGAAACGGGTTCACCGCCGCCGACCTCACGCCCCTCGCGCACGCCAACCTGGAGTCCGTCTGCCACAGCGTGATGGAGCTGGCGAGGGCAGCGCCGAGGCCGCCGCTGAAGATCAAGCTGCAGCACGGGCACATGACCGTCGAGATGGAGTGGCCCGACCCGACCCTCGCCGCCCCTGCCGTACCGCTGGACGGGGCGGGCCCGGAGGCGGGACTCGTGCAGCCGGCGGGCGGCCCGGCGGCCGCACCGCATTCCGCTGCCGGCGCCGCGGCGGCCGCCGCGGCCGCGGGTGCCGCGCAGATCCCGGTGGTCGACGAGGTGCTGACGTACCTCCTGGCGCCGACGGTCGGGACCTTCTACCACGCGCCCGAGCCCGGAGCCCCGCCGTTCGTCTCGGTCGGCGACACGGTCAGGCCCGGCCAGCCCATCGGCATCCTCGAGGTCATGAAGATGATGAGCACCATCGAGGCCGAGGCGGCCGGACGGGTCGTGGAACTGCTGGTGCAGGACGGATGCCCGGTCGAGTTCCAGCAGCGGCTGGTCTCCCTGGAGCCGTTGTCCGAGGCGGAGGCCTGATCCCATGTTCAGTACCGTGCTCGTCGCCAACCGGGGCGAGATCGCCCTGCGGATCGCCCGGGCCTGCCGTGAACTCGGGATCAGAACGGTGGCCGTGTACTCCACCGCGGACCTCGACTCGGCCGTGGTGCGCTTCGCGGACGAGGCGGTGCACATCGGCCACTCGCCGTCGAAGGCCAGCTACCTCAACGCGCCCGCGATCATCGAGGCGGCCAAGCTCTCCGGGGCACAGGCCATCCACCCCGGCTACGGATTCCTGTCCGAGGACCCCGACTTCGCCGAGATCTGCGAGGGATCCGGCATCACCTTCATCGGGCCGTCCCCTGAGGTCATCCAGCGGCTCGGCGACAAGGCCGAGGCCCGCGCGGCCATGGCGGAGGCCGGCCTGCCGGTCCTGCCGGGCAGCATCGGGGCGGTGACCACCGCCGCGGAGGCCAAGGAGATCGCCCAGCAGACCGGATATCCCGTGATCCTCAAGGCCGTTGCGGGCGGCGGGGGCCGGGGCATGGCGGTCGTACGCGACCCCGACGAGCTGCTCGTCGCGTACCGGGAGACCCGCGCACACGCGCGTGCGGTCTTCGGTGACGACCGGGTCTACTTGGAGCGGTTCATCGAGGACGCGCGCCATGTCGAGGTCCAGATTCTCTGCGACCGGCACGGCGCCGCGGTCCACCTCGGCGAGCGCGACTGCTCGGTCCAGCGCCGTCACCAGAAGCTCATCGAGGAGGCACCGGCGCCGAATCTGCCGCAGGAGCTGCGCACGGCGATGTGCGAGTCCGCCGTACGGGGCGCTGTGGCCGCCGGTTACGTGGGTGCCGGCACGTTCGAGTTCGTCGTGACGCCGGACCGCGAGTTCTATCTGATGGAGATCAACTGCCGGTTGCAGGTCGAGCATCCGGTCACCGAGATGCTCACCGGTATCGACATCGTCCGGGAGCAGATCCTCATCGCCGCCGGCCTGCCGCTGAGCATGCGCCAGGAGGACATCGCACCGCGCGGCGTGGCCATGGAGTGCCGCGTCAACGCGGAGGACCCGGCCCGCGGCTTCGCCCCCACACCCGGCCGCCTGACCGAATTCGTCCCGCCCGGCGGCCCGTTCGTCCGGGTGGACACGCACAGCTACCCGGACTGGCTGGTCGGCCCCGACTACGACTCGCTGCTGGCGAAGACCGTCGTGTGGGCGCCGGACCGCGAGCAGGCCATCGCCCGTATGGACCGCGCCCTGGAGGAGTTCCGGGTGGACGGCCATGGCGTGCGGACCACGATCGGGTTCCTGCGGCGGACGCTGACCCGCCCGGAGTTCCGCGCCGGGCGGCACACGACGGGACTGGTGGAGACGATGCTCGACGCCGAGGAGGGCGAGGGCGGCGCGGCGGACGGGACGACTGCCGCGTAGCAACCCCGTTCCGCCGGGCGTAGCAACTCCCGCCCAGGCCAGCACGGTTGAGGCCGGGTGCCGGAGATCTCCTCTCCGGCACCCGGCCCCGGTCGTCATCCGGCAGGCTTCGCTCACCCGCCGGGCACGGTGCTCTCCAGCGCGTGCAGATACGCGTTGACCGGGTTCACCGCACCGACCTGCAAGCCGGCATCCGTCATACGGCTGACCAGACTCTCCCGGGTGTGCTTCGCGCCGCCCACGTTGAGCAGCAGAAGCAGGTCCATGGCGGTTGTGAACCGCATCGACGGGGTGTCGTCGACGAGGTTCTCGATGACCACCACGCGGGCCCCGGGAGGCGCGGCTTCGACGACGTTGCGCAGGGTCCTGCGCGTACTGTCGTCGTCCCATTCGAGGATGTTCTTGATGATGTACATGTCCGCCTGGACCGGAACCCCCCGGCGGCAGTCGCCGGGAAGGATCCGCGCCCGGGAAGCGAGAGGGCCACCGGCCTTGAGCCGGGGGTCCGCGTTGTCCACCACGCCGGGCAGATCCAGCAGGGTCCCGCGCAGCTGAGGATGCCTCTCCAGCAGACTGGCGAGAACGTGTCCCTGGCCGCCGCCGATGTCGACGACCGAGGACACCCCTGTGAGGTCGAGGAGTTCCGCGACGTCCTCCGCGGACTGCTTGCTGGAGGTCGTCATGGCCCGGTTGAAGACCTGGGCCGACTCCGGCGCCTCCTGGTGCAGGTAGTCGAAGAACTCCTTGCCGTACAGGTCCGCGAAGACGCTCTTCCCTGACCGGACCGCCTCGTCCAGCCGCGGCCAGGCGTCCCAGGTCCACGGCTCCGTGCACCACAGGGCGATGTAGCGCAGGCTGTTCGGCGCGTCGTCCCGCAGCATCCGGGACATGTCCGTGTGAACGAACCGCCCGTCCCCGGTCTCCTCGAAGACCCCGTAGCAGGACAGGGTGCGCAGGAGCCGTCGCAGCGGCTGCGGCTCGACCTTGATCGCCGCCGCCAGCTCCTCCGCCTCCGCGGGCGTCTCGTCCAGGGCGTCCGCGACGCCCAGTCGCGCCGCGGCGCGTACGGCCGCGGCGCACGCCGCACCGAACACCAGCTCCCGCAGGCGCATGGCCGGCACGGGGGTGGAACTCACGGTGGTCATTCCGCTTCCATTCTTCCGGTGAAGCCCGCTACGGAAGTGCCCGCTACGGGAGTCGGCACAGCCCGGAGGGCTTGGAGACCCGGCAGACGTTGTCGATGAACCGGTTGTTGTTACCGGGCTCCTGGTCGACCAGATCCGCCGGCCGGTTGCCGAGCGCCGTGTTGTAGCTGATGACATTGCGCTCGTTCGTGGCGCCCACGAAGCTCTTGAACAGGACGATGCCGCCGGACAGCGGGGATTCACCGTGGTTGTTGCGGACGACGTTCCGCGTCACCAGCGTCCGCTCGGTGCCGGTGAGCACGATGCCGGAGCCCTGGATGTAGGGGAGGCGGCTGTTGCCGGCGCAGTACCGGTTGTTGCGCTCCACGACGTTGGCGCGGATGGTCATGGCGCCGGCCGGGGGGGTGCCCTCGTCGCCGACGACGAACACGCCGCCGCAGTTCCCGTTGATCCGGTTGTCCTGGACGGTGAGGTTCCTGACGCGGCGGAGGGTCACACCGATCCGGTTGCCCACGAGGCGGTTGGAGGTCACCGAGGCACCGCGGGTGTCGAGGCCCCCGCCTTCACGGTCGATCGTGTTCGCGATGAAGATGCCCGATTCCTTGTTGTCCCGGGCGAGGTTGGCGTGGAAGCGGCCGCGGGTCGACCACTCCTGGGCCATGCCCCACTGGCCGTTGGTCCGGGCGTTGACCTTCTCCACGCTCAGCCGGTCGGTCCGGGATGCCCACAGGCCGTTCTTCCTGTAGTCGGTGAGGGTCAGATCGTGGATGCTGACGCCCTCGACCGGACGGCCGGTCCTGCCGATGACGCAGATGCCGTTGCCGTCCCTGGCGCAGGTGTTCTCGGACCGGACGGCGGCACCGCGGTTCGCGCCCGTGAGCACGGTGTCCGGGCCCGACCCCCGGATCGTCAGATGCGGAGTGGTGATCAGCACGCTCTCGCGGTACGTACCGGGCCTGATGAGGATGGTGTGCCCCGGCCTGGCGCGGTCGACGGCGCGCTGGATCGACTCGCCGGGGTGCACGATGTGCGTGGTGTGGCGCACCGTGGGCGCGGTGCCGGCTTCGGCGGGTGCCGCGGCGCCCAGAGCGGTGACTATGACGGCGGTGGTCCAACCGAGGCACTTAACATGGCGTTTTGTCATGAAAGCGAAGCTATGGCGGATTTGAGCGCCTCGCCACATTTCGTAATCGAACGGGTGCGCACCGTACGCGACCGGGTGCCGCTCCGCATCTACGGTGCCGGCGCCGCCCCCGGCTCATCGCCCCCGGGTTCGTCCACCGGCCGCAGAAGGGCGGACCACGGGTCGGAGCCCTGATCCGTACCTGGCTCGGGAGCGATCGGCCCGCCCGGCATCTCTGTCGTGAGCCACGCCGCAAGACTGGGCGGCAGGAACCAGGGGCGAACACCGGGGACGGTCACATGAGGCCAACGGTGTGACAGTCCCTCGCGACACCCGTCCGCGGCCACGAGATCCCCAATGCCACCCGAACGGCTTCAAGGGGAGCGCCGTCGCGCAGGCCGGTTCGGCGCCTGTGCCGCACCGGGTCATGCGGAACCTGCGGCGCACACCAGGTCACGCAGAACCTGCGGCGCACACCGGGTCACGCAGAACATGCGGCGCACGCCGGGTCACGCAAGAACGCGCGGCACGCGGTGGGTTCGCTCAGGGTGTGCGGAGCGGCGTGGGATCGCGCGCGGTGTGTGGGCGCGGAGCGGGTCTGCTCAGGGCTTGCGGCCCACGACGCCGTACTGGGCCACCTCGTCCGTCCCCGCGGGCGCCCCGGGGTCCGGCCGCCAGCGTGCGCAGGAGACGATCCCGGGTTCGACGATCTCCAGCCGGGCGAAGAAGCGCGCCAGGTCCTCCTGGCCGCGGGCGACGATCGGCGGCGTGGCGTTGTCGTTCCAGAACCGCATGGCCCCGGCGTTCGCCTCGCCGCCGAGTTCCAGCGTCGGGTGCGTGACGACGAGGTGGCTCCCCGGAGGTACGGCGTCGAGCAGCCGGTCGACGATGGCGTGGGCCTCGGCGGTGTCGAGGATGAAGTTGAGGATGCCCAGCATCATCACGGCCACGGGACGGTCGAAGTCCAGGGTCCGGGCGGCGGCGCTGACGATGGTGTCCGGGTCGTGGGCGTCCGCGTCGACGTAGTCGGTCGCGCCCGCGGCGGAGCCGGTGAGCAGATCACGGGCGTGGGCCAGGACGATCGGGTCGTTGTCGACGTAGACGATCCGCGACTCCGGTGCCAGCCGCTGGGCGACCTCGTGGGTGTTGTCGACCGCGGGCAGGCCGGTCCCGATGTCCAGGAACTGCCGGATCCCGGCCTCACCGGCCAGATACCGCACGGCGCGGCCGAGGAACGCCCGGTCGGCCCGGGCGACCTCGCCGATGCTGGGGTACAGGGAGGTCACCCGGTCACCGACCTCGCGGTCGACCAGGTGGTAGTCCGTGCCGCCGAGCCAGTAGTTCCAGACCCGCGCGTTGTGGGCGAGACCCCCCGCGCTCCTGGTCAGATCCCCCGGTCCCCCGCTGCTCTGCGTCACGTTCCGCCTCCCGACTGTTGCCTCCATCATGCCTGGCAGGAGAACGGCCGTGCCACCGCACCGAGTTGCGTCCGCGGTCGTGGGGCCCGGGCCGGGCGCCGCGGTCAGTCGCTCACCTCGAACCACACCGACTTGCCGCGCCCGCTGGGCGACTTGCCCCAGGCGGACGCCATGGTCTCGACGATGACGAGGCCGCGGCCGTGCTCGGAGTCGGTGTCCGCCTCTTCGGTGAGCGTGATGGGGGCGGGCATCGGGGGCCGTGGATCGGAGTCGCGTACCTCCACCCGTATCCGGTCGGGGTATTCGCGGAGCCGTACGTCCACATCGCTGTCGGCGTGGATGAGGGCGTTGGTGACCAACTCCGTGGTCAGCAACTCCGTTTCACGGCACAGGCCGTCCCGTCCCCAGTGCAGCAGAGCATCGTTCACGAAGCGCCGGACGTCCTTGACGGCCTTCAAGTCGTGGCGCTGGACGGACATACGGCTCACACGCCGCTGCGTGCCCGGGAGCGCACCGTCGTAGCGCGCGAGCAGCAGGGCGACGTCGTCGTCGCGGCGCCGGGCCTCGCCCCCGGTGATGGCGGTGAGCCGGTCGGCCAGTTGCTCCAGCCGCTGGCCGTCGTCGTCGCGCAGGACGTCGCGTACGCGTCGTATGCCCGCCGCGAGATCGAGGGTGTGCGAATGCACCAGCCCGTCCGTGTAGAGCGCCAGGATGGTGCCGGGAGGGATCACCACCTCGCCCGAGCGGTACGGGATGTCCGGTGTGACACCGAGGGGGACGCCCGTCGGGATGTCCGGCGTCACCGCCTGCCCGCCGGGGCTGCAGATCACCGGGGCGGGGTGGCCCGCGCAGGAGACCTCGGCGGTGCCCGCGGCGCAGTCGATCCACACGCAGCAGCAGGTCGCGAACAGGTCCGTGCCCAGCTCCGAGAGCAGCCGGCTGGTCCGGCCCAGCACATCGGCCGGGCCGTGCCCCTCGGTGGCGTAGGCCCGTACGCCACTGCGGATCTGCCCCATGACGGCTGCACCCGTCGGGCTGTGGCCCTCGACGTCCCCGACGACGAGCCCGACCTTCCGGTCGGGCAGGGTCAGGACGTCGTACCAGTCACCGCCCACCGCTCCCCCGGCCGCGGCGGGGAAGTAGCGGGCGGCGGTGTCGAGTTCGGCGATGTGCGGGAGCTTGTGCGGGAGCAGGCCCTGCTGCAGCCCCTGGGCCAGGGCGTGTTCCGCCTCGAAGAGGCGGGCGCGCTCCAGCGACTGGGCCAGCAGCCCCGCCATGGTGACCAGTGCAGACCGCTCCTCCGCAGCGAAGTGGCGGCGGTCGGCGAAGCCCAGCACGAGTGCTCCGATCCGCTGGCCTCCGCTGACGAGGGGCAGCAGAGCGCTTGCCTCCATGTCCTGGGCGAAGGGGCCGAGGCGCTCGCGGGACGGGGCGCTGTCGTCCTCCAGGAACAGCGGCTCCTCGGGCAACAGCATCTGCTGGTCGACGTCGTCGCTGCCGGCGGACACCCGGGCCAGGGGGCGGATGGTGTCGGGCGGGTAGCCGGCGTACCCCACCACATGCGGGCGCCCGGCGTCATAGGTGAGGACGGCCATGCACTGGGCGCCGACCGGCTCCATGATGCGGTTGACCACGGCCTCGATCACATCGGTCAGCCGCGACGCCTCCGCGAGCGCGGACGCCAATTTGTACACGTGGTAGAGAAGCGATACCCCCGAGTCCTCCGAATCCCCGTAATTCCCTCGGTCCGAGGTCCTCCGGTTCTCGGGCAGAAGAAAAACGGGGGCCGACGCCCCGCGCACGGCGACGTACTGTTCCCCGATCTTCTCCAGCTCACGCGCAAGTTCCACCGCCACGCCCGCGCAATAGGACAATTCTTCGTACGGAATGTCGCGCGGGCCGCGCGGAGGCACCCAGAGCATGGTGAGCACCGCGGAAATGCGGCCGAACACCCGGACCGGCGTCGACACCACCGTGTAAGAGAAAGGCATGGTCACGTCGAGCCGGGACGGGAGATTCAAGGACTCCGGGTGGGAGAGCACGGCCTGTTTTCCGGTGCGTTTCGCCTCCGCCGCCGTATATCTCTCGTCCTCGACGGACATCCGCTCCACGGTCGTGAAGATCGACAGCGGGCCTCCGACCACGACGGCCGCGGACAGCGCTCTGCCGCCTTCGACGGGGACATAGGTGATCGCGCTGCTCGCCCGGAGGCGGTCAACTGCCGGGCTGAGGACGGCGGCCAGCGCCACGTCCGGGCCCTGCGCAACGGTCGGCGGCCCGGGCGATCGCTGTCTGCGTCCGGCGTGCAGTGACCGCCGGTGACCGTGATCCATCATGAAGATGCTCCGCACATACATGGGCGGACGACCTCGCGTACATGGTCTCACAGGGCCCCTCACGGCACCTTTGATCCCGTTCCTGAGGTATTTGCGCATGTGAGGCCCACCACATCGGGGACCGGACCGCGTCGCGAGGGGGCGCCGGGGCAGGAGGCTGGGGCCACCGCCGTACGCCGTCAGGGCCGCTCACCGCACCGCAGCGGCACGAGGCACAGGACCCGCGCACCGGGCGCCGAGGACCGGCTCCCGGCCCCGAGCACAGCGGACCCGCCGCCATCGGGCGGCCCGCCGCCGGAGCGCCCGGTGCCGGACGGCTCCGTACCGGCGGTGCTGTACCACCGCTGCCCGCAGTGACGCGCGACCACGGAATACGCCGAGAAGCGCCGAGCGGGCCGCATCCAGAAAGGCACGACAGAGCAATGGGCCCCTTCGGAAGAGCCGCGGCATTCTCCGCGGTGTGCGCCGCCCTCCTTCCGGTGACGATGTCCGCGCCGGGAACTCCGGCCGCCGTCGCCGGTGGCCGCGATGCGGCGGAGCGTCCCGATGCGGCGATATCCACGGCGCTGAAGAATGCGGGAGCACTGTCGTCCGGACATCTCTCGGTCGCCGTTCTGGATCTGGACAGCGGGGCATCGGACCAGTACGCGCCGACGGATCAGGTTTTCGCCACAGCGAGCATTGTCAAGGCCGATATCCTCTCGGCCCTTCTGCTGAGAACGCAGGACGAAGGCCGTACGCTCACCGCTCCCGAGCGCGAGAATGCCGATCGCATGATCCGCGTGAGCGACAACGACGCGGCCACCTACCTCTGGAATCGGATCGGCGGAGGCGACGGCCTGGCGAAGGCCAACCAGCGGCTCGGACTCCTCGCCACGACGCCGGGCCCGACCTGGGGCGTGACGACCACGACCGCCTCCGACCAGCTCAGGCTGTTGCGCGCCATCAGTACGAGCGACTCCCCACTCACCCCCGCCAACCGCGCCTATCTCCACGATCTGATGGCCCGGGTGCAGCCCGATCAGGCATGGGGCGTCTCGGCCGCCGCCGACCCCGGTTCGGCCACGGCGCTCAAGAACGGCTGGCTGCCCCGTTCCGCGACGGGGCTGTGGGTGGTGAACAGCATCGGCGAGGTCCACCACGACGGTCACCGGCTGCTGGTCGCCGTCGTCTCCGACGGTCACCGCACGATGGACGTCGGCGTCCAACAGGTGGAGGCCGCAGCCCGGGCCGCCACGGACGTGGTGACCGACTCGGCCTGACCGACTCGGCCTGACTGGCGGGCCGTCGGGGCGCCTCACGCCGCAGGGCCGCGGTTCAGTCCAGCCCGCGCAGGAACGCGGACGCCAGCGGCCCCGCGTCCTTGCCGCCCGAACCGCCGTCCTCCACCAGGATGGCGAAGGCGAGGTCGCCCCGGTAGCCGATCATCCACGCGTGGGTACGGGGCGGGTTCTCGGTGCCGAACTCCGCAGTCCCGGTCTTCGCGGCCGGGCTGCCGGAGATGCCGCGCAGTGCGGTGCCCGAGCCCTCGGTCACGACCGCGCCCATCAACGTCCTCAACTGCCGTACGACGTCCGGGTCCAGGGCGTTGGTGGTCCGGTGCCGGGCCTTCACCGCGCCCGGCACCAGAACGGGCTGCCTGAAGGCGCCCGACCGTACGGTGGCCGCGACGGACGCCATGACGAGGGGACTCGCCTCGACCCTCCCCTGGCCGATCATGCTTGCGGCCTTCTCCTCGGCGGTCGTGGCCTCGGGCACGCTGCCGTCGAACGTCGCCGCCCCCACGTCCCAGGTGCCTCCGATGCCGAACTGTCCGGCGGCCCGGGCCAGTCCGCCGTCGCCGAGCCGGTCGGCCAGGCCGATGAACGCCGTGTTGCAGGACTGGGCGAAGTCCTTGCGGAAGGTGGTGCCCGGCGGCAGGCCGAACTCGTCCTGGTTCTGGAACGCCCGGCCGCCGGCGCTGACCGTACGGGGACAGGGCACCGTGCTGTCCGGTCCGACGCCGGATCGCAGCAGTGCCGCGGTCGTGACGACCTTGAAGGTGGAGCCGGGGGCGTAGCGGCCGCTGAAGGCCCGGTTCTCCGCGGAGTCGGGGGTGTTGGCGACGGCCAGGACCGCGCCGTCGGCCGGGCGCAGCGCCACCAGGGCCGCCTTCTTCTTCACCTTGGCGAGGGCCTTCTCGGCGGCCGCCTGCGTGTCGGGGTCGATCGTGGTCCTGACCGGCTTCCCGGCCTTCGCGGGGCTGCGGTAGAGCGGGGGCCCGGCCTCCTCCACCTCGTTGACGGCGCGGACGGTGATGGAGGGCCGTCCGGCGAGCTGCTTCTGGTAGCGGTATTGGAGTCCCGCCGTCCCCACTTCGTCGGTGTCTTCGGCGTTCGCTCCGGCGTTCTTCAGCGTACGGTCCGTGGCGGGCTGGACCGTTCCGATCAGTGGCCTGGCCGTGGTGGCGACCGCGCGCGGTCGCTCGTAGAACTGGAACCCGGGGATGGGCAGCAGATCCTCTCTCACCTTGCGGTACACCGCGTCCCGAAGGGTGATCACCGGGACTGCCTGGTTCGGCTTCGCCGCATCCACACGGGACTTGAGGGCTTCGGTGTCGATCTCGGTGCCGAGAGCGGGGTTCTTCAGCGCCCGGTAGGCGCGGTCGGGGTCGCTCAGTTCGGCCGGCCAGATACGGATGTTCCACACGCTGCCCTCGGGTGCCAGGTTCGTCCCGTCCGCGGCCAGGATGCCGGCGCGGCGCGGGAGCTCGCGCTCGCGGACCAGGCGCATGAACGGCTGGTCGAGCGCCGGGTGCAGAACCGAGGGCGCGAAGTGCACCTTCCAGCCGTCGCCGGACTTCCGTACCTCGGCCCCGGATCCGTACGTCCAGGTGCCCGCGCCGCCGAGGGTGAGCCGGGCACGGAACGGCACCCGCGCCCTCCCTTCCTTCTTCCCGTCCTCCTTCTCCCCCGGAGTGAACTGCGCCTTTTCCAGGGCGAGTTCATTGCCGAGACGGGTCAGTTCGGCCTCGGCAGTCTTCGGGTCGTCGGTGTACGAGGCCGCCTTCCTCGCGTCGCCGTCGGCCCATGCCGCGAGGAAGGACGTCGCCGCCTTCGTGGCCGGGTCCTGGTCGGATTCGCAGCCGGCGACCAGGCTCGCGATCGCGGCCGCCGCGAGAGCCGCCGCGCCGGCGCGGGCGGTGGGAGCGGTGCGTGGGTGTCGCATGAGCGCTCTTCTCCTGGGTCGGACGGTGGCCCTCGGATCGGCCGGCGGGAGGGGGCCGGCGGCATCGGGCCGTGGGAAGGGATACCCGGACGTGCGACGGTTTGTGCGCCGGGATCCACCGGACCCCGGCTGTGCGGAACCTTCCCACACCCGCCAGGACACAGGTGCCCCGAGCGTCGCCGCATGCCGCCGCTCCCCGCCGGATTTCACCCGGCGACCGGGCGGACTGCAGCAGGAAGAGGGGACGGAGTGGTACGGGGGCGGCGGGCGGACGGACGGAGGTACGCCGGGTACCCGGACGGACGTGATCGGCCCGGAGCTAGAGTGGGATCGCAGGACAACCTCCCCCAGCCGAACCGGAGTCCGTCTCCCCATGGACGAACCTGTGACCACGACGGCGCCCCGCACCATCCGGCGCCCGGTCATGTCGCAGTGGTGGACCGACGTCACCTTCCTGCACTGGCCCGCCGACCCCGCCGCCGTCGCGCCGCTCCTCCCCCGCGGCACCCGCCCCGACCTCTTCGAGGGCAGGACATACGTGGGGCTCATACCGTTCCGCATGGAGCGGGTCGCGATCGGCCGCCGCCCGGCGCTCCCCTACCTGGGCACCTTTCCCGAGACCAACGTCCGGCTCTACAGCGTCGACGAGCGCGGGCGGCGCGGTGTGGTCTTCCTGAGCCTGGACGCCGCCCGCCTGCTGCCGGTCCTCGCCGGGCGCGCCGGTTTCCGGCTGCCCTACCGCTGGTCGTCGCTGCGGATCTCCCGGAGCGGGAAGCGCATCACGTACACCGGGAGGCAGCAGATGGCCTCGGCCCGGCGGCCGGAGGGCGGGCGCGCCGGGTCGTACCACGTGCAGATCGAGGTGGGCGAGCCGCTCGGCGAGCCGACCGGGCTGGAGGCGTTTCTGACCGCGCGCTGGGCCCTGCACGTCGACTGGTACGGGCGCACGCTCCACCTGCCGAACGCGCACCCCCCATGGCCGCTCCACACGGCCACCGTCCTCCGGCTGGAGGAGGATCTGATCGCCACGGGCGGCCTGCCCGCGCCCCTCGGGCCACCGTGCAGTGTGCTCCACGCCCCGGGCGTGCCTGCCGTGTTCGGTACGCCGACGAGCGCGGGGCCGGGAGCGCAGGCCGCCGCCGTCCGCCGTTCCTGACGCGACCGCCCTCGCTCCCTTCCGCACCGCCACCTCGGTGTCGTCGGCGCTTCGGCTGCCGGTTGCCCCGGGTTGGCCGGGCGGGGTGAGCCTGTACGCACATGGCGACGGAAACGGTTCCCGGGCGGCGGCTCCCCCGGCGCGAGACGGCCTGCGTCCTTCCGCTCATGGCCGTGGCCGCCTGGGCGGTGTGGTCCTGGCCGATCGTGGAACAGGGCATGCGCCGCCTGCTCACCGCCGACCGCCCCTGGCTCGCCGCGGCCGCCGCCGCCAGCGCGCTGGCATGGGTCGCCGCGGCCTTCGCCCGGCAGGGTGCCGTGACCGAACGCCTGCCCCCCGTACGGCTGCTGGCCACGCAGCCCGCCGCCTCCTCGGCCAACCACCTGCTGCCCTCCGACGTCGGCGCGGGCGCCGTGAACCTGCGCTTCCTGACGGTCCGCGGCCTCCCGCCCGCCCGGTCCTCAGCCGCTCTGGCCCTCTACTGCTGGCGGAGGGCGTGGCCCGGGTGGCCCTGCTGCTGGTGCTCATCGCCGCTTTCCCGGAGGCCCTGCGGATCGGCCGGCTGCTGCCGGACGGCGCGACGTGGTCGTTCCTCACCACGGGCGGCGCACTAGCGGGGGCGGCGCTGCCGGTGCTTCTCACCGTACGTCCGCTGCGCCGCGCCGTACGGTCCTTCCTCGCCGTCGCGCTCGGCGAGGCGCGCACGGTGCACACCAGACCGGCCCGCGTCCTCGCCCTGTGGGGCGGGTCCCTGGCATTCCGCGTCCTCCAGGCCGCGGGGCTGGTGGCGGTGGGCCGGTCCCTGCACCTGGCTCTGCCGGTGGCGCACGTGGCGATCGCCCACCTCGCGGCCGGTGTTGTTGCCGCCGCGGTCCCGACGCCGGGCGGTATCGGGTCAGTCGACGCGGCGCTGGCGCTCGCGCTGATCACCATCGGTGCGCCGGCGGCGTCGGCGACCGCGGCCGTCCTGGCGTTCCGGCTCATCACGGTGCGGCTGCCGCTGATTCCCGGGGCGCTGATGCTGGGCGCCCTGGTGCGCTGGAAGGTGATGTGACGTACGCCCGGTCCGGCCCCCGCCGGGGCAGCCCCCAACAGGCTTACGCGGAGAGGGGATTCGTCGCGGTTCCGGTGGCCGCCACGAGCGGGATCCGGCAGATTGGGCGCCATGACGAATGATCAGGTTCCTCCGCCGAGCATCGACACCAGCATCCCGCACTCCGCCCGCATGTACGACTACTGGCTCGGCGGGAGCAGCAACTTCGCCGCCGACCGGGCGCTCGGCCAGGCCTTCGAGCAGGCGATCCCCAGCATCAGGACCATGGCCCGGGAGAACCGCCGCTTCCTCGGCCGGGCCGTGCGGTGCATGGTCGAGGAGGCCGGGATACACCAGTTCCTCGACATCGGAACCGGCATCCCCGCCCCGGGCGACACGCACTCGGTCACCGAGATCGTCGCTCCGGACAGCCGCGTCGTCTGCGTGGACAACGACCCGATCGTCAACGCTCACGCGCAGGCCCACGCCCGGAAGAAGGAGGGCGGCGGGGCACCGTCGCGGACGATGTACGTGCAGGCGGACCTGCGGCAGCCGGAGGAACTCCTGCGGGATCCGGCCCTCACCGCCTCGCTCGACCTCGACCGGCCCGTGGGGCTGCTGCTGATCGCCGTACTCATGCTCCTCGGCGACCAGGACGACCCCTGGGCGAGCACCGCCGCACTGCTCGACGCCCTGCCGCCCGGCAGCCATGTCGCCATCACGCATCCGACCCAGGACTTCAATCCGGCGGCGATGGGAGAGGTCGTCAAGGCCGCGGAACAGGGCCACATGACGCTGGTCCCCCGCGAACGCGACCAGGTCGAGCGCTTCTTCGGCGACTGGGAACTCGTGGAGCCCGGCGTGGTGCCCGTGATGGGCTGGCGGCCGGACGGCGATCTCCCCGACGACCCCAACGCGGCGTACTACTGGGCGGGCGTGGCGCGCAAGCCGTCCTGACCCGCGCCGTCGCACCGCCGGGCCCCCTGAACAGGCTCCCTCGGGACCTGGACAGGGCTCCCTCGGGCTCTGAACAACCGCCGCTCGCTCAGCGCTTGAGACCCACGCCCGCCCACAGGCTGACCTCGGCGTCCGTCAGGTCGGTCGTCGCCACCGCGTCGGCACCGCCCTCGGCCGGATGCCAGCGGTGCGGCACCTCGACGCCGGGGTCGACCATGTCCAGCGCCGTGAAGAACGCCTCCACCTCCGCCTTGGTGCGCACCTGCGCAGGGGTGCCGCCGCTGCGGTATATCTGGGTGACCTTCTCCCAGGTGGGCGGGTCGAAGTCCGGGGTGCAGTGCGTCAGGGCGAGCGCGGAGCCGGACGGCAGCGCGGACATCAGACGCTCGACGATCCCGTACGCGTCCTGCTCGTCGGGGATGAAGTGCAGCAGCGCGTTGAGGCTGAGCGCGACCGGCTCGGTCAGGTCCAGGGTCCGGGTGAGCTGCGGGGAGGAGAGGATCGCCGCGGGGTTCCGGGCGTCCGCCTCGATGTACTCGGTACGGCCTGCGGGTGCGCTGACGAGCAGGGCCTCGGCATGAGCCAGCACGATGGGGTCGTTGTCGACATAGACGACCCTGGCGTCCGGTACGACGGACTGGGCGACCTCGTGCAGATTCGGGCTCGTGGGGATGCCCGTGCCGATGTCGAGCCACTGGCGTATGCCGCGCCGCGCGAGGAGGCGGGTCGCCCGGTGCATGAACTCCCGGTTGGTACGGGCGCACGCCATGATCCCGGGGTACACCATGACGACCTTGGCGGCCGCCTCGCGGTCCGCCGCGTAGTTGTCCTTGCCGCCGAGGTAGAAGTCGTACATGCGGGCGCTGTGCGGCCGGTCCACGCGCAGGTCGCGCGGGCGAGGAGGGTCGGGGACCCCGCTCGCCGTGTCAGGGCCGCCGGATCCGTGCGCTGCCATGCACTCTCCTCGGATGTGGGGGCGATCATCCGATCGTAGGTCGCTTTCCGGCCGCCGTCCGTCGGTTCCCGGGGAATCCCCGAGTCCAATCGCCTCTGGAGAAAGGGGTGTTGAGCTGCGGGTGCGCCGGACTTGATAGGTGACCAAATGGTCACCTATCATCGAGGGCATGGACGCAGTGTTCCGAGCACTCGCCGATCCGACCCGGCGGAGCCTGCTCGACGAGCTGTTCCGCGAGGACGGACAGACCCTCAACGCGCTCACGGAACGCTTCGGCTCGATGACGCGCTTCGGCGTGATGAAGCACCTGAAGCAGCTCGAGGAAGCGGGACTGGTCGTCACCCGGCGGCGCGGCCGCGAAAAGCTTCACTTCCTGAATCCGGTCCCGATCCGGCTCGTCCACGACCGGTGGGTGAGCAAGTACGCCGAGCCCTGGGCAACGGCGCTCAGCGGCCTCAAGAGCAGACTGGAGAGTCCCATGGAGAAGGTTTTCGAGATCTACATCCGTACGACTCCGGAGCGCCTCTGGGAGGCGATCACCGACAGCGAGATCAGGAGCAAGTACCACTTCGGCGTCCGCGTCTCCTCGGACTGGACGCCCGGGTCGCGGTTCGAGATGGGCCACCCGGGAGCCGAGGGCCTTCTGGGCGAGGGCGAGAACCTCGAGGTCGATCCGCCGCGGCGGCTGGTCCAGAGCATGGTCGCGCTCTGGAGCGACGACGTGAAGAGCGAGGGCACGTCGAGAGTCACCTGGGAGATCGAACCGGTCGGCGATTCCTGCCGGCTGACCGTGACCCACGACCAGCTCCGCGACGGCGCGAACGACGAGCTCTACGGCGGCTGGCCGATGATCCTCTCCGGCCTCAAGACCTGGCTGGAGACGGGCGAGCAGCTCACCACACCCGGATCGCTGATGTACGGCTGAGCGCCGGGGCGGGCCGACCGGTGAACGGGCGGGGTGCGGCCGACCCGCATCAGCCGGCCCGCCGACCGGACGGCCATCCGCCGTGACAGCCGGGTGCGGCCGGCCGGACGACCCGCCGCACCCCGGGCTCCGGCGGCCACGGGGAGAGGCCCGGTCCGCCTCTCCCCCGCCCCGCTTCCCCTGCGCCGCCGCGGACGGACAATGGCCGTATGAGTCCGCCCATCGATGACGTCAGCGCATCGGCGCGGATCGCCGGGCCCGGTGAGGACATCGGCCCGGAGGAACTCGCGCTCGCGGCCCGCAACCACGGGCTGCCCCTGGAAGCTCTGCGCTACGACGTGACCCCGCCCGGGCTGCACTACGTCCTGACCCACTACGACATCCCGGCCGCCGATGCCTCGACCTGGCAGATCACGGTGCGCGGCGACGTACGCCGCCCGCTGACGGTCACCATGGACGAGCTCCGGTCGATGCCCTCGGCCACGGTCCGCGTCACCATGGAGTGCGCAGGCAACGGCCGCGCCCGGCTCACCCCGCGGCCGGTGAGCCAGCCCTGGCTGGTGGAGGCCGTGGGCACCGCGGAGTGGACGGGAGTGCCGCTGCGCGCGCTGCTCGCCGACGCCGCGCCCGGCCCCGGCGCGGTCGAGGCGATCTTCACCGGCGCCGACCACGGCGTCGAGCGCGGTGTCGAGCAGGACTACGCGCGCAGCCTCCCGCTCTCCGTGGCGACCGGGAGGGACTCGGACGTTCTGGTGGCCTACGCCATGAACGGCCTCCCGCTGCCGCCGCAGCACGGCCACCCCGTGCGGCTGGTGGTCCCCGGCTGGTACGGCATGGCGCATGTGAAGTGGCTGCGCGACATCACGGTCACGGACACTCCTTTCACCGGTTTCCAGCAGGCCGAGGCGTACCGGCTGCGGCAGGACCCCGGCGAGGCGGGCGAGCCGGTGACGCGGATCGCGCCCCGCTCGCTGCTGGTCCCGCCCGGGTTCCCCGACTTCATGTCGCGGACACGCGTGGTGCGCCCGGGCACCGTACGGCTGGAGGGGCGCGCCTGGTCGGGCCGCGCGCCCGTGACCGCGGTGGAGGTCAGCACGGACCACTGCCGTACCTGGGAGACCGCCGACCTGGCTCCGGGAGACGGCGCTCCCTGGGCATGGCGCCGCTGGGAGCACACCTGGACGGCCGCTCCGGGCCACCATGTGCTGAGCACGCGGGCCCGCGACGCCGAGGGGAACGTCCAGCCCGTCGACCCGCCGTGGAACCGTGGCGGGTTCGCCAACAACGCCGTGCAACGGGTCGACGTCCTGTGCCTGCGCCCTGCGGACTGAGCCGCCGGACACGAGCGGACGCACCCAGGACGTACCGGATGTTCCAGGACGTTCCAGGAAAAGGCGGATGGCACGGCGGCGGCTCTTCTCCAGCCCCTGAAGGAAGGTCCGGAAAGTCAGGTCCATGAATACCGGACGTGAATGCGAAGCCCCCGGATACCCCGCGGAAGCTTCAACAAACAGCGATGCGGTGCGGTTGAAAGAGGGCTCGCGGGGCACCCGCAGGAATAGAGGCCGAGGGGTGTTCACAGGCCTCACCGCGGTGGGTGACCACAGGGGGAACCTGAGCTGCTGGTGAGCAACTCACCAGTGCAGAACGAAGGGTGGTCCGACCGGTGTCAGCACCGGTCGCACCACCTTTCCCCAACTCCCGCGAAAATCCCCCCCGTTACGGCCTCAGGGAGGCGCCGGGCGGTGCATGCGCAACTCGCCCGAGGAAAAGGGGAATTGCATGGAAGGCCCCGGGTATCCGATATCGCGGAAAGAGGTTGACGGTTCGGTCTCCTCTCGATGCACCGCTGGAACCCGCGAAGGAATGTCATGACCGAGAATCTGTGGAACTACACGTCCGCGTCGAATCACCGTTCCGGGACGGATCTGATCGGATACCGGGTCGAGGCGACCGACGGAAGCATCGGCAAGGTCGACAAGCACTCCGACGAGGTCGGCTCCTCGTATCTGGTCGTGGACACCGGCCCCTGGATCTTCGGCAAGCACGTCCTGCTGCCGGCCGGCCTGGTCACGACCGTCGACATCCCCTCCGAAACGGTCTTCGTGGCCTGCGCCAAGGACGAGATCGGAAACGCTCCCGAGTTCGACAGGGAACGACATCCGGTGGATGCGGGCCGCCGCGAACAAGTCGGTGTGTACTACGCGCCGTTCCTCGGCTGAACGACCACCGGCACACGGCCGGGGCCGGGCATGTGCGCATGCCCGGCCCCGACCGTATGTGTACCTCGGGCGCGCCTCAGACGAGCCCGAGCGTGGCCATGGCGCTCGCGACGGTCAGGAATCCCGTGATGTTCGCCCCGCTGATGTAGTCACCGGGCTGCTCGTACGCCTCCGCGGTGGCCAGGCAGGTGTCGTGGATGGCCCGCATCGTCTCGGCCAGGCGCTTGTCGGTCTCGACGAACGACCAGCGGTCACGGGAGGCGTTCTGCTGCATCTCCAATGCGGAGGTGGCGACTCCGCCGGCGTTGGCGGCCTTGCCCGGCGCGAACGCGACATCGGCCTCCTGGAGGATACGGATGGCTTCCGGGGTGCAGGGCATGTTGGCCCCTTCCGCCACGGCAAGCAGCCCGTTCTTGGTGAGCGAGATCGCGTCCGCCTCACCCAATTCGTTCTGGGTGGCAGCGGGGAGGGCGATGTCGCAGGGAACATCCCAGGGAGCCCTGCCGCGGACGAACTTGGCCGACGGCACCAACTCCGCATAGGCGTCCAGCTTGCGGCGCTGAACGGTCTTGACCTCGTGGAGCACATCGAGGCGGAGACCCGCGGGGTCGTGGACATAGCCGCTGGAGTCGGAGCAGGCAACGGCGGTGGCGCCCAACTCGTGCAGCTTGGCAATGGCGTGATAGGCGACATTGCCGGAGCCGGACAGGACGGCGGTCCTGCCCTCGAGGGAGTGGCCCCGGGCGGCGAGCATCGCGTCGAGGAAGTAGACGGTGCCGAAGCCGGTGGCCTCGGGACGGACGAGACTGCCGCCGATGAGCAGGTCCTTGCCGGTGAGCGTGCCGGCGTCGAAGCGGTTGGTGAGGCGCTTGTACTGTCCGAACAGATAGCCGATCTCACGGGAGCCGACGCCGATGTCCCCGGCGGGCACATCGGTCTGCGGGCCGATGTGCCGGTGCAGTTCGGTCATGAACGCCTGGCAGAAGCGCATGACCTCGCCGTCCGAGCGCCCGGCCGGATTGAAGTCCGAACCGCCCTTTCCCGCCCCGATACCGAGCCCTGTGAGCGCATTTTTGAAAATCTGCTCGAATGCCAGGAATTTGACGACTCCGAGGTTCACGCTGGGGTGGAAGCGCAGCCCTCCCTTGTAAGGACCGAGAGCGGAGCTGAATCCCACCCGGAAACCGCGGTTGACGTGCGCCCTGCCGCTGTCGTCGGTCCACACGACCCGGAACATGATCTGGCGCTCGGGTTCGCAGAGCCTCTCCAGGAGTGCCGCGTCGCGGAGTTCGGGGCGCCGGTCGAGCGCGGGCTGAATGCTCTGCAGCACCTCGGCAACGGCCTGGTGGAACTCCGCTTCCGCGGGGTTGCGTCCGACGACGCTCTCGTAGAGAGCTTCGGTGGCAGGGTTGAGCCTCATCACCGTGACGGTCCTTTCTTGTGGTTGTGCTGATCGCGATACTGCCGCATGCGCGACCGCCATGTTCCCGCCTCGCCGAGAACCCAGGTGCATGAGCCGGTTCGGGAAATGTGTTCAGCCGCTGCACGGAGAGCGTTCACGGCGTATGCGAACTCCGAAGCCGCGGTGAATTCCCCCTGTTCGGCGGGGTACCGGCACATGTGCCGCCGCGCACCCGGGCCCGTACGGAGGTGTGTCGCGGGCCGACGCGCCTGCCCCGAGGCCGAGTTGGGCCAGTGCCACGCCCGCGTACGACCGGGGCGCCGGCTCGCCCCGGGAGCAGCTCGCGTCCCGGAGACGGCGGAGGTGTGCAGCCGCGCGGGCAGGTCATGCGTGACGGCCGTACCGGCGCCGGCCGGCGCGGCGGTGGCGACGTGACCGTCACCAGGGGGTCTTCGGACCGGTCAGGGAGCCTCCTCACGGCAGGGGGCCGATCGGCTGGTGCGGACCGTGCGCGCCGGCGGCCGGGATCGATGTCGACGATAACCAGCGACGAGCTAGGTGAACGCTCAGTCTCCGGCCGGGCGGTGCCGCGGCCCGCCCGGCGCAGCGGACCGGGACGCCTATGGCCGCGGAGCGGCCCGGATCAGGCGGTGGCGAGGGAGACTTCGGTCGACTTGATGAGCGCGACCACGGAACTGCCCACCGCCAGGCCGAGATCGGCGACCGCGTCATGGGTGACCGCGGCGGTCAGTGTCGCGCCGCCCTCCACGTCCACCTTCACCCCGGCCATGGCACTGCCCGCGGTGATACCGGTGATCGTGCCGGGGATCTGGTTGCGGATACTGACGCCGGGGACCGGACCGGTGGCGAGAGCGACTTCGGTGGACTTCATCAGCGCCTGTACGGCGGTGCCGTCCGCGATGCCCAGATCCCGTACGGCCTCGGCGGTGATCGCCGCGGTGATGTCCTGCCCGCCCGTGAGGCGGACCTTGACGACGGCCATGACGTCCCCCGGTGTCACGGATACGACGGTGCCGGCCATCTGGTTGCGGATGCTCAATCCCATGGATTGCCCCATCTTCTGATCTCGCGTGACGTTTCGCCCGGAAACTTCGCACTCTAGCCAGACATCGGCCGCCCTCCGGGCAAGCAGGCACCCGACCGCCCGCAGCGCTCGGCGTTTCCTCCAAGCAGGGTCGCATTTACTCCAAGAAGCCACCCTGCTCATTGCAGATGCGAGGCCAGCCGCTCTACGGTGGCGCATATGCATTCCTACACCATTGGCCAGGCGGCGCGTCTGCTCGGTGTCAGCCCTGACACCGCGCGTCGCTGGGCGGACGCGGGCCGCGTCGCGACCCACCGCGACGACAGCGGTCGCCGTCTGATCGACGGCCGCGATCTGGCCGCGTTCTCGATCGAACTCGCGCAGAGCGGCACCGGCGAGGAGGAGACCTCGTACACCTCGGCCCGCAACGCGTTCCCCGGCATCGTCACCGCGGTCAAACTCGGCGATGTCGCCGCCCAGGTCGAGATCCAGGCGGGACCGCACCGGCTGGTTTCGCTGCTGACCCGGGAGGCTGTCGAGGAGCTGGGGCTGGAGGTCGGCATGCAGGCCACCGCCCGTGTGAAGTCCACCAGCGTGCACATCGACCGCACCTGAGTCTTCATCACATCCGGGAGTCCTCCGGGCAGCGGCAACGGCGCCGGGCCCGTCGCCCTCTCCGGCTCGTCCCGTCCGTCTTCGGCTCCGCCCCTCTAGGGCCCGGCCCGCCGCCCCATGCGTCACCTCACCCAGGAGGCAGTTCCATGTCCCTCGCCGTCACCCGGCGCCGCGCCGCCGCCACCGTCCTCGCCGCAGCGCTCGCCCTGCCGCTCGCCGCCTGCGGCAGCGACGACGAGGCGAAGGACACCGGTTCGGGATCCCGCGACGCCGACTCCGCTCCCCCGGCCGATCTCACCGTGCTGGCCGCGTCCTCCCTCACCGACGTGTTCGAGAAGGCCGCGAACACGTACGAGAAGCAGAACCCCGGCACCAGGATCACGTTCTCCTTCGCGGGCTCGCAGGAACTCGCCGCCCAGGTGAAGCAGGGCGCGCCCGCCGACGCCCTGGTCACGGCCGACACCAAGACCATGGACGGGCTGAAGGGGGAGACCGGAGAGCCCACGGTCATCGCCAGGAACCGCCTGGTGATCGCGACCGGCGAGGGCAATCCGAAGAAGATCGGCGACCTGAAGGACCTCGCCGACCCCGGGCTCAAGGTCGTTCTGGCCGCGCCGGAGGTCCCCGTCGGCCGGTACAGCAGGCAGATCCTGGACGCGCAGAAGGTCGCGGTGAAGCCGGTCTCGCAGGAACCGAACGTCCGAGCCGTCCTCAGCAAGGTCGAGCTCGGCGAGGCCGACGCGGGGCTCGTCTACAGGACCGACGCGGCCTCCGCGACCGGCAAGGTCGACGCCGTGACGATCCCGGACGGCCAGAACGCCGTGGCCGAGTACCCGGCCGCCACCCTCGGGCAGTCGGAGCACGCGAAGGCCGCCGAAGCGTTCGTGGCGTGGCTGTCCTCGCCCGAGGCGCAGAAGATCCTGCGGGACGCCGGATTCCAGAAGCCGTGACCCCGCGACCGGCGCCCGGGGGCCGCACGCCTGTGGGGGGCGGGCAGCCCCCGTGGCGCCACCGGTCCCCCGCACACCACCCCGGGACGTCACGATGAGAACCCGCAACCGCGTACGCCCGCCGCAGGTGCGCCGGCCGCGCGCGCCCCTCCCGCTGGCAGTCCCCGCACTGCTCGCGATCGCGTTCCTGCTCCTGCCGCTCATCGGCATCCTGGCGCGGACGTCCTGGGGCGAACTCGGCGACCACCTCGGCAGCCCGCAGTCCGTCCAGGCGCTGCAACTCTCCCTGCTGGTCTCGGCGTGGGCGCTGGCGCTCTCCCTCGTCCTCGGCGTACCGCTGGCCTGGCTCCTGGCCCGCGTCGACTTCCCCGGCAAGGCCCTCGTGAGGTCGCTCGTCCTGCTGCCGATGGTGCTGCCGCCCACGGTCGGCGGTGTCGCGCTGCTGCTCGGCTTCGGGCGGCGCGGGCTGCTCGGGCCGTGGCTGGAGGACTGGTTCGGCGTCACCCTGCCGTTCCACACCTCCGGCGCGGTCGTCGCCGCGACCTTCGTGGCGATGCCGTTCCTCGTCATCAGCCTGGAGGGCACGCTCGCGGCACTCAGCCGGCGGTACGAGGAGACGGCCGCCTCGCTCGGCGCCTCGCCGATACGGGTCTTCCTCACCGTGACACTGCCCATGGTCGTCCCGGGGCTGACCGCCGGGGCGGCGCTGACCTGGGCGCGGGCGCTGGGTGAGTTCGGGGCGACCATCACGTTCGCCGGCAATCTCCCCGGCACCACGCAGACCCTGCCGCTCCAGGTCTATCTGCTCCTCCAGGACCGTCCGGAGGCCGCCACCTCCGTCTCGCTGCTGCTGCTCGTGGTCGCCATGGCCGTGCTCGTCGCGCTGCGCGGGCGCTGGACGGGAGCCATGAGCAGCCCGGCTCCCGGGGGCCGGCGGGAGCGGCCGCACGGGGACGAGGACGCGCCGCGGCAGGGGGAACGGCGCACGGAGGACAGTGGTCCGACGCCCGTACCGGACAAGGTCGCGCGCCCCACCTCCCTGCACACGAAGGTCACCGGCTTCAATCGGCTGACCCTGGACGCCGCCGCGGGCACGACCATCGCGGTCGTCGGCCCCAACGGCGCCGGAAAGACGACCCTGTTGCGCGCCCTCCTCGGCCTCACCGACCGCTCCCGCGCCACGCTGCGCCTCGGCGACGCCGACGTCACCGCGCTGCCCCCGCACCGCCGAGGCGTGGCCTGGGTTCCGCAGGACGGGGCGCTGTTCCCCCATCTGTCGGCCCTCGCCAACACCGCGTACGGGCTGCGCGCCCACCGCGTGTCGCGTGCCGATGCCCGCCGGGCCGCGCAGGAGTGGCTCGACCGGCTCGGCGTCGGCCATCTCGCCCATCACCGGCCGACGCAGCTCTCCGGCGGCCAGGCCCAACGCGTCGCTCTCGCCCGCGCGTTGGCCGCCCGCCCCCGGCTGCTGCTGCTGGACGAGCCGCTGGCCGCCCTCGACCAGTCGACTCGGGCCCGCGTACGGCATCTGCTGCGCCGTCATCTCGAGGCGTTCGGCGGTGTCTGCCTGATCGTCACCCATGACCCGGTCGAGGCGGTATCGCTCGCCGACCGCGTCCTCGTCCTCCAGGACGGCCGTGCCCTGCAGGACGCGTCCCCGCTGGAGGTCACCCGGCATCCGCGCTCCCCATGGGTCGCGCGGATGCTGGGCCGCAACGCCTGGCCGGGCACGTCCACGGCCGACGGGCTCCGGCTCGCAGGCGGTGCGGGCATCGTGGCGGCCGAGCCGGTGCCCCCGGGGGCGGAAGCCCTCGCGGTCATCGCGCCCGAGGCGGTCGCCCTGCACCGCGAGAGGCCCAGCGGCAGCCCCCGGAACGTCTGGTCCGGCACGGTGCGCGAGATCACCGCGGTCGGCAGCCGTCTGCGCGTGCTCGTGACCTCCGGCGAGGCCCCCGACCTCGTCGCCGAAATCACTCCGGCGGCGGCCGCGGAGCTCGGACTGGCCGACGGCACACCGGTGTTCACCAGTGTCAAAGCGACGGAGGTCGCGGTCGTCCTGCTGTGAGGGAGACCGCGACCTCCGCGGGAGATCGGGTGATGCCGCCTAGCGGGGCGCCATGCGCAGGGCGCCGTCCATGCGGATCGTCTCGCCGTTGAGGTAGTCGTGGCCGATGATCGACAGGGCGAGCTGGGCGTACTCATCGGGCCGCGCCAGGCGCTGCGGGAACGGGATGCCTGCGGCCAGCCCGGCCCGGAACTCGTCCGAGACGGTGGCGAGCATCGGGGTCTCGACGATGCCGGGGGCGATGGTGCAGACCCGGATGCCGTACTGCGCGAGGTCGCGCGCGGCGGGCAGGGTCAGGCCGACGATGCCTCCCTTGGAGGAGGCGTACGCGGCCTGGCCCACCTGGCCGTCGAACGCGGCGATGGACGCGGTGTTGATGATGACGCCGCGCTGCCCCTGCTCGTCGGCCTCGGTCTGTGCGATGGCCTCGGAGGCGAGCGCCAGGACGTTGAACGAACCGATCAGATTGACCTGGACGATCTTGGCGTAGACGTCGAGGTCATGCACGCCCTTCTTGCCGAGAATGCGCATGGAGGGCCCGATTCCGGCGCAGTTGACGACCGTACGCAGCGGGGCCCCGCCCGACGCCGCGATCTCCACCGCCACCCGGACCTGCTCGCCGTCGGTGACATCGGTCCCGATGTACGTCACGTTGTCGACATCCGGGGCGTTGTCGATGCTCGCCGGAAGGTCGAGGACGAAGACCGCCACTCCCTGCTTCGCCAGGGCCTGCGCGGTCGCGCCGCCGAGGCCGGAGGCCCCGCCCGTGACGATCGCGGCGGTGTTGTCGAGCTGCATCAGTACTCCTTGCCGTGTACGGCGATGACGCCCTGAGTGTCCTTGTTCAGCGCGCGGCTGATCACCATGCGCTGGATCTGGTTCGTTCCCTCGAAGATCTGCATGACCTTGGCCTCGCGCATGTAGCGCTCCACCGGGAAGTCACGCGTGTATCCATACCCTCCGAGCACCTGAACGGCATCCGTGGTGACCCGCATGGCGTTGTCCGTGGCCACCAGTTTGGCCATGGACGCCTCGCGCCCGAAAGGCAGCTTCCGGTCCTTGAGCCGGGCGGCGGCGAGCGTGGTGGCCCGGGCGGACTCGACCGCGGCGGACATGTCGGCCAGGACGAAGCCCAGGCCCTGGTGCTCGATGATCGGCTTGCCGAAGGTCTCGCGGTCGCGGGCGTAGCGGACGGCGTGGTCCAGCGCGCCCTGGGCGAGGCCGGTCGCGACCGAGGCGATGCCGAGCCGGCCGGCATCCAGTCCCGCGAGCGCGATCTGCAGCCCCTGGCCCTCCTCGCCGAGCCGGCGGTTCACCGGAACCCGTACGTCGTCCAGCCGCATGGTGGCGGTCGCGGAGCCGGTGAGGCCCATCTTCCGCTCGGGCGGGTCGGCGCTGAGGCCGGGGGTGTCCGCGGGGACGAGGAAGCAGGAGATGCCGTGGTTGCGGTCGTCGGAGGTGCGGGCCATCACCTTGTAGAAGTCGGCGTACCCGCCGTGGGTGGTCCATGCCTTGGTGCCGTTGAGGACATAGCTGTCGCCGTCCCTGACGGCCCGGGTGCGCATGGCGGTCGCGTCGGAGCCGGCGTGCGGCTCCGACAGGCAGTAGGCGCCCAGGAGTTCGCCACCGAGCATGTCGGGGAGCCATTCGGCCTTCTGCTCCTCGGTGCCGAAGGTGGCCAGGCCGAAGCAGGACAGGGCGTGGACCGAGATGCCGACGGCGACGCTGGCCCAGACCGCCGCGACCTCCTCCAGCACCTGCAGATAGACCTCGTACGGCTGCTCGCCGCCGCCGTAGCTCTCCGGGTACGGCAGCCCGAGCAGACCGGTGCGTCCGAGCGTGCGGAAGACGTCGCGCGGGAACGCCTCGTCGGCCTCGGCCAGGGCGACGCGGGGCAGCAGCTCCTTCTCCGCGAGCTCGCGGGTGAGGGAGATGAGATCGGCGGCTTCCTGAGTGGGCACCGTGCGGGTGGCAGGCATCCGGACCCTCCACGACGAAAATGATACTGAACCGGGTACGACAGTATCAGTCTCGGTACGCTCGTCGAGTCGGCGGCAGAGGTGACTTCGCGCACCACGGAAACGGCGCAAACCGCCCTGACCTGCGGAAACGGTGACCGACCGGGCAAGCGGACACCGGCGGAGGCGGAAAGTCCACCGTGGGCCGGCCGGGTGATCGGACGCTCAGCCGGTGGGCCGGTGGTGAGGGGGATGCGGGAGCCGGTGGGCCGGTGATGAGGCGGTGGGCCGGTGATGAGGCGGGAGGCCGGTGGTGAGGTGAGGCGGCGGGCAGGTCAGCCGGTGGCCAGGTCCCAGGTCAGGAGGAGACTGCGTGGACGATGAGCGACGCCAGCTCCGCATAGGCGGCCGAGTCGCTCAGCCCCGTACGGGCCGCCACCTCGCCCCGCTGGATCCCCTGCATCGTCGCCGCCACGACCTCGCCCACGAACGCGGCGTGCACATCGCGGAAGGCACCGACCGCGACGCCCTCGGTGATCAGCCGGCGAACCCGCTCGGCGGCAAGCCGCGTATTCGCCTCGTACACCTCGCGCGCGGGCGCGAAGGCGGCCATGTCGTCGAGGAACTGCCGGGAGAGCGGGCGGAGTTGCTCGGCCACCGCGTTCAGATAGGTCACCACGCGCTCGGAGGGCTCCGAGGTGTCGGCCACCCGCTTCTCGACGGCCTCCGCGGCGTTGCGGAAGTAGTGCTTGACCGCCTCCTGCACAAGCGACTGCTTGCTCCCCGCAAGCTGGTAGAGCGTCGTCTTGGAGCAGCGCAGACGCTCCGCCAGGTCGTCGAGCGTGAACGAGGCGAACCCTTCGGCCGCCAGCAGCGCGACCAGCCGTTCCAGGAGATCGGTCTGGCGGGCGGTACGGCGTCCAGGCGGCATGGGCTCAGAGTATCCGGCGCTCCCGGCCGCAACCATGGTGCGTGGGCCCGGCCGGGAGCGGCGACGCGGGCGGTCCCGCGCCTGCGTCAGCCGGCGTCGGCCATCACCTGTCGGCAGAGAGAGTTGCAGGTGCGGCTGATGATGCGGGAGACGTGCATCTGGGAGATGCCGAGGTGGTCCGCTATCCGGCTCTGCGTCATGTCGCGGAAGAAGCGCAGGTAGAGAATCTCCCGCTCCCGCTCGGACAGCAGCGCGAGCTGCGGCTTGAGCGATTCGCGATCGATGATCCGGTCGTAGCCGGGCTCCTGGTCGCTGATGACGTCCACCAGGGCGAAGCCGTCCTCGTCGGAGCCGGACGAGGACGCGTCGAGCGAGAGCGTGGTGAAGCTGTCGAGCGCTTCCAGTCCCGTACGGACCTCGTCCTCGGTCAGCCCCGTGTACTCGGCCAGTTCCTCGACACCGGGTCCGCGTCCGTCGAGGGAGTGGGAGAGCTCGCGGTAGGCGGTCCGTACGCGGTTGCGCAGTTCCTGGACGCGGCGGGGTACGTGCAGGCCCCACATGTGGTCGCGGAAGTGCCGCTTGACCTCGCCGACGACCGTGGGGACGGCGAAGCTCTCGAACGCCGTACCGCGCGCCGGGTCGTAGCGGATCACAGCTTTCACCAGGCCCAGCGCGGCCACCTGTTCAAGGTCTTCCAGAGACTCCCCGCGATTGCGGAACTGGCGGGCCAGCCGCTCGGCCATGGGTATCCACGCCCGGACGACCTGCTGCCGCAGCTCCTCCTTGTGCGGGCCTTCGGGGAGATGCGAGATCTTTTCGAACTCGGCGCTGGTGTCAGGGGCGTCGTCATGCGGGTGCTTCTTGGAGGGGCGCTTGGTCTTGAGGGGTGCTGCGGCCTGTGCTCGTACGGTCGTCATGAGAACAGCTCCATTTGCGGCGTCCGGGTTCACCGCAGGAGCACCGAGGACCGCGCCGGAGGACACCCGAGCAGACACACCGCTCCCGCGGGAGTGCCTGCGGTCCGAAGCACGAGGGGGCGCCTGCCCCTCGCATCGACAGGCAAACCCGTGACCGCGGATGTTCTGCGTTACGGCGGTCCCTTCCGGGGAGCGGTGAGGCCCGCATCGTGGTCGAGCGTGTCCGCGAGCCGGCCGGACGCGTGGTCCGCGACCCTGATGCGGGCGGCCCGCGGGCTTTCCGAATGCCTCGGCCACTTCGGTGGCCCGCAGCAGGTCGATGACACTGCCGCAGAGGAAGCAGGTGATCAACGACGACATGACGGGGCACCGCCGGTTCTCCTGCGCCCAGACGCCGATGCACACGATGGCGACCAGCGCCTGGGCGATGCCGATGGTGAGTGGGGTGTGGTCGAGCGGACCCAGCGAGAACACGTCCAGCGGGTCCGTGCCGAGGTCGGAGTGCCCTCGTCGGACGGGTGGGGCGTCGGCTGTCCCCGGCCGTCCGGGCTGGGCGTCGTCAGGCGTCGCGGCGGTGCAGGGCCCACCATCCGGCCAGAAGCGCGGCTGCCGCCCAGGCCGCCGTCACGGCCAGACCCGTCCAGGGGCCGAGGGCGCCCACCGGGTCTTGATGGAGCACCTGTTGGCCTGCCCGGTCCGGCAGATATTCCGCGGCACCCTTCGCGATGTCCCCGACAACGAACGAGACGATCAGAACAAAGGGGATGAGCAGGCTCAGCACCGCGACGCCGCTGCGCAGCAGGACGGTCAGGCCCGCGGCGAACAGCGCCATGAGGGCGAGATAGATCCCGCCGCCGACGCAGGCGCGCACGGCTCCCGGGTCGCCGAGCCCGATGGCGTACGTTCCCATGAAGGCCTGGCCCCCCAGGAAGGACGCAAAGCTGCTGAGGAGCCCCACGACGAGTGCGGCTGATCCCACGACCGCCATCTTGGCGGCGTAGAACAGTCCCCGGTGCGGCACGGCCGAGAGGGAGACGCGCAGCGCACCGCCCAGATACTCGGAGGAGATCGCCGTCGCCCCGAAGGTGATCGCCGCGATCTGACCGAAATTGAGCCCGTAGAAGGCGCCGAAGAGCGGCTCTGCCTCGGGGTTGTCGGCCTCGGCCTGTCCGACGGTGGCGGACACGAGCAGGGTGATCGCGAGCGTGGCCCCGAAGAGCGCGATGAGCGATCCGAAGCCGGCGCGCAACGACCTGATCTTGATCCACTCGGAATGGAGGACCGCGGTGGTCGACATGGTCAGGCCTCCTGGGGGACGGTCGGGGACGCGGCGGCGAACTCCGTGTCGAGAGCGGTGAGGGCGAGGTAGGCCTCCTCCAAGGAGGTCTGCTCGTCGGCGAGTTCGAGGACGGGGATGCCTTCGCGGGCGGCAATCGCCCCGACGTCCTCGGCCTTCGCGCCGTGGACGAGCCACCGGCCGTCCTCGGTCCGCACCGGCTCATAGCCCTTGTGGGACAGGGTGGACCGCAGACGGGCCGCCTCGGTGGTGCGCAGCCGCACCCGCGGCCTGCCGTGCGCCTCCAGGAACTCCTGCATGGGGGCATCCGCCAGCAGCCTGCCGCGCCCCAGGACAACGAGGTGGTCGGCGAAGGTCGCGGTCTCGTTCATCAGATGGCTGGACACGAGCACCGTACGGCCCTCGCGTGCGAGTCTGCGCACCAACTCACGGATCCAGATGATGCCTTCGGGGTCGAGTCCGTTGGACGGCTCGTCCAGCATGACGACCCGTGGATCACCGAGCAGTGCGGCCGCAACGCCGAGGCGCTGGCGCATGCCGAGCGAGAAGGTCTTGATGCGACGGCCTGCGACCGTGGTGAGGCCCGCTTCGTCGAGGACCTCGTCGACACGGGACGGTGGGATGCGGTTGCTGGCAGCCAGAGCGCGCAGATGGTCGCGAGCGGTACGGGAGCCGTGCGCCGCCTGTGCGTCCAGCAGGGCGCCGACTGTGCGCAGCGGATCCCGGATCGCGGCGTAGTGCCGCCCGCCTACGGTGGCCGCACCCGACGTGGGGCGGTCGAGGCCCAGGACGAGACGCATGGTGGTGGACTTGCCGGCGCCGTTGGGCCCGAGGAATCCGGTGACCCGGCCCGGCCCGATGGTGAACGTCAGCCGGTCCACAGCCCGGTTGGCGCCGTACTCCTTGGTGAGGTCTTTGATGTCGATGCTGGTCATGGCTTCAGCGTCACGGCAAGGGACGGGGCAGGTCCTCCCCCGGCGGTGGAGAGCGGCTCCCCCGTGCGGGGGAGACGCTCTCCAGGGCACCGCTGACACCATGACGGCATGCCCCGCTTTCTGCGACCGCTGACGCATGCCGTCACGTACACCCGCTGGCTCCACATGCTCATCGGTGCAGTCCTCGCGTTCGTCTGCGGCGCGGTCTACCCGGGACTGGACGCTCTGTCGGCCGCGGAGTGGGGCCTGGTGGCGGTCCTGCCGATCCCCCTGCTCGTGGCGGCGGCCATGGTGCCGGCGATGCGTCTGGCCGAGGGGCTGCAGGCGCGGCTGATGCTGTTCCCGGGGCCGCACGCACGCGTGAAGGACAACCGGGACGAGCCCGCCGTCTCCGCGGCGCCTTCCGCCTCCTGGAGCGACCGGGCGAGGACCGCCGTATGGCTGGTACTGCGCCTGGAGGCCGGCTGCCTCATCGCCTTCTTGACGGGGCAACTCATGGCGCTCTCCCTGGAGTTGGCCGGAGCTGCGACCGGTTCCTCCCCCGGAGCGGACCTCATGATCCCGGTCTCCGGGCGGAATTGGGCGTACGCGCTGCTGGTGCCGGTGCCGCCGTTGATCCTGCTGATGGTCGTCGCGGCGGCCGGGGCTCTGATGGCGGTGGCGGCACGCCGCCTGCTGGGGCCGTCCTCCCATGAGCGGCTCGCCGCCCTCGAGCAGCGCACCGAGCAGCTCCTGGAGCGCAATCGGATCGCCCGGGAACTGCACGACTCCATCGGGCACGCCCTGACAGTCGCCGTCGTCCAGGCGGGCGCCGCCCGCGCCGCCGCCGACCCGGAGTTCACCGAGCGCGCGCTCGGTGCCATCGAGGAGACGGGCCGGGCGGCGTTGGAGGACCTGGAGCGCGTCCTGCTCGTCCTGCGCGAGGCCGAGCGTCCGGCGAGCAGCAGGCCCACGCTCGGCGAGGCGGACCGCCTGCTCGACTCCGCGCGCTCCTCGGGGGTGAAGGTCGACGCCGAAGTCACCGGCCCACTGGAGCGTGTGCCCGGCCCGGTGTCCCGCGAGGGGTACCGCATGCTCCAGGAGGCCCTGACCAATGTGCTGCGGCACGCGGGAACCGTGCCGGTCCACGTGCGCATCGCCGTGGAAGACGCGCACCTGGAGATGGACATACGCAATCCACTGCCCCATGGGGCATCCGTGACGAGCCGGGAGGCCGGCAGCGGGCTGCGCGGCATCCGCGAACGCGTCGCACTCCTCGGGGGCCGTGCCGAGATCGGACCGAACGACGGGAACTGGCACGTGCACGTCGAACTGCCGGTCGGTTGATCTACGCTGGTCACGTGCCACTCACGGTGCTGCTGGTCGACGACGAACCGCTCGTACGCGCGGGCCTGCGCGCCGTCCTGGGGACGCAGTCGGACATCGAGGTCGTCGGCGAGGCCGCGGATGGGGCCGCGGTGATCCCGCTTGTGCGCCGACTGCGCCCCGATGTGGTGGCCATGGACGTACGGATGCCGCTGATGGACGGGATCGACGCCACGCGGGCGGTGCTGCGCAGTGTGCCCGAGCCACCGAAAATTCTGGTGGTGACGACCTTCGAGAACGACGAGTACGTGTACGAGGCGCTGCGTGCCGGCGCCGACGGGTTCCTGCTCAAACGGTCGCGCCCGGCCGAGATCGTGCATGCCGTGAGGCTGGTGGCAGAGGGGGACTCGCTGCTGTTCCCGGCCACAGTCAGGAAGTTGGCCGCCGAGTACGGCAGGGACTACGGCAATCCGGCCGCCCGCACCGCGATGGACCGCGCCGCGCTGACCGAGCGCGAAGCGGAGGTGCTGCGGCTGATGGCCCGCGGACTGACCAACGCGGAGATCGCCGTGGAGATCGTCGTCGGCACGGAGACGGTCAAGTCCCATGTCAGCGCCGTGCTCGCGAAGCTGGGGGCGCGGGACCGCACACAGGCGGTGATCGCGGCGTACGAGTCGGGGTTCGTGTCGCCAGGGTGAACAAGCATCCTTGATGTGGCCGGGCGGAGCCTGACCGGTGCCCTGCTCCTCGCCGGCGGCCTCGCTCCGGCCGGACTGCCGCCGTCCGGCACGGCGTTGGGCAAGGCTGTGGCGGAGGAGGCTGCCGGAAATCCCGCGCACCGGCTCGTCGCCGTCGCCGTGTTCGTGATCGCGTCCGCCGTGACGGGTGGTGCGGTATTGCGGGCCGGGCTGGCATACCCGTACAGCGCTGCCCATCGTGCGGGCTGCGTCGTTGCTCGACACGCCACGTGTACGCGGTCGACCAGGGCGGTGAGGCGCGTACAAGTAGCGCCCCTTTCCCGGGCATTCGGGGCCTCCCGCTCATCGCACCCCGCCATAGGGCACCGGCCCCGGACCGTCCGTTGCAAGAGGTCGGTGGACCCAACGGCGGCCCGGGGCCGGTTACGCGCCTACGGCTTCATGCCACCGTGGCTCAGGCCGCACGCAATTCGGTCAGGGTGGTGGCCAGCGCCTGCCCCAGGGTCGTGGCCGACGCCGGGTTCTGTCCCGTCACCAGACGGCCGTCGACGACCACGTGGGCCTCGAAGTTGGGTGCCGAGGTGTGCTTGGCGCCTCGCTCCTCGAGCTTGCTCTGCAGGGAGAAGGGCACCACGTCCACCAGCTCCGCCGCTTCCTCTTCGGCGTTGGTGAACGCGGCGACGTTCTTGCCCGCCACCAGGTAAGTGCCGTCCGAGAGCGTCAGGTTGACCAGGGCCGCGGGACCGTGGCAGACCGCGGCCACCACGCCTCCGGCCTCGTAGATGTCCCGCGCAATGCCGGTCAGTCCGGCGTTGTTGGGGAAGTCCCACATGGTGCCGTGGCCACCGACGAAGAGGATCGCCTCGTAGTCGCCGGGCGTGATCTCCTCCGGGCGCAGCGTGTTCTCCAACTTGGCCGCCATACGGGCGTCCTCAAGGAAGGCGAGCTGCACGACGTCGGAGGTGTCGCCTCCGTCCATCGACGGCCGGCCGCCCTTCACCGACACGAGATCGACCTCGAAGCCGGCGTCGGTGAGCGCCTTCCAGGGATGAGCGGCCTCGGGAAGATAGAAGCCGGTCGCCCTGCCGGTCTCGCCCAACGTGTCGTGACTGGTGAGAACGAAAAGGACCTTGCGAGCGGCATTCATGGGAACTCCAGATGGTGCGTAACGACTGTGGTTGCAGCGCCGGGAGGTGACCTCACCGGCATTGCCAACCTAGGCGTCCTCCCGCATCGAAAACCAAATAGGGGTGCCCCTACGGAGCCATCGGAAAAACAATGCCCGTGTGGCTTCCGGGGAGGAAATCGCTTGGACTTTTCCCTGCTCAGGACACTCCTGGCCGGCTGCCGGCATGACCCGCCACCAGGGGCGTCCGACCACTACTCACAAAGACAAGTGGTGGATGCTCGCTCGACTGTCACACCACGAGGCCGTTACCTGTTCGAGTAAGTACCGGGCGTCAGCTGCGGGACCTGTCGACGATGTGCAAGGAAATGAAGGTGCGACGGCGGCCGCCACGACAGGTGTGAGCACATCGGTATTCGGGCTACCGACCCGGCCCGTCGCCGATTCGTGGCGGCGAATCGGGCAGCGCGAAATGAGGGTTCTCCAACAGCCCGATGACGGATCCGGAAGGCTCGACCACGGACGCGGCGCGGATTGAACCGCCGACCTCCTGGACTGCCTCGCGCACTGTCGCGCCGGCGGCGGTGAGCCTCTCCAAGGCCTGATCGACGTCCGGGACACCCCAGTAGGTCAGCGCCCCATCCGAGGGACTGGCGTGAGGGTCGAGGGCAGGCTCGTATCCCCCGACGTTGAATCCGACGTAGAACGGCTCGTCGAAATAGGGCTCGATGCCAAGAACCGAAGTCCACCACGCCTTGTCGGCGTCCAGGTTCGGAGCGGGATACATGATGGTCCGCAGACCCAGAAACATGTGACAGCCTTTCATTGAACGCCCGCTCTCACAGCGAGAGTTGACGTCGTCGCGTCGAAGGGGGCGACGAGGAACAGGGGAAGCATCGCCGGCGCCGAGCAATAGGAGACCCGCCGCACTTGCCGGGCACCTCTCATGGGCCGGGTTATGGCCCTCGGGCCCACAATGCGCTTCACGTCTCCCCTGCGACAGGCTCTGGCACTTGTGAAGTCAGTACGCAACATTGGCAAGATCATCTACGGTGTCCCGGCCGCTGTTGAAGAGCACCGCCTACTCAGACGCCTGGGCCGCCCGACCCGCGCCCGGCCCACGCCCAAAGCGACCCGAAGGTCACTTACTGGTGCAGCAGACGTCACCGCGGAGACCGGTGTGAGCGAGCCCCACAGCGGCCGCCACCCGATCCCTTGAGTCCTCGAAGAGCTCTTCACCGGGCAGGAACAGAAACAGGAACAGCCCGACCAAGGGGCCGGGCAGGGACGGGACGATGTCGAGGGGGCGGGCAGCAGCTGACGCATCACGGCTTCGAGAGGGCCCGGAGCGGTTCACCGCGGCCGGGCCCTCTCGAGCCTGCTCAGCGCGAAACTTCGTCGGACAGGACCCGTACGAGGGCTTCGCCGAGACCGGGCGCGGAGGCCGGGTTCTGTCCCGTCACCAGGCGGCCGTCGGTGACCACATGGGCCTCGAAGTTCGGCGCGCCGCTGTGCTTGGCTCCTCGTTCCTCGAGCTTGCTCTGCAGGGCGAAGGGAACCTCGTTGGTGAGCCCTGCCGCTTCCTCTTCGTCATTGGTGAACGCGGCCAGATTCTTGCCCGCCACCAGGTACGAGCCGTCCGAGAGCGTCAGGTTGACCAGTGCCGCGGGACCGTGGCAGACGGCGGATACCACGCCCCCGGCCTCGTAGATGCTCCGCGCTATGGCGGTCAGACCAGTGCTGTCGGGGAAGTCCCACATGGTGCCGTGGCCGCCGACGAAGAGGATCGCGTCGTAGTCGGCGGGGGTGATCTCCTCCGGGCGCGGGGTGCTGTCCAGCCGAGTGGCGATGCGCGGGTCCTCGAGGAACGCCTTCTGCACGGGGTCAGAGGTGTCCGCGTCGTCCATGGGGGGCCGGCCGCCCGCGACCGAAACCAGGTCGACCTCGAAGCCTGCATCGGTCAGAGCCTTCCAGGGATGGGCGGCCTCGGGGAGGTAGAAGCCGGTCGTCCTGCCGGTCTCCCCCAGCTTGTCGTGGCTGGTAAGAGCGAACAGGACCCTGCGGGCGGAAGACATGGGAACTCCTTGAACTGCTTTGCGGGAACGGTCGGGACGGCGGGGAGGCCGTCCCGGGCCTGCTCAATGTAGGGTGTCTCAGCCATCAGAAACCAATGGGAAACCCCCAGGCGAGTCATCGGAAAACCAATGGGTCGCTGGTGCAAGGAATGCAGGCATGGACCTTTCCCTGTTCAGAACGTTCCTGGCCGCCTACCGGTCCGGATCCCTCACCTCAGCCGCGCGCCAGGTGCGCCTGTCGCAGCCGACCGTGACGGCACAGATCCGTTCCCTGGAGGAGCAGTTGGGCCAGCAGCTCTTCCGCCGCATGCCCCGGGGAGTGGTGGCCACCTCGGTGGCCGATGAGCTCGCCGCGCAGGTCGCGCCCCATGTCGACGCGCTGACGCTCGTTGCCCAGCGCGGGCTGGAGCGCAGCACTCCCTTCGCCAAGCCCCTCCACCTTGCCGGGCCCGCGGAACTCACCAGTGTCCGCGCCATCCCGGCCCTCTCGGACCTGGTGGAGGAAGGTCTCAAGCTGCGAGTCACGCTGGGCCTCGCTCAGGACCTGCTGGTCGGCCTGCGTGACGGACGCTTCGACCTGGTCATCTCCACCATCCGCCCCCGTGGCAAAGGCATCACCCTCACACCGCTGGCCGACGAGGAGTTCGTCCTGGTCGCAGCACCCCGCTGGGCCGCGGCCCTCGATGGCCGGCGGCTCACGCGTGACGGCGCGGCGGCCCTTGCCGAAGTACCGCTCCTCAGCTATGCCGAGGACCTTCCCATCATCCGCCGCTACTGGCAGAGCGTCTTCGGTACGCGCGCCACCCAGAGCCCCGCCGTCGTCGTACCGGACCTGAGAGCAGTGCTGGCCGCGACCATCGCCGGAGCCGGCATCAGCGTCCTGCCCCGCTACCTGTGCACCGACGAACTCGCCGGGGGCACGCTCGTACCACTCCTCGAGCCCGAAGTACCCCCGATCAACACCCTCTACCTCGCCTGCCGTTCGGGCACAGAGGATGCCCCACCGATCGCCGCCGCACGCGCCCGCCTCCTGGAGGAAGCACGAGCGTGGTGATTTCCCACCTGGGGGACCCCGCCACAGCATTCCGGGGCATGACAACGCGGCGGTCAGCCCACCGCGCGCAGTCCTCTCCTCATCATGACGCGGGTCATGTCCCGGGAACTCGGCCCGGTGCCCGCTGACCAGGCCTCTATTGGGGCAGGTGCGGAGCGGCATCAGGAGCAGGCGGGGGGCCCGGCAACCCCACTGTTCACTCCTGCTGCTCCAGCCCCTCGGGGCCACACCTGATGCAGCGGATGGGGGTCGGGTGCGTGCCCGCCGGTCCTGCCCGCGGTGATGTATCGGCACAGGCCTGAGCGCTCCGGCTCCGGCTCCGGCTCCGGCAAGCCGTGGGCTCTTGTAGGCCAAAGGTGCGGCCGCGGACCGGACAACGAGCCTCGGGCCCAGCACGTGGAACCCATCACCTGGATCGCGGGCAGTGTGATCGAAGAAGCCGAGACAGAAGTGGTCCGTCAACGCGGCACATAGAGGCCGCGGCGCGCCACCGATCGCAGGCTTCGACGAGCCAGGGCCCAGAACCCCGGAGTGACGGCGGGCACGCCACGATATTCAAGGAGGAAGGGACATGCCTGCAGGATCGAACCGCAAGCGTGAACGGCAATACGAGCACATCAAGGAGGGCCAGGAAGAGCGCGGCGCCTCCACCCGGCGCGCCAAGGAGATCGCCGCCCGTACGGTCAACAAGGAACGCGCCCGCTCGGGCGAGTCCCGATCCGCGAGCCGCACCTCCACGCAAGACCCCAAGTCCGCCCCCCAGCGCGGCGGCGAACGCTCGGGCAAGGGCAAGGGCCCTCAAGGGCCCACCCGCGACCAGCTCTACAACGAGGCCAAGCAGAAGAACATCAAGGGCCGCTCCTCGATGACCAAGGACCAGCTCGCCAAAGCGCTGGGCCGCTGAACGAGTCCTACCGGACGCAGTGGTCGGTGCCCGGGCCCGCTTGCCCGGAGCACCGGCCACTGGCCTGTCTCGGGCCCCGCTTGGTCGGCGACCAGGGAATCGTCTTCCGCACGGGCACCCCGCAACTGATGGGGGCCGCGGTCAGCGCCTCGTCCACAGCCCGTATCCGGCCGCCATGACAGCCGCGACCGATCGAGGTCTGCGCTCGTCCTGCGCCGCTCCCGCTTGGGCTCCCTCCTGGGCGGTGCGACGCGTCGGCCGGTCCAGCGCCTCGTTCACGTCGTCGGTCGGCCACAGACTGCGATGCCGCGTTCACGGAGGCTCCCCAGGACCAGCTTTCCCCTGATCTCACAGACGCTGGTGACCATGCGGTACGGCGAGCGATGGAGAACGAGGTCGTGCACGATCCTGCCCGCACTGTCGACCGCCAAGACCTCGACGGTTGACCGTGGCGGGATCCTGAGCCTGCCGGCTACGGCCCCGGCGGCGCGCCGGACCCCTCTGGATCTACGGTGGAGCCATTCGAGGGCCGCGTCCCTCGGCGCCGCGAGGGCGATCCAGAACAGGCCCTCGGGGGTTCTTGAAATGTTGTCGGGAAAGCCCGGCAGTCCGCGGAGAAGAGTTTCTCGCTCACCTGCCCGTGGCCCGGTCAGCCAGAACCGGGTGAGCCGGTACGCGCCGGTTTCGGCAACGACGACGAAGGACTCGTCCGGGGCAAGCGCCACGCCGTTGGCGAACTGGAGCCCGTCCAGAAGCACTTCCGGCGCTCCTCCCGGTCGGAGACGCAGCAGCAGACCTGTCCCGGTGTGCTCGAGGATGTCGCCCAGCCAGCCCTCCAGACCGTACCGGCGGCTGGAGACCGTGAAGAACACCGTGCCATCGCTCGCCGCGGCCGCATTGCTGCAGAACCGCAGCGGAACACCGTCCACTTCCTCGGCAAGCACCCGTACCGAGCCATCACTCGCATCGACTCGCAGCAGACCACGCCGGGCGTCGCACACCAGCAGCCCGCCGTCGGGCGCCACCTCCAGGCCCAGCGGCCTTCCCCCGGTGCGCGCGAGGACTTCGGAGTCGCCCAGCCGCCCGGCGTCATCGAGGGTGAGGCGCAGAATCCTGCCGTCTGCCAGCCCGGTAAGGACCCGGCCGGCAGAGTCCACCTGGACATCCTCAGGACCCATGGCGTCAGGGGCGATCAGGTGCGGCACCGGCAGGGGCCGCTCGCTCCCGCGCTCGTACGAGGCCATCGTGTCTCCCGTCGTTCGGCCGATGAGCTCCCGGATCACATGAGCTCATCCGGACCCAGCACACCGCAAGGTCGAGCCGGTCGGCGCGGCTGAGGGGCCGAGCGCGCCGACGACGGACCGTAGCGCCGTTCGCTGAGCGGTCCGTGCGTCTGAGAAGTGCCCCGATGGGGCACCGTCGGTGCTCGACTGTGGGCCGTACGGGCGATGGGGCGGGGCCGATCGGTCCCGCCCGGCAGGCGGCACGTACGCAGAGCGCCAAGGCCAACGACAGCGTCCCTCCGGTTCCCGAGCGCAAGCGCCGCTTGCCTCGACCGGCCGGCGGCACTGCCACCCCGGAGCGCACTGCCACCCAGGCGCCATGCGCACAACCTTGGCCCGTGTCGACGACTGGCTCGACGCCCGTGTTTCGGCAGTCAGCGAATTCGGGCGATCTGCCTCCCGCCCCCCCCCCCGGCATTCAGCGATGAACCACCTCCGCCAAGCGCGAAGCCATGACCCAGGCCACGGGCAGGCCAAGTGAGACCACGACCAGAACACCCAGCACGGTGACACTGCGCTCGAACCAAAGCGCCAGATGTGAGAAGCGGGACGAAATCATGTGGCCTCCCGGAGAAGTTGCCTGGCACTCCCCCTACCGCCTAACCCGCTCCCCTGAATTCACACCGCCCTTGAGCAAAGCGCCCTGGACGGCACGGTGTTGTCAATGCCCTACGTCACCCGCGCGGGACTTCGTTGTTACGGACCTCTCCACGTGCGGGCTCCCCAGAAAAACTGCGTTGTGTGGGGTCCCGCGGCTCTGATGGGGTTGTCCGGCGGCTGGCTGAACCACGTCACGCAGGGAGACTCGATGACAGCTGATCAACGCGGAACCGTACTGCTGACCGGCGTTGGGCGGCGACGTTCCATCGGCGCGGGAATCGCGGTTGGTCTGGCCGAGGGACGGCTGGGACCTCGTGATCAACTACTGGACGCCCTTTCACGAACGGCTGGCCTATGAGCGCGGAGCGCAAGACCCCCAGGAGGTCGCCACGGAGTGCCGTCGGCTCGGCCGCCGTGTCGATCTCGTCGAGGCAGACCTGGCCGCCGTCGACGCGCCCGGCCGTCTCGTCGCGGAGGCGACGTCGCGTGGCGACCTGCGCGGTCTGGTCATGTCGCATTGCGAGTCGGTGAACAGTTCGATCCCGTCGACGACCCTCGACAGCTGGGAGCGACACTTCGCGGTGAACGCTCGCGCAACCTGGCTGCTGATCAAAGCCTTCGCCGAGTGCTTCCCCCCGGAATCGGCGAACGCTGAAGTCACGGGTCGCATCATGGCGCTGACCAGCGATCACACCGCACACAACCTGCCGTACGGGGCGAGCAAGGGAGCATGGGACCGCATTGTCATCGCAGCAGCCGTCGAGCTGGGGTCTCGAGGTATTCGCGCGAACGTCATCAATCCCGGCCCGATCGACACTGGCTGGATGACCCCCGAGATCCGCGAGAGCGGAATCGCCCGGACTCCCGCCGGGCGACTCGGCACTCCCTCCGACACCGCCGACCTGGTGTCGTTCCTCATGTCGGACGCCGGTGCGTGGATCAATGGCCAACTGTTCTACAGCAACGGTGGCTTTCGCACCTCCTGACGCGCTCTCACCCTGAGGGACCAGGCTGCTGCCTGACTGATGGCAGCCGCATCGACTCAGGTGAGTCGCCCATGGACTCAGGCCGAAAGGGGGAGCCGCAGTCGCTCAGCCGGCTCGGCAGCTGCCCCGGCGCAGCGTCCCGGTTGCCGAAAGAGGCAGGAACCAGGACGTCTCACGATGGGCGGCTCGGGACGGCATCCGAAGAGGCATTCCGGCCGAAGATCCCCACCGTGTACGCGCTTCATCAGAAGGGCTGTCCATTCTCAGCGCACTGTGCGCGACGCCAGGGAGTACAGAACGTTACGGGTTGCCCTGCAAGGCTCAATGCGTATACCAGCCACTACATTCCAAGGGCGCCGGAATATGCCAAACAGAAGCCGCCAAGGGATGGCGACTTCTCATGGGTCCTCTTCACCGCCATTGTTCAGCTGCAGCGGGCCCGAGAAGTGACGGCACAGCGCAGGCTTTTCGTCAAAGAACGAACCGGCTTATCCGGACCGTCACACCTCCGACCGGACAGCCCCCGCCTCACGTCAGTCCCGAGCACTGCAAATTCAAGGCGGTCCATCGCCACTGGACCATACGTGGCTTCGGGCTATCTATCGCGTGACGTGGGTCTTTGGGTCTCGTTGAGTGCGTTACCCAATGTTCCAGCCGAACGAGGAGTGGCGTAGTGCGCAGACTTGCAGTGGCTACGGTGGTGGCCATGACGATGGGCAGTCTTACGTCTTTCGTTGGCGGTGTCGCCTTCGCAGACGGCCCGAATGGCGCAACCGCCACCGGCGGTTCCGCGCTGGACGGTTCCCTGAACCAGCAGAACATCGCCCAGGAGGGCCGACAGAACAGCGCCTGCGATGTGAGGACCACCACGGGAAGAATTGAACTGACGTCGGGGAGATTGACCGGACGCTGCACGAACGGTGACCGCTCCTTCAACAAGTTCTCTCGCGTGGACTACAAAGGTGCGCAAGCCGAGGGCGGTTCCAGCACCACCGACCTGGATCAGCAGAATGTCGCTCAGCGGGGCCGACAGAACAACGCCTGCTCCGACTCCATCAGCTTCACCGTCGCCGTGGACGGCGGCCGGGTGGCCAGCGAGTGCGCCAACAAGGACCTTTCCCGTAACAAGGGGGCCCTGGTCAAGAGCGGCGGCGCCAGCGCCGAGGGCGCCTCCGGCACCGAGGGGCCGTTCCAGCAGAACATCGCCCAGGAAGGCCGGCAGAACAACGCCTGCGCCATCAGCAACGACGGTGACTTCGATGTGACTGGCGGTCGCGAGACCAGTCGTTGCGGCAACGCGGACAGGTCCGGCAACAAGCATGTTCTGGTCAAGGGCGGCGGCGCGCACGCCGCAGGCGGCAGCGGCGTCGGCTTCGAACAGCAGAACATCGCCCAGGAAGGCCGCCAGAACAACACCTGCGCCAGTTCCGTCTTCTTCGCCCCCCAGCCGACCGGCGGTCAAGTGGACAGTGACTGCGTCAACAAGGACAACTCCCGAAACAAGGAGGTCCTGGTCAAGGGAGGCGGGGCCGACGTCGAGGGCGGCGACGGCGCTGAGTTCCAGCAAGGCATCGCGCAGGAAGGGCGGCAGAACAACGCCTGCGCCAACGTCATCTTTCCCGATGACCCCGCCGAGGTGACCGGTGGCCGGGCGACCACTGAGTGTGCCAACAAGGACAGCTCCCGCAACAAGCATGTTCTGGTCAAGCAGCGCGGAGCCAGCGTCGAAGGCGGCTCCGCCGCAGAGGACCTCAACCAGCAGAACATCGCGCAGGAAGGCCGTCAGAACAACGCCTGCGCCAACACCAACGGGGCGGATGAGGTCACACTCACCCTGACTGGTGGCAGTGTGCAGCAACGTTGCAAGACAGCGGACCACTCCAAGAATTGGGGCACCAAGGAGATCGGTGGCGGGGCCAGCGTCGAAGGCGGCTCCTCCGCAGTAGACGCCAACCAGCAGAACATCGCCCAGGAAGGCCGTCAGAACAACGCCTGCGCCAACCAGAACGGCGGCGAAATCACCTTGACCGGGGCCCGGGGCAAGGTGGACTGCGGGACGCATGACCGCTCGGCGAGCGTGGGCACGACGGAGATCGGCGGGGGCGCCGATGCTGCCGGAGGCAGCAGCACCCTCGACATGTTCCAGCAGAACACCGCGCAGCAAGGCCGCCAGAGCAACAACTGCGGCAGCCCCAACAACCTCACCCTGACCGCCTCCGGCGGAAGCTCGACGGCCCAGTGCCGGGCCGTCGACACCTCCCGCAACATCGGTTCCGACTACCGGTAACCGGCAAGCCCGCGTTCGCCTCGGCCGGGCGCAACCCGGCCGAGGCGGACGCGCACGCACCAAGAGTCCATGCCACGAGCATCGTTGGCTGTTGAGGCGCCGCCGGCAGAGTCCCGTACGCCGCCCGGCATGCGGAGCACATCAACGGGGCTCGTAACCCCGGTCCGAGAGTCGTCGGGAGAGATCACCGATCACACACTCCCGGCTCCCCTCCCGATCTTCCGCCGCCGGCATGGCCAAGAGGTGATCACCAAGCAGCAGCCCCGGTGCCCCCAGGGCACAAATGGGCCACCGTGACCTTGTGCGGTATGGCCCATCCACACGGTTTTCCGCCGGACGGGCCATACCCCCATCAAGGTCACGGTGGGCCGCTACGGTCATCTCGCTCTCGACGCAGCGAGCGGTGCCGCCAGGTCGATGACACAACCTCGGGGCTCACATGCTCAGTTGATGCCCAGCTCCCGCAGCACGCGGGCCTGCCGCGGGGTGGGCTTGGCGGGCCAGTAGAGGTAGGCGACGCCTCCCGTACCGCTCTTGACCTTGCCCTCCGCGTCCTTGCGCTTGGTGCGGAGCCAGATGTTCTCGAACTGCCGCCGCTTGTAGACGTTGCGGACCTCGGCATTGCTGTCGCTCGCCGGGTCGTTCGCGACGACGTCACCGTTCTTCGTGAAGCCGACAACGCACATCAGATGGCCCGCTGTGCCGTAGCCCGCGCCGTCGAGTTCGGACTCGATGAAGGACTGGGACGTTATCACCGGGATTCCGGCGGCGATCAGCTTCTCGAGGTCGCCGAGGGACCCGAGCCGGGTGATGACGCCCTGCATGTCCTTGTACGTCGAGGCGTAGGCGGCGTTGAACGGCCAGTTCCCGCAGCCCTCGTACTGGTAGTCGTACGTGTAGCGGGCCGCGTGGCAGACCTGCGGGTCGGCGTAGTCCGGGTTGACCCAGGCCAGATCTCCCTTGGTGGGCTTCCGGCCCCAGTACTCCACGATCATCTGGGAGGAGGTCGGGCTGCACCAGGCCTCACCGCCGTTGTCGTACTCCGGGTACTGCCCCTTGTGGATGTTCTGCGAGTAGCGCGGGACCTTCAGCTCGCGTCCGGCGCCCTCCCCCGGCTTCGAGGCGGGCACCTCGAAGCGGTCCGGGACATCGGAGGCCATCGCGCCCAGGCGCCAGACCATGGGCGTCAGATCGGTGCCCGGCTTCCGGTGGAGGGTCAGCCGCAGCCGGTACGAGGCCAGGCGCAGCGGCTTCGCCGTGTCGTCCATCGAGAAGGTGTCGGTCCACACGGTGCTCTTCCCGTCGGTCTGGTCGTCGACGGAGGTGCGCTTGATGTCGCCGTCGCCCGCCGCCCAGCGGCCGAGCACATAGGTCGGGGTCTTCTTTCCGTCGGTGTAGGTGCCGAGCAGTTCGACCTGCAGCCAGGTACCGGCGGGGGTGCGGGCGTTCCAGGAGGCGATCAGTTCGCTCGCGGGCACCTCGGGCTCATGGACCGGGGCGGTCCAGGTGGCGTACTCCCAGGTGCTCTTCTTGCCGGTGTGCGGGTCGGTGTAGTCCTTGCGGCCGGCCGGGGTTCCGATGACGAGGCCGGGACGGGGGCCGGCCTCGGCGCGGGTGCCGCGGGCGGTGCCGCAGCGCCAGTCGGTGTACGTGCTCCAGCCGTGGTAGTCCACGCGAGCGACGCCCTTTCCCGGTCGAGGAGTTCGGGCGGCTCCGGAACCCCCGGGACCGGAGTCCGTCGGGGAGCCGGATGCGGCCGTCGGGGCGGCGTGCGCCGACGACCCGGACACGGTGCCCGCCGCTGCGGCGGCCAGAGCGGCGGCCAGCAGGGTGCGCCGTGGGGTGGGTCTGGTCATGACGGAAGGTCCCCCAGTCGTCATCAAGTGGGACAGGTGCACGACAGATGCTCAACTATCTCCGGTCCACCGGTGCTTCTGCCAGAGACTCTCCGGGTGTCAATACATCAATATTGGTCGAGACCACTGGCGTGACCAGGGGCGCGCGGCACCCGGTCCGCACCGGAGGCTCGCATCGGCGCCCGTGGCGCGGACCGTAGGGTTGGGCGCGTGGACCGTCCGCATCCCGTACCCGCTCAGCCGCCGCCCCCGGCCCGCCCCGCCGGGCTCGACGGGCTCGACGGGCTCGCGCGCAGGCTGCGGGCGCTGGAGCCGTCGTGCGGTCCGGTGCGGCTCGTCGCGGTCGACGGGCACGCGGGCTCCGGAAAGAGCACCCTCGCCCGGCATCTGTCCGCGGCCACCGGCGGCGCACCCGTGCTGCACCTGGACGACCTGGCCACGCACGACGAGATGTTCACCTGGACCGGCCGGTTCCGCGACCAGGTCCTCACCCCGCTCTCCCGGGGCCGCACCGCCCGCTACGCCACCTACGACTGGGTACGGCGCAGCTTCTCCCGCCGCAAGGACCTGCCGACCGCGCCGATCGTCCTCGTCGAGGGCGTCGGGAGCGGCCGCCGCGCTCTGCGGCCGCACCTCGCTTGTCTGCTGTGGCTGGAGGTGCCGGAGGACCTCGCGTGGGAGCGGGGGCGCCGGCGCGACGGTCCCGGCCTCACCGGATTCTGGGACGCCTGGACCGACGCCGAGCGGAACCATTTCGCCACCGACCCCTCGCGCCCGCACGCCGATTTCCTGGTGCGACAGGGGAACGAGGGATACGTGATACTCCCGGGTCCTGCTGCGACCGCGTGAACAGCCCAACCCTTCACGCAGAGTGAGCAACTCCCGTACAGCGCCTTCCGGACAGGTGTCCGGGACACCGCGCGAGAGACTCAACTCGGCTTGACCTGGCGGCCGTACAGGTCTTACGTTCTCAATGTGCGGTCTGCGACGACCGCCCGCAAACGCGAAGCCCCCGGTTGTTCCCCCGTGATCGGGGGCTTCGTTCTGCCCGGACGCGGTTTCCAGGATCCGCACAGGATCCCCCAATTCAGGCGCGCCGCGCGGCGACTCACTCACGCTCGGTCACGAGCGGTCTGCACAGGCCCGTATCGCCCCACGGCCCGACCGGATAGAGTCCGGTTCGACGATCGTCGCGCGGCGCACCTCGGCGACCGGCGACAGCGCAGGTACGATGCGTTCCGGGAGTGCAACTCCCGTCCACAGCGCGGCGGTTCGGCAGCAGGCCGCCGCCCGGCAGAGGCCCGGCGGCACACCACGGGGGCACGGTTTGTGGGGGACGTGATGGACATCGGCTCGCAGGGCTCGGACGCCCCCGCCGATCTCGCCTGGGTTCGGGCCGTCGACGCCTACACCATGGGCGCCTACGCGCAGGCCGAGGAGGAGTTCAGGACCGCGGTCCGGATCGACCCCGGCATGGCGGACGGATGGCTCGGACTGCATGCGCTGCGCGTCGACACCACGACCGCCCTCCTGCGGATGAACCGCCACCGCGACCGTTTCGGCGAGCAGCGCGCCCGCCACCGCCGGGCGCTCAACTCCTGGTACTGGCTGGGCTGGTGGGTCCAGCCCGTCCTGGAGAGCCCTCGCGATCTTCTGCTGGCGCATGCCTCGCACTGGCTGGACGGCCGGCACGTGCCGGAGCTGGACCGCGCCCTGGCCGGATGCCCGCCCGTGGACACCGATCCGCAGGTGCGCTTCCTGCACGCCTGCCGCGCGTATCTCGTCAAGGACTGGGAGCAGCTCGTACGCCACACCGAGCCGCTGCTCGACGACCCGATGCTGGGCATCGAGGCGGGCCTGTTCGGCGGCATGGCGCGGGTGCGGCTGGAGATGTACGGGCAGGCCGAACCGCTGCTGTCGGCCGCCCTGATGCGCTGCCGCAGCGAGCAGCCGCAGCGCAAGGAGCTGCGGTACTGGCTCGCCCGCGCGCACGAGGGCACCGGCCGCAGCGCCGCGGCGCTCCCGCTCTACCGCGCCGTCCACCGCGTCGATCCGGCCTTCATGGACACGGCGGCACGGCTGGCCGCGATCTCCGAGGGCGACGGCCTCGACGAGGCGGGCCTTGCCGCCGTCTCCATCGCCGGGATAGGCCAGGACGCGCTCGACGCCACGGCCGACCCGGACCTCCTCTCCTCCGACGGGCCGGGCGACGGCCGGGATCTGCCCACCGTCCCGTCGGACCCCGACGAACCGGTGCCCGGCACGGCCCCGGTGGACGCGGACGGCTCCGTACGGGAGAAGGCCGTCTTCCCGGTGCAGCCCTCGCAGCCGACGCTGCCGTCGGGGCCGGCCGACGCCGTCCTGCTCCACCAGGCGCTCGCGGAGCTGGAGCGGATGGTGGGCCTCGAACCGGTGAAGCGGCAGGTGCGGGCACTGTCCGCGCAGCTCCGGATGGCGCGGCTGCGAGCGGCGCAGGGCCTGCCCGTACAGCCGCCGAAGCGCCACTTCGTGTTCTCGGGCCCCTCCGGGACGGGCAAGACGACGGTGGCCCGGATCCTCGGCCGGGTGTTCTACGCGCTCGGGCTGCTGGGCGGCGACCACCTGGTCGAGGCGCAGCGCGCCGATCTGGTCGGTGAGTTCCTGGGGCAGACCGCGGTGAAGGCCAACGAGCTGATCGACTCGGCGCTCGGCGGTGTGCTGTTCGTCGACGAGGCGTACAGCCTGTCGAACACCGGCTACAGCAAGGGCGACGCGTACGGCGACGAGGCCCTCCAGGTGCTGCTGAAGCGGGCCGAGGACAACCGCGACCGGCTGGTGGTCATCCTGGCGGGCTATCCGGAGGGGATGGACCGGCTGCTGGCCACCAACCCCGGCCTCAGCTCCCGTTTCACCACCCGGGTCGACTTCCCCAGCTACCGCCCGCTGGAACTGACGAAGATCGGCGAGGTGCTGGCGGCGGACAACGGCGACTGCTGGGACGAGGAGGCGGTCGAGGAGCTGCGCAGCGTCAGCGGGCACGTCGTGGACCAGGGCTGGATCGACGAACTGGGCAACGGCCGCTTTCTGCGCACGCTCTACGAGAAGAGCTGCGCGTACCGCGACCTGCGGCTGTCCGGCTACAGCGGCGCGCCCAGCCGGGACGACCTGGCGACGCTGCGGCTGCCGGACCTGATGCAGGCGTACGGCGAAGTCCTGTCGGGCCGCGGCCCCCGGGACCGCGGCCCGCAGGATCCGCTGATGTGACCGGCCTGGCCGCCTGTGCGGCGGCCGGGCCGGGTCTTCTACTGTGCGGCGGCCACCGGCGACCGCTCGGTGGGCGGCTTGGTCTGCGCCACGGGTACGCCCGCGGGCTGCCGCTGGCGTACCGCCACCCCGCGGTGTGCGGGGTCGCGGACCTCGCCGACCAGCATCTCCAGCACGTCCTCCAGGGCGACGAGCCCCAGCACCCGGCCGGAGGAGTCCGCCACCTGCGCGAGGTGGCTGGCCGCCCGGCGCATGACGGTGAGCGCGTCGTCGAGCGGGAGTTCCGCCCGCAGTGTGGTCATCGGCCGCCACACCTGCTGGGGCACGGCCCGGTCCGTTTCCTCCAGGTCCAGGACGTCCTTCACATGCAGATAGCCCATGAAGGCACCGGCGGCGACCACGGGGAAGCGGGAGTAGCCGGTGCGCACCGTCAGCTCCTCGACCTCGTGCGGCGTCACGGTCGGGTCGACGGTGACGAGCCCGGCCCGGTCGAGCAGGACCTCGGTGACGGGGCGGCTGCCCAGCTCCAGGGCGTCGGCGAGACGCTCCTGCTCACCGGGTTCGAGCAGGCCCGCCTGGCGTGAGTCCTCCAGCAGATGGTGCAGCTGCTCGCTGGTGAACGCGGCCTCCAGCTCATCCTTGGGCTCGACCCGGAACAGCTTCAGTACGAGCGTGGCGCACGCACCGAAGAAGGCGGTCACGGGGCGGCAGAGCCGCGCGAATCCGACCAGCGCGGGCCCGAGCCACATCGCGGTCTTCTCCGGGGCCGCCATGGCGAGGTTCTTCGGCACCATCTCGCCGACGACGAGATGAAGGAAGACCACGACGGCGAGCGCGATCGCGTATCCGAGCGGATGGATGAGCCCGTCGGGCACGTGCGCGGCATGGAAGAGCGGCTCCAGCAGGTGCGCGACGGTGGGCTCGGCGACCGCGCCGAGCGTCAGCGAGCAGATGGTGATGCCGAACTGTGCGGCCGCCATCATCTGCGGCAGGTTCTCCAGACCCTGGAGAACGGTACGGGCGCGGGCGGAGCCCTCGGCCGCGAGCGGCTCGATCTGGCTGCGCCGCACGGAGACGAGGGCGAACTCGGCGCCCACGAAGAAGCCGTTGCCCAGGACCAGGAGTAGGGCGAAGAGGAGTTGGAGTGCGCTCACAGGGCCGCCGCCTTCGTCCTGTCCCGCCGGGCCTTCCGCTCCGCCGTGCCCCCCAGCAGCAGCGCCTTGACGCCGTCGCGCGGGCTCTCCGCGGTGTCCTGCGCCTTCGCGCCGTCGTGCGGTCCGGCGCTGCCGTCCTGCCGGGTCCTCGTACCGTCCAGCCGGACGATCCGGACTCGCGCGGCGCGGTGGTGGTCCACCATCCGCACCCGCAGCCGCCAGCCGGGCAGGTCGGCGGTGTCGCCCGGCGCGGGGATGCGGCCGAGAAGATCGGCGACCAGGCCGGCCACCGTCTCGTACGGCCCCTCGGGGGCCTCCAGTCCGATGCGTCGGAGGGTGTCGACGCGGCAGCCGCCGTCGGCTTCCCAGGCGGGGCGTCCGTCCTCCGGGAGGGCGGCGGCCAGCTCCGGCAGATCGTCGCCGTCGTGCTCGTCGCGCACCTCGCCGACGAGCTCCTCGACGATGTCCTCCAGGGTCACGACCCCCGCCGTGCCGCCGTACTCGTCGACGACCACGGCTATCGGCTGCTCACTGCGCAGCTGCTCCAGCAGCGGCTGGACGGGCACGGTCTCCGGGACCAGCAGCGGCGGTACGGCGACCCGGCCCACGGGCGTGCGGAGCCGCTCGTTCGCGGGCACGGCGAGCGCGTCCTTGAGGTGGACCATGCCCACGACCTCGTCGAGCCGGTCCCGGTAGACCGGGAAGCGGGACAGGCCGGTGGCGCGGGTGAGGTTCAGGACGTCCTCGGCGGTCGCGGTGGCTTGCAGGGCGCTGACCCGCACCCGCGGCGTCATCACGTGCTGGGCGGTCAGCTCGCCCAGGGAGAGGGTGCGCACGAACAGGTCGGCGGTGTCCTCCTCCAGGGCACCCGCCCGCGCGGAGTGGCGGGCGAGGGAGACCAGTTCGTCGGGCGTACGAGCGGAGGCCAGCTCCTCGGTTGGCTCCACGCCCATCGCCCGCACCAGGCGGTTCGCGACCGTGTTGAGCAGCGCGATGACCGGGCGGAAGAAGCGGGAGAAGGCGTGCTGCGGGCCGGCGACGAACCGGGCCACCTGGAACGGCCGCGAGACCGCCCAGTTCTTCGGCACCAGTTCGCCGATCACCATCTGGACGGCGGACGCGGCGAGCATGCCGACGACCACGGCCACACCGGGGACCGCGCCCTCGGGCAGCCCGGTGGCCGCGAAGGGCCCGGCCAGCAGGTGGGCCAGTGCGGGCTCGGCGAGCATGCCGACCACCAGGGAGGTGATGGTGATGCCGAGCTGGGTGCCGGAGAGCTGGAAGGACAGCTCGCGCAAGGCGTTGACCACGGTACGAGCGCGGCGGTCACCGTCGGCGGCTGCCCGCTCGGCCTCGGGGCGCTCGACGGTGACGAGCCCGAACTCGGCGGCCACGAAGAACCCGTTGGCCAGGATCAGCAGCAGGGCCGCGCCGAGCAGGAGCAGGGAGGTGGTCATGATGCCGCCGCCTCGTGGGAGGGGGCGGCGCAGGTACTACAGGACGATCCGTCCATTGCTGGAGGGGTCACTCCTCGATGAGCAGGTGCCCCAGCGGGCACGGGTGGTGCGCGGGCTCCGCGGTACGGGGCGACGGCGCACAGCGCGCCGCCGCGACAAGAGTAATCATTGAGAAAAAGTCTGCGAAGACACCCTGCCGAGGCTGGTGCCGGTCGGCGGGTGTTCCTGTCTCACACCGTGGACTCCCCCGTACCGTACGCCTCCGCAAGGGCACGCAGCGTACGGGCGTCGCGCACCGCCTGGTCCCTGGCGATGCCCGGCTGGATGCCCATCGCGGCCAGGCTCGTGCCGTCGGCCAGGTCGAGAAGGACCCAGGGGTCGCCGGGCCGGAGGTTCACCCGGAGCACCTCCGCCCATTCCAGGCGGCGCCGGGTCGTGAGATTGACGACGGTGACGCCTCCGGAGTCGGCCACCACCTTGGGCCGGCTGAGCAGCAGCAGGACCAGGAAGAACAGCAGTCCGGTGAAGACGAAGCTCAGCCGCTCCCCCGGGCTCAGCGCCGGCAGCAGCACAGCGATCACCACGAGGACGGCCAGGAGCGCGGCGCCGACGGTCAGCAGGACGACCCGGGTGCGCGTCGGCCGGAAGGTGACGGGCAGTTCGGGGAGGGCGGGGGACTCGGACTGGGGCACGGGCGTGGTCACGTTTCGGCCGGATCTCGGAGGGGTGGGCGGGTGGGGCCGGATCAGAGGCGGCAGGCGTGGATGCCGGTGGTGAGGATGGCGCGGGCGCCCAGGTCGTAGAGCTCGTCCATGATCCGCTGGGCGTCCCGGGACGGGACCATCGAGCGGACGGCGACCCAGCCCTCGTGGTGCAGCGGGGAGACCGTGGGCGACTCCAGGCCGGGGGTGAGCGCGACGGCCCGCTCGACGTGCTCCACGCGGATGTCGTAGTCCATCATCACGTAGCGCCTGGCCACCAGGACGCCCTGCATGCGCCGGAGGAACTGCTGGATCTTGGGGTCCTCGACGCCCTCGCCGGTACGCCGGATGACGACGGCCTCGGACTTCAGGATCGGCTCGCCGATGATGTCGAGGCCGGCGTTGCGCAGCGTCGTGCCGGTCTCGACGACATCGGCGATGATCTCGGCGACACCGAGCTGGATGGCGGTCTCCACCGCGCCGTCCAGGCGGACGACCGAGGCTTCGACGCCGTTGTCGGCGAGGTGGCGGGTGACCAGGCCGGCGAAGGAGGTCGCGACGGTCATGCCGCCGAAGTCCTTCACGTCCTTCGCGGTGCCGGGCCGGGTCGCGTAGCGGAAGGTGGAGCCGGCGAAGCCGAGCTGCATGATCTCCTCCGCGTCGGCGCCGGAGTCCAGCAGCAGGTCGCGGCCGGTGATGCCGATGTCGAGCCGGCCGGAGCCGACGTAGACGGCGATGTCGCGGGGGCGGAGGAAGAAGAACTCCACCTCGTTCTCGGCGTCGACCAGGACCAGTTCGCGACGGTCCTTGCGCTGCTTGTACCCCGCCTCATGGAGCATCGCCGACGCAGGGTCGGACAAGGAACCCTTGTTGGGGACGGCGATGCGCAGCATGGGGTTGTTCTTCCTTCGTGTGGGAGCGGGTTGATGCGGACGTCGGCCGCTACGGGCAGGGCGCCGGGAAGCCTCAGAGGTGAGCGTATACATCGTCGAGGGAGATGCCCCGGGCCACCATCATCACCTGAAGGTGGTACAGCAGCTGGGAGATCTCCTCGGCGGTACGGTCGGCGCCCTCGTACTCGGCGGCCATCCACACCTCGGCGGCTTCCTCGACGACCTTCTTCCCGATGGTGTGCACGCCCTTCCCGACCAGCTCGGCGGTACGGGACGTGCTGGGGTCGCCGGTGGCGGCCTTGTGCTGGAGCTCGGCGAAGAGCTCCTCGAAAGTCTTGTTCGCCATGGTGGCCCTAGCCTACGGGGTCCGGCGGGGCGCTCTTCGCCCGGGCGCTCGGCACCGGGTGTTCGGCCCGGGCGGCGTGGGCACTCCGCCGGTCCCCGGGACGGTCACCGCCAGGGCTCGGACACCGAACGCAGCAGGGCGGCGGTGGCCACGGCGGCGGTGACGGCCTCGTCCCCCTTGTCCTCCGACGAGCCCTCGATGCCCGCCCGGTCGAGTGCCTGCTCCTCGGTGTCGCAGGTCAGCACGCCGAACCCGACGGGGACGCCGGTGTCGACCGTGACCTGCGTGAGTCCCTGGGTGACGCCCTGGCAGACGTACTCGAAGTGCGGGGTGCCGCCGCGGATGACGACGCCGAGCGCCACGATCGCGTCGTAGCCGCGGCCGGCGAGGACCTTGGCGACGACCGGCAGTTCGAAGCTGCCGGGGACGCGCAGCAGGGTCGGCTCGTCGATGCCCAGCTCGTGCAGTTTGCGCAGGGCGCCGTCGACGAGGCCCTCCATGACCTTTTCGTGCCACTGCGCCGCGATGACCGCGACCCGCAGGTCCCGGCAGTTCTTCACGGTCAGTTCGGGGGCGCCCTTGCCGCTCACGTCTCTCCTCGGTGGATCCGGTGCTGTTGGTGCTGTCGTGGGTGTCGTTGCTGTCGTTCGGGTGCCGTCGGCCCGGTGGCGGTACGGCCCTACTGGTTGCCGCAGGCCGAGAGCTGCTCGGTGTCCAGCCACGGCAGTTCGTGTCCCATGCGGTCCCGCTTGGTGCGCAGATAGCGGAGGTTGTGCTCGCCCGCCTGGACGGGCGTGGGCTCGCGTCCGGTGACCCGCAGGCCGTGGCGCAGCAGGGCCTCGCTCTTCTCCGGGTTGTTGGTGATCAGCCGCAGGCTGCGCACCCCGAGGTCGGCCAGCATCCGGGCTCCGGCGGCGTAGTCCCGCGCATCGGCGGGCAGGCCGAGTTCGAGGTTGGCGTCGAGGGTGTCCCGGCCCCGCTCCTGCAGTTCGTACGCGCGCAGCTTGGACAGCAGGCCGATGCCGCGGCCCTCGTGCCCGCGCAGATAGATCACCACGCCCCGGCCCTCCTCGGTCACCCGGGCCAGGGACGCCTGGAGCTGCGGGCCGCAGTCGCAGCGCTGCGAGCCGAAGATGTCGCCGGTCAGGCACTCGGAGTGGACCCGGACCAGGACGTCCTCGCCGTCGCCGATCTCGCCCTGGACGAGGGCGATGTGCTCGACGCCGTCGGCGGTGGAGCGGTAGCCGTACGCCCGGAAGTCGCCGAAGGCAGTGGGCAGCCGGGTCTCGGCCTCGCGCCGGACCACGGGATCGGCTTCGCCCTCCGGCCCGGCCTCGGGCGGGGCGACGGTCTCGGCCTCGGGCCGGGCGGCCTGCTCGGCGCCCTTCCGGTACGCGATGAGCTCCTCGATGGAGATGATCGCCAGCCCGTGCTTGCGGGCGAAGGGGATCAGCTCGGGAAGCCGCATCATCGTGCCGTCCTCGGCCGCGATCTCGACGATCGCGGCGGCCGGGCGCAGGCCCGCCAGGCGCGCGAGGTCGACACCGGCCTCGGTATGGCCGTTGCGTTCGAGCACACCGCCGGGCCGGGCGCGCAGCGGGAAGATGTGGCCGGGGCGCACGAAGTCGCCCGCCGTGCTGGTGCCGTCCGCCAGCAGGCGGAGGGTGGTGGCCCGGTCGGCGGCCGAGATGCCGGTGCTGACGCCGTGCGCGGGGGACGCGTCGACGGAGACGGTGAAGGCCGTCCGCATGGACTCGGTGTTGTCCTGGACCATCTGGGGCAGGTCGAGGCGGTCGAGTTCGGTTCCCTCCATGGGCGCGCAGATCAGGCCGCGGCACTCACTCATCATGAAGGCGACGATCTCGGGGGTGGCCTTCTCGGCCGCGATGATGAGGTCGCCCTCGTTCTCGCGGTTCTCGTCGTCCACGACGACGACGGGCCGCCCGGCGGCGATCTCGGCGATCGCAAGGCCGACGGGGTCGAGCCGCAGCTCGTCCTCCTGGCCGTCGACGCCGTACCAACTCTGCAGTGCGGTCATGCCGCTGCTCCTTCCAAGGCGGGCCCGGCACTTCGCGTGCGCAGCCACCAGTCGCGCATCCCCCACAGAACGAGGACGAAGTACACGACGTAGACGAGACCGGAGAAGACGAGGCCGCTGCTGAACGCGAGCGGGACGCCGACGAGGTCGACCAGGATCCAGGCGAACCAGAACTCCACGAGGCCGCGCGCCTGGGCGACCATCGCGGCGAGGGTGCCGACGAAGATGTAGGCGTCGGGCCAGGGGTTCCAGGACAGTTCGGGTACAGCGGTGAACAGACCGCCGACGGCCAGCGTGCCCGCCGCCGTGGCACCGGCGAGGATGCCGCGCTCGCGCCAGGTGGCGAAGCGTACGGCGATCTCGCCGTCCTGGCCGCGGCGGCCGCGCCGCCACTGGTTCCAGCCCCAGACCGCGACGCCGATGACCAGGAGCTGCTTGCCGACGCCACCGCTGAGTTGCGCCGATGCATAGGCGGCGACGAGGACGACTCCGGCCAGGAGCTGGGCGGGCCAGGTCCAGATGGACCGTCGCCAGCCGAGCCCGAGGGCGATCAGGCCGACGGTGTTGCCGATCATGTCCGACCGGATCACCTGCTGGCCGAAGATGTCGAAGGCGGGGCCGTTCAGCCAGTCGAGAGCGCTCACTTGACGCCCTCCGGTCCGGTACGACCCTCGCGGTCCTCCGTACGGCCCGGCTCCCCGCCGCCCCCGGCGAGCATCCGCTCGACGTACTTGGCGATGACGTCGACCTCGAGGTTGACCGGGTCGCCGGGCTGCTTGATGCCGAGAGTGGTGAGAGCGAGCGTGGTCGGGATCAAGCTGACGGTGAAGAAGTCGGGGCCGGCGTCGACGACCGTGAGGCTGATGCCGTCGACGGTGATGGAGCCCTTCTCCACCACGTACCGGTTCAGGTGCTCAGGCAGGGACACCTTCACGATCTCCCAGTGCTCGGCGCTCTTGCGCTCGACCACCGCCCCCGTGCCGTCGACATGGCCCTGGACGAGATGGCCGCCGAGGCGCCCACCGAGGGCCATGGGGCGTTCGAGGTTGACGCGGGAGCCGGGGGCGAGGGCGCCGAGGCTGGAGCGGCTGAGGGTCTCGGCCATGACGTCGGCGGTGAACTCGCCGCTCTGGATGTCGACGACGGTGAGGCAGACGCCGTTGACGGCGATCGAGTCCCCGTGCTTGGCGTCCTCGGTGACGACGGGGCCGCGCAGCCGGAAGCGGCTCGCGTCTCCGAGGTCCTCCACGGCGACGACCTCACCCAGTTCTTCGACGATTCCGGTGAACACGTCAGCTCTCCTCGGGAGATGGGGCGGTGATGGGGGTGGGTACGGCGGTGATGCGCAGGTCGGGGCCAATGCGGACCGTCTCGCTCACATCCAGCCGCAACGCCTCCCCGATGGTGGTGATTCCGGCGTCGGCGAGGGCGGCGGACCCGGCGCCGAGCAGGGCGGGGGCGAGATAGGCGACGACCCGGTCGACCGCGCCCGCGGCGACGAAGGCCCCGGCGAGCGTCGGCCCGCCCTCCAGCAGCACGGAGCGGACATCGCGGTCGTGCAGCGCCTGGAGGAGCGCGGGGATGCTCAGACCGCGGCGGCCCAGCGGCGCGCGCGGCAGCCGTACGACCGGGGCGAGGCCCTCCAGGTGCTCCGCGTCCGCGTCCTCGGCGACGGCGATGAGCGTCGGAGCCGTACCGTCCAGGACCCGGGCGCCCGGCTTGACGACCCCGGCGTTGCTGTCGACCACGACGCGCAGCGGCTGGGTGACCTCGGACTCCAGCAGGCCCGACTCGCGGACACGGGCGCCGAGTTGGGGATCGTCGGTACGGGCGGTGCCCGAGCCGACGACGATCGCGTCCGCCTGGGCGCGGAGCCGGTGCACATCGGCGCGGGACTCGGGCGAGGTGATCCAGCGGCTGGTGCCGTCGGCCGCGGCGATGCGGCCGTCGAGGGTGGCGGCGTACTTCCAGAGCACGAAGGGGCGACCGCGCCGTACGGAGGTGAGCCAGGCGATGTTGCCCGCCTCGGCCTCTTCCGCGAGCAGCCCGCTCTCGACGTCCACCCCGGCCGCGGCGAGCGTGGCGGCGCCGCCGGTGGCGGCCGGGTTGGGGTCGGCCACGGCATGGACGACGCGCGCGATCCCGGAGTCGACGAGAGCCTGGGCGCAGGGGCCCGTACGACCGGTGTGGTTGCAGGGTTCGAGGGTGACGACCGCGGTCCCGCCGCGGGCCCGCTCCCCTGCCTCGCGCAGCGCCTCGATCTCCGCGTGCGGTCCGCCCGCGCGGTGGTGCCAGCCGGCGCCGGCGGTCTGCCCGGAGGCGTCGAGGATCACGCACCCGACGACCGGGTTGGGGCTGGTGGATCCGAGACCGCGCGCGGCGAGCGCGATGGCACGGCGCATGGCGTCGGCTTCGGCCGCTGAGGGGGCCACCGGGTCCTCCTGCCTCTTCGGGCACGGACTCCGGGGCTGTCGAGAAGACAGATGACGGAACAAGACAACGGGGACGCCGAGGCCGATTCGACGGACTGCCCGCGAAAGACGGACGGACCGCCAGGACGGCGGCGCACCGGTGCTTGCCCGCCGCGCACTGCCTCCCATCCGGACTTTAACCGTCGGTCCAGGAATTTCACCTGGTCAACCGGCCGCTGGATGCGGACGGGTCGCGGACTGTAACCGCCGGTTCGGACTTTCACCGACCCCGGAGTGCGCTTGCGTCACTGGTACGGGTCCAGTCTGCCACGCCCACGATGCGACCATGCGGCCGATCTCTGTGGCTTGCCTCACAGCATGCAGTTCCGGTGTCACTGCCGGCGAGACCGGGACGGCCGGAGCCGAGGCCGGGCAGTCTCGTCGCCCGGGCGGTCACGTCGCTGCCGTTGCCCACGCCGCGACCGCCGGGCACCCGCTGAGGGCGGAGCAACTGGCGCAGCGGCGAACACGGGGGCACCGCATGAGACACCGGGCTACAGGCGCCACACGTTGCACACCCGGACAGCTCCGCACCCCGGCTGGCGACCGGCCCGGCCCGCCAGGGTGGTGAGTGCCGACTCCCGCGCACCGCAAGGGCGGCTTCGCGACGCGGACTGCCGGCTTCCTCGGCGTTCGGCAGCCCGCGCGCCCGGCGGCCCGGTGGCCAGGTGGCCAGGTGAAGCTGCGGCACGCGGCCATGACACCCGACCAACTCCGGCGCGGAACACGGTCGTTGTCCGGTCGAGGAGCGGGGATCAGCGCCAACGGCCCGCTGCAGCAGGGCCGACACCCCGTTCAGTGATCGCTTACCGGGCCGAGGCACAGTGGATCTTGTAAGTGATCACGCTGGACCTCGAGAACGACAGGGAGAGCAGCATGCCCTCAATCCACTTGAAGACCCTCAAGTGCATCGAGCAGGAGGACTGGACTTTCCATGACGACGTCCTGCTCAAGGTGAACGGCGAAACCGTGCTGTTCACTTCGATGGACGAAGGCGAGAAGAACTCCATCGACCAGTACATATCGTTCGGGGAGAAAGCTGTCGTCAAGCTCTACGAGGCCGACTACGGGGGCGACGACAACGACTTCCTGGGCGCGCACACCGTCAGGAGGGGCAGCGGCGTCCTCCATTTCACCCGTGATGACGCCAACTACCAGCTGACCTACGCGGTGAGCTAGGCGCCCGGCGACGGTGGGGGCCGGGCAGCTGCCCGGCCCCCACCGTTGTGCAAGGTGACGCACCTGGGGCTGCCGCGGACGCGCCCCGCCGGTGCGGGGCGGTGGCCCCCGTCCCCGCGACCGCCCGTCGCCCGGTCAACGGGCCTGCCCACCCGCGCAGTTCGGTGAGACCGCTCCATATGTCGGCGAGACAGGACAACGAGCCCCTGTCGGCCGGCCGGTCCGCTCACCCGTGAGGCATTCCGGCACCTCACAGGCGCCATGTCGTCAGTTGCCCGTCGGGGTGAAGAGCGCGTCCTGGGCCGCGTCCATCGCGGTGAGCACCGCGCCACGGAGGACCGCCGTGCCGCCCGCCGTGGCCGGGCGGATGTCCGTCGGCAGCGGGGACAGCCGTGCGAGGCGTTCGGCGACGCGGCCGGCGAGGGCGTCTCCGCCCGCATGCCCCGTCTCGCCACCGAGCACGATGCAGCCCGGGTCCAGGACCGCCGTCACCGCGGCGGCACCCAGCGCGATGCGGTCGGCCACCGCGTCGAGGAACGCCTCGCCCCGCTCCCCCGCGGCGAGCGCGTACCGCATTGCCGCCTCCGCCGCCGACGCGTCGTCCACCGCGGGCAGTTCGCCGGGCTCGCCAACCGTGGACGGCGCGCGTTCCGCACCTGTTCCCCTCGATCCCTCCGCACCGTCCGTACCGTCCGCTCCGGCGGAGTCCGTCCAGGCGCCGAGGCCGTGTTCTCGTGCCAGCGCGCAGACCGCGTGACTCGCGGCGAGGGCGTGGAAGCCGCCGTCGCAGCCGGTTGCCGAGGGCGGCCCGGACGTGCCGGGTACGGGCAGGAAGCCGAGTTCGCCCGTACCGCCCGAGGCTCCGCGCCGCAGGCGTCCGTCGAGCACCACGGCCGCGCCGACGCCGTGGCCCAGCCACAGCAGGACGAACGTGTCGCGGTCGTGGGCCGCGCCCCCGCGCTGCTCGGCGACGGCGGCGAGGTTGACCTCGTTCTCCAGGAGCACCGGAACCCCGAGCTTCCGGCGCAGTTCGGCGACGAGTTCGCCGTGCCAGGCAGGCAGGGCGCCTGTGGGCCGGAGCGCTCCGGTGGCGGGGTCGACGAGGCCGGGGGCGCCGACGCCGATGGTGTGGAGCGCGGCGGTCCCTGCCTGTTCCGCCGTACGTTCGAGCAGCGCGACCGCGCTTCCGACGGCGCGCGTGGCGTCCGCGTCGGGGTCGATCGGCAGCGATGCCTCGGCCAGCGGCCGCCCGAGCAGATCGGCGACCGAGACGGTCACCCCGTGCCGGCGGACATCGACGCCCGCCAGATGGGCGCGGTCGGCGACGATCCCGTACAACCGCGCGTTGGGGCCTCGGCGTTCCGCGCCGGCCTCGCCCACGACCGAGATCAGGCCCGCGCCCTGAAGGCGTTCGACGAGGTCGGCGACGGTGGGCCGGGACAGTCCCGTCAGCGTCTTGAGCTGGCCGGCGGTGAGCGGGCCTTCCGTCTGGAGCAGGCGCAGGGCGAGCCGGTCGTTGATGGCCCGGGCGGTACTGGGCGATGCGGTACGGCCGGCCGGGTGCACGCGTGTCGGTGTCACGCCCGGATCCTCTCAGATGGGCGCCTATCTATCAGGCAGGGTTCCTGATAATTTACGGGTTTGACGCGGCCGGGGCACTTCGGGGAGGACTGGCTCTATGGACAGCAGCGGCGCGATGGGCGGACCGGCCCGCCGGGACGCGGTTCCCGCCGAGCGGCTGCGCCGGGCACGCATCGCCGTCGCCACGGTCTTCGCCGTGCACGGCGCCGTCACCGGCAGCTTCGCCACCCGGATCCCCTGGATCCAGGAGCACGCCGGGCTCAGCGCGGGCCAGCTCGGACTCGCCCTTGCCTTCCCCGCGATCGGCGCGTCCATCGCCATGCCGCTGGCCGGACGGATCAGCCACCGCTTCGGCGCCCGGGCCGCCCTGCGCGGGCTGATCGCGCTGTGGACCGCCGCCCTCGCGCTGCCCGCCCTCGCCACCGGCCTCCCCTCCCTCTGTGCGGCCCTCTTCGTCTTCGGCGTCACCTCGGGGATGTCGGACGTCGCCATGAACGCCTTGGGCGTCGAGATCGAGGAGCGCCTCGGGCGCTCGATCATGTCCGGACTGCACGGCATGTGGAGCACCGGTGCGCTCATCGGCTCCGCGGCGGGGACCCTCGCAGCCCACGCCGACGTGGACGCCCGTATGCATCTGGCTCTCGCCGCGGCCGTCCTCACCACCATCGGTGTGGCCGCCTGCCGGGGCGTACTGGACCTGCGCAGCGATCCGGACGAGCATCCGCCGCCGCACTTCGCCCTGCCGCCCAAGTCGGCCCTGATCATCGGCGCGGTCGGCTTCTGCGCGGTCTTCGCCGAGGGCGCGAGCCTGGACTGGTCGGCGGTCTATCTGCGCGACGCGCTCGGTACGTCGGCCGGGCTCGCCGCGGCCTCCACCACCGCCTTCGCCTGCACGATGGCCGTGGCGCGGCTGGTGGGCGACGCCGTGGTGGAACGGTTCGGGCCGGTCCGTACCGTGCGGGCGGGCGGGTTCTTCGCGACGGCGGGCGGTGCCCTGGTCGTCGCGGCGGTCCACCCTGCGATGGCCCTGGGTGGGTTCGCGCTCATCGGTCTGGGCGTGGCGGTCGTGGTGCCGCTGGCGTTCGCGGCCGCGGGGCGCAGCGGCCCGGCGCCGAGCCAGTCGATCGCGGGCGTCGCCACCATCACGTACACCTCGGGCCTCATCGCGCCGTCCGCCATGGGGTCGATCGCCGACGCGACGTCGCTGACGGTGTCGTTCGGCCTGGTGACGGTGCTGGCGTTCGGACTCGTGGTGGGTGCGGGTGTGCTCCGGTCCGCGGGGCGCGGTGCGCACGCCGTGGCGGCGCATGACACCGACCGGGCGGGACCGAAGAGCTCACAGGCGGCCGGGCCCGGGAGCGCTGACCGGGGCTAGCCCGGTTTTCCGACGGGCCCCTGGCCGGGTTCGGCCTCCTCCGGCCCGTCGGTCCGACCCGGTTCGGTACGGTCGGCGGATTCCGCGTCGGGGGGCGACGACGGCTCCGCGGGGGTGCCCGCGCGCAGCGAGCACTCCGGGTTCTCGCACGGACCCGGCTCCCACACCGGGACGTAGGCGCCGAACACCTTGCGCCGCCGTCTCGCCACCGTCTGGACCGGACTCTTGCACGCGCGGCAGGAGAACCTGGCGGAACTCCAGCCCTTGTGGTCCTCCACGCTTCCCATATGTCCACGGTAGGCGCGGCATGGGCGCTTTACCAGGTACGTGCGCACATGCGGGCCGGCGGCCGTACGCCGGTTCCGGTACGCCCCGTTACGCCGTTCCGGTCATCCGTGCCGGTGGGGACGTTCGTCGGCGAAGTGCCCTGCCACTCTGGGCACATGACGACGACTCGGCAGCCGTGCGCGGTGGCGGCGGACCTGCACGGCGTGGCGGAGCGCATGCGCGCGCTCGACGCGCAGTTGCCCGCCCACGACGGGGTCGCGATCTTCAACCGGGTCTATCTTGCGGTCACCGAGGAGATCACCCGGCGGGGTGCCGCGGGCTTCTTCCGGGACCCCTCGTCCGCCGCGGTGCTCGCGGCGGGCTTCGCCGGCCGCTATCTGCGGGCCGTGGAAGCCGCCGCGGCCGGGGAGCGGGCACCGGCCTGCTGGCGTCCGCTGTTCCAGCAGCGCCGCCACCCCGGGGTGAGCCCGGTGCAGTTCGCGCTCGCCGGGATCAACGCGCACGTCGGTCACGATCTGGCGCTGGCCGTGGTGGACACCTGCGCGAGCCTGGCATGCCGGCCTGCCGCATTGGAGACGGACTTCGAGCGCGTGGGCGATGTTCTGGCCGCGTTGGAGGAGCGCATCCGCGAGGACCTGATGCCGGGCCCGGATCTGCTGGACGTCGCCGATCCGCTGACCCACCTGGCGGGGTCGTGGAGCCTGGACAGGGCGCGGGACGCCGCGTGGGCGGCGTCCCGCGTGCTGTGGGGTCTGCGGCATACGGACGGTCTGTACGGGGAGTTCGCGGAGCGGCTCGACGAGGGGGTCGGTCTCGTCGGGCGTTTTCTGCTCACCCCGCTGGGCTGATCGACTTCACCGGGTTGCGCGGCCCGCTGGGCCGATCACCCGCCTCGGCACGCGCTCACCCCACCGGGGCGGCGGTCTCCCGGCCGAAGATCTTGACGGCCTGGTAGTACGTCCACGCCGTGCTGTTGCAGGCGGTCCTGGTCGCGCCGCTGTAGCCGTTGCAGACGCGTTTGAGGTCCTCGTAGAAGGCGCTGTCGATGCGGTCCTTGTTGGCCTCGAAGGCGCCCATCGCCTTGTAGTTGCGGTAGCCGAAGTCGTGCCGCGCGCAGGACATCTGGAACGGGAAGCCGAAGGGGTTGTCGGGGGACGAGGAGCAGTAGTCGGTGGACCAGTCGAAGCCGTACGCGGACCAGTCGGACTGGCTGGCCCGCGCGGCGGCCCAGGAGTTGTAGCTGCCGGCGCTGGTCTGGGTCCAGTTCGCCAGGACTTGGGGCTTGTCCGCCGGTGCGGCAGGGGCGGCCGTGGCGGACGAGGCGGTGGCGGCGACGGAGAGCAGGGCGAGGACAGATGCGGCAAAGCCGGTGGAGAGTCTGCGGTGCATCCCACACCTCCAGGGTGTCTGCGACCCGCCCGTCGGGCCGCAGGTTCATGACAAGATGATTGACAACTCAACGGCACTTTCACACCTCAAGCACCCCAATGCCTCATGAACTCCTGGACAGGGCAGGACATATCGGGACATGGAGACGGGCCGACGCCGTGCTCGTCGCACGGCGTCGGCCCGCAGTCGATTCCGCAGCCCCGGAGCGTGACGACCGGTCGTCACCCCCCATGACACCCGGTCAGTCCTCCGGAAGCTCCACCGGCGCGATGGACTCGTAGACATCCCCCGGCCCGGGGTTGGCCGCGTCCGTCGCCCCGCCGAAGTGGTGCATCACGCCCCACACCGCGTTCAGCGCCGTCGCCACCGCCCCCTCGGCCCACCCCGCGGTCCACGAGATGTCGTCGCCCGCCAGGAAGATGCCCCGCTTGTCCTCGGGGAGCCGGTCCTGCATGAAGTGGGTGAACAGACGGCGCTGGTACCGGTAGTGGCCCGGCAGGTTCGCCTTGAACGCCCCCATGAAGTACGGCTCGTTCTCCCAGGAGACGGTGACCGGGTTGCCGATGACGTGCTTGCGGATGTCGACCTTCGGATAGATCTCCGACAGCGACTTCAGCATGACCTCCATCCGCTCGCCCGCGTTCAGCGGCAGCCACTTCAGGCTGTCGTCGCACCACGTGTACGAGAGGCAGATGACGGCGGGCCGGTCCGGCCCGTTGTCCAGGAGGTACGTGCCGCGGGTCATCCGGTCGGTGAGCGTCATGCTCATCACGTCCCGGCCGGTGTCCTCGTCCTTGTCCAGCCAGAAGGGCCGGTCCACGGGCACGAACAGCTTGGACGACTCCATGTAGTGGGTGCGCTCCATCGCCGTCCAGTGGTCGATGGGGAACAGCGCGTCGTCACAATCGATCTTGCTGAGCAGCATCCAGCTCTGCGCGGTGAAGACCGCCGCCTGATACGTCCGTATGTCACCACCCGCGTCCGTGACCGTGACGCGGTTGCCCGCGGTGCGGTGCAGCCGGGTCACGGCCGGACGCGGATCGCCCCCGTGCAGCGAGGACAGCGAGGTGCCGTAAGGCCAGTGGACGATCTTCTGCGGCTCGCGATCCCAGAGGCGGAGCGGCAGTTGCTGGCTGCCGCCGACGATGCCGCGGTGGTCGTCGTCCGCGCCCGTGTAGACGACGCGGAGGATCTCCAGGATGGAGTTGGGGAAATCGGTGTCCCAGCCGCCGGTGCCGAATCCCACCTGGCCGAAGATCTCGCGGTGACGGAAGGAGGAGAAGGCCGCGGAGTCGCAGAGGAAGCCGTAGAAGGTCTGGTTGTCCAGCTTCTCCACCAGCCGGGACCAGATCTCCCGGACCTTACGCACATCGCGCTCGCGCAGGGCGCGCTGCATGGAGGAGAAGTCGGCGCCCTCCTCGAGACAGGCGTTCCAGGCGTTCATGACCTGGGTGTAGACCTCGGGGAGGTCCTCGACCGTACGGGCGTAGTGGGACTCGCCCTTGAGGTCGACGACGGTGGACGGGGTGTCCGGGGCCAGCGGGTTGGGGAAGGGGCGTGTCTCCAGTCCGACCATGTCGACGTAGTGCTGGAAGGCGGTGGAGGACGGCGGGAAGCGCATCGCGCCCATTTCCGCGGTCAGTTCGGGATCGCAGCCCTCGAAACCGACCGTACGCAGTCGGCCGCCGATCCGGTCGGCCTCGTAGACGACGGGCTTGAGGCCCATCTTCATCAGCTCGTACGCGGCGATGATGCCGGACAGGCCGCCGCCGATGACCGCGACCTCGGTGCCGTGCTCGGTCGCGGGCACGGAGCCGAGACCCGCCGGGTGGGCGAGGTAGTCGTCGTAGGCGTACGGGAAGTCCGGGCCGAACATGGTGACCGGCGGCTGCTCCTGCGCCGCGGCGTGCTGTTCGTCGTGGACTGCGGTGGGCACGGACGTCATGGGCGTGAGCTTTCCTAGCGGGGGTTCGGGCGGTGCGGGGTGAGCACGGCGCGGGGCTCAGTCGTGGACGAGCGAGCCGTAGAGTCCGGGCCTGCGGTCACCGAGGTAGGTGTTCTCGGCGCGGGATGCCTTGAGGAAGCCGGGGTCGACATCGGCGTGGATCAGGTCCTCGCCGGACCCGGCACGGGCGCGTGCGGTCCCGTCCGGCGCGGCGAGGCAGCTCAGCCCGGCGAAGTCGAAATCGCCTTCCGGGCCGCAGCGGTTGGCGTACGCGATGTAGAGCTGGCTCTCCCAGGCGCGGGCGGGGAGGACGGTGTGCGCCACGATCTCGTACGGGCGCATGAGGGCGGTCGGGACCAGCAGCAGTTCGGTGCCGGCCAGGGCGTGCGCCCGTACGGTCTCGGGGAACTCGACGTCGTAGCAGATCAGCAGGCCGAGCCGGACGCCGTCGAGGTCCGCCTGGACGACGGGCTCGTCGCCGGGCGTGAACCAGGCCGTCTCGAAGGCCCCGAAGAGGTGCGTCTTGCGGTAGTTCGCGAGGCGGTCGCCGCCGGGGCCGATGAGTTGGACGGAGTTGTGGAGGGCGCCGCCGTCGCGCTCGGGGTAGCCGTACGCGATGGCCAGGCCGTGCGCGGCGGCGATCTCCGCGACGCGGCGCGCGCCGGGTCCGTCGGCGGGCTCGGCGAGTTCGGGCAGCGCGTCGCCGACGGCGTAGCCCGTCAGATACAGCTCGGAGGTGAGCAGCAGCCGGGCGCCGGCGCGGGCGGCCCGGCGGGCGGCGGAGTCGAGCGCGGCCAGGCTGTCCCCGGTGGAGCAGGGGACGCCGCCGGGGCCCTGGAGCAGCGCGGTGCGCAGCGGCGTCATGGGACCTCTTCGCGGGGTGAGCAGGGGTGGACCGGGTGGGCAGGCAGGGTGCGCCGCGGGACGGGCGCAGGGGTGAGCCGCGGACGGACTCGGGGAGACGTCACGACGGTACGTTTCGCGACGACGGGCGGACAAGGCGCGTCCATTGCCATCGACGAGCGATGTGTTGCGCGCTTCCCGGACATTGCGGCGAATCGTTGTGCGGGGACGCGTGGTGGCGTACGGGCGGGTGCGCGGGGCAGGGGTGGCGGCCGGAGACGTCAGAGGTCGTGCAGGTCAGACGTCTTGGAGGTCGGAGACCGTAGAGGTCGGAGACCGTGGGGTCAGAGATCGTGGAGGGTCGGAGGCCGTGGGGTCAGAGATCGTGGAGGGTCGGAGGCCGTGGGGTCAGAGATCGTGGAGACGTTCCAGGACCTCGCGCAGCAGGGCGGGGTCGGGACGCCCGGTGGCGGGCGGCGGGTCTCCGATGTGCACGAGCCCGGCGTCGACCAGGTCGCCCAGCACGACCCGTACGACGGTGAGCGGCAGGTCCGCGGCGGCGGCGAGTTCGGCGAGCGCGCGGGGGCCGCGGCGGATCAGGGCGAGCAGGGAGGCCCGCGCATGGTCGAGCCGCGGGCCGGCGCGCTCGGCCTCCGGTCCCCCGTCCGCGGCCGACACCCACGCCGTCAGGTCGAAGGCGTGCTCCGCGGCGGGCCGGGTACGGCCACGGGTCACGGTGTACGGACGGACCATCGGCCCGGCCTCCCCCTCGTACCAGACCTCCCCCTCGCCGTCCGGACGCGTCATCCGTCAGCGGTCTCGGATCCCGCGCGCGGCGGTGCGGCCAGGTGCCGCCCCACGCGCTTGACGAGCAGCGACATCTCGTAGCCGAGCTGGCCCGTGTCCGTCTCGGCGCCGGCCAGGACGGCCAGGCGGCTGCCTCTGCCGGCCGGGGTGACGAAGAGGTAGGCGTCGTCGAGCATGATCATCGTCTGGCGCACACCACCGGCCGCGAAACGGTCCGCCAGCCCCAGGGCGAGGCTGTGGAACCCGGAACTGACCGCGGCGAGATGGTCGATGTCCTCGGCGCTCAACCCCTCGGAGGCGCTCGTCGGGAGCCCGTCCGCGGACAGCAGCACAGCCTGCCGTACGTGCTCGGTGCGGGCGACCAGGTCGTCCAGCAGCCAGTCGAGTCCGCCGTCCCGGCGTTCAGTGCCCCGGTCGTCGCGTGTCATCGTCCGCCCCCTCGGTGGTGTTCGATCGGGATCCCTGGGTACCGGGCCGCTCCTCGGGCTCGCTGTCGCGCCCGCGTTCCACGCCTCGCTGGAACGCCCCGAAGATCACGCTCATCCGCTCGGGTGTCACCTCGCGGCCCGCGGCGTCCGGCTCCTGGCGTCCCGGCGTGGTCGACCGTCTGCCTCGCACCGACGCCGGAGCCGGAGCCCCGGACGACCGGCCTCCGGAGCCGGTTCCGGTGGATCCGACGGCGCGGAGCTGCGGCGCGAGATGGCTCTGCCGTACGCGGCGCGGCAGGACGGCGGGATCGTCGAAACCGCCGGGACCATCGAGTCCGCCGGGACCGTCCAGGCCGCCGAGGCCGGCCGGATCGTCGAGGCCGTCGTGGTCTCCGGTGCCGTCGAGACCGCCCGCGGGCCGCATGGACGTCACCGGCCCCGCGGCCACGGAGGCGGGAACGGCGAACGAGGGGCTCTCGGGGTCCGCGGTGGCCTCGGCCTCCGCGGTCTCCTCCACGTTCATGACCGCGATCTCCGGCAGGTCCTCCAGAATCGCGCCGGGCAGCACGACGACGGCCGTGGTCCCGCCGTAGGGGGACCGGGTCAGCGAGACGTCGATCCGGTGGCGCCCGGCGAGGCGCCCGACGACGTACAGGCCGAGACGCTCGGTCAGCGCCGGGTCGAAGTCGCCCTCCCGGGCGAGGGTCCGGTTGGCCTCGTCCAGGGCGGCCGGGTCCATGCCGAGACCCCGGTCGTCGATCTGCAGCACACAGCCGCGCCGGGTCTTCTCCAGCCGCATGGTGACGGGGGTGTGGGGTGGCGAGAACACCGTTGCGTTCTCGACGAGTTCGGCGATCAGATGCACGACGTCGGCGACGGCCTCGCCCTTGACGCCCACGGCGGGCATCGGCGGCACGTCGACGCGCGCGTACTCCTCGATCTCCCCCACCGCCGAGCCCACGACGTCGACCACGGGCACGGGCTTGCGCCAGCGGCGGCCCGGGGCGGAGCCGGAGAGGATGATCAGGCCTTCGGCGTGGCGCCGCATCCGTGTCGTCAGATGGTCGATCCGGAACAGGTCCTCCAGGACGTCCGGGTCGGCGGTGCGCCGCTCCAGGGTGTCCACGAGCTTCAACTGACGGTGCACCAGCGCTTGGTTGCGGCGGGCGATGTTGAGCAGGACGGCGGACACGCCCCGGCGCAGACCGGCCTGCTCGACGGCCGCCTCGACCGCGGCCCGGTGCGCGGTGCCGAGCGCCCGCGAGACCTGACCGATCTCGTCCTGCGCCCCCGCGTCGCCGTCGTCGGGAAGCGGCGGGAGGACCGAGGCCGGGTCGACCCCGTCCCCGTGGCTCAACTTCTGTATGAGGTCCGGAAGCTGACGTGTGGCCAGATCCGCGGAGTCGCGCAGATCCTCCAGCCTGGCCGAGATCCGGCGTCCCGCGCGCACCGAGAGCACCACCGATCCGGCGACGGCCAGGAGGCCCAGGCCGCCCACCGCACCGGTGCGGATCAACTCGTCGCCGGCGAAGTCCCGTCCGCGCTCTGCTGAGTTCCCGGCGGCCTCGGTGCACAGCGCCATGTAGCGCCGCACCACCGCGTCCATCGTCGTGCGCCAGGAGTCGGCTGCGACCGCCTTCCCCGCGCCGCGCGCGCCCGCGGCCAGCAGAGCGTCCTCGCCGGTGGTCAGGTCCTCGTACGCACGACCGCGCTGGAACTCCTCGAACAGCGTGCGCGAGTCCTCGGGCAGGTCCGGCACATACGTCCGCTGGAAGACGCGCCGGTCCTCGATCGTGGCGACCAGCGACCGGAACTGCGCCGCATCGAACGATCCGGCGGCACGGGCCCCCGCCACGAGCGCGTCCTCGCGTGAGACGAACTCCCGCACCCGTACGAGTTCGACGACGGTCTGCGCCTCGCGCGCCAACTGCCCGGCCTGAAGGGCGGTCAGCGACGACTGGACGGCGAAGGTCGGCTCGACGACCGTCGTGTAGCCGTCGACGGCCCGGTCCCAGGAGATCCGACGGGACATCACCTGGTCGCGCAGCGCGGGCAGGCGGCCGCCGGCGGCCGCCATCGACCGCAGGGCCGCGCGCTGACGTCCGGTCAGCTCGTCCTGCCGATCCTGGCCGGACACGGCCGCGCGCATGCTCCGTACGGCACGGTCCGTCGCGCGGTGCTGCCGGGCCAGGGCGGTGCGGGCGGCGCTGCCGGGTGAGGCCAAGTACACGGCGGCCAGGCGCCGTTCGGTCTGGATCTGGCCGATGGCGGTGTCCACGGGCGTGCCGAAATGCTCGTACACCCCCTGCAGGCGCATGAGCGCCCTCAGGTCCCCGGTCATCGAGACCATCGCCGACGCCCAGAGGGCGAGCAGCGCGGCGATCGGGATCAGGGTCAGGGTGACGATCCGGGTACGGATGGTGGGACGGCCAGGACGCCTGCGCATGGTCTCCCCGGGCGCAGAGGGACAGGATGTCCCTGCACGCTAGCTGGCCTGACGCCGTTGGCTACTTGAAAGTAGAAAGTGATGACGCAGATCACTTCGCCCGCCGCTCACCGAACCGTGCACGGTGGGGAGTTGAGGCGATTCGTCCCATGAGGGCAGCGCCTGCGGTGAGGTTTCCCGCGGGGAGTCGGTCCGTGCGGACCGAGCCTGTGCGGATACGGGCTGGGTGGATACGGACTGTTGGATACGGACTGTGCGGACACGGCCTGTCCGGCCGGGGCCCACGGGATCACGACGCCTGGTGCATCGTCCCGCGAGGACACCTCCCGCCGGCGGGACGCCCGCTGCGCCGCGGCGGTCGCGGCGGCGACGGCCAGGGAGACCGCGGGCCCGATGGCGAGCGCGGATCCGCTGGTCGCGGCGACGAGCCCGCCGGCGTAACCGAGACCGACGGTGCAGGCGACGAAGATCAGCTCGGCGATGCCCGCCCCGATCAGATACCGGCGCGTGCCGAACGCGACCAGACCCGTGGTCAGCCCGCCCAGGAAACGCCCGCACGGCACGAAGCGCATCGCGATCACCGCCGGGATTCCGTGCCGCCCGACGCGGGCCGCCGCCCACTCCGTCACCGCGCGGCGCTTGGGGTGGCGCGCCACCCACGCGAGGACGCGGCCCCGCGCCCGGCTCCCGGCCCGGTACACGGCCAGATCGCCCGCCAGCGCCCCGGCGAGCGGGGCGAGCAGCACCGGGGAGAGGTCGAGCCGGCCCACCGCGGCGAGCGCTCCCGCCGTGGCCAGGACCGCGGAGTTGGGGATCAGCGGCAGGGCGGTGACGAGGGCCAGCGAGGCGTACATCCACAGTGCGGTGTCCACACCGCCCCCTGTTCCGTCGTCCGTTCATGTCGCTCGGCCGGCCCCCCACGCTCGCAGATGCGGAGCCGACGAAACAACGACCAGTGGGTGAGGGCCGGGGAAACTCACCGGTCCCGCGTGTTCACCCGGCCCGGCATGCCCGGCCGACCTGCCCGTCCACCTGGCCTGCCCGTCCACCTGGCCTGCCCGTCCACCTGGCCTGCCCGTCCACCTGGCCTGCCCGTCCACCTGGCTTGCCCGTCCACCTGGCTTGCCCGTTCACCTGCCCCGCAGCTCACGGCCCTGTGGCGCCGGTGCGGTCAGCCCGGGGCGCCCGAGCTGTAGCGGCGCAGCAGCGGAGAGAGGACCAGCACCGACTTGGTGCGCTCCACGAACGGCTCCCCCGCGATCCGCTCCAGCACCTGCTCGAAGTGGCGCATGTCGGACGCGAAGACCTGCACGATCGCGTCCGCGTCACCGGTCACGGTCGACGCGGACGCCACCTCCGGGTAGCGCGACAGCCCGCGGTGGATCGCCTCGGGAACGGTGTTGCGGCTGCAGTAGAGCTCGATGAACCCTTCCGTCTCCCAGCCCAGCGCGGCGGGGTCGACCCGTACGGTGAAACCGGTGATCGCCCCCTCCGCCCGCAGCCGGTCCACGCGCCGCTTCACGGCGGGCGCGGACAGGCCGACCTCGGCGCCGATGTCCGCATACGAGCGGCGGGCGTCCGCGGCGAGGGCGTGGACGATGCGTTCGTCGAGATCGTTCAGTCGCACTGCGGGTGGTTCACTTCTCTGCGGGTGCCTGAGCCGGTGCCGCCTCCAGACGGGAGCGGCGCATGCCGTACCCGAAGTAGACCACAAGGCCGACGGCCATCCAGACCCCGAAGACTGCCCAGGTGACGGCGTCGAGGCTGCCCATCATCCAGACACAGAACCCGAAGCCCACGGCCGGCAGGAGCGGGGAGAGCGGCACCCGGAACGTACGCGGCATCTCAGGCCGGGTTCTGCGCAGCACGACCACCGCGACGTTCACCAGGGCGAAGGCGAAGAGCGTGCCGATGCTGGTGGCGTCGGCCAGGCTGCCGAGCGGGACGGCGGCCGCGAGGACGCCGCAGAAGAGCGCGACGATCAGGGTGTTGGCGCGGGGGCTGCCGGTGCGCGGGTCGACCCTGGAGAAGACCTTCGGGACCAGGCCGTCGCGCGACATCGCGAACAGGATGCGGGTCTGGCCGTAGAGCACGGTGAGGATCACGCTCGCGATGGCGACGACGGCGCCCGCCGCGAGGAGTACGCCCCAGAAGCTCTGGCCGGTGACCTCTCTCATGATCCCGGCGAGGGCGGCTTCGGAGCCCTCGAAGCCCTTCCAGGGGTGTGCCCCGACGGCGACGGCTGCCACCAGCACGTAGAGCGCGGTCACGATGAGGAGCGAGAGCATGATCGCGCGCGGGAGGTCCCGCTTGGGGTCCTTGGCCTCCTCGCCCGCGGTGGAGGCGGCGTCGAAGCCGATGTACGAGAAGAAGAGCGTGGCTCCCGCGGCGCTCACCCCGGCCATGCCCAGCGGCATGAACGGCGTGTAGTTCCCGGCCCGTATGCCGGTGAAGGCCACGGTGCAGAACAGCAGCAGCGCACCGATCTTCACCGCGACCATGATCGTGTTGGCGCGGGCGCTCTCCCGGGCCCCGCCCAGGAGGAAGGCCATGGCCAGCATGACGACCAGCAGCGCGGGCAGGTTGAACAGGCCGCCCTCGCCGGGCGGCGCGGCCAGCGCGTCGGGGATCGTGACGCCGATGGTGCCGTCGAGCAGCTCGTTCAGATACTCGCCCCAGCCGACCGCGACGGCCGCGACCGAGACGCCGTACTCGAGGATCAGGCACCAGCCGCAGACCCAGGCGACGATCTCGCCCAGGGTGGCGTACGCGTACGAGTACGAGGAGCCGGAGACCGGGATGGTGCCGGCCAGCTCGGCGTAGGAGAGGGCGGAGAAGAGCGCCGTCAGCCCGGCGAGGACGAACGACAGCGTGACCGCGGGACCGGCGTCCGGGACCGCCTCGCCGAGCACGACGAAGATGCCGGTGCCCAGCGTGGCGCCGATGCTGATCATCGTCAGCTGCCACATGCCGAGGGAGCGCCGCAGCGAGCCGTTCTCACCGTGGCCGCCCTCGGCGACCAGCCGCTCGACCGGCTTGCGCCGCATCAGACGGGAACCGAAGCCGCCCGCGGGCGGCCGGGGGGACCGCGTCTCACCTTCCGCGGCCTCGGGGGCTGCGCCGTGCTCCACCACTGGGGGCTCCTCCATTGCTGCCGGTACTGCTACCGGTCTCCGGCGGGCGACCGGCGGCGGAACCCGGCAGGCATGGCAGAAAAGCCCGGGACGGGGACCGCCGAGCGGGCGGTCACCGCCACTCCACGTACAGCGCACGACACTACGAGCCGGGTGTGCGAGCCCGTAATGCACGAACCTTGCGCATCGGCGCGCAATCGTTGCGCGTAGGACGCGCAGCGCGGGAGATCGTTGCAGGTCACCGAGGGGATTGCCAAATTCGCTACGGGGCGTGGGGACGGAGGTGCGGGTACGGCGCCCGGGACGGGGAGGGCCCGGGTGGAGGCGATCCACGGGGCCGGGCGCTGCCTGTGAAGGGCCGTCCGGCGGTTCCGGGACCGCGGGGGTCGGACGGCGGGCCGGACCGCCGGGGACGGCTCCGTCGGACGGCGGGCCGGACGGCGCGGTCGAGGGCTGCGCGGGGACAGCCGTGCCTCCGGAAGCCGGACGGCGCTCGCGACGTCGCAGTGCCGCGGTCAAGGGCACACCGGACCAGGCGTCCGAGGATCCGCGCGGAAGGGCCTGGACCCGCGCGCGGCATCCGCGGCCGCTGCCGCTGCCGCTGCCCGTGCCCGTGCCCGTGCCCGTGCCTGTGCCCGTGCCCGTGAGACGAACGGAATGGCCGCGCCGACAAACGGGCCCCTACTGGGGCGCCGGCACACCCGGCGCGAAGGCGGCGGACGCCGCCCGGATGCGCAGCGACTCCAGGATTTCGATCTGATCGCGGGCGCGGTCCTTCAGCTCGTACAGCTCGTCCGGATCGAGGGGGGAGTCCGGGTCGGCTACGACCTCCAGGGCCCGCCAGAGCAGGTACTTGCCCTCGACGCCCAGCCGCAGCGTCTCCAGCTCGATGACCACGCCGAGGCCCGAGCTGCGCACCACCCGCCCGTTCGGCTTGAGGCGGGCGAACTTTTCGCCGATCCAGCCCCCGGCGATCTTGTAGCGGCGTACTGGCACCCCGAGCGCCTCCATGATCCCGAGCAGCGAGGCGCGGTCCCGCGCGATCTCCTGCGCGAGCCGCTCCAGTTCACCGCTGCCGAAGCCGCCGTGGTGCCGCTGGGCGATACGGCGGGAGAGTTCGACGCCCGCCGTGGAACCGGCCAGATGGTCGTTGAGGTAGATCCCGAGCGACTCGGGTGCTGCGCCCCTGGCCGCCTGGGTGGTCACGGAATGACGCGCTCTGCTCATGACTCCAGCGTGCACCGGGCGGGATGGGTCCGCATGCCGTGCTGGTTACGGGGGGGCGAGGGGCGCCGGTCGGAGCGGGAAGGCGGCTCACCGCTGCGCGGTCCGGGACCGCCGTCGGGGACGCTCGGGCTCCTCCTCGGGCTCCTCTTCCTCCGGCTCCTCGTCCTCCTCCTCGTACTCGTCCTCCGGCTCCTCGTCCTCCTCGTACTCGTCCTCCGCCTCTTCGTCCTCTTCGTACTCGTCCTCCGGCTCTTCCTCGTCGTCGTACGCGTCCTCGGGTTCCTCTTCCTCGTCCTCAGCGCTGCTGACGACTTCGCCTTCGTGGATCTCGCCGCGCCACCCCTCGACGTCCTCGGAGTTGAGGAAGGTGTCGGTCATGACATGACGGCGGAAGTGCTTGAGCTCCAGGCGCGCACGTCGGCCCTGCGCCCGCCACAGGTTCCCGGTCTGCTCGAAGAACCCCTGCGGGTGGTACTGCAGCACCAGCAGGATCCGCGTCAGATTGGGCGTCAGCTCATGGAAGGTGACCACACCGTCGACGTGGCCCTTCTCGGCCTTCGACTGCCAGACGATCATCTCGTCCGGAACCTGCTCCATGATCGTCGACTGCCACTTCCGATGGGACCAGAGGACCTGAGCCTTCCACTCCAGTTCGGCTTCCGACTCCTGCTCGACGCTCTCGACCTTCTTCATGAAAGCGGGGAAGTCCTCGAACTGCGTCCAATAGTCGTAGGCGGTCGAGACCGGGACGCCGACGTCGATCTGCTCGACGATATTGGTGACCTTGATCTTCTTGTCCTTGTCACCCCCGCCGCCCCCGCCGCCCCCGCCGACGGCACCGGACAGGGCCCCCTTGGCCTTCTCCTTCATCCCGGTCAGACCACTTCCGACCATCGCGCGCAGCGGTGACTTGCCCTCGGCCAGAGACTTTCCGCCCGTCAGCGCAGCCATCAGACCAGGCCCGCCGTCCGGCCCGATATCCGTCAACCGGTCGGTGACGCCGCCCACCTTGTCGCTGAGCGAGCCGATCGCCCTCTCACCGAGCGCGCCGAGAAGGTCCTGCACCTCCTGCCTCAGCCGGTCGGTGTGCAACTCCTGGCCCAGGGTGCCGTTTCCGTCCGAGCGGCCCTTCGACTGTTCAGCCATACGTCATCACCACCTCCATCACCCTCGGCTCCGCCCGGCCGAACCACCCGAGCCGCTGCTCTTCCGCGCGGCTCCCGAACGACCGCTTCCGGTCTCCTTCTTGGCTGTCTCCTTCTTGGCTGTCTCTTTCTTGGCGGTCGCCTTCTTGGCGGTCGCCTTCTTGGCGGTCGCCTTCTTGGCTGTCTCCTTGTTGGCTGTCTCCTTGTTGGCTGTCTCCTTGTTGGCTGTCTCCTTCTTGGCGGTACCGGACTGGGCGGTACCGGACTGGGCGGTGCCGGACTGGGCGGTGCCGGACTTGGCGGTGCCGGTCCGCCCGGTACCGGCCTTGCTCGTGCCGGTCCGCGGCGAGCCCGATCCGGTCCTGCCCGTACCGGGCCCGCTTCTGCCCGTACCGGTTCCGCTCGTCTTGCGCGAGGATTCCGCCTTCCCGCTCCCGGCCCCGGACGCCTTGCCCGTCGACCGCTTCCGCGTGGAGTCGCGGGCGTCCGTCCGCTCTTGTTGCTCGTCCTCCGGCTCGGCGGACTCGGCCTCTCCGTCGTCGGACGGTCCGCCGCGCAGCGACGATGTCCTGCGCTCGATCCGGTCGCTGAGTGCGTCGACCCGGTGGCCGACCGCGCCGGTGACCGCCGTTCTGCCCGCCTTGACGAGCCGGCCGCGCAGGTTCGCGGTGAGCTTGTCGCCCCCCGCCGATTTCACGAGCTCGCCGGCTTCACCGAGACCTCGGCTGCCCAGCCCCCGGCTCGCCGCAAGGGCGGCCAGCCCGAGAGCGACGCGCGCCTTGCGTGTGCGTCCGAGGACGTAGCCTCCGGCGATGGCGAGCGCCGTCTGGCCGTTGTTCATGATCGTCGTCCTCTCCGGTCTCGCTGTTGTCGCGTCACGGAGACCTGATGCGCGCAAGAGTTCATGACCCCCGCGAGGCATTGGAGGGGTCCAACACCATTTCCAGTATGGGGCATATACAACTTTTCACCAGAAATCAGAAAGCATCGTCACCGAGCGAGCCCGGTTCACATCAGGGAGTGAGCGGCAAGGGCTTGCTGCGCGGGTGTCACGGGTAGGCAGCCCCCATGCGACTCGGCGTGGTGGACGTGGGCTCGAACACGGTGCGGTTGATGGTCGCGGACGGCGAAGGGACCGTCCCCTTACCCGTGCACACCTCGAAACGCCGACTCCGGCTGGCCGAGCATCTCGACGACAGCGGCCGGATCGCCGGTGAGGCCGTGGCAGTGCTGGCCGACGCGGTGGCCGCGGCGCGGCACGAAGCCGAACGGTGGGGCGTGACGGCGCCGTTCGTCTTCGCCACGTCGGTGGTGCGTGACGCGCCCAACCGCCGGGAGGTCCTGGAGGCGGTGTTCCGTCGTACCGGAATGCCGCTGCGTCTCATGTCCGGTGGCACCGAGGCCGAGTTGACGTTCCTGGCCGCCCGCCGGTGGATGGGATGGCGGTCGGGGCCACTCGTGCTGCTCGACATCGGTGGGGGCTCGCTCGAAGTCGCCTTCGGGCGCAGCGGAATGCCGGACTTCGCGACCTCGCTGCCCCTGGGGGCGGGCCGGTTGACCCGGGAGCACTTCGGCCACCAGGATCCGCCCCGGCCCCCCGCGCTGAAGGCGCTCCGCCGACGCGTCCGCCATGAACTGCGGGACGTCGCGGCGCGGATACGGTGGGAGGGACCGCGTACGGGCGTGGCCACCTCGCGGACGTTCCAGCAGCTCGCCCGGCTCTGCGGTGCGGCCCCGGGACGGGAGGGCCCGTTCGTCCAACGCGGGCTCGCACGGAGGGACTTGCGCCCCGCCATCGACGCGCTGGCGGCGCTGCCCACGGCCGACCGGTCGAGCATGCCCGGCATCTCGCAGGCCCGCGCCGGGCAGTCGCTCGCCGGAGCCGTGGTCGCGCACACCACGATGAAGCTGATCGGGCTCGACCGCGTCGTCATCTCCCCCTGGGCGCTCCGCGAGGGGATCCTGCTCACCTACCTCGAGGGCGGCGAGGTCCCGTGGTGGATCCCGCCCGGCGAGGCGGGCCACGGCGAATCCGAGCCGGTCGCAGCGGACTCGCTCGACGACGCGCTCGACGCATCGCTCAACGGCACGCCGGACGGGGACGGGCGCTTCGGTGACGAGCGTGTTGTGGAGCGCGTCGCCGTCCGGACGGGCTGACCCGTACGACCGCGGAAGCGGTCGGCCGCACGCGACGTTGCCGCACGAGTCGGCCCCGCCCGGGACACGCCCGGGCGGGGCCGACTGCCGTTCGTCCCCTGCTGTTCCGCTACTGCCAGCTCGCGTGCAGCGGCTTGCCCTCCGCGTAGCCCGCGGCGCTCTGCACGCCCACGACCGCCCGCTCGTGGAACTCCTCCAGCGAGCCGGCCCCCGCGTACGTGCACGAGCTGCGCACGCCCGCGATGATCGAGTCGATGAGGTCCTCGACGCCCGGGCGGTCCGGGTCCAGGAACATCCGCGAGGTGGAGATGCCCTCCTCGAACAGGCCCTTGCGCGCCCGGTCGTACGCGGACTCCTCCGAGGTGCGGTTGCGCACGGCGCGGGCCGAAGCCATGCCGAAGCTCTCCTTGTACGGGCGTCCGTCGGCGGTGTGCTGAAGGTCGCCCGGCGACTCGTACGTGCCGGCGAACCAGGACCCGACCATCACATTGGACGCACCGGCCGCCAGTGCCATCGCCACGTCGCGCGGGTGCCGTACGCCGCCGTCCGCCCAGACGTGCTTGCCGAACTTCCTTGCCTCCGCGGCGCATTCGAGCACGGCTGAGAACTGCGGGCGGCCGACGCCGGTCATCATCCGCGTCGTACACATGGCGCCGGGCCCGACCCCGACCTTGACGATGTCGGCTCCCGCCTCGATGAGGTCGCGTACGCCCTCGGCGGCCACGACGTTGCCCGCCACGACCGGGACCTGCGGGTCGACTCCCCGCACCGCCTTCAGCGCGCCGATCATCGACTCCTGGTGGCCGTGCGCGGTGTCCACGACGATGGTGTCCACCCCGGCCGCGAGAAGCGCCTTGGCCCGACCCGCGACATCGCCGTTGATGCCGACGGCGGCGGCGATGCGCAGCCTGCCGTCGGCGTCGGTCGCCGGGGTGTAGAGGGTCGCGCGCAGGGCTCCCTTGCGGTTGAGGATGCCGACGAGCCGGCCGTCCCGGTCGACCGCGGGCGCGATCTTGCGGTGGGCGGCGTCGAGGCGGTTGAAGGCCTCGCGCGGGTCGATGCCTGCGTCGAGGACCAGGAGTTCCCGGGACATGACCTCGTTCAGCTGCGTGAAGCGGTCCACCCCGGTCAGGTCCGACTCGGTCACGATGCCGACGGGCCGGCCGTCCTCCACGACGACTCCGGCGCCGTGGGACCGCTTGGGCAGCAGGGACAGCGCGTCGGCGACCGTCGCGTGCGGGGCGAGGACGATCGGGGTGTCGAGCACCAGATGGCGCTCCTTCACCCACCCGACGACCTCGGCGACGACATCGAGCGGGATGTCCTGCGGGAGCACCACGAGGCCGCCGCGGCGGGCGACCGTCTCGGCCATGCGGCGGCCGGCGATCGCGGTCATGTTGGCGACGACGAGGGGGATGGTCGTGCCGGTGCCGTCGCGGGACGACAGGTCGACACCCTGCCGGGACCCGACCGCCGAGCGGCCCGGCACCATGAACACGTCGTCGTACGTCAGGTCGTACGCCGGCTTCTGGTCGTTGAGGAAGCGCATCTAACTCTCTCACCTGCGGTTTTACGTAAGGGCGGGCGGGGAGTCAGCACCGGGCCGAGCTGGATCGGGCTGCGGCTCCTAGGCCATTGTCGCCGACCCCGGCCCGGCTTGGCCATCCGCCGCCGATGTCTGTGCCATCGGCCGAGTGGGCCCGACGCCGGTCTGTGGTTTCCGCCAAGGGGGAGGGAGCACGGCGGGAAGGGCCGGCACCGCGGCGGTGATCGTGCGGCCGGACAGCGCATTCGCCACCGTCGCGTTCCCGTCACCTTCCCTCGTCAGGCGGACCTCGCGGTCCTCATCGGCCGACCCTCCGGGCCCGTGACACGGCGCTGCCCGCCGTCCTCGCGATGCCCGGTCCCCCCGGGCGGGCACGTGACCAGCCCCCGGGCGGGCGCGTGACCGGCCCCAGGGCGGGCACGTGACCGGTCGGAGGCCCCGGTGGCTGTGACTGCGCGGGGTGGGTGGCGTACGGGGCGCCGAGGGCCGGGGGGGCTCGCGCGCCGCCGGGCGCCCGTGGGACGGGCAGCGGTCCGGGCCGGACCCGCGTCGAGCCCCGCGACGGCTCTGCGGCGTAGGGCTCCGCCGGATCGGCGCGGCGACGGGGCGAGGGGCGGGCCTCTCCGGAGCAGCCACCCGGCTGTCGGTTCACGGCTGGCGGACGGCGGGCGCGGGGTCGAACGCGGGGTCCCGGGCCGGGTCGCGCACGAAGTCGCACGGGGGGCGTGAGGATGGTGATCGGCGGACAGCCACCAGGTCGGTGAGGACGCCGACCTGCCGGACGGCCGTCAGGCCCCCCTCCGGCCGGGCACGGCCTCGCCGTCCGCGCGGTGCCGGGAGCCGTATGAGTCCTGGGAGCCGTATGACTCCCAGGGAGCCATACGGGCCCGGGAGCTTCTGAGCCGTGGACGTCGTCGAAGGGCCGATGGCCGTCGGTCCTCGGCGTCGGGTACGCCGACCTCCGCCGAAACGCGGACGGCTCTCTCCCCCCGGCCCGGCCAGCACGGCCCGTCCGCCCACCTCTCCGCCTCGCACCCCTCACCGGCGCGCGTCGGCGGATTCGAGGCAACCGCCCCTCCCGGCACGGCATGTGGCGGCGACCGGCGACTGGCACAACCACGGCCGGGACACGACGGCGTTCGACGGCGGGCCCCGGGGGCGATGGCCGCCGGCCCGCCGCACGTCAACCACCGCCTCCCGGCTGCACCGTTGGAACATCCGTGCCCACCGGGCACGCGGGCGAGCACGGCAGCGGGCGCAGGTCCGCTGCATAGCGTTTCCCGCATGCCGTCTGCACCCGTCGCCACCGAACCCGACACGGCCGCTCAGCGTCTGACGGCCCTCGCGGACGGCGTCTTCGCCATCGCCATGACCCTGCTGGTGCTCGATGTGTCGATCCCGCCCGGGCTGAACAATGAGCAGTTCCACGACGCCCTGCACAAGGCTCTCCCCAACCTCGCGGCCTACGCGATCAGTTTCGCTGTCATCGCCGAGTTCTGGACCGACCACCGCCGTATCCTCGGGTCCCTGCGGGCGGTCGACGGCTGGGTGACCGGGCTGACACTGCTGGGGCTCGGGCTGATCGCGCTGCTCCCGTTCCCCACGGCACTGCTCGCGGAGTACGGCGACCAGTCCCTGCCCGTCGCCATCTACTCCCTGAGCGTCGCCGCCACGAACGCGGTCCACCTCGCGTTGCTGCTCGCCGTCCAGCGGATCCTTCCGCCTCCGGACAGCCCGCTCGGGCGCAAGTTCCGCCTGCTCCACGCCGCCGATTTCGCATCCACGGTGGTGGTGTTCGGAATCGCCGTTCCCTTGGCTTTCGCCACCCCGAGCGGGGCCAAGTTCTTCTGGGTGCTCCTGATCCCGCTGAAAGCCTGGATCGGGCAATGGGAACGGCGCACTGCGCGCCGTCTCACGGCCTGACCGCGTCATCTCGTCCGTACGATGCGGACGGCGTTGACGGAATATCTCGCTCCGCATTTCCCGGTGTTCATCTGAATTCCGCCGTGCGTATGTCCCGTACGGGGCGCGAACGGTGCGGACCGGAGGACGGCGCCCGGCCGCGGCACGTCTCCGCCCGCCGGTTCCCACCGACCGCAACCGCTCGCCGCAGCCCCTCCCCGAACCCCCTGCCACGCTACCGGCAAGGGGTTTCTCGTGGTACCGCCTGCTGTCTCGTGGTCACCGGATCCCACTAAGTCTCGTGGCTGCCACGAGGCCGGTCCGGCACCACCGGGGGATCCCTAGTGTTCATTGACACTCCGCCCGGCCCGACAACAGGCTGATTTCACCGGTCGGACGCAAGCGGCATTTCCGCTCGCCGCACAGGCCCTGGACCACCCGCCCCCACCTCCCCCCATCACATTTCTTTCCCCCCGCTTTCCGATTCGTTTTCCCCGGAACGAATCCCTCTTTTCGGAGTGCCCGTGACCACTGCACCCGTGACCGGAACGGTCCTCGGAATCAGCCCGTTCGGTGAACCGGATCCGAGAGTCGTCGCCGCGGTCTGCCGGGCCGGTGGACTCGGGATCCTGGATCTCGGAAACGGAGGGAGGCGGGCCAGAGAGGCGCTGGCGGCGGTCCGGGAGTGGGTGCCGGGGCCGTTCGGCGTACGGATCGGCGCCGGGTGCGCGCTCACCGCCTCCGACCTGCTGGACGGCGGATCCGTCGACACCGTGCTGCTCGGGGCCGGAGCCCCACTGGCCCCGGACGCCCTCACCTCCGCCCACCGGGTCCTGGCCGAGGTCACCGGCCGGGAGGAAGCGGTGGCCGCCGCCCTGGCCGGTGCGCACGGCCTGGTCGCGCGCGGCCACGAAAGCGGAGGCCGCGTAGGGGAGTTGAGCACGTTCGTCCTGCTCCAGCAGCTGCTCGCGGACCCCGACCTGGCCGATCTGCCCGTCTGGGCGTGCGGCGGCATCGGCCCGCGCACCGCGGCGGCCGCCGTGCTCGGCGGCGCGGCGGGGGTCGTCCTGGACACCCAGCTCGCGTTGCTCGCGGAGTCCGGTACGCCCGAGGACGTGGCCGCGGCCGTACGCACGATGGACGGCTCCGAGACCGTGGTGGTGGCAGGGCACCGGGTGCTGCGCCGCCGCGGCCCCGACGCACCGCCCTACCCGGACGACCCGGCCGGTGTCGCCGCGCTGCTGGGGTCGGAGGACCCGCGCACCCGGCTGCTGCCGGTCGGTCAGGACGGTTTTCTCGCCGCCCACTTCGCCCAGCAGTGGGGTGATGTCGGCGGCGCCGTACGCGCGGTCACCGATGCCGTACGCGATGCGGCGCGGGATGCCGTACGCCATGAAGCACGGGACGCCACCCCCGATGCGGCGCCGGAGGCGGTACCCGAGGACGCCCGGGACCGTACGCCGTCCGCCGCGCTGCTCCCCGGATCGGCGATGAGCCGGGCGCTGGGGACGTCCCTGCCGCTCGCGCAGGGTCCGATGACCAGGGTCAGCGACCAGGCCGCGTTCGCCGGGGCGGTCGCCGAGCACGGCGGCCTGCCGTTCCTCGCGCTGGCCCTCGCCGGCGCGGAGCAGACGCGGACGCTGCTGGAGGAGACCCGCGCACTGCTGGGGGAACAGCCCTGGGGGGTGGGCGTGCTGGGGTTCGCTCCCGAGCGGATCAGAACCGCCCAGCTCGAGATCATCCGCGAACTCCGGCCGTCCTGCGCCATCTTGGCCGGGGGACGCCCCTCGCAGGCGGCAGTCCTGGAGGAAGCCGGGATCGATACGTTTCTGCACGTGCCCTCCCCCGGCCTGCTCCGGCAGTTCCTCGGGGCGGGCGCCCATCGGTTCGTCTTCGAGGGCTCGGAGTGCGGGGGCCACGTCGGACCGCGGAGCAGCTTCGCCCTGTGGGAGGCGCAGATCGCGGTCCTCACCGAGTTCCTGGACACCGCCGGTGACGCCGACCCCGTCCGCTTCCAGGTGTTCTTCGCCGGAGGCGTGCACGACGAACGGTCCTCGGCGATGGTCGCCGCGCTCGCCGCGCCCCTGACGGCGCGCGGGGTGGCCGTGGGTGTCCTCATGGGCACCGCCTATCTGTTCACCGAGGAAGCGGTCGGCCGCGGCGCGGTCCGGCCCGTCTTCCAGCAGCAGGTCCTCCAGGCGCGGCGGACCGAGCTGCTGGAGACGGCGCCCGGCCATGCGACGCGCTGCGTGCCGAGCCCGTACACCGAGGACTACCGCGCTCTCAAGGACGAGTTGAGGGCCGGTGGCGTACCGGACCGCGAGGCGTGGGAGCAGCTCGAGCGGCTGAACGTCGGGCGGCTGAGGATCGCCAGCAAGGGCGTGGAGCGGATCGGTGAGGAGCTCGCCGGGCGCGACGAGCACGAACAACTGGCCAAGGGCATGTTCATGGCCGGCGATGTGGCCGTGCTGCGGTCCGAGATCACGACGATCGCCGCGCTGCACACAGCGGTCACCGCCGGGGCTGCGGCGTTCCTCGCGGAGCGGGCTGAGACGGTCCTCGGGCGCGCGGGCGATGCGCGGCCCCGCGAGGAGCCGCCGGAGCCGCTGGACATCGCCGTGGTGGGCATGGCGTGCATGTTCCCGGACGCCCCGGACCTGGACGCGTACTGGGCGAACGTCGTCGCCGGGACCGACACGGTCACCGAGGTGCCGTCCGACCGGTGGGACCCGGCGGTCTACTACGCGGCGGACGCCGGCAGCGACCGTACCGAGTCCAAGTGGGGCGGCTTCCTGCCCCGGATCCCGTTCGACCCGCTGCGCTACGGCATTCCGCCCACGTCGCTCGGCAGCATCGAGCCGGTGCAGCTGCTGTCGCTGGAGGCCGCGCGGCGGGCGCTGGACGACTCCGGTTACGGGCGGCGGGAGTTCGACCGCTCCCGGACCTCGGTGGTCTTCGGGGCCGAGGCGGGCAGCGATCTGTCGAACGCCGCCACGCTACGGACGCTGCTGCCCGCCTACATCGGCGAGCTGCCGCCCGGTCTGGACACCCAACTGCCGCGGCTGACCGAGGACTCGTTCCCCGGGATGCTGGCCAACGTCATCTCCGGGCGCATCGCCAACCGGCTCGACCTGCGCGGCGCGAACTACACGGTGGACGCGGCCTGCGCGTCCTCGCTCGCCGCCGTCGACGTGGCCTGCAAGGAACTGTCCGGCGGCACCAGCGACATGGTGCTGTGCGGCGGCGCGGACCTGCACAACGGCATCAACGACTACCTGCTCTTCTCCTCCGTGCACGCGCTGTCCCCGACCGGCCGCTCCCGCACCTTCGACCGCAGCGCGGACGGCATCGCGCTCGGCGAGGGCGTCGCCTGTCTCGTCCTCAAGCGGCTGTCCGACGCGGAGCGCGACGGCGACCGGATCTACGCGGTGATCAAGGGCGTCGGCAGCTCCAGCGACGGCAGGTCGCGCGGGCTCACCGCTCCCCGGCCCGAAGGGCAGCGGGCCGCACTGGAGAGGGCGTACCGCAACGCGGGGATCTCGCCGGCCGCGGTGGGGCTGATCGAGGCGCACGGGACGGGGACCGTGGTCGGGGACCGTACCGAACTCGGCGCCCTCACCGAGGTGTTCACCGAGTCCGGTGCGAAGCCCGGCAGTTGTGTGCTCGGTTCGGTGAAGTCGCAGATCGGTCACACCAAGTGCGCGGCAGGACTGGCCGGTCTGATCAAGGCCGCCATGGCCCTGCACACCGGGGTCGCGCCGCCGACCGGGCTGCTGGAGGACCCCAACCCGGCCTGGCAGGAGGGCGTGAGCCCGTTCGTGTTCCACACGGCGGCACAGCCGTGGCCGACGCCGCCTGCCGAACGGATAGCCGGGGTGAGCGCCTTCGGGTTCGGCGGCACCAACTTCCATGTGGTCCTGCGCGCCCACGACGAGGGTCCTCCCCCGGCACAAGGACTCGGGCTGTGGCCGGCGGAACTGTTCCTCTTCCGGGGCACGGACCGCGAGGACGCCGCACGGGCCATCGGACATCTGCTGGATCTGGCCGGGACCAATGACACGGGCGGGCGTCCCTGGCGGCTCGCGGACCTCGCCCTGGCCGCTTCGCGCCGCGCCGATGCCTCCGCCAAGCCCGTGCAGGCGGCCGTGGTGGCCCGGGATCTGGACGAGCTGCCGGGGCTGCTGCGGCGGGCGCTCGCGGGGGAACACGACGCGGCGGCGGGGGTGTTCCTGGCCGGTGGCGAACCGGGGACCGGTGGCGACGTGGCGTTCCTCTTCCCCGGACAGGCTAGCCAACGCCCCGGAATGCTGGGCGAGTTGTTCGTCGCCTTTCCGGAGACGCAGCGCTACCTCCACCTCGGGCGCGAGTGGGCCGACGCGCTCTATCCGCCCGCGGCGTTCGGCCCGGGCGTCGCGGACCGGCAGCGGGCCCGTATCACCGACACCCGTGTCGCGCAGCCCGCCCTGGGCATGGTCGGGCTCGCCGTGCACGAGATGTTCTGCCGTGCCGGCGTCACCCCTGCCATGCTCGCCGGGCACAGCTACGGCGAGCTCGTCGCGCTCTGCGCCGCCGGGGCGTTCGACCCGGCGACCCTGCTGAGGCTCAGCGCCGAACGCGCCGGGGCGATCCTGTCGGCCGCGGGGCCCGACCCCGGGTCGATGGCCGCGGTCTCGGCCGGTGGCGAGGACGTCGCGCGGGAGCTGGCCTCCGCCGGTCTCGCGGACCACGTCGTTCTCGCGAACCGCAACAGCCCCGCGCAGACCGTCGTCTCCGGACCGGCCGGGGCCGTCGCCACCGCCGTGGACCGGCTCCGCGAGAGCGGCTACGGCGCCAAGGAGATCCCCGTCGCCTGCGCCTTCCACAGCCCGGTCGTCGCCGATGCCGGGAAGCGGTTCGCCGGGATACTCGCGGACCAGCCGGTGCGGGCACCGGAAGTGCCGGTGTGGTCCAACCGCACGGCCGGGGTCCACGACGCGCGTCCCGACGGCATCCGTGCCGAACTGGCCGCCCACATCGGCGCGCCCGTGCGGTTCATGGAGCAGATCGAGGCGATGTACGACGCCGGTGCCCGCGTGTTCGTGGAGGCGGGCCCCGGCTCGGTGCTGACGTCGCTGGTGTCCGCGACCCTGGGCGACCGGCCGCACACCACCGTGACGTGCGAGACGCCGGGGCGCCGCGGGCTGCCCGGATTCCTCGCCGCACTTGCCCGGCTGGCCGTCACCGGTGCCCGGGTGCGCACCGGCTGGATGTTCCACGGCCGGGACGTGTCCGAGGCAGGGGCCGGAGATCCGCCCCGGACCCCCGGCTGGACCGTCGACGGACATCTGGTCCGCACCCGTGACGGCAATCCCCTGCCCGGTTCGCTCACACCGGCCGTACGAATCCAGGAGTGTGCGGTGACTGACCCAGCCCGTGACCACGGCGTTCCCGACCGCGACCGGATGGTCTCCGAATTCCTGGCGACCAGCCGGGAGATGGTGGCCGCGCAACGCGATGTGCTGATGACCTACTTCGGCGCGGCAGCGGGTACGGCGGGGCCGCCTCCGCCGCCGGTGGCCGCACCGGCCCTGGCTGCCCCCGTCGCCTCGCTGCCCGCGGTCGCCCCCTCGCCTGCCGAAGCCCAGTTGCCGGGGGCCCAGTTGCCCGCGGTCGGCGTCCCGGCCCCGGACGGGTCCCCGCCGGGCGATGAGCCCGGGCCGGACGCCGTGGGCGGGCCCCTTGAGTCCGGCGAGACCGACGTGCTCGCCACCGTGCTGCACATCATCAGTGAGCGCACCGGCTACCCGGTGGACATGATCGAGCCCGATCTCGATCTCGAAGCCGATCTGAGCATCGACTCGATCAAGCGGATCGAGATCGCCGGTGAGCTGGCCTCCCGTATCGGCGCCGCACCCCAGGGCGCGGCCGGTGTCTCGGGGCTGGACGAGGACGAGGTGGAGGTCCTCTCCAAGGCGCGCACGGCGTCGGGCATCGCCGAGGCGCTGACCATGCGGCGGGGCGAACCGGCCTCCCCGCAGGGTGAGTTCACCTCGTCCTCCACCTCGTCCCCTGCCACATCCCCGGCCTCGCTTCCTTCCGCACCCGAGTCGCCCGACCCGGCACCGGCACCGGCACCGGCACCGGCACCGGCACCGGCCCACGAGGAGATCCGCGAGCCCGCCCCGGTCACCGGCGTGGCCCCCACGCGGTTCGTGCTGCGGCGTGTCGCCCTCCCGGAGCCCGGGGCTGCCGATGGCGGACACCATGTGAACGACCCCGGACACCAGGCCCGGGAGGAGCGCCCCGCGCCCGCCGCCGGGCGGCGGTTCGCCCTGCTCGGCGAGGGCAGCAGCCCGGTCGTGCGGAGCCTGTCCGCCGAACTCGCCGACCGGGGCGCGGAGTCGGTTGTCCTCGGCCCGGGCCACCTCCTCACCGAGCAGGACGGTCCGGTGGACGGTGTGTTCCATCTGGAGGCGTTCGCCCGCGCCGACGGTCCTCTGCTGCCCGAGGCGTTCCCGGTCTTCCGGGCCGTGCTGGACCGTGGCCCCCATTGGCTGATCGCCGCCGCACCGGCCACGGCGTCGGACGACGGCCGTACGGACGGTCTGCGCGGCATGTTCCGTACCCTCGCGCGGGAGTACCCGGACACCGTCGCCCGCGTCGTCGAGACCGGCGCCGACGAGACGCCGACCGCCGTCGCTGCCGCGCTGGCCGACGAGTTGCTGTGCCCCGAGCCCGCCCCGGTCGTCCTGCGGTCCGCGGGTGCGCGGTACGGGATCGAGACCGCCGAGCGCGACCTCGGCCCCCTCGCCGCGCGAGGTGCAGGGCCGGGAGGCGACGGCACGGCCGAGGCCCAAGCGATCGGCCTGGACCACGAGTCGGTGGTCCTCCTGGTCGGCGGGGCGCGCGGCATCACGGCACGCTTCGCCGCGGCCCTGGCCGCCGCCTCCCGCTGCCGAATCGAACTCGTCGGCAGAACCCCCGAGTTGTCCGGTCCGGAGGACCCGGCCACCGCCCGTACGGCGTCGGACCCCGCCGCTCTCCGCGCCGCCCTGGCCTCCTCGCCCGGCGTCGACCGCTCACCCGCCGCCATCGAGCGCGCCGTGGGGCGCATCCTGGCGCAGCGGGAGATCGCCGCCACGGCCCGGCACCTGCGCGCTCTCGGGAGCGAAGTGCGGTACCACGCGGCCGATGTGCGCGACACCGAGGCCGTCCACGGGCTGGTCAAGGAGATCCACGCCGAGTACGGCCGTCTGGACGGTGTGGTCCACGCCGCGGGTGTGATCGAGGACCGGCTGGTGCCGGACAAGGACATCGAGTCCTTCCGTCGGGTGTTCGGCACCAAGGTGGACGGCGCGCGTGCGCTGCTGGACGCCGTGGAGGGCCTGTCCAACGGGCCTCGGTTCGCGGTCCTGTTCGGCAGCATCTCCGCCGTCCTCGGCAACCGCGGCCAGGTGGACTACGCGGCGGCCAACGACGCCCTGCAGAGCCTGGGCGGCCGGTGGGCCGCGCGGGGCGAGCGCCGCGCGCTGACCGTGCACTGGGGGCCGTGGGCACCGTCCGGGGAGCACTCCGGCATGGTGACCCCGGAGCTGGCGCGCGAGTACGCCCGCCGCGGCGTCGGGCTGATCGACCCCGAGGAGGGGGTGCTCGCCCTGCTGCGGGAACTGGCCTGGGGCGACGGTTCGGACGACGCGGTCCTCTACACGGCATCGGCCTGGTGACGGGTGATGGCCGAGGACACACATCGCCCGGGGATCGCCGTCGTCGGCATGGCCGTCCTCCTGCCGGGAGCGGCGGACCTCGACACCTACTGGCGGAATCTGGTCGGCGGGGTCGACGCCATCAGCGACGTCCCCTCGGGACGCTGGGACGAGGTCTTCTACGACCCGCAGGCCGTGGGGCGTTCGGACCGCGTCTACTGCCGGCGGGGCGGATTCGTGGACGATCTGGCGCAGGTCGAGGTGACCCGGTTCGGCATCATGCCCACCTCCGTCGCGGGCACGGAGCCGGACCAGCTCATCGCGCTGAAGGTGGCGGCCGACGCGATCGCGGACGCCGGCGGCGAGGAGTGGCTGCCGGACCGCGAGCGGATCGGCGTGATCCTGGGCCGCGGGGGCTATCTGACGCCGGGGCTGTCCCGGGGCACCCAGCGCGTACGGACGGCCAATCAACTCGTACGGACACTCGGCGAGTTGCTTCCCGGACTTCCGGACGGCCGGCTGGAAGAGGTCCGGCGGGCGTTCACCGAGCAGCTCGGGCCTGACGAGCCCGAGCAGGCCATCGGCCTGGTGCCCAACCTCACCGCGTCCCGCGTCGCCAACCGGCTCGATCTGCGCGGCCCCGCGTACACCGTGGACGCCGCCTGCGCGTCCTCCCTCGTCGCCGTCGACCACGCGGTCGCCCGGCTGTCCGCGGGGCAGTGCGATGTGATGCTGGCCGGAGGTGTGCACCACTGCCACGACATCACGTTGTGGAGCGTGTTCGCCCAACTGCGGGCCCTGTCACCGAGCCAGCGCATCCGCCCCTTCGACCGGGGCGCTGACGGGCTGCTGATCGGGGAAGGCACCGGTGTGGTGGTGCTGAAGCGGCTCGCGGACGCCCAGCGCGACGGGGACCGGATCTATGCCGTCGTCCGCGGTACGGGGATGGCGAGCGACGGTCGCAGCGGCAGCCTCGTGAACCCCGACCCCCGGGGCCAGGTGAGCGCGGTGCGGCAGGCGTGGCGTGCGGCGGGCCTCGACCCCGCGGAGCCCGGCTCGATCGGGCTCCTGGAGGCGCACGGCACCGCCGCCCCGTCCGGGGACGCGGCCGAACTGGCCACCGTGGCCGAGGTGTTCGGGCAGCCCGGCGGTGACGAAAGGGCCGTGATCGGGTCGGTGAAGTCGATGATCGGACACACCATGCCCGCGGCCGGCGTCGCCGGTCTCGTCAAGGCCGCGCTCGCCGTCCACCACGGAGTGCTGCCGCCGACCCTGCACTGCGAGGATCCGCACCCGGCCCTGGAGACCACCCGGTTCCGCCCGCTCTCGGCGGCGGAACCCTGGGAGTCCGGTGGCGGCGGCGGTGTTCGCCGGGCGGGGGTGAACGCCTTCGGCTTCGGCGGCATCAACGCGCACGTGGTGCTCGAAGCCGCACCCGGCGCGGTACGGGGCGGGCGGGGACAGCACCCGGCGGCGACCGTAGGAGGGCTGCGGCCCGCCACGACCGTACGCGAGCGGGAGCGGGTCGTGCGCCTTGCCACCGACAGCCCGGAGGAACTGGCCGCCCTGCTGGACGCCGACGACTCCGCCGTGCTGGCGGCCGGGCTCGCCCAGGAGGGCTCCGGGGCGCGGCGCCCCGGCGGCCGGGAGCACCGGCGTACCCGGCTGGGCATCGTCGACCCGACCGCCAAGCGCCTCGCGCTGGCCCGGAAGGCCGTCGCCCGCGGACGGCCCTGGCGGGGGCGGGGCGATGTGTGGTTCACCGATGAGCCCCTGCTCGCGGGCCCCGGCGCCGGCCGTACGGCGTTCGTCTTCCCCGGCCTCGAAGCGGGCGTCGAACCCCGGATCTCCGATGTGGCCGAGCACTTCGGGCTGCCCGCGGCGCGCCTCACGCTCAGCGGCGGCGACCGGCCGGACGGGTCCGAGGACGCGGACGTGGACGCGGCAGGAGGCGTGGACGCGGCAGACGACGTCGGCAGGCTCGGTGCCCGAGTGGTGGGCGCCGGGCGGGTGATGGACACCGCGCTGCGCCGGATGGGGATCGTGCCGGACGCGGTGGCGGGCCACAGCGTGGGCGAGTGGACCGCGATGGTCACCGGAGGACTGTTCTCCGGAACGGCTACGGACGCGTTCCTCGACACCTTCGACCCGGACGAACTCCAGGTGCCGGAGCTGTCCTTCGCCGTCCTGGGTGCGAGCGCCGACCGGGTCGCGGCCGCCGCCGAGGAGCACCCCGGCGTCGTCCTGTCCCACGACAACGCACCGGACCAGTCGATGGTGTGCGGGCCGCCGGAGGCGGTGGACGAGCTGGTGCGCTGGTTCCGCTCGCGGGACGTCCTTGGCCAGGTGCTGCCGTTCCGCTCCGGCTTCCACACCCCGATGCTGGCCCCCTACCTGGAACCGATCCGGGAGGCGTCGGAGCGCTTCGAACTGCATCCCCCGACGGTGCCGGTGTGGTCGGCGACCACCGCGGCGGTGTACCCGCGCGAGGAGGCGCGGGTGCGGGAGCTGTTCGTACGGCATCTGCTGGAGCCCGTACGGTTCCGGCCTCTGATCGAGGCCCTGCACGCGGACGGCGTCCGGGTGTTCGTCCAGGCGGGGCCGGGGCAGATCGGTGCGCTGATCGGCAACACGCTGCACGGCCGCCCGCACTTGGCGGTGGCCGCCAACTCACCCCACCGCAGCGGGATCGCGCAGCTCCGCCGCGTCGCCACGGCGCTCTGGACCGAGGGCGGGGAACCGGATACCGAGGTGCTGGAGACCCGCCCCCGCCCCGCGCAGGGCCGCCGCCACCCGGCGGTCCGGCTGGACCTGGGCGGTCGCCTGGTGTCCCTGGACCAGGACACCCTGAGCGGTCTCCGTACGGCGCTCGGCGAAGGGCGGAGCGAGGATTCGGCGCGGAGTGCGGCCGCTGCCGCATCGGCCGGTGCGGCCGGTACGGCCGGTACGGCCGGTACGGCCGGTACGGCCGGTACGGCCGGTACGGCCGGTGCGGCCGGTGCGGCCGGTGCGGCCGGGAGTGCAACGAGAAGTGCGGCCGAACTGGAGGCGGTTGCCTCGCGGTTCCCGGTGGCCGAAGAGCTGTCCGCGCTGCTGAGGGACACCGCGGACACGGCCGTCGCGCTGATCGGCGCGGCCACGTCGGCCACGTCGGGCGCGACGGCCACCCCGGGCACGGCATACGCGGGTACGGCATACGCGGGTACGGCATACGCGGGTACGGCATACGCGGGCGGGACGAGGGAGACGGCGAACCCACCCAAGCCGTCACCGACTTCGGGAGCGGCGAGCCCCCCGCACACGGCCGACGCCCCGCTGACAGCCGACACCCGGCATGCGGCCGACGCCTCGCGAGACGCGGACTCCCCTTCCCGTGCGACGGGCACCGCACCGTCATCCGGCGGGCGCGAACACCGTGCCGTACTGCGGGTGTCCACAGCGTCGATGCCGTATCTGCTGGACCACTGCTTCTTCGCGCAGCGGCCCGGCTGGCCCGACGAGTCGGACCGCCGCCCCGTCGTCCCGGCCACGACGGTGATCCACCACATGATGCGGTACGCCGAGGAGGCGGAGCCCGGCGCGACGGCGGTGGCGGTGCGCGACGTACGGCTGAACCGCTGGGTGGCCGCCACACCGCCGGTCGACGTCCCCATCACCGTGACGCCGAAGGGTGGCGGTGAGGCGGACGTGGCGTTCGGCCCGTACGCGGGCGCACGGGTCGGCCTTGCGGCGGGCCACCCGGTCCCACCGCCCCGCCCGTGGCACTTCGACCCCGCGTCCGAGCGCACCCCCCATCTGACCGCGGATCAGCTCTACAGCGAGCGCTGGATGTTCCACGGTCCGTTGTTCCAGGGCGTCACGGAGCTGACCGCGATCGGCCCGTCCCACGTCCGCGGGGTCCTCACCACCCCTGCGGCACCGGGGGCGCTGCTGGACAACGTGGGCCAGCTCTTCGGCTACTGGATCATCACCACGCTCACCGAACGGAACGTGGTCTTCCCCGTCGGCATGCGGGAGATCCGCTTCCACGGGCCCCATCCGGCGCCGGGCACCGAACTGGACTGCCTCATCAGGATCACGGCCGTCACCGAGGCCGCCGTGGAAGCCGATGTGCAGCTCGTCTCCGGCGGCGGCGTCTGGGCGGAGATCGACGGCTGGCGGGACCGGCGCTTCGACAACCACCCCGAGACCCGGGCGCAGGAGCGGTTCCCCGAGCGGAACACCCTCTCCCGCCCGCAGCCGGGCGGCTGGACGCTCGTCCACGACCGCTGGCCGGACCTCGCGTCCCGGGATCTGGTCCTGCGCAACCATCTCGGCAGCGCCGAACGGGAGGACTACGAGCGATGCCCGCCCCGGCGCCGCCGCCAGTGGCTCCTGGGCCGCATCGCCGTCAAGGACGCCGTACGCCGGTGGCTGTGGGACCAGGGCGAAGGGCCGGTCTTCCCCGCGGAGATCCGGGTGAGCAACGACGCGAGCGGAGCGCCGCGCGTCACCGGGCTCCACGGCCGGAGCATTCCACCGCTGGAGGTGACGCTGGCCCACTGCGCGGAGGCCGGGGTGGCGCTGGCTCGCCCGAGCCGGCCCCCGGCCCAGGGAGCCACAGGAGTCGGCATCGATGTCGAGGAGATCACCGAACGCCCGCCGGAGACACGGGATGTGGCGCTCGGCCCCGCCGAGCGCGCCGTGCTCGCCGAGTGCTGCGCCACGAGCGGCGAGCCGGAGGCGGTGTGGTTCACCCGCTTCTGGACGGCGAAGGAGGCCGTCGCCAAGGCGGCCGGAACCGGACTGCGGGGACGGCCACGCGAGTTCGCCGTGACCGCCGCATCGCCGGAGGAACTGCTGGTGTCCGCCGGAGGCCTCGAGCACCGCGTGCACTGCCGGCGGATCAGCAACCCGGAGGGCCTGCCCGGCCGGGACTACGTCGTCGCATGGACGGCGGGAACGACCGACGAACGGGAGTCGAAGCAGTGAACAGCAGCCAGGCAGTGCCGCCGGCCGCCGCGGACGAGACGGTGGTGTTCGACGAGATCGTCGGGATGCTCCATGTCGTCCTGGACGAGCAGGGGCTGGACGACGTCGAGATCACCACAGACACCCGTTTCCATGACGACCTGGACCTGGAGAGCATCGATCTGGTCACTCTGGGCGGGCATTTGACGGCGCGTTACGGAGACCGCATCAACTTCGCCGAGTTCCTCGCCGGCCTCGAACTCGAGGAGATCATCTACCTCACCATCGGCGAGCTCGCCGCGTACGTGGCCGGGTGCCTGCGCGACGCCGGGGAGCGGTGACCGTGGGAGTCGTCAACGCAGGCGGCGTGGACCTGCACGTGGAGCGGATGCCCGCCCGGAACACGGCCGAGGGGGTGGCCCCGCCCACCGTGGTGTTCGTGCACGGCATGCTCGTCGACAGCCTCATCAGCTACTACTTCACCCTGGCGCCGGTGTTCGCCGCCGCGGGCATGGACGTCATCATGTACGACCTGCGCGGGCACGGCCGCAGTCAGCGGCTGCCGACCGGGTACACCGTGGAGGACTTCATCGGGGACCTCGACGCCCTGCTCGACGGGCTGGAGGTGCCGGGCCCGGTCCATCTGGTCGGCAACTCCTACGGCGGGACGGTCGCGTTCGGCTATGCGGCCCTGCGGCCGGACCGGGTGGCCAGCATCTCGGTCATCGAGTCCGAGCCCGCCACCGACGCGTGGTCGCGCAAGATGGCGGCCAATCTGGAGCGGGCGGCCACCGAGTTCGCCCGCCCGGACCTCCACCGGCAACTGGCCGAGGAGCACGGGCCGCACGTCACCAAGCGGGTCAGGTCGGCCTCGCGGCTTCTGGAGTCCAGCACCATGGCGCGCGACGTCCCGGCCAGCCGTCTGATGGACGAGGAGCAACTGCGGTCGCTGCGCTGCCCGGTCCTGGCCATCTACGGCAGCGAATCGGACCTGGCCGCCCAGGAGCCGTGGCTGAAGTCGCTGCTCGCGCACTGCCGTACGGTCGTGGTGCCCGAGCAGGAGCACTGGGTGCTGATGGGCGCGACGGCGCTGGTGAGCGATCTGGTCCTGGAGTGGATCCGCGAGCACGACGGCGCGGCGACGGCAGAGGACGGCGGGCGATGAGCAGGTTCCTTTTCGTGGTGCCCCCTCTGGTGGGGCACATCAACCCGACGGTGGGCGTGGCCGCGGAGCTGACGCGGCGGGGTCACCAGGTGGCCTGGGCGGGCGTCCCGGAAGTGGTGGAGCCCCTGGTGGGCGAGCATGCCGCCGTCTTCCGGTGTGCCGCGCCGCCGCTGAACGACCCGGCGCTCCTGCGTCCGCCCTCGCTGCGCGGGCCCGCGGCGCTGAAGTTCCTCTGGGAGCGGTTCCTCGTGCCGCTGGCGGAGGCGATGGCTCCCGGAATCCGGTCCGCGGTGCGGGAGTTCAGGCCGGATGTCCTGATCGCCGATCAGCAGGCCGTCGCCGGCGGGCTGGTGGCCGAGCAGCTCGGTGTCGCGTGGGCGACCTCGGCGACGACGTCGGCGGGTTTCACCGCGCTGGCCGATCTGCCGAAGGTGGAGGAGTGGATCACCGAGCGCATCCAGGATTTGCGCCGGCGGATCGGCGACCCGGACAGCACGGTGGATCCACGCCTGTCCGACCGGCTGGTGCTGACGTTCAGCTCCCGCGAGCTGGTGGGACCGGGGAACTTCGGCGGACAGGTGCGGTTCGTCGGCCCGTCCGTCACCTCCCGGCCCTCCACCTCCGGCTTTCCGTGGGAGTGGCTGCGCCCCGGTCTCAAGACCGTTCTGGTGACCCTCGGCACAGCCAACGCGGAGGCCGGCGAGGGCTTTCTCGCCCGCTGCGCCGAGGCGGTCGGGGCCCGGTCGGACCGGATACAGGCGGTGGTCGTTGACCCGGCCGGCACCCTGAGCGGAACCGGCGACCGCGTGCTGGTGCGGCGCAGCGTGCCCCAACTGGCCCTGCTGAAACGGTGCGACGCCGTCGTCTGCCACGCCGGGCACAACACCGTGTGCGAGGCGCTGTGGCACGGACTGCCCCTGGTCGTCGCCCCGATCCGGGACGACCAGCCCACCATCGCAGGCCAGGTGGTCGACGCGGGCGCCGGTGTGCGCGTCCGGTTCAACCGTGTGAGCGCGCCGCAGTTGGGCACTGCCCTGGACACCGTGCTCGACGAGCCCGACTTCCGGGCCGCCGCCGCACGGGTCGGCCGGTCCCTGCGGACGTCGGGGGGCGCGGCGGTCGCGGCGGTCCACCTGGAACAGCTCGTACGGTCGCGCGCGCTCTCGGGGAGGTTCTGACGATGATCCGGAACCGGACCCGCGGCAACCGGACCGCCCGGCCGGAGCTCGTCGACCCGCGGAGCGGGCCGCCGCAGGCACCGGCCGCGCCGCCCACGACACGGACCGAGCAGGTCGCCGCCCTCCGCCCCCAGTACCAGGCCGAACTGGCCGCCGGTACGGCGCGGTTCTTCGCCCCCCGGCGGAACGACTGCCCCTGGTGCGGCTCGCGGCGGCTGCGCGTACGGATGCGGACCTCCGACCTGCTCCAGCACAAGCCCGGCCGGTTCGTCCTGGACGCGTGCGAGGACTGCGGCCACATCTTCCAGAACCCGCAGCTGAACGAGAACGGACTCGCCTTCTACTACCGGGACTTCTACGACGGGCTCGGCGAGGAGAACCTCGCGGGCCTCTTCCGCTCCCACAGCCGCTTCCACCGCCCCCGCGCCGAGGCCGTGCTGCCCTTCGCCGACGCCCCGAAGACCTGGCTGGACGTGGGAACGGGCCACGGTCACTTCTGCGAGGCGGCCCGCGCGGTGCTGCCCCGTACCGCCTTCGACGGGCTGGACATCGGCGCGGGGGTCGAATCGGCCGAGCGCCTGGGCCGGCTGCGCCGCGGCTACCGGGGCAGTTTCACCGGGCTGGCACCCGGACTTGCGACCGACGGCTACGACGTGATCAGCATGTTCCACTACCTGGAGCACAGCGCCGACCCCGATACCGAACTGGCCGCCGCCCGCGAGGCGTTGCACCCCGGCGGACTGCTGATCGTCGAGGTGCCGGATCCGCGGTCCCGGTTCGCCCGGCTGCTCGGGCGCTGGTGGCTGCCCTGGCTGCAGCCTCAGCATCTGCACCTCTTCCCGGTGGGCAATCTGCGCGAGCGGCTGGCCGCCCACGGGTTCACGGTGGTCGCCGAGGAGCATGCAGGACCGCACGATCCCGTGGACCTCCTGGCCGCGACCTGCCTGGCCGTCAACCGTGCGGCGCCGCACCGGGACGAACCGTGGTTCGCGGAGACGCCCGGCACGCTCCGGCGGGTGCTGCGCGGTGCCGTCCTGGGCGCGGGGATCCCGTTCATGGTCGTGGCGCATCTGCTCGACCTGCTGCTGAAGCCGCTGGCACACCGGTGGGGTCTCTCCAACGCCTACCGGGTCGTGGCCCGGCGAGAGGGACAGCAGGACCAGTGATGCACCCTCGATGTCCTGTGATCGCGTACGACTTACGGTACGGCGGACCGGTGGGCGCGTTCCGCGTCAGGATGCGTTCCGCGGCTCCTGTTCGTCCGGCGGCGGGATCCGTCCCGCCATCGCCGCGGCCAGGCCGCTGCGCCCCGCGATCCCCAACTTCCGGTAGGCGCCGGTGAGATGGGTCTCCACGGTCCGCAGCGAGACGAAGAGCCGCTCCGCTATCTCCTTGTTGCGGTAGCCCTGGGCGGCCAGCGCACTGACGCGCTCCTCGCCGGGCGTCAGCGCGGGCCCCTCGTTCAGACTGGACCGGGTGACGCGTCCCCCCGCCTCGTGCAGACGGTCCCGCACACGGTCGGCGAGCGCCGTCGCACCGCACTCGCCCGCCACCCGCAGCCCGCGCCGGAGGATCTCGCGCGCCCCGCTCCTGTCGCCCCGTTCCAGCGATGCAGCACCGAAGTCGTGCAGGGCGTAGGCGAGTTCGAGGCGTGCCGGGGTCGAGCCGAGCACATCCACCGATTCCGCGAGCTGCTCCAGCCCCGCCGCGCCGCCGGTCACGCTTCCCGCGGTGCGCAGGGTCACGCCGAGGGCACGCGGAATGCCACAGCGGCGGGCCAGGTCGAGTTCCTGCTCGATCAGCTCGTGGGCCACCGACCTCTCGCCCAGGCGGAGATGGGCGGCCGCGGCCTTGGAACGCCACGGAACGACAGCGGGGTTGACCGTCCCCGCCTCCTGCACCTCATGGCCGCACTCCCGGATCAGCGAGAGCCCGGCCCGGATGTCGCCCTGGGCGACCCGCAGTCCGCCCAGGCACATGAGGAACAGCGGCCGCTCCCAGGCGGCGCCCGACGGTCCTCCCGCGGTATGGGCGAGCGCGATCTGCTCGGCCTCGGCGACGCGGCCCTGTTCGAGCAGCGAGTCGATCCTGATGATGTCGAGGGCAGTCCCGTACGGCACCGCGCCGGTGCCCGAGCCGGAGACCACCCGGTCCGCCGCGGCGAGCGCCTCGCGGACCTTGCCGCGGCGCAGGGCCAACGCGGACTGATAGACCGTCAGCGCGGAGACGACGATGTCCATGCCCTTGTCGCTGGTCTCCTGGGCCAGCTCCTCGTGGAGGCGCTCCGCCGCGGTGAGGTCGTCCAGATAGAAGAGCGTCTGGACGACGAAGTAGTGCAGCGGATAAAGGTCGTAGGAGAAGACCGGCAGGCTGACGGACGCGAGGTTCACCAGCTCGCGGACGTAGGGGGCCGGAAGCGCCTGGCGCAGGGCGTGGAAGGCGTGCAGGGCCAGGAGCTGGCGCTCCCCGGAGGACCGGCCGGCCAGATCCGCGGCGTCGGACAGCGGCTCCAGAGTGCCGGCGGAGGGCCGCTCGTACTCCATCCACGCGCGCAACGCCCGTACGCGCAGCACCACTTCGCGGTCCGCACAGCCGTAGTCCGCCTGGCTGCTGAGTTCCCCTATGACCCGGTCCATGTTCGAGACCATCGTGGGCGACTGGTGGGAGAAGAGCAGCGAGTAGGTGAGCACCCCGAGGGCTTCCTGCCGGGCCCTCTCGTCGGTCAGCGTCTCCAGCGCGCTCGTGATGTACGACAGGGCCAGCGCCGCGTCGTAGTGCCCGGCCGCGATACCGAGCTGGAAGAGCACCGAGCCGCGTTCCGCGGACTGCAGCGGCTGGTTGAGGGCGGAGCGCAGATAGGTGACGGCGACCTCGGGTGCGCCCCGGACGAGCGCGGCGTCGGCGGCTCTTCGCAGCACCAGGAGGACCCACTCGCCCACCACGGGACCGGCGGCGAGGAGATGGGCGGCGACCTCCTCGTCCGGCCGCCCGCCGAGATACGACACCTGCGCGGCGCGTGCGTGCTCCCGCCCCAGCTCCTCGGGCGAGAAGGTCGCCAGCACCGTGTCGCGCACGGCCCGGTGGACGAAGCGCTGCCCCTCCGCGCGCAGCAGTCCGAGGGCACGGAGATCGGAGGCCGCCGCCCGCACCACGGCATCCCCCTTCTCGCAGTAGGCGGCGAGGAGTTGGGGAGGCTTGTGGTCGCCGAGGACGGCGAGGGCATGGGCCAGTTGCACGGCGGCGTCGCTGGCCTGGGAGAGGCGGTGCATGATCTCCCGGCCGAGCACGGAGAGGTTGACCGTGGGGATGCGCTCCTCGAACCCGGCCGTCGGCAGTGCTCCTCTGATCCGCGCCTCGTGGAGCAGGGCGCGGACGAACAGCGGATGCCCTCCGGTGGCCGCATGGCAGGTGGCGCAGAAGGACGCCTCGGGCTCGCTTCCGTCCCAGACCGCCTGCGCCAACTCCCGTACGGCGGCGACGTCGAGGGGCTCCAGGGTCAGCGTGTGACAGTTCGTGGGGTGGACGAGTTCGGCGACCAAGGGGTCCGGCTTGCGCAGCTCGGTGGTCCGGTTGGTCACGACCACGAGGACGGAGCGATGGCCCGCCCGGCGCACGAAGTGCGTCAGCCAGCGCAGGGAGGGCGTGTCGATCCACTGCAGGTCGTCGATCGCCAGAAGCAGGGGCCGGCGCGCGGACACGGCGAGGGCCAGCCCGTCCAGACCACTGAGCGCCGCGGCCACGACATCGGATCCCTCCGGCGGGCCACCCGCCACCCGGTCGTCGAGAACGCGCAGCGCGGCCGTCGCCGTCCCGTCCCTGAGAGCCTCCTGCCCGGCCTCCCCGGCCGGGTCGACGAGCGGCTTGAAGAGCTGCCGCACCGCGCCGAACGCGAACTCGCTCTCCAGGGGGTGGCACCGGGCGCGCAGCACACGGAAGGAGTCGGCGCGGCCGCACCAACTGCTCAGGAGGGCCGACTTCCCGATCCCGGCCGGGCCTTCGATCCGTACGACGGTGGAGCGGCCGACGAGAACCTGTGCGGCCACCTCGTCCAGCTCGGCCGTCGCGGCATCCCGGCCGACCAGGGGCCAGCCCTTGCTGCACGCGCTCTGTGGCTCCCCGAGACTCACGTGGTCATCTCCGTCACCTGCTGGTGGACTTCCCGTGGCGCAACCAGGGTGGCGGCCGGCGCCGTTCCCTGCGTCCGACCGGGGGTTCCACGGAGTCCGTCGATGGTCTGAATTCGGACGGCGGCCTCCTCCGACTTCCGGATGAGGCCCTTCCGAAGGGGTGGCGCGCCGGTCCGCCTCCCGCTGCCGTGCGCCGCCGCGAACCGTGCCCGGCCCACGATCGTTTCGGGGCACTCTGCCATGGAACACACGGCTGCCGGAACGGGCTCACGCGGATGTTTTCCCTGGCTGTCCGGCTGCCCCGGCGGCGCGGCGCATCGCGGCCCTCCGCCGGTCGCCTTCCCGGCACGCAGCAGGGCCGTCGGACCGGGCCGTGGACGGTGCAGTCGCCATCACTCCATACGCAGCGGTGGCACACAAATCCGTACGCAGGGGTGGCCACACGACTCCGTACGCAGGGGTGGTCGCGCGACGTGCCGTCGACGGGCCTGCCCGCCGCGCCGTGGAGCGGCCCTGGCGGGCCTCAGACCCCGTCGGGGTCCGTACGCTCCCGCGCCGGCCGCAGGCCGGGCGTCGCCTCGTGCAGCAGATGGTCGGCGGCCGCGGTGTCGGTGACCAGGCTCGTGACCAGTCCCGAGCGCAGGACGGCGCCGATCGCGTCGGCCTTGCGGCCGCCGCCCGCGATGGCGACGACCTCCGGGATACGGCGCAGCCGGTCGGCCTCGACGGTGATGCAGCGCTCCCCCAGGTCGCGGCCGATGCGGCGGCCGTCGGCGTCGAAGAGGTGCGCGGACATCTCGGCCGCGGCGCCGAGCGAGGCGTAGTGCTCCCGCTCCTCCTCGCCGAGCATGTCGTAGACCGTGGAGATGCCCGCCTCCCAGGAACCGATGGATACGCAGGCGACCGTGACCTTGTCGAAGTACTCGAAGGCGCGGGCGATCCCGGTCTGGCCGCGCAGCGCCGCGGCCGTGGCGCTGTCGGGCAGCAGCATCGGCGCGTAGATGGGGTGGGCCTCGCCGCCGGAGACCTGGGCGGCGCGGCGTACCGCCTCGACGGAGCCGCGCTCGGCGGTCCCCGCGTCGTAGACACCGGTGAGCTGGACGACCGTGCACGGCGGCAGCCGGTCGAGGGCCGCGGCCATGTGGATGGTGGACCGCCCCCATGCCAGGCCGAGGACATCGCCCTCGGTCACCAGCTCACCGAGCAGGTCGGCCGCGACCTCGCCGAGGTTCTCCGGGTCCGGCGCGTCGGCCTCCACGTCGGCCGGGGACTCCACGACGACCGCGTGCCGGAGGCCGTAGCGGGCCCGGAGCGCGTCGGAGCGCTCGGCGTCCAGCTCGGCCGGGACCCGGATCTCGATGCGTACGAGGTCGTGCTCGAGCGCCGTCTCCAGCACCCGCGCGACCTTGAAGCGACTGACGCCGAACTCCTCGGCGATCTGAATCTTGGACTTGCCCTCGAGGTAGAAGCGGCGGGCCATGGCCGCCGCCTGCACCAGCTCCGCGGGTCCCATCCGCAGGGCAGGCCGACCCGCCGACATCGCAGACACCGCATTCTCCTCACTGCTGCACCTTGCTGGGCACTCCCCAGCTCACACCGGGGAGCCCCCGGCGCGCTCGGCTGGGGGTTCCCCCTTGCTCATCCTGTCAGAAGCGGCGGTGGCCGATCAGCTCTTGCCTCCGCGGATCAGCTCTTGCCTCACCGCGTTCACCGAGCTGACGCTCAGTGGCCGCAGGCCCACGCGGCGCTCGCGGTCGTCTCCTGCGCCTGCGCGCGCAGGGAGCGCACGGCCGCGGCGGGGTCGTCCGTGCCGTAGACCGCGGAGCCCGCGACGAAGACATCGGCGCCGGCCTCGGCGCACCGCTCGATGGTGTCGGCCGAGACTCCGCCGTCCACCTGGAGCCACATCTCCAGACCGTGCTTGGCGATCAGCTCACGGGTGCGGCGGATCTTCGGCAGCATGATGTCGAGGAACTCCTGGCCGCCGAAGCCGGGCTCCACGGTCATGACGAGGATCATGTCCAGCTCGGACAAGAGGTCCTCGAACGGCTCAATCGGCGTCGCCGGCTTCAGTGCCATGGACGCGCGAGCGCCCTTGGCCCGGATCTCGCGCGCCAGCCGTACGGGCGCCGCGGCCGCCTCGGCGTGGAAGGTGACCGATCGGGCGCCGGCCTCCACGTACGCGGGCGCCCAGCGATCAGGGCTTTCGATCATCAGATGGCAGTCCAGCGGCGTGTCCGCGGCACGGGCCAGCGACTCCACGACCGGCACTCCGAGCGTCAGGTTGGGCACGAAGTGGTTGTCCATCACGTCGACGTGGAGCCAGTCGGCACCCTCCACCGCCTGGGCTTGTTCCGCCAGGCGTGAGAAGTCGGCGGACAGGATACTGGGGCTGATCTGAACGGCCATGGCACAAGCCTGCCATGGCCTGCGGCTGCTGACGGACCGTGGTGGACACAATCCGAGGAGCCCCATGCCGGAAGGAAAGCGCCAGGGAGTGGCGTGGCTGATCTGCGGACGCCGTACCAAGTGGCTGGTGCTCGTCCTGTGGGTGATCGCGATCTTCCTTCTGGGCCCGCTGGCCGGGAAACTCATGAGCGCCCAGGACAACGACGCGACGTCCTGGCTCCCCGGCAGCGCCGAGTCCACCCAGGTCCTCAATCTCTCCGAGGACTTCCGGCCCGAGACCATCCCGGCGGTGGTCGTCTACGCCCGGGACAGCGGGCTCACCCCGCAGGACCTCAGCGCCATCGGGCAGGACGCCGCGGAACTGAAGCGGATGACCGCCCACGGAATCCGGGGCGAGGAGACCCGCGGCCCGGTCTTCGACCGGCCCGGCGACCCGCGCGCCGCGGAGATCTTCGTGCCGGTCACCGTCGACGAGGAGGGCTGGGAACGGCTGTCGGACGCGGTCGACGACATCCGCGCGAAGGTCGGCGACGACGGCGACGGGCTGACGGTGTACGTGACCGGGCCCGCCGGCACCAACGCCGACTTCGCCGAGGTGTTCGAGGGCATCGACTCCACCCTGCTGGTGGCGGCTCTCGGCGTCGTGATCGTGGCTCTGCTCATCACGTACCGCAGTCCCACCCTGCTGCTGGTTCCCGTGGTCGCGGCCATCGCGTCCCTGCTCACCGCCCAGGCGATCATCTATCTCCTCGCGCGCCACGCCGACCTCACCGTGAACGGGCAGAGCGCCGGCATCCTCACCGTCCTCGTCTTCGGCGCCGGCACGGACTACGCGCTGCTGCTGACCGCCCGGTACCGCGAGGAGCTGCGCCGCCACGAGGACCGGCACGAGGCGATGGCCCTCGCCCTGCACCGGGCGGGCCCCGCGGTCATCGCCAGCGGCGCCACCGTCTGCGCGGGCATGCTGGTGCTGCTGGTCGCCGAGATGAACTCCACCAGCGGACTCGGCCCGGTCTGCGCGGTCGGCGTGCTGGTCGCCCTGGTCGCGATGGTGACGCTGTTCCCGGCCCTGCTGGTGATCTGCGGGCGCTGGATCTTCTGGCCGGCCATTCCCCACTTCGGATCGGCCGAGCCGACCGAGCGCGGGCTGTGGGCCCGTACGGGCACCCGTATCTCCCATCGGCCGCGCGCCGTCTGGACGACGACCGCCGTGATCCTCGCGGCGCTGTCCCTCGGCATCATCGTGCTGCGGGCGGAGGGCATCAGCAACGCGGACGCCTTCACCGACGAGCAGGACTCGGTCAAGGGCCAGGAGATCTCGGAGCGGTACTTCCCCGCGGGCAGCGGCGACCCGCTGGTCGTCGTCACCGACGCCGGCAACGCCCAGGAGGTCCTCCGTACGGTCGCGACCACGCCGGGCGTGGTGCCGCAGTCGATCGCCGTCCCGCTGGGCGCCGCACCGGAGAAGGACGGCCGGGTCCTCTTCGAGGCGACCATGACCGATCCCTCGGACAGCACGGAGGCGAAGAACACCGTCGAACGGGTCCGGGACGCGGTCCATGCCGTCCCGGACGCCGACGCCAAGGTGGGCGGCACCACGGCCACACTGCTCGACGCGGAGAACGCCTCCGCCCGCGACAACGAGGTCGTGATCCCGCTCATCCTCGTCGTGGTGCTGATCATCCTGTGCGCGCTGCTGCGCGCACTGCTCGCCCCGCTGGTCCTGATCGCCACGGTGGTGCTGTCCTACGCGGCGGCCCTGGGCATCAGTGCGCTCGCGTTCCGGTACATCTTCGACTACGCGGGCGAGGACCCCGCGTTCCCGCTGTTCGTCTTCGTGTTCCTGGTCGCGCTGGGCATCGACTACAACATCTTCCTCACCACCCGTATCCGCGAAGAGGCCCGCAAGCAGGGCACGCGGCGGGGGGCCCGTACCGCCCTGGCCGCGACCGGTGCCGTCATCACCTCTGCCGGCCTGGTCCTCGCGGGCACGTTCGCCGCCCTGGCCACGCTGCCCCTGGTGGGCTTCGCCGAGATCGGTTTCGCGGTGGCGCTGGGCGTGCTGCTGGACACCTTCGTCGTACGGTCCGTGCTGGTCACCGCGCTGTTCCTGGACGCAGGACCGCGGATGTGGTGGCCCAACCGTCTGGCCCACGAGAAACCGGTGGCGTCAGTGCCGCCGCCGGGCCCGAGCGGCACTCCCCCGTCCGGCCCGAACGCCATGCCCTGACCCCAACCGCTCCCGGTCCCCGCCTCGTGCGTCCGCCGGGCTTCCGACGAGAGCGCGCGGGCCAAACAGTTAACAGAATTGACATAACCGCTCGTACGGGACGAGGGATGCACCGTGGCGGAACAGGTACGCACCGCCGACATCGACCTGTGGACCGACCAGCGCGGCTCAGGGCCCGACGTCCTGCTGATCGCCGGACTCGGCGACCCCGCCGAGGCGTGGGAGGCCCAGCTCGACGGCCTCTCCGACCGCTACCGGCTCACCGCCTTCGACAACCGCGGCATGGGGCGCTCGCCGATGCGCCCGGAGCCCGTCTCGGTGGCCGCCATGGCGGACGATGCCGCGGGGTTGCTGCGCGCACTGGCCATCCCGTCCGCGCATGTCTGCGGGTTCTCCGGCGGCAGCATCATCGCCCAGGAGCTGACGCTCCGTCACCCGGAGCTCGTCCGCAGCCTCGCCCTGGTCAGCACCTGGGCCCGGTTCGACGCGCTGGCCCGCTCCATGGCGGCTTCGTGGCGCTGGATGGCAGAGCTGGCCCCGAGCGAACGCGCCTTCCTGGAGGCCTTCTACGTCTGGATCTACACCCCCCGCGCGCACGCCGACGGAACCGTTGCTCGGATCATCGACGAGGTGCTCGACTTCCCGTACCAGCCGTCCCTGGACGCCGTACAGAGCATGATCGACGCCTTCGCCGTGCACGACACCACGGACCGCCTGCCGGACATCGCCGTACCGACTCTCGTTCTGGCCGGCGGGGTCGACCTCTCCGCCCCTCCACGGCTGGGCCGGGCCGTGGCGGACGCCATCCCCGGCGCCCGCTTCGAGGTGATGGAGGAGGAAGCCCACCAGCCCTTCCAGGAAGTCCCGGACGAGTTCAACGCACGGGTGGACGCCTTCTGGCGCGAGGTCGACGCGGGCTCCTGACGGGCGGCAAGGCCGCGGCGACGCGGGCTCCTGGACGGACCCGCTACGGGGCGGGCCCGCGGACGCGGCGCCGGGCGCGCCACCCGACTCCCCCGACGTGCCGGGCGGCTCGCGCCGGCGCCTTTTCCTGCACCGAGGAGGGCTTCGGTCGATGGGGCCGGGTGTGCCGTGGCGCGTCGCGTCACCGTGCCAGTGCCGAGCTCCCGGGCATGGGCCGACACCATCCGGCCAAGGCCCTCCTCACGGCAGAGCATTGCACAGTGCAAAGGTCAGGTCCAGGGCCGCGGTCCGAGCCTCGCCACACTCGCACCGGATCGGCGGCATCCACGCCTAATCCTTGGGCGCCACGGCCTCCTCGACCTCCTGCAACGTCTTCCCGTCCACGAGCCCGGTGTCCTCCAGGACCTCGAGGTGGTCCAGTACGGTCTGGTTGGCCTGGCGTGCATGACGGCGGATCAGGTCGTTCTGAGTGGACGCCCGCACCTCGCCGATGGTGGCGAAGATCTTCCCGTGCGAGGAGCGCAGGAGGTTGGCGAAGAGCCGGTCGAACTCGGGCCCGCGGGCGTTCTCCATCTGCCGTACCCAGCCCTGCTGTTCGGCGCTCGCCTTGTTGGGAAGCTGGACGCCCAGGATCCTGGCGTCCTCGCGGACGAGCTGGTCCAGCCGGCTGTGGCCGTCGATCAGATGCAGTCCTGCGCGTTTGACCGACTCGTTGGAGGCATGGGTCTGGGCGAGCTTGCCCGCCGGGATCTCCCAGAGCCCGGCCTGCCGGACCTTGATCAGGAACGTCTTGTCCACCTCGGTGACGGTCTGCGGGCCCGATTCCTGCGCCTGGGTCCCCGTGTTCACGCCCGCCCCGGCCGAGGAGGAATGGCCGCCGGTGTGCTGGGACAGTCCCGCGGGGGCCTGGGAGGCGGCCGATGCCTCGCCGTCGTCGTCCCGCACCACCATCACCATGGCCGTGACGGCCAGGCAGACCGTGACGATGACCACGATCATGCTCAGCGAGATCTTCGGTTGTACTGCGCGTCGGTTCGGACGCATGATGCCTCCCGATTCGGCATGGAGAACAGGTCGTTCATGTCGTCGGGAGCTGATGTGTGGCGGCTGGCACGGCGCGCACCAGGGGGTACGGGGCGGGGCTGCGGGATGTTCAGCGCCGGCCGACGATCCTGCCCCGGGTTTCGCCGGCGACGCCCCTGCCTCCGCCTTCTCCTGCCACGGCCTTCCCGCCTCCGCCTTCCTGCCCCTCCGTCTTCCTGCCGCCCCAGGGAGGCGCCGGCCCGCCGATCGCCCCGGTCAGCCGACCGCGCCGGACGGAGGGACGGACTCCAGCCGGACGAAGGGGATGCGCTCCCCCGCTCGGCGGAAACCGTCCGGGGAGCCGTCGACCGCAAAGCCCAGATAGGCGCAGAGTTTGACGGCGACGCGCGGGTGCGCGGCCGCGTACCGGGCCATGAGCCGCCCGCCCTCGTCGGCGGGGAGAAAACGTGCGGTGACGGCGTGAAAGCGCCGGCCGACCTGGACGGTGGCGCGAGGCGTGTGGCGCACATTGCGGTACCAGTCGGCCCTGTCACCGAAACCTGAAGCCACCGTCCACGCACCGCGCCGCGCATCGTGCTCGACGACCTCGATCACGACCCGGCGGGCGGCCCCCGAGGTGCGCCCGGTGTGGACGAGCAGAAGGAGCCGATGGCCGAAGAGGGAGCCCAGGCCGATCCGGTACATGTGAATGGGCAGCCGCGCCAGGAAACGTCTCCAACCGGTGGGCGAGGGATGCGGGTTGGGTTCGTCGGCTCGGGATGTCATGGTCCTCCTTCGGGCTCGTGTCACGCCGGGTGGGCGGCGGACCGGTGGCGGCAGTCCGCAGCCCCAAATGCTTCATCCATATAAGCTTTGCACAGGGCAAAGCTCTTCGGGAGTACGGGTCCGGGTGCCACTCCTCGCGGCCGCGGCAGAAGCGGAGGGCTCCCCCGCAACGGTGGCCTCGGCGGCCGGGAGCACACCGCAGCGCGGTAAAAAGGGGGTATGACCGAGCCTTCCCCCTCCTCGCCGGACACCGGTGCCGACACAGGCCCCGGCACCGACACCGACGACGTCGACGCGGTGACGCGTGCGGTGCTGACCGCGTCGCGGCTGCTGGTGGCCGTGTCCGCACGGTCCCTCGCGGCTGTCGAGGACCGAGTGACACTCGCTCAGTTCCGGTTGCTCGTAGTGCTGTCCACGCACGGCTCGGCCAAACTCGTGACACTCGCCGACCTGCTCGGGGTGAATCCGTCGACCGCGATGCGGATGATCGACCGCATGATCGCGGCCGGCCTGGCCGACCGCCGCACCAACCCCGGCAACCGCCGCGAGACCGTTCTCCGGCTGACCGACGAGGGGCGCAGGCTCGTCGACGACGTCATGGGCAGGCGCCGGCGCGAGATCGCCTCGATCGTGGCGCGCCTCGCCCCGGAGCAACGCTCCGCTCTGATCGAGGCGCTGACGGTCTTCAGCGAGGCCGGCGGCGAACAGCCGCTCACCGCGGACGGCGCGCAGGCTCACCCGCTGGGCTGGGCGGACGTACAGGAGGCGGCACAGGACGGCTCGACGCGCTGACCGCGGCGCCGCCGCCGCCGCGGTCAGGGTGCACCGGGCGCCTCGTACCCGCGCGACCGGTGATGGTCGACGCGGTTGGGGAGCCGGCTGCCTCCTCCGTGGCGGAGACGGCTGCCGGACCAGCAGGCGTGAAGGTCGAGTTGTGGAGGATGCCCTCTCGGGCAGCGCGGACTGCGACGACAACACCCTTTTCGCGTACGGCAGTTACGACAGCCCGGTGGAGCTCCGACCACGCTCCCGTGCGACGGCCGGGCCGCCTCCCTGGCGGGGAGGCGGCCCGGCTCGGGTCGACAGGCAGCAGCCGGTCCGGGCTCGTTGTGTGCGGTGAGCCCTGCCCGGCAGCCGTGGGGCCGTGTCCTGGCCGTGGTCAGCTGTTGGCGATGGGGGAGTTGTTCGCTGCGAGCCGCCACAGGCGATCCGAACTCGGCTGCGCGTAGTTCAGATACAAGCTGTCCCAACTGCCGTCGTTGTAGCGGTTCAGGGACATCGCCAGGTCCTTGTTGACCATGGGACGGTAGATCCACCAGCCGGTGTGCGTATCACCGACCATTTCCCGGATCAGGCTCCATTTCTGGAGCTGCGAGCCATCGCACGTCTTGACGACGATGGTGGTTCCCCGTACAGGTGTGGCGGAGCTGGGCTGGAGGCACTTGTTCGCGGCCTCGTTCTTGAACGTGGCCGTGTAGGTGTTGGGTGCGTCTGCTCCCCAGGCCGAGAAGTCGGTCTCCCAGCTCTCTGTGCTGTAGTTCCAGGCGGGGTCGCGCAGCGTGATGGCGGCGTTGTTCTCGCCGGTGCCGTTGCTCAGCAATGCCAGTCGCCCTCCGCTCATCTTGTTGACGATGTCCCGGTTGGGCTGGGGGGCTGCGGAGGCGGGCGCCGCACCGGCCGCGACAATTCCGGCAAGCGCCAGTACGGCGGCGGAGGAGGCCAGTGCACGACGATTCCAAGACATGCGTGTGTCCTTTCCTCGCGTATCGCGAGTACGAGTTCACGAGAGTGCAACCAGCGAAGCAGCCCGATTCACGCTCTCAGTACTCGTCCAAGGTGAAACACCTCGTTGAGAGGGAGCGCGGGGCTTTGCTCCCCCCCGGGCCGCACGGGCCGTGCGCCCCGTGCGCCCCGTGCGCCGTCCGAGAGCCCGTGTCCTCTCCTGAACTCGGTGAGCTTCGGGGTGGCTCACCACGCTCGAAAGACTGCGGTGACCGGAATGCGACGAGGTCGGTGAGCGGTCTCCGCAGCGACCGCGTCGCCGGTCCGGGTGGTCCCGAGCAGTTCCCGGAGCGGAAGTCCGCGAGGTCTGCCGGAAGGCTGCGCCTTTGCGTGATAGGTGGCACTTGAGCGCTGTTCTCGGCACTGCTCGCCCCATCTCGGGCGCGTCCGCGCGCTTGCTGCTGCTGTCGGGGTCAACGCGGTGGCCACCATCGCCGTCGCGTCGGTGCTCGCCCCGCCCGCGGAAAGAACCTTCGCGCGGCATGTCGACAGAACGGCGTTGCCTACGACGTATCGACAACACCACGGACAACGAAGGAGACAACCAGATGAGCAAGGTCACCACCGGCGCCACGATGTCCCTCGACGGGTTTATCGCCGGACCGGAAGAAGGCGGCTTCGACCTGCTGTTCCAGTGGTACGGCAACGGTGACGCCGAGATCCCGTCGGCCAGTCCGGACGTACCGCCCATCCGCATCTCCGCCGCGAGCGCCGAACTGGTCAAGCCGGAGTGGGAGAACACCGGTGCGCTGGTCGTCGGCCGGTACCTCTACGACATGACGAACGCCTGGGGCGGGCGCCACCCGATGGATGTGACCACGGTCGTGCTCACGCACACGCGCCCGGACGACCGTCCGGAGGACGACGAGAACTTCGTCTTCGTCACCGGTGGCATCGAGGCGGCGGTGGCCAAGGCGAAGGAGTTGGCCGGGGACAGGAATGTCGTGGTCAACGGTGGGCAGATGGCCCGGCAGTCCCTGGAGGCGGGCCTCCTCGACGAGGTCGGCGTCGAGTTGGTACCGGTCGTCCTGGGCGGCGGGAAGACGCTGTTCGGCGAACTCGGCGTCACGCCGGTGCAGTTCGAGGGCCCCACAGCGGTGGTCGAAGGCACGGGCGTCACCCACCTGCGTTACCGGGTCAAGAAGTAGGCCGATTCCCGGACCCGCGCGGCCTCCATGGCACGACGAGGGAAGGCAACACGCCCGGCTCGCCTCCGCATGATCCCTCGAACAGGCCCGGTACTCCGTGGGGAGTACCGGGAGCGGTCCCACGGCACGACCGTGGGTGGAGGGGACTGTCTGCTGTGGCCGGATGTGGGTCGGCCTTCACCGGAGCAGGCTTTGTACGCATAAGGGTTTCTCGCGCGGCCGTGCGGGAGGTTTGTCGTGACAGTCCGGAGGTCCGCCATGGAGGGGGCTCTTGAGCCCTTCGAGCGTGCGCACGCGGAAGTTGTTCCGCTGGAGCCGTACGGGACGATGGAAGAGTCCGAGCCCGGGTGGTGGGAGGTGACGCTGCCGATCGTGACCGTGAACGGTCATCCGGGCACCCACACCTTCGTCACGCGGGCAAGGACCGCGCACGAAGCCTTCAACATGGCCATCCGCGCCGCTCTGACGCCGAGTGCGCGGCGCAGGCGGCGCGACGCGGACATCAACACCACTGTGGGCCGGCCGCGGCAGGGGGACGACGCGGAGCCCGATCTCTCCGTCCCGGGCCCTCCATCAGCGGATTCCCCCGAACGATCGGCGCGTTTCGTGGAGTTCCCGCCGCAGCCACCGTCAGGCAGCAGACGCACCAGAGGCCCTCGCTCTCCCGACGGCCGATCGTCCCGGGCTCCGATACGGACAAGCGCTGCGCTGGACCGGGAACGCGCATCCCTGAACGATCACCCCGCAGCCGCTCCTGCCGTGGCGGCCGCGGGCCGCAGCGAGACCCGCATCTCGGCGGCGCCCCTCGACCCGGCAGGTCAGCGGCTCCCGGTCCCGCGGACGTCGCGGAGGCCACAAGGCGCGACTGACAGTCCCGGGGCACCGCGGAAGGGCCTTACGGCGTCGAGCGGGTGAGTCGCGTGATGTCGACGGCGTCGGGTCCGGCGGGCCGATGGGGGGCAAGGAGCGAGGCGAACGAAGGCACATCTGCCCCACTTGCGTGCCCGGTCGGCCGGACAGAGGCCACCCGGAATGAGAGCCGGTCACTCGTTCCGAGACACTGCGCAAGCGGACCTCGTCACCCCGTACGGCGCAGCAGCGCCAGGTACATCGCGTCCGTGCCGTGGAGATGGGGCCACAACTGAACATCCGGGCCCTCACCCAGTGCGGGTACGCCGGGCATCAGCGGGCGGGCGTCGATCCACTCCGCCTCGGGGGCCGTACCGCCGCGGCCCTTCAGCACGTCGTCCACGACGGCACGGGTCTCGGCAGGATGCGGCGAGCACGTCGCGTATCCCACGACTCCGCCGACGCGTACGGCGCCGAGCGCCTCCCGCAGCAGGGCGCGCTGCAGCGGCGCGAAACCGTCGAGGTCCTCGGGACGGCGCCGCCAGCGGGCCTCCGGCCGGCGACGGAGCGCGCCGAGACCGGTGCACGGGACGTCGACCAGCACCCGGTCGAAGACGTCGGGCCGCCACGGCGGCCGGGTGCCGTCCGCCGTGATCACCTGGTACGGGCCGGGGTTCCCCTCGAGTGCCCGCTCGACCAGGCGCGCCCGGTGGGGCTGCTTCTCGGCCGCGAGCAGCGTCGCGCCCCGCTTCGCGGCCAGCGCGGCCAGCAGCGCCGCCTTGCCACCGGGTCCCGCGCAGCCGTCGAGCCAGCGGCTGTCGGCCCCGTCCAGGGGCGCGTTCGCGAGGGCGAGGGCGACGAGTTGGCTGCCCTCGTCCTGCACACCGGCGCGCCCCTCGCGCACGGCGTCGAGGGCTCCGGGCTCACCGCCGTCGGCCAGCCGCACGGCGTACGGTGACCAGCGGCCCGGCAGCCCGGACTCCTCCCCCAGCGTCTCCAGCAGCTCGTCGGTCGTCGACCTGCCGGGGCGGGCGACGAGCGTTACCTCGGGCCGCTCGTTGTCGGCCTCCAGCAGGTCCTCGATCCCCGCGCTGCCGCCGCCGAGCGCGTCCCACAGGGCGGAGACGATCCAGCGGGGGTGCGAGTGGACGACGGCCAGGTGCTCCTCGGGGTCCTGGTCGTAGGGCGGTGCCACGCGGTCCAGCCAGCCGTCGAGGTCGTCGGCCGCGATCCTGCGCAGCACGGCGTTGACGAACTTCGCCCGTCCGTCGCCCAGCACGACCCGCGCCAGTTCGACGGTCGCGGAGACCGCCGCGTGCGTCGGGATGCGCGTACCGAGGAGCTGGTGCGCGCCGAGGCCGAGGACGTCCAGGACGGGCGGGTCGACCTCACGCAGCGGCCGGTCCACGCACGCGGCGATGATCGCGTCGTACATGCCCTGGCGGCGCAGCGTGCCGTACACCAGCTCGGTCGCGAGCGCCGCGTCCCGGGTGTCGAACCCCTCGGTCTCCCGGGCCTTGCGCAGCAGCGGGGGCAGGACGAGGTTGGCGTACGCGTCGCGCTCGTCGACCGCCCGCAGCGCCTCGAAGGCGAGGATGCGGACGGGGTCCTTCTGGGGACGGCGGTACGGCTTGCCGGGACGGCCACGACGGCGCTGGTCGTTCACGGGAAATGTGCTCCGGAGACGGATGGGGACTGAGACCACCAGCCTACGTCCCGCGGACCGGACTCAAGGACCTGGCCGGGGAGCCCGCCTCTACCCGCCCAGCCTCTCCCCGCCCGCGATCCGCACACCGCGCGCCCAATCGGCCGCCCGCATCGGCTTCTTGCCCTGCGGCTGCACCCACTGCAGCTCGACGGCGTGCGAGCCCGTCCCGGCGTGGACCGCCTTCTTCGTGGGGGCGAGATCACCGGCGGCCAGGTCCGTACGGTCCGCGGCCGGCGTCACCGACATGACCTTCAGGCGCTCCCCGCGGAAGACCGTCCAGGCGCCCGGGGCGGGCGCGCAGGCGCGGACGAGCCGGTCCACGCGGAGCGCGGGCGCCGCCCAGTCGATCTCCGCGTCCTCGACGTTGATCTTCGACGCGTGGGTTACGCCCTCGGTGGTCTGCGGCACGGCCTTGAGGGTGCCGTCCTCGATGCCGTCCATCGTCGCGGCGAGCAGGCCGGCGCCCGCGAAGGCGAGACGGGTCAGCAGATCGCCGCTGGTGTCGGTCGGGCGTACGTTCTCGGTCACCACCCCGTAGACCGGACCGGAGTCGAGGGACTCCTCGATCAGGAAGGTCGTCGCACCCGTGACCTCGTCGCCCGCCAGCACCGCGTGCTGCACGGGGGCGGCGCCGCGCCAGGCGGGCAGCAGGGAGAAGTGCAGATTCACCCAGCCGTGAGCCGGGATGTCCAGGGCGGTCCTGGGCAGCAGTGCCCCGTAGGCCACGACCGGGCAGCAGTCGGGGCCGATCTCCCGGAGGCGGGCGAGGAAGTCCTCGTCGCGCGGCCGCGCCGGCTTGAGCACCTCGATGCCCGCCTCCTCCGCGCGCTGCGCGACGGGGCTCGCCACCAGTCGGCGCCCGCGGCCCGCGGCCGCGTCGGGGCGGGTGACGACGCCGGCGACCTCGTGGCGGTCCGAGGCGATCAGGGCGTCAAGGGCGGGTACGGCGACCTCGGGGGTGCCGGCGAAGACGAGCTTCATCGGTGATGCGCTGCCTCTCAGGCGGGAACGACGGCGCCGGGGCTGGCGGCCGCGGCGGAGCACTACAGTCTATGACCTCGCGGAACGCGGCGGCGCTCGCGTCCATGGCAGCACGCGCACTCCCGCGCGCCCCTTGGCAACAGGCTCACGCTCACCGGACCGTGACCACTTCGGCAGGTGACGCGTTGGTCCGGTCAAGAGAGATTGACCGAAATCGGGCCGCAGTTGCGGCCCGATCCTATTCAACGCCGGTTCGAGAGGCTTGTTCATGGCCGAGAACGCAACCCACGACGCCCAGGCGCGGGCCAGTCTGCACCTCCTCGTGCGGGACATCGAGCGGGTCCGCCGGCAGGTGGACGCACTGCGCACCCTCACCGCCCAGTTGGGCAACGTCTACCGGCCGCGGCGCAGCGGCCCGTCCACGGGCTTCGTCGTCTACGGAAGGGCGCCCGCACCGACCGTGCGGCTCGCCCAGGAACTGCGCGACAGCGTCGAGACCCTGGTCACCGCCGCCGTCGACTTCGACCGCTCCCTGGGCTTCTCCTGGGACGCGGTGGGCTCCGCCCTCGGGGTCACCAAGCAGGCGGTGCACCGCCGTTACGGGGCCCGCCGCACGACCGCCGCGAGCGCCGGCGACAGCGAGGCACCGGTCCATACGAGCGAGAGCCCGGCGATGCCCGTCACGCCGTCGCCTTCCGGGCTCCGGCACAGCGGACCGCAGCCGGCCGTGCCCGCGGCCCGCTCGATGGCGCCCCACACCGGCGCCGGGAACCCGGTGCGCGAGGACTCGCGTCCCACCGCCCTTCCGGGGCCACGCCACGGCTGACGTCCTCCGTCCCTCCGACCCCGTTCGCGTCGGCCCTCCAGCATCCGACGCCGATCCCGCCGCGTCACGCGCATCGGGCCGCCACTGCACCTGGTGCAGATCGGCGGCCCGCGCTGCGTTAGGGGGGCGTACGCGTTCGCGGTAGGTCGTACCGGACGGGCCCGGCGCAGCCGACACCGCCCGACGACTCAGCCGACGACGCGGGTGTGCCACAGCCGACGCCGCCTCCTCACCTGCCGGATCACCCATGCGACGGCAGGGGCAACGGGAGTTCCCGTCCCTGCGATCATGGACGGCGCGGGACCGGGGCGCCCGCCCCTTGAGCCCACCCTCCGCGACCCCGCCCCTCAGCCGAGGTCCGGCGGATCTATGCGGACGCGCACAGGTTCTCCCTCGCGTCGCACCGCTCGTGCCGCCTGCGCCGCCTTCAACGCCGCCGCCAGCGCCGCCCCGTTCCCCGGGCGGACGCGCAGCAGGGTGCGCTCCCAGTTCTCCCCCGTCCGGGATCCGCTCTGCGCGGCCGGAGGCGGGTCACCGGCGCGGCGCGGCCGGCCCGGCGGCGGGGCAGGCAGCGGTACGGGCCCCAACACCTCCGTCCCGTCCGGCAGTTGGGCCGTCGTCAGCAGGTCCTGCACATCGTCCGGGCGGCCGACGACCGCCGCCATCCGGGAGACCGGCGGAAAGCCGAGCTCTGCCCGCTCGGCGAGTTCGCGCAGCGCATGGCCCGCGGGGTCCCAGCGGACCAGAGCCTGTACGGGCCGCAGCGTCGGCTCGGCGACGACCACCACCGTGCCGCCGTCGTCCTGGCCCCGGACCAGCGCAGCCGCGCCCAGCCAGCGGCGCAGCGCCTCCTCCCCCGCCCGCAGGTCGGGGCGGCCGAGCATGGCCCAGCCGTCGAGCAGCAGCGCCGCGGCGTAGCCGCCCTCGGCGACCGGCTCCGCGCCGGGCGTGCTCACGATCAGCGCGGGTCTGCCGGGGACGGTGTCGAGGACGTGGTCGCGCCCCGAGGTCCGTACCGGTACGGCGGGAAAGGCCCGCCCCAGCTCCTCGGCCGTGCGGCGCGCCCCGACGACCTGCGCCCGCAGGCGTAGCCCCCCGCACTCGGCGCAGTGCCAGTCCGCCTCCGCGCGCCCGCACCAGCCGCACCGCAGCCCACCCTCGTCCTGCCCTTCGAGCGGCCCCGAACACTGCGTACAGCGCGCCGGGGTACGGCATCGCTCGCACGTCAGCCGAGGGACGTACCCCCGGCGGGGCACCTGGACCAGGACCGGCCCGGTACGCAGCCCCTCGCGCACCACCTGCCAGGCCACGGTGGGCAGCCTGGCGGCGCGCGCGGCCTCGTCGCGCGCCTGGTCCGCGTCGCCGACGGTACGGATCAGCGGCGCCGCGGAACGGACCTGCTCCCGCGGCGCAGCGAGCGGCAACGCCCAGCCTGTTTCGACGAGTTGGGCGCCTTCGACCGTGCAGCCGACCCCGCCGAGCAGAAAGGCGGCCTTCTCGTGCGCGGCGCGCAGCAGCAGCACCTCGCGGGCGTGCGGCTGCGGCGCGTGCTGCTCGCCGTGACTGGAGTCCCCGTCGTCCCAGATCGCGGCCAGACCGAGGTCGCGCACGGGGGCGAACATGGCGGCTCGCGTGCCGACCACGGCACGCACGCTGCCCCGGTTGACCGCGAGCCACCGGCGGTAGCGCTCCTCCGGCCCGCTGTCCGCGGTGAGGAGCACATGGCGCCCGGTGCCGACGAGGGCGGTGAGCGCGGCGTCCACGCGCGCGGCCGTACGCCCGTCGGGCACGACGACGAGCGCACCCCGCCCGGAGGCGAGCGTCGCGGCGGCGGCGCGGGCGACTTCGTCCGCCCACTGCGGTCCGGGGAGCGCGGTCCATACGGCGCGGGGTGCGTCGCCGCGGGCGAGGGCCTGGAGGTAGCCGGAGCCGCTGGCGTACCGCGTCCAGGAGCCGGGCTCGGGCGCCCGGGGCGGCGGCAGCGGGTCCGCGACGGGCTCGGCCTCGGGGCGTACGCGGCGTGGCGGGACGGCGAGTTGGACGACGTCGGCGAGCGCGCCGGCATAGCGGTCGGCGACCGCACGGCACAGGGCCAGCAGGGCGGGGCCGAGCACCGGCTCCGGGGAGAGCACCTGGGCGATGGGCGCCAGCGGTCCGCGGTAGTCGCTCTCCTCGAGCCGCTCGACGATGAAGCCGTCGTGCAGTTCGCCGCCCTCGCGGCGGCCCTTGACCACGCGGGCGCCGAAGCGGACGCGGACGCGGGCACCGGGTTCGGCCTCGGCGTCCATCGCGGCGGGCACGGCGTAGTCGAAGAACTGGTCGAGGTGGATCAGGCCCTTGTCGACCAGCACCCGCGCCACCGGCCGGTGCTCCGCGAGCGCGGCACCGCGCCATGTACGGGGCTTGGCCCGGGGCACCTTCGCCTTGCGCACGGTCTCGCGGATGAGCGCGAGCTGCTCGCCGCCCTGCGGCTCCGCCGCCGGGGACGTCTGCGCCGGATCCTCGCCCGGCGGCCCGTTGTCGCTGCTCACACACACCGTCCTACCAGAGAGGACCGACACCTCACGGCGCGGAGGCCGGCCCGCGTGCACGCCCGCGCACGACGGCGGCGGGGCCCCGCCCCCCCGGGGGGGGGCGCCCCCCGCGGGGGGGGGGGGGGGGGCAACCCCCCCCCCGCGGGGGGCGCCCCCGGCCCGCGGGGGGGGGGCCCGCCGCCGTGATGTGCCGGAGGCTTACAGCCCCACCTCGGAGCGGAGCGCGTCGACCCGGTCCGTGCGCTCCCAGGTGAAGTCCGGGAGCTCGCGGCCGAAGTGACCGTACGCCGCGGTCTGGGCGTAGATCGGGCGGAGCAGGTCCAGGTCGCGGATGATCGCGGCCGGGCGGAGGTCGAAGACCTTGCCGACGGCCTTCTCGATCTTCTCCACGTCGACGGTGGCGGTGCCGAAGGTCTCCACGAAGAGACCGACGGGCTCGGCCTTGCCGATCGCGTACGCGACCTGCACCTCGCAGCGCGAGGCCAGCCCGGCCGCCACGACGTTCTTCGCGACCCAGCGCATCGCGTACGCCGCCGAGCGGTCGACCTTGGACGGGTCCTTGCCGGAGAAGGCGCCGCCGCCGTGGCGGGACATGCCGCCGTAGGTGTCGATGATGATCTTCCGGCCGGTGAGGCCGGCGTCACCCATCGGACCGCCGATCTCGAAGCGCCCGGTGGGGTTCACCAGCAGGCGGTAGCCGGAGGTGTCCAGCTTGATGCCGTCCTCGATGAGCTGGTTGAGGACGTGCTCGACGACGAACTCGCGGATGTCGGGCGCCAGCAGCGAGTCCAGGTCGATGTCGGAGGCGTGCTGCGAGGAGACCACGACGGTGTCGAGGCGCACGGCCTTGTCGCCGTCGTACTCCACGGTGACCTGGGTCTTGCCGTCGGGGCGCAGGTACGGGATGGTCCCGTTCTTCCGCACCTCCGAGAGCCGGCGCGAGAGCCGGTGGGCCAGGTTGATCGGCAGCGGCATCAGCTCGGGCGTCTCGTCGCAGGCGTACCCGAACATCAGGCCCTGGTCGCCCGCCCCCTGCCGGTCCAGCTCGTCCTCGTCGCCCTCGACCCGCTTCTCGTACGCGGCGTCGACGCCCTGCGCGATGTCGGGTGACTGCGCACCGATGGACACCGACACACCACAGGAGGCGCCGTCGAAGCCCTTCTTGGAGGAGTCGTAGCCGATCTCGAGGATCTTGTTGCGGACGAGGGTGGCGATCGGGGCGTACGCCTTGGTCGTCACCTCGCCGGCCACGTGCACGAGGCCCGTGGTGATCAAGGTCTCCACGGCGACCCGCGACGTGGGGTCCTCCTGGAGCAGCGCGTCGAGAATCGTGTCGCTGATCTGGTCAGCGATCTTGTCGGGGTGGCCCTCGGTCACGGACTCCGAGGTGAACAGGCGGCGGGACACATCGCTCCCTGGGGTTGCAGCGGCTGCTGGCTGATCATGGCTGGACCCGTGCGGGGGCTGCGCCCGACGCGGATCCAGCACCAGTTTATCGGTCACTTCCGTCGAACGGACAAGCCATCTCGCTCCTTGGGAGCGCTATGACCTGCGGAACCAACCGTTCATGAATCGTTCGTGCTCCGTTCCCCCTCCACGAGCCGGGCGTGTCGCCCGGTTCCGGACCAACGCGGAACGATCGGAAAATATCAGCGGACGCGCCGGCTCACCAGATCCCACACGATCTCCGCCAGGGCCTCCTTGGGCCCGAGAGGCACGGGAGTCTCGCTGCCGTCGGCGCCGAGCACGACCGCCTCGTTCGCATCCGAACCGAAGGTCTTGCGCTCCCCCACCTCGTTGACGACGAGCAGGTCACAGCCCTTGCGCTCCAGCTTGGCCCGGCCGTTGACCAGGACGTCGTCGGTCTCGGCCGCGAAGCCGACGATCACCTGGCCGGACCGCGCCCGGTCGGCCGAGATCTCGGCGAGAACATCCGGGTTGCGCACCAGGGCGACGGGTTCGGGATCGGCGCCGTCCTTCTTCTTGATCTTGCCCTCGGCGTAGTGCGCGGGGCGGAAGTCCGCCACCGCGGCGGCCATCACCACGGCGTCGGCGTCGGCGGCGGCCTTCAGCACGGCCTCGCGGAGCTGTACGGCGGTGCCCACCGGCACCACGTCGACCCCCGCGGGATCCGGCAGCCCGGTGGTGTTGGCAGCGACGAGCGTCACACGTGCACCACGCGCCACAGCCGTACGGGCGAGGGCGTAGCCCTGCTTGCCCGAGGAGCGGTTGCCGAGGAAGCGGACGGGGTCGAGTGGCTCGCGGGTGCCGCCCGCGCTCACGACGACATGGAGCCCGGCCATGTCCTGTCCCTCCGCGCCCGCGGCCCCGCGGGTGAGCACCCGGCGGCAGACATCGAAGATCTCGGCGGGCTCGGGGAGACGGCCCTTGCCGGTGTCCACACCGGTCAGGCGTCCGACGGCCGGTTCGATGACGACGGCCCCGCGTCGGCGCAGTGTCGCCACGTTCTCCTGCGTGGCCGGGTGCTCCCACATCTCGGTGTGCATGGCGGGCGCGAAGATCACCGGACATCGGGCGGTGAGCAGCGTGTTGGTGAGCAGATCGTCCGCGAGGCCGTGGGCAGCCTTGGCGAGCAGGTCGGCGGTGGCCGGCGCGACCACCACGAGGTCGGCCGCCTGCCCGATGCGGACGTGCGGCACCTCGTGGACCGACTCCCACACCTCGGTCGACACGGGGTTGCCGGAGAGGGCGGACCAGGTGGCCTCGCCGACGAAGTGGAGCGCGGAGCCGGTCGGCACGACCCGTACGTCATGGCCGGACTCGGTCAGGCGGCGCAGCAGCTCGCACGCCTTGTAGGCGGCGATCCCGCCGCTGACCCCCAGAACGACCTCGGGCTTGTCCATCGCTCTCCCCACACCGTGACCTCGTTACGGGCCTGTACCCACCCATGACACACCACAGGCCCGGCGGACGCGCCGCCGGGCCCGGGATGACGATCCGGTATTGCTGCTACTGCGCGGGGCCTTCGACGGCCTCGGAAGTCAGCAGACCCGCATTGATCTCGCGCAGGGCGATCGAGAGCGGCTTCTCGTGCACGTGGGTGTCCACGAGCGGACCGACGTACTCGAGCAGACCCTCGCCGAGCTGTGAGTAGTACGCGTTGATCTGACGCGCGCGCTTGGCCGCGTAGATCACGAGGCTGTACTTCGAGTCCGTGGCCTCGAGAAGCTCGTCGATCGGCGGGTTGATGATGCCCTCGGGCGCGGTGATGGAAGAGGACACGCTCTACCTTCCGAAAGGGGAGAAGATCAGGAAACTCTCATCAAGGCTAGCAGCTCGCGAGCCACGTCCTCGACGGAGGTGTTGACCAGGGTGGTATCGAACTCGGACTCGGCCGCGAGTTCCGTTCTCGCGGCCTCGAGCCGACGCTCGATGACGTCCGGCGGCTCCGTACCCCGGCCGGTGAGCCGGCGGACCAGCTCGTCCCAACTCGGCGGGGCGAGGAAGACGAGCTGCGCGTCGGGCATCGAGTCACGGACCAGCCGTGCGCCCTGGAGGTCGATCTCCAGCAGCACCGGTTCACCGGCCTCCAGGTGATCGAGGACGGCTCTTCGGGGCGTGCCGTACCGGTTTCCGGCGAACTCGGCCCACTCCAGCAGCTCACCGTTGGCGATGAGCTTGTCGAACTCCTCGTCCTCCACGAAGAAGTACTGGACGCCGTGCCGCTCCCCGGGACGGGGCTTGCGGGTGGTCGCCGAGACGGAGAGCCAGACCTCGGGGTGAGCCTTGCGCAGATGGGCGACGACCGTGCTCTTCCCGACCCCGGAGGGGCCGGAGAGCACGGTCAGTCGCGGACGTGCGTCCGGAGTGGCCGGGGTTTCGCCCGGCGTCTCGAGGGGACGGTGCGTCCCCCGGGATGATGCGGCCATGGAGCGATTATCCAGGTTCCCGGGAGTGCCCGGGAACATCAGGAGGTGGCGCCGCCGAACTCGCGCTCGAGCGAGGCGATCTGGTTCGAGCCCAGACCGCGCACACGACGGCTCTCGGAGATGCCGAGCCGCTCCATGATCTGCTTGGCGCGGACCTTGCCGACGCCGGGAAGGGACTCCAGGAGAGCGGAGACCTTCATCTTGCCGATGACGTCGTTCTCCTGACCCTGCTTGATGACCTCATGCAGGGTCGCACCGGAGTGCTTGAGTCGATTCTTGACCTCGGCCCGCTCCCGGCGAGCCGCGGCGGCCTTTTCGAGCGCGGCTGCGCGCTGTTCAGGGGTAAGGGGCGGAAGAGCCACGCCTACGTCACCTCGGATGTCGAACTGTCGGATACGGACCGGTGAGGAACCTAGTCGCCCCACACCTGCGGAGCAACGAGCAACGCGCTTGCACGTTCGCTCTGCGACGGAGACTAGCGGGCAAGTGCGCCGGAGTCAGCGAGAACGGCGGAAAAGTCCTGGTCAGCCTCGCTTGACTGGGACATTTAGGGCAAATAGCCCCGGGTTTGCCTCGAAATTGTTCAACAGCCTGACCTGCGCGACCGTGGAAAGACCGCCGTACGGGGCGAGCGTGGAGCCCGGCAGGGGCCCCGCGCCCGTTCGGTCCTCGCGGGATCTGTAGGGATTTCCCAGCGCGATCCGCGGCGGGAAAGTCGGTCAGCTCCCCCGTACGGCGGCCCGTACCTCGTCGGCGAGTCGGGCCGCGGCGTCCCGCAGCCCCGCCGCATCCGGGCCGTGGCGGAGCACCCCGCGGCTGACGCTGGGCACCACGTTGCCCACCGCGGCGCCGAAGACACCGGGCAGATCCGCCGGAGTCGCACCCTGGGCGCCGATCCCGGGCGCGAGGAGCGGGCCGTTGATCGCCAGATCGGCACCCGCCTCACCGAGGGTCGCGCCGACGACCGCGCCGACGGAGCCCAGCGGGGACGCCCCCGCGTTCTCGGCCGCCATATGGTCGAGCATCACCTGCGCGAGGGACCTGCCGTCCGCGACGGTGGCGCGCTGCACCTCGGCCCCTTCGGGGTTGGAGGTGAGCGCGAGGACGAAGACCCCGCAGCCGGCGGCCTCCGCCGCATCCAGCGCCGGGCGCAGCGAGCCGAAGCCGAGATACGGGCTGACCGTCACGGCATCGGAGAACAGCGGGCTGTCCGGGTGCAGATACGTGGCGGCGTACGCGCCCATGGTGGAGCCGATGTCGCCGCGCTTGGCGTCCATGAGCACCAGGGCCCCCGCGGCGCGCGCCTCGGCGACGGCCTGCTCCAGGACGGCGATTCCGCGCGAGCCGAAGCGCTCGAAGAACGCGGACTGCGGCTTGAGGACGGCGACACGATCGGCGAGGGCCTCGACAACCGTACGAGTGAACCGTTCCAGGCCGCTGACGTCGTCGTTCAGCCCCCAGTCGGTGAGCAGCGACGCGTGCGGGTCGATCCCGACGCACAGCGGACCACGGGTGTCCATGGAGCGGCGCAGACGCGCGCCGAACGGCTCCGGTTCGGTCATCAGGCGGCAGCCTTCCGGGTCTCGGCGCCGACGGCGTCGGCGAGGGTGGCGTACGGGCTCCGGGCGAGGCGCTCGGCGAGCCCGGCGTTGATCGTGCGGCACCACCACGGGCCGGCATAGATGAAGCCGCTGTAACCCTGGACCAGGGTGGCGCCGGCGAGGATGCGTTCCCAGGCGTCGCCGGCGGTCTCGATGCCGCCGACGCCGATGAGCGTGATCCGGTCGCCCACGCGCGCGTAGAGCCGGCGCAGGACCTCCAGGGACCGGGCCTTCAGCGGTGCTCCGGAGAGCCCTCCGGCGCCGATCGCCTCGATCTCCGTCCGTTGAGTGGCCAGGCCGAGGCCGTCGCGGGCGATGGTGGTGTTGGTGGCGATGATGCCGTCGAGGCCCAGCTCGACCGCGAGATCGGCGACGGTGTCCACGTCCTCGTCGGCGAGGTCCGGGGCGATCTTGACGAGCAGCGGGACACGGCGGCCGGTGACCGTACGGTCGGCGGCCTCGCGGACGGCCGAGAGCAGTGGGCGGAGGTGCTCGACGGCTTGGAGATTCCTCAGTCCGGGTGTGTTCGGGGAGCTGACGTTGACGACGAGGTAGTCGGCGCGGGCCGCGAGTCGCTCGGTCGACGTCACATAGTCGGCGACGGCTTCATCCTCGGGGACGACCTTCGTCTTGCCGATGTTGACGCCGACGACCGCCGGGAAGGCCGCGCGGCGGGCGTCCAGCCGAGCGGCGACCGCGGCCGAACCCTCGTTGTTGAACCCCATGCGGTTGATCAGCGCGCGGTCCGGGACCAGCCGGAAGAGCCTCTGCCGGGGATTGCCCGGCTGTGGCTGGGCGGTGACGGTGCCGATCTCGACATGGCCGAACCCGAGCATGGCGAGCCCGTCGATGCCGGTCGCGTTCTTGTCGAAGCCGGCGGCCAGCCCGAAGGGGCCGGGCATGCACAGGCCCAGCGCCTCGGTCCGCAGCGCCCGGTGCCGCGGCGCGAGAACGGCCGCGACCAGCGTCCGCAGGACAGGGACCCGGGCGGCGAGCCGGATCCACGAGAAGGCCAGGTGGTGGGCCCGCTCGGGGTCCATCCGCCGGAAGATCAGTCGGAACAGGAGGGAGTACATGGTGTGTGCCGGGCCTTCCGCGGCGAGCAGGGATGTCCAGGGACCGGGGTGTCCGGAAACCGCCCACCCGCCGGCGAGGGCGGGTGGGCGGAGGAGGACCTAGGCCGTACGGGCCGCGGTGAGGTGCTCCGCGTGCTCCTGGAGGGAGCGGACACCGACGTCTCCGCGGCTGAGTGCCTCGATGCCCTGGACGGCGGCGGCCAGCGCCTGGACCGTCGTCAGGCACGGGACACCGCGGGCGACGGCGGCGGTGCGGATGTCGTAGCCGTCGAGGCGGCCGCCGGTGCCGTACGGGGTGTTGACGATCAGGTCGACGTGGCCCTCGTGGATGAGCTGGACGATGGTCTTCTCACCCCGCGGACCTTCGCCCTCGCTGTGCTTGCGCACCACCGTGGCGTTGATGCCGTTGCGCTTGAGGACCTCGGCGGTGCCGGAGGTGGCGAGCAGTTCGAAGCCCATGCCGACCAGTTCGCGTGCCGGGAAGATCAGCGAGCGCTTGTCGCGGTTGGCGACGGAGACGAACGCCCGGCCCTTGGTGGGCAGCGCGCCGTACGCTCCGGCCTGCGACTTGGCGTAGGCGGTGCCGAAGACCGAGTCGATGCCCATGACCTCTCCGGTGGAGCGCATCTCCGGCCCGAGGACGGTGTCCACACCGCGCCCGGAGGCGTCGCGGAAGCGGCTCCAGGGCATCACGGCCTCCTTGACGGAGATCGGCGCGTCCAGCGGTAGCGTGCCGCCGTCACCGGACGGCGGGAGCAGGCCCTCGGAGCGCAGCTCGGCGATGGTCGCGCCGAGGGAGATGCGGGCGGCGGCCTTCGCCAGGGGTACGGCGGTGGCCTTGGAGGTGAAGGGGACCGTACGGGAGGCGCGCGGGTTGGCCTCCAGGACGTAGAGGATGTCCCCGGCCATGGCGAACTGGATGTTGATCAGGCCGCGGACGCCGACGCCCTTGGCGATGGCCTCGGTGGAGATGCGCAGCCGCTTGATGTCGAAGCCGCCGAGGGTGATCGGGGGCAGCGCGCAGGCGGAGTCGCCGGAGTGGATGCCGGCTTCCTCGATGTGCTCCATGACGCCGCCGAGGTAGAGGTCCTGGCCGTCGTAGAGGGCGTCGACGTCGATCTCGATGGCGTCGTCCAGGAAGCGGTCGATGAGGACCGGGTGCTCGGAGATGAGCCCGGCGTGGCGGGTCAGATACTCGCCGAGGGAGGGCTCGTCGTAGACGATCTCCATGCCGCGGCCGCCGAGGACGTAGGAGGGGCGGACCATGACCGGGTAGCCGATCTCGGTGGCGATGGCCTTGGCCTCGTCGAAGGAGAACGCGGTGCCGTACTTCGGGGCGGGCAGTCCGGCCTCGGTGAGCACGCGGCCGAACGCGCCGCGGTCCTCGGCGGCGTGGATGGCCTCCGGAGAGGTGCCGACGATCGGTACGCCGTTGTCCTTGAGGGCTTGGGCGAGGCCGAGGGGGGTCTGGCCGCCGAGCTGGACGATGACGCCCGCGACCGGCCCGGCCTGCGATTCGGCGTGGACGATCTCCAGGACGTCCTCCAGGGTGAGCGGCTCGAAGTAGAGCCGGTCGGAGGTGTCGTAGTCGGTGGAGACGGTCTCGGGGTTGCAGTTGACCATGACGGTCTCGTAGCCCGCGTCGTGCAGGGCGAAGGAGGCGTGCACGCAGGAGTAGTCGAACTCGATGCCCTGGCCGATGCGGTTGGGGCCCGAGCCGAGGATGATCACCGCGGGCTTCTCGCGCGCGGCGACCTCGCTCTCCTCGTCGTAGGAGGAGTAGAAGTACGGGGTACGGGCGGCGAATTCGGCGGCGCAGGTGTCGACGGTCTTGTAGACCGGGCGGATGCCGAGCGCGTGCCGCACCTCGCGGACGACGTCCTCGCGCAACCCCCGGATCTCGGCGATCTGGGCGTCGGAGAAGCCGTAGCGCTTGGCTTCGGCGAGCAGCTCGGGGCCGAGCTTGTCCGCCGCGGCGATCTCGTCCGCGATCTCCTTGATCAGGAAGAGCTGGTCGGTGAACCAGGGGTCGATCTTCGTGGAGGCGAAGACCTCCTCCGGGGTGGCGCCGGCGCGGATGGCCTGCATGACGGTGTTGATCCGGCCGTCGGTGGGGACGCGGGCGGTGTTCAGCAGCCCGGCCAGCTCCCCCGGGTCGCCGGTGAAGGAGAACTGGCTGCCCTTCTTCTCCAGGGAGCGCAGCGCCTTGTTCAGCGCCTCGGGGAAGTTCCGGCCCATGGCCATGGCCTCGCCGACGGACTTCATGGTGGTGGTGAGGGTGGCGTCCGCCGCGGGGAACTTCTCGAACGCGAACCGCGGCACCTTCACCACAACGTAGTCGAGGGTGGGCTCGAACGACGCCGGGGTCTCCCGCGTGATGTCGTTGGGGATCTCGTCCAGGGTGTAGCCGACGGCGAGCTTGGCCGCGATCTTCGCGATCGGGAAGCCCGTGGCCTTCGACGCCAGGGCCGAGGAGCGGGAGACGCGCGGGTTCATCTCGATGACGATGACCCGGCCGTCCTCGGGGTCGACCGCGAACTGGATGTTGCAGCCGCCGGTGTCCACACCGACCTCGCGGATGACCGCGATGCCGATGTCCCGCAGGATCTGGTACTCGCGGTCGGTCAGCGTCATCGCCGGGGCGACGGTGATCGAGTCACCGGTGTGCACACCCATCGGGTCGAAGTTCTCGATGGAGCAGACGACCACGACGTTGTCGTGCTTGTCGCGCATCAGCTCCAGCTCGTACTCCTTCCAGCCGAGGATCGACTCCTCCAGGAGCACCTCGGTCGTCGGGGAGAGCGTCAGGCCCTGGCCCGCGATACGGCGCAGCTCCTCCTCGTCGTGCGCGAAGCCGGAGCCCGCGCCGCCCATGGTGAAGGACGGCCGTACGACGACGGGGTAGCCGCCGAGCGTCTCGACGCCCGCCATGATCTCGTCCATGGAGTGGCAGATCACCGACCGGGCGGACTCGCCGTGACCGATCTTCGCCCGGACGGCCTCGACGACGTCCTTGAACTGGTCGCGGTCCTCGCCCTTGTGGATGGCCTCGACGTTGGCGCCGATCAACTCGACGCCGTACTCCTGGAGCGTGCCCGCCTCGTGCAGGGAGATCGCGGTGTTCAGCGCGGTCTGGCCGCCGAGGGTGGGCAGCAGCGCGTCGGGGCGCTCCTTGGCGATGATCTTCTCGACGATGTCCGGGGTGATCGGCTCGACGTACGTGGCGTCGGCGATCTCCGGGTCCGTCATGATCGTGGCCGGGTTGGAGTTGACCAGGATCACGCGCATGCCCTCGGCCTTGAGGACACGGCAGGCCTGGGTGCCGGAGTAGTCGAATTCGGCGGCCTGGCCGATGACGATCGGCCCCGATCCGATGACCAGGACGGACTGGATGTCAGTGCGCTTGGGCACGCTGGTCCTCCATGAGCGAGACGAAGCGGTCGAACAGGTACGCGGCGTCGTGCGGACCCGCGGCCGCCTCGGGGTGGTACTGGACGCTGAAGGCCGGGGCATCGAGGCACCGCAGACCCTCGACCACGCCGTCGTTGAGGCAGACATGGGAAACCTGGGCGCGCCCGAAGGGCGTATCGGAGTCGCGGTCGAGCGGAGCGTCGACGGCGAAGCCGTGGTTGTGCGCGGTGACCTCGACCCTGCCGGTGGTGCGGTCCTGGACCGGCTGGTTGATACCGCGGTGGCCGTACTTCAGCTTGAACGTGCCGAAGCCCAGCGCGCGGCCGAGGATCTGGTTGCCGAAGCAGATACCGAACAGCGGGGTCCTGCGCTCCAGCACCCCCCGCATCAGCGAGACGGGATGGTCGGCGGTGGCCGGGTCGCCCGGGCCGTTGGAGAAGAACACACCGTCCGGGTTCACCGCGTAGATGTCCTCCACCGACGCGGTGGCGGGGAGGACGTGCACCTCGATGCCGCGCTGGGCCATGCGGTGCGGCGTCATGCCCTTGATGCCCAGATCGATCGCGGCCACGGTGAACGTCTTCTCACCGATCGCCGGGACGACGTAGGTCTCGGTGGTGGCCACCTCGGCGCTGAGGTTCGCGCCCTTCATCTGCGGCGCGTCCTGTACGCGCGCCAGCATCGCAGCGTCGTCGCCGATCGCCGCGCCGGAGAAGATCCCGACGCGCATCGCACCGCGCTCCCGCAGATGGCGGGTCAGCGCACGGGTGTCGATCCCGCTGATACCGACCACACCCTGAGCGGCCAGCTCCTCATCCAAGCCGCGCACGGAGCGCCAGTTGGACGGCAGGCGGGCGGGATCGCGCACCACATAGCCGGCCACCCAGATCTTCTTCGACTCGGCGTCCTCGTCGTTGACGCCGGTGTTGCCGATGTGGGGGGCGGTCATGACGACGACCTGGCGGTGGTACGAGGGGTCGGTCAGCGTCTCCTGGTAGCCGGTCATGCCGGTGGAGAAGACGGCCTCACCGAAGGTCTCCCCCACGGCCCCGTAGGCACGGCCGCGGAAACTGCGGCCGTCCTCCAGGACAAGTACGGCGGGGGTCCTGGCCCCCGGGGTGGAGGTCGTCATCGTGCGCCTTCCTGGTGGGTGGTGGTGCTGTCGAGCGTGGTGACCCAGGCCCGGTGCTCCTCGGAACGGTCGGAGCGGAAGCCGGAGTCGATCAGGGTGTCGCCGTGCTGCCAGGTGATCACCAGCAGGCCGCCCTCGGTGAGGACCTTGCCCGCGATCCCCTTGTCGAGCCGGGCACCGCGCAGCGCGTCCGCGGGCACGAAGAAGTCCCGTGCCCCGGGGCGTATGACGGACAGTCCCTCGTCGGTGAGCGTCAGCTCGGCGCGGCTGCGGGTGCCGAGGCCGTGGGCGACGATCCGGTCGAGCCACTGACCCGCGGTGGTGGAGCCGTGGTAGCGGCCGGTCATGGAGAGCCGGGGATCGCCGGTGGCCTCCGGGGCCTCGGGCAGCTCGGGGAGGCCGGACTGGAGCAGCCCGCGCCACTTCCAGCCCTCGCGCATCAGCCAGTAGAGCAGGGCGACGAAGAGCAGCAGGCCGACGACCCACCCGATGCGTGCGGCGAGGTCGGTGACGTCCTGGGACTTCTGCTCAGCTGCCAGCTCGGCGGCCAGTCGGATGTGTGGTGTCACGCCAGCTTCCCGTCCACGACCGTTGCCCGGCCCCGCAGGAAGGTGTGGGTGACGCGCCCGGGCAGCTCACGGCCCTCGTACGGGGTGTTGCGGCTGCGGGAGGCGAAGCCCGCGGGGTCCACGACACCACGGTATGCCGGATCGACGAGGGTCAGGTTGGCCGGCTCACCCACCGAGACGGGGCGTCCGTGGCCCTCCAGGCGGCCGATGGCGGCCGGGCGGAAGGACATGCGCTCGGCGACCTGGGCCCAGTCGATGAGGCCGGTCTCGACCATTGTGTGCTGGACGACGGCGAGCGCGGTCTCCAGTCCGACCATGCCCATGGCCGCCGCGCCCCACTCGCAGTCCTTGTCCTCGTGCGGGTGCGGGGCGTGGTCGGTGGCGACGCAGTCGATGGTGCCGTCGGCGAGGGCCTCGCGCAGGGCCATGACGTCGGCCTCGGTGCGCAGGGGCGGGTTCACCTTGTAGACGGGGTTGTAGGACCGTACGAGCTCGTCGGTGAGAAGCAGGTGGTGCGGGGTGACCTCGGCGGTGACGTTCCACCCCTTGGACTTGGCCCAGCGGACGATCTCGACCGAGCCGGCGGTGGAGAGGTGGCAGATGTGCACGCGAGAGCCGACATGGGCGGCCAGCAGCACATCGCGAGAGATGACCGACTCCTCGGCGACGGCGGGCCAGCCGCCGAGGCCGAGTTCGGCGGAGACGATGCCCTCGTTCATCTGGGCGCCTTCGGTGAGGCGCGGCTCCTGGGCGTGCTGGGCGATGACTCCGTCGAAGGCCTTCACGTACTCCAGCGCCCGGCGCATGATCACGGCGTCGTCGACGCACTTGCCGTCGTCGGAGAAGACCCGGACGCCGGCGGCGGAGTCGTGCATGGCACCGAGCTCGGCGAGCTGCTTGCCCTCCAGGCCGACGGTGACGGCGCCGACGGGCTGTACGTCGCAGTAGCCCGACTCCCGGCCGAGCCGCCAGACCTGCTCGACGACACCGGCGGTGTCGGCGACGGGGAAGGTGTTGGCCATGGCGTGGACGGCGGTGAAGCCGCCGACGGCCGCGGCGCGGGTGCCGGTGAGAACGGTCTCGGAGTCCTCGCGGCCCGGCTCGCGCAGATGCGTGTGCAGATCGACCAGGCCCGGCAGCAGGATCCGGCCCTCCGCGTCGATGACGTCTGAGCCCTCGGCGCTGGAGACGGTCAGGTCGGTGCCGACGGCCGTAATGGTCTCGCCGGTGATCAGTACATCCTGCGGCTCTCCGCCGAGGATCCGCGCGCCGCGGAGGAGGGTCTTCTTCGGCTCGCTCATGGTCACTTGCTCTCCTCGGTGCGGGATGTCGACGGTGCAGGCTCGGCACCGCCGAGCAGCAGGTAGAGGACGGCCATCCGGATGCTGACGCCGTTGGCGACCTGCTCGACGGCCGTGCAGCGCGGCGAGTCGGCGACCTCGGCGGTGATCTCCATGCCGCGGTTCATGGGGCCGGGGTGCATGACGATCGCGTGCTCCGGCATACGGCTCATCCGCTCGCCGTCGAGCCCGTACCGGCGGGCGTACTCGCGCTCGGTGGGGAAGAAAGCGGCGTTCATGCGCTCGCTCTGGACGCGCAGCATCATCACGGCGTCGGACTTCGGCAGGACCGCGTCCAGGTCGTAGCCGACCTCGCAGGGCCAGGTCTCGACGCCGATGGGCAGCAGGGTGGGCGGCGCGATCAGGGTGACCTCGGCGCCGAGGGTGTGCAGCAGATGGACGTTGGAGCGGGCGACCCGGCTGTGCAGGATGTCGCCGACGACGGTGATACGGCGGCCGGAAAGGTCGCGGCCTGTGCCTCCCCCAGCTACCGCTGGGAGGTACCCCCAGCCCGGCCCCCGGTGGTGGGTGGGGCCGCCGTCGGCCGCGCCCGCGAGGTGGCGGCGCATGGTGAAGGCGTCCAGCAGCGCCTGGGTGGGGTGCTCGTGTGTTCCGTCGCCGGCGTTGACGACCGAGCCCTTGATCCAGCCGGAGGTGGCCAGGCGGTGCGGGGCGCCGGAAGCGTGGTGCCGGATGACGACGGCATCAGCGCCCATCGCCTCCAGGGTCAGCGCCGTGTCCTTGAGCGACTCGCCCTTGGACACCGAGGAGCCCTTGGCGGAGAAGTTGATGACGTCGGCCGACAGCCGCTTGGCCGCCGCCTCGAAGGAGATACGGGTCCGGGTCGAGTCCTCGAAGAAGAGGTTGACGACGGTGCGGCCGCGCAGGGTCGGCAGCTTCTTGATCGGCCGGTCGGCGACCCGGGCCATCTCCTCGGCGGTGTCGAGGATCAGGACGGCGTCGTCGCGGGTGAGGTCGGCGGCCGAGATGAGGTGACGCTTCATCTGGTGGCTCCGTGGTGGGAGTTGAGGTGTGACGGGTGGGCGCGCGTGACCGCGGCCCCGGGGTCACCGGGTCCGTGGGGAGGTGCTACTGCTCGACTGCGGAGGCGGGCTCGCTCCCCCGGACTCCGTCCGGGGGGACCGCCACCTCGCTTCGCTCGCCGAGAAGCACGCTGTCGCGCCCGTCCTCTTCGGTGAGCTGGACCTTCACCGTCTCCCGCAGCGACGTCGGGAGGTTCTTGCCGACGTAGTCGGCGCGGATGGGCAGTTCGCGGTGGCCGCGGTCGACGAGAACCGCGAGCTGTACGGCGCGGGGGCGGCCGATGTCGCCCAGCGCGTCGAGCGCGGCGCGGATCGTGCGGCCGGAGAACAGCACGTCGTCGACCAGGACGACCAGGCGGCCGTCGACACCGTCATCGGGGATCTCCGTGCGCGCGAGGACGCGGGCGGGCCGCAGCCGCAGATCGTCGCGGTACATGGTGATGTCGAGGGAGCCGACGGGCACGGGGCGTCCGGTGATCTCCTCGAGCTTGGCGGCCAGCCTGCGGGCGAGGAAGACCCCGCGGGTGGGGATGCCGAGAAGCACCACGTCGTCGGCGCCCTTGGCGCGCTCGACGATCTCGTGGGCGATACGGGTGAGGACCCGGGCGATGTCGGGTGCCTCGAGCACGGGGCGCGCAGAGAGCGGGCCTTCCGGGCCTGTTGTGTCCATACGAAACGGACCTCCTTCTCCGCCTCACGGGACGGACCTTAAAGGACGTCGGGATGTGCAGGGCCAACGGTACCAGGGGGCGTCCGCGGGCCCCCCGGCACCCCTCGACCCCTCTGACCTCCCATGACAACGGGTGTAGACCCGTTCCGCTTGACGATGTGGGATTACGCTGCGTAACCTCACAGTGAGTGACCATCCTTCGTCCGGGGAGCTATATGTCCAGCGAATACGCCAAACAGCTCGGGGCCAAGCTTCGCGCCATCCGCACCCAGCAGGGGCTCTCTCTCCACGGCGTCGAGGAGAAGTCGCAGGGACGCTGGAAGGCCGTCGTCGTCGGCTCGTACGAGCGTGGCGACCGGGCCGTGACCGTGCAGCGTCTAGCGGAGCTCGCGGACTTCTACGGCGTCCCTGTGCAGGAGCTGCTGCCGGGTACCACACCCGGCGGCGCCGCCGAGCCGCCGCCGAAGCTGGTGCTGGACCTGGAGCGTCTGGCGCATGTGCCGGCCGAGAAAGCGGGTCCGCTGCAGCGCTATGCCGCGACGATCCAGAGCCAGCGCGGTGACTACAACGGCAAGGTCCTGTCGATCCGCCAGGACGACCTCCGCACGCTCGCGGTGATCTACGACCAGTCGCCCTCGGTTCTGACCGAGCAGCTCATCAGCTGGGGCGTGCTGGACGCGGACGCCCGCAGGGCCGTGCAGCACGAGGACGCCTGACCACAGACTCGACCTGTGACCCGGATCGGAGCCGGTCGGAGCCGGTCCGGAGCAGAAACGTCACGTCCCTTGCCGACCGCCCTCGGGAAACCCCGAGGGCGCCGGGACGAACGAACCGGGCCCGGAACGGAAAGCTCTCCGTTCCGGGCCCGGTGTCGTCGTACGGGTGCTGCCGGTGCGCGCGGGCCGGGCGGGCCCGCGCGGCGGCTCAGGCTCTGCGCAAGGACGGCTTGAGGTCCTTGAGACGGCCCAGCAGACCGTTCACAAAAGCCGGCGACTCGTCCGTGGAGAACTCCTTGGCCAACTGCACGGCCTCGTCGATCACCACGGCGTCCGGGACGTCGTCCTCCCAGATCAACTCGTACGCGCCGAGCCGCAGGATGTTGCGGTCCACCACGGGCATCCGGTCGAGCGTCCAGCCGACCGCGTAGGTGGCGATCAGCTCGTCGATCCGCTCCGCACGCCCCTCGTACCCTTCGACGAGCTGCATCGTGTATTCGCTGACCGGCGGCTGCCGGTCGTCGGTCCGCGCGAGCCGCAGCCAGTCCGCGAGCACCGTCTTCACGGCGACATCGCGCTGATCGGACTCGAAGAGGATCTGAAATGCGCGCTTCCGGGCCTTGTTGCGTGCAGCCACGATTACTTGTTCACCCGGCCGAGGTACTCGCCGGAGCGGGTGTCGACCTTGATCTTCTCTCCGGTGGTGATGAAGAGGGGAACACCGATCTCGTAGCCGGTCTCCAGACGGGCGGGCTTGGAGCCGCCGGTGGAGCGGTCGCCCTGGATGCCGGGCTCGGTGTACTCGATCGACAGCTCGACGGCGGCCGGAAGCTCGACGTACAGCGGGCTGCCCTCGTACATCGCCACGACGGCCTCGAAGCCCTCGAGGAGGAAGTTGGCGGCGTCGCCCACGGTCTCCGGGGTGATGTGGAGCTGGTCGTACGTGTCCATGTCCATGAACACGAAGTCACTGCCGTCCTTGTACGAGAACTGCATGCCTCGCTTGTCGACGTTGGCCGTCTCGACCTTCACGCCGGCGTTGAAGGTCTTGTCGACGACCTTGCCGGAAAGCACGTTCTTCAACTTGGTGCGGACAAAGGCAGGGCCCTTGCCGGGCTTGACATGCTGAAACTCGACGACGGACCAGAGCTGGCCCGCGTCGAGCTTGAGCACCATGCCGTTCTTCAGGTCGTTCGTGCTGGCCACGGTTGCGTAATTCTCCTGGACTGGCTGGCGGGTAAGACCTCGGCTGTGCGCCCGGAATCCCTAGAGCGCGAGCAGTTCCTTGGTCGTAATGGTGAGTAGCTCAGGTCCGCCGTCCGCCTCGGGACGGACGACGAGCGTGTCGGTGATCCGGACACCACCCCTGCCCGGGAGGTGAACCCCAGGCTCGACGGTGACCGGCACACAAGCGTCCAGTTTACCCATGGCTGTGGGGGCGAGCTGAGGCTCCTCGTCGATTTCCAGTCCTACACCGTGCCCCGTGGAGGGCGCCAGCCCGTCTCCGTGCCCCGCCGCGTCCAGAACGTGGCGCGCCGCATGGTCCACCTGGCAGTACGCGGTGCCCGGCGCGAGCGCCTCGCGACCCGCCCGCTGGCTTGCGAAGACCAGCTCGTAGAGGTCGATCTGCCAGCCCGCCGGCGAGGTGCCGATGACGAACGTACGGCCCAGTTCGCAGCGGTAGCCGCGGTAGTTCGCGCCCAGGCGGACGCTCAGGAAGTCGCCCTCCTCGACGCGGCGGTCGGTGGGCAGATGGCCGTCGGCGCCGGCGTTCGGCCCCGTCGCGACCGAGGTGGGAAACGCCGGGCCGTCCGCGCCGTGGTCGACGAGCCGGCGCTCCAGCTCCAGGGCGAGATGCCGCTCCGTACGGCCGACGAGGATCGACTCCAGCAGCTCGCCCAGTGCCTGGTCGGAGATCTCGGCGGCGATGCGCAGACAGGCGATCTCCTCGTCGTCCTTGATCAGCCGCTGCTGCTCGACGGCGCGGCCCAGGTCGGCGAGGAGCACGCGCGGTGCGGCCTCGCCCAGGGCTCGGTGCCGGGAGACGGTGAGGTGGTGCTCCTCGACGGCCAGGGAATCGGCCCCGGCCTCTGCCGCGAGGCCCGCGGCAGCGACGGCCGCGTCGGCGGAAGGTACGGGGAGGGCCAGGACCCGCAGGTCCTCGGCGAGACGGCCCTCGGCCGGATCGCCGGACGGGGGGCCGACGCTGAGCAGAACGTCCTCGGCGGGACCGAGCAGCAGGGCCGCGCCCTGCGGTGCGGCGCCCGCGAGATAGCGAACGTTCGCGGGACGCGAGACCAGTACGGCGGCGCGTCCTGCCGCCGCACACATATCGCGCAGGCGCGTACGCCTGGCCGCGTGCACCTCTGCCATGCCTCCGAGCCTACGAGCGGTGGCCGGACCCGGCCCGGTGAGCACCGCCGGACGGGCGGCGGGGGCCATCCGCGGGGGGACCTCGTCCGCAGTGTGATGGAGGTCGTCCGCGGTGTGATGGACGCAGCCCGCGGTGTGATGGAGGTCGTCCGCGACGTGGTGGACGCCGTCCGCGGTGTGCGGCACCCGGTATGCGGCACACCGAGTACGGCACAGCTGGATACACGGGCGGCTGGATACACGGGCGGCCCCCGTGGCGACCGACCGGGCCCCGCGAGGCGCTACCAGCTCGGCGGGCTCGCGATGCTGCGCGCCAGGACGTCGTCCAGGATGCGCGCCGTGGTGGGGACGTCGAGCTGCGAGTTGTCGATGATCGGCAGCCCTGAGCCGTACCAGCCGGCCATCTTGCCGTGGATCAGGGCCACTTCCTCGTCGGACAGCCTGCGGTTGCCCGAGCGCGCGGCATTGCGCTCAAGGACGATCTCCAGGCCCGGCAGCAGCACCACCGGCAGCAGCCCCGGCCCCACGTGCCGCTTCCAGCCGCCCAGCCCGACGACGGGGCGGTCGGGGAAGACGGCGTCGTCGAGGATGCAGGAGATCCCGTTGGCGAGGAAGTTGCGGGCGGAGAAACCGCAGGTGCGGCGGGCGAGCCGGTACTGCGCCTCCGAGTGGTCGTTCCACCCCGACTGGGGATCGGCGAATCCGGACCGGACCCACTCGCGTACGTCGTCCAGGCTGATGTGCGCGGTCGGGACCCGGCGGGTGTCCGCCCAGTGGCGGGCCACCGTCGTCTTGCCCGCGCCGGCCGGTCCGATGAGGAGCACCGCGATCGTCGTCTGCGCGGGGTCGGGCGCCGCCGTGCCCGGGGGCGGGCCCGGCATGGGAACGGGGCCGCCCGGGGGCAGACGGATGTGGCCCGTGTCGGAGGGCGGGGCGGACGGATGCCGCGGCGGAGGACCCGACCAGCCGGGGCCGTGCGCCGGTCCCGGTGGCGGGCCCGCTGGGCCGGGTATCGGCGGTGGACCGACCGGGGCCGGTGCACCGGGGTGAGGATGCGGACCGGGATGCGGCGGCGGTGCGCCCTGCGCGCGCGACGGCGGTACGGGGGGCCAGCCCGGACCCGGCCGTCCCCCGGGTCCGTGGGGCGGTGGCAGCGGAGCTCCCCCTGCGTGCTGCATCCGCTGCCTCTCCGTCTCTCTGTCGATCTGCGTACGGCCGAACTGCGTACGGTCGAACGGCATGTGGTGCAACGGCCATCGCGACCGCGTGGCCCGAACGCTATCCCCCAGCTCCTGGCCGGAGGTACCCCCACCCCCGGCCGGCGGGGCCGAGGGGCCACGCGCGCCGGTTCGCGGCTGCCGTGGGGAGGAAGGCCTGCGCTCCCCACCCCGGCTACCCCGTTGACGGAGGCCCATCCCGGTAGGCGCCGAGGACAGGGCCAGGCCCAACTGCCGCGGCCCGAGGGCCAGTTCCCCCACTGCCGTCGGCCGAACCCCAGGGGCGGCCCTCCGTCCCGCCGCTCCGTTGGGGGAACGGCCGGGGGCGTCCGGAAGTGCCCGGGCGGGGCAGCGCGGAGTCCGGCTCAGCCCGGCAGCTCATCGGCGAGCGCGCGCAGCGCCAGCCGGTACGAGCCGATGCCGAAGCCCGCGATCGTGCCCGTCGCCACGGCCGCGACGACCGAGGTGTGCCGGAACTCCTCACGCGCGTGCGGGTTCGAGATGTGCACCTCGATGAGCGGCGCGGTGAGCTGGGCCGCCGCGTCCCGCATCCCGTACGAGTAGTGGGTGAACGCACCCGGGTTGAGCACCACCGGGACCGATCCGTCGGCCGCCTCGTGCAGCCAGCGGATCATCTCCCCCTCGTCGTTGGTCTCCCGGACCTCGACCTCGAAGCCCAGCTCCTCGCCGAGCCGTGTGCACTCCTCGACGAGGCCCTTGTACGAGGTGGAGCCGTAGACGTCGGGCTCGCGCGAGCCGAGCCGCCCGAGGTTCGGGCCGTTCAGCACGTAGACCCTGCGGGTCACTTGGAGACCTCCGCGTAGGCGGCCGCGAGGACGGCCGGGTCGGGGCCCTCCAGGACGGTCGGCTTGGCCAGGCCGTCGAGGACGATGAAGCGCAGCAGGTCGCCGCGGGACTTCTTGTCGACCTTCATGGTCTCCAGCAGCTTCGGCCACTGGTCGCCGCGGTAGGTCAGCGGCAGCCCGACGGACTCCAGGACGGCCCGGTGCCGGTCCGCGGTCGCGTCGTCGAGGCGGCCGGCGAGGCGCCCGAGCTCGGCGGCGAAGACCATGCCGATCGAAACGGCCGCGCCGTGGCGCCAGTTGTAGCGCTCGTTCTTCTCGATGGCGTGCCCGAGCGTGTGGCCGTAGTTGAGGATCTCGCGCAGACCGGACTCCTTGAGGTCCGCGGAGACGACCTCGGCCTTGACCCGGATCGACCGCTCGATGAGCTCCGCGGTGTGCCGGCCCTCCGGCGTACGGGCGGCGGCCGGGTCCTCCTCGACCAGTTCGAGGATCACGGGGTCGGCGATGAAGCCCGCCTTGATGACCTCGGCGAGGCCGCTGATGTAGTCGTTGGCGGGCAGCGAGGCGAGGCTGGCGAGGTCGCACAGCACACCGGCCGGCGGATGGAAGGCGCCGACGAGGTTCTTGCCCTCGGCGGTGTTGATGCCCGTCTTGCCGCCCACGGCCGCGTCGACCATGCCGAGCACCGTGGTCGGGACCGCGATCCAGCGCACACCCCGCAGCCAGGTCGCGGCCACGAAGCCCGCCACATCGGTGGTGGCGCCGCCGCCGACGCCGATGATGACGTCGGAGCGGGTGAAGCCGGTCTGGCCGAGCGCCTTCCAGCAGTACGCCGCGACCTCGACGGTCTTGGACTCCTCCGCGTTGGGGAGCTGGATCGCGATGGCCTCGTAGCCCTGTCCGGCCAGGTCCTCGCGCACGGCCTCGCCGGTGGCGGCCAGCGCCTCGGGGTGCAGAACGGCGACGCGCTTGGCGGAGCCGCCGATGAGGCCGGGCAGCTCGCCCAGGAGCTGATGGCCGACCAGTACCTCGTACGGGTCCGTTCCCGCGCTGCCGCCGACCTGGATACGGGTGGGGCTGCCGGTCTCGCTCATGCGTACCTCACTGCGTGGTGCCTCACGATGTCCTTCCTGTCCCGGAGCCGCCGTCGCCGCCGGGTGTGCGGGGGCTGTCGGAGCCGGTCGGCCGGGGTTCGGCCACTGCGCCGTGCCCGGACGGCCGGGCGCTCGGCAGGTCCAGCGCCTCGACGACGGCGTCGGAAACATCCTCGGGGGTGCGCTCGTCGGTCCGCACGACGACCCGGGCGACCTCCGTGTAGAGCGGGCGCCGCTCCTCCATCAGCTCGCGCCAGCGCTGCCGCGGATTGACGGCGAGCAGCGGGCGCGGGGCGTTGAGACCGACGCGCTTCATCGCGTCGTTGACGCCCACGTCGAGGAAGACGACGGGCAGGCCGGCGAGCAGCTTGCGCGTACCGGAGTCCATGATCGCGCCGCCACCGAGCGAGAGGACGCCGGAGTGCTCGACCACGGCGGCGTGGACGGCTTGGCGCTCCAGTTCGCGGAAGTGCGCCTCGCCCTCGTCGATGAAGATCTCCGGGATGGGGCGGCCGGCCATGACCTCGATGTCCGCGTCGGTGTCGCGGTAGCCCGTGCCGAGCCGATCGGCGAGCAGCGCGCCCACGGTCGACTTGCCGACGCCCATGGGCCCGACCAGGACGACGACCGGGCCACTCGCCGCGCTCTCGTTCTCCCCGCCGGCGCTCACCGCTCGCTCTCCGCCGCCGCTCAAAGGACCCCCACGGTCGTTGCTCAAAGGACCCCCACGGTCGTCGGTCACCGGATCGCCAGATTGTCGAGGTAGCCCCGCACATTGCGCCGGGTCTCGGCCACGCTGTCGCCGCCGAACTTCTCCGCGACCGCGTCCGCCAGCACCAGCGCCACCATCGCCTCCGCGACAATGCCCGCGGCCGGCACGGCGCAGACGTCGGAGCGCTGGTGGTGCGCCTGGGTGGCCTCGCCGGTGGAGACATCGACGGTGGCCAGCGCGCGGGGCACGGTCGCGATGGGCTTCATCGCGGCCCGTACGCGCAGCAGTTCGCCGGTGCTCAGCCCGCCCTCCGTGCCGCCGGAGCGGCCGGTGCTGCGGCGGAGCCCCTCGTCGGTGGAGACGATCTCGTCATGGGCCTTGGAGCCGGGCACCCGCGCCAGGCCGAAGCCGTCGCCGACCTCGACACCCTTGATCGCCTGGATGCCCATGAGCGCCGCGGCGAGGCGGGCGTCGAGCCGCCGGTCCCAGTGGACGTGGGAGCCGAGGCCGACGGGCACGCCGTAGGCCAGCACCTCGACGACACCACCGAGGGTGTCGCCGTCCTTGTGGGCCTGGTCGATCTCGGCGACCATCGCCTTGCTCGCGTCCTGGTCGAGGCAGCGCATGGGGTCGGAGTCGAGCCGCTCGACATCGGAGGGCTTCGGGTACACGCCGTACGGGGCCTTGGCCGCGGCCAGCTCCACCACATGGGAGACGATCTCGATCCCCGTCGTCTCCTTCAGGTACGAGCAGGCGACGGTGCCCAGGGCGACGCGTGCCGCGGTCTCGCGCGCCGAGGCGCGCTCCAGCACCGGACGGGCCTCGTCGAAGCCGTACTTCTGCATCCCCGCGAGGTCGGCGTGGCCGGGGCGGGGGCGGGTCAGGGGCGCGTTGCGGGCAAGCTCGGCGAGTTCGGCCGGGTCGACCGGATCGGCGGCCATGACCTTGTCCCACTTGGGCCACTCGGTGTTGCCCACCATGATCGCGACCGGGCTGCCGAGTGTCAGGCCGTGGCGTACGCCGCCGATGAAGGTGACCTCGTCGCGCTCGAACTTCATCCGCGCGCCCCGGCCGTACCCCAGACGCCGCCGGGCGAGCGCGTCCGCCACCATCTCGGTGGTGATCGGGACGCCGGCGGGGAGACCCTCCAGCGTCGCGACGAGTGCGGGGCCGTGCGACTCCCCCGCGGTCAGCCAGCGCAACCTGCTCAACGGTGCTCCCTCATGCTCGCGCCTCGGTCGTGCGGCGCAGCCCGGGGGCACTGCCCCGCCACCGCTGGGGTACCCCCACTCCGCGGTCGCTGAGGGAGCGCGGCCCTGGGCCCGCCATCTCCGATCCTCCCACGTCCGGGCGGTCCGCCCGGACGCCGGTCCACGGAGCGGACGCCGTACGCCGGGTCATGACGGGCGGGACGGCAGACGAGAACGTCCCGGCATGCCCGGTTCGCCACCGACGGATGGCTGGTTCGCCTCGGAAGGGGCCGCCCTGACTGGACTCTCACCCCTCCGCCGTACGCCCCCGCAGCGCCCGCTCGCCGGCCTGGCGCATGGCCTCAAGCGGCGCCGGTGTGTGCCCCGTCATCCGCTCGACCTGGAGTACGGCCTGGTGGACGAGCAGGTCGAGGCCTCCCACGACCGCCCCGCCGCGGTCCGCCCAGGCGGCCGCCAGCCGGGTCGGCCAGGGCTCGTAGAGAACGTCGAAGAGGGTTCCCGGCAGATCCGGTACGGACGCGGCGAGCGCGTCGGTCGTGCCCGCTGGGGTGGTGGCGACGACGAGCGGCGCGGAGAAGGCGAAAGCGGCGTCGGCCCAGTCGGCGGTCGCCACCTCGACGGCGAGCCGCTCTCCCCACTGCCGCATCTCCGCGGCCCGCGCCTCGCTGCGCACATAGGCGGTGACCGGTCCGGTGCAGATGCGGGAGAGGGCGGCGAGCGCGGAGGACGCGGTGGCTCCGGCTCCGAGCACGGCGGCCCGGTCGACCTTCTCGACGCCGCGCTCACGGAGCGCAGCGAGCATGCCGGGGATGTCGGTGTTGTCGCCCGTACGACGCCCGTCGTCCGTGAACACCACGGTGTTGACCGCCTCGACGGACGCCGCCGTCTCGCTGATCTCGTCGAGCAGCGGGATGACCGCGCGCTTGAGCGGCATGGTCAGGGACAGCCCCGCCCAGTCGCCCTCCGGAAGGTCGCCGAGGAAACCGGGCAGGGTGTCCTCGTCGATCTCGAAGCGGTCGTAGGACCAGCCGTCCAGGCCCAGCGCCTGGTACGCGGCGCGGTGCAGGACCGGCGAGAGGGAGTGGGCGATCGGTGAGCCGAGGACCGCCGCGCGCCGTTCCGGGCGCCGCTGTCCTGCCGTCATGGCGTCAATTGCCCTTCTCACGGTTCTTGTTGAACTGGTCGACGAGCTTCTCGTGCTCGGCGAGGGTCTTGGTGAAGGTGGTCTTCTGGTTGTCCAGGGAGATGAAGTAGAACCAGCCGCCCCTGTCCGGGTCGAGCGCCGCGCGCAGCGCCTCGTCGCCCGGATTCCCGATCGGGCCCGGCGGGAGCCCACGGTAGAAGTACGTGTTGTACGGGTCGTCGTGGTTCCGGATCTCGTTGATCGGGATGTCGATGTTGCTCTGGTTCTTGAGGTAGTTGTACGTCGAGTCGAACTCGATCTTCCCGTTGGTCTCCTGGTTGCCGGGCTTGAGGCGGTTGTAGACGACATCGGCCATCTTGCGGAAGTCGTCGTGCGTCTTGCCCTCGGCCTGCACGAGGCTGGCCACCGTGACGATGTCGCGCGGCGAGTCGAGTCCGAGCTTCTTCGCCTCGCCCTCCACGTCCAGCTTCTTGTAAACGCCCTTCGCGCGGTCGACCATCTGGCGCAGGATGTCCTCGGGTTTGGTGCCCTTGGCCGCGCTGTACCGCGAGGGATAGAGAAAGCCCTCCAGCGGATCCTTGGCCTTCGGGTTGTCTGCCCAGGACGGCAGCCCGAGGCTGTCGGCCTTCTTCTTGGCGACGGACTTGGTCGTCCCGTCCGGAAGGTTCAGCTTCTTGTCGATGGCGCGGTAGACCGAGCCGGCCCGCAGGCCCTCGGCGATGATGAGTGCGTTGAGGTTCGCCGGGTCCGTCATCATCTCGACGGCCGAATTCGCGGACATGCTCTTGCGCAGCACGTAGACGCCCGGCTGGATGGCGTCGCCCTTGGGGTTGTCCTGCTGGGCCTCGACGAAGGCGTCGACGCTCTTCACCACGCCCGCGCTCTTGAGGATGTTGCCCATCTGGTTGCCGGTGGCGCCGTCCGGGATCTCCACCTGGACGTTTCCGCTGCCGCTGCCCGAGTAGTCGGGCGGCGGACCGAAGTGGTCCTGCCAGAAGTCGTAGGCGAGGTAGCCGACGCCGCCGACCGCACCGATCAGAACGGCGCCGGAGAGCAACAGGGCCATGCCGCTGCGCCGTTTGGGCCCGCGATCGCGGTCACGGTCCCGCTCGCGGTCACCGCGGCGGCCGCCGCCCGAGCCGCGGGGCTTCTCGTCACGGTCGTCGTCATGACCGTGATCCCCCGCGAAGAAGGGGTGTTCGTCGCGCTCGGGGACGGCCTGCCACTCCGCCGTTTCGTCCGGTTCCGGCTGCCCGCGCCGCGGGGGCTCGGTGTACTGGAGCTGGTCGCCGTACGGCTGGGCGGTCTGCTGCTGGGGGTGCGGGTGGTTGCGGTTGCCCGGCGGCTGCGGAGGCGGATAGGCATCCGGTGTGCCGTAAGGGTCGGGGCGCCGGCCGCCGTACGGGTCATGGGGCTGCGGCTGCTGGCCGTACGGGTACGGCTCTTCGGGGCCTCCGTACGCCATCGGCCGGCCGGTCGGGGCGGGGTCCCAGCCGTAACCTTGCTGGTCGTATCCCTGCTGCTCGTATCCCTGCCGGCCATAGGCCTGCTGGTCGTATCCCTGCTGACCATGGCCTTGCTGGTCGTATCCCTGCTGGTCGAATCCCTGCTGACCATGGCCCCGCTGGTCGTAGCCCGGTTGGCCGTAGTCCTGACGGCCGTAGTCCTGCTGGTCGTATCCCTGCTGACCATGGCCTTGCTGGTCGTATCCCTGCTGGTCGAATCCCTGCTGACCATGGCCCCGCTGGTCGTAGCCCGGTTGGCCGTAGTCCTGACGGCCGTAGTCCTGCTGCTCGTAACTCTGCCGGGCGTAGTCCTGTTGGCCGTATCCCTCCTGGGGATAGCCGTGCGGTGCGGGCTGCTGTCCGCCGGGGTACTGCTGCTGAGCAGCGTCGTACGGAGTCGTCCGACCGTCCCACTGCGCCTGTCCGTGCCACCCCTGGTCCCCGTACAACGGGTCCTCGGGATGCCACGGTTCGGAGCCCTGACCCCGGCCATACTCAGTCATCGATCCCCTAGAGGCGCGAGACGGCTTCCGGTGCGCGTCGTCCGTGCGCAGGCGTCCGGTCCGCCTCTTTTCCGTACGGCGGCATCCGTAACTCGAACGATGCCGGTCGCGCGGAACGTTACCGTATCGCGATCAGATGACCACTTGGACGGACTCCCCAGGAGCTTTACCCGAGGAGCGCTCCGTTTCGAGTGCGTTCTGCAGAATCACCACCGCCGCCGCCTGGTCGACGACCCCGCGGCCCTTCTTGGAGCTGACCCCCGAAGCACGCAGCCCCTGGGCCGCCGTGACGGTGCTCATCCGCTCGTCGACCAGGCGCACCGGCACGGGGGCGATGCCCTGGGCCAGGCCCTGTGCGAAGGTGCGCACCTTCTTCGCGGCCGGACCCTCACCGCCGCTGAGCGACCGGGGCAGTCCGACGACCACCTCGATCGGCTCGTACTCCGCGACGATGGCGGCCAGCCTCCGCTGCGCGGCCGGGATGTCCCGTCCGGGGACGGTTTCCACCGGAGTGGCCAGGACCCCGTCGGGGTCGCACGAGGCGACCCCGATCCGGGCATCCCCGACATCCACGGCGATACGCCTGCCGCGGCGCATGGGCTGAGCCTCCGTCACGTCACGCCTTCTCGGCGACGAGCCGCTCGACAGCGGCCACGGCGTCGTCGATGGCGCCAGGGTTCTGGCCACCGCCCTGGGCGACGTCGTCCTTGCCGCCACCGCCACCGCCGAGGGTCTTGGCGGCCGTACGCACCAGCTCGCCGGCCTTGATGCCGCGGTCGCGGGCGCCCTCACTGGTGGCGATCACGGTCAGCGGACGGCCATTGGCCACCGTGAACAGGGCGACGACGGCCGGACGGCCCTGCAGCCGGCCGCGCACATCGAGGACGAGCTTGCGCAGATCGTCGGCGGAGGTGCCGTCGGGCACCCGGCCGGTGGCCACCGCCACACCCCGTACGTCCTGGGCGCCCTCGGCGAGGCCCGCGGCGGCCTGGAGAACCTTCTCGGCGCGGAACCTCTCGATCTCCTTCTCCGCCTCGCGGAGCCGGCTCAGCATCCCGGCGACGCGGTCGGGGAGTTCCTCGGAGCGGCCCTTGACCAGCTCGGTGAGCTGGGCGACGACCGTGGCCTCGCGGGCCAGGAAGGAATAGGCGTCCATGCCCACGAGGGCCTCGACGCGGCGCACACCGGAGCCGATCGAGGACTCGCCCAGCAGCTTCACCAGGCCGAGCTGGGACGTGTTGTGGACGTGCGTACCGCCGCACAGCTCCTTGGAGAAGTCGCCGATGGTCACGACGCGGACCCGCTCGCCGTACTTCTCGCCGAACTCGGCGATGGCGCCCTGCTTCTTGGCCTCGCTCATGCTCATCACCTCGGCGGTGACGTCGAGTTCGCGGCCCAGCACCTCGTTGATCCGCTGCTCGACATCGGTGAGCACCGCGGTGGGCACGGCGCTCGGCGAGCCGAAGTCGAAGCGGAAGCGGCCGGGGGCGTTCTCGGAACCGGCCTGGGCGGCGGTGGGACCGAGGGCGTCGCGCAGCGCCTGGTGGGTGAGGTGCGTGGCGCTGTGGGCGCGGGCGATGGCCCGGCGCCGGGTGATGTCGATCTCGGCGAACGCCGGGGCACCGACGGTGACTTCACCGACCTGGACGACGCCCTTGTGCACGCTCACGCCCGGCACCGGCTGCTGGACGTCGCGGACCTGCACGACCGCGCCGGTGTCCAGCTTGATGCGGCCGGTGTCGGCCTGCTGGCCACCGCCCTCGGCGTAGAACGGGGTGCGGTCCAGGACGACCTCGATCTCGTCGCCCTCCTGGGCGGCCGGCGCCGGCAGGCCGTCCACGAGGAGACCGACGACGCGGGACTCGCCCGTGGTGTCGGAGTAACCGATGAAGTCGGTGACGCCGGAGGTGTCGGCCACCTCGCGGTACGCGGACAGGTCGGCGTGCCCCTGCTTCTTGGCCTTGGCGTCGGCCTTGGCCCGCTCCCGCTGCTCCTTCATCAGGCGGCGGAAGCCCTCCTCGTCCACCGACAGGCCCTGCTCGGCGGCCATTTCGAGGGTGAGGTCGATCGGGAAGCCCCAGGTGTCGTGGAGCAGGAAGGCCTTGTCGCCGGGCAGGACGCGGCCACCGGAGGACTTGGTGTCGGCGACGGCGGTGTCCAGGATGTTGGTGCCGGTCTTGAGGGTCTTGAGGAAGGCGGCCTCTTCGCCGAGGGCCACCGTCTCGATGCGCTTGCGGTCCTCGGCCAGCTCCGGGTACTGCTGCCCCATCGACTTGATCACGACATCGACGAGGTCGCCGACGACCGGCTGGGTGGCGCCGAGAAGGCGCATGTTGCGGATGGCGCGGCGCATGATGCGGCGCAGGACGTAGCCACGGCCCTCGTTGCCGGGGGTGACACCGTCGCCGATGAGCATCACGGACGTGCGGATGTGGTCGGCGACGACGCGCAGCGAGACGTCCGAGTCCTCCGAAGACCCGTAGGCCACGCCGGTCAGCTCGGTGGCCTTCTCCATGACGACGCGCAGGGTGTCGGTCTCGTACATGTTCTGCACGCCCTGCAGGATCATCGCGAGGCGCTCGAGGCCGAGGCCGGTGTCGATGTTCTGCTGGGGGAGCTCCCCGAGGATCGGGAAGTTCTCCTTGCCGGAGCCCTCACCGCGCTCGTACTGCATGAAGACCAGGTTCCAGATCTCCACGTAGCGCTCGTCGTTGACGGCCGGGCCGCCCTCGACGCCGAACTCCGGTCCGCGGTCGTAGTTGATCTCCGAGCACGGTCCGCAGGGGCCGGGGACGCCCATGGACCAGTAGTTCTCCTTCATGCCCAGCCGCTGGATGCGCTCGGCGGGCACGCCGATCACATCGCGCCAGATCCGCTCGGCCTCGTCGTCGTCCTTGTAGACGGTGATCCAGAGCTTCTCCGGCTCCAGGCCGTAGCCGCCGTCCTCCACGGAGCTCGTCAGCAGCTCCCAGGCGAACTTGACGGCGCCTTCCTTGAAGTAGTCGCCGAAGGAGAAGTTGCCGCACATCTGGAAGAAGGTGCCGTGCCGGGTCGTCTTGCCGACCTCTTCGATGTCGGGCGTCCGCACGCACTTCTGCACGCTGGTGGCCCGCGGGAAGGGCGGCTTGACCTCACCCAGGAAGTACGGCTTGAACGGGACCATGCCCGCAGGGACCAGCAGCAGCGTCGGGTCGTCCGCGATGAGTGACGCCGACGGCACGACGGTGTGCCCCCGCTCCTCGAAGAAGCGCAGCCAGCGGCGACGGATTTCAGCCGACTCCATCAGTGGTCCTCATTCCGGTTGTACGGGTGACTCGTGCCCAGCGCCTCGGGTCGGCGCGGCGCGGGCAGCTCGCGGTCGTGGTGGTCCGGGGGCTCCAGCCCCAGGGCGTCGTTCAGCTCTTCCTCGCGCTGCGCCATCCCGGCCTTCACGTCGAGGGCGAACTCCTTGAGCCGGTGGCCGGCCTCGACGGCCTTGTCCGCGGCCTGCGCGGCGAGGCTCTCCGGCGTCAGTTGCCGGAGTTTGCGGTTGACCTTCGTGGTGGCCCACACCCCGGCGGCCACGCCGGTGCTGAACCAGAACGTGCGGCGGAACATCGGTCGCTCAGGCCTTTCCGCCGCGGGCGCCGCGGCCGCCTCGCCGGGCGCGCGGCACGGTACGTCCCACGATCACGGTACGGCGGCGTGGGGGCGACTGCGCGTCCTTGCGCCCCAGGGCCCGTCGCACCCCGTAGCCGAAGGCCGCGACCTTGACCAGCGGGCCGCCGAAGGTGGTGGCGACGGTCGAGGAGAGCGCCGACGCGTTGGAGGTGACCTCCTGGACATCGGTCGCGATCGCGTCGACCCGCTCGAGCTGGGTCTGCGCGGTCCGCACCGTCGCCGACGCCTCCCCGAGCAGCGGCACCGCCTGCTCCGAGACATCCGCGACGAGTTGGGTGGTCGCTCTGAGCACCTGCGCGAGCCTCACCAGCACCACGGCGAGGAACGACACCAGGATCGCCCAGAAGACGGCCACGAGGATCCCGGCCACCTCTCCACCGGACACGATGCATCGCTCCCTGTAGACGTATCGGTCTCCGCCGGTCACGGGCGGTCTCTCCGGGAACGGCGGGCAGATGTCGACCCTATCGCGCCGGGAGCACCGTCCCGTACCGGATTACGGGTCGGCACGGCAACGGCAGTCGTCCCGGATTGTACGGTGCGCATATATGCGGGTACTCTCCGTGTGCCATGCGACGCTCCACGCGACAGGGCCCGGCCTCCTACGGCGGCCCTCGCGATCCGGCACCCGGCAATCTCCCCGCGGAACTCAACTCGTTCGTGGGCCGGAAGGCCGAACTCGCCGAAGTGGGGCGGCTGCTGAAGCGGTCCAGGACCGTCACCGTGACCGGTGTCGGCGGGGTGGGGAAGACGCGGCTGACCCTGCGCGCGGCGTACCTGGGGCAGGAACGCTTCTCCGACGGCGTCTGGCTCGTGGAGTTGTCGTCCGTCCATGACCCGCATCTGCTGGAGCACGCACTGGCCGAGGCCCTCGGCCTGGCCGGTCACGCGGCGCGGCCGCCCCGCACGGAGGTCGCCGAGATGCTCGCCGACCGCCAACTCCTGCTCCTCCTCGACGGATTCGAGCACATCACCGACGACTGCGCGACCCTCCTGCGCGACCTGCTCCGGCGCGCACCGGGGCTGACCGTCCTGGCGGCCGGGCGGCGGCCGCTGGGCGTCCCCGGCGAACAGACCTTCCCACTGGCGCCGATGCCCGCACCCGCGCCCACGCACTCCCCCGCGACGGCGGCGCCGCCCGCCCAGGACTCCGCTGTGCTCTTCGCCGAACGCGCCGCCGCCGTCCTGCCCGGGTTCGGGATCACCGACGACAACCGGTGGGCGGTCGCCGAGTTGTGCCACCGGCTCGACGGCATCCCGCTCGCCCTGGAGCTGGCCGCCGGGCGGCTGCGCGCCCTGTCCCTGGAACAGATGCTGCAGCGGCTCGACGACCGCTTCCGGCTGCTCACCGGCGGCGGTTGCGCCGCCCTGCCGCGCCACCGCACCCTGCGCACGGCGATCGGCTGGAGCCACGAGCTGTGCTCTCCTCAGGAGCGGCTGCTGTGGGCCCGGCTCTCGGTGTTCGCCGGCCACTTCGACCTGGAGGCCGCCGAGTACGTCTGCTCCGGCACCGGGCTCGCCGTCGACGATCTCCTGGACGTGATCGCCGAGTTGGTGGCCCAATCACTCCTGGTCCGCGAGGACACCGCGACCGGCGTCCGCTACCGAATGCTGGAGACCGTACGGGCGTACGGCGCGTACTGGCTGGAGGCGACGGGCGACGCCACGCGGCTGCGCCGGCGTCACCGCGACTGGTATCTGGGGCTGGCCACCTGGTGCGAGCTGGAGTGGTTCAGCCCCCGCCAGACGGAGGTGGCGGCCCGGATCGACGCGGAGCTCAGCAATCTGCGGGTCGCGCTGGAATTCTGCCTGGAGGGCAGCGAGGACGCGCACATCGGGCAGTACCTCGCGGGCAGCCTGTGGTTCTACTGGGTCGGCTGCGGCCATGTCGCGGAGGGACGCCACTGGCTCGACCGGGCTCTGGAGCTGGAGAGCGAGCACGAGGAGTCGCGGCTCAAGGCCCTGTGGGTGCTCGCCTACGTGGCGCTGCTCCAGGGCGATTCGATCGGCGCGATCACGGCGCTCCAGGAGTGCAGCGACGAGGCGGAGCGGACCGGCAACCAACTCGCGGCGGCGTACGCGCTGCACCGCACCGGCTGCCTGGCGCTGGTCACCGACGACATGCCGCGCGCCGAGGAGCTGCTGCGCACGGCCCAGGAGCGCTACCGCGAGATCGGCGAGCTCAACAGCGATGTGCTGATGGGCCAGGTCGCCCTCGCCATCACGGTGGCCTTCCAGGGCGATCTGGCGGGCGCCGTCGCACTGTGCGACGAAGTGCGCCAGATCTGCGAGGACCACGGCGAGCGCTGGACCCTGGCGTACGCGCTCTACGTCCTGGGGTACGCGGCCTGGACGCGGGGCGAGACGGCCGAGGCCCGCCGGCTGCTGGAGGAGTGTCTCGCCATCGACCACGCCTTCCGGGATCTGGTGGGGGCGGTGACGGCGATCGAACTGCTCGCGCTGTTCACGGTCACCGAGGGCGACCCGGAGGAGGCGGCGGTGCTGCAGGGCGCGGCGGGGCAGTTGTGGCGCTCGGTGGGGCTGCCGCTGTTCGGCTCGCGGTACTTCAACGCGCCGCATCAGCAGTGCGAGCAGCAGACGCGTGAGGCGCTCGGGGCGGAGCGCTACGAGGAGTGCCTGTCCGAGGGAGCCCGCCTCGACCTGGACGCCGTAATGGCGCGGGCGCGCCGTTGGAGCACGGACCGGGCCAGGGTCCCGGGGCAGCGCAGCGAGGAGCGGGGCGACTCGGCCCCCGCCACGCACGAACCCGCCGCCTCCCCCTCCGCGAAGGGCGGGGAGACGGCGGGCTGAGCGGTGCCCGCGGACGCCCGTACGAGCGAGTGTCCGCGGGCGAACGCCGGTGCTGCATGGCGCCGGGCGCCGGTGCGGTGAGATGTCCACCACATCTACGGGGGCATCCGTGCCGCCGGAGCGCTCCGGGCCCCGCGGGTGTCTACGTCCGGATCAGCGGGCGTAGTACTCGACGACGAGCTGCTCGTCGCAGATCACCGGGACCTCCTTGCGGTTCGGCTCCCGGTCGAGGCGGAAGGCGAGCGCCTTGAGGTTGACCTCCAGGTAGCGGGGGGTTTCGCCGTCGAGGGCGTAGCCACCCTCACGGGCCACCTGGAAGGGGTGCTTCTCGCGGCTGCGCTCGCGGACCATCACGACGTCGTCCGGGGTCACGCGGAACGAGGGCTTGTCGACCTTGCGGCCGTTGACCTCGATGTGACCGTGGACGACCATCTGACGGGCCTGGTAGATCGTGCGGGCGATTCCCGACCGCAGGACGAGCGCGTCCAGACGGCGCTCGAGCTCGATGATGAGCGCTTCGCCCGTCTTGCCGCTGACCTTCCGAGCGCGGTCATAGGCACGGGCCATCTGGCGCTCGCTGATGTCGTACTGAGCGCGCAGACGCTGCTTCTCGAGCAGACGGACCTTGTAGTCGCTGTTCTGCTTGCGACCACGGCCGTGCTCGCCGGGCGGGTAGGGACGGGCCTCGAAGTACTTGACCGCCTTCGGCGTCAGGGCGATGCCGAGCGCCCTCGACTTCTTGACCTTGGGACGCGACTGGTTCACGTGGAACGGACCTCCGTGTAAGTTAGGTGAGGCTTACCTTAGCGGAGGAGAACGCATGTTTCGACCTGGGAGCCCCCTGCCCAGCACCGGCCGCGCCGCGGAATCGACGGCGGACAGCGCAAGGCCGGGTCAGCCGCGCCCCTTGGACGAGACTCGGCAGCCGACGGCAGCCGAGCGTGTACGAACCCTCGTGGAGTCGAACGCCTCGGCCGCATTGTGCATTCCGGGTGCGGACCTCGACGAACTGGGCGCCGCAACGCCCGCAGCACGCGCCGTCACACCGGACGGAGACGTACTGCTACTGGTGCCTGGGGACTCCCCCGCGGCTCGCGCCGCGGCCCATGCACAGGACGACGATCTGACGGCAGTGATCGAGATCACCGATGTCGCACCGGTCGCCGTGCCCCATCGTATCCGGGGTCGCGGGTGGGTCGGCGGGTGGCTCACTTCTGTACGGAACGAGGACCGTGCGGAGTCCGCCATGCTGCTCGCCGAGCACCACCCCGTGGGCCAGATCCTGGGCATCGGCGAGGCTCTGCGGGAGGACCCGGGGCCCGGTGACTACGGCCGTCCCGCCTGGATGCTGCTGCGCCTCGAGATCGGCGAAGCGGCGGTCGACGACCTGTGGGGGGCGGAGTCCGTGGAGCCCGAGGAGTTCGCGTCGGCGGCCGCGGATCCGCTCGTACGCCATGAGGCCGAGCTGCTGCAGCATCTCGCGGCCGCGCACGGCGACCAGGTGCGGGGGCTGTGCTCGCTGCTCGGCGAGCGCTCGGACGGGGACTGCGAGTTGCAGGAGCAGGCCGTGCCGGTGGCGCTGGACCGCTTCGGCCTCCGCGTCCGGTTCTCCGGCGCCGACGACCGCCTCTTCGACGCGCGCTTCGACTTCCCCGAGCCGGTGGAGGACATCGCGGAGCTGCGGCGGGCGATGCACCTGCTCTTCGAGGCGGCGCTCGAGAGCGAGTGAGACGTGCGGCCGCAGCCACTGCGGCCGCAGGGTCCGGCCCGCCCGTACAACAGCACGGCACCAACGGGCCGGGCGGGGACGGGGGATGAGGACCGCACGGGGGATGAGGACCGCACGGGCGACAGCTCCGGCACGACCAGGGGGGTACGCGGCCGGGGCCGGGTCAGTCCGATGCCGGCGGGGTCCCGGCCGAGGCTTCCTCGCCGCCCTCCCCCTGCGGCGCGGCCGGGGGCGGACTCTCCGCCGGGGGCGCGGGATCCGCCGGGCGCGCGGGCGCCTCACCGCGCAGGCGCGCCCGCACACGCTCCACGACATCGGCGTAGCGGGCCTCCGCGCCGTACCGCGTCGGCTCGTAGTAGCGCTTGCCGTGGAGGGCGTCCGGGGCGTACTGCTGGGCAGCGATGGCACCCGGCACATCGTGGGGATACACATAGCCCTGGGCATGGCCGAGCTTCTTGGCGCCCTTGTAGTGGCCGTCCCGCAGATGCGCGGGCACGGGTCCGGCCAGCCCCGCCCGTACGTCCGCGAGCGCGGCACCGATGGCCGTCGTCGCGGTGTTGGACTTCGCCGCCAGGGCCAGGGCGATCGTGGCATGGCTCAGCGTGAGAGCCGCCTCCGGGAAACCGATCATGGCCACGGCCTGGGCCGCCGCCACCGCGGTCTGCAGCGCGGTCGGATCGGCCATGCCGATGTCCTCGCTGGCCGAGATCATCAGCCGTCGCGCGATGAACCGCGGGTCCTCCCCCGCGTCGATCATTCGCGCCAGATAGTGCAGGGCCGCGTCCACGTCCGAGCCGCGGATGGACTTGATCAGTGCGCTCGCGACGTCGTAGTGCTGGTCGCCGTCGCGGTCGTACGTCACGGCGGCGCGGTCGACGGCCTCCTCCAGCGACTGGAGAGTGATCTCGTCCTCGCCCTTCGCGATGGCCGAACCGGCGCCCGCCTCAAGGGCGGTGAGCGCTCGGCGGGCGTCCCCGCCCGCGATCCGCAGCAGATGGGCCTCGGCGTCCTCGGGCAGCCGGACCGCGCCGCCGAGCCCGCGCTCCTCGTCGAGCGCCCGGTGGACGAGACCGCGCAGGTCCTCGTCGGTGAGCGACTCCAGCGTCAGCAGCAACGAGCGGGAGAGCAGCGGGGAGATGACCGAGAAGTACGGGTTCTCGGTGGTCGCCGCGATGAGGGTGACCCAGCGGTTCTCCACGGCGGGCAGCAGCGAGTCCTGCTGGGCCTTGCTGAAGCGGTGGATCTCGTCGAGGAAGAGAACGGTCTCCTTGCCGTAACCCCCCGAGGCGCGGCGTGCGCCGTCGATGACGGTGCGCACCTCCTTGACGCCCGCGGTGATCGCCGACAGCTCGACGAAGCGCTTGTTGGTCGCCTGGCTGACCACATAGGCCAGGGTCGTCTTGCCGGTGCCGGGCGGGCCCCAGAGGATCACGGACGACGGGCCGGCGGGCCCGCCGCTCCCCTCGCCGACGAGGCGGCGCAACGGCGATCCGGGGCGCAGCAGATGCTGCTGCCCCACGACTTCGTCGAGGGTCCGGGGGCGCATCCGCACGGCGAGCGGACTGGCGGCCGGATCCTTCTCGCGACGGTCCTCTTCGGCTGCGGTGAACAGATCGGGCTCCACGTCGGGAAGCGTATGTCACCGCACTGACAACGCCGCCCGGCTCCGATCCCGATCCATGTCCCGACCGGCAGTGAACCGCGTCGGCTCCGCAGCCCCGGCCGGTGCCCCGCCCGCTCCGGGCACCCGGCGTACCGGAACGCGGCCGGAACGCCCGAGGCCCGGGAAGCGACATCGTCGCTCCCGGGCCCGGGCACAGCTTTCACGGCCCTCGCGAGGGCCGCGCCACGGGCTCAGCCCGTCCAGAACTCCCACCAGCGGGTCAGGATCATCATGCCGATGATCCCGATCCAGACCACCGGCGGGACCCAGTGGAACTCCATCAGCCCGCGCCGCAGGCCATCGGGCGCCGGGAGGAAGCGCCGCTCGATGTTGAACTTCGTGACGTAGCAGAACATCACGATCGTGGCGACCCAGGCCAGGCAGCACCACAGGCACAGCGAGCCGATGACGTACAGCGACTGGTACTGCAGCCAGGTGCAGAAACCGACGCCGAAGAGCGTGCCCGCGTTCAGCCCGAGCCAGAACCAACGGCGGTAGCGGGCGCCCGCGATCAGCGCCATGCCGATCGCGATCACCATGCCGTAGGTGACCAGCCCCAGCATCGGGTTGGGGAATCCGAAGGCGGAGGCCTGGTCGCTCTCCATGATGTTGCCGCAGGAGACGATCGGGTTGAGGCTGCAGCCCGGCGTGAAGGTCTTCCCCTCGGCCTTCGCCTCGAGGATCTTGTTCTTGTCGAGCGTGATGACCCATGCCGCGAGCAGACCCGCCGCTCCCGTGATCACCAGGAGCCAGGCGAAGCCCCGGCTGCTGCCGATGGCATCGCGGCTGCCGTGCTCCCGGTCGTCCCTCTCGGTGGACACGTCGTCAACCACTGTCGTCGCCATATCGCCGTTTCCGTCGCTACCGAAGATCTCGCCTACCGGACACGCACATTGTGCCGCAGTTCGGGCGCCCTGAGGGCGTCGCCCACCGGACGAGTGACTGTGTGTACCCATGGTTGCCCGGCGACCGTTCGATGAACGTAAGGATCCGCAGGCCCGGACACCCCGACCGGGCGGACAGGAGCGGCCCGCCGCACTCCGGCGGGCCGCCCTGCCGCGTCAGGCGAGCTTCCGCCGCAGCTCCGCGACGATCTCACCGAGCGCCACCGGCGCCTGTTCGCCGCTCTGCAGGTCCTTGAGCTGCACCGCGCCCTCGGCGAGATCACGCTCGCCGGCCACGATCGCGTACCGCGCGCCCGAACGGTTCGCGGACTTCATCGCGTTCTTCAGGCCCTTGCCGCCGTACGCGAAGTCCGTAGCGATCCCGGCCCTCCGCAACTCGGTGACCACGCCGAACAGCGTGCGCCGCGCCTCCTCGCCCAGCGGGACCGTGAACACCTGGGTGGACGCGGGCAGTTGGAGCTCCACGCCCTCGGCCTCCAGCGCCAGGACCGTACGGTCCACGCCCAGCGCCCAGCCGACCGACGGCAGTTCCGGGCCGCCGATCATCTCGGACAGGCCGTCGTACCGGCCGCCGCCGCCCACCGCGGACTGCGAGCCGAGCCCGTCGTGGACGAACTCGAAGGTGGTGCGCGTGTAGTAGTCCAGGCCGCGCACCAGTTTGGGGTCGTCCTCGAACTCGACGCCCGCGGCGGTCAGCAGCTCGCGCACCTGCTCGTGGTACGCCTTGCACGCCTCGCACAGGTGGTCCCGCATCATCGGCGCGCCGGTGAGCTGCTTCTGCACCGCCTCCCGCTTGTCGTCGAGCACCCGCAGCGGGTTGATGTCGATCCGCCGGCGGGTGTCCTCGTCGAGGTCGAGTCCGCGCAGGAACTCCTGGAGCGCGGCGCGGTAGACCGGCCGGCACTCCTTGTCGCCCAGGGAGTTGAGCAGCAGCCGGAAGTTCCGCAGACCCAGCGACTTGTACGCGTCGACCGCCAGGATGATCAACTCGGCGTCCAGCGCCGGGTCCTCGGCGCCGATCGCCTCGGCACCGACCTGCGAGAAGTGGCGGTAACGCCCCTTCTGCGGCCGCTCGTAGCGGTAGTACGAGCCGGAGTACCAGAGCTTCACGGGCAGATTGCCCGCCTTGTGGAGGCTCGCCTCCAGGGCCGCGCGCAGCACGGACGCGGTGCCCTCCGGGCGCAGCGCCAGCTCGTCACCACCCTTGGTGGTGAGGGTGTACATCTCCTTGGTCACGATGTCGGTGGACTCCCCGACCCCGCGCGCGAAGAGCTCGACGCTCTCGAATCCGGGGGTTTCCACATAGCCGTATCCGGCGCGCCTCAGCGGTGCGGAGAGGGCGTCGCGCACCGCGAGGAAGGTCTCGGACACGGGCGGGATCAGGTCGTACGTGCCCTTGGGGGCCTTGAAGGTGCTCACGGAAGAAGTCGTCACATTCCTCGTCGCGGAGCGGCAGTTCCGCCATCTCCGAGGCCGGCCGCCACCTCCCGCAGGAACGGGTTGGTGGCGCGCTCGCGGCCGATGGTCGTCTGGGGGCCGTGGCCGGACAGCACCACGGTCGAGTCGTCGAGCGGCAGGCACACACGGGCCAGCGACTCGAGGATCTCGGCGTGGTCGCCGCCGGGCAGATCGGTGCGTCCGATGGAGCCGGCGAACAGCAGGTCGCCCGAGAAGAACACCGGCGGGATGTCGGAGTTCTCGGGCAACCGGAAGGTCACCGACCCCTTGGTATGACCGGGCGCGTGCGCGACCGTGAACTCCATGCCCGCCAGCTTCAGCCCGGATCCGTCGATCAGTTCCCGTACGTCGTCGGGCTCGCCGATGGTCAGATCGCCCAGCAGCGGCATCCCGATCGACCGGCCCAGGGCCTTCTCGGGGTCGCTCATCATGTAGCGGTCGTCCGGATGGATCCAGGCCGGGACGTCATGGGCGCCGCACACCGGGACGACCGAGGCGACATGGTCGAGATGACCATGGGTGAGGACGACGGCGACGGGCTTGAGTCGGTGCTTCTTCAGCGTCTCCTCGACCCCTTCGGCGGCCTCGTGGCCCGGGTCGATGATCACGCACTCCTCACCTGCGGCAGGGGCGACCAGGTAGCAGTTGGTCCCCCAGGCTCCGGCAGGGAACCCGGCAATCAGCACGATCGTTCCTCAGTGTCGTCCGGCATCAGCAATCTGAGCAGTTCAGAGCCTACCGGCGCTGTACGGGCCACAGCGAACCCGTATTACCGTACGGCTCACATCACGCCCGCACGGGCGCACGACGCACCACGCATGCGAGGAGAGGAACCGGTGGCCACGAGGGACCAGCGGCGGCGACAGCTCGCCCGGGAGAAGTTCGAGCGGCAGCGGCAGCGGCGTGCCGTGCAGCGGCACAGGACGCGGCTGCGCAACGTCGTGCTCGCAGGCGGCCTGGCCGTCGTACTGGCGGCGGGCGCCGCTGCGTACGCGGTCACCGGTTTCGGCGGCGAGGACGAGAAGAGCGACAGCGCGGCCCCCTCCCCCTCCCCCACTGCCAAGGACCCCTGCGCCAAGCCCGCCAAGGGCTCCCCCGGCACGAGTCAGTGGAAGAAGGAACCGCCGCTGACGATCGACAAGTCGGCCGCGTACACGATGAATCTGGAGACCACCTGCGGCGACATCGGCATCGCGTTGGACGCCGCCAAGGCCCCGCACACGGTGAACTCCTTCAACTTCCTGGCGGGCAAGGGGTTCTTCGACCACACCAAGTGTCACCGCCTGACCACGGGCGGTATCTTCGTGCTGCAGTGCGGCGACCCGAAGGGCACGGGCCAGGGAGGTCCCGGCTACACGATCCCGGACGAGAACCTCAAGGATCAAAAGCTCAAGGGCAAGGTCTACCCGGCGGGCACGGTCGCGATGGCGAATCAGTACAACGCCCAGTCGGGAAAGGGCCGTAACACCGGCGGCAGTCAGTTCTTCCTCGTGTACCAGGACAGTCAGCTACCGCCCGACTACACCCCGTTCGGGACCATCGCCGGCGGCAAGGACGTTCTGAAGAAGATCGCCGACGCCGGGGCCACTCCGCCGGACGCCGCTCGGAACACCGCGCCCAACGCGACAGTTGTGATCGACAAGGCCACGGTAAGCAAGTCCTGACACGCGCGAACGTGAAATTTCGGTCGTGCTGGATGCGGACAGCCGACCCATGGTTCGCCTATGTTGGCGGTGACGAAACTGTGGACGATGCCCGTGGGCTGCCCGCGCGAGCATCATGTGGAGGAGGCGCTGTGACCAGCGACCCATGGGGACGCGTCGACGAGGCGGGGACCGTGTACGTGCGGACGGCCGACGGCGAGAAGGTCGTCGGATCGTGGCAGGCGGGATCTCCCGAGGAAGCCCTCGCTTACTTCGAGCGCAAGTACGACGGGCTGGTCGTCGAGATCGGTCTCCTCGAGCGCCGGGTGCGGACCACCGATCTGTCCACGAAGGACGCCACCACTGCCATCGAGCACCTGCGTGAGCAGATCGACGCGCACCACGCCGTCGGCGACCTGGACGCCCTGAGGCAGCGCCTCGACAAGCTCACCGGCGAGGTCGATTCGCGCCGGGAACAGCGCAAGGCGGCCAAGGCACGGCAGTCGGAGGAAGCCCGCCAGGCCAAGGAGCAGCTCGTCACCGAGGCCGAGGAACTGGCCGCCAGCGAGCAGTGGCGGGCCGCCGGAGAGCGGCTCCGCGGGCTGGTCGACACCTGGAAGGGCCTGCCCCGCCTGGACCGCAAGACCGACGACGAGCTGTGGCACCGCTTCTCGCATGCCCGCTCGGCGTTCTCCAAGCGGCGCAAGGCGCACTTCGCGGCGCTGGACGCGCAGCGCGAGGACTCCCGGCGGATCAAGGAGAAGCTCGTCGCCGAGGCCGAGGAGCTGTCCGGGTCCACCGATTGGGGCACGACCGCAGCGCGGTACCGCGAGCTGATGCAGGACTGGAAGGCCGCGGGGCGTGCGCAGCGCGACGCGGAGGACGATCTGTGGAACCGCTTCCGCGGCGCCCAGGACGTCTTCTTCCAGGCCCGCGGAGAGGTCTTCGCCGAGCGCGACGCGGAACAGCGCGAGAACCTGGACCGCAAGGAGGAGCTGGCGACCGAGGCCGAGAAGCTGCTCCCGGTCACCGACCTCAAGACGGCACGGGCGGCCTTCCGCTCGCTCAACGAGCGGTGGGAGGCCATCGGCCACGTACCGCGGGACGCCCGCCCCAAGGTCGAGGGCCGGATGCACACCGTGGAGCGTGCGCTGCAGGACGCCGAGGAGACCGAGTGGCGGCGTACCAACCCGGAGGCGCGGGCCCGCGCCGAGGGGCTCACCGGACAGCTCCAGGCGGCCGTCGACAAGCTGCGCCGACAGGTGGACCAGGCTCGGGCCGCGGGCAACAACGCCAAGGCGGACAAGCTCGCTCAGGAGCTGGAAGGCCGTCAGGCGCTGCTCGATCAGGCGCTCAAGGGCCTTCATGAGTTCGGCGGTTGATCATCCCTGACCGCTGCTGACGCGAGCGGCCCCGGCGCCTGAAGCGCCGGGGCCGTTCCGTTGTCCGGGCCCTTCCGGCTCCGTTCCGTTCCGGGGCCTTCCGGTTCCGGGCCGTTCCGGGGCCTTCCGGTTCCGGGGCGTTCCGTTCGGGTCGCTACGGGTGTCGGTGCCCGGGACCGTTCGCTACGGCCTGCGTGCCGAGGTCACGCGGTACACGTCGTAGACGCCCTCCACACCCCGTACCGCCTTCAGCACATGGCCGAGGTGCTTCGGGTCGCCCATCTCGAAGGTGAAGCGGGATGTGGCGACCCGGTCGCGGGAGGTCTGTACCGCCGCGGACAGGATGTTGACGTGCTGGTCGGACAGTACGCGTGTGACGTCCGAGAGCAGCCGGGAGCGGTCCAGCGCCTCGACCTGGATGGCGACCAGGAAGACCGAGGACTGGGTGGGCGCCCACTCGACCTCGAGGATCCGTTCGGGCTGCTTGGACAGCGAGTCGACGTTGACGCAGTCCGCGCGGTGCACCGAGACGCCGTTGCCGCGGGTGACGAAGCCGATGATGGGGTCGCCGGGTACCGGCGTACAGCAGCGGGCCAGCTTGACCCACACGTCATCGACGCCCTTGACGACCACGCCCGGGTCCGCGCTCGACCGGCGCTTGGTACGGCGCTGGATCGGCGGTGCGGTCTCGGCGATGTCCTCGTTGGCGGCCTCCTCGCCGCCGAGGGCCTGCACCAGCTTCTGCACGACGTTCTGCGCGGAGACATGGCCTTCGCCGATCGCCGCGTAGAGCGCCGAGATGTCGGGATAGCGCATCTCGTGCGCGAGCGTCACCAGCGAGTCGCCGGTCAGGATCCGCTGAATCGGCAGGTTCTGCTTGCGCATGGCCCGGACGATGGAGTCCTTGCCCTGCTCGATCGCCTCGTCGCGGCGCTCCTTGGAGAACCACGCACGGATCTTGTTGCGGGCGCGCGGGGACTTGACGAAGCCCAGCCAGTCGCGGGAGGGGCCGGCACCGGGCGCCTTGGAGGTGAAGACCTCCACCAAGTCCCCGTTGTCCAGCGTCGATTCGAGCGGGACGAGCCGTCCGTTGACCCGTGCTCCTATCGTCCGGTGGCCGACCTCCGTGTGCACCGCGTACGCGAAGTCGACGGGGGTCGCGCCCGCCGGAAGCGCTATGACGTCGCCCTTGGGCGTGAAGACGAAGACCTCGTTGCGGGAGAGGTCGAAGCGCAGCGACTCCAGGAACTCGCCCGGGTCCTCGGTCTCCTTCTGCCAGTCGAGCAACTGCCGCAGCCACGCCATGTCGTTGATGGCGTCGTCCTTGCCGGCCTTGCTCTTCGGCGCGTCGCTGCGGACCTTGGACGCGCCGGACGTCGCCTCCTGCTTGTACTTCCAGTGGGCGGCGATGCCGTACTCGGCGCGGCGGTGCATGTCGAAGGTGCGGATCTGGAGTTCAACGGGCTTGCCGCTGGGCCCTATCACCGTCGTGTGCAGCGACTGGTACATGTTGAACTTGGGCATCGCGATGTAGTCCTTGAACCGCCCGGGCACCGGGTTCCATCGCGCGTGGATGGTCCCGAGCGCCGCGTAGCAGTCGCGGACGGTGTCGACGAGGACGCGGATGCCGACCAGGTCGTAGATCTCCGCGAAGTCCCGGCCGCGGACGATCATCTTCTGGTAGACGGAGTAGTAGTGCTTCGGACGGCCTGTCACGGTCGCCTTGATGCGGGCCGCACGCAGATCGCTCTGCACCTGGTCGGTGACGACCGCCAGATACTCGTCGCGCTTGGGCGCGCGCTCGGCGACAAGCCGCACGATCTCGTCGTACATCTTGGGGTAGAGGATCGCGAACGCGAGGTCCTCCAGCTCCCACTTGATGGTGTTCATGCCCAGCCGGTGCGCCAACGGGGCGTAGATCTCCAGGGTTTCGCGAGCCTTCTTCTCCTGCTTCTCCCGCTTGAGATAGCGCATCGTGCGCATGTTGTGCAGGCGGTCCGCGAGCTTGATGACCAGGACGCGCGGGTCCTTGGCCATGGCGACGACCATCTTGCGCACGGTCTCGGCCTGGGCGGCCTCGCCGAACTTGACCTTGTCCAGCTTGGTGACGCCGTCCACGAGCAGGGCGACCTGCTCGCCGAAGTCACGGCGCAGGGTGTCGAGACCGTACTCGGTGTCCTCGACGGTGTCGTGCAGCAGGCCCGCCATCAGGGTCGCCGGGTCCATCCCGAGCTCGGCGAGGATGGTGGTCACGGCGAGCGGGTGCGTGATGTACGGGTCGCCGCTCTTGCGCTTCTGGCCGCGGTGCCAGCGCTCGGCGACCTGGTACGCCTTCTCGATCTGGCGCAGCGTCCCCGACTCGATCTTCGGGTCGTTGCTCCGGACGATGCGCAGCAGCGGTTCGAGCACCGGGTTGTACGGGCTGGAGCGCTGCACGCCGAGACGGGCCAGGCGCGCGCGGACGCGGTTGGAGGAGGCCGACCTGGCGGCGGGGCCCTGCGAGGGACGGCCGGCGGCGGAGGACCCGGTGGCCCCGGTGACGGCGCCGCCCGGACGCTCGGCGGCGGGCGGCTGCTGCCCGGAAGCGGGAGCCTCTGCGGCCGGGTTCTGGGGGGCCTCGGAGGCGGTCTCGGCAGACCCGTCTCCGGCCGCGGCGGCCTCGGTCGCGGGCTGCTCCGGTTCCGCGGCGGTCAGCGGCTGAGCCTTGTCGGGCAAGAGCACTCCTCGGGTGTGCCCCTCCTCGCGAGGGCAAGCCAGGAGGGATCGTCCGGCCTCCGATCAGGACCGGAGAACCCCCATGGTATCGACCCTGGGCGTGAAGCAAGTCGGCAGTCCGCCACCGGCGCACGACCGAGGGGCAGGCACCCGGTTCTCCCGGGCGCCCGCCCCTTCGCGCTGCGATGCGCTCCTACGGTCGGTGTGTGCGCTGTCTCACACCGTGATCAGAGCCTCCAGCGGAGCCTCACCGAGAACCGGCAGCACACGGTCCCGGCCGGAGAGGAAGCCGAGCTCCAGCAGGACCGCCAGTCCTGCGACCCCGGCACCGGCGCGGCGGATCAGCTCGAGCGAGGCCTCGGCGGTACCGCCGGTGGCCAGCACATCGTCGATGATCATGACCCGGTCGCCCGGGGCGAGGTCCTCCGCGTGCACCTCGATCTCCGCGGTGCCGTACTCCAGCTCGTACGCCTGCGCCAGGGTGGCGCCGGGCAGCTTGCCCGCCTTGCGAACCGGGACGAAGCCCACCCCGGCACGGAGTGCCGCAGGAGCGGCCAGGATGAAGCCGCGCGCCTCCAGGCCGACGACCTTCGTGGCGCCGTGCCGGACGCACAGCTCTGCGAGCGCCTCGGTGAGGCCGCCGAAGGCCACCGGATCGGCGAGCAGCGGGGTGATGTCCTTGAACAGCACGCCGGGCTTGGGATAGTCCGGCACGTCCCGGATACGGGCGAGAAGCAGATCCTTCAGCGCCTCCTGCTCCACTGCGGTCACCGGCGCTTCCCCGACGGACGTCCGCGGCGGCCACCGCCGCTACGGGGCGCGGGACGGCTGCGCTGGCCGACCACGGCCGCCTCTCCGTCCGGAAGGCCGTCCTCGGGCGCGGCGTCCCCTGGTGAGTCGTCCGGCTCGTTCTCCGCCTTGGCGGCGGCGGAGGCACGCTTGGCGCGTACCCGCTTGGTGAGGGCCTTCATCTTCGGGTCGCGCTCCTTGAGGTCGGCGACCAGCGGGGTGGCGATGAAGATCGAGGAGTACGCACCGGCGGCCAGACCGACGAACAGCGACAGCGAGATGTCGTTCAGCATGCCGCCGCCGAGGACACCGCCGCCGATGAACAGCAGGCCGGCGACCGGCAGCAGCGCGACGATCGTGGTGTTGATGGAGCGGACCAGGGTCGCGTTGAGGCTGCGGTTGGCGATCTCGCTGTAGGTGTAGCGGGTCTGCTTGGTGATGTCCTTGCTGGCTTCCTTCAGACCGTCGAAGACGACGACGGTGTCGTAGAGGGAATAACCGAGGATGGTCAGCAGACCGATCACCGTGCCCGGAGTGACCTCGAAGCCCACCAGGGCGTAGATACCGACGGTGATCGTGAGGTCGTGGATCAGGGCGATGAGCGCGGCGACCGCCATGCGCCACTCGAAGGCCATGGCGAGATAGACGACCACCAGCGCCATGAAGATTCCCAGACCCAGCCAGGCCTTGTTGGCGATCTGTTCGCCCCAACTCGGGCCGACCAGCTCGGCGTTGATGTCCTGCGCCTGGACGCCGAAGTCCTTCGCCAGTTCCTCGCGGATCTTGTCCGCCTGCGCGGTCTCGACCTCGCTGATCTGGATGCGGAGGGTGCCCTCGTCCCCGAGCTCCTGCACGATCACCTGATGCCCGGACGCCTTCTCGGCGTCCTCCTGGGCCTGGGCGACCGAGATGCTGGTCTTGGGCGTGGTGAAGACCGCGCCACCGGAGAACTCGATGCCCATGTTCAGGCCGCGGACCCCGAGCCCGACGATGGCCGTGATGGTGATCAGGATGGACAGGCCGTACCAGATCATCCGCTTGCCGACGAAGTCGTAGCCGACCTCACCGCGGTAGAGCCTGGCGCCGATATTGCCGAGTCGCGACATCTCACGCCTCCTTGGGGTCGGTCGGAGCACCGGGCGTACGACGGCTGCGGCGCAAGGGGGGCTTGGCGCCGAGCCGCTTCGGGTCCAGACCGGACCAGGGATTGCCGCTCGCGAAGAACTTCCGGCGGGCCAGCAGCGTCATCAGCGGCTTGGTGAAGAGGAAGACCACGACCACGTCGAGCAGGGTGGTGAGGCCGAGCGTGAACGCGAAGCCCTGCACCTTGCCGACCGTGACGATGAAGAGCACGGCGGCGGCGAGGAACGACACGAAGTCGGAGACCAGGATGGTCCGCCGGGCGCGCGGCCAGCCGCGCTCGACCGCGGGCCGGAGCGTACGGCCCTCGCGGATCTCGTCACGGATGCGCTCGAAGTACACGATGAACGAGTCCGCGGTGATACCGATCGCCACGATCGCACCGCACACCGCCGGCAGGTTCAGCGCGAAGCCGATACCGGGACCGAGCAGCGTCATGATCGTGTAGGTGAGGGCCGCGGAGACCATCAGACTGAGGATGGCGACGAACGACAGGCCTCGGTAGTAGATCACCAGGTAGAGGACGACCAGGGCGAGACCGATCGCACCGGCGATCAGACCGGCCTCGAGTTGCTCGTCGCCGAGCGCGGGGGAGACCGTGTCGACGGCGGACGTCTCGAACGTCAGCGGCAGCGCACCGTAGGACAGGACGTTCGCCAGGTCCTCGGCGCTCTGCTGGGTGAAGCTGCCGGAGATCTCGGCGTTGCCGCCCGTGATCGCGTTGTCGACACCCGGCGCCGAGACGACCTCGCCGTCCAGAACGATCGCGAACTGGTTCTGCGGCTGCTGCTTGCCCGCGAGCTTGCCGGTGGAGTCGGCGAACTTCTTGGCGCCCTTGTCGTTGAAGTCCAGCGTCACGACCCAGCCGGAGCCTCGGGTCTGGTCGAACTGGGCCTTCGCGCCGTCCACGTCGACACCCTCGACGTCCGCCGGGCCGAGCGCGTACTTCACCGAGCCGTCCTGCTCGCACGCGACGGTGGGAACGCCGGGCTTGGAGCCCAGGCCTGCCTGCGCGCGCTTCTGGGGCGTGGAGCAGTCCAGCGCGTTCAGCTTCTTCTGCAGGTCGGCCGGGATGGCGGCGCCGGGCTGCGGCTGCGGGGCCGGGGGCTGCGAGGGCTCTCCGGAGGGAGAGGGGGCCGCCTTGGCCGCGTCGCCCTTCGGGGCGTCATCGGCCTTCAGTGCGTCGGTGACGGCACGGCCCTGGGTGGTGGGACCGGAGGAGGGCTCGTTCGGGGGCTTGGCCTGCTCGCCGCTCTTCTTCTGGTCCCCGCCCTTGGCCTTGTCCGGAGCCTTGGGGCTGGCGCTGGGCTCGGGGGTCTTGGTGCCCTGGGCGACGGTCAGAACCGGGCGGAAGAAGAGCTGGGCAGTGGTACCGACCTGCTTTCGCGCCTGCTTCTCGTTCGACCCGCGCGGAATGTTGACGACGATGTTCTCATCGCCCTGCGTCTGGACCTCGGCCTCGGAGACGCCCAGACCATTGACGCGGCGCTCGATGATCCCGACCGCGGTGTTCATGTTGGTCGGGTTGATCGCGTTCTTCTCGCCGGGCTGGCTCTTGGCGGTGAGCGTGATGCTCGTACCGCCCGCGAGGTCGATGCCCAGTCGCGGCTTGGTGTGCCCGGAGATGAACATCCCCCCGGTGAGCGCCACCAAGGCGATCAGAATCAGCGCCAGGGCACGCCCCGGCCTGCCCTGGGCCCCGGAGGGCTTACGGCCCTTCTTCGGTGCTGCCACCTTCTCGTATCTCCCTGTCCAACCACCCCCGCATCAGGTGTACGGAGGCGGCCACGAAGTCGTGTGGGGGACGGCGCCCCGCCGCTGCCTGACCGTCCTGGGACCGCGCCCGGCACCCCATGCTGTGCGGCGCGGTCCCGGTGGCGGGCTACTTCGCGTCGGCGTCGCCGTCCTTCTTGCCGTCCTTGGCCTCGGCGGCACCCTTGGTGCCTGCCGCCGCGTCGGTGCCGGCCTCGGCGTCCTCGTCGGACTTGTCGAGGTCGATGCGCGGCTTGTCGCCGTCGGCCGAGGCGGCGGGGGCCTCGTCGGAGATCAGCGAGGAGGCGTCGTCCGGGACGACCGGGCCGTCGGTCTTCACAGGACCGTCGACCTTGAGGTCGTCGTCGGGATCGATGCCGTGGATGATGCGGTTGTACTCGGCGTCCTCGAGAACGGCGCCGACGGAGTTCTTCGCGTAGATCGCGTGGACGCCGGGGGCGACCTCGAGAAGAACCGTGTCGTCGCCGACCTCCTTGACCGTGGCGTACATGCCACCGATCGTGCGGATGCCGGTACCGGGCTGCATCTGGTCACGCATGCTCGCGGCCTGACGCTGCTTGTTCTTCGCGGACCGGGTCATCAAGAACATGGCCCCGATGAGCACGAGAAACGGGAGGAAGAGACCGACGTTATTCACGGGACGAGGTTTCCTTCGCACGACCGCGCTGGGGCGGCCTGGTATTCGGGGGTGGGCACGCCATCCGACAAAGACGGCATCGGCGGAGTCTAAGCGAGTCCGCACCAGAGGAACAACGTTCAGCATGGCACCCGGGTTCCGCGTGCGGCGAGTCTCCGCGCCGTAGCCGGGCGGTCACGCCCCGAACAATCCCTGCTGCCCCGGCGCCCCACCGCCCTGCTGCGGAGGTACGAGGCCCAGGTGCTGCCAGGCCGCGGGGGTCGCGACCCGCCCGCGCGGAGTGCGGGCCAGCAGCCCCTCCCGTACGAGGAAGGGCTCGGCGACCTCCTCGACGGTCTCCCGCTCCTCACCCACCGCGACCGAGAGCGTGGACAGGCCGACCGGGCCGCCGTTGAACAGCTTGAGCAGGGCGCCGAGCACGGCGCGGTCCAGGCGGTCCAGACCGCGGGCGTCGACCTCGTACACCCCCAGGGCCGCGGCCGCCACCTCACGGGTCACCACACCGTCCGCCTTGACCTGGGCGTAGTCGCGCACCCGGCGGAGCAGGCGGTTGGCGATGCGCGGGGTGCCGCGGGATCGGCCGGCGATCTCGGCGGCACCCTCGGGCCCGATGGTGACCTCCAGCAGCCGGGCGGAGCGGTGGAGAACCCGCTCCAGCTCTGCCGGTTCGTAGAACTCCATGTGCCCGGTGAAGCCGAACCGGTCGCGCAGCGGAGGCGGCAGCAGACCGGCCCGGGTGGTGGCGCCGACCAGCGTGAAGGGCGGGAGTTCGAGCGGAATGGCGGTGGCGCCGGGCCCTTTGCCGACGATCACGTCGACACGGAAGTCCTCCATCGCCATGTAGAGCATCTCTTCGGCGGGCCGGGACATCCGGTGGATCTCGTCGAGGAAGAGCACCTCACCCTCGGTGAGGGACGAGAGGATCGCGGCGAGATCTCCCGCGTGCTGGATGGCCGGGCCCGAGGTGATACGGATCGGGGCGCCCATCTCGGCAGCGATGATCATGGACAACGTGGTCTTGCCGAGGCCGGGGGCACCGGAGAGCAGGACGTGGTCGGCGGTCGCGCCGCGTGCGCGCGCCGCGCGCAGCACCAGATCCAGCTGCTCACGCACCCGCTCCTGGCCGATGAACTCGTCGAGGTCCTTCGGGCGGAGGGCTGCCTCGACCGCTTGGTCCTCGCCGTCGGCGGAGGGGGCCACCAGGCGGTCCTCGCCCTCGGCGGCGGGGCCCACCAGGCGGTCCTCGCCGTCTTCCCAGTTCAACTCGTCGCTCCTTGGCTGTCGTTGTCGGCTGTGTGCCCGTGGTTCGGCACGCGGAACACCGCGCCCGGCTCAAGCACGCGTCATCGCGCCCGGTTCAGCGTCTGCAGGGCCGCGCGGAGGAGCTGGGAGACGGGCGGGGGCGGACCGCCCGCGGCTTCCGCCTGCGGGGCCACGGCGGTGACCGCGTCGTCCGCCTCGCGAGGGGCGTACCCCAGACCGACGAGGGCGGTGTGGAGCTGGTCGCGCCAGCCCGTCGCCCCCGCCGCAGGCGCGGCGGCCTGAACGGCGCCGGTCGGCGCACCGAGCCGGTCCTTCAATTCGAGAAGCAGCTTCTGGGCGCCCTTCTTGCCGATGCCGGGGACCGCGGTGAGCGCCTTCTCGTCCCCCGTGGCGACCGCGCGCCGCAGGGCGTCCGGGGAGTGCACGGCGAGCATGGCCTGCGCGAGCCGCGGGCCGACTCCGCTGGCGGTCTGGAGCAGTTCGAACGTTTGCTTCTCGTCGTCGTCCGCGAAGCCGTAGAGCGTGAGCGAGTCCTCGCGTACGACGAGAGAGGTGGCGAGCCGTGCGGGCTGTCCCAGGCGGAGCCCGGAGAGCGTGTCCGGGGTGCACTGGACCGCGAGGCCGACACCCCCGACCTCGACGACCGCGGTGTCGGGGGCGAGCGCGGCGACGGAGCCGCTGACGAAGGCGATCATCGGACGGTGCCCTTCGGGGTCGGCGGGATACGGGAGGGCGCGGAGCGCCGCGCCGCGGCGTGCGCCTGCTGGAGCCGGTTCAGTGCAGGGCTGCGCCAGACGTGGCAGATGGCGAGCGCGAGGGCGTCCGCCGCGTCGGCGGGCCGGGGTGGTGCTTCGAGCCGCAGCAGTCTGGTCACCATCGCGCCCACCTGCGCCTTGTCGGCGCGGCCGGTGCCGGTGACGGCGGCCTTCACCTCGCTGGGGGTGTGCAGCGCGACCGGGAGCCCGCGCCGCGACGCGCAGAGCATCGCCACGGCGCTGGCCTGGGCGGTGCCCATAACGGTGCGGACGTTGTGCTGGCTGAACACCCGCTCCACGGCGACGTATTCGGGCCGGTGCTCCTCCAGCCACTGCTCCACACCGCGCTCGATCGCCACCAGGCGCTGCCCGATGTCCGCATCCGCCGGGGTCCGTACGACGCCGACGCCGAGCATGGTCAGCGGCCGGCCCGCCACGCCCTCGACCACGCCGATGCCGCACCGGGTCAGCCCCGGGTCCACGCCGAGCACCCGCACCGCGGCCCCTCCCCTCGCCTGTCGCGCACCTGTTCCTGCGTTCCGCAGGCTATCGGCCCGCGCTGACAACTCCCGCAATACGGCGGCGGGCCGGCCGGGCATGTTGCCCCGCCGGCCCACTGCCGTACGACGGTTGACCCCGTAGGTGACCCGGTGTCAGGCCTCGACCTTCTCCATGATGTCGTCGGCGACATCGAAGTTGGCGAACACGTTCTGCACGTCGTCGCTGTCCTCGAGCGCGTCGATCAGCTTGAAGATCTTGCGGGCGCCGTCCTCGTCGAGCTCCACCTGCATGGTGGGAACGAAGTTGGCGTCGGCCGAGTCGTAGTCGATGCCCGCGTCCTGGAGCGCCGAGCGCACCGAGACCAGGTCGGTGGCCTCGCTGAGGACCTCGAAGCTCTCGCCGAGGTCGTTGACCTCTTCGGCACCGGCGTCGAGAACGGCGGCCAGGACGTCGTCCTCGCCCAGCGTGTTCTTCGGGACGATCACGACGCCCTTGCGGTTGAAGAGGTACGAGACCGAGCCCGGGTCCGCCATCGAGCCGCCGTTGCGGGTCATGGCCACGCGCACGTCGGAGGCGGCGCGGTTGCGGTTGTCGGTGAGGCACTCGATGAGCACCGCGACACCGTTGGGGCCGTAACCCTCGTACATGATCGTCTCGTACTCGGCGCCGCCGGCCTCCAGGCCGGCACCGCGCTTGAGCGCGGAGTCGATGTTCTTGTTGGGCACCGACTGCTTCTTCGCCTTCTGGATGGCGTCGTAGAGCGTCGGGTTGCCGTCCGGGTCGGCACCGCCCATGCGGGCAGCCACTTCGATGTTCTTGATCAGCTTCGCGAAGAGCTTGCCGCGCTTGGCGTCGATCACGGCCTTCTTGTGCTTCGTCGTAGCCCATTTAGAGTGGCCGGACATCCGCCTGTCTCCTTCACATCACCGATTCCTGGACCAACCCCAGTGATCCTACCGGGATCCGTTCAATCGCCGTTGCGCACCGTATCCACGAACAACCGGTGAACGCGGTGGTCGCCGGTGAGCTCCGGATGGAAGGACGTGGCGATCACATGCCCTTGACGCACGGCGACGATGTGGTCCTCGTGCGTGGCCAAAACCTCCACATCGCCGCCGACGGACTCCACCCACGGTGCGCGGATGAACACGCCCTCGACCGGGCCGCCCTCGATGCCGGTGAAGTCCACGGCGGCCTCGAAGGACTCGTTCTGGCGCCCGAAGGCGTTGCGGCGCACGATCATGTCGATGCCGCCGAGGGTCTCCTGGTCGTCCCGGGCGTCCAGCAGCTTGTCCGCCAGCATGATCATGCCGGCGCAGGTGCCGTACGTGGGCATGCCGCCGCGGACGCGCTCGCGCAGCGGCTCCAGGAGGCCGAAGATGACCGCCAGCTTGGACATGGTGGTCGACTCGCCCCCGGGGATCACCAGGCCGTCGACCTCCGCGAGCTCCTCGGCCCGGCGGACCGGGCGGGCAGCGGCGCCGGCCTCGGCGAGCGCGGCGAGATGCTCGCGGACGTCGCCCTGGAGGGCGAGGACGCCGATGACTGGGGTGGACACGGGAGGGACCTCTCAGCGATGTGTGGGGCGTTCAGCGGTTCTTGGGTGACTCACTCGGGCTTCGGCACGGGCCGGGATCCCGGACCCCGAGCCGGACTCCGGGGCCCTGTGGCCGGGTTTCCCCGGCGCTGTGGCCCGATTCCGGAGCGCTACGGCCGGTGGGCGGCCCGCGGTCCCCCGCCGACCGCCCACCCGTCGAAGTTCCCTGTCACCAGCCGCGGTTGGCGTACCGCTCGGTCTCGGGGAGGGTGTCGCAGTTGATGCCGACCATGGCCTCGCCCAGGCCGCGGGACGCGTCCGCGATGATCTTGGGGTCGTCGTAGAAGGTGGTCGCCTTGACGATGGCGGCGGCGCGCTTGGCCGGGTCGCCGGACTTGAAGATGCCGGAGCCGACGAAGACGCCCTCGGCCCCGAGCTGGCGCATCAGCGCGGCGTCGGCCGGGGTTGCGACACCACCGGCGGAGAACAGCACGACGGGCAGCTTGCCGAGCTCCGCGACCTCCTTGACCAGCTCGTACGGGGCGCGCAACTCCTTGGCGGCGGCGTACAGCTCGTTGTTGTCGAAGGCGCGCAGCCTGCCGATCTCGTTCTTGATCTGGCGGAGGTGGCGCACGGCCTCGACCACGTTGCCCGTACCGGCCTCGCCCTTGGAGCGGATCATGGCCGCGCCCTCGGCGATCCGGCGCAGGGCCTCGCCCAGGTTGGTCGCACCGCAGACGAAGGGGGTCGTGAAGGCGAACTTGTCGCTGTGGTTGACCTCGTCGGCCGGGGTGAGGACCTCCGACTCGTCGATGTAGTCCACGCCGAGGGCCTGGAGGATCTGCGCCTCGACGAAGTGGCCGATACGGGACTTGGCCATCACCGGGATGGACACGGCGCTGATGATGCCGTCGATCATGTCCGGGTCGGACATACGGGCCACGCCGCCGTCCTTGCGGATGTCGGCGGGCACGCGCTCCAGGGCCATGACCGCGACCGCGCCGGCGTCCTCGGCGATCTTCGCCTGCTCCGGCGTGACGACGTCCATGATCACGCCGCCCTTGAGCTGCTCGGCCATACCGCGCTTGACGCGCGCGGTGCCGATCTCGGGGTTCCCGGAGGAAGCGTTGGCAGACGTGCTGGGGAGCGTGCTGGACACGGTTTGACCTCACTCGATGACGAATGTGCGATGAGCCCATCGTAGGCCCGTTCGATGTCCGTCCCGGACCCGCATCCGGTTCGGGAGGACTGCCTGACTGCTACGGAGAAGACCAAACCGCGCGCGGCCGTCTCCGGACAAGGGCCAATCATTCGCCGGTGGCCCGGTCGGGGCCGGGTGTCCCGGAGCCGGAGATTCCGCGAACGCGGGCGTTCAGGCCTCACCGAGGCCCTGGCCTGCGCGGCGCAGCCATCCCCGCTCCGGCTCGCGCGATTCAGGGCCGGGCGAGGGCGGCGAGGACGGCGGGCGGCTCGTCGTCCATCTCGAAGGCCAGCGGGAACGGCGCGTGCCCCGCGAGCCGGAACCAGCGCACCTTGCGGTGCCGCCGCAGAGCGCGCGCGGCGCGTACGGCGTCGTTGTGGAAGCGCCGCGCCATCGGGACCCGGCGCACCGCGGCGGCCAGTTCGCCGACCGCCTCCTCGCCGCCCGGGGCATCGCGTACGGCATCGACCTGCGCGGCCTCGGAGAACACGGCGCGCAGAGCCTGGCTGAGCTCGCTCTCGGTCACCTCGCGCTGTTCCTCCTCGGCCTGGCGGGCGGCGTGAGCGGCCTGGTACAGCACGATGGAGGCGGCCGGATCGAGCACGCCCGACGTGGCCACCTCCTGGGCGACGGAAGCGCGGCGCAGCAGCTGCGCGTCGAGCGCGGCGCGGGTTGCGTCGATGCGTGCGTGCAGCCGATCGAGCCGTCCTGCGGTCCAGCTCAGGTACAGCGCGATCGCGACGAGCGCCACCGCGATCCAGATCCAAGTCGAGGTCACGGGCGGCAAGGCTACCGGCCGGAAATCCTTTCCCGGCACGGCGAATCTCCACGGGGCGTCTGTAGGAGCGGGTACGGGCTCCCGCGTGGGCGGCAGGCCCGTACCCACCGCGGCGGCGGAACCTCTTGAGGGTGGGCCGGCGCGCCGTTGTCCGCCGTGACGGATGGACGCGTCATGGCGCGGAGCGTGGGCGCCATGGCGACCGCAGTGACGTCGCGGCACGCCGAGTTGGCTCCACGGCGTCCCGAACCGCCCCCAGGGCAGGGCCGGTTCGGGGCCCCCGGACTTCACCGCCGTGGACGCGCGGGCCACGGGGCGGGACGCACCGCGCACCGACCGGCCCGACACGACCGACACCCCAAGTGGCCCCGCGGCCGCCACAGTTCACAGCGCCCGGCGAACGGCCGATGTGCCCCGAACCCGAACCGTCGTGCAGCGTCACACGGGAAGACTGCGTCGGCGTACGGCGTGAAGCCGGGCATCGGGGGCGGGCCCCGGAGCGGCCCCGCAGCCACGGCCGGTGACCGGCCGAGTTCCCCGGGGATCCGGATCGGCTCGGGCCTTCCCAGGATGGCCGCGCGGGCATACGGCACCCACATGGGCATCGGAGCCGTAGCCGGTTCCCCCAGGGGCGTGCCCGCAGCAACGGCCGGTGACCGGCCGAAGTCCCCGCGGATACCGAACGGTTCGGGCCGTCCACCGGCACCCGCGGTGAGCTCGCCCGCCTTGACGCCTGCTTCGGTCGAGCAACGTGGCCTGCCGCGGGCCGGGCCGGGCGAACGTCAGTCCCGGGCCAGGCCGAAGCGGGCGCGCAGGCCGCTCGTGCGGTCGTCCGCGGCGACCGACGCCGCGCCGTCCGCGACCGTCTCGTAGACCGCGAGGATGTCCGCGCCCACCGTCGCCCAGTCGAAGCGCCGTACGTGACGGCTGCCGCGGTCGCGCAGCTCCTCCCGGCGCTTCGTGTCGCCCAGCAGCCGTACCGCCGCCGTCGCCAGCGCGTCGGAGTCCGCGACGGCGAACAGTTCGCCCGCCTCTCCCCTGTCCAGGACCTGTGCGAACGCGTCCAGGTCGCTGGCGAGAACGGGAGCTCCCGCCGACATCGCCTCGACGAGGATGATGCCGAAGGACTCGCCGCCGGTGTTGGGGGCCACGTACACGTCCACGCTGCGCAGCAGGCGCGCCTTGTCCTCGTCGCTGACCATGCCGAGGAACTCCACCCGCTCCCGCACCGCGGCGGGCAGCCCGGCTACCGCTTCCTTCTCGTCGCCGCGCCCGGCGACGAGAAGCCTGGTCTCCGGCCGCTCCTCGATGATCCGCGGCAGCGCCTTCATCAGCACCGGCAGGCCCTTGCGCGGCTCGTCGATCCGGCCGATGAAGCCGATGGTGCCGCCCTGCCACTCCGGTTTGGGTTCGGCGTCGGCGAAGAAGCCGACATCCACGCCGTTCGGGATGACGACCGCGTCGCCGCCGAGATGTTCGACGAGGGTGCGGCGCGCGTACTCGCTCACCGCGATCCGGGCGCTGATCTTCTCCAGGGCCGCCTGCAAGATCGCGTACGCGGCCACCATCGCCCGCGAGCGCGGGTTGGACGTGTGGAACGTGGCCACGATCGGGCCTTGCGCGGCCCAGCACGACAGCAGTCCGAGCGACGGCGAGGTGGGCTCGTGGATGTGCAGGACGTCGAAGTCGCCCTCGTGCAGCCAGCGGCGGACCCGCGCGGCCGACAGGAAGCCGAAGTTGAGGCGGGCCACCGAGCCGTTGTACGGCACCGGGACCGCGCGGCCGGCCGAGACGACGTACGGCGGCAGCGGTGTCTCGTCGTCCGCCGGGGCGAGGACGGAGACCTCGTGGCCGCGGCGGATCAAGTGCTCGGCCAGGTCCCTGATGTGGAACTGGACGCCGCCCGGCACATCCCAGGAGTACGGGCAGACGATGCCGATCCTCAAGGCTTCTCCGTTCCGGAGCTGTCGTCCCGTGAGCCGGTGTCCGGGCCGATGCGGGTGTCCGGGCCGATGTGGGTGTCCGGGCCTGTGGCGGTCTCCGGGCCGATGGGGCTGTCCGGGGCTGTGGCGGTCTCCGGGCCCGTTGCGGCGCCCTGCCCGCTGGACGAGTCCGGGCGGGCGGAGGTGTCCGCGCCCGTGGCCTCGCCGCCCGGTTCCCGGGGGTCGAGGTCCTTCAGCCACAGCCGCTGCAGCATGTGCCAGTCCTGCGGATACTCGGCGATCCCCGTGGCGAAGGCATCGGCCAGCGCCTGGGTCATCACGGAGGTCTTCTCGGTCCGGGTGCCCGTCGCCGGGACCTCGATCGCCGGGTGGATCCGGCCCCGCATGAGCGGCGGGTCGTCGTACCGGAGGGTGACCGGGAGCAGCAGCGCACCGGTCTGCTGAGCGAGTATCGCGGGCCCCGCGGGCATCCGCGCCGTGTCCCCGAAGAACGACACCTCCACGCCGGACGCCGACAGGTCGCGGTCGGCGACCAGGCAGACCAGGCCGCCCGCGCGCAGCCGCCGGGCCAGGGTGCCGAAGGCGCTGCCACCGGTGTGCGGGAGGACCTCCATGCCCAGCCCCTCGCGGTAGGCGACGAACCGGTCGTAGAGCGTCTCCGGCTTCAGCCGCTCGGCGACGGTGGTGAAGGGCACGCCGAGCCGGGTGGTGACCCAGGCGCCGGCCAGGTCCCAGTTCGCCAGGTGGGGCAGGGCTAGTATCACGCCCTTGCCCGCGGCCAGGCCCTCCTCCAGCAGGTGCACGTCCTTGACCTCGAAGCTGCTCGCGATGCGGGCGTTGCTCCAGGCCGGAAGGCGGAAGGACTCCATCCAGTACCGCAGGTACGAGCGCATACCCGCGCGGGACAGCTCCGCGAGCCGCTCCGGGCCCGCCTCGGGCACGACACGGGCGAGGTTGGCCTCCAGGCGCAGCACGCTCTTCCCGCGCCGCCTCCAGGCCGCGTCGGCGATCTGCTGCCCCAGCCGTACGGCGACGGGCTCGGGCAGAAGCCTGACCGTGCCCCAGCCCAGGCCGTACAGCCCGTCGGTCAGCCGGTGCGCGATCCCGGACATCATGCCTCGCTCCCCTGCGCCGGAGCCGCACTCGCGTCCGCCTCCGCGGCCTCACGCCGTACGGTGACCATTCGCTGCCCCAGTGTCACCAGGCTGCCCACGGCCACGACCCAGAGCGCGATCGGCAGCAGGATCCGGATGTGCGGCACGCCGAACGTCTCGAACCCGGCGAGGCCGGCGGCGACCAGCGAGATCACCAGCCGCTCGGCCCGCTCCACCAGCCCGTTCACATTCACGGGCAGCCCGATGCTCTCGCCGCGCGCCTTGGTGTACGAGACGACCTGCCCGCTGGCCAGACAGAAGATCGCGACCGCGCACAGCGTGATGCTGTCGCCGCCGCCCGCGTACCAGAGCGCGAAGCCGGCGAAGATCGCCGCGTCCGCGACGCGGTCGAGGGTGGAGTCCAGAAAGGCTCCCCACCGGCTCGACCTGCCCAGTTGCCGGGCCATGTTCCCGTCCACCAGGTCCGAGAAGACGAACAGGGTGATTACCACGGTGCCCCAGAACAGCTCACCCTGCGGATAGAAGACCAGCGCCCCCGCCACCACGCCCGCGGTGCCGGTGAGGGTGACCGCGTCGGGGCTGACGCCGAGGCGCAGCAGGAGTGAGGCGAACGGTGTGAGAACACGCGTGAAGAACGCACGCGCGTACTTGTTCAGCATGGCCTTCCCGAGGGTCGGTGGTGGCCGCGCGGCCCGTGCGGCCGCCGGCGCCGCCCCATCGTAGCCAGCGGGCGGTTGCCCGGGGCGAGCGCACCCGGCGCGCGCCCGCGGCCTGCCGTATGGACGCGGCCTGACAGCGGTGGAAAGCTCGAAAGAACGCAACAGGTGCAGACCGGGAGGCGAGGCACATGGGCGACAGGACGAACACACACCCCGGGGCCGCCGGCAGGGCAGTATCGGCCGGCCAGCCCTCTTCACTGCGGAATGTGGTGCTGGTCGGCCACAGCGGATCGGGAAAGACCACACTGGTCGAAGCCCTCGCCCTCGCAGCGGGCGCGGTGAACCGGGCGGGCCGGGTCGAGGACGGGAACAGTCTTTCGGACTACGACGAGATCGAGCACCGCCAGCAGCGATCCGTACAGCTCTCCCTCGTTCCGGTGGAATGGGGCGGGCTCAAAATCAATCTTCTGGACACACCCGGATACGCCGACTTCGTCGGAGAGTTGAGGGCCGGTCTGCGAGCAGCGGACGCGGCCCTCTTCGTCGTCTCGGCGGCGGACGGCGTGGACGGGTCGACACGCATGGTGTGGGAGGAGTGCGCCGCGGTCGGCATGCCGCGGGCGATCGTCGTGACGCACCTGGAGTCGGCCCGCGCCGACTTCGAGGAGATGACGGCGGTGTGCCAGAGGGTCTTCGGGGGCGACGACCCGGACGCCGTCCTGCCGCTGTATCTGCCGCTGCACGGCGAGGAGGGCGCGGACGGGCACGCTCCGGTCGCCGGCCTCATCGGACTGCTCTCCCAGCGCGTCCTCGACTACTCCGCGGGCGAGCGGGTCGACCGGGCACCCGACGACGAGCATCTGCCGCTGATCGAGGAGGCCCGTAACCGTCTCATCGAGGGGATCATCGCCGAGAGCGAGGACGAGACCCTCATGGACCGCTACCTCGGCGGCGAGGAGGTGGACGTCAAGACGCTGGTCGAGGACCTGGAGCGCGCTGTGGCCCGCGGCACCTTCCACCCGGTCCTGGCCGCCGCCCCCGCCTCCGAGGGCAGCAAGCAGGGCATCGGCACCGTCGAGCTGCTCGAACTGATCACCGGAGGCTTCCCGACCCCGCTGGAGCGCGAGGCCCCCGCGGTCACCACCCCGCAGGGCGTCCCGCGCCCCGCGCTGGCCTGCGACCCCGCGGGGCCGCTCGCCGCGGAGGTGGTCAAGACCGCCTCCGACCCGTACGTCGGCCGGATCAGTCTGGTACGCGTCTTCTCCGGCACCCTGCGCCCCGACGACACCGTGCACGTCTCCGGTCACGGCCTGGAGGACCGCGGCCATGAGGACCACGACGTGGACGAGAAGATCGGCGCGCTCTCGGCACCGTTCGGCAAGCAGCAGCGGGTCATGTCCGAGGCCATCGCCGGCGATCTGGCGTGCGTGGCGAAGCTGACCAGGGCCGAGACCGGCGACACCCTGTCCGCCAAGAACGACCCGCTCCTGATGGAGCCGTGGGTGATGCCCGACCCGCTCCTCCCGGTGGCTATCGAGGCGCACAGCAAGGCGGACGAGGACAAGCTCTCCGTCGGTCTGTCCCGTCTGGTCGCCGAGGATCCGACGATGCGCCTGGAGCAGAATCCGGATACGCATCAGGTGGTGCTGTGGTGCCTGGGCGAGGCCCATATGGATGTGGTGCTCGAACGGCTGCGGAGCCGGTACGGCGTCCAGGTCGACGCCGTGCCGCACAAGGTGTCGCTGCGCGAGACGTTCGGCGACAAGGCCGCCGCACGCGGGCGGCACGTCAAACAGTCCGGCGGGCACGGGCAGTTCGCGATCTGCGAGATCGAGGTCGAACCGCTGCCCGAGGGGTCCGGCATCGAGTTCGTCGACAAGGTCGTCGGCGGTGCCGTGCCGCGCCAGTTCATCCCGTCGGTCGAGAAGGGCGTACGGGCGCAGGCCGCGCGCGGTGTCGCCGCCGGATACCAGCTCGTCGACGTACGCGTGACCCTGCTCGACGGCAAGGCGCACTCGGTGGACTCCTCCGACGCCGCTTTCCAGACGGCGGGCGCGCTCGCGTTGCGCGAGGCCGCGTCCCAGTGCCGGATGCACCTCCTGGAGCCGTATTCGGAAGTCCAGGTGCTGGTTTCGGACGAGTACGTGGGGTCGATCATGAGCGATCTGTCCGGGCGCCGGGGCCGGGTCGTGGGCACCGAACAGACCCCGGGCGGGCGCACACTCGTGCGAGCCGAGGTGCCGGAGATCGAGATCGGCCGGTACGCCGTCGACCTGCGGTCCCTCTCGCACGGCACGGGCCGGTTCAGCCGGTCGTACAGCCGGCACGAGCCGATGCCGCCGCAGCTCGCCACGAAGATCCGCGAGGAGGCCGGATCCGGCACGTAGAAGAGGCCGGATCCAGCACCCGGCCGAAATGCCGCCCGCCCAACTCCCGTGCGGCGGGCGGCATACCGCCGATACGCTGAGATGCACGTCCGACGGTGAGTCCTGAACACAGGCATGGTTGCCGGGCGTTGTAGTCGGGAAGATCGTTGAGCGGAAGCGCAGCGGCTTGGGGGCGGTAGTGGCAGACGGCGGTTTCGACTTCAGTCCCGGAGCGCAGGTTCCGCTCACGGGCGCCGCGGGACAGACGGCGGCGACGAACGCCCTGGCCTCGGCGGCGTACCGGGACAGTCCGGTCGCCGCCCTGCTGAACGCGAACAACGACTGGCACAAGTCGCAGGTGAAGGCACCGCGGCTGTCGCTGTTCGAGCCGAACCTCGGTGAGGCGTTCTCGCGCGCCGTGCAGGTGCGGCTGCTCGGCGGTGCCCGCAAGCCGATCATCCAGTCCTTCGGCACCGAGCCGCAGGCCGTGGTCGAGCACTGCCTGGCCGCCAACCGCATCCGCAAGGAGCGCGACGCCAGGCTGACCGTGGTGATGGTGGTCTTCGGACTGCTGTTCCTGCCGGGCATGCTGCTGTGGCTCGCAGCGTTCCAGATCCGCCGCACGCTCGCCGGATCGCAGAACCGCGGAGCAGGCGCTCTGGGTACGGTCGTGCTCATCGCCATGGGTGTGCTGGCTGTGCTGTTCCTCGTCCGGATGCCGTTCACCGGCTTCTGGGGCATCTATCTGCGCGCGATGGTGGTCGCCCCGGTGATCGGCTGGATGTGGGCGAAGCAGATCTCCGAGCGCACGGCGAAGGTGCTGCGCGACTGCTGGGCCGGCATGCTCGCCGGGGGCGGGATAGGGGCGAAGATCCCCGAGGCCGTACCGCAGAACCCCAACGAGACCAGCGCCGAGCGGCTGCGCCTGGGACTGGCCAAGCTGTCCGCCGAGGAGCGCAGCAACCTCGTCTTCTACGCGGGCCCCAAGGGCATCCTCGGCATGGGCACGCGCTGGGGAAGCTGGCACCTGGCCGAGGACCTGGTCTCCAAGGACCCGGACAAGGAGATCAACCCGTTCCGGAGCTGGGACGTGATCAAGGCCGTCCACGACCAGTTGCGGATGCTGGAGCGGGGGCCTCTGCACACCGGCGGCTTCCCGAAGCCGACGGTCACGCACTGGATCGTCTCTCCCATCGGCGAGGGCGCCGACGAGGTGGCCCGGCCGCAGAACACCGACACCGACGCCTTCCAGATCCGGGGCCACGAAGTCCAACGGATCTGCAACGAGCAGCAGTTCGGCAGCGGTAACCGCCACTACCTGGGCGTGCAGTTCGTCCTCTGGGACGGCCAGCTGGTGATGACGATGCTGGTCACCGTGACCGTGCTGCACCAGACGCTGCGCATCGAGGTGACCGGGCACGCACTCGGTCCGGTGCATCCGCTGTTCACCAGCAAGCCGGCGGCGAAGACCAAAGAGGTCGCCAAGGCCGTGAAGTTCTGGGAGACCAAGGAGGTGGGCCTGCCCCTGGTCGACGCCAAGGAAGTGGTGCGGCTGGCCGCCCGCGCTCCTCTGACCTGGTTCCCGCCGGTGCTCGACTACCTCGGGGGCAAGGTCGTGCTGCCGGAGCCGTTCGGGCTGCGCCACGCCTGGGCCGACAAGCCGTGGCGGCACCGCTTCATGGCGGACGACGCCCTGCGCGCGGCCACCCCGGTTCTGCGCGTGGTGCACACCGCGGCGATCCGCGTGCTGGAGGAGAACGGCGTGGACACCGAGCAGTTCGGCAACCGCTCGACCATGCTCAGCGGCAACGTCCAGGGCGCGACACCGATGAAGGCCGACCTCTACGACGCGTGACGACGCGTAGGGGCACCGAAAGCGCTACGCGAGTGGGGGGGGGGGGGGGGCCGGGGGGGGCCCCCCCCCCCCCCACTCGCGTACGACGCCTTCAGTCCGGGACCGGCCAGGCCTCGGCGATGATCCGGCGGGTGTCGGCAAGGAGCTGCGGAAGCACCTTCGTGTGGCCGACGACCGGCATGAAGTTGGTGTCGCCGCCCCACCGCGGCACCACGTGCTGGTGGAGGTGAGCGGCGATGCCCGCACCCGCGACCGTGCCCTGGTTCATGCCGATGTTGAAGCCGTGTGCCCCGGAGGCGCTGCGCAGTGCGGTCATCGCCCGCTTGGTGAACTCGGCCAGCTCCGCGGTCTCGGGCAGGTCCAGATCCGTGTAGTCGGCGATGTGCCGGAAGGGGACCACCATCAGGTGGCCGCCGTTGTACGGGTACAGGTTGAGCACCGCGTAGACGTGTTCGCCGCGGGCGATGACGAGCCCATCCTCGTCCGACTTCTCCGGGATGGTGCAGAAAGGGCAGCCGTCCCCGGCACCGGGGCCGCTCGGCTTGTTCTCCCCCTGGATGTAGGCCATGCGGTGCGGCGTCCACATCCGTTGGAACGCATCCGGCGTCCCGACTCCGATCTGCTGTTCCGGCTCACTCGTCATGCTGTGCAGCATATGACTTCGCCCGTTCGCAGCGTGTCGCCGGGGCGGCCGCCCACATGCCGCCCGCGATGCTGAGCCGATGAACGACGACAGCCGGCTGCGGAGCTGGGAGCGGCGCACCACTCTTCCGCTCTTCGTCATCTCACTCCTGTTCCTGACCTCGTACGCGGTGCGGGTGCTCGACTCGGGCCTCTCCCCGTTCTGGGACAAGTTCTGGCTGGTGGTGACCGGGGCGGCGTGGGCCACCTTCGTCATCGACTACGGGGTGCGGCTGCTGCTGAGCGGCCGAGGTCTCCGGTTCGTGCCCACGCACCCGCTGGACGCCGTGATCGTGGTGCTGCCGCTGCTGCGGCCGTTGCGCATGGTGCAGGTGTACAACGTGATGAAGGAGCGCCACGAGGAGCCCGTGCTCAGCCTCTACGCGCGGGTGATCACCTACGCGAGCATGACCGCGCTGCTGCTGGGCTTCGCCTCGTCCCTGGCCGTCTACCAGGCCGAGCGCGGTGCGCCCGGTGCCTCGATCCGTACCTTCGGCGACGCGGTCTGGTGGGCCTGCTCGACGCTGACCACGACGGGCTACGGCGATGCGGTGCCGGTGACACCGCAAGGCAGGACGATCGCTGTGCTGCTGATGGCCTGCGGGCTTGCCCTGCTGGGCGCGGTGACCGGGTCGTTCTCCTCCTGGCTGCTGCAGTCCTTCGCCCGCCCGAACGAGAGGAGGCCCCCGGAGCGCTGATGCTCCAGGGGCCTCGTGCGGCGTGCGCCACACCTGTCCCCGGTGTTCAACGGACCTGACCGTGATGTGCGACGGACCTGACCGAGGTACGGCCCGGACCCGCTGCGGGGTGCGTCAGACCTGTACGCGGTCCTGGATCGCCCCGAGGATCTCGGCGACGGCGTCGTCCACCGGAACGCCGTTCTTCTGCTCACCGTTGCGGTAGCGGAAGGAGACCGCGCCCTTGGACACGTCGTCGTCACCCGCGATGAGCATGAACGGCACCTTGGACTTCTGCGCGTTACGGATCTTCTTCTGCATCCGGTCCGCCGAGGCGTCCACCTCGACCCGGATGCCGTGCGCCTTGAGCTTGGTGGCGACCTCGCGCAGATACGGCACATGGTCGTCGCCGATCGGGATGCCGACCGCCTGAACCGGGGCGAGCCACGCCGGGAACGCGCCCGCGTAGTGCTCCAGCAGCACCGCGAAGAACCGCTCGATCGAGCCGAACAACGCGCGGTGGATCATGACCGGGCGCTGCCGGGATCCGTCGGCCGCGGTGTAGGTGAGGTCGAAGCGGTCGGGCAGGTTGAAGTCGACCTGGATCGTCGACATCTGCCAGGTCCTGCCGATGGCGTCCTTGGTCTGCACCGAGATCTTCGGGCCGTAGAACGCCGCGCCCCCCGGGTCCATGACCAGGTCCAGGCCCTGCTTCTCGGCGGCCTCGCGCAGCGCCTCGGTGGCCTGCTCCCAGTTCTCGTCCGAGCCGATGAACTTCTCCGGGTCCTTGGTGGACAGCTCCAGGTAGAAGTCCTCCAGGCCGTAGTCGCGCAGCAGGTTCAGCACGAACGTGAGCAGCGAGTCCAGTTCGTCGGCCATCTGCTCGCGCGTGCAGTAGATGTGCGCGTCGTCCTGGGTGAAGCCGCGGGCGCGGGTGAGGCCGTGCACGACGCCCGACTTCTCGTAGCGGTAGACGGTCCCGAACTCGAAGAGCCGCAGCGGCAGTTCACGGTACGAGCGGCCCCGCGCGTCGAAGATCAGGTTGTGCATGGGGCAGTTCATGGGCTTGAGGTAGTAGTCCACGCCCTCGTCGAGCTGCATGGGGGGGTACATGCCCTCGGCGTACCAGTCCAGGTGGCCCGACTTCTCGAACAGCTTCCCCTTGGTCGCGTGCGGGGTGTAGACGAACTCGTAGTCCGCCTCCTCGTGCCGCTTGCGCGAGTAGTCCTCCATGACCCGGCGGATGATGCCGCCCTTGGGGTGGAAGACGGCCAGGCCCGAACCGATGTCCTCCGGGATGGAGAACAGGTCCAGCTCGGAGCCGAGTTTGCGGTGGTCGCGCTTCTCGGCCTCGGCGAGGAAGTCCAGATACGCCTTGAGTTCGTCCTTCGACGGCCAGGCGGTGCCGTAGATGCGCTGGAGCTGCTTGTTCTTCTCGCTTCCGCGCCAGTACGCGGCGGCCGAGCGCATCAGCTTGAAGGCGGGGATGACGCGGGTGGTCGGCAGGTGCGGACCGCGGCACAGGTCCTTCCAGCACAGCTCGCCGGACTTGGCGTCGAGGTTGTCGTAGATCGTCAGCTCGCCGGCGCCGACCTCGGCGGACGCGCCCTCGGCGGCGTCCGCGGCCGAGCCCTTGAGGCCGATCAACTCCAGCTTGTACGGCTCCCCGGACAGCTCCTCGCGGGCGTCCTCGTCGGAGACCGCGCGGCGCGAGAAGCGCTGGCCGCGCTTGACGATCTCCTGCATCTTCTTCTCGATGCGCTTGAGGTCGTCCGGCTGGAACGGGGTCTCGACGTCGAAGTCGTAGTAGAAGCCGTCCTTGACGGGCGGGCCGATGCCGAGCTTGGCCTCCGGGAACAGCTCCTGCACCGCCTGCGCCATCACATGCGCCGCGGAGTGGCGCAGGATGTTCAGACCGTCGTCGGAGGAGATCAGGACCGGCTCGACGACATCGCCGTCGGCCACCTCGTGGGCGAGGTCCTTCAGGGCCGCGACCCCACCGGCGGGCGCGACGCGGGCCGCGACGATGCTGCGGTCGCCACCGAGGATCTCCGCCGCCGTCGTGCCCGTGGTCACCACGCGCTCTTCCCGCTCGGAATCGCGTTGGATGATCACACGGACGTCTGACACCGGACTCTCCTGACTGTGGGTGCTTGCCGCAGCGGACACTGCGCGCCTGAATCGTACCGAGCCGTGCGGGGGCGACGCGAAAGCGCTGCCCTCCGCCTACCGTGACCGGTATGGCCAACGACTGGAACAACGAACTGGTCGATCAGCTCGAATGGCACTGGCGGAACCAGCTGCGCCCGCGCCTGGAAGGGCTGTCCGACGACGAGTACTTCTGGGAGCCGGTGCCCGGCTGCTGGAACGTTCGCCCCAGGGGTGAATCCACCGCCCCCATCGCCGCCGGCTCCGGCGCGTACACGATCGACTTCGCCGTCCCCGAGCCCGACCCGTCGCCGGTGACCACGATCTCCTGGCGCCTCGGCCACATCCTCGTCGGGGTCCTCGGGGCACGCGTCGCCTCGCACTTCGGCGGCCCACCCGTCTCGTACGAGTCCTACCCCTACCCGGGTACGGCGGAGGAGGCCCTGATCCGGCTCGACGAGGGATACGCCGCGTGGACGGCCGGCGTGCGCGGCCTCGGCGAGGAGGGCCTCGAGCGGGCCTGCGGACCGGCCGAAGGACCGTACGCGGAGCGGACCATGACAGCGCTCGTGCTGCACATCAACCGGGAGATGATCCACCACGGATCTGAACTGGCGCTGCTGCGCGACCTCTACCGGCACCGGAAGTCCGGGATCTTCTAAAGCACGGCCCCTTCTCCGCATCGTTCTACTCGTCCCCGCCACAGGCGTCCTCGAAGTAATCCAGGTTCTCGTGGAGCGACTTGAGCAACCGGTCCCGCTCCGCCTCGTCCACCTGCACCGGCATCACCCCCTCGGCGCCCGTGAGCCGGCGGAACCCGCCCCGGCTCTCCAGCCGGCCGCTCACCCGCACCGGCAGGCCGACCAGATGCGCGTGCCCGGCGATGCGGTACGCGTCCTCGTCGAGCGCCACCCGCACCTGCGGCACATCCGCCCCGGCGAGCACCCGCAGCCGTACGCTCCCGGGCCCCGTGGGCGCCGAGCGCCGCATGCGCACCACCGCGCCCGTGATCCGTACCGGCACGGACGGCTCCTCCCGTACGTACCGCGCGCCCGCCTCGCGCAGGGCCGGCAGATCGCCGGGCGAGAACTCCACCGGCTCCGGGGTGTCCGCGAACCCCTCCGGCGCACCGGCCGCGGGTGCCCACTCCAGAGCCAGCCGGATCCCTTCCGAGCCGCGGACCAGCGCCACCACCGCCTCGGTCAGCTCCTGGCTCACACCGAGTTCGACGGCGGCGTCGAAGGCCTCCATGCCACCGGTGGCGCGCTGGTAGTCGGCCGCGTCACGGGCGGCGTGCAGGCCGCGCAGCAGGCTCGTGACCGCGGCGCGGCCGGTCCCGACCGGTACGAACACGGTGAGCTGCCGGCCGTCGCCCGGCTCCGGTCCCACGCGCACGTGCTCCAGGGCCGCCTCCGCATGCCGCCGGTGCCGGGCGCCGTGATAGCCGGCCCGTCCGCGCGCGGCGAGTGCTCCGGCGATCAGCATCGCCCGGGCCCCCGACCGGAGCTGCTCCTGTGCGGGCCAAGCCCCGCCTGCGCTGCCGGACAGCGGCACGTCCCGCCACCACCGGATCTCGTCGCTCGGCACGGCCAGCCCCATGAGGACGTCGCGGGCGGACGGGTCGGCGCTCCGGGCCAGCGCCATGAGGGCCTCGGCGATCAGGTCCCCGCTGTCGGGGAAGGCGCGGCTCTCCGGCACCAGCAGGCTGGTGCCTGCCGCGGCGGGCCCGGGCGGCGTCCAGCGTGCGTAACGGCCTGCCTCGCCTCCGCGCCGGCGCCAGCCGTGACGGCTCAGCAGGGCGCCGAGCACTGCGGGATCGACCCGCTCGGGGGCCAGGCCGCCGCCCCCGGAGGAGGTTTCGCCGGATTCGCTGAGGTGGGGGCGTAGGGATTCGTCGAACGGCCGGTGCATCACGGTCTCCCTCCCGTCCCGACCCGGGTCATGATCTCGCAGAGGGCTCGGTCGTCGAAGATCCGCGTCGTCGGGATCCGCACCGTGGTCCTGCGCCGGCCGGTCACCCTGTGCCCGGCCAGATTGATCCAGTAGCAGCAGTGCCGGAGTTCGAGGCGGTCGTGGGACGCGCGCAGCCATTCCTCGGGACTGCGCGGCACCAGCATCACGACAAGGATCTTGTGCACCGATACCGGAGTTCTGGCGAGCTTCACCAAGTGCTCGTTGTCGAGGGTGAAGGAGAACGACGGCCCGGGCGGGTGCGGCGCTATTTGATAGGTGCATTTGAGCTGCACCTTGATGGTCACTTCGTCGTCCACCGCATGGCCCGGCGCACTGTGGCTGACGTGCCAGTCGATTCCGTTGTCGGGAAAAGGCTGCGCGAGCGAGCAGCCCGCCGCGGCCGCGACCGCGTGGAGATAGCCCACTTGAAGCGTCTCCATGCAGGCAGTGGTGGCCAGTCCGCCGCGCAGCGGTGCTGTCCGCTCGGGCAGCAGCCCCCCTTGTTCGGGCTGCGCGAGCGTCATGTCCGAATAGCCTTCCGGGCCTTGTGGTTGGAATCCCCGTTGCGGACCGGATGACTTTCGAACGGTCCGTCAATTGTGTTGTCTCCGCCCTGCGTACGCCGCAAACAGCCCGGGTATCACCAGCTCGGACAGAGGGTCTCCATTCCGATCCTTCGGTATCGCGCGAGGAGTTTGACATGTCGTGCTGGTTCGAGGGGCCGCTCGCCGCATTCGACACCGAGACAACGGGAATCGACGTCGAGCAGGACCGCATCGTCTCCGCCGCCCTGGTGGTGCAGAGCTCCTCGGGAGCGGCGCCGCGCATCTACCGGTGGCTGGTGAATCCGGGAGTACCGATACCCGAAGAAGCCGTCGCCATACACGGCCTGACACAAAATCACCTGAACCGCGAGGGCCGCTGGCCTGCGCCGGTGATGGAGGAGGTGGCGCGGGCGCTCGCTGCCCAGGCAGCGGCGGGCACCCCCCTGGTGATCATGAATGCACCGTTCGATCTCACGATGCTGGACCGGGAGTTGAGGCGGCATCGCGCCAAGTCGCTATCGGACTACCTGGGATGCTCCTCGATGTGCGTGCTCGATCCCCGGGTCCTCGACAAGTACCTGGACCGGTACCGCAAGGGCCGCCGCACCCTCACCGACCTGTGCGAGCACTACGGCGTGACACTCACCGCCGCCCACGACGCGGCGGCCGACGCGGTGGGCGCGCTGGAGGTCGTACGCGCCCTGTGCCTGCGCTTCGGGCCGCGGCTCGAAGAGCTGAGCCCGGCCGAACTGCACGCCCGCCAAGCGGTCTGGCACGCGGCGCAGGCGCGGGGGCTGCAGTCGTGGTTCGCACGCAACGGCTGTGAGGAGGCCGTCGATCCCGCCTGGCCGCTGCGACCGGACCTGCCGGCCGCCGCGTAGGGGCCGTGGCTCCCCGGCCGTTCCGGGGAGACGTCCGGTTCGTTCGTTACGAGGTGCCGCGGGACGAGTACCTCGGGCTCGACGAGGTGGCACGGACGTGCGCCGACGACAAAGGCCGGGCTGCCTGCTGGCGTCCCGGCCTTGTAGGGGTGTGGGCGATACTGGGATCGAACCAGTGACCTCTTCGGTGTGAACGAAGCGCTCTCCCGCTGAGCTAATCGCCCCCTGTGCCGGGGTCGCCCCCGTCGGCACGGCCAGAACCATACCGTGCCCACGAGAGTTCCATCAAACGACATCCGCCCGGGGCGACTGGGGTCCGCGCAGGCCGGGGACGGACGCTCCCTCGTACCCCGGGGCATCGTTCCCGGGATGCCGGGCCCATGGGCCGGCGTCCCCCGGGCGGCAGGCTCTCGGCCGTCGCGGCTTCACGGAGGTCGCCGGCCACCACGAACTCCACCGCACGCTCTGCTGGGGGCACCCGCCGTTGTGCGGGCACTCGGCCACGGGCGCCGTCCTGCGCGTCCCCCTTGCTCCGCCGCCGCCCGGAGCATCGCCATGACGGCGTCCGGCGTCGGGCGGTTCTCCGGGGCCTTGGCCGGGCGGCGTCGCGTACTCACCGGATCTGAGTATCCGTACGCATGCCCCTGCGGTGTGGCGGCCAGCACACTCCGGGGCATGGACAACGTGCCACCGGTTCTGCCGCCCGCCGCCGAGCTGCAGCAGCTCGAGCACACGCTGGCCCAGGTGGAGTCGCATCGCGCCTGGTTGCTCACGCGCAGGTCCCAACTGCTCGAACTACTGCGGCAGTCCGGCCCCGGATCCGCTCCCGCAACGGCCGCATGGGACCCGCCGCCCGGACAGCGGACCCCGCACCCGTGGCGACAGGACGCCCGACCGCCGACCGTGCAGAACGTGCTCCTCGCCCTCGGCGGCGTGCTCCTGGCCGTCGCCGTGACCGCCTTCACCGTACTGAGCTGGGGGCACATGGGCATCGGCGGCCGGTCGGCCGTCCTCAGCGCTCTCACCCTGACCGCCATGGGCACACCCGCGCTCCTGCTGCGCCGTCAGCTCGCCGCCACCGCGGAAGCCGTGGCGTGCCTCGGGCTGGTCCTGCTGCTGCTCGACGCGTACGCACTGCACCAGGTGGCACTGCCGGGCACGGACCCCGCCGACTACTCGGCCCTCGCGAGCGCCGCGGTGGCCGCGACCTGGGCGGCGTACGGGCTGTGGCTGCGGCGCCCGCCGTCCACGCGGGACGCCGAGGAGACCGTCGATCCTCCGGGCGCCGGCGCGCGGGGACTGCGGCTGCCGCTGCCCGTTGCCGTATGCCTGGCCCAACTGCCGCTTCTCCTCTGGGCGGTGGCCGCCGGAGCCGGTCCCCTGGGCTTCGCCTCGGCGCTCCTCGTCACGGCGACGGCAGACCTGGCATTCGCCCTCAGGACCCGCGAGCGTTCCGTACGCCTGCCCGCGGCTGTATGCGCGTCCGTCACGGGCATCGCGGGAGCGCTGCTCGCGGCACAGGTGTCGGTGGGGGCGGACGCACCGTCCGGGACGGCGCGCGCCGCAGGGCTGCTGCTCCTGGCGGCCGCTCTCGGCGTGAGTGCCTCGTGGCGTTCGGCGGGCGTGAACCGCGCGGACGGCGATGACGCACAGGCCGCACCGCCGGAGGCAGACGCACCGGCACCCGCCGCACGAGCGGAGGCAGACGCACCCGCCGCACCGGTGGTGGCAGACGCACCCGCACCTGCCGGGCCTGCGGCGGGCGCCGCCGCAGGATCCGCGACCGGCCCCGTGCCCCGTTCGGCATTGCGGCCCGCGGCCGGCGCCGCCGCTCCGGCCTGGCCGGCGGCCGCGGGCGGCCTGGCTCTCATCGCCGCGATCGGAGGGTTCCTCAGGACCGCCGTGCCCGGGTCGTGGGCGGTCCTCGGCTACCTGCTCTGCGCGGCGGGCGTGCTGGCCGCCGCCCGATCCGTCACCGCACGAGCGGCGGTGTCAGCCGGGCTGACGGTGGCCTCGGGTGCCGTGTACGCCGGCGCGGCCCTCTGGGCCCTGCCGTCCGTGGCGACGGCCCTCCTGGGGCCGGTGACGTGGACCGGTGCGGTCTGGTCCGGCGCACCCGCGGGAGCCCGGGACGCACTCGGCCCCGCCGTCACGGCCGGCACGGACGTCGACTGGCCGGGCACGGGCGCCGTACCGGCTGTCCTTGGGGTGATCGCCGTCACGGCCATGGCGCTCCACCGGTGGTGGGCGAGCGCGCCCCGGCCGGCCGCACCCGCCGTCGCCGCGGTCGTAGCCTGGTGTTCCGTCGGCGTGGTCCTGCCGGTCACCCTCGATCTCCCGCATCCGGTCGCCGTCGCGCTGCTCGTGGCTCAGGTGGCGGTGCTGCTCGTGGCCTCGGTGACGCTGGCTTCCGCCCACGCCGTACCTGCTCCCTCCGCGGACAGCGTGCCCTCGTCCGCCACCGGCGCACCGCAGGCCCCGGGCTCCCCGCCCGCCGCCCCGGCCGTCCGCGCGCGGACGGAGGCGGCCTCGCTCACCGCCTTGCTGTGTGCCGTCGCCACGACGCTGACAGCGGCCTTCTGGAGCCTGGCGGAGCAGTCGGTGACCCTGGGCGCCCTCAGCGGTCTCCTCGTCGTCCACGCGGCGGCCTCGGCAGCCGCAGGGCACGTACGGCAGCGGGCCACGGCGGCCGTCGCCTCGCTCTGCGCCCTGGCTCTCACGGTCGCGGTCTGCGCCGCCGCGGGCCTCCCGCCCCACCGGACCGCCTTCGCCGTTCTCGCGGTCGCCGCGGCCGCATCGTTCGTCGCGGCCCGGCTGCGGGCGCTGCCGGCCGGTCTCGCCGTCGAGTGCGCGGGGTACGCGGCGCTGCTCCTCGCGATCTGCCTGGCCGCACGCGACCTCCCCGTCCTTGCCTCGGTCCTCGCACTCGCGGGCGTCGTCGCCTCGGGCACGGCGCTGCGCGGGGACCGCCGTGCCGCCGGCCACGCCGCCGCGGCACTGTTCGTCATGGCGGCATGGGCCCGGCTCGCGGCATCGGGCGTGTCCGCCCCGGAGGCCTACACCCTGCCGGTGACCGCCGCCGCGCTGTTCGTCGGCGTCCGAAGGCACCGTCAGGATCCGACCGTGTCCTCCTGGGCGGCGTACGGCCCGGGGCTGGGCGCGACGTTCCTGCCGAGCCTCATGGCGGCCTGGGACGACACGCACTGGACCCGGCCGCTGCTGCTCGGTCTCGGCGCCCTGGCCGTGACGCTGTTCGGCGCCCGTCAGCGGCTCCGGGCACCCCTGCTGCTCGGCGGTACGGTCCTGGCGCTGATCGCCCTCCACGAGCTGGCCCCGTACCTCGTGCAGGTCGTGGACACCCTCCCCCGCTGGCTCCCGCCGGCCCTCGCGGGACTGCTCCTGCTGGCCACCGGGGCGACCTACGAGCACCGGCTGCGGGATGCGCGGAAACTCCGTGATGCGCTGGGCCGAATGCGGTAATTCCGGGGCCGCGACCGGCTTCGGGGATTCCGGAAAGCACCGAGGGCCGGAGGCTGAGAAGCCTCCGGCCCTCGGCCGGGTGTGGGCGATACTGGGATCGAACCAGTGACCTCTTCGGTGTGAACGAAGCGCTCTCCCGCTGAGCTAATCGCCCGGGCGCAGGCCACAGATTACCGCATGTCAGCGGGTGCCCTTGACCATTTCCGCGTCAGCGGCCGACCTGCCACGGCATCAACAGGCCGTAGTTGGCGATGTACACCGTGACGCCGACGGCGATGATCACCAGGCCGATCGTGGTCAGGATGATGTTGCGCCGCCGCACGCGCGGATCGAGCGCTCTGTGAGCGGCTTCCGTCACTTTCCGTTTGGTCCAGCGGAGCACGAGCTGTGCCCAGACGAACTCGGTCGCCCAGATCGCCATGCCCCCGAAGATCACCAACCAGCCGGGACCCGGCAGCGGCAGCAGGATCACGCCACCCGCCACGACCGCGAGACCGACCAGGAAAACGCCCACCTGCCAGCTGAGATGCAGCGGCTTCGACGCCTTGATGAACTGCGGAGCCTTCGATCCGAGCTGTCCCCCGACGGCTGTCGCACCCGTCCCTGTCATGGCATCCCCTGTCACAGCGTCCCCCGTCGGGCCGGTGGCCGCCACTTTGGCGACCTCCTGCCGCTCGTCACTCTCCGCATTCATACGACCCAAAGTACCCGACGAGGAAGCGTCACCGGAATGGGCGCAGAGGATGATCGAGAACTCCGCCGTTCGGGGTACCTGAACAACCTCAAAACGGGCAGAGGGGTTTACAACGACACCGTAGGTGGCATGTCGATTTCGCCGACGTGCGAATCCCCGAGCGCACACTGAGCGAAAGGCCTTGGCGCTTATGAACACCACGGTCAGCTGCGAGCTGCACCTGCGCCTCGTTGTGTCGAGCGAATCCTCCCTGCCCGTCCCAGCGGGTCTGCGGTATGACACGGCCGATCCTTACGCCGTGCACGCCACCTTTCACACCGGAGCCGAGGAGACTGTCGAGTGGGTGTTCGCCCGCGACCTCCTCGCCGAGGGGCTGCACCGTCCGACCGGCACCGGCGACGTCCGGGTCTGGCCGTCCCGCAGTCATGGCCAGGGCGTGGTCTGCATCGCCCTGAGTTCCCCTGAGGGAGAGGCTCTGCTCGAGGCCCCGGCGCGGGCGCTGGAATCGTTCCTCAAGCGGACGGACGCCGCCGTCCCGCCCGGCACCGAGCATCGTCACTTCGACCTCGACACCGAGCTCTCCCACATCCTGGCCGAAAGCTGAGCCGGGGGACATCCGAGAGGCACCGCAGGGACCAACCGCCCCCAACCGCTCACCGCCCGTAGCCGTCCGACTCGGGGAGACGGCGCGAGCCCGGAACATCGCCCACAGCAGCCACCGGCGCCTTCGCCGCGGATCGCACCCGCGACGAAGGCGCCGCTGCGTTGCGGGCGCTAGAGTCGGCCAGCATCTGGGATGCGCGGGCACGCGCGCAGCCAGCGGCAGCCGACCACCGGTCAGGGAGCGAACCGTGCTGATCAACCACGACACCCGGTGCGCGCTCGAATCGGTCGTCGATCTTGTGAACACCTCCCCCGAGGGGGATCAGCCCGACGCGCTTTCCGACCTCGCTGCGCTGCGGGGCTTCGTCGAGCGCCACAGCATCAGCGATGTCGGACGGCTCGACGATCACGATCTGGGCGCCGTACGAGCCGTGCGCGGCCTCTTCGCCGACGTCTTCGGGGCCGAGGACACCCCGGCCGCGGCGGAACTGCTCAACAAGATGGTCGCCGGGGCCGGCACCACGCCCCGCCTGACGGACCACGACGGCTACGACTGGCATGTGCACTACTTCGCGCCCGGCGCGTCCCTCGCCGACCACCTGGCGGCCGACGGGGGCATGGCACTGGCCTTCCTGGTGGTCGCGGGCGAGCAGGAGCGGCTGCGGCGCTGCGAGGCCCCGGACTGCCGGCGGGCCTTCGTGGACCTCTCGAGGAACCGCTCGCGGCGCTACTGCGACAGCAGAACCTGCGGCAACCGTCTGCATGTGGCCGCGTACCGTGCGCGGCGCCGCGAAGCCGCGAACTGACCCGGGGCACGGCCTCCGCGGCGGACACGGCCGGTGTCACCACGGATACAGGTCGTAGAGCGCGGTGAAGAGCAGCAGCGCCCCGATCACCGTCAGGAAGAGCATCAACGGGGGCTGGGACAGCGCGAACAGGCAGCCGCGCGGCTCGGCGCCGGATTCCCCTGTGCCGTGGGACAGTTGAGCTGTTCCGTGGGACAGGGACGGGTCGGCGCCCGGGGTGGCGAGTTCGTCGTTCATCTCCCGCCGATGATGGCGCAGCGCCGTCGCCGCCCACGATCAACACGCGCAATTTTCAGGGGACTTCGTCGTGACTTGACGGTTCCTGTCAGATCCCGTGCTTCTTCAGGATCGCCTCGATGTCATCGAAGTCGTCGAGGCCGTCGGACCGGCCCTGCTTCGCCTTCGGCGCGGGCTGCGCCGGCTTGCGGCCCGGACCCACCGCCGGAGCCGAGGCCCCCGGCTCCACGCCAGGCCGAGCGGTCTTCCCCTCCACTGCGCCGCGCCCCTTGCGCCGCCCCGCGATCCTGGCGATCGCGAAGAGCACCACGGAGGCGGCGAGGACCGCGAAGCCCGCCCACAACGACGGCTTGAACACCAGGTCGGCGGCCCAGTCCCCGACGGCCCGCCCCACCTTCCCGCCCAGCTCGGCCAGGCCGGCCATGGCCAGTCCGACCGGGATCAGCGCGAAGGCGGCGATCCGCGTCGCGCGCACATAGCGGCGCCGGTACGCCGTGAGGATCGCGATCGCGAGGCCCGCGGCGGACAGCGCCACGCATACGGTCGTGGTCAGCATGGCGCAAGCACTCCCATCCCCGTCGTGATGTTCCGCCCTCCATCCTGCACCGCCGCAGCGAGCGCGGCCATGCCCCCCGGCCTCCTTCAGGGACATCTCCGGGCCGTGATCCTTCCCAGGTCCCGGTCCGGCCCGTCACGGCGTACTGCGAGACTGTCCGCCATGAGCAACGCCACCCCGAACGGTCCCGTCGTCCTCGACATCTGGTGCGAACTGCAGTGCCCGGACTGCCGCGCCGCCCTGGACGACCTGCACGCCCTGCGCGAGCGCTACGGCGACGCGATCGAGCTGCGGCTGCGCCACTTCCCGCTGGAGAAGCACAAGCACGCCTACGCGGCGGCACAGGCCGCCGAGGAAGCGACGGCACAGGGCCGGGGATGGGCGTACGTCGAGGCGGTGCTGGCGCGTACGGAGGACCTCGCGGCACGCGGTGAGCCGGTGCTGGTGGAGGTTGCGGGCCAACTCGGCCTGGACGCCGAGGAGGTGGACACCGCGCTGATCGACGGACGCCACATGCTGATCGTGGACGCCGACCAGGCGGAGGGGAAGGCGATCGGGGTGACGGGCACCCCCACGTACGTGATCGACGGACAGCGGATCGACGGCGGGAAGAGCCAGGAGGGGCTGCGGGCGCGGATCGAGGAGATCGCGGACAGCCTCCTGGGCCGCTGAGCGAGGGCTGCCGGCACAGGCGCATCACGGGCCGGGCGGGCGGGGGGCGGCGCCCGGGCGGGCGGCGGGGGGGGCGTTGTTGGTCGTGCCGATGGGGGGGCGGGTGGGGGGCATGGCCCGCCCCTCGGTCTGCGGCGGCGGGGGCCGAGGTTGTTCTCCGGGGACACCCTCGGGCGCCGTTTCCGGGGGGCGCCCCCCACGGCCTACCCCGGGGCCGCCCGGCGGGGCGCCGGCGCCCGGCCGGCCGACGGAGGCTCAGATCAGGGACTTCCAGAGGTGGCGGCGGTTCGTCGCATAGCCCAGCGACTCGTACAGCCGGAGCGCGGGGGTGTTGCCCGCGAAGACGTTCAGGCCCAGCCGGTCGGCTCCGGCCGCCCGGCACTCCTGCTCGGCGGCCAGCATCAGCGACCGCCCGTGGCCGTTCCCCCGGTGCCGCTCGGCGACCTCGACCTCGAAGACGAAGCCGTCGATGTCGCCGGGCAGGGTGTCCGCGAGCGAGACCCAGAGGGTGCCGACGTCCTCCCCGTCGTGGGACAGAACGCGCAGCAGAGCGGCGGGGGTGCCGACCCCGTCCGGCAGCATCGCCGCGTGGTCCGCCTCCGCCTTCGCCCGCGCCTCCTCCTCCGCCACGCCCCGCTCGACCCAGCTCTGCACGTAGGTGCGCTTGGCGTGGGCGCTCCAGAGCGCGAACTCCCCTTCGCTCATGGGGCGTACGGCGCTGCCCTCGGGGAGCGGGAGCGGTTGGTCGGGCACGCGCTTGACCATGTTCCGGTTGCGCTCGATGTATCCGAGAGCGGTCGCCAGACGCAGCGCCACCTCCGCGGACTCCGGGATCGTGGCCTCGACGCGGCGGCAGCCCCAGCCGCGCAGGACCTCCTCCGCGGCGAGCGCGGCGACAGTGGCGCGCCCGCGCCGCCGGTCGGGCTCCTCGATGCGCAGATCCACGATCCGGCCGACCGCCGGGCCGAATCTGCCGTCCGTGGCGAGCCCGGTCGTGCCGACGCGACGGCCGTTGACACACACCTCGTAGTCGCGGGACCGCATCCCGTCCACGCCGTGCCGGTCCGGCCCCATGGGCCGCAGGGTGGTGGTCATCAGAGGTGTTCTACCCCGCGTCACGCCCCGGCGTCACCCGTTTCGACAGCCCGCGGGTCCGCGGCACCACCGCCGTACCCCTGCCTCTCAGCGCGGGTCGAATGCCTCTCAGCGCGGGTCGAAGTCCGCGGCCGACCGCTCGGAGAAGATGCGCATCGCCTTGGCGGTGACCGGGCCGGGGGCGCCGGGAAGCTCCCGGTCGTCGACGCGGTGGGCGGCCTGGACGTCGCGGAGGCTGGACGTCACGAACACCTCGTCCGCCCGCCGCAGGACGTCGAACGGCAGGTCGGTCTCCTTCGCCCCCGCCCACTCCACGACCAGGGCGCGGGTGATGCCGGCGAGGCAGCCGGAGGAGAGCGTCGGGGTGAGCAGCTCGCCGTCGACGACCACGAACACATTGGCGCCGGTCCCCTCGCAGAGCAGACCGGCGTTGTTGGCCATGAGCGCCTCGGAGGCACCGTGGGCCCGCGCCCGCGCGAGCGCGACGACGTTCTCCCCGTACGACGTGGTCTTCAGCCCGGCCAGCGCGCCGTGCTCGTTACGCGTCCAGGGCACCGTCACGACCGCCGTGCTGTCGGGCCGGCGGGTCGTGGCGTCCAAGGCGACAACCAGCGTGGCCGGGGACGTGCCCCGGTCCGAACCCAGGGGAGAGACCCCGCCGGTGTACGTGATGCGCAGCCGGGCGAGCGGCACCGGTTCGGCGGCGAGCACCTCCTCGCAGCCCCGCCGCACCTCGTCGAGGTCCGGTTCCGGCAGCCCGAGGCCGCGGGCGGAGCGCGCGAGCCGCTGGAGATGCCGGGTCAGGGCGAAGGCCCGCCCCTCGACCGCCTTGACCGTTTCGAAGACGCCGTCGCCGACGGTCAGCCCGTGATCGAGCACGGACACCCGCGCCGTGCCGACGTCCCGGATGCTCCCGTCGAGCCAGATCTTCATCGTCGTGTCCTCCCGGACTCCTCGTACACTCCCGACGCTACCGCGAGCAGCCGGGAAGCCTTCAGTTCGGTCTCCTCCCACTCGCGCTCCGGATCCGAGCCCCAGGTGATGCCGGCGCCGGTGCCGAAGCGCAGGACGGGGCATCGCGGATCCGTACGGTCGATCCAGAACGTACGGATCCCGACGGCCAGCTCGCCCGTACCGCGGTCCGCGTCGACCCAGCCGACGCCGCCGCAGTACGGGCCGCGCGGGACGGGTTCGAGCGCGTCGATGATGCGCAGGGCACTGGACTTGGGCGCGCCCGTGACCGAGCCGGGAGGAAACGTTCCGGCAAGGAGCTCGGGCCAGCCGGCGTCCTCCGCCAGCTCGCCGCGCACGGTGGAGACCAGATGCACCAGACCCGGATGCTGCTCGACGGCGCAGAGCGCGGGCACCGTCACCGAGCCGGTGGCGCAGACGCGGCCGAGGTCGTTGCGGACCAGGTCGACGATCATCACGTTCTCCGCGCGGTCCTTCTCCAGAAGATCCGCGGCGCTGCGCCCGGTGCCCTTGATCGGGCCGGACTCCACCACCCTGCCCGTCCGCCGCAGGAACAGCTCGGGCGAGGCGGTGGCCACCTCCACGCCGTGCGCGGGGAGCCGGACGGTCCCGGCGTACGGGGCCGGGTTGCCGCGCGCGAGCAGCGCGGTGAGCGCATCGACGTCCGCCGCGCCGGGATCGGTCAGCGGCGCGGACAGCACACGGCAGAGGTTCGCCTGATAGACCTCGCCCGCGGCGATGAGCTCGCGTATCCGCCGAACGCCGGCCATGTACGCGGCGCGGTCGAGCGAGGACGTCCAGTCGCCGCGTGCCGGGGCGGTCCAGGCCCCCGGTACGAGGGCGGGCACCGGCTCGTGCCGTACGTCCCCGAAGCGCGCGCAGACCAGACCGCCCTCGAAGTCCGCGACCACCGCCCACAAGCCGGCCGAGTCCAGGGCTGCGGGGTCGCTGGTGACATCGCGCAGGTCAGCGGCGACAAGATCTCCGAAGCGGGCGAGAGGAGCGAGGTCGTGCACGGCTGTGAGTCTAAGGTGGGGCGGCCGCCGCAAGGACGGGGCACCGCACGCTCGACGGACGCGGGGGCGTACGTGAGGGCGACCAGCGCGGACGCCGCGCGGTGGCACGGCAGGACCTCCGGAGGTGTCCCGCCCGGACCTCGCGAGCCGGTGCTCCTGCCCCTCGGGGAGGTGTCGGGCATCGGCGTCCGAGGACTGACAGCCGCAGGCACGGCGGAGCCGAGCGCAGCACGCTGGGCAAACGGAATTTGAGCTGGCCCAGGAATCCGCTAAAGTTCAACACGTCGCCGGGACGCGGATGCGCCCCGGGGACTCGGAGCACCTCCCGGACGAACTCCGGGGGAGGCACCTGCGGACGTGGCTCAGTTGGTAGAGCATCACCTTGCCAAGGTGAGGGTCGCGAGTTCGAATCTCGTCGTCCGCTCGACGTGGGGGATCAACCCGAACCCCCACTGTGGTGGAGTGGCCGAGAGGCGAGGCAACGGCCTGCAAAGCCGTCTACACGGGTTCAAATCCCGTCTCCACCTCCACGGACGATTAGCTCAGCGGGAGAGCGCTTCCCTGACACGGAAGAGGTCACTGGTTCAATCCCAGTATCGTCCACTGGTCCGCAGGACCTCCCCTTCAGGGGCGGGCTTCACACGGACCACACCCCGGCGGCATGCAGGGGACCCCGGCGCGATTAGCTCAGCGGGAGAGCGCTTCCCTGACACGGAAGAGGTCACTGGTTCAATCCCAGTATCGCGCACGCACCAACTGCCGTACTGCGCTGCGTAGTACGGCAGTGCGGCGCACAAGCCGTACCGAGGACGATTAGCTCAGCGGGAGAGCGCTTCCCTGACACGGAAGAGGTCACTGGTTCAATCCCAGTATCGTCCACACAGAGGGCCGGGGCCGGAGCTTGGAAGCTCCGGCCCCGGCTTTTGCGTTCACGCTGTCTGCGCTTTCGCCTGCGTCTGCGTCACGCTGTCGCGATCGCCTCGATACGCACTTCTCAGGAGGAGAAGAGCATCCGGCCGAAGCCACGCTGGCCGTGGCCGTGATGGCCATGACCGTGATGGCCGTGGTGGGGCGCGCCCCACGCGGGGGCTGCCGGGTAGGCCTGCGGGGCGGGCGGAGCCGGCGGAGCCTGCTGCGACCACTGCGACTCGAGCCGGGTCAGCGACTCCAGCTCCCCGTAGTCGAGGAAGATCCCCCGGCACCCGCTGCACTGCTCGATCTGGACGCCGTTGCGGTTGTACGTATGCATCGGCGCATGACACTTGGGACACTGCATGCTCGGCTCAGCTCCTCGCCGTAGGACGTCGAACTGCCGGGAAATTCTGCCCGGCAGCACATGCTTCACGCTACGTCCTGACGCAATGCGACATGCCCCCGGATCCCATATCCGCGATACGGACACAGCCGTCGACCAGCGCCTCCTCGTCCTCGTCCGGGTCCCGCCCCTCCGCGGCAGCCCTGGCGAGGGCGAGCGCGGCCATCTGAACCGTCAACGCCCGTGCGGGGACGTCCAGTTCCGGCCAGGGGTCGCCCTCGGGGCGTACGGCCGGTCCTCCGGCGGAGCGGTACGCGCCCAGGAAGCGCTGCCATATCTCGGGCGCGAGAAGCCCGAGGGCGAACCAGGCGGCGGGGCGGGCAAGATCCCACGCGGGGTCGCCGAGACCGAGATCGTCGACATCGATCAGCAACCAGGCGCCGTCGGGGGCGGGATGCCGAACGAGCTGCCCCAGATGCCAGTCGCCGTGGCACAAGGTGCCACGGCGGTAAGGGAAGGCGGGACCGTCGGCAGCGGGGCCGTCGTCCGCCCTGCTGCCGTCCGTGCGGCCGTCGTCCGCGCCGGCGTCCGCGGGGTAGCGGCCGAGGGGGTTGCCGTCCGTGGCGCCGTCGCCTGCGGGGTGGTTGCCGGTGGGGCAATTGTCCGCGGCGGGGTTGTGGTGGGGCTTCGGCGCCTCGTGGTGCGGGGATCCCTCGCCGCGCGCCCACGGCGGCAGGCCGTGCCAGGCGCCCTGGACGGCGTCCCGCGCGGCGGGGCTCACCGAGGCCGCCGCCCGCAGCCGGGCCATGGCACGCGCGACCTTGGCCGGACCGCGCATCGGCGGTACGGGGCCGGGCAGGGCGAGTTCGGCGGGCGGCGTGGAGTGCACCTTCGAGAGGAGGACCGCAGCCTCCTCCCACGGGGCCGCCGCAGGGTCATCCGGGGAGACGGGCACGCCCGCGGGCCAGAGGCTGGCCGCGCGCCCGTCGTGGAGCCGGCAGAGCAGTCCGCCGTCGCTCGATACGGGCAACGGCGGGAGCAGCGCGCCGTGGAGCCGCGGGTGCGCGGCGACGTGGAGTCGTGCGGTCAGCGCGGCGACGTCGCTGTCGGGGGCGTGCGCCTTGGACACGACGCCGCCGATCCGTACGACGGTCCCGTCGGGGCGGTCGGCGAGGACGATCGCCTCAGCGGTGGAGCGAGGGTGCGGGATGGGGGCCACGGGCGGGGAGGGGACGCCGGTCCGGTCCCGGGGTGAGGGTGTGGCCGCGGTCGGAGTCCGGGGTGGGACCGGGGTCTGGGTGGGGGTCGTGGTCGTGGTCGGGGCCGGGGTCGTGGTCGGGGTCGGGGTCGCGGGTGCGTCCGTATTGCCGGGTGCGCGCGTCGCCACCTGCCACAACTCATCGGCGACCGGTGCCGTCCCCATGGCCGTCCCCCTTCTCGCTCTCCCCCGTTCGGGGTCGGCACATGTGCCGACCCCGAACGGATCCTACGACCGGTGCGGTGGGTGGGGGGGGGGGGGGGGCGCTCTTGTCCGGTGGGTGGGTCAGGGGCGGAGTGGGACGGTCCCTCCGGGGCTGCATGATTTACGGGCCGGCCCGCCGAGTCCCTTGACCGCGGCCCGGTGGCCCGCCGGCCCACAAATCACGCTCTACGCCCCTTGCCGGGACCATCCCACCCCACCCCCTCCGGCCGCCCCGCGACCAACCCGACCCCACACGGCCCTGGCCACACCCCAGTCCCCCACCAGCGATTGCGTCGACGCGACAGGCAGACCCCCGCCCTCTCCACCGCAGCCCACAGCCCACAGCCACCAGACGATCGATGCAATCGCAGCGGCCCCTGTCCCCGTCCAGGGCACGCACGTGGCGGCCTCCTACACGGCCCGGCACACCACCGCGCAGCCCCAAACAGATCGAGCCGGTCATCAATCCGACCGGAGACCAACAAGGCCTGACCTACTCACACGCCACGCCTGACCGGGCCGAGGCCGACAACCACACAGCGGCAGGCGACCAACTCACAGTCCGGCACACGTCGTTCAACCACGACAGGGACAGGGGGCCACCGAGAGAAGGGGGCGGGGTGGGACGGTCCCGGCAAGGGGCGTAGAGCGTGATTTGCGGGCCGGCTCAACGCCGAACCGCAGACAACTCCGATAGCAGGCCGGCCCGTAAATCATGCAGCCCCGAAGGGACCGTCCCACCCCGCCACCGCCACCCACACCCACACGGCCACACGGCCACACGGCCACACGGCCACACAGCCACAACAGCAAGAAACCGCCCCACGCCCGGAGCAACAAACCCCCGATCGCGGAGCGGCCCGCCGGCAAGGGCAAAGCGCGATGCCCGGACAGCTCCCCAGCTGTCCGGGCATTCGTGCCGTCCGCCGCACCCCCGTCCCCACGGGGTTGATGGCCGGTTGTCCCCGGCCCGGGCCGCTCTCCCGGGCCTTGGGCGCCGCTCAGCGCCCTAGCATGCCGACCACGGACGACGCTTGTGTGACGACGGCTTCCCAGCCGCCGAAGACCACCGCGAACACGGCTGCCAGCGGCAGCACCATCGCGGCGGCGACCAGTGGGTGGCGCGTGCCGGAGGGACGGATGCCGAACGAGGCCACTGCCTTGCGCCCCTCCGACACGAAAGCCGTTCGTCCTGCCGTGTCCGCCATGGCCCCCGCTCCCTTCCCTGTTCACGTGCCGATCCGGAGCGGCGGGCGTTTGGCCTCGGGGGACGAGTGAACCGCCCGCCGCTTGACTTCAACATTACGGACGCCGGAACCCCCGGGCGTCATGCCTCCGTATCGATTAGCGGTTCTCCAGGAGGATGACGCCGGGCGGAACCGGATACTCCTCTGGGTGGAGATCCCCTTCTAAACCTGCGGGTCATCCCCCATGGGGCGGTCCCGTCAGCCGTCCTGGGCACGGGGGGCTCCACCAGGGCCGGCACCCGGCTCGCCATGAACCGTGCCGTGCGCACCAAGGGGCTGGGGGCATCTCGCCTTGCGACGCGTGGAGGGAGGGTGACTTCGCTCACTCCCACCACGCCCCTGCGCACCCCCGACTCCACCCTGGGGCCCGCCCGCGAGGTCACCATCTCGTACGTCCTTGTCGTGTCCCCGGCGTCAACCACGATCTCTCCGCGGTCACCCTTCACTGGATCAATCCCCCTTACGTGAGGGAGCGTTGAGATCTCGCGCCGGGATGAGAGCCGCCGATCAGCGGCCCTCTCACCCCGTACTCCCAGGATCCCACCGGACACTGACAATCCGTCGGCCGACGCATGCGGCGCCTATGAGCACACCGGGCCGGCAATCCGTAAGCTGTGGCACGTCAGGCGGACCGGCTATCAGGGATGGACATGGCGATGATGCGGCTCCGGCGCGAGGACCCGCGTGTCGTCGGCTCGTTCAGGCTTCACAGGCGGCTGGGTGCCGGCGGTATGGGCGTCGTCTACCTGGGCTCGGACCGGCGTGGCCAGCGGGTGGCGCTGAAGGTGATCCGGCCCGATCTGGCGGAGGATCAGGAGTTCCGGTCGCGTTTCGCCCGCGAGGTGTCGGCCGCACGGCGGATCCGCGGCGGGTGCACGGCCCGGCTGGTGGCCGCGGACCTGGATGCGGACCGGCCGTGGTTCGCCACCCAGTACGTACCCGGGCCCTCCCTGCACGACAAGGTGACCGAGGAGGGCCCGATCTCCGCGGCCCGTACCGCGTCGATCGGCGCAGCCCTGTCCGAGGGCCTGGTCGCCGTGCACGACGCGGGTGTTGTGCACCGCGACCTCAAGCCGTCGAACATCCTCCTCTCCCCCAAGGGCCCCCGGATCATCGACTTCGGCATCGCCTGGGCGACCGGCGCGAGCACGCTGACCCATGTGGGTACGGCCGTCGGCTCCCCCGGCTTCCTCGCCCCCGAGCAGGTGCGCGGCGCCGCCGTGACGCCGTCGACCGATGTCTTCGCGCTGGGCGCCACCCTCGCGTACTGCGCGACCTCGGACTCCCCCTTCGGACAGGGCAGTTCGGAGGTCATGCTCTACCGCGTGGTGCATGAGGAGCCCCAGCTCTCCGGCGTGCCGGACTCCCTCGCCCCGCTCATCCAGGCCTGTCTGGCCAAGGACCCGGCGGACCGGCCGACCACCCTGCAGCTCTCGATGCGGCTGAAGGAGATCGCGGCGCGCGAGGCGCACGGCCTGCCGGAGAGCCGTCCTCCGGCGCCGCGACAGGAGTCGCCGCGCCCGGTGGGCCGGCCGGCGGAGGAGTACGCGCGGCAGCGTACGGAGCGGCGGCAGGCGACGCCCACGCCGGTCTCCCGTGCCCAGTCGCCGCGGGCCTCCACCCCCCGTACGGCGCCCCGCCCGGGGACCCGTACTCCGGTCGCTCGGGGCGGGGCACGGGGCGGCACGCGTCCCAGTACCCGTACGCACACGCGCCCCGGACCGCCGCCCGGCCGCCGCCCCGGCGTCAACCGAAGGCTGCTGCGTCAGCGGCTGATCGTGTTCGTCACGGTCACACTGCTGGTGGCGCTGGGCATCGCGGCGGCTCAGGGCTGCCGGGGACCGGCGCGGGGCCTCGGCCTGACCCCGGATCTCAAGGCCCGGTACGGATCGCAGCCGCAACTGCCCGCCCCGCCGGCCGGTTCCGGCCCGGCCGCCCCGTCGACCCCGTCGGCTGAAGGCTGAGGCGTCCGGCGTCCGCGGCTTGAGGGCCGAGACGTTACGGCTCAGGCGTCCGGGCGGCCCCTCGCGAGGGCGTAGAAGGCGACCGCCGCCGCAGCGCCGACGTTGAGCGAGTCCACGCCGTGCGACATCGGGATACGGACCCATTCGTCCGCCGCCACCAGCGCCTGGGTGGAGAGCCCCTCCCCTTCGGCGCCCAGCATCAGCGCGACCCGCTCCAGCCGGTGCGGCGCGGCCGCGTCGATGGCGGTGGCCTTGTCGTCGGGCGTCAGGGCCAGCAGCCTGAACCCGGCTTCGCGCACCGACTCCAGGCCGCGCGGCCAGGTCTCCAGCCGCGCGTACGGGACGGAGAAGACGGCCCCCATCGACACCTTCACCGACCGCCGGTAGAGCGGATCGGCGCAGTCCGGGGAGAGCAGCACGGCGTCCATGCCGAGCGCCGCGGCGCTGCGGAAGATCGCGCCGATGTTGGTGTGGTCGTTGACCGCCTCCATGATGACCACGCGGCGCGCGGAGGTGAGGAGTTCCGCCGCGGTGGCCAGCGGCTTTCGCTGCATGGAGGCGAGGGCGCCGCGGTGCACGTGGTAGCCGGTCACCCGCTCCGCGAGCTCGGGGCTCACCGCGTAGACGGGGGCGGGCACTTCGTCGATGACATCGCGCATCACATCGACCCACTTGGACGACAGCAGCATCGACCGCATCTCGTACCCGGCGTGCCGGGCGCGCCGGATCACCTTCTCGCCCTCGGCGATGAACAGCCCTTCCGCAGGCTCTCGCTTGCGGCGCAGCTCGACGTCCGTCAGGCCCGTGTAGTCGCCGAGTCGGGGGTCGTCGGGGTCGTCGACCGTGATGAGTTCTGCCACAGGGTGATACTGCCTTGTCCTGGTTGCGGTGCCAACGGCGCCCTACGCACTGAAGTTACCGGGGGTTACGGGAGCCGACGGCGACGACCTCGCCGATGACCACGACCGCGGGCGGCCGTACTCCCTCGGCCCGCACGCGCTCCGCCACGGTCGCGAGCGTCGCGTCGACCCGGCGCTGCGCGGCCGTCGTGCCCTCCTGAACCACCGCCACCGGCGTGTCCGCCCCCCGGCCGTACGAGATGAGCGCCTCGGCGATCTCACCGATCCGCTCCACGGCCATCAGCAGCACCAGCGTGCCGCGCAGCCGGGCCAGCGCCTCCCAGTCGACGAGCGACCTCTCGTCGTCCGGCGCGACATGGCCGCTGACGACCGTGAACTCATGCGCGACGCCCCTGTGCGTGACGGGGATGCCCGCCGCGGCGGGCACGCTGATCGAGCTGGAGATCCCGGGGACGACCGTGCACGGAACGCCGGCTTCCGCGAGCGCCTCGGCCTCCTCCATGCCCCGGCCGAAGACGAACGGGTCACCGCCCTTGAGCCGGACCACCGCCTTGCCCGCCTTCGCGTGCTCGATCAGGGCGTTGTTGATGGCCTCCTGCGCCATGAAACGGCCGTACGGAATCTTCGCCGCGTCGATCACCTCGACGTGCGGCGGGAGTTCGTCGAGCAGATCACGCGGGCCGAGGCGGTCGGCGATCACGACGTCCGCCTCCGCGAGAAGCCTGCGGCCGCGCACCGTGATCAGGTCCGGGTCGCCCGGACCACCGCCGACAAGAGCCACACCGGGGGTGCGGGAGCGATGGTGGGGAGCCGCGAGCGTACCGTCGCGCAGGCCCTCGACGACCGCGTCCCGCACGGCCGCCGAACGTTTCGGGTCCTGGCCGGTGAGGACGGCCACCGTGACACCTTCGCTGCGGCCGGTGGCCGGGGTCCAGGCGGTCGCGGCCTCGGCGTCGTCGCTGCGCACACACCAGACACGGCGGGCCTCGGCCTCGGCGGAGGCCGCGGCGTTCGCCTCGTCGTCGTCGGTGGTGATCAGCGCGTACCAGGCCTCGGCAAGGTCACCGTCGCGGTAGCGGCGCCGCTCCCACCGCAGTTCACCGGCGTCGGCCATGGCTTCGACGGAGGGGGTCGCCGAAGGCGAGATCAGCAGAACGTCCGCGCCCGCGGCGAGCAGCCCGGGGAGCCGCCGCTGGGCCACCTGCCCGGCACCGAGCACGACGACCTGTCGTCCTGCGAGCCGCAGGCCGACGGGGTAGGCGGGGTACGGCGTCGGGGCGCCGGCGGCGTTCTCGGTCATGGCTGGTGCGAGTCCTCCGTGCGGAGAGGCGGGAACGTGGCCGCTGCGGCACCGGAGCGGCAGGCCGACCGGCGTCGGCCCTCGCCGCCCACCCTACGGTGAGGCCGCCTCGGACGTCCGGGCGGCCTCGTGGGGACGCGCCCCCGTCCGATCCCTTATCGGCCCCTGATCGGCCCCTTATCGGTCCATGATCCGCCGCTCCGGCCGACCGGACAGGGTGGGGGTCGGGGCGGGCTGTCCCGTGCGGTGCGGGTGGGTGGGGCGGGGTGGGGCGCTCTGTCCGGTGGGTGGGTCAGGGGCGGGGTGGGGCGCTCTGTCCGGTGGGTGGGTCAGGGGCGGGGTGGGACGGTCCCTCCGGGGCTGCATGATTTACGGGCCGGCCCGCCGAGTCCTTTGACCGCGGCCCGGTGGCCCGCCGGCCCACAAATCACGCTCTACGCCCCTTGCCGGGACCATCCCGCCCCACCCCCTCCGGCCGCCCCGCGACCAACCCGATCCGGCGCCGCACACAGATCCCAAGCCTTCTCCACCACAGCCAACGGCCACCAGACGAACGACGCAGTCACAGGGGTCCCGTCCCAGTCCAGGATCCGGCGCAGTCCTACCCAAGCCGGACTCATCGTCACGCAGCCCAAGAACAGGGCGAGCCGACCGCTCCAAGGACACCATCGCGGCACCGAGGAACCTCCAGCGCGGCCCGATCAACTCACACGCCTGACCGGGCCGAGGCCGACAACCACACAGCGGCAGACAACCAACTCACGGTCCGCCACACGTCGTTCAGGCGCGAGAGGAACAGGGGGCCACCGAGAGAAGGGGGCGGGGTGGGACGGTCCCGGCAAGGGGCGTAGAGCGTGATTTGCGGGCCGGCTCAACGCCGAACCGCAGACAACTCCGATAGCAGGCCGGACCGTAAATCATGCAGCCCCGAAGGGACCGTCCCACCCCGCCACCGCCACCCACACCCACACGGCCACACGGCCACACGGCCACACGGCCACACAGCCACACAGCCACACAGCCACACAGCCACACGGACACAGCCACACAGCCACACAGCCACACAGCCACACAGCCACACAGCCACACAGCCACACAGCCACACAGCCACACAGCCACAACAGCAAGAAACCGCCCCACGCCCGGAGGAACAAACCCCCGAGCGCGGAGCGGCCCGCCCGGCAAGGGCTACGCCTTTTCCGTGACGCCCGCCGAATCGAACGTCGCCACCTCGTGCATCGCCCGTGCCGCGCTCTGCACGAGCGGGAGCGCCAACAGCGCGCCCGTGCCCTCGCCGAGGCGCAGGTCCAGGTCGACCAGAGGTCGCAGTCCCAGCTTCGTCAGTGCCGCCACGTGGCCCGGTTCCGCGCTGCGGTGACCCGCGATGCACGCCGCGAGGACCTCCGGGGCGATGGCCCGCGCGACCAGGGCCGCAGCGCCCGCGCTGATGCCGTCGAGGATGACCGGCGTACGGAGCGATGCCGCTCCGAGCAGCAGGCCGACGATCGCCGCGTGCTCCAGGCCGCCCACCGCGGCCAGCACCCCGATCGGGTCGGCCGGATCGGGCTGGTGCAGTTCCAGCGCGCGCCGTACGACGTCGACCTTGCGGGCGTGCGTCTCGTCGTTGATGCCGGTGCCGCGGCCGGTGACCTCGGCCGGGTCCAGGCCCGTGTAGACGGAGATGAGGGCCGCCGAGACCGTGGTGTTGGCGATGCCCATCTCGCCGCTGAGAAGCGCCTTGTTGCCCGCTGCGACCAGGTCCCTGGCCGTCTCGATGCCGACCTCGATCGCGCGCAGCACTTCTTCCTGGGTGAGCGCGGGACCGATCGTGAAGTCGCCGGTGCCCGGCCGGATCTTGCGCGGCAACAACCCAGGAGTGCTGGGCAGTTCGCTCGCGACGCCCACGTCGACGACGCACACTTCGGCGCCGACCTGGTTGGCGAAGGCGTTGCACACGGCCCCGCCGCCCAGGAAGTTGGCGACCATCTGCGCGGTCACCTCCTGCGGCCACGGGGTCACGCCCTGGGCGTGGACTCCGTGGTCGCCCGCGAAGACCGCCACCGCCGCGGGCTCCGGGATGGGCGGCGGGCACTGCCGGGACAGTCCGCTGAGCTGCGCGGAGATGATCTCCAACATGCCGAGCGCACCCGCCGGCTTCGTCATCCGCTTCTGCCGCTCCCATGCCTCGCCCAGCGCCTTGGCGTCCAACGGGCGGATGCCCTGGAGGGTTTCGGCCAGCAGATCGTGCGGCTCCGCGCCGGGGAGGGCGCGGCGGCCGTATGTCTCCTCGTGCACGACCCAGGACAGCGGACGGCGCTTGGACCAGCCCGACTGCATCAGCTCGGGCTCGTCGGGGAACTCGTCGACGTATCCCACACAGAGGTACGCGACCACTTCGAGGTGGTCGGGGAGGCCGAGGGCGCGGACCATCTCGCGCTCGTCGAAGAAGCTGACCCAGCCGACGCCGAGGCCCTCGGCGCGCGCGGCGAGCCAGAGGTTCTCCACGGCGAGCGCGGAGGAGTACGGCGCCATCTGCGGCTGGGTGTGACGGCCGAGCGTGTGGCGGCCGCCCCGGGTGGGGTCGGCGGTGACGACGATGTTGACCGGGGTGTCGAGGATGGCCTCGATCTTGAGCTGCTTGAACTGCTTCGCGCGGCCCTTCGGGAGGGACTTGGCGTACGCCTCCCGCTGCCGCATGGCCAGTTCGTGCATCGTCTGCCGGGTCTCGGCGGAGCGGATGACGACGAAGTCCCAGGGCTGGGAGTGGCCGACGCTGGGCGCGGTGTGGGCGGCTTCGAGGACCCGTAGCAGTACGTCGTGCGGGATCGGGTCGGAGCGGAAGCCGTTGCGGATGTCGCGGCGTTCACGGATGACGCGGAGCACGGCTTCGCGCTCGGCGTCGCCGTAGCCCTCGGCGCGGGCGCGTTCGGCTGCCTGCTCATCGGGCGTGCCGGGGTCGTCACCGGCGAGGTCGTCGAACGCTTCGGCATCCGCAGGTGCTTCGGCGTCACCGGGAGCCTGACCGTCTGCGGGGGCCTGGGCGTCTGCGGGCGTCGCCGTGACGTCGGCCGCCTCCTGCTCGGCGGCCGCGGCGGGGGCCACGGTCTCGGCGTCCGGTTCCGTACCGGGCTGCTCCGGGCGGGACTTGGGCGCGACCAGCTCGTCGGCCAGGACCGTTCGGCGCTCGGCGTCGGCCTGGTCCTGCTCGGCGGCTTCTCCGGCGTCGCCTGCCGGGGCCGTCGCCGTGGCGACGGGCTCGGCGGCGGCCACGGGCTCGGCCTCCTCGCCCTGCTGGGGCTCGGGCTGTGCCTCCGGCTCGACCGGGGCCTCGGGCCATTCCTGCACAGTGACCTCGGGCGACGGCTCGGACACCGGCTCCGCGGCGGGCGCCTCGGGGGCCTCCGCCGTCTGCGCCGCGACCGGTTCCTGGGGCTGCGCCGGAACCTGGCCGGTCGCTTCGGCATCGACTCGGGATTCCGGCGCTTCACTGTCGTCGGCGCGCTGCTCCGCCTGGGGGCCGGTGGCTGCGGGAGCGGTCGGAGGCTGGGGTTCCGTGGCGCTCAACAGCGGTTCTGCAGAGGCGGGTTGTCCATCGGCCGGGAGCGCGGCGTCCGGCTGGACGTCCTGGGCCACCGCATCGGGCACGGCGGGTCCCCCGGGGGTCTCGGCAACCGCGGCACCGTCGGCGACGCCTGCCGCCGAGCCGTGCGGACCACCGTCGTGCACGCCCTCGCCCGCGATGGGCGGCTGTTCGTCCGACCCGTCGCCCGGCGCCTGCTCGGGCGCGGGCGCGGGCGCGGCATCGTGGGCCTGCCCCGACTCCGGGTACGCCGACGGGTCCTGGGCCTGTGCCGGGACCGGCTCCTGGCCCAGGGGCGCGGAAGCCTCGGGGACGGCCATGGGCTCCGGTCCGGCCGGCACGGGTCCTTCCTGCACCGGGGCGGCCTCCGCGGGCTCCGGCTCGGGTGCCTGACGCGGGATCTCTGTGGTGCCGTCGGAGCCCGAACCACCGCCGGTGACAACGGACTCGGCGGTTCCGGCCACGGCGATGTCCGCGGCGTGACCGGAGGAGCCACGACCGGAGGAGGCATGACCGGAGGAGGCAAAGGCCTCCGCAGAGCGGGCCGCGGCCTGAGCCGCATGGCCGGTCGCGCCGGCAGCCCCGTCGTACGCCCCGTCGTGCATCGCCTGCATGTCCCAGTGCGCGCCCTGCGGCGGGATCTCGCCGAGCTGCGGCCCGGGGAGCGACGCGGCGTACTGATCGGCGTACGCCGCCACGGACAGCGCGACGGCGGACTCCTCGGGCGGCACGTCGAGGTACTCGGGACCCGGTACGGGACCGGGGCCGGCCGCGGGTGCCGCCGGGGCGGCGCCCTGTGCCCGAGCGCCCGCGGGGCCGCGATCGGCGAGCGAGCGCACGACCCCGCCGCCCGATGTCTCCGGCGCCTGGGGACCGCGGTGGAGCGGCCGCCGGCCGGGCGTCGGTGTCCCCGCCGGAGGCGTCGCGGAGACGGGCGACGGGTGCGAAGGTGCCGCCATCTGCTGGGAGACGGACTGGGATGCGGAGGACTGCTGCGGCATCCGCACGGCGCCGTAGTCGACGGACCCGGTGTCGCGACCGCCGGTCTCGTGCGTCCCCGGGTGGTTGCCGAGTACCCCCGGCTCGTAGACCCCGGAGTCCGCGGGCTGCTGGGCCTGCGGCGGCACATACGCGTGCGGGTGCGCGGTGGTGTAGGGCGACGCCTGCGGAGGGGTGTGCTGCTGATATCCGGCGGAGGCGTCGGCGGCGTACGGCTGGGCGTGCGGATGCTGTTGCGCGTGCGCCTGAGTCGGCACCGCTCCCACCGGGAGGTCACCCCAGGCACCCTGGGCGCCGGGCATGAGCAGCGCTTCCTCTTCCTCGCCCCCTCCTGCCCCGCCCTCGGCCGGGTCGTGGAAGGCGTACGCACCCGGGGCCGGAATGCCGCCCGGCTGCTCCGGCGGGCCGGAGCCTGCAGGGGTGGCGGGAGCCGCGTACCGCGGAGTCTCCTGCTGTCCGCCTGCGTTCTCCGGCAGTCCCTCGCCCGGGACGTGGCCGGTGTCAGTCATGCGTACCCCTCGCCATAGGTAGTGCTCCTTCCAACCGCTCGTCCGGCCGCCCGGACGGCGACGCAGCGTCCGCCCGGTGAGAACAACGAGCGTGTACGCCCCGCGGCACGTCGCGCGTCCCCCGACCGTCGTACCACTCACTCCCAAAACGGGGGTGCGTCTCGGACATTGGCGAACGAAACTGCGAACGCCGTGCGGTGGTACAACGGTCCGCCAGCCTACCGCCCACGTGTCGGCGGCAGTTCACCGGTCGACTTCCGGAACGCCCGTCCGGGGCAGTGCGCGAGGGGTGGAACCGAGCCGCGGTCAGCGCCGCGAAAGGCGGTGTCCGCACAGGAGAAACGCCACTGCGCGCTCGCGTTCCGTCCACGAGGACGCGACCGACGTGTCCAACTCCACAGACTGGATCAGGGCGCATTCCACGCCGTATCCGGCGTCGGTGAGAACCGCTCCCATGGCTTCCGCGGCATCACGGGTGGGGGCGTGGGCGACGATCCGTTCGGGGCGGCGGGATGCACATGCGGCGACCACGGGGGCGCCGCCGCCACCCACCCGTACGACGTCGGGTTCGGGCAGGTCTTCGAGGATCTCCGGTGCGGTGCCGTGCACGAGCTGGAGCTGGACGCCGTACCGGCGGGCGACGGCGGCGGTGCGTCCGCAGGCGTCCGGGTCGCGGTCGACGGCGATGACGGCCGCGCCGAACCGCGCTGCCTCGGCGGCGGCCGCGCCGGAGCCCGAGCCGATGTCCCAGAGCAGATCGCCTACGCGGGGCCCGAGACGGGCGAGTTGGGCGGCTCGGAGCTGGGGCGACTCGCCCTCGCCCGGCCCGTCCTGCGTGCCGGGCCCGAAGCCGTAGTCCGCGGGCGGGAGTGCCCAGCCTCGGACCGAGGACGGCTGGCCGGGGTCGCGTCCCGCGATCCAGCTTCCGCCCTGGACGGGGACGCCGGGTGCCGCGGTGGTCTGGAAGCCGCCGATGGAGATGACGACGTTGGGGTCGCGCCAGGTGTGGTCGGCGACCTTGTCGGAGGTCAGGACCGTGACCTGCTCGCGGTCCGTGCCCAGTTCCTCGCAGATGACGAAGGTGCGGTGCACCTCGCCGAGCAGCAGGGCGAGTTCGGCGGGGCCGGCTCCGGGCGAGGTGAGGACGGCGACCTTGGGGTGGGCCCGGCAGACGTTGACGGCACGGCGCAGGTCGCGGCTGTGCGCGACGACGATCTGGGCGTCGTCCCAGGGCATGCCGGCGCGCGCGAAGGCGGAGGCGACGGAGGAGACCGCGGGGACCACCTCGACCTCGAGGCCGTGCTCGGGCGCGCGCAGGGTGCGGACGACCCCGAAGAAGCCGGGGTCTCCGTCGGCGAGGACGACCGCGGTGCCGCGGTGGGAGGCGATACGGCCGGCGGCGAGGTCGACGCTGCCGAGCCTGACGCGCTCGGCGGCCTGCGGCACTTCGGGAAGCGCCAGATGATGGGCGGCACCGGCCACGAGCGTGGCCGCGCCCAGCGCGGAGCGGGCCGCGGCGGTCAGCGCCGAGCCGTCGTAGCCGATCACCGTGACCCGGTCGGCCATCGTTGTCAGTCTCCTGGGCAAGTCGCAGGTCGGGAGCCCGCGAGGTGAGCGGGCCGGTGGCACGTGCGGGGACGCGGGGCGGTGCCCCGGACGAGCACAGTACCCCGGGTGGTCCGGACCGGAGCATCCCAGGCCGGGTCGGTCAGCCCCAGTCGGGGTACGCGGAGTATCCGTCGCCGTCGACCGAGGCCTCCGCGAGGTCCTCGAGGTCCTCCGGCAGCAGGCTCCAGACGATGAGGTCGGTGCGGATGTCGGTCCAGCCGCCGTCCTCGGTACGGGAGCGGGCTATCCACGCGTTGCGCAGCACGCCCTCGTTGATGCTGCCGATCTTCTGCGCGACCTGCTGGGACGCGGTGTTGTCGGCTGCGGTGCGCAGCTCCATGCGCTCGAACTTCTGGTCCCGGAACAGCCATTGGGCCAGGGCGTGCACCGATTCGGAGGCGTATCCCTCGCCGCGCGCCCAGCGTGCGGTGACATATCCGACTTCGGTGGAGCGGACACGCCAGTCGGTGCGCTGCAGGTGCACGGCTCCGACCAGGCGCTGCGTGAGGAGTTCGGTGACGGCGAAGACGATGCCGCGTCCCTCGGCCCGCTCGGCGGGCGCGATCCGGGTGGCCCAGGCGTGGGCGTCGTCACGGGTGTACGGGTGGGGCACGGAGGTCCACGCCGTCACCAGTTCGTCGTTCATCATGTCCGCGAGCGCGGGTACGTCCCCTTCCTCGAACGGCCGCAGCACCAGCCGCTCCGTACTGATGGAAATGTCCGGGAAGGTGGATGTCATGCGCCTCTCCGTCATGGGGGGGGAATCGGGAACCCAGCATGCAGCATGGGGGCGTACGGGGGAGCACCGGGTCACGCACCGGTCGCGTTCCGCAGCGACGGCGACGGGCTCCACTCCTCCTTAACGGGGTGCGGAGCCCGTCGCCGCCCGCGGTGCGCGGGCATCGCTGCGTCCGGGACTACTTCGCGTCGGCCGCGGGCAGGACCGAGCCCTGGTACTTCTTCTCGATGAACTTCTTCACCTGCGGCGAGGTGAGCAGCTTCGCCAGCTTCTTGACCCGCGGGTCCTTCTCGTTGCCCTTCTTGACGGCCAGGAAGTTGGCGTACGGGTTGTTCTTCGCGGACTCCACGATCAGGGCGTCCTCGGCGGGCTTCAGCCCGGCCTCGATGGCGTAGTTGCCGTTGACCACAGCGGCGTCCAGGTCGCCGAGGGAGCGCGGGAGCTGGGCGGCCTCGAGCTCCTTGAAGGCGATCTTCTTGGGGTTCTCGGCGATGTCGGCGGGGGTGGCGTCGGCCCCGGCCCCGGGCTTCAGCTCGATGACACCGCCCGCGTCGAGAAGGCGGAGCGCGCGGGCCTCGTTGACGGTGTCGTTGGGGATGCCGAGGGTGGCGCCGCTGCGCAGGGACTTCTCCGAGCCGGTCTTCTTCGAGTAGAGGCCGAGCGGTTCGAGGTGCACCGTGCCGGCGGGCACGATGTCGGTGCCGTTCTTCCGGTTGAAGTCGTCCAGGTACGGCTGGTTCTGGAAGTAGTTGGCACCGACCGAGCCGTCCTCGGTCGCCGTGTTGGGCGTGACGTAGTCGGTGAACTCCTGGACCTCGAGCTTCAGGCCCGCCTTCTCCGCCAGGTGGTCCTTGACGTAGTTGAGGATCTCGGCGTGCGGGACGGGGCTGGCGGCGACGAGGAGCGGCGCGTCGGGGTCGGCCTCGTCGGTGGAGGCGGAGCCCGCGCCGCAGGCGGAGAGCCCGAGGGTGAGGGCCCCTGCGGCCAGGACAGCGGTGGTGATCTTGGTGGTGTTACGCACGAAGAGTGCCTTTCTCATGGGTGGTGCGGCCCCTCGGGGTGGCGGGGGCGGGTGGGGACGGAAAGCCAGGGGGACGGCCGGCGGCTGAACGGTGCGGGCCGTACGGATGGGCGTACGGATCAAGCGGTACGAGCGCGTGGCTCAAGCGGTACGAGCGCGGGCTCAAGCGGTACGAGCGCGTGGCTCAAGCGGTACGAGCGCGGGTGAACGGATCAGGCCGTGCGGGACAGGCGCCGCGCCGCGACATCACCGGCGTACTGGATAGCGGAGATCACGACCGCCAGGACGGCCACGGTCATCCACATCAGCCCGGTCTCGAAGCGCTGGTGCCCGTAGCGGACCGCGAGGTCGCCCAGTCCGCCCGCACCGACGGTCCCGGCCATCGCCGAGTAGCCGATGAGGGCGACGACGGTCGTGGTGGCGCTCGCGATCAGGGAGGGCAGCGCCTCGGGCAGCAGCACCTTCCGTACGACGGTCCAGGTGCCGCCGCCCATCGCCTGCACGGCTTCGACCAGTCCGCGGTCCACCTCCCGTACGGAGGTCTCGACCAGGCGGGCGAAGAACGGGATGGCGCCGATCGCCAGCGGGACGATGGCCGCGTCGGGTCCGATCGTGCTGCCCGTGACCCAGCGGGTGAAGGCCATCAGCGCGACCATGAGGATGATGAACGGCATGGAGCGGCCGATGTTGACGATCTGGCCGACGGCCTTGTTCACCACGACGTTCTCCAACGGGCCGCCGCGGTCCGTGAGGACGAGCAGCAGGCCGAGGGGAAGGCCGCCCAGGACGGCGATCAGGCCCGACCAGCCGACCATGTAGAGCGTCTCCGCACACGCGTCGGTCAGCAGCGGCTGCATCTCGGACCAGGTCACTTGACGGCCTCCTTCACCGGCTCGGCCGTGACCGGGGCCCCGGCCACGTCCACCCGCAGGCCCCGCTCGCGCAGGAAGCCGATGGGCACGACGTTGTCCTCGAAGCGGCCGGGCAGTTCGATGCGCATCCGGCCGATCTGACCCCCGCGGACGGTGTCCATGGCGGCGCCGAGAATGGAGATGTCGATGTTGTACGTACGGGAGAGCTGCGAGATCACCGGCTGGGTCGCGGCCTCGCCGTGGAAGGTGACGTCCACGACCGTACGGTCCGGGCCCGAGGCCTCGCCGCCCACGGGGAACAGCTCCTGGGCCAGCTCGGAGCCAGGGGTTGCCAGCACCTCGGCGACGGTGCCGGTCTCCACGATCCGGCCGCCCCGCAACAGCGCGGTGGAGTCGCAGACCGTCTTGATGACGTCCATCTCGTGCGTGATGAGCAGGACGGTCAGCCCGAGTTGGCGGTTGAGGTCGCGCAGCAGATGGAGGATGGAGCGGGTGGTCTCGGGGTCGAGGGCGGAGGTGGCCTCGTCGGAGAGCAGCACCTTGGGGTCGCCGGCGAGCGCGCGGGCGATGCCGACGCGCTGCTTCTGGCCGCCGGAGAGCTGGGCGGGGTAGGCCCTGGCCTTGTCGGCGAGGCCTACGAGGTCCAGCAGTTCGAGGGCCTTGCGCGAGCGCTCCCGGCGGGTGGTGCCCAGGATTTCCAGGGGGAGTTCGACGTTGTCCTGCACGGTGCGCGAGGACAGCAGGTTGAAGTGCTGGAAGACCATGCCGATACGGGTGCGCGCGCGGCGCAGGTCGGCGCCGGCGCTCCCGGCGCGACCTCCGGCCCGGGACGGCTCCGGGCCGTGGCCCGCGAGGGCAGTGAGGTCCTGGCCGTCGACGACGACGCTGCCGGAGGTGGGGCGCTCCAGAAGGTTGACGCAGCGGATGAGCGTGGACTTGCCGGCGCCGCTGCGGCCGACGACGCCGAACACTTCGCCCTCGCGGACGTGCAGGTCGACACCGTCGAGGGCGGCGACTTGGCGGCCCTGGGAGCGATAGACCTTGGTCAGGCCTGTTGTCGTGATCACTGGGGTTTCCATCGGGGTCGTGTGCGAGGCGGGATCGCCGCCGCGCACGGGGTACTTCGGCTACGGGGTGCTACGGGCACTTCGGCTGAGGACGCCGGACGTCACCGGAGGCGGATGTCACCGGGGGGCGCGCACGGCACGACGGGGCCCGGTGGGATCGAGGCGGGGAGTCGCATGTGACGCCGGACCGGGGCGGTCCGATGCGGCGGGGCGGCCGGACGCGGCTCGGGCAGAGTCTCGCTTCGGGGCGCGAGAGGTGTGTCGGGGCCCTCAGCAGTCACACATTCGGCGCATATCGCGCAGACAGCGAGCACCGGGCGTCATCATCGCCTCGGTCGCAGGGGTGCGGTCGCTCGGTGCCGTCATGGTCGCAAGTAAACAGAACGCGGCCGGAGTCGATCAAACCTGTCCGCAGTTCGGACAGGTTTGATCATTATGCGAACATGGCTCGGGCTCAGCCGGAGACGGTCAACTCCATGCCCTCCGCGCTGACCTGCACGGATACGGACGCCAGATCGGCGACGACCACATCCGCGTCCAGCTCCTCACGCACATGTGTGGTGACCAGAGCCACTGTGCGCATACCCGCGGCACGACCGGCCGTCAGACCCGCCGGGGCGTCCTCGAAGACCACACAGCGGTCCGGAACGACGCCGAGCTTTCCGGCCGCCAGCAGGAACGGCTCCGGGTCGGGCTTGCCGCGCGTGATGTCGTCCGCGGCGATCAGCAGGGGAGGGTGGATGCCCACCTCGTGCAGGCGCGCCTCGGCCAGGCGGCGCGTCGCGGAGGTCACCACGGCCCAGCCGCCGTCCGGCAGGGAGGCGAGCAGCTCCCTGGCCCCGGGCAGGACGACCACTCCCCCGGCGACGTCCTCGACCTCGAGCTGCTCGATGCGGGCGAGCGCCTCCCCGGCCCGCTCGGCGGGCAGCAGATCGGCGATGATCTCCGCGGCGGGGCGGCCGTGCAGGGGGACGCGGGCGAACTCCGACGCCGTGATCCCGTACTCCGTCGCCCACCGCGCCCAGCAGCGGACCACCGACTCCATCGAGGAGATCAGGGTTCCGTCCATGTCGAACAGCAGCGCGCCGGCGGAGAGCTTCATGGGGCGGGAGCCTACGGGGTCTCTCGGGGCCGCCGACAGCGGGATCAATCGGGCGCATTACAGTCTTCCCATGCTGTTCAACCGCTCTTCCGCCTCGCACGCGAGGTCTTCGGCGGCTGCGTCCTCCACGGCTTCGACCCCGGCGGCTTCGACCCCGGTCGCTCCGCTCCCGGTGGTGTCGTTCTCGGCGGCGAGGTCACGGTGATCGACGCACTGACAGTCGCGGTCGGTGCGGCCGCACTGGCGCTGGCCGCCTGGTGCGGCTTCGCCGCCTACCGGGACCAGCCGACCAAGGACTGGCACTTCATCGGCATGGCCGCGGTGACGGTGCTCGTCGCCGTACAACTCGTCATAGGCGTGGTGCTGCTGACGCGCGGCGAGAAGCCCGACGACGGCACCGGCATCTTCATCGCGTATCTGCTCGGGGCGACCGCGGCCGTGCCCGCCGCGGGCTTCATGTCGCTGGCCGAGCGGACGCGCTGGGGTTCGGTGACCGTGGCGGCGGGAGCGGTGGTGCTGGCCGTTCTCGAGGTACGGCTGTTCGACATCTGGGGAGGCTCCGGTGCCTGATTCCACCGCTCCCGGCGCTTCCGGCGCTTCCGGCTCTTCCGGTGCGACGCCCGGCGACCCGGCCACGGGGCCGGAAGCCGACGACCGCTCCCCCACGACCGCCCGGCCGGGCGGGCTGGGACAGGGCCCGGGACGTCTACTGGTCCTGCTGTACGGGGTGTTCACCGTCGGTGCGGCGTCCCGTTCGATCGCGCAGATGATCATGAAGTTCGAGGAGGCGCCGCTGGCGTACGTCCTCTCCGCGGTCGCCGCGGTCGTCTACGCCTTCATCCTCGTCTCCCTCGTTCGCGGCGGTGAGACCGCCCGCCGCCTGGCGATGGTGTGCTGCGCCGCGGAGCTCATCGGCGTGCTGAGCGTGGGCACATGGACACTCATCGAGCCGTCGGCCTTCCCCGACGCGACCGTCTGGTCCGACTACGGGATGGGCTATTTGTTCCTCCCGCTGGTCCTGCCCGTCACCGGACTGTTCTGGCTGCGCCGGGCCCGTCCCGCGTAACTCCCGGCGCACCACCGGGCACTGCGGCGGCGCGTCACCGGTCGCTGCGGCGGCGCGTCACCGGTCGCTGCGGCGGCGCGTCACCGAGTCTTGCGGCACATGCGTCGAGGCACCGGTCCGCCCGCCCCGGAAGGGACGGACAGCCGGTGCCTCGAACGGACATCGGAGTTGCCAGGAGTCGGCTGCCGGCATCTCGGCCGTCAGGCGCTCGTGACGTACGCGCGCGGCGTCGCCTCCTTCTCCAGCCACACCAGGCTCAGCCGGCGGGAGACCTCTTCCGTGCGGACCTGCGCGTACCCGTACTTGCGGTAGAGCCTCAGGTTGCCCTGGCTGCGGTGGCCCGTGAACAGCCGGTACCGCCTGGCCTCCAGGTCCTCCGCCAGCCGCCCCTCGATGGCGGCGAGCAGCCGGCCGCCCAGGCCGTGGCGCTGCATCCGGGGATGGACGATGAGGTTGACGAGGCTGGCGGTGCCGTCCTCGTCGACCGTGCCGCGCACCGATCCGACGACCTCTTCGTTGAGGCGGGCCACGAGCACCCGGCCCCGGCCCAGTTCCGTACGGAGGTCGTCCAGCGTCTGCGTGAGCGGCGCGAGTGTGTAGTCGCCGTAGAGTGCCGCCTCGTCCTGGTAGCAGAGATACTGCAGCTTCAGGATCTGCTCGGCATCGTGCTCGGTCGCGTCAGAGATGGTCACACTCGTGCCCATGTGCGCATGCCTCCCCTAGGTTCGGTCCGCCCGGGCGCTGAGGGTGGTGGGCCCGGCCTCCGTGGCGCCGGTCGGCTAACGCTCCCTACCCCTGAAGTCCGCTGCCGCAACCTCCGCCAGGAGCATTCTGCGCAAACATCCAAGGCATCGGGAACGCACGGGCCCCAAACTGCCTTGTGAGATTCCCAACTCGCCTGCGACTTCGCGGTAGGTCGGGTCCTTCGACGACAACATCGCAGTCAGCAGACGCGGGCAGCGGCCGGGCAGCCGCGCGACCGCCGCATGCACCGCCCGCCGGGTCTCCGCGGCCAGTACGCGTTCCTCCACGGCGGCTCCCGGGTCGCCGATCGCGCCCTCGCCGGCATCCTCGCCCTCCCCCTCCTCCCCGTGCGCGTCGCCGCCGTCGGGAAGGGCGGCACCTCCGGGCAGCCAGGCGTCCCTGCCCACGTCCGGGGAGCCCGCCGCGGAGCCGCAGCCGTCGTACGGCACCTCGCGGCGGGCCCGGTGGCGGGCCCCGCGCGCCTCGGTGCGCACCGCGTCGAGCAGCCACTCCGCGGGTGAGGGCGGCGGCCCGACGGCTCGGGTGCGCTCCAACAGGCGCAGCCAGACGCCCTGTTCGAGGTCGGCGGGGTCGACGCCCGTGCCGTAGGCCTCGGCTTCGGCCTCGGCGGTCAGCAGTGGGCGGTACGCGGTGAGCAGCTCGGCCGGTCCCATACCGAGCGGGACTCCGACGAAGGCGGTTGCGGTTTCCCGCGGACCGTCCACTCACCCGTCCGTGGGAAATCGGCGGGACAGCGGAACCCCCGCCGGCGGCCGGGTGGTGGCGCGCCGACGAGGGTTTCTTCGCGCGTGCGCGGGGGCCCTCGGTGCCTCCGCGCAGATTGCTCGGTGCGTCCGCGGGGGCCTCGGTGCCTCCGCGCTAATTCCCCAGGAAGTCGTCCCGCGCCAGCAGCGCGGTATCGGGGTTGTCGGAGAAGATGCCGTCGATGCCCGTTGCGAAGTAGGTCTTGAAGGCACCGAACGCGTCGCCGTAAGCGACCGGGTCCGTGCCGCGCCGGAAGTCGGCGGGCAGGAACTGGTTCTCGTTGCGCATCGTATACGGGTGCAGGATCAGCCCGGCCCGGTGCGCGTCCCGTACGAGGGTGGTCGGCGTGCCCAGCTTGCCGTTCTCGTCCAACGGGATGATCAGGGCGAGCCACGGGCCGATGCCCTGTGCGAAGCTCGCGATCCACTTCAGCCCCTCCGGCTCGACGAGGTCCGCGACGGTCCGGGGGTCACCGGCCTCGACGAAGTCCCAGGGCCGGGTGTCCGCCGCGTCCAGCAGGACGACGCGCGGCGAGGACACCAGCTTCGACAGCCGCTGGATGCTGCTCGGCTCGAACGACTGGAGGAAGACGGGCGAGTCCGCGCGGTGCCGCCCGTACCTGCGCAGCAGCTTGGCGAGACGTTCCTCCAGGCCCAGCCCCAGCTTGCGGAAGTACGTGGGGTGCTTCGTCTCGATGTGCAGCCACACCGGACGGCCGCGCCGCCGCCCCTGCTCCTCGGCCCACTGCAACACCTCCTCGAAGGTGGGCACCTCCCAGCGGCCGTCGTAGAGGGTGTTCTCCTGGCGGGCGGCCGGAATGCGCTCCTTGGCCCGCAGCGTCTTGAGCTCGGCGAGTGTGAAGTCCTCGGTGAACCAGCCGGTGAGGTCGGTGCCGTCGACCTTCTTGGTGGTCCTGCGGTCCGCGAACTCGGGGTGCCGGGCGACATCGGTGGTGGCGGTGATGTCGTTCTCGTGGCGGCAGACCAGGTGCCCGTCCTTCGTCGGTACGAGGTCCTGCTCGATCACGTCCGCGCCCATGTCGAGGGCGAGCTGGTACGAACCGAGCGTGTGCTCGGGGCGGTAGCCGCTGGCACCGCGGTGGCCGATGACGGTCGGTACCGGCAGGCGGCCGCGCCCGCCGCCGCTCGCGGTCCCCTCGGCCGCCGCCGTACCCGCCGCGCCGAACATCGCCGCTCCCGCGCCGAGGACGGCCGCCGCGCCCAGTAGGGCTCTCCGGCCCGGTCGCTGCTCCTGCTGCATAACCACTCCTCGCTATTCGTCCGTGCTCTGACGGCGCATTGCGCCGTAACGGTGCACTGCGAATGTGTGATGTTGCGGTGTCCCGCACCTGACGCACAACGCGCTGATCGTAAGCGGCCACGCCTTTCGCAAGGGAGACCACGGACGGAACGCTGGGGTAATACGCGTCAACACCATGTATCGGACGGTCAACCCGACGTGCGATGGTGCGGAACCCACGAGTATCGTCCTCACCTGCACATACTTCTGTACGTACTTCGTCGGACATCCACGACACCGGAGGACCCGTTGTCCCGTTTCGCGCTCATCAAGGCAGTGCTGGGACCGATCATGCGCCTGCTGTTCCGCACACGCGTGGAAGGAGCAGGCAATATCCCGGGCACGGGTCCGGTCATTCTCGCCGGCAACCACCTCACGTTCATCGACTCGATGATCCTGCCGCTCGTCTGCGACCGTCAGGTGTTCTTCATCGGCAAGGACGAGTACGTCACGGGCAGGGGATTCAAGGGCCGTCTCATGGCGTGGTTCTTCACCGGCGTCGGCATGGTCCCGGTGGACCGCGACGGCGCCAACGGCGGTGTCGCGGCGTTGATGACCGGCCGCCGCATCCTGGAGGAGGGCCGGATCTTCGGCATCTACCCGGAGGGCACCCGCTCCCCCGACGGCCGCCTGTACCGGGGCCGTACGGGTATCGCGCGGCTGACGCTGATGACGGGCGCCCCGGTGGTGCCGTTCGCGATGATCGGCACGGACAAGATCCAGCCGGGCGGCGCCGGCCTGCCCCGCCCGGGCCGGGTGACGGTCCGCTTCGGCGAGCCGATGGAGTTCTCGCGGTACGAGGGCATGGACCGGGACCGCTATGTGCTGCGCGCCGTGACCGACTCGGTGATGGCCGAGGTCATGGAGCTGTCGGGCCAGGAGTACGTGGACATGTACGCCACGAAGGCCAAGGCCGCCTAGCGGAACGGAAGTCCGGGACACAGTCCAGGACGCGAGTCCGGGACGCGAGCCCGGTGCCGGGGTCCGGGAGGGACCTGAGCAGGGGCGGACCCAAGGCCATTCCGGCCCCGGGCCCGCCCCGTTCGTCTCAGCGGATGTGCGCGGCTCGCCCGTCCTCGGCGGGACTGCTGTGGGGCACCGCGTCGCCCGCAGGGACGGCGTCGGCCGGTCCACCGCCGGCCGGTCCATCGGACCGGTCGGCGCGCGCCGCACCGGAACGATCGCCGTCCCGGTCGCCGCCGGCCTCACCGTTCCGGTCTCCGGCACTCCCACCGTTCTGCTCACCGGCCGCCTCGTCGGCGGTCCCGGAAGCGTCGCCCTCGACAACCGCCGCGGGCTCGTCCGCGTGGTCCTCGAGCCTCTCGCCGCGCAGCAGGAACCAGGCCCCCACCGCCGTCGCCAGCAGCACCGCCGCGCCCACACCGCAGGCGATCCGCAGCCCGTCCACGAACGCCTCCTGCGCCGCGGAGAGCAGCCCGCCCGCAAGCCGGTCCGGCAGGTGAGCCGCCGCCTCGACCGCGCCGCCCAGCGACTCGTGCGCCGCTGACGCCGAGTCGGCCGGGACGCCGGCGGGCGCGGTGAAGCCCCGGTAGACGCCGGTGACCATGGAGCCGAGGAGCGCGATACCGAGGGCCGCGCCCAGCTCGTACGCGGTCTCGGACACCGCCGAGGCGGAGCCCGCCTGCTCCTTGGGCACGCTGGAGAGGATCACGTCGGCCGTGACGGTGAAGGAGAAGCCCGCACCGACGCCGACGATGAGCAGCACCGCGCCCATCAGCCAGTAGCCGGTCCCCACATGCAGCAGGGTCAGCGCCGCGAGGGCGATTCCGACGGCGGCGAGACCACCGGCGACCACCGCCCGTACGGACCAGCGCCGGGCCGCGGTGCCGGCCACCAGACCGGCCGCTACCGCGCCGACCGCCGCGGGCAGTTCGGCGAGACCGGCCTCCAGCGGCGCGCGTCCCTGCACGAGCTGCAGGAACTGCGAGAGGAAGAAGACCAGGCCCGACAGCCCGAGGATGGTCAGCAGGTCCGCCAGAACAGCGCCCGTGAAGCCGCGGTTCCGGAACAGCCGCATGTCCAGCAGCGGTGCGGGGAGCCGGAGTTGGCGCCGGGCGAACACCAGCAGGGCGAGGACTCCGAGAACGCCGGCCGCGATCGCGTCCCAGCGCAGACCGTGCGAGGCAAGCTCCTTGACGAAGTAGACGACCCCGATCATGCCGACGAGGGAGAGACCGACGCTCGGCAGGTCCCAGGGGCCGGGGGCGGGGTTCTTCGACTCCGGCAGCAGCTTGATGCCGACGAGGACGAGTACCGCCATCACGGGCAGGTTGATGAGGAACACCGAGCCCCACCAGAAGTGCTCCAGCAGGAAGCCGCCGACGACCGGCCCGACGGCCGCGCCCGCGGAGGCCATCGCACCCCAGATGCCGACCGCGACGCTGCGCTCCCGCGGGTCGGGGAAGAGGTTGCGGATCAGGGCGAGGGTGGACGGCATGAGCGTCGCGCCCGCGACACCGAGCAGCGCCCGGGCCGCGATCATCATCTCGGGCGTGGTGGCGTACGCGGCGAGCACCGACAGTGCGCCGAAGGCGACGGCTCCGCTGAGCAGGAGCTTCTTGCGGCCGATACGGTCACCCAGGCTGCCCATGGAGACCAGCAGCCCCGCGATGACGAACGAGTAGACGTCGCCTATCCACAGAAGCTGGTTGCCGGTCGGCTTCAGGTCCTCGCTCAGGAACGGCGTGGCGAGGCCGAGGACGGTCGCGTCGACGGCCACCAGCAGCACGGCGAGGACGAGCACGGACAGGGCGAGCCACCGCCCCGGCGCACCCTTGGCCTCTGTGGCCCCCGGTGCACCGTTCGCGCCGGTCAGGCGCTCTGCGGTCTTGCTGCTCACTTCTCCACACTCCGAATCGTTCCGCCGAGCACGAGCTCGGAGACCATGTAGCCGGCGTCCTTGGCCGCGACTCTGCCCTCCTGGACGGTCCAGGCCGAGGCGGCGATGAGGGCGAACAGTGCCTCGGTCAGCCAGGCGGGGGTCAGGTCGAACCGGAACAGCCCCTGTTCCTGGCCGCGCCGGAACAGTGCCGCGACCTGTTCGTCGATCCGCTCCCAGTCGTCGTCCATGGCCCCGGACTCGTAGAGCTGGTTCTCGCCGTAGAGGAAGGCCAGGAAGCCGGACACGGGGATGGCCTCGGCGACCAGGCGCCGTACCGCTTCGACGGGATCCCCCTCGTCGATCCGCGCCGCCGCGAGCCGCTCCTCCACCAGCTCGACACCGAGCAGGCCGAGCGCCCGGACGAGGGCGGGCCGTCCGGAGAAGTGCCGGTGCAGGGTGGCACGGCTGATTCCGGCGGCCTTGGCGATCTCGTCCATGGACGCCGTGGCCTTGCGGGTCAGCAGGGCGGCGGCGGCACGCAGTACGTGTTCACGATCGACGGTCATGAGACAAGGATAGGCCATCTGAGACATCAATGTCTCATGGGATACATGTGCGTATCGCCACACGTGATCGGCACGGCGACGGAGTGGAGCGGTCACGCAGCCTCCGACGCAAAGGCCGAGCATCGGGCCAGGCGGGGGCGCGGTCGGGCTCGGTGGCAGAACGGCGGCCGTTGCGCGGCCACCGACATGCCGCGGGGGCGGGGCATGGTCTCGGAGCTGAAGCCGTCGTCCTCGGTCGCCACTCTCAAAATGCTTGACCCGGAGCAACCATTGAGGCAAGCAATCTGTAACGCGTGCGGTAGGACAGCCGGGCACCGCGCGGTGCCCGCCTGGTCCTCGGCCGACCACCGACCCCCGCGAGGACGCGCAGCTCGCCCATCCCCCTCGCGGCCCCCTGCTCGATCTTTGCGCCGAAGGCGCGAGACGAACCCGCACCCGGTCACCCGGTCCTACGCGCGGACGGCTCAGGTGCCTTCAGGCTCGTGCGATGCGTTGGGACTCATGCGATGTGTTGGGACTCGTGCGATGCGTTCAGGCCCATGCGGTGCGTTCAGGGCTTCAGGCCCCGTGCAGCGGTTTCAGTGCTTTCAGGCGAGGAAGTCGAGCAGCGCTGCGGTCAGCTCGGCCGGGGCGTCCTCCTGGACCAGATGACCGGCTCCCCGGATCGGATGCAGCCGCGCACCGGGGATACGGGCCGTGAGCTCACTGCCGCGCTCCTGCGGGATCCATGCGTCGTCGGTCCCCCAGCAGATCAGCACCGGCAGGTCGAGCTCCCCGTACCTGTCCTCGATCTCGTCGGTGTACCGCTGGTCCGCCTGCGCGATCTGGCGGTAGAAGGCCGGCTGTCCCGCGTCCCCGAGCCAGGGCTTCACCAGCCGGTCCAGGGTCGCCGGGTGCAGGCCGGGGCCGCTCGCGGACGCCACGTACTCGCGCACCAGGGCCCGGTGCAGTGCGGGCGGCAACTGCTCGAACACCTCGGCGTGTTCGCCGACCAGCCGGAAGAACGGCGACCCCCACGGCGCGAGCGCCACCGGGTCGACGAGCGCGAGGCGGCGGTAGCGGGCGCCGTGCAGCAGGTGGGCCCGCAGGGAGACGGCGCCGCCGAAGTCATGGGCGACGACGAGCGGTTCGGCCAGGCCCCAGTGGTCGAGGAGTTCGGCGAAGACCCGGCCCTGGGCGGCGAGGGAGACATCCTGACCGTCGCTCATCTCCGACGCGCCGTAGCCGGGCATGTCCCAGACGTAGACCTGATGGCGGGAGGCGAGGGAGCGGGCGACGGCCCGCCAGACGTACGAGGAGAACGGCGTGCCGTGCAGCAGCACGACCGGCGGCAGGCCCGCCTCGCCGAACCGGTCCCAGCGGACCCCGCCGGAAGTGCTGCGAAAGGTCTTGGCGAGCCGCCAGTCGTGTGAGGTCACGCCGCTCCTCCTCGGTCCGCACCGTCCCGGCACTCTATGCCGGGGCAGGCGCACCGGACACCCGCCCCGCCGCGCACCCGTCCCGCCACCGGGCCGCCCCGCCGGGCCGCCGCGCCGCCCGACCGGGCCGCCAGGGCGAACTCCCGCGCTCCCGCGACACGTTCAGCGACAGCCGCAACCGCAACCGCTCACTGCCAGGGCAGCGCCGAGCGATGCCGCCAGTACGCGCCGGGCTCCTCGGCCAGCGCTTCCAGGCGCACCAAGTGCCCCTCGTCGAGAGCGATCGACGCGGCGGCCAGGTTGGAGGAGAGCTGACCGGTGGTGGCCGCGCCGGAGAGGACGACCCCGGCCCACGGCCTGGCGAGCACGGCCGCCAGCGCGAGCGCGTCGCAGCCGACGCCCGACTCCCGTGCGATTGCGGCCACTTCGGCAGGCGCCGCCTCCGCCGCCGCGAGGCGGCCGTTCGCCACAGCCTCCTTCACGATCACGGTCAGCCCCGCCTCGTGCGCCTCGGCCAGCGCCGGCCCCGCCGACGTCTCCAGCAGGTTGTACGTCGCCTGGACCGTACGGAACAGCGGTTCGCCGTCGACCGTGACCCCGAGCGCCGCGCGGATCGCATCCGCCTGCGCCGGCCCGCTGGTCGTCAGGCCGACGGTGACGCCTTCGTCGGCCAGGCGCGCCAGACGCTCGTGGAGCGCGCGGTCGCTGAGGGCCGGGGTGTCCGTCGTCACGGAATGGATCTGGTACAAGTCCAGCCGCGTGCCCAGGATTTCGGCCGTCTCGGCGCGCTGCCTGTCGTACGTCGCGAGGCTGTGGTCCTTCACCTCGTGCACGTCGGCGTCGACGCGCCAGCCGGCCGTATAGGTGTAGCCCCACTTGCTGCCCACCACGACGTCACCGGTGTCCGGGCGGCTCCGCAGCCAGTCGGCGAGGAACTCCTCGGACCGCCCGTAGGAGCGCGCCGCGTCCACATACCGCACCCCGCCCGCGTACGCCTCGTCCAGCAGGGCGTGCGCCCGCTCGCGCATCGCGTCGACGGTGCGGGCGTCCGGGAGGTCGAGGTCCCTGTCACGGCCGAGCGTGATGTAGCCGGGGCGGCCGACCGCGGCCAGACCGAGTCCGATACGGGCGGCCGGCGTGGCCGCTTCCGCGAGGCGGGCGAAGGCCATGGCGGGGTGCCTCCCGTGGGCGTCGGGTTCCGGGCCCGGCGGAGATCCGGGCCCGGGCGCCCCAGTGTCTCAGCCCTTCTCCGCGGCCCAGGCCTTCTGCTTCGCCACGTCGGCCTTGACCTCGGCGAGCTGGACGGCGACGGCCGAGGGAGCCGTACCTCCGCGGCCGCTGCGCGAGGCGAGGGCCCCCGGCACGTCCAGGACCGTACGGACCTCAGGCGTGAGGTGCGAGGAGATCTTGGCGAACTGATCGTCCGTCAGCTCGTGCAGCTCGATGCCGTGCGCCTCGCACTCCTTGACGCACGCCCCCGCGACCTCGTGCGCGACGCGGAACGGCACGCCCTGCTTGACCAGCCACTCGGCGATGTCGGTGGCGAGCGAGAACCCGGCCGGGGCCAGCTCCTCCATCCGCTCGCGGTTGACGGTGAGCGTCGCCATCATGCCGGTGAAGGCGGGCAGCAGGACCTCCAGGGTGTCGCAGGAGTCGAAGACCGGCTCCTTGTCCTCCTGGAGATCCCGGTTGTACGCGAGGGGCAGCGCCTTCAGCGTCGCCAGCAGGCCCGTCAGATTGCCGATCAGACGGCCGGACTTGCCGCGCGCCAGCTCGGCGATGTCCGGGTTCTTCTTCTGCGGCATGATCGACGAGCCGGTGGAGAAGGCGTCGTGGAGGGTGACGAAGGAGAACTCCTTCGTGTTCCAGATGATGACCTCCTCGGCGATCCGGGACAGGTCGATACCGATCATCGCGGTGATGAAGGCGAACTCGGCGACGAAGTCGCGGGAGGCCGTGCCGTCGATGGAGTTGCCCGAGGAGCCGTGCTCGAAGCCGAGGTCGGCGGCGACGGCCTCGGGGTCGAGACCGAGGGAGGAACCGGCGAGGGCGCCCGAACCGTACGGGGAGACCGCGGTGCGCTCGTCCCACTGCCGCAGCCGCTCCGCGTCCCGCGTGAGCGCCTGGGCGTGGGCGAGGATGTGGTGCGCGAACAGCACGGGCTGGGCGTGCTGGAGGTGTGTGCGGCCGGGCATGGCGACGTTCGGGTGCGCCTCCGCCAGGCCGGTCAGCGCGTCCTGGAGATCGGCGAGCAGGCTGCCGATGATGCGGGCGTGGTCCCGCAGATACATCCGGAAGAGGGTGGCGATCTGGTCGTTGCGGGAGCGGCCGGCCCGCAGCTTGCCGCCGAGGTCGGGCCCGAGCCGCTCCAGCAGCCCGCGCTCCAGGGCGGTGTGCACGTCCTCGTCGGCGATGGTGCCGGTGAAGCTGCCGTCGGCGACATCGGCCTCGAGCCGGTCGAGACCGCCGAGCATCCGCTCCAGTTCGTCGGCGGTGAGCAGCCCGGCCTTGTGGAGCACGCGCGCGTGGGCGCGGGAGCCGGCGATGTCGTACGGCGCGAGCCTCCAGTCGAAGTGGACGGACGCAGAGAGCACCGCCAGTGCCTCCGATGGCCCGTCGGCGAACCGGCCGCCCCAGAGACGGACGTCGCCACCGTTGCCGTTGCTCACTGCTCTGCTCCTCAAGGGTCCTGAATAGGGCGGGGAATGTGCTGCCGCCTCCCCGCCGGGAGGCGAGGAGGCGGCAGGATGAAGGACGTTACTCTCAGGCGAGGTCGCGCTTGGCCGCGATCTTCGACGACATGCCGAAGATCTCGATGAACCCCTTCGACAGCGACTGGTCGAAGGTGTCACCGCTGTCGTAGGTGGCCAGGTTGAAGTCGTAGAGCGACTGCTCCGACCGCCGGCCGGTGACGACGGCCCGGCCGCCGTGGAGCGTCATCCGGATGTCGCCGGAGACATGCTCGCTGGCCTCGTCGATGAAGCCGTCGAGGGCGCGCTTGAGCGGGGAGAACCACAGGCCGTCGTAGACGAGCTCGCCCCAGCGCTGCTCGACCTGCCGCTTGTACCGGGCGAGTTCACGCTCGACGGTGACGTTCTCCAGCTCCTGGTGGGCGGTGATCAGCGCGATCGCGCCGGGCGCCTCGTACACCTCACGGGACTTGATGCCGACCAGCCGGTCCTCGACCATGTCGAGCCGGCCGATGCCCTGGGCGCCGGCCCGGTCGTTGAGCTGCTGGATGGCCTGGAGGACGGTGACGGGCTTGCCGTCGATGGCGACCGGGACGCCCTGCTTGAAGGTGATGACCACCTCGTCGGCCTCCCGCGGGGTGGCCGGGTTCTCCGTGTACTCGTAGACGTCCTCGATCGGGGCGTTCCAAATGTCCTCGAGGAAGCCGGTCTCCACGGCCCGCCCGAAGACGTTCTGGTCGATGGAGTACGGGGACTTCTTGCTCGTCGCGATCGGCAGGCCCTTGGCCTCGCAGAAGGCGATGGCCTTGTCCCGGGTCATCGCGTAGTCCCGGACGGGGGCGATGCACTTCAGGTCCGGGGCCAGCGAGGAGATACCGGCCTCGAACCGGACCTGGTCGTTGCCCTTGCCGGTGCAGCCGTGGGCCACGATCGAGGCGTTGTGCTTGTGCGCGGCGGCGACGAGGTGCTTGACGATGGTCGGCCGGGAGAGCGCCGAGACCAGCGGGTAGCGGTCCATGTACAGGGCGTTCGCCTTGAGTGCCGGCAGGCAGTACTCGTCGGCGAACTCGTCCTTGGCGTCCGCGACCTCCGCCTCGACCGCACCGCAGGCGAGCGCGCGCTTGCGGATCACGTCCAGGTCCTCGCCGCCCTGGCCGACGTCCACGGCAACGGCGATGACCTCGGCGTTCGTCTCCTCGGCGATCCAGCCGATGGCGACGGAGGTGTCCAGGCCGCCTGAGTAGGCGAGTACGACGCGCTCGGTCACGGGTCTCTCCTTACGATGCATGCGCTGATGGAATAAGTATGCACTCCTCTGCATGTTTCGTCAACGCGCCCGGACGGCGACGCGCAACCGCAGGAAGAACCGCAGGTGACAGGCACCCCGTCCGTCCACACCGCGCGCCCGGGCCGGAATAATCCCGTCCATGGGAAAGGTCTACGCATGCATCGAGGGCAGGATCCGTAACTTCATCGACGAGCAGCCGGTGTTCTTCACCGCCACCGCGCCACTCGCCGGAGACGGGCATGTCAACCTCTCGCCGAAGGGCCGCGCGGGCACGCTCGCCGTACTCGACCCGCTGACCCTGGCCTATCTGCACTTCGGCGGCAGCGGCGCCGAGACCATTGCCCACCTCCGCGAGAACGGCCGCACCACCCTGATGTGGTGCGCCTTCACCGGTCCCCCGAAGGTGCTGCGCGTGCACGGCCGCGGCGAGCCCGTCTTCCGTGACGACCCGCGCTGGGGCGAGCTGATACCCCGCTTCGGCGAAGCCGACGGCCCGTCCGCGCGGGCGATCATCGTGGTCCGGGCCGAGCGCATCGGCGACAGCTGCGGCTTCGCCGTCCCCTTCATGGACTACCGCGAGGAACGCACGCAGCACGCCGAGCACTTCGGACGGAAGACGGACGAGGAGTTCGCCGCGTACTGCGAGAGGAAGGAGCACGTGGGGGTCAGCCTCGACGGACTCCCGGCCCTGCCGCTGCCGCTCCCGCCGCGCACCGGCTGAGGGCGAGGCCCGCACCCGCGCAGCGGGTGCGGGCACCGGCCGACCGCGGAGGCACCTCGGCCGAGGCCGGAAGCCGCACGGGCCGAGGCAGGAAGCCCGCACAGGCCGAGGCAGGAAGCCGCACAGGCGACGCGCGAACGGGCACCCGCCGAGGCGAGAAATCGACGGAAGGCGGCCGGAAATCTCTCGCGCGAATCCTCCCGACCATTGAGCGACCGCCCCTCCCGCTCCGTATCACTGGTCAGCACAGGTCAGGGATGGCCAGGGATGGCCAGGGATGGCGCCATTGGGAGGCGAGAGCGTTGACGACGACCGTTCCGTACCAAGGCCGGGCGGCCAAACGCCAGGCCGAACGACGGATGAGGCCGCGCCGCTCCCCCGCGCGCCCCGCGCTCGCCGTCATCTTCGCCGGGGCGATCGCGGTCCTCTACCCGTGGTGGATCAACACCACCGCGGTCAACACCACGGCCGACTGGGTCACCGGCGCCGGGCGTATCACCGGCCTCCTCGCGGGCTACTCCACGGCCATCGTCGTCGCGCTGATGGCCCGGGTTCCGGCACTCGAACGGCGCGTGGGCTCGGACGTGGTGACCCGCTGGCACGCCATGGCGGGCCGCTACACGATCTTCCTCATCCTCGCCCACATCGGGTCGATCGTCGGCGGTTACGCGCTGCAGTCCGGTACGACCTTCGTCGACCAGACCGTCTCCGTGGTCCTCGAGTACCCGGACATGATCGAGGCGGCCATCGGCACCGGCCTGCTGCTGATCGTGGGCTTCGTCTCGGCCGGTCTCGTACGCCGCCGGATGCGCTACGAGACCTGGTACTACCTGCACCTGATGACCTACGCGGCGGTCTTCCTCGCGTTCTGGCACCAGCTCAGCAGCGGCGCCGAGTTCGTGGCCGACCCCGGCGCCCGCGCCGCCTGGTACGCGATCTACGGCGGCGCGACCGTGCTGGTCCTCTGGTACCGGGTCCTCACCCCCGTACGCCTCAACCTCCGCCACCGCCTGCGGGTCGACGCCACCATCGAGGAGGCGCCCGGCGTGGTGTCGGTGGTCATGAGCGGACGGCGGCTGGACCGACTGGGCGCCGAGGCCGGGCAGTTCTTCCGCTGGCGCTTCCTCGCCAAGGGGCTGCGCTGGACGGCCAACCCCTACTCCCTCTCGGCCCCGCCCCACAACAACCGGATCCGGATCACCGTCAAGGCCGCGGGCGACCACAGCGGCGCGCTCGCCGGACTGGAGCCCGGCACGCGCGTCTGGGCGGAAGGCCCGTACGGCGCGCTCACCGCGGCACGCCGGCAGCGCGGCCGCGGCACCAAGGTGCTGCTCATCGCGGGCGGCGCGGGCATCACCCCGCTGCGCGCGCTCTTCGAGACGATCCCGGCGCGCCCCGGGGATCTGACCCTGCTCTACCGGGCACGGCGGCACGAAGACCTCGCGCTGTGGGGCGAGTTGAGGGAGATCGCCGACGCGCGCGGAGCCAGGCTGCTGTACGCGGTGAACGGCCCGGACGGCGCCCGCCCCGAGATCTCGGCGGAGAACCTGCGCAAGGTCCTCCCCGACATCGACCGCCACGACGCGTATCTGTGCGGACCGCCCGGACTCGCCGAGGAGTCCTACGAGGCCCTGCGCGAGGCAGGGGTCCCGGCGAACCGTATCCACCACGAGTCCTTCGAATGGTGAGTTCATGAAGAAGCATCCGATGCGCCACATCCTGCTCAGCACGGCCGCGACCGTCTCCGGCGTCGTGATGCTGCTGGCGCTCAAGGCCCCCGGCCTGCCGAGCAGTTCGACGCAGGCGAGCGGCCTGCCCGCGGCGCCCCCCGCCTCCGCTCCCCCGGCGGGCGGTGGCCAGCCGGAGCAGCAGGGCGGCTCCGGCCAGGAGGAGCCGGGGCAGCAGCAGGGCAATCCGCCCCAGCAGGACGGACAGCAGCAGGACGGGCAGCAGTCGGCAGAGCCGGGCGGACAGCAGCAGGACGACAGCGAGTCGGGGGACGGGGGATCGGGGGGAGGACAGAAGCCCGGGGGCGGTGGGGCCCGTACGGTCGTCGGCGAGGCCGTGCAGACCGACTACGGCCCGGTGCAGGTCCGGCTCACCGTGGCCGGGGGACGTATCACCGAGGCCGCCGCGGCACAGGCCCCCTCCTCGACGCCGATGTCGAAGCAGATCACCTCCGACGCGGTCCCCCAGCTCAACCAGAAGGCCGTGACGGCGCAGGGCCAGGACATCGACGCGGTGTCCGGGGCCACGTACACCAGCGAGGGCTACACGCGCTCGCTGCAGAGCGCACTGGACAAGGCCGGTGTCTGACCCGGTGGCGGAACAGCCGCGGCTGCGCCGGGTCGAGCACGCCATGGGCACCGTGTTCTCGTTCGACCTCCGGGGCGAGGCCGCTGCGGCGGTCGATGCGGAGGCGGCGGTGGCCGCGGCCGCGCGCTGGCTGCACCGGGTGGACGCGCTGTTCTCGCTCTACAAACCGGAGAGCGAGATGAGCCGGCTGTCCCGCGGCGAACTGACCGCGGCCGACTGCGATCCGCTGATCGCCGAGGTCCTGGCGCTGTGCGAGGCCGCCGAGGCGCGCAGCGAAGGCTGGTTCAGCACCCGGTACGCGGGCGAGCTCGACCCCACGGGGCTGGTGAAGGGCTGGGCCGTCGAGCGCGCCTCGCGCCTGCTCGCGGCCCGCGGAATGGGCGACACCTGCATCAACGGCGGCGGTGACATCCAGCTCAGCGGCGAGAAGGAGCCGGGCAGGCCCTGGCGGATCGGCATCAGCAATCCGCTGCAACCGGGCGAACTCGTGGCGATCGTCGAGGCGGACGGGGACCTGGGGGTCGCGACGTCGGGTACGGCCGAGCGCGGCTGCCACGTCCTGGACCCGCGCACCGGAGCGCCGCCCGCGGACTCGCTGGCCTCGGTCACCGTCCTCACCCGCGGACTGACGGCGGCGGACGCGTGGGCGACGGCGGCCTTCGCCCGCGGCGACTCGTCGCGCGACTGGCTGGAGGCTCTGCCGGACGTGGAGGCGTTCGCGGTCGAGACGACGGGCAGGACGTGGTGCACAGCAGGGTTCCGCGAGTTCGCGCAGGTGAGCTGAGACTGTCGAGCGCCGCCCGCGCGAAGGAGGTCGGGTGTCTTCGCGGCGTGCCTGTCCCTGATACCTCGCGCGCGCCGGCTCATCCCCGCCGAGTTCCTGCCCCGTCGAGCGCCCCTGACGCTCAGCGGACTTTCTGCGCCAGTCTCAGCAGGTGGTCCGCAAGCGCCTGGCCGCCCGTGGGGGCGCGGCTGATCAGGAGCAGGGTGTCGTCACCGGCGATCGTGCCGATGATCTCGTGCACCTCCGCCTGGTCGATGGCCGAGGCGAGGAACTGGGCTGCACCCGGCGGGGTGCGCAGTACCACCAGGTTCGCCGACGCCTCGGCCGAGATCAGCAGTTCGCCCGCCAGGCGTGCCATACGTGCCTCGCTCGCCGACTCCCCCAGCGGTGCCCGCGGCGTGCGGTCGCCGCCCTCGCTCGGCACCGCGTAGATCAGCTCGCCGCCCGTGTTGCGGATCTTCACGGCGCCCAGCTCGTCCAGGTCGCGGGAGAGCGTCGCCTGAGTGACGGACAGGCCGTCGTCGGCGAGCAGTTTGGCGAGCTGGCTCTGCGACCGCACCGGCTGCCTGCCGAGGATGTCGACGATCCGGCGGTGGCGTGCCGTACGGGTCTGGGGCACGGCGGGCCCGCCCTGGTCGGTTCCGCCGCGCCCGCTGTCCTGCGCCTGGCTCATCGTCGTCATTCTCCGGATCGTCGCTCCCCGTGTGCGGCGTCCAGGATCGCCGGGAGCGCCCCGAGGAACGCGTCCACCTCGCCGTCGCCGATGATCAGCGGCGGGGCGAGCCGCACCACGTCGGGCGCGACCGCGTTCACCAGGAGACCGGCTTCCTGCGCCGCCCGCTGCACATCAGGCGCAACGGGCTCGGTGAGCACCATACCGAGCAGCAGGCCCGCGCCGCGGACCTGGTCGACCAACGGGTGGTCGAGCGCCTCGATTCCGGAGCGCAGCCGTTCGCCGGTGCGCTTGACGTGGTCGAGGATCCCGTCGGACCGGATGGTGTCGAGGACGGCGAGGGCGGCCGCGCAGGCGACCGGGTTCCCGCCGAAGGTCGAGCCGTGCTGACCCGGTGTCAGAAGGTCGGCGGCCTCGCCGAAGGCGACGGTCGCGCCGATCGGCAGTCCGCCGCCGAGCCCCTTGGCGAGGGTGACGACATCGGGCTCGACGCCCTGGGCCTGGTGCTCGAACCAGTGGCCCGTACGCCCGATGCCGGTCTGGATCTCGTCGAGCACGAGCAGGGTGCCGGTGGCCCGGGTGATCTCCCGGGCGGCGGCCAGATAGCCCATGGGCGGTACGACGACGCCGTTCTCGCCCTGGACCGGCTCGATGACCACGAGCGCGGTGTCGCCTGTGACGGCGGCGCGCAGCGCGTCGGCGTCGCCGTAGGGCACATGCGTGACATCGCCGGGGAGCGGCCGGAAGGGCTCCTGCTTGGCCGGCTGGCCGGTGAGCGCGAGGGCGCCCATCGTGCGGCCGTGGAAGCCGCCGTCGGTGGCGACCATGTGCGAACGCCCCGTGCGCCGCCCGATCTTGACGGCCGCTTCGATCGCCTCGGCGCCGGAGTTGGAGAAGTAGACGCGTCCGGGGCGGCCGAGGAGCTGGAGGAGCCGTTCGGCGAGGGCGACGGGAGGTTCGGCCACGAAGAGGTTGGAGACGTGGCCGAGGGTGGCGACCTGCTCGGACACGGCCCGTACGACGGCGGGGTGGGCGTGGCCGAGGGCGTTGACGGCGATGCCGCCGACGAAGTCGGTGTACGCCCTGCCCTCGGCGTCCCGGACGGTCGCGCCCTGCCCGCTGACCAGCGGCAGCCGCGGAGTGCCGTAGTTGTCCATCAGGGCACCCTGCCAGCGCCGGGTCAGCTGCTGATTGCCGCTCCCCGGCTCCTGTGTGCCGCCTCCGGATTCCTGACCGTGCGTCATGTCTCTCCCGTTTCCCGGTCGTCGGCGACGACCATCGTGCCGACGCCCTCGTCGGTGAAGATCTCCAGCAGGATCGAGTGCTGCACCCGGCCGTCGATGACCCGTGCGGTGCGCACCCCATGGCGTACGGCGTGCAGGCAGCCCTCCATCTTGGGGACCATGCCGCTGGCCAGATCCGGCAGCAGCTTCTCCAGGTCGCTCGCGGTCAGCTTGCTGATGACCTCGTCGCTGTTGGGCCAGTCCTCGTAGAGGCCCTCGACGTCCGTGAGGACCATCAGCGTCTCGGCGCCCAGCGCGGCGGCGAGCGCGGCCGCGGCGGTGTCGGCGTTGACGTTGTAGACGTGGCCGTCGTCGGCGCTGCGGGCGATGGAGGAGACGACCGGGATGCGGCCGTCGTCCAGCAGCGCCTGGATGGCGCCCACGTCGATCTCGGTGATTTCGCCGACCCGGCCGATGTCCACGGACTCGCCGTCGATCTCGGCGAAGCGCTTGGTCGCGGTCATGGTGTGCGCGTCCTCGCCGGTCATGCCGACGGCGAGGGGGCCGTGCTGGTTGAGCAGCCCGACGAGTTCGCGCTGCACCTGTCCCGCGAGCACCATCCGTACGACGTCCATCGCCTCGGGCGTGGTAACGCGCAGCCCGGCCTTGAACTCCGAGACCAGGCCCAGCTTGTCGAGGTGGGCGCTGATCTGCGGGCCGCCGCCGTGCACGACGACCGGCTTGAGTCCGGCGTGCCGCAGGAAGACCACGTCCTGCGCGAACGCGGACTTCAGCTCGTCGTCGACCATGGCGTTGCCGCCGAACTTGATGACGACGGTCCTGCCGTGGTGGCGGGTGAGCCAGGGCAGCGCCTCGATGAGGGTCTGCGCCTTGGGCAGGGCGGTGTGCTTACGAGTACTCATGAGGCGTACGCACTGTTCTCGTGGACGTAGTCGGCGGTGAGGTCGTTGGTCCAGATGACCGCGGAGTCGGTGCCCGCGGCCAGATCGGCGGTGATGCGGACCTCGCGGAACCGCATGTCGACCTTGGAGCGGTCCTCGCCCAGCGAGCCGTTCTTGCAGACCCAGACGTCGTTGATGGCGACGTTGAGGCGGTCCGGCTCAAAGGCGGCGGAGGTGGTGCCGATCGCGGAGAGCACCCGGCCCCAGTTGGGGTCCTCGCCGTGGATGGCGCACTTGAGGAGGTTGCTGCGGGCGATGGAGCGGCCCACCTCGACGGCGTCGTCCTCGCTCGCGGCGTTGATCACCTCGATGCGGATGTCCTTGGAGGCGCCCTCGGCGTCACCGATGAGTTGGCGGGCAAGGCTGTCGCAGACCTGGGTGAGCGCGGCGCCGAACTCCTCACGGCCGGGGGTGGTGCCGGAGGCGCCGGAGGCGAGGAGGTAGACGGCGTCGTTGGTGGACATGCAGCCGTCGGAGTCCGCCCGGTCGAACGTGACGCGGGTCGCGGCCCGCAACGCCATGTCCAGCTCGGCGGCGTCGAGATCGGCGTCGGTGGTGAGGACGACGAGCATGGTGGCCAGTCCGGGGGCGAGCATCCCCGCGCCCTTGGCCATGCCGCCTACGCTCCAGCCGTCGCCTTCGACGACGGCTGTCTTGTGCACCGAGTCGGTCGTCTTGATGGCGATGGCGGCCTTCTCGCCGCCGTGCGCGGAGAGTTCGGCGACCGCGGTGTCGACGCCGGGCAGCAGCTTGTCCATCGGGAGCCGGATGCCGATCAGCCCGGTGGAGGCGACGGCGACCTCGGCCGCGCTCTCGCCCAGGGCGTCGGCGACCTTCTCGGCGGTGGCGTGGGTGTCCTGGAAGCCGAGGGCCCCCGTACAGGCGTTGGCGCCACCGGAGTTGAGGACGACGGCGGAGACCTGACCGCCCCTCAGGACCTGCTCGGACCACAGGACCGGCGCGGCCTTGACGCGGTTGGAGGTGAAGACGCCCGCGGCGGCGCGGCGCGGCCCGGTGTTGACGACGAGCGCCAGGTCGGGGTTGCCGCTCTCCTTGATCCCGGCGGCGATGCCCGCCGCCGTGAATCCCTTGGCTGCCGTGACGCTCACTGCGCCTCCTTCGTCGTTGCCCCGCCCACGGTGCCGCCCCGGTTCACGGGGCGACCCCGGTCACGGGAAGACCGGTTTCCTCGGGGAGCCCGAGGGCGATGTTCACGCTCTGCACCGCGCCGCCGGCGGTGCCCTTCGTGAGGTTGTCGATCGCGCTGATCACGACGATGCGGCCGGCGGTCTCGTCGTACGCGACCTGGATCAGTGCGGCGTTCGATCCGTACACGGCCGCGGTGGACGGCCACTGGCCGTCGGGGAGCAGATGGATGAACGGCTCGGCGGCGAGCGCCTTGCCGTACGCCTCGCGCACAGCGGCGGCCGTCGTCCCGGGCTTCGCCTTGACGTTGCAGGTCGCGAGGATGCCGCGGGGCATCGGGGCGAGGGTGGGGGTGAACGAGACGGTCACCGGCTCACCGGCCGCGGCGCTGAGGTTCTGGACGATCTCGGGGGTGTGGCGGTGCACGCCACCCACGCCGTACGGGCTCATGGAGCCCATGACCTCGCTGCCCAGCAGATGGGGCTTGGGGGACTTGCCCGCGCCGGAGGTGCCGGACGCGGCGACGATCACGGCCTCCGGCTCGGCGAGCCCCGCGGTGTAGGCGGGGAACAGCGCGAGGGAGACGGCGGTCGGATAGCAGCCGGGGACGGCGATGCGCCGGGTGCCCCGCAGCGCGGCGCGCGCCCCGGGCAGCTCAGGCAGACCGTACGGCCAGGTGCCGGCGTGCGGGGAGCCGTAGAACGACTCCCACGCCTCGGCGTCCCGTAGACGGAAGTCCGCGCCGCAGTCGACGACCAAAACGCCCTCCCCCAGCTCCTCGGCGACGGCCGCGGACTGGCCGTGCGGGAGCGCGAGGAAGACCACGTCGTGCCCGGCGAGGACCTCGGTGGTGGTCGGCTCGAGGACGCGGTCGGCGAGCGGGAGGAGATGCGGCTGGAGGGCGCCGAGCCGCTGCCCGGCGTTGCTGTTCGCGGTGACGGCCCCGACGTCGGCGTCCGGGTGCCCGGCGAGCAGGCGGAGCACTTCCCCGCCCGCGTATCCGCTCGCTCCTGCGACTGCCACTCGTACCGCCATCGAACCTCCCTCTCGATGGCATGACTATACGGAATACGGCAGCTTTATGCAATCGAGTTCCGTTCCGGTCCGGTCCGCCTGTGTTTTGCGACCGAGGGTTTCGGTCGGCGGACGAGCCCGCTGGCCGGTGGATCCTTCGTTGCGTGTCAGGCCGTGGCGGCGGCGCGGCGGATCGCGTCGAGCGCCCGCGTCACGTCCTCGTCCGTCGTCGACCAGTTGCTCACCGAGATCCGCATGACGCGCCGGCCACGCCAGGTGGAGCCGCTGATCCAGGTCGTGCCGTCGTCGAGCAGCCGGCTGAGCACCCGTTCCGTGCGTTCGTCGCTGCCGAACTCGGCGCAGACCTGGGTGAAGACCACGTCGTTGAGAACAGTCGCGCCGTCGATCGCCGCGATCCCGGCGGCGAACGCGGAGGCGTGCCGGCACAGCCGCTCGACGAGGTCGGCCACACCCGACCGGCCGAGCGACCTGAGGGCCGCCCACACGGTAAAACCCCTGCCGCGCCGGGAGAGTTCAGGCACCTTGTCGCTGGGGTCACCCTGTTCGTGCTGGATGAGGTAGTCGCCGTGCACGCCCATGGCCGCCCGGACCGTGGCCGGGTCGCGCACGATCGCGATGCCGCAGTCGTAGGGGACATTGAGGGTCTTGTGGGCATCCGTCGCCCAGGAGTCGGCGTCCGCGCAGCCCGCCGTCAGGTGTGCGTACGGCGGCGAAACGGCGGCCCAGAGCCCGAAGGCGCCGTCGATGTGCACCCAGGCGCCCGCCTCGCGTGCGGCACGGATCGTCTCGGCGAAGGGATCGAAGGCGCCGGAGTGGATCTCCCCGGCCTGGAGGACCACGATCGTGGGGCACTCGCCCGCGGCCGCGAGGCTGCGCCGCAGGGCGTCGGGATCGATGCGCCCCTGGTCGTCCGCCCCGACGGCGTCGGGGTGCCCGAGTCCCAGGTAGCGCAGCGCCACATCGATGGCCATGTGGCGTTCCTCGCCGACGACGACGTGCACGGCCGGTGCGCCCGCGAGTCCGTCGCGGGCGACGTTCCAGCCGGCGCGCCGGAGCACCGCGTCCCGCCCGGCGGCGAGGCAGGTGAAGTTCGCCATCGTGGCACCCGTGGTGTACCCGACGGCGCTGCCGCCCGGCAGGCCGAGGAGGTCCAGCAGCCACGCTCCGGCGATGTCCTCCGCCGCCGTGTACGCGGGTGAGACGGCGCGCATCACGCAGTTCTGGTCCCAGGCACTGACCAGCCAGTCCGCGGCCAGCGCGGCCGGTTCCGTGCCACCGATCACGAAGCCGTAGAAGCGGCCGCTGGGAAACGCGGTGAGTCCCGGCTCGCAGGCCGTGGCCAGCAGATCGACGACGTCGGCGGGCGGGCTCGGGTCGTCGGGCAGTTCGGCACCGAGCGCGCGCACGATCTCCTCGGCCGAGGCGCGGGCGGGAACCGGGCGGTCGGAGAGGCTCGCCAGCCAGCGCAGGGCATGGTCGTACGCCTGTCGAAGCGCCGCCTCGCGCGCGTCCATACCTCCGGACTATGGGACAGCCCCCGCCACCGCGCAAGCCGCGACGCTTCCGGCGGAGGGGCCCGGGCCGCTAGGAATGCGCCACGACCTCGCCACCCGTGACCTCGGGAGGGCTGGGGAGCAGGGAGGCGAGGCGTTCCCGTACGAAGTCCGCTGCCCTGTCGTTCGACTCCTCGGCGCCGGCCCGGTCCTGGAAGACGGTGGTCGAGACCATCACCCCGCCCCCGGCATCGGCCCAGTAGTAGGCCACGAAACCTCGGACCTGGCGGATGAGCGGCACGAACCCCTCGCTCACCCGGCGTCCCGCCTCGGCCGGGTCGATCACGCCCTCGTACCGCCGCACCACTGCGTACATATCCGGTCTCCTCACCGCATCGCGCTTCCGTCTCTGCGGTGACGGCGTACCCGCGTCGGCACGCGTGGCGGGCGCGGACGCCCGGCAATCACCGGAAGGGCTCGCACCGGTGATCCGAACAGCGGCCCTTGATCCGAACAGCGGCCCTCCCGCGGCCGACGGTGGAGGGTCCCGCCGCCGCGCGAGCCGGAAGCATCAGGCGCCGCGGCGGTGCGCCTGATCGGCGTACCGGCGGAGGACCGCGTCCAGATAGTCCACGTGCGGGCCGCGGAGATCATCCGCCGCGTCGGCCGGGGAGCGGACGAGCGCGATCCGGTCCAGTTCGGCCTCCCTGCCCAGGGCCGTCTCCGCGGACACCAGGGCCGCATGGCGGTCGTGCAGCCAGGCCGCCGGGCGGGGTGGCGCGAGGAAGAGGACGCCGACGTTGCCGTTCGTGCCCCGCGTGACGCACCACAGGGTCAGGTCGTCCGGCGGGACGTCGGCACCGGTCTCCTCGGCCAGCTCGCGCGCGGCATGACGGCGAAGCGCGGCCGTGTCGAGAGGCGCGTGGCTCTCCGGTGGTTCGGCGGTGCCACCGGGCAGCTGCCAGCGCCCGGGAGCGGCCGTCGACGGCGAGCCCCGCCCCGCCACCAGGCGCCCGTCGTCGTCCGGCTGCAGGACACCGACGAACAGGGACGGCAGCCATGACGTGGCGCCGGGGACGCGCCGCAGCGCACGGTGCCGGTAGGTCGTCCTCGCCCAGGAGATGACCAGCCCGCCAGCGCCGTCCGCGTCCAGCCCGGTGCAGGCCGCCACCGGCCCGTCGAAGAGGCAGGGGTTTGCGCGTACGGCGTCGTCCCAGGCGCGGTCCATCGCGGACCGATGTTCGGGTGGCACCCGCGGAGCAGCGGTCTCGGCCAGGCGGAGCCGGTGAACGTCCAGGAATTCCACGCCCGTTGGTTGCCGCATCAGCTCGGTCACCGGGTCATGCTGACATGTGTCGGCCCCGGTTCCACGATCCCGGAGACCGTCCGCCGCCCCCAGCGTCACCTGTGCATACGGCGCAGGGCGTCCATCGCGCTCGACACGACCCGGCGGTCGGACCAGCGGGCGAGGCGGTGCGCGTAGTGGCCCGCGTTGAAGCCGAGCAGGAGGGGTTCGCCGAAGACCTTGTGGCCGTTGACCCAGTAGGGCCACAGGCCCGGCTCATCGGGGTCGAACCATTCGAGGACGTCGGCGTCGCGGTCCCAGAACACGTCGTCGAAGCGGAGCCAGAGCTTGTCCATCAGCCCCGCCCCGAGCGCGTCGACGGCGTTCCGCTTGGCGGCGGGCAGCGGCGGATCGAAGGTGATGCGGCCCGCCTTGAGGACGCCGATGGGCACGGTCACCACACAGTGGTCCGACTCGACCTCTTCCCCGCCGTCGAGGACGGCGGTCGTCCCACCCGCGCCGTGACGGACGGCGGTGACCGTGGCACCCGTACGGACCGGGATGTCGCCGCGGAGCCAGTCGATGAGCCGGTCGTAGCCGTCGGGCAGCAGAACGTCTCCACCGCGGCCGCCGGTGCCCTCCTCCAGGGCGCTGACGGAGATTTGGCCGGGCTCCGCGGCGTACTCCTGGGTGTACGTCAGGTTGGCCGCCCAGCGCAGTCCCGCCGATGGGTTCTCGGGGAAGACCGCGGAGACGGGGGTGGTGTCGGGGTCCTCGACGGCGTCGAGCTTGCCGGTGTGGCGGGCGAGTTCGGCCATGGCCGCCTCGTCCGTGCCGGCCGTGTTGTCGTAGTCGAAGGGCGAGGAGCGGCCCCCGGTGCGCTTCAGCAGTTCCGTGACCGGGTTGCCGCGCCAGGAGTGGATCCAGGAGGCCCCCATCTCCGCGGGCACCCCGGCGAGCCGCCGGGTCCATGTCCGGCCGCCGGTGCGGTCGCGCCCCTCCAGGACGCGTACGCGCATGCCCGCGTCGGCGAGGGCGCGGGCGCAGCCGAGTCCGGCGAACCCGGCGCCGATGACCGTGACCCGCGCACCGTCGCGGGCGGTCTCCAGGATGTCGCGCGCGGCCCTGCGGCCGCTGAGCAGCGCACCGGTGGTCGTCGCCGGCGCCTCGCCCGAGGTGGCCTCACCGGCGAAGTGCAGCCGTTCACCGACCGGGGCGGCCAGCTTCGTCCGCACCGATGTGCCCAGGGGGCCGGGGGCGAGAAAGGAGTACGCGCACAGGGCGAAGGGGTCGGTCGACCACGAGGTGCGCAGGAAGGAGACCGGTTCGGGAATGCCGCGCCTGGTGGAACGGGACGGACCGCAGCCCGCTGCCGCCCACGCCGCTGCTGCCGCGGACGAGACCGCACCGGTCACGGTGAGAAGGCCGCGCCTGCTGACGATCCTGCGCTCCGTCATGGTCTCCCTCGTTCCGTCGCGGGGTGCCGCGTCGCGGCCTGCGTCATGGCGCCGTATCCACGTATCCACCTGGGGTCGCGGCCCGACCGCATCCCGTAGGACGCTTCCATGGGGCGAACGGCTGCCTGCGCGCCGACGGAATATCGTTCCGGAGAGCGGGACTTCGGCCCGGCGAACGGCAACTCCGGCCCAGGGAAAGGGACTTCGACCCGCCGCACCGACGGAGGAAGGCCCTACGCGTCGAGGGAGTCCGCCAGCTCCGCGATGACCTGGGCGTGGCACGCCTCGGGGACGCACCAGCAGCCCAGCCGGCGGCCGCGCAGATCCGGCAGCAGCTCCAGCAGGTCCGGGCGGCCGAGCAGATACGCGCGGTACTTCGCCACGACCTCCTCCCGCGTGCCGTCAGGACCCGGGCGGAAGGGGCTGGCGAGCGGCGATCCCTTCAGGTCCCATCCGCCGCGGTGCATCGCCCTGCCGACGTAGACGACGTCCGCATAGTCGGGATCGTCGCGGTGGCCCTTGAGATTGACGACCGTCGTCCTGGTCATGTGATCCATCCTCGCTCTTCAGGCCGTGCCGGGCACGGCGAAGACGGCGCATGTGGTCGTCCCGTGCGCGTACAGCTTTCCGTCGGCCACCCCGGTGATCCGCGCCTCCGCGGTCGCCGTCGTACGGCCGACATGCACGGCTGCGCCCTCGCAGCGCAGCGTCGGGGTGGTGCCGAGGACAGGGCGGACCAGATGCACCCCGAGCTGAACGGTGGTGTACGCGCGGCCGGACGGCAGGGCGCTGAGCACCGCCGTACCGAGGGCGGAGTCGAGGAGGGTCGCCATGAAACCGCCGTGGACGGTGCCCATGGGGTTGAAGAGGTGCTCCCCCGGCTCGCCCTCGAAGACGGCGCGGCCTTCCTCGACCTCCACGAGCCGGAAGCCGAGGGTGCCGCAGATCGGCGCCGCAGGGAGGCTCCCGTCCAGGCTCATGCGCGCCAGCTCGAGCCCCGAGCGGCCACCGACGTCCGCGTACGACGTCGGCGGGTCCCAGGTGTGGATACGTGAGCGGACACCCGCGGCATCCGTGCCGTGTCCGGTACCGCCGCCGTGGTCGACGTGAGTGTCGGTTCCGGTCGCGGTGGTCTCCGGCGCGGTCGCGGGCGTGGCGGGATTCTGGGCGGCGGGCTGCGCCATGGTGCGTTCCGTCCCTCGAACGCCCCGTCGGGCGGGGCCTCTAATGACCCGTCGGGTGGGGCGTGTTGTCGATGTGCGTGCGGTACGGGGGCGAGAGGTGCTCGCCCCCGTACCGCGAATCTAGGCGCGTACGGCGGTCCCCCGGGAGCGTCGCTCACGACAGCTTCCATAGCGTTCCCGACAGAGCTGACGCTCCCGGGCCGCACACGGGGCCGGATCAGGGAAGCTTGACCGCCAGGACGTCGACGGGCCGGATGTCCGGCGCCTCGGCGAGCATCGTCTGCGCCGCTTCCATCAGCGCGGCGGCGATCCTGCCCTCCAGGTGGCCCTTGCGGCCGTCCTCGTCCTGGAAGGTGTCGAACACGCCGAACGTGGTGGCGCTCTGGCGGAACGCGAACCAGGTGACGGTGTGCTCCTCCTCGCGGGCGGCCTGCACTGCGTCCCGCAGCATGGCGTCGACCTTGTCGGCGTACTCGGGCTTGGCTTCGATCCTGGCCAGCAGGCCGAGCTTGGTCATGGTGCACTCCCGTGGGGTGGTGGTCGAATTCGGATTCGGTGGCGGTGCCGTCGCACCGGCCGCTGTCCGGACATCAGCAAACCTAGGAGGCCGAGCCCTCGCCTCCCAGTGTCGCAAGCGACGCTTCCGATACGGTTTCCGTCATGGATATAGCAGTGCTGGCGTACGACGGCGTCTTCGATTCGGGGCTCGCCGCGATCCTCGACGTCCTGGACGGGGCGAACGGCATGCGGACGGAGCTCCCGGAGCCGCCGCCCGCCTGGAACGTCACGACGGTCGGCTTCCGCCGCCGGGTCCGTACGGGCGCGGGCCATGTGGTCACGACCGCGCCCGTCGCCGAGGCGGAGAAGACCGACCTGCTGCTGGTGCCCGCGCTGGCGGAGCGGCGCCCCGACGCGCTGATCGCGCACGTCTCGGGACCGGCGTCCGCGGCGGCGCGGCGACTGGTGGTGGCGGCGCGGGAGCGCCGCACCCCCGTGGCCTCGGCCTGTACGGGCACCTTCCTGCTCGCCGAGTCGGGCGTGCTCGACGGGCGCCAGGCGACGACGAGTTGGTGGCTCGCACCGTACTTCCGCAAGCGCTACCCGGCGGTGACGATCGACGAGACCCGCATGGTGACGTCGTCGGGCGGAGTGACGACGGCGGGCGCGGCCTTCGGCCATGTCGACCTCGCGCTCGCCATCGTCCGGATGAGCAGCCCGGTGCTCGCCGACCTCGTCGCGCGCTATCTGGTCGTCGACGAACGACCCTCCCAGGCGGCGTACACCATCTCGGCCGCCCTCGCGCAGAGCGATCCCACCCTGGCCGCCTTCGAGCGCTGGGCGCGCGTGCACCTGGACGAGCCGATCTCCATCGCGGACGGCGCGCACGCCATCGGGGTCAGCGAGCGCACGCTCCAGCGGGCCGTACGCCGCACGCTCGGCACCTCCCCGGTCCGCTTCGTGCAGGACCTGCGGGTCGAGCGGGCCTCGCATCTACTGCGGACCACCGGTATGCCGCTGGACGTCATCGCCCGCAAGGTCGGCTACGAGCACGCCAACACGCTCCGGATCCTGCTCCGGGAGCGCACCGGGACGACGGCGGGTGAGCTGCGCCGCCGCTGATCGCGGGCGCGGCAGCCGTCCGGCTTCCCCTCGCTTACATTCCCTTGCAGTTATATAGCTCTGGGAGTATGTTCGAGGGCGTGTCCATACCCTTCGACGTGCTCGCGGAGCCGGCCCGCCGGCGGATCCTCGATCTGCTGCTGGAGCGCCCCCGCCTGGTCGGCGAGCTGACCGACCACCTCGGGCTGAGCCAGCCCGGTACCTCCAAGCATCTGCGAGTGCTGCGCGAGGCCGGTCTCGTCCATGTCCGCCGGGATGCACAGCGACGGTGGTACGAGCTGCGCCCGGAGCCTCTCGCCGAGATCGACGCCTGGCTCGTGCCGTACCGGCGGCTGTGGGAGGAGCGGCTCGACGCCCTCGAACGGCACCTCGACACGATGCCGGAAGGCCCCGGTGCCGCGCCGGAGCCCGGTGCCGTGGCAGAGCCCTGTGCCGTGGCAGAGCCCCACGCCCTGCCGGACACCGACGCCGCGCCGGACGTCCCCGGCGCCGACCGGAAGGATCAGTCATGAACGAGACGCTGACCACCGCGGACGGCCGGCCCGTCCTGCGCATCGAGCGGCGACTGGCCCACTCGCCCGAGAAGGTCTGGCGGGCCGTCACCGAGCCGGAACACCTCAGCCGGTGGTACCCGTTCCGGGCCGCCGAACTGGACCTGCGCCTGGGCGGGAAGATCCGCTTCGACGACGGCGCGGGCACGACGCTGGACGCCGTCGTCACCGAGCTGGACCCGCCGCGGCTCTTCGCCTTCAGCACCCGGGCCCCGGCGGAGATGACCCGCGAGAGCGACGACCTGATCCGCTTCGAACTCACCCCGGAGGGCACGGGCTGCCTGCTGGTCTTCACCCACATCTTCGACGACCGCTACGCCGCGGCGAGTTACGCCAGCGGCTGGCAGGTCTGCCTCGACGCCCTGGAGGCCGTGGTGGACGACCGGCCGGTCGAGCCCGGCTTCCCTGTGGCCGCGATGCACGACCGCTACGTCGAGAAGTTCGGGCTGAACGGCGGGGTGTACTCGGACACCGCGGACGGCTGGGTGGTGCGTTTCGAGCGCCAGCTCACCCAGCCCGCCGAGCGGGTCTGGGCCCTGCTGGCCGGCGAGGGCGGCACGGCGGCCGGGGCGGGCGGCGCGGTGCCGCCCGCGTTCACGAACGACCGCGTGCCCGCGGGAGCCGTCACTTCGGCCAAGGAGCCCGAACTGCTGGAGTACGCATGGGAGTCGGGCGGCAATACGGCGGGCCGCGTCCGCTGGGAACTGACGAACGGTACGGGTCATGGCGCCCGGCTCGTTCTCACCCAGACCGGCCCCGGCGAGCTGACGGCGGAACGGCACACGGCACTCACGGCGTGGAAGCGCCGCATCACCCGTCTGGCGGAGGAACTGCGCGACCTGCCACGAGCCTGAGGCTCGCGGGATGCGCCGCTGTGCACGCCATCGCGCACACCGCCAGGCACGGTGGACCCGGGACCCACGGCACGGCCCGCCGGACCGGCCGGTCTTCTCGGCACTGACTCCAGCAGAGAAGATTCCGGTCTGCGACGCCTCCGTCCTGCCCGCGGCGGGCGGCCTCGCCGCTGCGCCCGCGTCGGCCGGCCGGCCGAATCCCGCCGCCGCGCGGCGCGTTCAGGCACGGGCAGCAGCGCGGGACAACGGCGCCCGGGAAGCCCGGCCATGCCCCGTGGAGCCGTGACCGCCATGGAGACCCTCATCGTGCGGCAGGGGCCCGGCACCGACTCGGGCGAGATCCCGGCACCGACTCGGGCCAGATCGTGAAGAAGGACCGGGGATCGCGATTCTGCATCATGGAAGAGGTGCACGGCCGGCCGTACGACGCGTACGGGCACGACACGATGCGTGCGGGCACGACGGCGCAACGCGCCGGGCCGAGCTCCGCTCCCGGCGGGTACGTCATCAGCGTGTGCCTGACCGGCCGGGGGCGCGGCCGCCCGTAACCGCGCAACCGACGTCCACCCGTCTCTCCAGCGCCGTCACCCGCCCCTCGGGACCGCCCTCAGCGGCCGATCGCCTCGTCGCACGCGGTCCTCAACCGCCGTACGCCCTCGGCGATTTCGGTCGCGCCCGCCACGCCCGCGAAGCTCAGCCGCAAGTGCGGGGCGGGTGGTTCAGCGGCGAAGTACGGGGCTCCGGTGGCGACCGCGACGCCCGCGCGCAGTCCGGCGGTGGCCAGCACGTCCTCGTCGGTGCCTTCCGGCAGCCGCAGCCAGAGGTGGTAGCCGCCCGACGGCACGTGGGTGAGCGCCAGTTCGGGCAGCTCACGGCGTACCGCGGCCGCCATCGCGTCGCGGCGGGCCCTCAACTCCGCGCGGACCGTGCGCAGATGGCGCGGCCAGGCGGGCGCGCCGACCAGTTCGAGCGCAGCCTCCTGGAGCGGACGAGGGACGAAGAAGCTGTCGACGACCTGGATCGCGCGCAGCCTGCTCAGCACGGGCCCGCGGGCGGCCAGGGCTCCGACCCGCAGGCTGGGTGAGGTGATCTTGGTCAGTGAGCGCAGGTGGACGACGACCCCGTCGGGGTCCTCCGCCGCGAGCGGCGGTGGCAGCGTCCCCGCGTCGTCGTGGACGAGGACGCGCGCGAAGTCGTCCTCCACCACGAACGCGCCCGCCTCGCGCGCGGCGCGCAGGACCTCGCTCCTGCGATGCGGGGCGAGCACGGCCCCGGTCGGGTTCTGGAACAGCGGCTGGCAGACGAAGACCCGCGCCCCCGTCGCGCGGAAGGCGGCCGCCAGCAGCTCGGTCCGTACGCCGTCGGCATCCGCCGGGACCGGTACCGGGCGGAGCCCCGAGGCCCGGGCGACCGCGAGCATGCCCGGGTAGGTGGGCGACTCGACGAGCACGGCGGCGCCGGGCGGCGCGAGCGCGCGCAGCGCCGTGGTGAGGGCGCTCTGGCCGCCCGCGGTGATCAGCACCTCGGAGGCGCCCACGGGGCCCGCGGGTCCGCCGATCTCGCGCGCGAACCATGCACGCAGCTCCGCCAGGCCCTCCATCGGCGGGCGGCCCCAGGCTCCCGGGCGCCGTCCGGCCCGGGCCAGGGCCGCGGCCATGGCCCGTTCCGGCTGGAGGGCAGGGTGCAGATAGCCGCCGTTGAACTCGATCACGCCGGGCGGCGGTGCGGCGAGCGTGGCCAGCACCCCGGAGGCGTCGACCGTACGGGGAATGGGCTCGCCGGATGCGGAGGCCGATTCGGCGCTGAGGAACAGCTCCTGCCACGAGGTGTCGCCCGGCTCGGGCGTACGGCGGCGGGGTTCGGCACGGAAGGCGCCGGCGCCGGGACGGGTGACGACGAGCCCCTCTCCCGCGAGGACGGCCAGCGCCCGCGTGACCGTCACCGGGCTGACGCGGTAGCGCTCCACCAGAGCCCGACTGGATGGCAGCTTCTCACCGTACGAGTAGCGGTTCAGCTCTGTACGCAGGGTTTCCGCCAGCTCACCCACACTGCTACGCTCTTGCATGAGAAGCGAGGATAGCGCTATCGAGACCGTGGCGATAGCGGCGGGAAGCGGAATCCCCGGCGCGGTGAACCCCCGGACCAGCGCGGGCGCGGGCACGCAGACCGTCATGGCCGAGTACGCCCCGCGAACCGGACAGGCCGCCACGGCCGGGCAGGCACCCGAGGCCGGGCACACGACCGCGACCGGACGGGCACCCCGGACCGGACAGGCACCCGGGACCGGACAGACATCCGCGGCCGGAGAGACCTCCCTCCCCGGGCAGACGTCTCACGGCACGGCCAACGCAGGCGGCACCCTCCTCGCCGCCCTGGCCGTGGCCGCCTTCTCCCTCACCTTTCCCGCGACCGCATGGGCACTGGAGGGCCTGGGCCCCTGGAGCGTGACCACGGCCCGTATCGTCCTGGCCGCTCTCATCGCCGGTAGCTGCCTGCTCGCCCGTCGCGTCCCGGTCCCCCACCGCCGCCACTGGGCCGGGCTGCTCGTCGTCGCCGCCGGTGCCGTCGTCGGCTTCCCGCTGCTGACGACGCTGGCGCTGCAGACGTCCACCACCTCCCACGCCGCCGTGGTCGTCGGACTGCTGCCGCTGACCACCGCCGCGTACTCCGCCGTCCGCACCGGGGCCCGGCCGTCCCTGATGTTCTGGGTCGCCGCCCTCGCCGGGGCCGCGGTCGTCATCGCCTTCGCCCTGGTGCAGAGCGGCGGCACCCCGACGACCGGGGACCTGTATCTCTTCGCCGCCCTGCTGGTCTGCGCCGCCGGCTACGCCGAGGGCGGGCGCCTCGCGCGCGACCTGCCGGGCTGGCAGGTCATCGGCTGGGCCCTGGTCGCCTGCCTCCCGGCCGCGCTCGCCGGTGCCGTGTTCGCGCTGCTCGCCGAGCCCGTGCACCTCACCGGTCACGCGGTGGCCGGGGTTCTCTGGCTCGCCGCGGGCTCCCAGTTCCTGGGGCTGCTCGTGTGGTACCGCGGCATGGCCGCAATCGGCGTCACGCGAGCCAGCCAGTTGCAGCTCGCCCAGCCCCTGCTGACGCTCGTGTGGTCCGTCCTGCTGCTGGGAGAGCACCTCACTCCCGCCGCCCCACTGACGGCCGCAGCCGTGCTCGTCTGCATCGCGGTCACCCAGCGGGCCCGGTCCTGACAGGCCGCCCAGGGGGGTGCGGGAACCGGTTGCCGCAATACACTTACGGAACGGAGCACCACACTCTGGGACATCAGGCGCAGCACCCCTGAGCGGAAGGTCACCGCAGATGGAAGCGAAGAAAGGCGACACGCTGCTCGTCCACGGCAGGACGGTCGGGCACCACGACCGCACGGCCAAGATCGTCGAAGTGATGGGGGACCACGGCGAACCGCCCTACCGGATCCGCTTCGAGGACGACGGCAAGGAGTGCGTGGTATCCCCGGGCCCCGACGCGATCGTGCGGCACCCGGGAGAAGCCATCCCCGGACGCTAGGCAGGCGCCGGCCGGCAGAGACGGCAGAGACCGGCAGAGATCAGGACGGGCCGAAGGCGCTCCGCAGGCTCAGCGCGGCGGGCGCACCGGCGTCGGATAGTGGTCGGCGACCACTCGGGCCATTGCCCCGATGCGGTCGGCGGCCACTTCCTTTGCCGAGAAGAAGACATTGCCGCGGACCTGCGGGAAGTCCCGGTCGAACGTCAGATGGCGGGACAGCTCGGCGGGATCCTGCCAGGGTGCGGGCTGCGCCGGGTCGCCCGCCTTGTAGAGCGCCTCACCGATGAAGAGGTCCACGCCGGTCCCGTCGACGACGTCCGCCCACCAGGGCACGAGCCTGGCGTAGTCGGCGACGGTGAACCCGATGTTCCAGTAGACCTGGGGCACGATGTAGTCGATCCAGCGCTTGCGGACCCAGCCGCGGGTGTCGGCGTAGAGATCGTCGTAGGTCTGCACCCCCGCCTGGGTGTCGGAGCCCTCGGGGTCGGTGGCCCGGTTGCGCCAGACGCCGAAAGGGCTTATCCCGAACCGCACACGCGGCTTGAGCTTCCCTATGCGCAGCGCGGTCTCGCGGACGAGGCGGTCGGTGTTGTCGCGCCGCCAGGCGGCCCGGTCCGGGAAGCCCGCGCCGTACGCCTCCCAGGCCGCGTCGTCGTCGAAGACCTGCCCCGGAGACGGATACGGGTAGAAGTAGTCGTCCCAGTGCACGGCGTCGATCGGGTAGCGCCGTACGGCGTCGAGCATGGCGTCCTGGACGAAGCGCCGGACCTCGGGCAGGCCCGGGTTGTAGTAGAGCTTGCCGCCGTAGGGCACCACCCACTCAGGGTGGAGCCGCGCGGGGTGGGTGGGGACCAGCAGGGACGGGTCGGTGTGGTTGGCGATCCGGTACGGGTTGAACCAGGCGTGCAGCTCCAGTCCGCGCCGGTGAGCCTCGCGCACCGCGAAGCCGAGCGGGTCCCAGCCCGGGTCCTCGCCCTGCCGGCCCGTGAGGTACTGACTCCAGGGCTCGTACGGGGAGGGCCACAGCGCATCGGCGGTCGGCCGCACCTGGAAGATCACGGCGTTGAGCCGGCGCTGCACCGCCGTGTCGAGGAAGGCGAGGAGCTCGGCCTGCTGCCGCTCCGCGGGGAGTCCGGGCTTCGAGGGCCAGTCGCGGTTGGCGACAGTGGCCAGCCACATGCCGCGGAACTGCCGCTGCGGACGGCGGATCACCCCGGGATCCCCCTCGGGCGCGTAGGCGATCGCGTCCCCGGCCGTCAGCAGTCCGGACAGCGTTCCGGCCGCCCCGGCCGCGAATCCTCTGCGTGAGATATGCCTCATGACGCGCCCCCTCCGTGCCAGGAAGTCCCGCCCTACGCACCCAGCATGCCCGCCCCGGGGCCCTCGGTACTCGCCCGTGCGGAGTAACGTCTGGGGCTGAAGCCGAAGAAGATCAGCGAAAGGCACGATGTGACCGACATCGAACGCGTCGGAGTGGTGGGCTGCGGCCAGATGGGCGCGGGTATCGCGGAGGTGTGCGCCCGTTCCGGTCTGGAGGTCATGGTCGCCGAGACCACCGGCGAGGCCTTGGAGATCGGCCGTACGCGGCTGACGAACTCCCTCGCCAAGGCGGCGGAGCGCGGCAAGATCACCGCGGAGGAGCGCGACGCGACGCTGGACCGGCTGAGCTTCACCACGGACCTCGGGGAGTTCGCCGACCGGGACGTGGTCGTCGAGGCGGTCGTCGAGAACGAGCAGGTCAAGACCGAGATCTTCCAGATCCTCGACCAGGTCGTCACTCGGCAGGACGCGATACTCGCCTCCAACACCTCCTCGATCCCGCTGGTCAAGCTCGCCGTGGCCACCTCCCGGCCCGACCAGGTCATCGGCGTCCACTTCTTCAACCCGGCTCCGGTGCAGCGGCTCGTCGAGCTCATTCCGGCGCTGACCACCTCCGACGAGACGATCGTGCGGGCGGAGAAGCTCGTCTCGGATCTGCTCGGCAAGCACGCGATCCGGGCGCAGGACCGCTCCGGCTTCGTGGTCAACGCGCTCCTGATCCCGTATCTGCTCTCCGCGATCCGGATGTTCGAGTCGGGCATCGCGAGCCGTGAGGACATCGACAACGGCATGGAGATGGGCTGCGCCCACCCCATGGGCCCGCTGAAGCTCTCCGACCTCATCGGCCTGGACACCGTGGCGTCGGTGGCCGACTCGATGTACGAGGAGTACAAGGAGCCGCTGTACGCCGCTCCCCCGCTGCTCCAGCGGATGGTCGACGCGGGGCGCCTGGGCCGCAAGTCGGGCTCGGGTTTCTACCTCTACGAGTAGCGGCCTGCGCGTAGCGGCGTCCGCGTAGCGGCGTCCGCGTAGCGGCGTCCGCGTAGCGGCGTCCGCGTAGCGGCCGATCGCGTAGCGGCGTCCGCGTAGCGGCGTCCGCGTAGCGGCGTCCGCGTAGCGGCCGATCGCGTAGCGGCGTCCGCGTAGCGGCCGATCGCGTAGCGGCGTCCGCGTAGCGGCCGATCGCGGAGCGCGGTCGGCCGGGTCGCCGTGCATCGGAGGGCGTGAGCCGCGGGCGGCCGCGGTCCCTTCGTCGTGAGCACGCCTCTCGCGGGAGGTCCTGGAGGACGCGACGGCCTCTCGTGTGCGCGCCGTCACAGGCGCGCACGGGCGTCCGGGAGGGCGTTGCGCACGGTGTGTGAGGGCGGGTTCGGGCGGTCCGGTGACCGGGCGTAAGGAGGGGCCGGCGCACCGCGGACCCGTCGATTCCGCAACACCTGGTGAACAGTCTCGCAAACGGGGCAACCCCGGCCTCCGAGCTGACGTCTGGCTCTCCGAAGACGGAGGTAACGCCGGATGAGCAGCAGGCATCCCACGGAACGCTCGGGCCGTGGCCACCCTGGCCACGCCGCACCGGGCGGGCTCTCTCCCTCCGGCCCGGACTGGCCGCTCGTCGGGCGTGAGGACGAGCTGGCACACCTCGACGCCGTGGCCGCGGAGGTACCGGCCACCGGCACGCGGGTGGTCCAGCTCGACGGGCGTGCGGGCAGCGGCAAGTCGGCGCTCCTGCACACCTGGCTCGACCGCGTCCAGGGGTTCCGGGTACTGCGGGTGCGGTGCCGGGAGCTGGAGCGCGACTTCGCCTTCGGCACGGTCCGGAGGCTGTTCCGCCCGCTCTTCGACCAGCCGGCGGGCGGCGAGAGCAGGTCGCTGCTGGAGGATGCGGAAGAGGCGGCGCTGGAGCTGCTGGACCCCGGGGCCGGGGCCGCGGGGCACGACCGGACCGGAGCCGGGTCCGAGGCGACGCAGGCCCGCTACGGTCTCGACACGCTCGTCTCCCGGCTGTCCCGGTCCCGGCCGCTGCTCCTGGCCGTCGACGACCTGCAGTGGATCGACCCTCCGTCGCTGCGCTGGCTGGTGGGTCTGGTCCACCGGGCGGACGACCGGCCGATCCTGATCGCCGTGACCACGCGCGGCGGCGACCGGGCCGCCACCGGCCCCCTCTACAACGAGCTCATCCACCCCTCGGTGTGTCACACCCTGGTCCTGGAGCCGCTCGGCCCGCGCAGCGTGGAGCGGCTCGTCGCGGCGGTGTTCGGCGTACCGGATCCCGACCCGTCCTTCTGCGCGGCCTGCCACGCCGCGACCGACGGCCATCCGCTGTTCCTGCGGGCGCTGTTGTGCGACGCGCAGCGCGGTGGCGTACGTCCGACCCGCGAGGAGCGGGAACGGATCCGTACCTTCGGACTCCCCACTCTCGCGCGGGAGATCAGGCACCGCCTCGGCCAGGGGTCGGACGACACGGCCCAACTGGCGCGCGGACTGGCGATTCTGGGCGACCGCAAGACGGCTGCGCTGCTCGCCGCGTACTGCGGTACGGGCGAGGCGGTGATCGGTTCGGCGGCGGCGCGGCTCCAGGCTTCGGGGCTGCTGCGCGACGGCGAGGAGATGCGCTTCGTCCACCCGGTCGTACGCGATGTGGTGCTGTCGGAGTGGACACCGCAGCAGGTCGGCGAGGCGCACGCGCGGGCGGCCCGTGTCCTGCACCTCAGCGGAGGACCCGAGGAGGAGGTGGCGGCGCATCTGCTGGCCGCGGGGCCCGTGCCGGGCCGGTGGGCCCTGCCGGTGCTGCGCCGCGCCGCCGACGACGCGCTGCGCCGGGGCGCGGCCGAGACGGCGGTGACGTATCTGCGCCACGCCGTGCACCAGCCCGACGAGGGCGCGGAGACCGCCCGGGTGCTGCTCGATCTCGCGGCGGCTGCCGGCTACTACGACCCCGCGCTGGCGGTGTCGTACGGCACGACGGCGCTGGAGTGCCTGACCGACGCCGCGGCCCGTAGCGAGGCCGTCGGCGTCCTGACGTTCTCGCATCTGCTCGCGCGCGCCGGACGGGGTCGGGCGACGGCGCTGGGGCGGCTGGCGCGGGAACTGCGGACGCTCGCGGAGTCGTCGTCCCTGAAGCGCGAATCCCGGCTCCGTATGCGGGCGTTGAGCTGGTGGCTGGAGTTCGAGCGCCCCTCGGTGGGCTCCACGGCCCCGCCGGCCGCTGCCCTGCCCTCCGCGGACTCGGACTCGGGCATGGATACGGACACGGACACGGACGCGGATGCGGACACGGACACGGACACGGACACGGCGGAGGGTGCCGCGGAGCGTCAGGCCGTCGCGGCGGGCGGCCCCGGTGCACACGGCGGGCGCGCAGTTGTCCCGGCGGCGGGAGTCCGCGGCCGGATGGCCGAGCCCGCGGGGGTGACTCCCGCGGAACGGCAACTGCTGGCGATACGGGCCTTCGACACGCTCCGTGCGGCCGAACCCGCCGCGCACGTCGCGGAGTTGACGGACCGCGCCTCGGTGAACCTGCCCACGTTCTCGCACGGCCTCTTCCCCCTGCACTACACCGTCGCCCAGTCCCTGCTGTATCTGGACCGGCTGGACGACGCCGACGCCCTGTGCGACCGCCTCATGCGGGAGACCGCGGGGCAGGGCATGACACTGATGGCCTCGTCACTGCTCGTCTACCGCGCCGGAATCGCCCTGTGCCGGGGCGACATCGACCACGCCGCGGCGGCCGCCCGCGCCGCGCACGAACGGGCCCGGTCGGACGGTGAACTGCCCTTCAGGACGGCCCTGGACGCCATCATGATCGACGTTCACATCGAACGCGGGGACCTCACGGCCGCCGATCGGGTCGCGAGTGCACATGCCGCCGGGGACCCCGCCGACGTCTCGTGGGAATGGCCCCGCTTTCTGATGAGCCTGGCCTCCCTGCGCACGGCGCAGGGCGACAGCCGCGCGGGGTTGTCGCTGATGATGCAGTCCGGGCGCCACTGGGAGGCGGCGGGCACGGTCAACCCGGCGTTCGGCCCCTGGCGTTCGCGGGCGGCCCGCGCGCTGCTCACCATGGGGGCGCCTGCCGACGCACACGCCCTGATCGAACGCGAGCTGGATCTCGCCCGGCGCGCGGGGATCCCCCGCGGCCTCGGTGTGGCCCTGCGTGCCGCGGGCATGGCCTCCGGAGGAGGGCGGGGCCTGGAGCAACTGGCCGAGGCGGTCGGGGTGCTCGACGACACACCGGCGGACCTCGAACTCGCCCGCGCCCTTTACGCGTACGGGGGCGCGCTGCTCGCACGGGAGGACAGGAAGGGCGCGCGGACCGCCCTGCGGCGCGGACTGGACGTCGCGGTCCGCTCGGGCGCCGCGCTGCTGGCCGAACGCCTGCAGAAGCGGCTGCACGACGCCGGGGGGCGTGGCTCCTACCGCCCGGCGAAGGACGCCTCGCCGCTCACGGCCGGTGAGGAGCGGGTGGTGTCGATGGCCGTACAGGGGCTGAGCAACAGGGAGATCGCGGCGCACCTGTACGTGTCCCTGCGGACGGTGGAGACCCATCTGACCGGCGCATACCGCAAGTTGCGCATCCCGGGGCGCTCCGAACTCGCGCGGGCCATGGGCGACATGGCGGCACGTCGCCGTGCATGAGACGCGGCGGGCCGTCGGGGTCGGTGCCGGGTCTGCCCGGTCGCCGGTGCGCCGGTCCGCCAGTGCGCCGGTCCGCTGGTCGCCGGTCCGCCGGTGCGCCGGTCCGCCGGTCGCCGGTGCGCCGGTGCGCCGGTGCGCCGGGAACAGCGGCGCGCGCCGGGAACAGCGGCCGGCCCCCGCTCCCCCGGCGTCATGTGACCGGGAAAGCCGGGCCCCTGGTGCCTGGCTGGAGCCTCGGCTCAGCACTGCACCCTGAGGAGGTGGCCGTGCGGCCGGAGTCCCACGGGGGTTCACCGCGCCCACCGCGAGACGCCGGCGGCCCGACCGGGGTGAGAAGCCTCGGAGAGCCCAACTGCCCCGGACCGCAAGGGCGGTGATGGGGCAGAGGGTCGGCCAGGGGGCGCCAGGGTCGGGTCGGCAAGCCGTTCAGCCGTGGAGGGGTACGCGTACCCCGCCCGCTGCTCCGATCCCGCGCACCGCGGGCAGCAGCACCGTGCGGTGCGCGTGGAGTCCGGCCGCCGCTGCCGACTCGGAGGCGGCGACGACCGTGGTCCCCGACTCGGCCACCCTGCGGAGCCGGGACCAGACCCGATGACATCCGGTGGCGTCGAGCCCGTTGTCGGCGCCATCCACGACGACGGCGCCGGGCCCGCCGGCGACGGCGAGAGCCAGCGCGACCACCAACTGGTCGGCGGCGGACAGGTGTTCGTACCGCATGTGCGGCGACAGGGCGCCGTCCGCACCACCGTGCGCACACGCCTCGGCCATCGTGAGGCCCGTGACGGCGAGGGTGTCGTCACCAGCCTCGGCGAGCAGCTCCGCGACACGGGCCCGCGGGTCGGGTGCCTCCGCACCCTGGCAGCGTACGACGGCAATCCGGTGGCCGTCCCCGGCCGCCGCCGCGCCGTCCTGCGGCCAGGGCCGCTCCGCGAGCGCTGCCAGCAGCGCCGCACGTGTGGGGCCCGACGGGCCGATGACGGCGAGGAGTTCGCAGCGTGGGGCGCGCCGGGCGGTCTCGTCGACGGCGGTGGACGCGGAACCCTGGGGTCGGGCGCCGTCGCCGGCGCGGTACGTCGGGCGTCGTGATGTCGCTGCGGCCATGGCTGCCCTCTCCTCCAGCTGGGCGGTACGGCCCTACATCTACCAATCACGGCACGCCGGGAGGGGGCGGCGCTCCGGTGACCACCCCTCGCTCACCCGTGTGCCCACGGCGCGAGGCGCCCGGGTGGACGACGGACCCCCAACTGCCCGCGCCCGTGCGCCGATCCGCGGCCACGCGATGCCCGTACGACGCGGGGCGCACGGCATGACGCAGGGGCGCCCCCGGATGGCCGGGGGCGCCCCTGCGTCGTCTGTGCCTGTGTCGTCCGCGGGTCCGCGGGCCGACTACGCTCCGCGGAGTGCGGCGCCCGCCCGTTCGGCCGCGGCGGCCACGGCGGCATCGCGTGCCGCACTGGCTTCGTCCACCGTGAGCGTACGGTCGGGGGCCCGGAAGCGCAGCGCGTACGCCAGCGACTTCTTGCCCTCGCCGATCTGTTCACCGGTGAACACGTCGAACAGCCGCAGCGACTCCAGGAGTTCACCCGCGCCCGCGTGCAGTGCGGCCTCCACCTCGGACGCGGGGACGTCGGTGTCCACCACGAGCGCCACGTCCTGTGTAGCCACCGGGAAGGTGGACACGTACGGCGCCTGGACCGGGCCCGCGACTGCGCCCTCCAGGCGGTCGAGGTCCAGCTCCATCGCGCAGGTGCGCTCCGGAAGACCCAGCGCCTTGACCACGCGCGGGTGCAACTCGCCCGCGTAGCCCACGAGTCGAGTCCCGCCCTCGGCGGTCCGCACATGGAGCCCCGCACAGCGGCCCGGGTGCCATGGCCCGTACTGCGCCGCGCGCACGACGAGGTCCACTCCGGCTTCGCGGGCGACCGCACGGGCCGCCTCGACGGCGTCCGCCCACTCGGCCGGGCGGCCCTTGCTCCACCATCCTGCCTGCTCGCGGGCGCCGGCGAGGGCGACGGCGACATGCCGCGGCTGGCCGGGCAGCGCCGCGTTCAGTTCGGCGATCTCCTCGTCGGCGGGGCGCCGGTCGACGGCCGGGATCGCCGCCCGTACGGGCTCCTCACCGGCGTGGAAGACGAGCCCGGTCTCGAAGAGCGCCAGGTCGTGCGCGCCGCGCCCGTGGTTGCGCCGCAGCGCACCGAGCAGCCCGGGCAGCAGCGTGGTGCGCAGCGCGGGCTCCTCGTCCGAGAGCGGGTTGACGAGCGTGACGACGCGCCGGGAGGGGTCGTCCGCGCCGAGGCCGAGCTGGTCGAGGACCGCCACGCTGATGAACGGGTAGTTGGGGGCCTCGACATAGCCCGACCCGGCCAGCACGCGCCCGACACGGCGGTGCAGCCGCTGACGCTCGGTCAGACCACGGCCGGCGGGCGGCCGCGGCAGCGTGGAGGGCAGGTTCTCGTAGCCCTCGAGCCGGATGACCTCCTCCGCGAGATCGTTGGGGTCGCGGAGGTCGGGCCGCCAGCTCGGGGGCGTGACCTCGAGTTCGTCCTGCCCGGAGACGGAGCAGCCCACCTGCTGGAGGCGGCGGACGACGGTCTCGCGGCCGTAGGCGACACCGGCGACGCGGTCCGGGTGGTCGGCGGGGATCGTGATCGTCCGCGGCCCCGACGGGGTGACGACCTCGGTGACGCCCGCCTCGGCGGTACCGCCCGCGAGCAGCACCAGCAGATCGGCCGTCCGCTGCGCGGCCGCGGCCGCCGCCTCCGGGTCGACACCGCGCTCGAAGCGCCGGGACGCCTCGGAGGACAGCTTGTGGCGGCGGGAGGTACGGGCGATGGCGAGCGGGTCGAAGTGCGCGGCCTCGATGACGACATCGGTCGTGCCCCGGGCCTCCCCCGTCTCCGGGTCGGTGTCCGTGTCGGCGATCTCGGTGTTCGCACCGCCCATGACGCCCGCGAGTCCGATGGGCCCGGAGTTGTCGGTGATCACCAAGTCCTCGCGGTCCAGGGCCCGGTGGGCACCGTCGAGGGTGGTGAACTTCTCGCCCTGGATCGCGCGGCGCACGCCGATCGGCCCGTCGATCCGCGACCGGTCGTAGGCGTGCAGGGGCTGACCGAGCTCCAGCATCACGTAGTTGGTGATGTCGACGGCCAGTGAGATCGGCCGCATCCCGGCCTTCTGCAGCCGGCGCTGCAGCCAGATCGGGGAGCGCGCCTCCGGGTCGAGGCCGGTGACCGTACGGGCGGTGAAGCGGTCGCAGCCCTGCGGGTCCTCGATCTTGACCCGGTACCCGTACTCGTTGGGCGCCGGGACGTCGAGCAGCGCCGGGTCGCGCAGCGGCAGCCGGTAGGCGGTTGCGACCTCACGGGCCACGCCGCGCATTGACAGGCAGTAGCCACGGTCCGGCGTGACGGCGATGTCGAGGACCTCGTCGACGAGTTCGAGCAGCTCGATCGCGTCCGTGCCGACTTCGTGCTCCGGCGGGAGGACGATGATGCCGTCGTGGTCGTCCGACATGCCCAGCTCGGAGGCCGAGCAGATCATGCCTTCGGAGGTCCTGCCGTAGGTCTTGCGCGCGGAGATCTTGAAGTCACCGGCCAGGACGGCGCCGGGCAGGACCACGACGACCTTGTCGCCGACGGCGAAGTTCCGGGCGCCGCACACGATGTTCTGCGGCTCGCCGGTCCCATTGGCCGCCCCGACGTCGACGGTGCAGAAGCGGATGGGCTTCTTGAAGCCCTCCAACTCCTCGATGGTGAGCACCTGTCCGACGGCCAGGGGGCCCTTGAGGCCGGTGCCGAGCTGCTCGACGGTCTCCACCTCGAGCCCTGCGTCCACGAGCTTGGCCTGTACGTCACGGCCGGTCTCACCGGCCGGCAGGTCGACGTACTCCCGCAGCCAGGAAAGCGGGACCCGCATCAGATCTCCATCCCGAACGGCCTGGTGAAGCGCACGTCACCCTCGACCATGTCTCGCATGTCTTCGACGTTGTGGCGGAACATCAGCATCCGTTCGATGCCGAACCCGAAGGCGAATCCGCTGTACTTCTCCGGGTCCACGCCACAGGCGGTCAGCACCCGCGGGTTGACCATGCCGCAGCCGCCCAGCTCGATCCAGCCCTCACTGTTGCAGGTACGGCAGGGGCGGTCGGGGTTGCCCACCGACGCGCCGCGGCAGACGTAGCACTGCATGTCCATCTCGGCGGACGGCTCGGTGAAGGGGAAGAAGTTCGGCCGCAGCCGGGTCTTCGTGCCCTCGCCGAAGAGCGCCTGGACCATGTGGTCGAGGGTGCCCTTGAGGTCGGCCATGGTCAGGCCCTCGTCGATGGCGAGCAGCTCGACCTGGTGGAAGACCGGGGTGTGGGTGGCGTCCAGCTCATCCGTACGGAACACCCGGCCGGGGCACACCACGTAGACGGGCGGCTCGCGGTCGAGCATGGAGCGGACCTGGACCGGGGAGGTGTGGGTGCGCAGCACGACACCGGAGTCCGCGTCGGGGTCGGGGCCCCGGACGAAGAAGGTGTCCTGCATGGCGCGCGCCGGGTGGTCCGGCGGGAAGTTCAGGGCGTCGAAGTTGAACCACTCGGCCTCGGCCTCGGGGCCCTCGGCGACCTCGTAGCCCATGGCCACGAAGACGTCCTCGATGCGCTCCATCAGCGTGGTCAGCGGATGGCGGGCGCCGGCGGGGGTGCGGTCGTACGGCAGCGTGACGTCCACCGCCTCCTCGACCAGCACGCGCTCGTCGCGCTCGGCCTCCAGCTCCTCCTGGCGCTTCTTGAGGGCCTTGCCCACCTCGGCACGCGCACCGCCGACGCGCTTGCCCGCGTCCGCCTTGGCGTGCGGCGGCAGCGCCCCGATCTCGCGGTTGGCGAGGGCGAGCGGCGAGCGGTCGCCGGCGTGGGCGACCTTGACCTCGCGCAGGGCCTCCAGACCGTCTGCGGCGGCGATGGCGGCGAGCGCCTCGTCCCGCATGCGCGCGATCTTTTCCGGTTTCAGTGCCTCGACCTCGACAGGGTCGTACGACTTATTGGGTGCCGACATCTCTTCCCGTGTTTCCGATAGCTGCTGGCGCGGCCCGCGCTCGGTGGCAGGGCGGCCGAGATGGCCGAAGGTGCCAAAGGTCGAGTCTACGGGGCGCGAGGGGCCCGGGGCGCCCGCGGGCGGCTCAGCCCCACCCGTCGCCCACCGTCGCCCTGACAACGACGCTTCGCGACACCCTTTACTTCATAAAGGCGGGGGTGCCCACGGGCAACGTAAATCGGAACTGGGCGCCGCCGCCGGGAGCCCTTCCGACCTCGATCGTGCCGCCGTGGGCCTCGACGATGCCCTTGACGATGTAGAGGCCCAGGCCCGTGCCGCCGCGCTTGCTGCCCCGCCAGAAGCGGGTGAAGACGCGGTCCATCGACTCCTCGGGGATGCCGGGGCCTTCGTCTCTCACGGTGACGGCCGTTCCTTCCGTGTCCGCACGGGTGGGCAGGGGTGCCACCTCGATGGTGACCTTTCCCTCGCCGTGGCGCACGGCGTTTTCCAGGAGGTTGCCCAGCACCTGGTCGATCTTGTCGGGGTCGGCCCACAGGTCGGGCAGCTGGTGCGGCACATCCACGAGGAAGCGCTCCGGGCTGTGCCCGGCACCGGTCAACCCGGCCACGTGCCGCCGGACCGCGGCGACCATGTCGACGGGCTGGCGGCGGACCTCCAGGCGGCCCGAGTCGATGCGGGAGATGTCGAGCAGCTCGGCGATGAGCCGGGTGATGCGGCCCGCGTCGGCGTCGACGGTCTCCAGCATCAGCCGCTTCTGGTCGTCGGTGAAGCGCTCCCACTTGGCGAGCAGCGTCGCCGTGAAGCCCTTGACCGAGGTGAGCGGGGAGCGCAGCTCGTGCGCGACGGTGGCGATCAGCTCGGCGTGGCTGCGCTCCGTACGGCGCCGGGCCTCGGTGCCCCGCAGGGAGACCACCAGCCGGTGCACGGGTCCTGTGGGGCGGCTGCGGACGTAGCGTGCGGAGACCAGGACCTCACGGCCTCCGGGGAGGAGCAGATTGCGCTCCGGCTGACCGACGCGGATGGCCAGGCCCCCGTACGGGTCGGTGACCGTCCACCAGCGGCGGCCCTTCAGGTCCTCCAGCGGCAGTGCGCGCTCCACGGGCAGGCCGATCATGTCCTGCGCGCGGCGGGCGGTGATCCGGGCGGCGGCGGCGTTGAAACAGACGACGCGGCCGGTCTCGTCGGCCACGACCAGGCCGTCGGGCAGGTCGTCCGGGTGCAGGCCGGGGCCGGCGAATCCGTGGTCCCGGAAGGCTGGGCTGCCAGGGGCGGCGGCGCCCCGTGTGCACTGCCCGGACGTTCCGGTGTCCATGTCCCCCCACCCCCCTCTCGGCCCCCCGGGGCGGCAACCCTACTAGCTCTGGGTTACGGAGCGGCACCCTCCGGAAGCACGCTGCGCACGAGCGGAGGCGTAGAGGCATACGGCCGCGGCGGTCGCGAGGTTCAGGCTCTCGGCCTTTCCATGGATGGGAACGCGCACGACGGCGTCCGCCAGCGCGCGGGTCTCCTCCGGCAGCCCCCACGCCTCGTTGCCGAACACCCAGGCGGTGGGGCTGCCGAGGACGCCCTCGTCGAGCTCCGTGTCGAGGTCGCGGGTCCCCGCACCGTCCGCGGCCACGATCCGTACATCCGCGCCCAGCAGGCCGTCCACCACCTGCTCGACGGGTACGCCGACGGCGACGGGGAGGTGGAAGAGGCTGCCGACGGAGGCCCGTACGGCCTTGGGGTTGTAGAGGTCGACGGAGGCGTCGGTGAGCACCACGGCGTCGGCACCGGCGGCGTCGGCGCAACGCAGCACGGTCCCGGCGTTCCCGGGGTCGCGGACGTGGGCGAGAACGGCGACGAGCCGGGGCCGCGCGGCGAGGATCTCCGCGAAGGGCCGGTCCAGGAAGCGGCAGACGCCGACGAGTCCCTGGGGCGTGACGGTCTGCGAGATGTCGGCGATCACCGCGTCGTCGGCGAGATGGACACGCGCGCCCCGGTCGCGGGCGTCGGCGACGAGGTCCGCGTACCGCTCGGCGGATTCGGCCGTGGCAAAGAGCTCGGTCAGCGTGGGCTCGTCACCACTGCGGTGCCCGATGGCCTCCCGTACCGCCTGCGGCCCTTCGGCGAGGAACCGGCGCTCCTTGCCGCGGAAGTTCCGCCGGGCCAGCCGCTTGGCGGCGGCCACCCTCGGGGATCGCGGGGAGATCGGCTCGGGGGCGGCCATGCATCACCTTCGGTGGGTTCGGGGGCGGAAACGGCGTACGGGCGCGGGCATGCGACGCCCGGGCCGGGAACTCACGCAGTGCGGCACGGCCCGGAACTGCAGCCTCCGGACATGCGCGGACCCGCAGGCCACCGCGGGCCTGCGGGTCCGTATCAGCTCTCGGGCTGCCGGGTCAGGCGGCCTTCGGGGCGTTGACGTCGCTCGGCAGCGCCTTCTGCGCGACCTCGACGAGCGCCGCGAAGGCGGTGGCGTCGTTGACCGCGAGCTCGGCCAGGATCTTGCGGTCCACCTCGATGTTGGCGGCCTTCAGACCCTGGATGAAGCGGTTGTAGGTGATGCCGTTGGCGCGGGCAGCGGCGTTGATCCGCTGGATCCAGAGCTGACGGAAGTCGCCCTTGCGCTTCTTGCGGTCGTTGTAGTTGTAGACGAGGGAGTGGGTGACCTGCTCCTTCGCCTTGCGGTACAGGCGGGACCGCTGGCCGCGGTAGCCGCTGGCCTGCTCGAGGATCGCCCGGCGCTTCTTGTGGGCGTTGACTGCCCGCTTGACGCGTGCCACTTGTTAACTCCTTGTACGGGGCCGCGGTGAGAACTCACGCGGCCCGGGTCGAATGGGTCCCGGTCTCCGACGGCCGCCCCGGAAGCCGGGGCGTCACGTCACTTGCCGAGAAGCTTCTTGATCTTCTTGGCGTCACCCGGGGCCATCTCGGCGTTGCCGGAGAGGCGACGCGTCAGGCGGGACGACTTGTGCTCGAGCAGGTGGCGCTTGCCCGCGCGCTCGCGCAGGACCTTGCCGGAGCCGGTGACCTTGAAGCGCTTCCTGGCACCGCTGTGCGTCTTGTTCTTCGGCATAGCGCCTTACTCTCCTCGTCGATGGCGCTCCCCCGGATCCGGTGAGACCGGCACGCGGAAGCGTCAGGTGTTCGTTCGGTGTCCGGAGCGGGGCTCCGGGGCTCGGAGCGGATGCTCCGAGGTCACGCCTAGGCGGTCTCCTGAGTGTCCTCGGGAGCGGTCCTGCCCTCGACGCGTTCTGCCTTGCGGGCGGCGGCGGCCTCGCGGGCTTCTGCCATCGCCTCGGTCTTCTTCTTGTGCGGACCGAGGACCATGATCATGTTTCGGCCGTCCTGCTTCGGGTTGGACTCCACGAAGCCGAGCTCCTGGACGTCCTCCGCGAGCCTCTGCAGGAGCCGGTAGCCCAGCTCCGGGCGGCTCTGCTCGCGGCCGCGGAACATGATCGTGATCTTGACCTTGTCGCCCTGCTTGAGGAACCGGACGACGTGACCCTTTTTGGTGTCGTAGTCGTGCGGGTCGATCTTCGGCCGGAGCTTCATCTCCTTGATGACCGTGTGCGCCTGGTTCTTGCGCGCCTCACGGGCCTTCATGGCCGACTCGTACTTGAACTTCCCGTAGTCCATGAGCTTGCAGACAGGCGGGCGAGCGGTCGCCGCCACCTCGACGAGGTCGAGGTCGTACTCCTGGGCAAGCTCCAGTGCCTTGGCAAGCGGCACGATGCCGACCTGCTCACCACTGGGACCGACGAGTCGCACCTCGGGGACTCGGATCCGGTCGTTGATGCGGGGCTCGGCGCTGATGGGGCCTCCTCGGTTGCACCACGCGATTGCCTGGCGGACAGCCGCGTAACGTCTGTTTCTGTGGACCCCGCCCGCAGAACGCACAAACGCCCCGAACGGACACAGGCGGGGGCTCCTTGATCAACCGGGAGCACCGCCACGCTATTCCGCGGGGCGCATCGAGCGACGAGACATCGCCCTTGGCGGGACGAAGGACGCCGCTTGACCGGGTGACCCGCCGCCCCGAGGGCCGGCCAGGTGGGAGATCGGAGCCTCCACTTGCGGGCCGGGCACAGGCGTGTCCGGCCGGTCGTTCACCAAGCATACCAGCGTCCGGGTACCCCACCATCCACCTGTTCCCTGGCCATAGGCTGGGGGCTGCCGTCCAGCCGAAAGAAGTCCTGAGCATGAGCGACGCCACCCCGCAGCAGCCGTCATCCCAGCCGGAGGGCGGGACCCCCCGGCCCGAGGGGCAGGGCCCCGATTTCGACACCATGACACGCGACATCGCGGATGTCCCCGCCGTCGAGGTGATCACCACCGTTGCCGTGCACCTGATGAGTGCCGCCGCGGTCAACCTCGGGCTGGCCGAGGAGGGCGGTCAGCACAAGGACCTCGACGAGGCCCGGAAGCTGATCACCGCGCTGGCCGGTCTGGTCACGGCGAGCGCGACGGAGGTCGGCTCGTACCACGCCTCGCCGCTGCGGGATGGACTGAAGTCGCTCCAACTGGCCTTCCGCGAGGCGTCCGTGGTGCCGGACGAGCCGGGCAAGGGACCGGGCGAGCAGTTCACCGGCCCGGTCTACGGCTGACGCCCCCGGGCCCGGCCCCGTACGCCCTTCCGCTCCGTCCCGTACGCCCTGACGTCCCCTATGCCTTCGGCTTCGGCGTACCGGGCGTGCCCGGTGCCGTCCCGCCGGCTCCCGCTTCCGGAGAAGCGCCCGCGGCCGGGGGTTCGGCCGCCGCCGCCTCACCCGACGGCGCCCCTTCGGCCGGTCGGGTGAGCCCGAAGGTCTCGCCGCCGTGGGTGACCGCGTGGACGAGCGCGGCGATCACACCGCCCACCAGAGGCGCGATGAGGAAGAGCCACACCTGCGACAGGGGCGCGGAGCCCGCGAAGAGCGCCGGCCCGAGGCTGCGTACGGGGTTCACGGACGCGCCCGTGAGCGGGACGCCGATGAGCTGTACGAGGGCGAGCGTCAGGCCGATCGGCAGTGCCGCGAACCCGATGAGCACCAGGTCACGGGTCACCGCGAGATAGATGTAGACCAGCAGGAAGGTCATCAGGATCTCGGCGACGAAGGCGCCGAAGATGTTGATCCCCAGGGCCGAGCGGTAGCCGTAGCCGTTGGTGCCGAACGCACCGCTGACCTCGAGTCCCGGCACCTGCTTGGCCACGAGGAGGAGCAGCGCGGCGCCGACGATGGCGCCGAGCAGCTGCGCGATCCAGTACTCCACCGCCTTGCGGACGCTCAGGCGCTTGGCCATCAGCATGCCCAGCGTGACGGCCGGGTTGAGGTGGCAGCCCGAGATCGGCCCGAGCGCGTAGGCGAGTCCGAGCAGCACGAAGCCGAAGGCCAGCGCGATGCCGACGGTGCCGATGTACTCGGCGCCGAGTACGGCGGAACCGACCCCGAAGAACACGAGCAGCAGGGTCCCGAGGAATTCGGATACGACCGTGCGCGCATCGATTCCGCCGGGGAGGCCCACCGTGCGTGTCGTCGTGTCCATCTCGCCCTCCTCGCAAAGATCACTCAGGTTCTTTGCATTGTGGGGCGATACCGGACATCACGCCTGCCGGACGAAGAGGGGCTCCCCCGGGATCGCGGTGTCCGGCGGCAGCAGCGCCATGTCGAGGCCGCGGATGAGACGGGCCCTCAGAACGGTGTCGGCGGCGAGGGCCGAGGCGAGGCGTTGGGCGACCTCCGGTGCGGAGGCGTCGGCGGCGAGGGCGAGGGCGAGGGTGCCGTCGGCGTCGCCGCCCGGGGTGAGATGGGCGCGGACCACGGCGGGCTCCTCCGCCACCACGGCTCGTACGGCCTCGGCGACGGCCGGATCGGCCAGCGGGTCGGCGGTCGCGCGCCCTTCGGCGAGGGCGAGGAGGGCGGGACCGGTCAGCTCGTACGGGACGGGCCCGGCGAGGTCGAGGACGACGGTGTCGGCCTTCTCGTGGGCCGCGGCCTGCAACGCCTGATGGAGAGGTACGGCCACGGGCCGGGCCGCGGGATCCCAGCGCGCGAGGGATTCGGTGGAGGTGAAGGCGGGCAGTGCCCTGCGGCCACCGGGCCCCTTGAGAGTGGGTACCGCCATGTCGCTGCTCTTCTCGCGACGCAGCGGCTTCCCGGTCCCGGAGGGGGATTCGACCGTCTCCGTCTCGCCGAGGACGGCGACCACAGGCACGAGCAGCCGGGCACCCGGCAGCGCGGAGAGCACGCGCGGTTCCGCGGCGCGGTCCTCGCCGTACGCGGTGAGGGCCTCGGCAAGGCGGGGGTCGGCGGAGCCGTCGTCGTCGGAGAAGCCGGAGTCGGGGATGTTCTTGAGCGCCACGGACCGAGGGTATCCGGCGGGCCGCGGGCGGTCGCACCCGGTCAGGAAGCGGCGCATGCGTGGTGTGCGGGGGTGCGGTCGCGGGCGTCCGCCGTGTGCGGGACGTCGGACGCATCGTCCAACGGGCCCGGCGGGACGGGCCGTTGGCGCCATCGCCCGGGAGGTCCGGTCAGGCGGAGGGGGTCGGGCGGGTCGGGCGGAGGCGGTCGGGCGGTCAGGCGAGCGGGTAACGCGGGCGCCGCGCCGCGTGCCAGAGGGCGAACGCAGCCACCAGGAGCACCGCCCCCGCCGTGGCGGCCAGCACCGCGGGCCAGTCGAGGCCGTCCTCCTCCGGGCGGGCGTGGTCGGGTCCCGAACCGAAGTAGCGCTCCTCGTACGCCGCCGGAACCGGCTTCTGCGGCCGCGGCTCCAGCTTGCCCCCGGCCTTGATCGCCGCCGCCGGGTCCACGAGGCCGGCGCCGAGGTCGTCGTTGCGGCCGCCCTCGGGGGCGTCGCGCGCCGTGTCGGCGAGCAGCTTCTTGATCTGCACGGGGCTCAGGTCCGGGTGGGCCGAGCGGACGAGTGCGACCGCACCGGAGACGAAGGCCGCGGCGGCGCTGGTGCCCCACCCCTCGTAGTAGCGGCGGTCGGGGTCGGCGATCACGACGTCGACGCCGGGGGCGCAGACGGTGGCGTACCAGCGGCGGGTGGAGAACGGCGCGCGCGAGCCGAGGCGGTCGACGGCGGTCACGGCGATGACGCCGGGGTACGCGGCCGGGTACGAGGTGCGGTCGCCGTCCTCGCCGCCGTTGCCCGCCGAGGCGACCACCACGGACCCCTTGCTCAGGGCGTACTGGACGGCCGCGTCCTCCTGGGGCTCCGCGTGTGCCGACTTGCTGTCGTCGCCGAGGGAAAGGTTGATCACGTCGGCGCCGTGGTCGGCGGCCCAGCGGATCCCCTCCGCGAGGGCTCCGGCACGCGCGCCGCGGGCCTTCTTCCGTGCGGGGTCCCCGTCCTCGAGGATCACCCGGACCGGGAGGATCTTGGCTTCGGGCGCGACGCCGATCACCCCGTCCTCGCGGCCGGGGCCGTGCCCGTTGCCCGCGATGATCCCGGCCATGGCGGTCCCGTGGCGGGCCCAGGCGCGGTCGCCGCGTCCCGCTCCGAATCCCACGAGGTCCTTGGTGGCGAGGACTTGGCCCTCCAGGTCCGGGTGCCGGTCGTCGACACCGGTGTCCAGGACGGCGACGGTGATGCCATCGCCCTTCGTCGTACGCCAGGCGTCGTCGACGTGGAGAGCGTCGAGGGCCCACTCCTTGGCCCGTATGACGTCCGCGTGAGCGGTCGTGGCCGGGGCGAGCGCGAGTAGAGCGGCGGACGTGACGAGGGCGGCGGCCCGGAGGCCGGTGGCGCGGAGGGCGGAGGCGGTACGGGTGGTGGCGGTACGGGTGGTGGCGGTACGGGTGGTGGCCCGGCCCGGCGTTCGGGGCGTGCGGGACGTCATGAGGGTTCCTCCGTTGCCGCGGCGGTCGCGGCCTTGCGGAAGCCGCGTTCGACACGGTCCGCGAGACCGTCCGCGTCGTGTCCCAGGCCCGCCTGTCCCGGAGCCGATGTCGCGCCCCTGGCCACGGCGTCCGAAGCGGGCTGCGGATCGGTGACCTTGCGTCCGTCGGCGAAGCCGGTGACGGCGAAGGTGACGGCCGGGACGTCCGTCAGTACCCGCACCACCCAACTCGCCCGCTGCCCCTCGCCGAACCCGGCGGCCGCGGTGCCCTTCGCCGCGTACGAACGGGGCATCAGATCGCTGCGCTCGCCGAGCTTCTCGCTCGTGAACCGCTGGCGCAGCGCGCGCATCCCGGACGCGTCCGCCTTGGTGATCACGAGTCCGACGGTGGTCACGCTGCTGGTCGTCGCGTCGACATATGTGGCGCGCACCAGGCGCTTGCAGCCGACGGGCGAAAGCGCCTTGGTCAGCAGCGGGTCGAAAGCCCGCTTGCAGGTGGCGTCCGGGGCGACCGCGATGCGCGTCCACGTACGGTCCGCGCCGCCCGGGCCCGCGCCGTCCCCACGGACGGTGCGCGGGAAGAGTTCGTCGACGGGGACGCTGTGCCACAGGTCCCGCGCCGCGTGAAACGCCTCGCCCGCGGCCGGCGCCTCCTCGCCGTCCCCGGTGAGCCAGCTACCGGCGGCCGCACCACCGAGAAGCCCGAACCCGAGCACGAGGCACGCGGCTATCGCCGCGGCGCGGACGGGCGGCCGCATGCGCGCGAGGGGATTCGCGGGAACGGGTGCAGCCCAGGGGAAGCCACCGGTTCCCATGGGGGTGCCGGGGCCGCCTGGTCCGCCCTGAGGCGCGCCCCACGCGGGGACGGCCTGGGTCATGAAGTCCGAACCCGTCCCGTACCAGGCGGTGTCACCGTTGCGCGGGCCGGCGTGGTGGCCGGAGGTGCCGGAGGCCGCGCCCGGTCCGGAGGGCGGCTGCCCCGGGCCCCAGGTCCCGGTGGAGCCGGAACGGGCGGGGCGGGGCGGCTCGTTGGGGACGGGAGGTACCGACGGCGGTGCCGCCGGAGGGTCCGGGAAACGCCGTTCCCCGGCGGCCCGCGACGGAGACTGCGGGTGCCCGCCCGCCGCCGGGCTCCCCGGCTTCCGGGACTCCCCCGGCCGTTCGGCCGCGGCGGCCCGGCTCGGCCCGGCGGCTGCGGACGGCTGCGGCGCGGCAGGGGCTTGGGCCTGGGGCTGGGCCGCGGCCTGGGCCTGGGCCTGCGGAGGACCCCAGTCCGGCCGAGGCGGGGGCAGCGGACCGGCGTTCACCGGTGTGCGTACGGCGGGCGCACTGCCCGGACCTCCGGGCATACCGGACGTACTGGGCGCGCTGGGCGGAGTGGGCGCAGCGGGCGCGCTGGGCGCGGCGGGGCGCGAACTGCCGTGGGGCGCCGGGGGTTGGGGCGGATCCCAGCTCGGGCGGTGTTGCGGCGGCACGTTGAGCGCGGGGGGCGCGGAGAGACCCCGCGGTTCGGATGGCCTCGGCGCCGCGTCCGCCCCGGGGGCCCTGTCGAACGGCGACGGGGCGGCGTGACCGGCACCCGGCACGGACGCGGACACGCGCCCGCCGGTGGCGGAAGGCGTGGGCGCCGGTGCCGACGGCAGCGACGGTGACGACGGTCGCGCCGGCGGGGTCGTCCGAGGTTGCTCGGGCGGCAGCGGCACGGAAACCGGCCCCGTACGCATCGGCGCCGGCGCTGATGCCGCGGGCGCCGCACTCGCGTTCGTGGACGCCGTACTCGACGTCGCGGGCGCCGCACCCGATGCCGAGGGCGCAGTACATGATGCCGAGGCCGTCGCACCGGTCGTCGCGGATGCGCCCCGCGGCGACGCATCCTGCGCGCCCCCCGGCCCCGCACCCGGGAACGTTTCGGCGGTACCCGTCGTGGCACCTGCCACACCACCCGGCATACGGAGATCCCCTGCATCCGCGGCCCATGGGCCCGCTCCGGGCACACCCGAACCCCGTGGACCCGCATCCGCAGCCCCGGGGTCCCCCGGAGTGGACGCCGTCCCGGAGCGGTCGGGGGACGTCGAGGCGCTCGCGGAGTGCGAGGGCGGATCGGACGGGCGGGGCGAAGCCGTACGCGGCGCTTCGGCGCTCATCCGCCCCCCTCGCCTTTGTTCGCCGTGCCGCCGATCGCCTTTCGGGGCAGGCCGATTGATATGTGGACAATCTCGCCGCAGGCCCGATCGAACCGCAAGCGTGCGCGTCACTCTACGGGCTGGTGAGGGCGGGTCGGCAACCCGACCGGAGACATGGCCGGTTTGCCCCGACACGGCCTCTACCCAGCGGTAACGGCGTTCTGGCAAGGTGGATTCATGTCAGCCCACGCCGCCCGGCCCTCGGCCGACCGTGCCCGCTACGACCGTGCGACCGCGCACCTCGACGCGCCACTCGCGATCGCCGACCTGACGGCCTTCGACGCCAACGCCGACGACCTCGTACGGCGTGCGCAGGGCAAGCCGATCCGCGTCGCGAGCAAGTCGGTGCGCTGCCGGGCGCTGATGGAGAGAGTGCTGGAGCGCGACGGCTTCTCCGGAATCATGTCCTTCACGCTCGCCGAGTCGCTGTGGCTGGCGCGTTCGGGGTTCGACGATGTCCTGCTCGCGTACCCGTCCGCGGACCGCGCGCACTTCGCGGAGCTGACCGGGGACCCGAAGCTCGCGGCGGCGGTCACCGTCGTCGTGGACGACCGGGCGCAGCTCGACCTCATCGATGCCGCGCGGCGCGACGGCGGAGGCGACGAGGAGGTGCGGGTCTGTCTGGAACTGGACACGGCCCTGCGTCTGCTGGGCGGACGGATCCGTGTCGGCGCGCGCCGCTCACCGCTCCGTACGCCGGGTCAACTCGCCGAGATAGCGGGCTCGATCGCCCGTCGGCCGGGTTTCCGCGTGGTCGGCCTGATGGCGTACGAGGGGCATGTGGCGGGCGTCGGTGACGCCGTCGCCGGACGGCCGCTGCGCTCGCGGGCGGTCCGGCTGATGCAGTCGGCGGCCCGGCGTGAGCTGGCGGCGCGGCGCGCGGAGACCGTGCGTGCCGTACGGGCCGTGGCGCCGGACCTGGAGTTCGTCAACGGCGGTGGCACGGGCAGCGTTCAGCACACCGCGGCGGAGGACGCGGTGACCGAGATCGCCGCGGGTTCGGGGCTGTTCGTGCCGCGCCTCTTCGACAACTACACGTCGTTCAACGGCCGTCCGGCGGCGCTGTTCGCCCAGCCGGTCGTCCGGCGTCCGGGCGTCGGCGTGGTCACGGTGCTGGGCGGCGGCTACCCGGCGTCGGGAGCCGCCGGTGCGGACCGGTTGCCGCAGCCGTACCTTCCGGAGGGGCTGCGGTACGACCCCCAGGAGGGTGCGGGCGAGGTGCAGACGCCGCTGCTGGGACATGCCGCGGACGATCTACTCATCGGTGACAAGGTGTGGTTCCGGCACGCGAAGGCCGGGGAGTTGTGCGAGCGCTTCGATGAACTGCAGCTCGTGGAGGGCGACCGGGTCGTGGGCACGGCGCCGACGTACCGGGGCGAGGGCCGTACGTTCCTCTGACCGACCGGAGCCCATGGACTCGCAGACGCGTCGTGGACCCGTAGACGCGTCGTGGATCCCTGGACTTGATGTCCTGTGTCCGCCGCCCGGCCCCGTACCGGACCCGATTCCCCCGAGCCGGGTCCGGCCTTGGTCCGTGGTCGTCGTCCCTGCGTGCATATGTGTGCCGTGCCCGGCCGCCGTTCCCGGCCGTTACGCACCCCCGTCGCGTGCCCGCGTCGCGTGCCCGCGGGCGGACTGCGTCAGGCCGCGGCGCCGCTCGTGTCGCGGCCGTCGTTCTCCAGCACTTCGATGCCCTCCATGATCCGGTCCATTTCGGTCAGCGGAGGGGCCTTCTCATTCACATCGAAACCGAAGCGGACCACCACGAACCGGTCCTTGTCCTTGGGCGAGGGGAAGGCGAGGGACTGGACGTACCCGTCGTCACCCTTCTTGGTCCCGACCCTCCAGCGGATCATGTAGCCCTTCTGCCCGGCGACGGTGACCTCTCCGGCCTTCATCTCCCGGTGCGAGGTGACACCGCCGTACATCTGCTTGCCGCTCTTCGGGTCCTTGCCGTAGGAGTCCTCGGCGTTCTTGGGAATGTCCTCCTTCGCCACGCCCTTGGCGGTCTTGGCGTCGTACCCCGTGGCCGGTCTGCTGAACGCGCCGCCGCGGACGCACTCCGTCTTGGGGTCGGCCGGGCACGGGTACGGGCCGACCGTCACGGCCGCGCCGCCCGAGCCGCTGCGGGCCGATTGCCAGCCGGCGAGCACGGGCACGGTGATGCCGTTGACCACATCGGGCGCGGCATCCGTGTCCGGGCCGGGATCCGGGGTGTCCGGAACGCTGTCACCTCCCCCGCCGCCGTTGCCCCCGTCATTGCCCCCGTTGCCGCCCTGGTCGTCGGGCTGTCCGGCGGTCGGGGTGGGCTGCGGACCTGCTTGGCCCCCGCCGTCCCCGTCGCCGTTCAAGGTCACGATGCCGGTGATGATGGCGGCCACCAGGACCGCCGCGGCACCCACGATCATGTACGTCTTGCCGCGCGAGCCGCCCTCGGCGGGGAACGGCGTGTAGGCCGGCATGCCGGTGCCGGGCGCGAACAGCTGCCCGGACGGCTGCGGCGGGCCGAAGCCGTGGTGGGACGGCGGTATTTGCGATGCCACCGCTCCCTGCGGCTCGCGGGTGTAATCGGTCCACGTGGAACCGTCCCAGAATCGCTCCAGGGCGGGGCCCTGGCTTACTTGCCCGGGGTCTGGATACCAGCCGGGCGGGGTCGTGATGCTCACGCCGTCACCTTAGGGGGAGCCTCCGCTTCCGTACACCGGTTCCCGCCGGTAAGGCAACCGGGCCGCGCGCGCGGCCCGGTTGCCCTGGTCGAGCGGCCTGGAGCGGAGGACATTCCGGGCGTGAACCAGCGGATTACGGACGGGAGTCTACGGATTCCGGACGGCTCCTAGAGGGGAGTCACGTAAGCGCCTGCGATACCGCCGTCGACGAGGAATTCGGAGGCGTTGATGAACGACGAGTCGTCGCTGGCGAGGAACGCCACCGCGGCGGCGATCTCGTCGGGCTCGGCGAAGCGTCCGGCGGGCACGTGCACCAGGCGGCGCGCGGCGCGCTCGGGGTCCTTGGCGAACAGCTCCTTGAGCAGCGGGGTGTTGACCGGCCCCGGGCAGAGCGCGTTCACCCGGATCCCCTCGCGGGCGAACTGCACACCCAGCTCCCGCGACATCGCCAGCACGCCGCCCTTGGACGCGGTGTAGCTGATCTGGGACGTCGCGGCGCCCATCTTCGCCACGAACGACGCGGTGTTGACGATGGAGCCTTTGCCCTGGCGCTGCATGTACGGGATGACGTGCTTGCAGCACAGGTAGACGGACGTCAGGTTGACCTCCTGCACGCGCTTCCACGCCTCGATGCCCGTGTCGAGGATCGAGTCGTCGTCGGGCGGGGAGATGCCGGCGTTGTTGAACGCGATGTCGATCGAGCCGTAGGTCTCGTACGCGGTCCGGTACAGCGCCTCGACCTGGTCGGAGTCGGTGACATCCACCTGGAAGAAGAGCCCGCCGACCTCGGCGGCCGCGGCCTTGCCCGCGCTCTCGTCGATGTCGGCGCACACGACGTTGGCGCCCTCGGAGGCGAAGCGGCGGGCGGTGGCCAGGCCGATGCCGCTGCCCGCCCCGGTGATGACGGCGGTGCGGCCGGTGAGGCGCCGGCACGTGGACGGTGTCTGCTCGGTCGTCACTTGCTCTCCTCGGTGCTGATGAACACGTTCTTGGTCTCGGTGAAGGCGGTGAGCGCCCCCGGACCCAGCTCGCGGCCGAGCCCGGACTGGCCGAAGCCGCCGAAGGGGGTCGAATAGCGCACGCTGCTGTGGGAGTTGACGGACAGGTTCCCGGCGGCGACGGCGCGGGAGACGCGGATGGCCCGCCCCACGTCGCGGGTCCACAGCGATCCGGACAGGCCGTACGGGGTGGCATTGGCGAGCCGTACGGCGTCGGCCTCGTCCTCGAAGGGCAGGACGACCGCGACGGGGCCGAAGATCTCCTCGACGGCGGCCGGGCCGCCGTCCCCGGCGGGCGCCAGGACGGTCGCCGGGTACCAGAAGCCCTTGCCCTCGGGGGCGTCGCCGCGGATGGCGGCGGGCGCGTCCTGCGGGACGAAGGACCGTACGCGCTCCCGCTGGGCGGCGGAGATGAGCGGGCCCATCTGTGTGGCCGGGTCGGCCGGGTCGCCCACGGTGAACGCCTTGACGGCGGGTTCGAGCAGTTCCATGAAGCGGTCGTAGGCGCTGCGCTGCACCAGGATGCGGGTGCGGGCGCAGCAGTCCTGACCGGTGTTGTCGAGGAAGGAGCCGGGGGCGGCCGCCGCGGCCTGCTCGATGTCGGCGTCGGCGAAGACGATGTTGGGGCTCTTGCCGCCGAGTTCGAGGGTCACGCGCTTCACGCTCGCCGCGCACTTGGCCATGATCTGCTTGCCGACGGCGGTGGAGCCGGTGAAGACGACCTTGGCCACACCGGGGTGCTCGACGAGGGCATTGCCGGCGACCGGGCCCTCGCCGGGCAGGACCTGGAAGAGGTCCTCGGGAAGCCCTGCCTCCAGGGCGAGTTCGGCCAGCCGGAGAGCGGTGAGCGGGGTGGTCTCGGCGGGCTTGAGAACCACGGCGTTGCCCGCCGCCAGCGCCGGTGCGGTGCCCCAGGCGGCGATCGGCATCGGGAAGTTCCACGGTGCGATGACCGCGACGACGCCGAGCGGCTCGTGGAAGGTCACGTTCAGGCCGCCGGCCACCGGGATCTGGCTGCCGTTCAGCCGCTCGATGCCGCCGGCCGCGTACTCCAGCAGGTCACGGGCGTTGCCCGCCTCCCAGCGGGCGTTGCCGACGGGGTGGCCCGCCTCGCGGACCTCCAGCCCGGCCAGTTCCTCGATGTGGTCGTCGACGACGGCCGCGAAGCGCCGCAGCAGCCGGGCACGGTCGGCGGGGGCCAGCGCGGCCCATCCGCGCTGGGCCGCGGCGGCGCGGGCCACCGCGGCGTCGACGTCCTGCGGGGTCGCCGCCGGAACGGTGGCGACGACCTCCTCGGTCGCCGGGTTCAGTACGTGAAGCTCGTGCAAGGTCTCTCCTGTGGTTCGCCCTCGCGGTGTGCCGCGGGCTGTCGCCGACCGCTCGCCGACGGGGGCTGTCGTCCTCGCCACGCCGCCGGGTCCGGCCGTCCGCCGCACGCCGGTGGTCGTGCCGTGCCCGTCCGCTCCGTTCCGTGTCCGGGGAACGGACGCGCACGGCAGGTCACATGCGCTCGAAGGAGCGGTAGCGCTCCCAGTCCGTGACGGCGCTGTCGTACGCCTCCTGCTCGATACGGGCCATGTTCAGGTAGTGCTCCACCACCTCGTCGCCGAAGGCGGCGCGGGCGACGGGGCTCGCGGCCCACAGCTCCGAGGCCTCGCGCAGCGTCAGGGGGACGTGCTCGGCGTCGCCGGTATAGGCGTTGCCCGTACACACCTCGGGCAGCTCCAGCTCCTGCTCGATGCCGTGGAGACCCGCCGCGACCATGGCGGCCACCGCGAGGTACGGGTTCACATCGCCGCCGGGCAGGCGGTTCTCGAAGCGGTGCGACTGGCCGTGACCGATGACGCGGAGCGCGCAGGTGCGGTTGTCCGGGCCCCAGGCGACCGCGGTCGGCGCGAAGGAACCGGGCCGGAACCGCTTGTACGAGTTGATGTTGGGCGCGTAGAAGAGGGTGAAGTCGCGCATGGCGGCGATCTGTCCGGCGAGGAAGTGCCGCATCACCTTCGACATGCCGTACTCGCCCTGTTCGTCGGCGAAGACGGGCTTGCCGAACTCGTCGCGCAGGGAGAGGTGGATATGGCAGGAGTTGCCCTCGCGCTCGTCGTACTTCGCCATGAAGGTGAGCGACGTGCCTTCCTGGGCCGCGATCTCCTTGGCCCCGGTCTTGTAGACGGAGTGCTGGTCGCAGGTGGTGAGCGCGTCGTCGTAGCGGAAGGCGATCTCGTGCTGGCCGAGGTTGCACTCGCCCTTGGCGGACTCCACGATCATGCCCGCGGTGCCCATCTCGTTGCGGATGCGGCGCAGCAGGGGCTCGACGCGGCCGGTGCCGACGAGGGAGTAGTCGACGTTGTACAGGTTGGCCGGGTTCATGTCGCGGTAGCCCCGGGACCAGGCGTCCTCGTAGGTGTCCTTGAAGACCATGAACTCCAGCTCGGTGCCGACGTACGCGGTCCAGCCGTGCTCGGCGAGCCGGTCGAGCTGGCGGCGCAGCACCTGGCGCGGGGAGGCGGCGACGGGGGAACCGTCGTGCCAGGCCAGGTCGGCGGTCAGCAGCGCGGTGCCGGCGTTCCAGGGAGTGCGGCGCAGGGTGGCGGTGTCGCCGTGCATGGCGAAGTCGCCGTAGCCGCGCTCCCACGAGGACATCGCGTAGCCGTCGACGGTGTTCATGTCGGCGTCCACGGCGAGAAGGTAGTTGCAGCCTTCGGAGCCGTGGTCGAGGACGTCGTCCAGGAAGAAGCGCGCGGCGAACCGCTTGCCCTGGAGTCTGCCCTGCATGTCGGTGAAGCCGAGGACGACGGTGTCGATCTCCCCGGCGTCGACGAGTCTGCGGAGTTCGTCGACGGAGAGCGGGGGTGTGCGGTCTGCCACGGGATTGCCTCCTGTCGGTGCAGCCGGAGGGCCCTTAAGGTAGTCCGGCAGACCATTGATTGGGAAGGGCTTCGATGAGCGACATGCTGGGGGCGGGTTCCGGCGACCGGCTGGCGCCGGTCCTGCGGCCGGTCCGGGCGGGCAATGGCTTCGAAGAAGCCCTGGAGCAGATACTCCAGGTGCTGCGCCTGGGCCTGGTCCCGTACGGCGAGCGGCTCCCGGCGGAGCGGGTGCTGGCCGACCGTATGGGCGTGAGCCGGATGACGCTGCGCGAGGTGCTGAAGGTGCTCCAGGACGAGGGCCTGGTGGAGAGCCGACGCGGCCGGTACGGGGGCACGTTCGTCCTCCAGCGGCCCGGCGGCGAGATCCGCGAACCGGGCGACGAACTGCGGCGGCGCATCGAGAAGGTCGACGTCGAGGACACGCTGCGGTTCCGGGAGGTCCTGGAGGTGGGAGCGGCCGGGCTGTGCGCGGCCCACGGCCTGACGGACGGGCAGGCCGACCGGCTGCGGGAAGCGCTGCACGCCACGCAGGAGGCGCCGTTGGAGGACTACCGGCGCGTGGACACGATGCTGCATCTGACGCTGGCCGAGCTGTCCGGCTCCCCCACGCTCGGCGCCCAGTACGCCGCGGTCCGCGCGACCCTCAACGACCTGCTGAACTGCATACCGCTGCTGGTCCGCAACCTGGAGCACTCCCAGGCGCAGCACGCCGCACTGGTCGGGGCGGTACTGGGCGGCGACGCCCACGCGGCGCGCGAGACGATGCGGGAGCACTGCGCGGGCACGGCGGCTCTGCTGCGCGGCTTCCTGGCGTGACCCGCTCGCCGCGGGGCAGGCGGGCCCCGGCCGTCCGGAGCGGGACGGTCGGCCGCCTCGCACGCCGGCGGGGTGGGCGGGCCCCTTCCGTACGGTTTCCGTACGGTCCGCCGGCTTCCGTACGGTCCGCCGGCGGGCACCCGCTCCGGACCGGCCCCGGCCGCACGCACAGCGGTGCGGGGCGGCGGGCGGCGTTTACCGCGGATTTACGCACGGGTCTTGCGCTGGGCCGATCCCTCCGCAAAGGTATGGCGCCAGTCCATTAAGGCGCGCCTCCGCGCACCCCCGGCACTTCCAGGCAGGAGCGACCCCATGGCCGATGAAACCGAGTCCCCGACCGCATCGCCGGTATCACCTCCCGGCGGCGCGGACGCCTCCCCCGAGGATGCGTACCTGGAGAAGCGCTCCCTGCGCCGCGGCAGCGCCGGGTGGCTGCTGCTGACCGGACTCGGCGTCGCCTACGTCGTCTCCGGTGACTTCTCCGGCTGGAACTTCGGCCTTGCGGAAGCCGGGTTCGGCGGGCTGGCCATAGCGGCGGTCCTCATGGGCCTGATGTACACCTGCATGGTCTTCTCGCTCGCCGAGCTGGCCGCGATCCTGCCCACCGCGGGCGGCGGCTACGGCTTCGCCCGGCGCGCCCTGGGCACCTGGGGCGGCTTCCTCACCGGGACCGCGATCCTCATCGAGTACGTCCTCGCGCCCGCCGCGATCGCGATCTTCATCGGGGACTACGTCGAGTCGCTGAAGCTCTTCGGGCTGGAGTCGGGCTGGCCGGTCTATCTCGCCTGTTTCGTGATCTTCATCGGCATCCACCTGTGGGGCGTCGGCGAGGCCCTGCGGTTCAGCTTCATCGTCACGGGCATCGCGGTCGCCGCGCTTCTGATCTTCGCGCTGGGCGCCCTCACCGAATTCGACGCGAGCGGCCTCAACGACATCCCGGTCGACCACAACGCCTTCGGGTCCAACTCCTGGCTGCCCTTCGGAGTCCTCGGCATCTGGGCCGCGTTCCCCTTCGGGATGTGGTTCTTCCTGGGCGTCGAGGGCGTGCCGCTGGCGGCCGAGGAGACCCGCGACCCGGCCCGCTCACTGCCGAAGGCCATGGCGATCTCCATGGGCATCCTGCTGCTGCTCGCCCTGATCACCTTCCTGGCCGCGACCGGCGCCCGCGGCTCCGCCGCCATCCAAGAGGCGGGCAACCCGCTGGTGGAGGCCCTGCAGGGCGGCGGCGAGCCCACTCCGCTCAGCCGCTTCGTCAACTACGCGGGTCTGGCCGGTCTCGTCGCCTCGTTCTTCTCCCTGATCTACGCCGGTTCGCGCCAGCTCTTCGCCCTCTCCCGCGCCGGCTACCTCCCCCGCTTCCTCTCCCTCACCAGCCGCCGCAAGGCCCCCTACCTGGGCCTGCTCGTGCCGGGCGCGATCGGCTTCTCGCTGGCGGCCGCGACCGGTGACGGCGCGCGGATGCTGAACGTCGCGGTCTTCGGCGCGACCATCTCGTACGCGCTGATGAGCCTGTCGCACATCGTGCTGCGCCGCCGCGAGCCCCAGCTGCATCGCCCGTACCGCACGCCGGGCGGTGTCGCCACCTCCTCGGTGGCGCTGGCGCTGGCGCTCTCCGCGCTGGTGGCGACCTTCCTGGTGGACAAGCGGGCGGCAGTCATCGCACTGGTCGTCTATGTGGTCGCGGGCGCCTACTTCGCCTTCTACAGTCGGCGCCATCTGGTCGCCGCCGCACCGGAGGAGGAGTTCGCGGCACTGGCCGCCGCCGAGGCCGAACTCGAACGCAAGTAGCGCGCGTACGCACATGACGCACGCACACCACAGGTGAATCCGGAGGAACCGTGGGCAAGCCCGTCATCGGCATCAGCACGTACCTGGAGCCCTCGGTGCGCTGGGGGGCGTGGGACCTGCCGGCCGCGGTGCTGCCCAGCGGGTACCACCGGCTGGTCCAGCGCGCGGGCGGCCTGGCGGTGCTGCTGCCGCCTGACGACCCGGCCGAGGCGGCGGCAGCCGTGGCGGTGACGGACGGGCTGGTGATCTCGGGCGGCCCGGACGTCGAGCCCGTACGGTACGGCGCCGACCGCCACCCGCGGACGGGCCCTGCCTATCCGGAGCGGGACGCCTGGGAGCTCGCCCTGATCGAGGCAGCCCTGGCATCGGGGACACCCCTGCTGGGCATCTGCCGCGGCATGCAGCTCCTCAATGTCGCGCTGGGCGGGACGCTCACCCAGCATCTGCCGGACGCGGTCGGTCACGACGGGCACGCCGAGCAGCCGGGGGCCTTCGGGCAGCACGAGATCAAGCCGGTGCCCGGGACGCTGCTCGGCACGATCCTGCCCGAGTCGATGTCCGTGCCGACCTTCCACCACCAGTCCGTCGAACGGCTCGGGCGCGGCCTGGTCGCCTCCGCGTACGCGGAGGACGGCACGACGGAGGCGGTCGAACCGTCCGACGGGAGCGGCTTCGTGCTGGCGGTGCAGTGGCACCCGGAGGCGGGCGAGGACCTGCGGCTGATGGAGGCGCTGGTGGAGGCGGCCCGGCCCGCCTGAGAGCCCCTGCGGCCGGGCGCCCGCGGCACTCGACGCCGGGCGCCGCCACGGCCGTCCGTCGTCCTGCCACGGCCCGGCCACGGTCGTTCGTCGTCCGTGCCGGGGCCCGCCCGCGGCGGGCGCGTCGGACCCGCACCACGCCCCAAGTCCCGCCGAATCGCGGTCCATTGACGACCGCAACCCCCCAACATGGCGCAGCCGAAGGGGCAGTGCGCGGACGACGCGTACGCGGCCGGGATCGCGTACGCCGGTCGGGTCGGCTCGCGGGGACTTCCGAACGCGCGGCTGTGCAGGAAACTGCGCTGACGCCACGGCGGTGAACGGCCCTGCGGCGGCGCGGACTGCAGTGGGGCGGACTGCAGTGGGGCGGGCTTCGGTAGTGCGGACTTCTGGAGCCGCGGACTGCGGTGGGGTGGACTCCGGCGGGGCCGACTCGGCGGACTCAAGGAGCGTCGGCGCCGGTGGCCGCGAGGGCGGTCGCGGCCGCCCCTTCCGGTTCAGCCCGCGCGGCGCGTCAGCGACAGCGACAGCAGGTCACGGGCCGGGCCCGCCGGGCGGCGGCCCGCGGGCCAGACCGCGCGCAGATCCCGGCCCAACTGGACGCCCTCGACCGGGACATGGACCATCCGGTGCGCCGCCAGCTCCTCGCCGACGACGAGTTCGCTGACCACCGACGGGCCGGCGCCGCTGAGCACCGCGGACTTCACCGCCGTCGTCGAGGACAGCTCCATCAGGGGCTGGGCGAGTCCCCCGTGTGCGGCGAGTCCCGTGTCGAGCACCTGGCGCGTGCCGGACCCGCGTTCGCGCAGGATCAGCGGGGTCGCGGCCAGTTCATCGGCCGCGACCGGCTTCCGGCGCCGCGCCCAGGGGTGCCCGGGGGCCGTGACGACAACGAGCCGGTCGTGCCCGATGACGGTGCCGTCCAGTCCGCCGGGAACCTCCACGCCCTCGACGAATCCGAGGTCGGCCTCGTCGGCGAGCAGGCGCTCCGCGACCGCTGCGGAGTTCCCCGCGAGCAGCGAGACGGCGGTGCCGGGTCGCTGTGCGCGCAGCGCGATCAGCCAGCCGGGCAGCAGGTATTCGGCGATGGTCATGCTCGCGGCCACCCTCAGGCGCGAGTCGCGGCGGGCGCGGAGCGCCTGCGCCCCGGCGTCGAAGGCCTCGGCCGCGTCGACGATCCGGCGCGCCCAGTCGGTGACGAGCACACCGGCGTCGGTCAGGCGCGAACCGCGCGGCGAACGGTCCACGAGCGCCACGCCCAACTGCCGTTCCATGGAACGCATCCTGCTGCTCGCGGCCGGCTGAGTGATGCCGAGTTTCTGCGCCGCCCGGCCGAGGCTGCCCAAGCGGGCGACGGCCAGCAGCAGTTCCAGCGCGCCCAGCTCGGGCACGCGATGCGCCAGGGACACCCGGACCGCATCGGTGCCCGTGCCGTCCCTGCCCTTGCCTCTGCCCGCGCCCACGCCGGCGTCCGTCCGGGCGGACCGGGGTCCGTTCCCCGGTGCCCGCCTCTTCCGCGGGGTGCCGCTGCCCTCCGCTTCGGACTCCGTACGCCGCCTGGACATAAGGCAAGTTTATGTGCCCATAGCTCCGCAGGCCCTGGCGGGAGTACCGCCCGGGCCCGAGGGTGGATGCATGCCCCTCGCACCCTCGCGCACCTGCCCTCTGCCCGTGTCCGCCCTCGGGTCCCGTAAGACCTTCTCGCTGCACGGGCTGGGCCCCAACTGGTACGCCACGGTCATGGGCACCTCCATCGTCGCCACCGCCGCGGCCGGACTGCCGCTCGGCCTGTCCGGGCTGCCGGGGCTGCGCGCCGCCGCCATCGCCGTGTGGGCGGCGGCCGCGCTGATGCTCCTCGGGCTGCTGTCCGCGAGTGCCGCCCAGTGGATACGCCGCCCCGGCCATGTCCGCGACCGCCTCCTCGACCCCGCGGTCGCACCCTTCTACGGCTGCCCCGCCATGGCGTTCCCCGCGCTGGGCGCCGCGACGCTCGCCGTCGGAGGGGACGTCATCGGCGGTACCGCGGCCGTCGCGGCAGCCGCCGTACTGTTCGCCATCGGGGCCGTGAGCGGGCTGCTGGTCGCCGCCGCGATCCCCTACCTGATGGTCACGCGGCACAGGACCGGGCCGGGTTCGGCCACCCCCCTATGGCTGCTGCCCGTCGTCGCGCCCATGGTGCCCGCGGCGCTCGGCCCGCTGCTCGTACCTCATCTGCCGCCGGGACAGGCGCGGGAGGCGCTGCTCCTCGGCTGCTTCTCGCTCTTCGGCGTGAGCCTGCTGGCCACCCTGCTGATCCTGCCGCTGGTGTTCGCCCGGCTCGTCCACGACGGTCCGCTGCCGCTCGCCCTGACCCCGGCGCTGTTCCTCGTCCTCGGGCCGCTGGGCCAGTCGGTGACCGCCACGGGGCAGGTCGCGGACGCGGCGCCCGGCGCGATCACGGCCCCTTATGCCACGGCCCTCGGCGCGTTCGGAGTGCTCTACGGGGTTCCGGTGCTGGGGTTCGCGCTCCTCTGGCTAGGAATCGCCACCGCGCTGACCATACGGGCGGCGCGACTCGGGATGCCGTTCAGCATGACCTGGTGGGCGTTCACCTTCCCCGTCGGGACCTGTGTCACCGGCTCGACCGTTCTGGCCCGGCACACCGGACTCGTTGCGTACGGATGGCTCGCGGCGGCGCTGTTCGCGCTGCTGGTCACGGCCTGGGGCGTGGCCGGATTCCGTACGCTGCGGGGTGTCCTCAGGGGTGAGCTGCTCGCAGCGCCGCGCCCAGCACGGCCGGCGCCTCCGCCAACGACGGCCCGTACCAGGTGAGATGGCGGCCGCTGACGAGGGCACTCGGCAGCCCCGGGAACGCCTCGGGTCCGTCGTCGGCCGTGAAGACGTAGGGCTCGTCCGGCAGCACGACCAGATCCGGGGCCGCCGCCCGCAATTCGTCGACCGGGATCTTCGGATAGCGGTCGGCGTGACCGGCGTAGAGGTTGGTGACGCCGAGGCGGGCGAGCACATCGCCCGCGAAGGTGTCCCGGCCCAGCACCATCCACGGCCGCCGCCAGATCGGTACCACCGCACGCCGCACCTGCGACGGCGAGGGAGCGGGCAGATCGCGCCACGCGGCCTCGGCCCGGTCCAGCCACCGCGGCCGGTCCAGGCCGCAGGCGTGCACCAGGACACGTTCCAGCTCACCGAACGCCTGCTCCAGCGTGCGGATTTCGGTCACGAGAACCTCGATGCCCGCCGCGCGCAGGGCCTCCAGGTCCGGCTCGCGGTTCTCCTCCTCGTTGGCGATCACGAGGTCGGGCGCGAGGTCGATGATCGCGGGAACGTCCGGATTCTTGGTGCCCTTGACCCGTACGACATCCAGGTCGGCCGGGTGGCTGCACCATGCCGTGGCACCGACGAGCAGCCCGGGCGCCGTGGCGGCCACGGCCTCCGTCAGCGAGGGCACCAGCGAAACGACGCGCATGCGCTCACCCTACGCACGGTACGCACCCGAAGCCGCGCCGTGCCGCGGAAGAACGCGTCCCTCCCGCTCGCCCCCGCGGGGGCGAGCGGGAGGGACCGCGTCGGCAGCTTCCGGGCCGTTGGGAAGAGGAGCAGCGGCTCCGGTGCTGCCGGCCATCGGCTCGACCCTTGACGGTGGCGTCTGCCCCAGCGGTTGAGCGACAAACGGAAGTGATGCACTTCACAAGCTGGAACATTTCCCTCAGGGCCTTCGGGGCTCACTCGGACCGTGCGGCACTCCTCGCGCATGGCCGGGCCATCTTGCGTCCGTCGGCCCCTCCGCCGGTGGTGCGGCGCTTCCCCCGGTGTTGTGTCGGTGCGGTACGGCATCATGCGGGATGTGACCCGACGCCTGATGCTCCTCGACAGCGCCTCCCTGTACTTCCGCGCCTACTTCGGCGTCCCCGACTCGGTCAGGGCCCCCGACGGCACCCCGGTGAACGCGGTGCGCGGGCTGCTGGACTTCATCGCCCGGCTCGTCCAGGACCACCGCCCCGACGACCTGGTCGCCTGCATGGACGCCGACTGGCGGCCGCACTGGCGCGTCGAGCTGATCCCCAGCTACAAGGCGCACCGCGTCGCGGAGGAAGTCCCGGCGGGCTCCGATGTCGAGGAGATCCCCGACACCCTCTCCCCCCAGGTTCCGGTGATCGAGGATGTGCTGGACGCGGTGGGCATCGCCCGCATCGGCGTGCCCGGCTACGAGGCGGACGACGTGATCGGCACCCTGACCGGACTCTCCGCCGGGCCCGTCGACATCGTCACCGGCGACCGGGACCTCTTCCAGCTCGTGGACGACGCGCGCGGCGTGCGCGTGCTCTACCCGGTCAAGGGCGTCGGCACCCTCGAGACCGTCGACGAGGCGTGGCTGCGCACCAAGTACGGCGTGGACGGGCCGGGGTATGCGGATCTGGCCCTGCTGCGCGGCGACCCGAGCGACGGTCTGCCCGGGGTACCGGGCATCGGCGAGAAGACCGCGGCCAAGCTCCTGGCGGAGTTCGGAGACCTCGCGGGGATCATGAACGCCCTCGGCAACCCGATGGCGAAGATCAGCCCCGCGCAGCGCAAGCGCCTGGAGGAGGCGCGTGGCTACATCGCCGTCGCGCCCAAGGTCGTCCATGTCGCCTCGGACGTCCCCCTGCCGGAGCACGACCCCGCGCTGCCGCGCGCGCCGCGCGACCCGTCGGCGGTCGGGGAACTGGCGGCGCGGTGGGGGCTGGGTGGATCCCTGCAGCGGCTGCTCACCACGCTCGAGAGCTGAGCGGCTCCGAGGCCGAGCACTGCGGGAGCTGAGCGCTGCCGGAGCTGAGCGCTGCCGGAGCTGAGCGCCCCGGAGCTGTGCGCTCCCGGGGCGGGCACCTCCCGGGCGGGCACTCCCGGGACGAATACTTCACGGCAGAGCCCGGGAGTGAACACACCAGCCATGAGCACTCCGGGCGCCCCGGCAGGCCGGGCGTACGCGCGTTCCGGCCGCGCACCACCGGTCCGGGCCTGTTAGGTTAGGTCTACCTAACTCGTACGACGTCGTGCATCAGGGGGAACCACCGTGGCAGACCGACCGGCCCGCAAGAAGCCCATGCTCAACCGGGCCCAGGTGCTGCGCAAGCAGCAGCTCACCCCCCACATGATGCGGGTGGTTCTGGGCGGCGGGAACCTGCCCGAATTCGGCGCGGGCGAGTACTCCGACCACTACATCAAGCTGCTGTTCCCGGTGGACGGCGTGACCTACCCCGAGCCGTTCGACATCGAGGCCGTGCGCCGCGACATGCCTCGCCACCAGTGGCCGGTGACCCGTACGTACACCGTGCGCAGCTGGGACCCGCAGGCGTGCGAGCTGACGGTGGACTTCGTGATTCACGGGGACGAGGGGCTGGCCGGGCCCTGGGCCGCGAACGTGAAGGCGGGCGAGGAGATCCTCTTCCTCGGCCCCGGAGGCGCCTACGCCCCGGACCCCGACGCCGACTGGCACCTCCTGGCCGGCGACGAGAGCGCGCTGCCCGCCATCGCCGCCGCGCTGGAGCGCATCCCGCACGGCGTCCCGGTGCACGCGTTCCTGGAGGTGGCCGGCCCGGAGGAGCAGCAGGAACTGCGCGTTCCGGAGGGCGTCGAGATCGTCTGGCTGCACCGTGGTGCGGCCCCGGTCGGCGAGGCACTCGTATCGGCCGTACGCGCACTGGACTTCCCCGGGGGCGCCGTGCAGGCGTTCGTCCACGGCGAGGCAGCGTTCGTGAAGGAACTCCGCCGACTGCTGCGGGTCGAGCGCGAGATCCCGCGCGAGCGACTCTCGATCTCGGGCTACTGGCGGCTCGGGCACAACGAGGACGGCTGGCAGGCGTCCAAGAAGGAGTGGAACGCCCAGGTGGAGGCGGAGCAGGAGCCCGCATCGGCGTCGGCGTCCTGAACCCCGCCGCGGCGACGGCTTCCTGACGCCGCATCGGTACGAGCCTTCAACAGCGCATCAGTGGAACGACTCGGACGGCCGACACCCGCCCCAACCCGACGGCCGTGAACGACCGTTGACGCCCCTCAGGCCGCAACGCGCCCTTCGTGCGCGACCGCCCCGTTCGAACTGATCGGCGCACAACTCCCGCAGTCCACCGGCCCCTTGACGCCCGCGATCCCAGCAGGCGTCAAGGGGCCGTACGGCATCTCGCGTCTCAGCCCACCGACGAGTACGCGACCACGCCGCGCAGCAATCCGTCGACCGCCCGTCGCGCGTTCCTGCGCACCGGGCTGCCGTCCGGGGCGGCCTCGGCGATCTGCCCGAGGACGTCGATGACCTGCTTGCACCAGCGCACGAAGTCGCCCGCCGGCATGTCGGTCTCGGTGAGCACCGCGTCCAGGCTGTGCCCGGACGCCCAGCGGTAGGCCGCCCAGGCGAAGCCGAGGTCGGGCTCGCGCTGGCCCACGCCCTCGGACTCGCTGATGCGGTGTTCCTCCTCCTTGGCGTCCAACCGCCCCCAGATACGGACCATTTCGCCGAGGGCCTGCTTGGCATTGCCGGTCGGCAGCTTCGGCGGCAGCGCGTCGTCGGCGGCCCTGGCCTCGTAGACCAGTGCCGAGGCACAGGCCGCCAGCTCGGCCGGCTTCAGGTCGTCCCAGACGCCGTCGCGCAGGCACTCCGAGGCGAGCAGGTCCAGCTCGCCGTAGAGCCGCGCGAGCCGGCGCCCGTCATCGGTGACCTCGTCGCCGTGGAGATATCCGAGGTCGGAGAGCAGGGCGTAGACCCGGTCGAAGGTACGGGCGATGGTGTTCGTACGGCCTTCGATGCGCCGCTCGAGCTGCCGGGTATCGCGCTGCAGCCGCAGAAAGCGCTCGGCCCAGCGGGCGTGGTCCTCGCGGTCGGCGCACCCGTGGCAGGGATGCGCTCGTATCTCGGCGCGCAGCCGGGCGATTTCCTGGTCGTCGGCCGCCACGGAGCGCTCTTTGCGGTGCCGGTCGGGGACGATGTGCCCGGCCTTGGTGCGCAGCGCGGAGGCCAGGTCGCGTCGGGACTGCGGGCTGCGCGGATTGAAGGACTTCGGGACCCGCATCCGCTCCAGCGCCTCGACGGGCACCGGGAAGTCCATCGCGGCGAGTCGCTTGACCTGTCGCTCGGCGGTGAGGACGAGCGGCCGCGGGCCGTCGTGGTACTCGAAGCCGCGGTGGCCGTTGGCCCGGCCCGCGGGCAGTCCGGGGTCGAGGACCAGGGCCAGGCCCGCGTACTTGCCCGTGGGGACATGAATGACGTCGCCGGGTTTGAGCTTCTCCAGGGCGACGGCGGCGGCGGCGCGGCGCTGGGCCGCGCCCTGTTTGGCCAGATCGGTCTCGCGGTCCTTGAGGCTGCGGCGCAGCTGGGCGTACTCCTCGAAGTCGCCCAGGTGGCAGGTGATGGACTCGCGGTAGCCCTCCAGCCCCTCCTCGTTCTTCTGCACCTGCCGGGAGATGCCGACCACCGAGCGGTCCGCCTGGAACTGTGCGAAGGAGGTCTCCAGCAGCTCGCGCGAGCGGTGCCTGCCGAACTGAGAGACCAGGTTGACCGCCATGTTGTACGAGGGCTTGAAGGAGGAGCGCAGCGGATAGGTCCGCGTACCGGCGAGGCCGCCCAGCGCGATCGGGTCCATGGCGCGCTGCCACAGCACGACCGCGTGCCCCTCTACGTCGATGCCGCGGCGCCCGGCGCGGCCGGTGAGCTGGGTGAACTCCCCCGGCGTGATGTCGGCGTGCTGCTCGCCGTTCCACTTGACGAGCTTCTCCAACACCACCGACCGGGCAGGCATGTTGATGCCCAGGGCGAGTGTCTCGGTGGCGAAGACGGCCTTCACCAGCCCGCGGACGAACAGCTCCTCGACGATCTCCTTGAACGTCGGCAGCATCCCGGCGTGGTGGGCGGCGATGCCCCGCTCCAGACCCTCCAGCCACTCGAAGTAGCCCAGCACATGGAGGTCTTCGTCCGGAATGGCGGCGGTGCGCGCCTCGACGAGCGCCCGGACCTTGGATCGCTCCTCCGGACCGTTCAGCCGCAGCCCCGCATGCAGGCACTGCTGGACGGCAGCCTCGCACCCGGCCCGGCTGAAGATGAAGGTGATCGCGGGCAACAGGCCCTCGGCGTCGAGCCGGTCGATGACCTCGACCCGGCTGGGCGTCCAGATCCTGCTGCGCTGGCGGCGCTCGCGCTCGCGATCCGCCTCCCGCATGTTCCGCCCGCGGCGGCGGTCCCGGCCGCCCGTCGGCCGGCTGTTCTCCATCCGCGCGAGCCGTACGAGGTCCGGGTTGACCTCGCGCCTCCCGCCACCTCCAGGGGCGGCCTTGCCACCCTCTCCACGAGCCGGCGCGGCCCCGTCCTTCTCCTCGAAGAGGTCGTACATCCGGCGGCCGGCGAGCACGTGCTGCCACAGGGGTACGGGCCGGTGCTCGGAGACGATCACCTCGGTGTCGCCGCGGACGGTGTCCAGCCAGTCGCCGAACTCCTCCGCGTTGGAGACCGTGGCGGACAGGGAGACCAGGGTCACCGACTCCGGGAGGTGGATGATGACCTCTTCCCAGACGGCGCCGCGGAAGCGGTCGGAGAGGTAATGGACCTCGTCCATGACGACATGGCCGAGGCCTACGAGGGCCTGGGAGCCCGCGTACAGCATGTTCCGCAGGACCTCGGTGGTCATGACGATCACCGGGGCATCGGAGTTGACGCTGTTGTCACCCGTCAGCAGGCCGACCTTCTCCGACCCGTACCGCTTGACGAGGTCGTTGTATTTCTGGTTCGACAGGGCCTTGATGGGCGTGGTGTAAAAGCACTTGCGGTTCTGGGTCAGCGCCAGATGGACGGCGAACTCGCCGACGATCGTCTTGCCGGAGCCGGTGGGTGCGGCGACCAGCACGCCCTTCCCGGCCTCCAGGGCCTGACAGGCCTCGATCTGGAACGGGTCGAGGTCGAAGTCGTACATCTCGCGGAAGGGGGCGAGCGCCGTGGCCTGCTCGGCGGCGCGAACCCGGGCGCTTGCGTAGCGCTCGGCAGGTGAGAGGTCCTCGGTCATCGTGCCTACGAGACTACCGGCCACCTCGGACAGTGGTCTCGATCATTACGGCGACGGCGAGAGGATGCGTACGGCTCCCGGGACGACACGCGCGGTCAGGGGAAGCGGGCCGAGCGGCTCGCCGTCCGCGTACGCGGTGATCCCCGGGGCCTCCAGGGTGATCTCGGAGACACGGTGCACGGTGACGGCCGGATGGCCGAGGTGGGTGCCCTTGTAGACCTTGGGGAAGACCTTCAGCAGCTCGGTCCGGCTGCACGGGCCGACCACCGTGACGTCGAAGAGCCCGTCGTCCATCGCGGCATCGGCACAGATGCGCATACCACCGCCGTACGAGGAGCCGTTGCCGACCGCGACGAGCGTCGCATCGACCTCCTGCACGGGACCGCCGTCCAGGCGTATGCGGTACGGGATGGGGCGGAAGGCGGCCAGTTCGGCGACCATCGCCACGTCGTACTTGAACCGTCCCGCGGGCCATTTCATGCGGTTGCCGCGGTCGTTGACGCGGGAGTCGAAGCCGGAGGCGAGGACGGTGCCGAACCACCGTTCCCCTGCCTGCCCGAGGTCGATCGGCCTGGTCCTGCCCTCCGTGAGAGCCTCGGCGGCGAGCCGGGCACCCGCCACGGGATCGCGTACGGGCAGACCGGTCACGCGGGCGAAGTCGTTGCCGGTGCCGACGGCCACGACGCCGAGCGGGACGTCCGTCCCGCCGACGGCCTGGAGCGCCAGGGACACCATGCCGTCGCCGCCGACGGCTATCAGCGCCCGGGTCCCCTCGGCGACCGCTTTGCGCGCCTGCTCAAGCCCGTCCTGCGCATCGGTCCCCACCACGGTCCGTACAGTGAATCCGGCCGCTTGCAGGGCCTCCGCGGTCGGCATGGCCGCCTGTCCCGCGCGGCCACGCCCGGCGGCGGGGTTGACGAAAAGAGTGATCTCACTGGTCACGGAGGGGACCCTACTGGTGAGTCAGCTTGCGATGAAGACCCTGGACGGTCTCCATCGCACACCCTTCACCTCACGTCCTCACACGGCGGCGCCGGGGACGTCCCTCAGGTCACGTCGTCCAGGCTGCCATGGCTGACCTCGCGGCCCGACGCCTGCTCGGGCAGCGCGGCGGGCGGCGACGTCACGGACTCGATCTCCCCGACGGCCTCGGGGGTGAGGTCCAGCTCCGAGGCCTCGTCGTCGGACGGTCCGGCCGCGGCGACGCGGGCCGCGCGCAGATCGTGGACCAGCGAGACCCCGACCGCGGCGAAGTAGAGGACGACGATGGGGGCGGCGAGCGCGATCATCGTCAGCGGGTCGGTGCTGGGGGTGATGACGGCGGAGAAGACCGTGATGCCCATGACCATGCCGCGCCACCAGCCGAGCATGCGCCTGCCGGTGACGACCCCGCCGAAGTTGAGCAGCACCAGCAGCAGCGGCAGCTCGAAGGAGAGGCCGAAGACCACGACCATGCGGGTCACCAGGTCGAGCAGCTTGTCGAGCTGCATCAGATTCTCGACGCCGACCGGGGTGAATTCGATGAGCACCGTCGCGGTGGTCGGCAGCACGCGGTAGGCGAAGTAACCGCCGATGAGGAAGAGCGGGAAACCGGCGCCGACGAAGCTCAGCGCGTACTTCTTCTCGCTGCGGTGCAGACCGGGCGCGAGGAAGGCCCAGAGCTGGTACAGCCAGACCGGGGAGGCTGCGATCACGCCGGCCATGAGCGAGACCTTCAGCGCCAGCGTGAACGGACCGAGCAGGTCCATGATCACGATCTTCGCGCAGGTCGTGCCCTTGTCCGCTTGGGCGAGTTTGCTGAACTTCAGATCACAACCGACCGCCTCCAGCACCGGCTTGGTGATGAAGTCGATGATGCTCTCGTAGAAGAAGGCGGCGACGACAGCGGCCACCGTGATGGCCAGCAGGGACTTCACCAGCCGGTTGCGCAGCTCACGCAGATGCTCCACAAGGGGCATCCGGCCCTCGGGGTCCCTCTCCTGATTGCGGGCGGACTTGAGCAACCCACGTCCTCATCTCGTGCAGCGGACCGGCGCCGGCCCGCCCCGATCGGCTCCGGTCAGCGCTTGGTCGTACGGTCGGTCGGCTCGCTCACCGGACGCGAACTGGTCACGTCGCCCGGAGCGGCTTGGATCGTACGGTGCGGGGCCTGGGCCTGGTCGGCCGGCGGGTCGGCGGGCGCGGAGGACGACTGGCCGCCCTCCGACTTCATCGCCTTGGCCTCGCTCTTGAGGATGCGGGCGGACTTGCCGAGGGAGCGAGCCATGTCGGGAAGCTTCTTCGCGCCGAAGAGCAGGATGATGACCACGAGGATGAGAATGATCTCGGTAGGTCCGAGCCTTCCGAACATAAGCGTTTACCTTCTCACCGAGGCGACTTGGGGTGGGCCTGCCCGACCGGCCGGATTTGTGTCCGACTGCCCGTGCTGGCAGCGATCGTAACCCCCAGGGGTAAACGATCCGCAATGCCCGTGCATACGGCCGATTGCGGCCCCTCGCCTCGCTCTTCGGGCCGCTCCTCCGCAGCGTACCGTCCAGGTCGGCTCGTCTGGAGACCGCATCAGGTCTCGTGTGCGATCCGCCCGGTCGCCGAATCCCGCGCCGTGGAGGCCAGCGGGACCGCCGACCGCTCGAGATCCTCCGCCGCGCGGGTGATGCGGTCGGAACTCTCCGCGACCTGGCGGGCCAGCCTCCGCACTTCGACGAACACGCGAATCGCGAGGACTCCGAGCACGGCGATTCCGCAGAAGCCGAGGGCGATGGCGAGCATGGGCCAGAGCATGAGGGCGAGCCTAGTGGCCGTGCTGCCCGGACACGTGCGCGGACGGTCCGGTCACCTACGCGGACGGTGTGCGGAGCGCGGTGATGCACAGGAGATCCGCGGGACCCGTGGTGCGTCTGCGGGATACGGGACAGCCAGGGCTGTCCCGTATCTCGGGTGAATCAGCGCGCGGCGCCGGATGCGGTGGAAGGACACCTCCCAGCGGTAGCCGGGGGGCGAGGCGGAGGATCCTACTCCCAGGCGCAGCTCTGGCGGAGCCGTGGCCGACGTCGTGCACCCGCCAGGGAATACGGGAGCGCAGCCCTCAGGCGTGGTGCAGGCGCAGCGTACGGACGCCGCCGCCCGTGAGCAGCTCCACGATCCGCTCGCCCGCCGGCTTGCGCACCGCGGCGCCGCAGTCCGGGCAGGTGAAGGAGTAGAACGTCGTACGGCTACTGGCGCCGAGGACCAGCCGAAGAGCATCGGAGGCCAGCTCGAAGCTGCCGCGGCAGTCCGGGCAGGCGGCCTTGAAGATCACTGCCGTGGGCACCATGCCTCGCCTCGAGTCCCTTCACTCGCCGTATGCCGCGAGAGCGTCGCAGGCCACCTGCCTGGCACTCTCCGCGAGATCCCGCGGAGAGGTGATGTGCCCGTCCTGGCCGAGCCGCAGTGCCAGCCGGCGCAGCGAGGCCGGGTCGGGGGTGCGCAGGGTGATCCGCAGTCCGCCGTCGGGCAGTTCCTCGGCGCTGTCGTGGGGGTAGTACTCGGCGACCCAGCGGCCGGCGGGACCGGTCTCGACGACGACCTCGGGGTCCTCCTCGGAGGGCTGGACCAGCCCCTCGGAGAGATCGCGCAGTTCGACAGGCGGCGGGTCGGCGGGCGCGTCGAGCAGTTCGATCTCGGCGACGCGGTCGAGCCGGAAGGTGCGGCGCGCCTCGGAGAGACGGCACCACGCCTCCATGTAGGTGTGGCCCACCGCGAAGAGCCGGATGGGGTCCACCTCCCGCTCGGTGAGTTCGTCACGGGCGGGCGAGTAGTAGCGCAGCCACAGCCGCCGCCGCTCGGAGATGGCCCGGTCGACGTCCGCGAAGACCCCGCCCTCGGATTCGAAGGTGACCGAGAGCCGGGAGCTGGCGCCCGCGGCCTCGCCCGCCGCCGCCTCCAGCTTGGCCGTGGCGCGCAGCAGCGCCTGCCGGTCGCCCTCGCGCAGGCCGGGGAGGGTCGCGACGGCGCGGGCGGCCACGAGCAGGGCGGTCGCCTCGTCGGCGGCGAGCCGGAGCGGCTCGGCCACGTCGTCGGGGTTGTGCCACCAGATGCGGTCGCCGTCGGTGTCGATGTCGAGCAGATCGCCGCCGCGGAAGCTCGTACCGCACATGGGCAGGACGTCGAGGTCGGAGATCAGCTCCTCCTCGGTGATGCCGAAGGCACGGGCGACGTCGCTCACGCGCGCGCCGGGGCGCTCGCGCAGGTACGTCACCAGGGACAGCATCCGGCGTGTCTGGTCGATCGCGTTCGTCGCCATGGCGGCCCGATCCTCTCAGCCCTTGGCCACGGCGCGCAGCCGGTCCAGGACATCGGCCCGCAGTTCCGCGGGGTCGAGTACGACCACATCGGCGCCGAACTCCACGAGCCAGGCGTCGAGTCCGTGTCCGTACGGGATCTCCAGCTCGTCCCAACCGTGCCCGGCGGACCGGGTGTTCAGGGCTCGCGCCCGCAGCGGATAGCCGGATCCGGCACGCAGCCGGATGCGGGCGCTGCGGGTGGCGGTCTCGCCCGCCCAGGTCTCCACGGTCTCGCGGACGGTGACGTGGTCGGGCACCGGGGCGGTGAACGCGCCGGCCCGGGAACGGACGCGGCCGGTGATCCGGGAGAGCCGGAAGACGCGCTCGGCCTGCCGGTCGCGGTCCCAGCCCGCGAGATACCAGTGCCCGCGCCAGCACTCCAGCGTCCATGGCTCCACGTGCCGGGCCTCGGGGCGGGCGGCGCTGGCCTTCCGGTAGTCGAAGGTGACGGCGCGGCGGTCGCGGCAGGCGACCATGAGCGGCTCGAAGGCGCTCTCGTGCACGGGGATGCGGGGCTCGAGGGCGCTGTGGATCTCGTACGGGTCCTCGGCGAGCGGCATCCCGGCGGCGCGCAGCTTCTGGAGGGCCCCGCTGGCCGCCCCGGCGAGCCTGGCCTGCTGCCAGACCTTGGCGGCGAGGCCGAGTGCGGCGGCCTCTTCGGCGTCGAGGGCGACGGGCGGGAGGCGGTTGCTGTCGCGGCGGGCGAGGTAGCCGGTGTCGCCGTCGACACCTTCGACGGTCTCGATGACGAGCCCGAGCTCGCGCAGGTCGTCCTTGTCGCGCTCGAACATGCGGTTGAAGGCGTCGACGCCCGCGGCCGCGCCGCCGTTCCCCGGTCCGAACGCCTCGACGTAGGCCTCGATCGAGCCGCGCAGCTCGCGCTTGCTGAGCGGGCGTCTGGTCCCGAGCAGGCACAGGGCCAGATTCATCAGCCGCTCGGCCTTGGCAATGGCCATCGACGCCCTTTCTCGTTGTGATCCCGCACCGATGACCGTACCGGTCCCGGGACGGTCATCAAAAGCGAAGTGCCCACGCCGCAGGGGCGTGGGCACTCGCGCAGTTGACACTTTTCGCGTCCGCTGCTGACGCCTGTCGCGTCGCTCCCGGACGGCACCGCGGCCACCCGGGACGGGTGGGTCAGACCGAGACGAGGTCGCAGACGAAGATCAGCGTCTCGCCCGGCTTGATACGGCCGCCGGCACCGCGGTCCCCGTAGGCGAGGTGGGGCGGGATGACGAGCTGGCGGCGACCGCCGACCTTCATTCCCTGGACACCCTGGTCCCAGCCGGGGATGACCTGGCCGACACCGAGCTGGAAGCGGAGCGGGGTGCCACGGTTCCAGCTCGCGTCGAACTCCTCACCGGTGCTGAAGGCAACGCCGACGTAGTGGACGGAGACGCTGTCCCCGGCCTTGGCCACCGGGCCCTCGCCCTCCCAGAGGTCCTGGATGTCCAGGTCGGCCGGGGGCTCTCCGCCCGGGAAGTCGATCTCGGGCTTCTCGATGCTCACTGCGATGCTCCTAGACACGGATCTGGTCGGAAACGGTGCCAGTCTTGCAGACGACGATCACTCGGCTCACACGGTGCCGACGATGTCGACCGAGAAGACCAGGGTGTTCTTGGCCAGCGGGCTCTGCGGCGTGGCGCCGTAGGCGAGCTTCGGCGGGATCACCATGAGCACCCGGTCACCGACGTTCTTGCCGACCAGCGCCTTGTCCCAGCCCTGGACGACCGAGCCGGTGCCGATCTGGAACGCGGTGGCGCCGCCGTGGTCCCAGGAGGAGTCGAACTTCTTGCCGTCCTCCCACTTCACGCCGGTGTACTGGACGATCAGGCCGTCACCGGCCTTCACCTTCGGACCCTTGCCCTTGATCAGAACCTGCTCCTGAAGGTCCTTGGGCTTGTCGGCCTTGGGGATGGTGATGGTGGCCGCCTTCTGCGACTGCGCCTTCACCGTGGGCAGCCCCGCCTTCGGCGCGGCCTGCTCGCCCTTGGCCTCGGCCTTCTTGTCGGGCTTCTCGGCGGAGGCGATGTCGACGGCCCAGACGAGACCGTCGGTGGGCTTGATCCCCGACTGCGGGTTGAGCTGCTTGCCGATGAGGGCCTTCGCGGTGCCCTCGACGACGACCCGGCTGCCGACCTTCTTGCCGACCAGGGCGTCGAGCACCGGGGCGGGCAGCGACTGGCTCTGCTGTCCGAGCTCCTGGACGACCTGGGTGCGGGGGGCCTTCGGGTCGGCACCGGGCTGCTTGACCCAGGTGCTGCCGAGGGTCTTGCCGCCCTTCATGGTCTCGCCGGCGAAGTCCAGGCGAACCAGGTCGCCCTTCTTCACCTCGGCGCCGGAGCCCTCGGAGACCGTCTTGCTCACGAGCTTCTCGGAGGCCTTGGCGTCCTTGGGCACGGAGATCTTGGGCTTCTCCCCCGCCTTGCCCTCCACCGAGACCACTCCGGCGTCCGACGAACCGTCGTCGGACCCGCACGCGGCGGCGGTGAACAGAAGGGCGGGTACGGCCAGCGCCGCGACGAGGCGGCGGATGTTCCTGGTGTGCTTCATCAGTCCAACTCGGCTAGGGGGGTCAGCGGGCATTCCCGCCACTGTACGACCTGTGGCCGGGAGTGCACGGGCGTCTGACACGGCTGTGCGCCGGAACCCTTCGGACTCCGGCGCACAGCCGCGGGTGTGTGCTGCATCACACCCAATCACAGGCAGTGGATCACATTCCGGCAATCAGCTTCTCCACACGGTCGTCGACGGACCGGAACGGGTCCTTGCACAGCACCGTGCGCTGCGCCTGATCGTTCAGCTTCAGGTGGACCCAGTCGACCGTGAAGTCACGGCGCTGCTCCTGCGCGCGACGGATGAAGTCACCGCGCAGCCGTGCACGCGTGGTCTGCGGCGGCACCGACTTGCCCTCGAAAATCTTCAAGTCGTTGCAGACTCTTGCCGCTTGGCCGCGCCGCTCCAGCAGGTAGTACAGGCCGCGGCGGCGGTGGATGTCGTGGTACGCGAGGTCTATCTGCGCCACACGTGGGTGGGACATGGTGATGTTGTTCTTGGCGCGGTAGCGCTCCAGCAGCTTGTACTTCATCACCCAGTCGATCTCGGTGTCGATCCGGTCCAGATCCTGGGTGCGGATGGCCTCCAGCGTCCGGCCCCAGAGCTCCAGGACCCGCTCGACCGTGCCGCTGACGATGCCGCGCCGCTCGCAGAAGTCGACTGCCTTCTCGTAGTACTCCTGCTGGACCTCGAGGGCGGAAGCCTCGCGTCCGCTGGCCAGCCGCACCTTCCGCTGGCCGGTGATGTCGTGACTGACCTCACGGATGGCCCGGATCGGGTTCTCCAGGGTGAGGTCGCGCATCACGGTACCCGCCTCGATCATGCGCAGGACGAGGTCGGTGGCGCCGACCTTGAGCAGCATGGTCGTCTCGGACATGTTGGAGTCGCCGACGATGACGTGGAGCCTGCGGTAGCGCTCGGCGTCGGCGTGCGGCTCGTCGCGGGTGTTGATGATGGGGCGGGAGCGGGTCGTGGCAGAGCTGACGCCCTCCCAGATGTGCTCCGCGCGCTGGCTGACGCAGTAGACGGCGCCGCGCGGCGTCTGCAGCACCTTGCCCGCGCCGCACAGCAGCTGGCGGGTGACCAGGAACGGAATGAGAATGTCCGCGAGCCGGGAGAACTCGCCGTGCCGCGCCACAAGGTAGTTCTCGTGGCAGCCGTAGGAGTTTCCGGCCGAGTCGGTGTTGTTCTTGAAGAGGTAGACGTCGCCTGCGATTCCCTCCTCGTGCAGGCGGCGTTCGGCGTCGACGAGCAGGCCCTCGAGAATGCGCTCGCCCGCCTTGTCGTGGGTGACCAGCTCGATCACGTTGTCGCACTCGGGTGTTGCGTATTCCGGGTGCGATCCCACGTCGAGGTAGAGGCGGGCGCCGTTGCGCAGGAAGACGTTGCTGCTGCGGCCCCAGGAGACGACTCGGCGGAAGAGGTAGCGCGCCACTTCGTCAGGTGACAGTCGGCGCTGTCCCCTGAACGTGCACGTGACGCCGTACTCGTTCTCCAGCCCGAAGATGCGGCGGTCCATGACTGAACATTACGCCTGATGGCCTGCTCCCAAACCGGGTTCCCGAGCAGCGTTTCGATCATTTTCCACCGGCGCCCCCGCACCGCTCTCCGGAGCGGGAACTGCGAGAACCCGCCGGGTGGCGAGAAGGACCAGCATCGCGGTGAGCCCACCGGCACCCGCGACGGCGAAACCCGCGCCCGTCCCGCTGAGCTCGACGGCGGGCCCGGCAACGGCCGTTCCGAGGGAGGCGCCCACGGTGAACGTCGTGACCAGCCACGAGAACGCCTCGGTGACCGTGCCTCTCGGCGCGTGCCGGTCGACGACGACGAACGCGCAGGCGAGGGCGGGCGCCAGGAACAGACCGGACAGCACGCTCAGTGCGGCCATCGGGACGGTGCCCGGGGTCAGCACGAGCGGCAGATAGCCGAGCGCCAGCAGGCCGATGAGGATGCGCAGCCGTCTCTCCGGGGCGCCGGTCCACTGCCGGGCCCCGTACGCCACCCCGCCGATCAGCGCGCCGAGGCCGAGACCGGCGAGCAGTACGCCGTAGACGGTGTCCCCACCGTGGTCGTCCGCGTATGCGAGGGCGGCCACGGTGATCGAGCCGAGCGCCATCCCGACGAACAAGAACGCGCCGAGGAGGGCGAGCAGGCCGGGCGAACGGAGCGCGCCGAGCCAGTGCGCCTCGCGCGGCGCCGAGCGCCAGGTACGCGACGGCGGCGAGACGACCACGGAGAGCGCGCCGAGCACACCGAGCACGTTGATCACCAGCAGCGCGGCGGCTTCGGACCAGACGGCGACCAGGAGCGTGACGAGCAGCGGTCCGACGGTGAACATCACCTCCTGCGCCACGGCGTCGAGCGCGTATGCGGTGTGGACGCGGTCCTCCCGCTTCAGCACGCTCGGCCACAGGGCCCGCAGGCCGCCCTCCAGGGGCGGGGTGAAGAAGCCGGCCATCAGCATCGCGGCGTACGCCACGGGGAGCGGCTCCAGGCCGACGGTCGCGAAGAGCGCCATGCCGAGGGCGGAGAGCACAGCTGCGGGAAGCATGACCCGGGGCTGCCCTCGGAGGTCCACGGCTCGCCCGAGCAGCGGCTGGCCGACGGCGGTGGCGAGGCCGTACACGGCGGCGAGCACACCGGCGAGGCTGTAACTGCCGCCTTCGGCGCGGGTGAAGAGCACGATGGCGATGTGCCCGGTGGCGTTCGGCAGCCTCCCGACCAGAGTCCCGGTGAGCAGGCGCGCCGCATGCCGCGCCCGTAGCAGCTCCGCGTAGCCGGAAGCCATGGACCCGCCCCCTTCCTCCGGCGCCCTTCGTACGGCACCGGGTTTTACGTATAACGTCGACCCGTCATACGTACCATGATGCTGTCCGCAGGTCCACCGGAAAGCCGAGGGGACTGCCGGATACCGGCGGGCCACGAGATGCGGCGGAGGCGCCACGTGAAGCACGACGAACCGTCACCCGGACGGGCGACGCGGCTCCGGACCGGCCGACGCGACCAGGGCGCCGAAGGGCCACAGCCCGGGAGCGCGGAGCAGGCCGCGGACGCCCCCACGGGCGTACGCACGACGAGCCGCGACGTGGCCCGGGCCGCCGGGGTCTCGCAGGCCACGGTCTCCCTCGTGCTCGGGGAGAAATGGCGCGGCCGGGTCTCCGAGCCCACGGCCGACGCGGTCCGCGCCGCCGCCGACCGGCTCGGCTACCGCCCCAATCTGGCCGCCCGCAATCTGCGGCTCGGCCGCACCCGGACGGCGCTGCTGGTGGTGCCGGCCCTGACGAACGAGTTCTTCGCCCGTGTCTACACGGGCGCCGCCCGCGTGGCCGCCGAGAACGGTTTTGGCGTGGTCCTCTACCCCTCCCCCGAGGGCGTGGGCCCGGCGCGGGACCCCTTCGACTCGGCCCGGGCCGCGCTGGACGGCGTGATCGCCTCCTCGATGGCCGCGGAAGCGCTCGCGGTCATGCGCGGGGGCGGCGGGCTGCCGCTGGTGATGCTGGACAGCGATCCCGCCGACACCGCTGCGGCGGCCACCGTGAACCTCGACATCGCGGGCGGTATGCGGCTGATGGCGGAGCACCTGCTCGCCCTCGGCCACCGGCGCTTCGTGCACATCGCCTCGGCCGTGGACTCCTGGACCTTCCGGGTACGGCATGCCGCCCTGGACGAGGTCATGCGGGCCGTCCCCGACGCGGTCGTGCGCCGCGAGTCCGCGGAACTGCAGGTGGACGCGGGGCGGCAGGCGGCCGAACACGCCCTCTCGCGCCCCGGACCGCGCCCCACGGCGCTGATCTGCGACGACGACATCCTCGCGGCCGGCGCCTGCAAGGCGGTACGGCGGCTCGGACTGCGGGTGCCGGAGGACGTCTCCGTCACCGGCTTCGACGACCTCGCGCTGGCGACGGCCGTGGAGCCGGAGCTGACGACCGTCCGGCTGCCTGCCGAGGAGGTGGGTGCGCGCGGGATGGCCGCGCTGCTGGCGGTGCTCGACGGGCGCGAGGCCGAGAGTGCCGCTGTGCCGGTGGAGTTGATGCGCCGCCGCTCGGCGGCTCGGGCCGCGTCCTGAGCCTCAGCAGGCCGGCGGGCAGGGCCTCGGGAGACGCAGTCTGGCGTCGCGGGACGCACGCGGGGCCTTCGGGAGAGGCAGTCGGGCATCGCGGGACGCACGCGGCGCTTCGGGAGACGCGCGCAGGGTCTCCCGTTCTCCCGTGCAATGCGGGGCAGGCTTCGCACCCCGCACGCGGGTCCGCGGACAGCTCACCGGGTCTTCGCGAAGCGTCCCGCGCCCCGTCCGGCAGTTTCCGAACGGGGCGCGGGACCATGCACCAAGGGAGTTGCGGGCCGGGCTACTGCTCCGTCTCCGAACCCGCGTCCCCCTCGAGCTCGACATCCTCGACAGCATCCGTCGGTGAGGACTCCTCCGCGCTGCTCTCCGACCCCAGGAGCCGGGCCAGCCGGCTCCTGACCACGCGCTGGAACTTGCGCTTCTGCGGCCGCGTACGGTCCAGGACCGCGACCTCGAGCTGATCCGCCGTCAACTGCCGCTCCCCGCCGTTGCTGTCGCGGGAGAGCGCCTGGACGGCGAGCTCGATCGCCTCGGAGAGGGTCATCCCCTCGCGGTGGCGCTGACCGAGGAAGCTGCTGATCTGTTCCGCGTTGCCGCCGACCGCGACGGAGCCGTGCTCGTCGACGATCGACCCGTCGTGCGGGAGGCGGTAGATCTGGTCGCCCTCGGGGGACTCGCCCACTTCGGCGACGACCAGCTCCACCTCGTACGGCTTCTCGCCGGCGCTGGAGAAGATGGTGCCCAGCGTCTGCGCGTAGACGTTCGCCAGTCCGCGAGCGGTGACGTCCTCCCGGTCGTAGGTGTAGCCGCGCAGGTCGGCGTAGCGGACACCGCCGATCCGCAGGTTCTCGTACTCGTTGTACTTGCCCGCCGCCGCGAACGCGATGCGGTCGTAGATCTCGCTGAACTTGTGCAGCGCACGGGACGGGTTCTCGCCGACGAACACGATGCCGTCGGTGAATTGCAGTACGACGAGGCTTCGGCCGCGCGCGATGCCTTTGCGGGCGTACTCGGCGCGGTCGGCCATGGCCTGCTGGGGTGAGACATAGAACGGCGTCGACACCGGCTATCCGTCCCTTTCTGTCAGTGACAAGGTCATTCCGCGGGTCGCCGTCGCCTCAGAGCAGCGCGGCCCGGGGGCCGTCCGGCTCCTCGAGCCGACGCTCGTGGATGGCGCGGACGATCTCGGAGGACTCGGGTTCCGTGAGCCTCCGGAAGCCCTTGTCGGTGATGACCGTGACGAGCGGGTAGATACGGCGAGCCATGTCGGGGCCGCCCGTCGCCGAGTCGTCGTCTGCCGCGTCGTACAGCGCCTGGACGACCAGGGTGGTGGCCTGCTCCTCCGTCAGGTCCTCGCGGTAGAGCTTCTTGAGGGAGCCGCGGGCGAAGACCGAGCCGGAGCCGGTCGCCGCGAACCCGTGCTCCTCGGAGCGCCCACCGGTCACGTCGTACGAGAAGATCCGGCCCTTCTCGCGGTCGACGTCCCAGCCTGCGAAGAGCGGAACGATGGCCAGGCCCTGGAGGGCCATCCCCAGGTTCCCGCGGATCATGGTCGACAGCCGGTTCGCCTTGCCCTCCAGGGAGAGCTGGGCACCCTCGACCTTCTCGAAGTGCTCCAGTTCGAGTTGGAAGAGCTTGACCATCTCGACCGCGAGACCGGCCGTCCCGGCGATGCCCACCGCCGAGTACTCGTCGGCAGGGAAGACCTTCTCGATGTCGCGCTGCGCGATGATGTTGCCCATCGTGGCGCGGCGGTCACCGGCCAGGACCACGCCTCCGGGGAACGTCGTGGCGACGATCGTCGTGCCGTGCGGCGCCTCGATCGCGCCGTGAACCGGCGGCAGGGGCCGGTTGCCCGGCAGGAGTTCCGGCGAATGGTCGCCCAGGAAGTCCATGAACGAAGCGGAGCCTGGCGTCAGGAAGGCATTCGGCAGGCGCCCTGTGCTGCGAGTATTGGCTTCCACGCGGTTCCTTCCACAAGATCTTGGTCTGCACGGGACCTTACCCAGGGCCGTGAATGTCATCCGTCCCGCGCCCCCTCCGAGAGGACGCGGGACGGATGCCAACGGTCTTACTGACCGCCCTTCTGTACAAAAGACCGAACGAAGTCCTCTGCGTTCTCCTCGAGGACGTCGTCGATCTCGTCGAGGACGGAGTCCACGTCGTCCGACAGCTGCTCCTGTCGCTCCTTGAGGTCTTCGGAGGCCTGTGCGTCCTGCGCGGTCTCCTCGACCTCCTCCGTGGAGCGCGTCGCCTTCTGCTGGCCTCCGCCGGTGTCCTTGGTCGCCATATCCCTCACCCCGCTCGGTTCGCCCGACACAGATCGATCGGTCAAGATCAGACCCTACAACCGGGGTCCGACATCGGCCCTGTAGTTGCTGCAACGTCTGTGGGCCACTCCGATGATTCCCGCATCGGCACCGTTTCAGCCGCGAATCAGCCACCGGACAGCACGCGTACCAGGTCTTCTGCGGTGCGGCAGCGGTCGAGGAGCTCCTTGACGTGGTTGCGGGTGCCGCGCAGGGGCTCCAGCGTGGGAACCCGCTGCAGGGAGTCACGGCCCGGCAGATCGAAGATGACCGAGTCCCACGAGGCGGCAGCGACGTCGTCCGCGTACTGCTCCAGGCACCGGCCGCGGAAGTAGGCCCGGGTGTCCTCAGGCGGGTTCGTACGGGCCTTCTCGACCGCGTCCTCGTCCAGCAGCCGCTTGATCCGGCCCCGGGCCGCCAGACGGTTGTACAGGCCCTTGTCGGCGCGCACGTCCGCGTACTGCAGGTCGACGAGATGCAGCCGGGCCGCGTCCCAGTCCAGCCCGTCACGCCGCCGGTAGCCCTCCAGCAGTTCCCGCTTGGCCACCCAGTCCAGCTCGTTCGCCAGACTCATGGGATCGCGCTCCAGGCGGTTGAGTACGTCCTCCCACCGGGTGAGGACGTCCACGGTCTGCTCGTCGGCGTCGGCCCCGTACCGGTCCTCGACGTACTTGCGGGCCAGCTCGAAGTACTCCATCTGGAGCTGTACGGCGGTGAGTGTCCGGCCGCTGCGGAGCGTGATCAGAGAGGTGAGGGACGGGTCGTGCGAGACCTGGTGCAACGTGCGGACGGGCTGATCGACGGCCAGGTCGACGGCGATGAAGCCGTCCTCGATCATGGAGAGCACCAACGAGGTGGTACCGAGCTTGAGGTACGTGGAGATCTCGGAGAGGTTGGCGTCCCCGATGATCACGTGCAGCCTGCGGTATTTCTCGGCGTCCGCGTGCGGCTCGTCCCGGGTGTTGATGATGGGCCGCTTGAGCGTCGTCTCCAGCCCCACCTCCACCTCGAAGTAGTCGGCGCGCTGGCTGAGCTGGAAGCCGTGGTCGTGGCCGTCCTGGCCGATGCCGACCCGGCCGGCGCCCGTGATGACCTGGCGCGAGACGAAGAACGGGGTCAGGTGCCGCACGATGTCGGAGAACGGCGTCTCCCGCTTCATCAGGTAATTCTCGTGCGTGCCGTAGGAGGCGCCCTTGTTGTCGGTGTTGTTCTTGTAGAGGTGAATCGGCTGGGCGCCGGGGACCTGGCCGGCCCGCTCGGCGGCCTCGGCCATGATGCGTTCGCCGGCCTTGTCCCAGAGCACGGCGTCACGCGGATTTGTCACCTCGGGGGCGCTGTACTCCGGATGGGCATGGTCGACGTACAGCCGGGCGCCATTCGTGAGAATCACATTCGCCAGACCGATGTCCTCGTCGGTGAGCTGGCTGGTGTCCGCGGACTCACGGGCGAGGTCGAAGCCGCGGGCGTCCCGCAGCGGATTCTCCTCCTCGAAATCCCAGCGGGCGCGGCGCGCCCGGTGCATCGCCGCCGCATAAGCGTTGACGACCTGGGACGAGGTGAGCATGGCATTGGCGTTCGGGTGACCGGGGACGGAGATCCCGTACTCCGTCTCGATACCCATTACTCGCCGTACGGTCATGCGGCCCTCCTTGCCCGGCGCTGCCCCCCGGATGGGGTGAGCGCTCAAGTACCGCTTCTTCTCGATGCGTATGCGGTGCGCCCGACCTCGCACTGCGCCGAGACTCGGCGGTACCGAAGAGCCTAGAACGCCGATGCGGTCACTGGGAGATCATTCTCACCGAAAACGCACCCGGCTGCGGACGCCCCCGGCCAGGGGCATCCGCAGCCGGACTGCCATTTACAGGTACTGGCCGGTGTTTGCCACCGTGTCGATGGACCGACCGGTGTCCGCGCCCTGCTTTCCGGTGACAAGGGTGCGGATGAAGACGATCCGCTCGCCCTTCTTTCCGGAGATCCGGGCCCAGTCGTCCGGGTTGGTGGTGTTCGGCAGGTCCTCGTTCTCCTTGAACTCGTCCACACAAGCGGCGAGCAGATGGGAGACCCGCAGACCCTTCTGGTTATGGTCCAGGAATGCCTTGATGGCCATCTTCTTCGCCCGGTCCACAATGTTCTGGATCATGGCGCCGGAATTGAAGTCCTTGAAATACAGGACTTCCTTGTCGCCATTCGCGTATGTGACCTCGAGGAAGCGGTTCTCTTCGGTTTCCGCGTACATCTGCTCGACGACCGACTGGATCATGCCGTCGACCGCGGCTTCCTTCGAGCCGTTGTGCTCCGACAGGTCGTCGGCATGCAGTGGCAGCTTCGGGACCAGGTACTTCGCGAAGATGTCCTTGGCAGCCTCCGCGTCCGGACGCTCGATCTTGATCTTCACATCGAGACGGCCGGGCCGCAGGATCGCCGGGTCGATCATGTCCTCACGGTTCGAGGCACCGATGACGATCACGTTCTCGAGACCCTCGACACCGTCGATCTCCGCGAGGAGCTGCGGAACGATGGTGTTCTCCACGTCCGAGCTGACACCGGAGCCTCGGGTACGGAAGAGGGACTCCATCTCGTCGAAGAAGACGATCACGGGGGTGCCCTCGCTCGCCTTCTCACGAGCGCGCTGGAAGACCAGGCGGATGTGCCGCTCGGTCTCGCCCACGTACTTGTTGAGGAGCTCGGGGCCCTTGATGTTCAGGAAGTAGCTCTTGCCGGCGGGCTGCCCGGTCACCTCGGCGACCTTCTTGGCAAGGGAGTTGGCAACGGCCTTGGCGATCAGCGTCTTGCCGCAGCCGGGCGGACCGTAGAGCAGCACGCCCTTGGGCGGCCGCAGTTCGTGCTCCTTGAACAGGTCCGGGTAGAGGTACGGCAGCTCGACCGCGTCCCTGATCAGCTCGATCTGGTTCCCCAGACCGCCGATCCGCTCGTAGTCGATGTCCGGGACCTCTTCGAGGACCAGCTCCTCGACCTCGCTCTTGGGCACGACCTCGTAGACGTAGCCGGAGCGGGGCTCGAGCAGGAGGGCGTCGCCGGACCGGATGGTGGCGTCCAGGAGCGGCTCGGCGAGCCGCACCACCTTCTCCTCGTCGGTGTGCCCGACCACCAGGGCGCGCTCGCCGTCCTCGAGGATCTCCTTGAGGGTGACGATCTCCCCGGCACGCTCGAATTCCATGGCCTCGACCACGTTGAGCGCCTCGTTGAGCATGACCTCCTGGCCACGCTGGAGCTCATCGAGCTCGACGCTCGGGCTGACATTCACGCGGAGCTTCCGGCCTCCCGTGAAAATGTCGGCCGTTCCGTCCTCGTTCGCCTGCAGGAATACCCCGAAGCCTGCCGGCGGCTGGGCGAGCCGGTCGACCTCCTCCTTGAGGGCCACGATCTGGTCCCGCGCCTCACGCAGCGTGTTGGCAAGTCGTTCGTTCTGCGCTGAGACTCCGGCCAGATTGGTCTGCAGCTCGACGATCCGCTCTTCGAGAATCCTCGTATGACGCGGAGAGTCGGCGAGCTTGCGCCGCAGGACGGCGATCTCCTGCTCGAGATAGGCAACCTGTCCCGCCGGGTCCTCTGGACCACGTCCGGGCCGGATGCCGCGGTTGATGTCGTCGTCGTGGGCTGCCACGGTCCTCACCTCCTCCAAGGGGAGCTGGACGCTTCCTGACCCTACCTGTGCAGGTGCGGGTTGAAACCCCTAGATCACAAAGACGGTCGGGGTGTGTCTGATCTTCACCCTTGCGTACGTCCCCACGCCAGTGGCTTACCCACCCAACAACATCCGAAAGCGAGCGGTTGTATCGTCGAGTCGGTCAACACCCGTCAGGGTTGGCTTCATTTGGTCCGCATAGGCACAGGAACGGCAGGGGAGATGTCCGCACAGAACGAGGCACTGGAAGTGTGGATCGACCAGGACCTGTGCACCGGTGACGGCATCTGCGCGCAGTACGCGCCCGAGGTCTTCGAGCTCGACATCGACGGCCTGGCCTATGTGAAGGGACCGGCTGCGGAGGACGAAGAGGGCGAGCTCCTCGCGGAGCCCGGTGCCACAACGCCCGTCCCGCTCCCGCTGCTCCAGGACGTCGTCGACTCCGCAAAGGAGTGTCCCGGCGACTGTATTCATGTACGTCGGATTTCGGACAAAATTGAAGTCTACGGCCCCGACGCCGAATGACGAAGCGACCTTGAGTGACGCCTCAGACACTCCCCGCGACGGGGAGGGCGCTGAGCCTGAACTTCCCCTCGCGCCACCGCCATTCGACCTTCCGCTGCTGATCCGGGCAGCACCTCGGCACGTCCTTTGACGAGTAGCCGAGCAGGGTCGCCGAGACCGTACGGCCGCGGACGGCGAAGTCCGACACGTTCATGCCTTCCTTCGGGTCGAGGAAGGTCTCCACGATCCGCGGGGAGCCCTTGCCCGAGGCCGGGTGGGCCAGCACGTAGATGCCGTTGGGCGGGGTGCCGAAGCCGGCCTTGCAGCGCACCACGGCGACCGTCTCCTCGCGGCCGTCGCCGTCGAGGTCGCCCGAGCCCTGGCGTACGACCTCCACCCTCTCCGGCCCGCAATCGACCGGGTACTCCGCCTTCTCCGGATCGGGGCCGCCCCGCGGCAGCGGTTCGGCCGGCCGGGACGGGGCCGAGGCGCCCGCCGGAGGCTTGGCCACGGCGTCGGCCGGCTGCAGCAGCGCCGAGCCGCCCACGACGGCGGCGAGCGCCGCGGCGGTGGTGACCCAGTGCACGAGGCGGGCGCGGGTGTGCGGGAGGTCCTGGCCTGCAGAGGGCTGCACGCGGGTTGTCTCCTGTGAAAGCTGAGGCGACGGGGGGTGGCCAGCATCGTGCCACATCTCACACCCGGCCGGAACGACCGGGTGCCCGCGCGTACGGTGCCCCCGCACACAGCACCGCCGCCGGGCCTCCCGGGCGGGAAGTCGGCGGCGGCGCTTGGGTGTTGTGGGTGTGACCGGGGCTGCTCAGCGGATCGGGCGAACCGGCCGGCCGGGCTCCGCCGCTGGATTCACTCGGCTCGGGAGCCGCTGCCGCTGCCCGGACCCGTGTAGTCGTCGCCGTACGCGCCCTTTGCGGGCCGGCGGCGGCGCAGCGGCGGCTCGACGCCGTCGGCGAGGCGGCGGGCGGTCAGCAGGAACCCGGTGTGGCCGATCATCCGGTGGTCGGGGCGTACGGCGAGGCCCTCGACGTGCCAGGTGCGCACCATGGTCTCCCACGCGGTCGGCTCGTTGAACGTGCCGTGCTCGCGGATCTCCTCGACCGTGCGAGCGAGCTGGGTCGTGGTGGCCACGTACGCGCAGAGGATGCCGCCGGGGACGAGCGCCTTGGAGACGGCCTCCAGGCACTCCCACGGTGCGAGCATGTCGAGGATGACACGGTCGACATCGGCGTCGGAGAGGTTGTCCTGGAGGTCGCCGACGGTGAGCTGCCACGCGGGATGCTCACCGCCGAAGTAGCGGCGGACGTTCTGGGCGGCGATCTCGGCGAAGTCGGCCCGGCGCTCGTAGGAGTGCAGCATGCCCTGGTCGCCGACGGCACGCAGCAGGAACATGCTGAGCGAGCCCGATCCCACCCCCGCCTCGACGACGCGCGCGCCGGGGAAGATGTCGGCCATCGCCAGGATCTGCCCCGCGTCCTTGGGGTAGACCACGGCAGCGCCGCGCGGCATGGACAGGACGTAGTCGGGGAGCAGGGGACGCAGCGCGAGGTAGGCGACGTTCCCCGTGGTACGGACAACACTTCCCTCGGGAGCACCGATCAGCTCGTCGTGGGGGAAGGCTCCCTTATGGGTGTGGAAGCTCTTCCCTGCCTCGAGCGTGAAGGTGTAGTGGCGTCCCTTGGGGTCGGTGAGCTGGACCTGGTCCCCGACCTGGAAGGGCCCGCGACGGCGGGCGGCACCGGTCGGTTCGGACATGCGAACAGGGTACCGGGCTGGTTGACCGCCCCCGTACCCACGGTGTCCGGCCGCGCACGCGGGTCCGGCCGCCGAGGGGGCGGACGTTACGAGGAGGGCCGCGCCATCGCCGCGACGAACGCCCGCTCGACATCGGCGGTGGACAGCACCCCGTAGATCTCGCCCGTCTCCTCCACCACCAGGTACTCGGTCGCGGGGGTGGTGCGGAGGGTGTCCAGCAGTTCCTCGCCCGACAGTTCCGCGGAGACCCGCATGCCCGGCTTGAGCTCCTGGGACAAGCCGCTGACGGCCACCCAGGGACGCCGGTGCTCGGGGACCCCCGCGATGGCCGCCTCCCGGACGACCGCCATCGGCTGACCCTGTCCGTCGACGACGACGAGGGCGCGGGCGCCCGCCTCGTTCGCCCGGCGCAGCGCCTCCGAGAGCGGGGTGTCGGACTGGACGGGCACGGCACGCCGGGTGAGCGCCCGGGCCCGCAGGTCCGGCAGGTGCTCACGGAGCCGGGCCATGCGCAGGCTGTTGCCCGCACCGGTCCAGATGATCGCCGCGAGGATGGCGGCCAGCAGCGCGTCCATGATGGTGTCGACGCCGCTGATCTCCTCGGTGTTCCGGCCCAGCAGGCCCGTCTGGGTGACCAGCGGCAGGCCGATCAGGACGGTGACGGCGAGGGCACGGCCCGTCCAGGCGGCGGCGATGGTCCCCGTCATGGGCCTGCCGCTGATCTTCCAGACCACGGCGCGCAGCATCCTGCCGCCGTCGAGCGGCAGTCCGGGCAGCAGGTTGAACGCAGCCACGATCAGGTTGGAGATCATCAGCCCCGCGAGCAGTACACCGGGGACGGTGCCGGGCTCGACGGACTGCATCGCGAGGTAGAAGACGCCGGAGAGGACCAGGGAGAGCAGCGGTCCGACGAAGGCGAGGACGAACTCCCGGCCGGGGGTCTCGGACTCCTTCTCGATCTCCGACACACCGCCGAAGAACTGGAGCTGGATGCGGCGCACCGGCAGCTTGAAGCGGAGTGCGGCGACGACATGGGCCAGTTCGTGGACGAGCACGGAGCCGTAGAAGGCGACCGCGAAGAACAGCGAGACGAGGTAGCGCAGGCCGCCGAGTTCGGGCAGGACACGCCCGAGCTGCTCGCCGAAGACCCAAGTGATGAGGGCGGCGACCAGGAACCAGCTCGGGGCGACGTAGACCGGCACGCCGAAGGGACGGCCCATCAGGAGACCGCCGCCGCTCTCGCGGGGGCGCTGCGGCTTCCCGCTCTCGCCGCTCTCGTCCACGGTGTCAGGTGTCCCCTCGTGTGAAAACCGCCCGTTCACGGCCCTGGCTCCGCTGCGCGTCGGCTTCGTGCGATCCCACGATCATGCAGGGCGAGGGCTCCTGACGTCGATGGTATGCGGCTTGGTGTCAGTGACGGGCCATAGGGTCGTGAGCCATGGGAACCAGCACCGATGCGCCCGGCACGGCGACACCCGGCGAGGACCCCGCCGCCGTGGAGCCCGGAGTCGTCAAGCCCGGCGAGGAGGCCGGGGGCGAAGAGTCCGGGGGCGAGGGCCCCGCCGCGGGGCGGCCCGCGTCGCTGTCGCCGTCGCGCGCCTCGGACTTCATGACCTGCCCGCTCCTTTACCGCTTTCGGGTGATCGACCGGCTCCCGGAGAAGCCGAGCGAGGCGGCGACGCGCGGGACGCTGGTCCACGCGGTACTGGAGAGGCTCTTCGACGATCCGGCGGTGGACCGCACGGCGCAGCGGGCCCGCGCGATGGTCGCGGGCGAGTGGGAGCGGCTGCTGGAGGCCCGTCCGGAGCTGGCGGAGCTCTTCGGCGGGACGGATCCGGGGGACGGGAGCGGCGGTGCGGCCGGGGACGGCGACGGGGCCCCGACAACAGAGGGTGGCGGAACACCGGAGGCCGGGGGCGGCGAAGCCGGTGACGCCGCGAGCCAAGGCGCCGGGAACCCGCCTGCGGGCGGCCCAGCCGCCCGGGAGGTTCGTACCGCCCCGGGCCCGGCGGAGCGCCTCACGCAGTGGCTGCGCGAGGCCGAGCGGCTCGTGGAGCGGTGGTTCACGCTGGAGGATCCGACGCGTCTGGAGCCCGCGGAGCGCGAGTTGTTCGTCGAGACGGAGCTCGAGTCGGGTCTGACCCTGCGCGGCATCATCGACCGGGTCGACGTGGCACCGACCGGCGACGTACGGATCGTCGACTACAAGACCGGCAAGGCGCCGCGTCCCGAGTACGCCTCCGGTGCGCTGTTCCAGATGAAGTTCTACGCGCTGGTGCTGTGGCGGCTGCGCGGCGCGGTCCCCCGCCGCCTCCAGCTCGTCTACCTCGGCAGCGGCGACGTGCTGACCTATGACCCGGTGGAGGACGACCTCCGGGCCGTCGAGCGCAAGCTGCACGCCCTCTGGGAGGCGATCAAGCGTGCGACCGAGACCGGCGACTGGCGGCCCCGCCCGAGCAAGCTGTGCGACTGGTGCGACCACCAGGCCTTCTGCCCGGAGTTCGGTGGCACTCCCCCGACCTACCCGCTTCCTGTGATTCCGGTGCAGGGCAGAATGGAGCAGGCTTAGCCGAACCGCCGACGAATTCGAGGTGCCTTGTGGCGATCCGCGTTCTCCTGGTCGACGACCAGCCGCTGCTGCGCACCGGCTTCCGGATGATCCTGGAGGCCGAGCAGGACCTCGCCGTCGTCGGTGAGGCCGGCGACGGCCTGCAGGCGCTGGACCAGGTGCGGGCCCTGCAGCCCGACGTGGTGCTGATGGACATCCGGATGCCGCGGATGGACGGCGTCGAGGCCACCCGTCAGATCACCGGCCCCGGGCGGGACGGCCCTGCGAAGGTGCTGGTACTGACCACCTTCGACCTCGACGAGTACGTGGTCGAGGCGCTGCGGGCGGGAGCCAGCGGCTTTCTGCTCAAGGACGCCCCGGCGAATGAGCTGGTGCAGGCGATCCGGGTGGTGGCTTCGGGCGAGGCGATGCTGGCGCCGAGCATCACGCGGCGGCTGCTCGACAAGTACGCCGGGCAACTCCCGTCGGGCGACGAGCCGGTGCCGGACGCGCTGAACACGCTCACCGAGCGCGAGCTCGAGGTGCTCAAGCTGGTCGCGCGGGGTCTGTCGAACGCGGAGATCGCCGCGGAACTGTTCGTGAGCGAGACGACGGTCAAGACACACGTCGGGCACGTCCTGACGAAGCTGGGCCTGCGGGACCGGGTGCAGGCGGCGGTCTACGCGTACGAGAGCGGACTGGTGCGCCCCGGCGCGCAGTGAGGCACCGGAGCGCCCCTCTCACGCACTCTCAGGCCCGCGTTGGGCATGGCGCGCCCCTCACGCGGTACCGGGCCCGCCGCCCTTCACGCGGTCCAAGCCCTGTCCCTCATGCCGCGCGCAGACGCGGAACGCGCCCCCGACGGGACTCCGTCGGGGGCGCGTTCCGCGTCGAAACCGTGCCGCCCGGCGTCAGGCGGAGATCCCCCGGCCCAGCTCCCAGAGCTGAAGCACCGACGAGGAGTTGAGCGCCCACTCGACGCCCCTGATGTCGTCGCGCGCGGCCACGTACTGCTTGCCCTGCCACAGGGGCAGGACGGGCACGTCATCGGCCACGATGTCCTGCGCCTTCTCGAAGTCCTCGGCCGCCGCGGTCCGCTGCGCCTGCTGCCGCGTCTGCGGAATCAGCTGGGTGCGGATCGTGTCGTTGCGGTACGGGCTGTTGAGGAAGTTGTCCTTGGCGAAGAACGGGTCGATGAAGTTGTCCGGGTCCGGGAAATCGGGGAACCAGCCCATGCCGTAGGCGGCGTACTCACGGTTGGACTGGGCCGGGCGGAACGTCTTCCACGGCACGCCCTTGATCGACACATCGAACAGGCCGCTGCGGTTGAGCTGCGCCTGGAGCGCCTTGAACTCCTTGGCGGTGGCAGACCCGTAGTGGTCGGTGGTGTAGGTGAGTTTGAGGTCCACCGGGGTGTCGACGCCGCTTTCGCGCAGCGTCTTGCGCGCCTCGGTCACGTCCGGCTCGCCGTACTTGTTGAAGAACGAGTTGACGTGCGAGCCGACGCTGGAGGGGACGATCGAGTAGAGCGGCTCGGCGGTGCGCTCGTACACATCGCGGACCAGGGCCTGACGGTCCACCACCTGAGCGATGGCCTGGCGCACGGCCTTCTTGCCCGTGGTCGAGTCGTCGGTGTCGAAGGCCAGGTAGCGGATCTCCTGGCCCGGCATCTCCTTGAGCTCGATCTTCTCGGAGGTGCCGCGCTCCAGCCGGTCGACCTGCTCCGGCGACATGGTGCGCGTCATCAGGTCGATCGTGCCCTTCTGCAGGGCCTTCTCCATGGGGCCCGAGTCGGAATAGAACCGCATCTCGACCTTGTCGTTCTTCAGCTTCAGATTCCCCTGGTAATTGGGGTTCTTCTCGAAGACCGCGGAGACGACCTCGCCCTTCTTCTCCTGGGTCTTGATGGTGTACGGCCCGGAGCCGTCGATCGCGAAGCCTTCCCGCAGCTTCGTCCCCTCGTACGAGTCCTTGTCGACGATCGCCGCGGCCGGAGTGGCCAGCTTGTGCGGAAAGGTCGCGTCCGGGGACTTCAGATGGAAGACGATCTCGGTCTCGCTCGGGGTCTCGACCGTGTCGATGTTGGCGAGCAGGGAGACCGGACCGTTGGGGTTCTTGATCGACAGGGTGCGCTCGACGGAGAACTTCACGTCCTCGGAGGTGAGGTCGTTGCCGTTGGCGAACTTCATGCCGCCGTGCAGCGTGCAGCGGTACGACTCGTTCTTCTGATCGGAGAAGCCGCACTTCTCGGCCGCCTCCGGCGCCGGGTCGCCGCCCGAGCGGGGCAGGGCCATCAGCGTCTGGAAGGTGTTGCGCAGGATGTTCCAGGCGCCCGCCTCATAGGCGAGGGCCGGGTCGAAGGGCGCCGGGTAGTCGGACGTGCTGACGAACGCGTCCGTGGTGCCTATGACGATGGGCCTACCGTCGCCGCTCGCCTCGTCCGAACCGCCGCACGCTGCGAGAACGGGAGCCAGCAGACCCAGTACGGCCGGCATCACCAAGGTCTTGCGATTCATCGTCGGCGGTCTCCTGCTGAAGCGTCGATTCCCGGACCATACCGACGAATGGTTACTGGTCACAGGGATGCGTCAAAGGTTCTCGCGACGAGATTAGTGCGCGGTGCCAGACAGGCCGGAACACAACGAAGTTGAGGCAGTATCACGCATCGATAACGGGCATCGGCAGCCCCCGATCCGACTACGGATCGAATCACCCAGCAATGCATCAATAGGGACAGATGGGTGCGCGTTCAGACCCTTGGGGCCCGCCGGGAGCAGATCACCGAAATACTGTCGACGCGGGGGCATGTGATAAACGTCACGTACTGAATTCGAACCTGTGGAGCGCATTCGCCGTCGCGATGATCATGGCCGTACGCGACGAGGCAGTATGCGCACCCGCACCCCCGAGCGGGCGCCGTTCCTGAACGGCCGCTGTTCCTGAGCGGTCGCTGTTCCTGAGCGGTCGCTGTTCCTGAGCGGTCGCTGTTTCCGGGCGGATGGAATTCCCGAGCGGACATGCCTCCCGGGCGTACGGCGTGCCCGGCTCAGTTCGCTTCGGCCACGAGCCTCTGGAGGAAGGGCAGGGTCACGTCCTCGAGCGAGGGGACGACGACCCGCCCCTCGGCGGGCTCGATCGGGACCACTGACGGCACGGCCACCACCCGGCAGCCCGCCGCCTCGGCCGCGGCCACACCGGTCGCCGTGTCCTCCACGACGGCACAGCGGGTGGGGTCGGCGCCGAGCCCGGCCGCAGCCAGCAGATACGGGTCGGGGTGCGGCTTCGTACGGACCACCTCGTCCCCGGCGATGGTGAGGGCGAAGTGGTCCGGGCCGATCGACTTGAGCACCCGGTCGATGATCCGCCGATGCGAGGCGGAGACCAGGGCGGCAGGAATCCGGTGCTCGGCGAGCTCGGCCAGGAGCCGGCCGGCACCCGGCATCAGCGGCACACCGCGGTCCACCAGTTCCTCGAACCGTGCATTGAGCAGGGAGGACAGGGCCGGAAGCGTGATGTCCGCGCCGGTGGCCTGGATCAGGTAGGACGCACTGCGCGTCATGGGCCCGCCGACCACCACCTCCCGGTGCTCCTCGCCGAGCTCATGGCCGAGCTCGGCGAAGATCTCGCACTCCGTCTCCCACCAGAAACCCTCCGTGTCCACGAGAGTGCCGTCCATGTCGAGGAGCACGGCTTGCAGGGCGGAGCCCTCCGCCGGCCGTGTGTCGTCGAGTGCGGGGATGATGCTGGTCATCCGTGCTCCTCTCCTCGTGAATGCCCCCGGAGGGACAAAGTGGCCGGCCGCCGCCCCCGGAAGGGCGCCGACCGGCCTGTACCGGACCGACCATTGTACGACGATCCTGACTACTGAGCGTTTTTTCTCCGCGGCGGGTCACGACACGAGGGAATGCCCTACCGCGAGGAGGCGTCCCGGCACCGCGATCATTCGAAGCCACCGGAATTCACCGGGGCCGACCGCCTCAGCGGGCGTTGAAGTACTTCGCCTCCGGGTGGTGGATCACGATCGCATCGGTGGACTGCTCCGGGTGGAGCTGGAACTCCTCGGAGAGCTCCACCCCGATCCGCTCCGGCTGGAGAAGCTCCGCGATCTTCGCCCGGTCCTCCAGGTCGGGGCAGGCGCCGTAGCCCAGGGAGAACCGCGCGCCGCGGTACTTCAGCGCGAACATGTCCTCCATCGCCTCCGGGTCCTCCCCCGCGAAGCCCAGCTCGGTGCGGACCCGCGCGTGCCAGTACTCGGCGAGGGCCTCGGCCAGCTGGACGGAGAGGCCGTGCAGCTCCAGGTAGTCGCGGTAGGAGTCGGCGGCGAACAGCTCGGCCGTGGCCTCGCCGATCTTCGACCCGACGGTGACGACCTGGAGCCCGACCACATCGGTCTCCCCGGACTCCTCCGGCCGGAAGAAGTCGGCCAGGCACAGCCGCCGGCCGCGGCGCTGGCGCGGGAAGGTGAAACGGGTGCGCTCCGAGCCGTCCTCGTTCAGCAGGATGAGGTCGTCGCCCTTGGAGTGGCAGGGGAAGTAGCCGTGGACGACGGCCGCCTCCAGCAGGTTCTCGGTGTGCAGCTTGTCCAGCCAGCCGCGCAGCCGCGGGCGGCCCTCGCTCTCCACCAGCTCCTCGTACGTGGGCCCGTCGCCCGTACGGGACTGCTTCAGGCCCCACTGGCCCTTGAACAGGGCGCCCTCGTCCAGCCACGAGGCGTAGTCGGCGACCTGGATGCCCTTGACGACCTTGGTGCCCCAGAACGGCGGCTCCGGGACGGGATTGTCGGTGGACACGTCGGACCGTACGGCACCCTCGTCCGGGTCGGGCTCGCTGACCTGGAGGTCGCGCTTGGGCACCCGGCGCTGCTTGAGCTCGGGCAGGGTGGCGCCGGGTACGCCGCGCTTGACCGCGATGAGGGCGTCCATCAGGCGCAGGCCCTCGAAGGCGTCGCGGGCGTAGCGGACCTCGCCCTCGTAGATCTCGTGGAGGTCCTGCTCGACGTACGCGCGGGTGAGGGCGGCGCCGCCGAGGATCACCGGGAAGTCGGCCGCCATCTTGCGCTGGTTCAGCTCCTCCAGGTTCTCCTTCATGATCACGGTGGACTTCACCAGCAGGCCGGACATGCCGATGACGTCCGCGCGGTGCTCCTCCGCGGCCTCCAGGATCGCCGAGACCGGCTGCTTGATGCCCAGGTTGACGACGTTGTAGCCGTTGTTGGACAGGATGATGTCGACCAGGTTCTTGCCGATGTCGTGGACGTCGCCGCGGACCGTGGCGAGCACGATCGTGCCCTTGCCCTCGTCGTCGGACTTCTCCATGTGCGGTTCGAGGTGGGCGACCGCGGTCTTCATGACCTCGGCGGACTGGAGGACGAACGGCAGCTGCATCTGGCCGGAGCCGAAGAGCTCGCCGACGACCTTCATGCCCGCCAGCAGCGTGTCGTTGACGATCTCCAGGGCGGGGCGGCTCTCCAGGGCCTCGTCGAGGTCGGCCTCCAGGCCGTTGCGCTCGCCGTCGATGATCCGGCGCTGCAGGCGCTCGTCCAGCGGGAGGGCGGCCAGTTCCTCGGCCCTGCCCTCCTTCATGGACTTGGTGTTCACGCCCTCGAAGAGCGCCATGAGCTTCTGCAGCGGGTCGTAGCCCTCGCTGCGCCGGTCGTATACGAGGTCGAGGGCGACCTTGACCTGCTCCTCGTCGAGCCGGGCGATCGGAAGGATCTTGCTCGCGTGCACGATCGCCGAGTCCAGGCCGGCCTTGACGCACTCGTCGAGGAAGACGGAGTTCAGCACGATCCGGGCGGCCGGATTGAGGCCGAAGGAGATGTTGGACAGGCCGAGCGTGGTCTGCACGTCCGGGTGGAGGCGCTTGAGTTCGCGGATCGCCTCGATGGTGGCGATCCCGTCCCCGCGGGATTCCTCCTGGCCGGTGCAGATGGTGAAGGTCAGACAGTCGATGAGGATGTCCGACTCGTGCACGCCCCAGTTGGTGGTGAGGTCGGTGATCAGGCGCTCGGCGATGGCGACCTTGTTCTCGACGGTGCGGGCCTGGCCCTCCTCGTCGATGGTCAGCGCGATCAGCGCGGCGCCGTGCTCCACGGCGAGCCGGGTGACGCGGGCGAAACGCGACTCCGGGCCGTCCCCGTCCTCGTAGTTGACCGAGTTGATCACCGCGCGGCCGCCGAGCTTCTCCAGGCCGGCCTGGATCACGTCGACCTCGGTGGAGTCGAGCACGATCGGCAGAGTGGAGGCGGTGGCGAAGCGGCCGGCCAGCTCCTGCATGTCGGCGACGCCGTCGCGGCCCACGTAGTCCACGCAGAGGTCGAGCAGGTGGGCGCCCTCGCGGATCTGGTCGCGGGCCATCTCGACGCAGTCGTCCCAGCGGCCGTCGAGCATGGCCTCGCGGAACTTCTTGCTGCCGTTGGCGTTCGTCCGCTCGCCGATGGCCAGGTACGAGGTGTCCTGGCGGAACGGGACGGTCTGGTAGAGCGAGGCGGCGCCGGGCTCGGGGCGCGGGCTGCGCTCCGTGGGCGCCATGTCGCGGACGCGCTCGACGACCTGCCGCAGATGCTCGGGGGTCGTACCGCAGCAGCCGCCGACGAGGGAGAGCCCGTACTCGCGGACGAACGTCTCCTGGGCGTCGGCGAGTTCGCCGGCGGTGAGGGGGTAGTGCGCGCCGTTCTTGCCGAGCACGGGAAGACCCGCGTTCGGCATGCACGACAGCGGGACGCGCGAGTGGCGGGCGAGGTAGCGCAGGTGCTCGCTCATCTCCGCGGGACCCGTGGCGCAGTTCATCCCGATCATGTCGATGCCCAGCGGCTCCAGCGCGGTGAGCGCGGCACCGATCTCCGAGCCCAGGAGCATCGTGCCGGTGGTCTCGACGGTCACCGAGCAGATCAGCGGCAGGTCGGCGCCGAGCGCCTCCAGCGCACGGCGGGCGCCGATGACCGATGCCTTGGTCTGCAGGAGGTCCTGGGTGGTCTCCACCAGCAGCGCGTCCGCGCCTCCGGCGATCAGCCCTTCGGCGTTCTCCTGGTAGGCGTCGCGCAGCACCGTGTACGGGGCGTGGCCCAGCGTCGGCAGCTTCGTGCCGGGGCCCATGGATCCCAGCACCCAGCGGTCGCGGCTGTCGCGGGCTGTGAAGGTGTCGGCGGTCTCACGGGCGATCCGGGCGCCCGCCTCGGCGAGTTCGAAGATCCTGTCGGCGATGTCGTACTCGGCCAACGCGGCGAAATTGGTGCCGAAGGTATTGGTCCCTACGCAGTCCACGCCGGCCGCGAAGTACTCCTCGTGCACGGAGGCCACGATGTCGGGGCGGGTGACGTTGAGGATCTCATTGCAGCCTTCGAGCTGCTGGAAGTCCTCCATGCTCGGGTCCTGTGCCTGGAGCATGGTGCCCATGGCCCCATCGGCCACGACGACGCGGGAGGCGAGCGCCTCCCGCAGTGCTCGGGCCCGGTCGGTGACGGCGGACGATGGCTCGTACGAGGCCATGGAGACGCTCCCTGGAGTGCGACGGCTGTCGGCTTTGCGCCCCCCGGTGGGAGGGCGCACGCCGCCAGGGTAACTGTCGGCGACGTGCCGGGCTCGGGGTATTCCACGAGGCGGACAGGTGCGGTACGGGCCGGACGGGTGAGATCACGCCGTGACAGACCGACACACAGGGTGGTACCACCAGGTCGGCAAAGGCCGATAGTGTTCAGCATTGTCGAACCCTGTGGTTGGAGGAGGTTGCCCGATGGCCCGGTCGATCCAGTCGCTCGAGCGAGCGGCTGCGATGCTGAGGCTGCTCGCCGGTGGCGAGCGCAGGCTCGGACTGTCCGATGTGGCGGCCTCATTGGGGCTGGCCAAGGGGACGGCGCACGGCATTCTGCGCACTCTGCAGCAGGAGGGGTTCGTCGAGCAGGACCCCGTTTCCGGTCGCTATCAGCTCGGCGCCGAGCTGCTGCGCCTGGGCAACAGCTATCTGGACGTCCACGAGCTGCGCGCCCGCGCCCTGGTCTGGACGGATGACCTGGCCCGGTCCAGCGGGGAGAGTGTCTACCTGGGCGTTCTGCACCAGCAGGGCGTTCTGATCGTGCATCACGTCTTCCGCCCCGACGACAGCCGCCAGGTGCTGGAGGTCGGCGCCATGCAGCCGCTGCACAGCACGGCGCTAGGCAAGGTCCTCTCCGCCTACGACCCGGTGGCGCACAGCGAGGTGGCCGAGGGCGCCCGCAAGTCGTTCACCGCCCGTACGGTCACCGGACTCGAGGACTTCGAGGGCATTCTCGACCTCACCCGCGCCCGGGGCTGGGCTTCCGATGTCGAGGAGACCTGGGAGGGCGTGGCCTCGCTCGCGGCCCCCATCCACGACCGTCGGCGCATGCCGGTGGGCGCGGTCGCCGTCACCGGGGCGGTGGAGCGGGTCTGTGAGGACGGCGCACTGCGGCCGGCGCTGGTCGCGGCGGTACGGGACTGCGCCCGCGCGGTCTCGCGCGACCTGGGCGCCGGCCGTTTCTGACGCTCCGGCCGTCCGCTCCCCCGCTCGACCGCGTCTGCGTCCACGCTCCGCCCACCCGCGTCCACGCTCCGCCACCAGGCGTTTTCACTTCTCGCGGTCACGCTTGGACAACGGATCGAAGTCACGGCGACACCGCTATTGACGCGGTAGTGGCGGTGAAGAAAACTGCCGTTCGCCGGTCGGCATTGTCGAACACCAGCCGATAACTTCGCTATGGTGTCCGCGGCGGCGGACCGGTCACCGCCCTCACCCGAGGGCGCGGGCCGCGGGTGGGACTCCGCCGGCCCGCCTTCCCCTGGACGAAGGACAAGGAGTCGCTGGTGTCCACCTCCGACATCTTCTTCGGCGAGACCATAGGTACCGCCGTGCTCATCCTGCTCGGTGCCGGCGTGGTCGCCGGCGTTGTCCTGAAGCGCTCGAAGGCGCTGAACGCCGGCTGGGTCGCCATCACCTTCGGGTGGGGCTTCGCCGTCCTCGCCGGCGCATACATATCCGCCCCGCTCTCCGGTGCGCACCTCAACCCCGCAGTCACCCTCGGCATCGCCATCACCAGCGGTGAGTGGGGCGACGTCCCGGTCTACTTCGCCGGCCAGATGGTCGGCGCGATGCTCGGTGCCCTCCTCGCCTGGCTCGCGTACGCCGGCCAGTTCCAGGCCCACCTCACCGACCCCGAGATCGTCGCCAGGAAGGACGAGGAGGGCCTCGTCGACAAGTCCGTGGCCCCGTCCGCCGGTCCCGTCCTCGGCGTCTTCTCCACCGGCCCGGAGATCCGCAACCCGGTGCAGAACCTGCTCACCGAGATCATCGGCACCGCCACCCTCGTCCTCCTGATCCTCACCACCGGTCTCACCAAGGGCCTTGCCGTCTCCGGCACCGGCATCCTCATCGTCGCGCTGACCGTCGTCGGCATCGGCCTCTCGCTCGGCGGCCCCACGGGCTACGCGATCAACCCGGCGCGCGACCTCGGCCCGCGTATCGTGCACGCGCTGCTGCCGCTGCCGAACAAGGGCGGCTCCGACTGGAGCTACGCCTGGATCCCGATCGTCGGTCCGCTGCTCGGCGGCGCCCTCGCGGGCCTCGTCTACGAGCTCGCCTTCGCCTGAGCCCGTAAGCCTTCCGCCCCTTCGAGACCACTCCAGGAGAAACCGTGACCGACGCCCATACCGCGGGCCCCTTCATCGCCGCCATCGACCAGGGCACGACCTCCAGCCGCTGCATCGTGTTCGACAAGGACGGCCGCATCGTCTCGGTCGACCAGAAGGAGCATGAGCAGATCTTCCCCAAGCCGGGCTGGGTGGAGCACGACGCGGCCGAGATCTGGACCAATGTGCAGGAGGTCGTCGCCGGCGCCCTCAGCAAGGCCGGTCTGACCAAGAGCGACATCCAGGCGATCGGCATCACCAACCAGCGCGAGACGACCGTCCTGTGGGACAAGGCCACCGGTGAGCCGGTGCACAACGCGCTCGTCTGGCAGGACACCCGTACCGACGGTCTCTGCAAGGAACTCGGCCGCAATGTGGGCCAGGACCGGTTCCGCCGCGAGACCGGCCTCCCCCTCGCCTCGTACTTCGCCGGACCGAAGATCCGCTGGCTGCTCGACAACGTCGAGGGGCTGCGCGAGCGCGCGGAGCGCGGCGAGATCCTCTTCGGAACCATGGATTCCTGGGTGATCTGGAATCTGACGGGCGGCACCGAGGGCGGTGTGCACGTCACCGACGTCACCAACGCCTCCCGCACCATGCTGATGAACCTGCACTCCATGCAGTGGGACGACAAGATCCTTGACTCCATGGGCGTCCCGGCCGCCGTGCTGCCGGAGATCCGCTCCTCCGCCGAGGTGTACGGCACGGCGAAGGGCGTCCTGGAGGGCGTGCCCGTCGCCTCCGCGCTCGGCGACCAGCAGGCGGCGCTGTTCGGCCAGACCTGCTTCGCCCCGGGCGAGGCCAAGTCGACGTACGGCACCGGCACCTTCCTGCTGATGAACACCGCCGACAAGATCATCAACTCCTACAGCGGGCTGCTGACCACCGTCGGCTACCAGATCGGCGACGCGAAGCCGGTCTACGCGCTGGAGGGCTCCATCGCGGTCACCGGGTCGCTGGTGCAGTGGATGCGCGACCAGATGGGCCTGATCAGCACCGCCGCCGAGATCGAGACCCTGGCGAGCTCGGTCGAGGACAACGGCGGCGCGTACTTCGTCCCGGCCTTCTCAGGCCTGTTCGCCCCCTACTGGCGCTCCGACGCCCGCGGCGTCATCGCCGGCCTCACCCGCTACGTCACCAAGGCGCACCTCGCCCGTGCCGTGCTGGAGGCCACCGCCTGGCAGACCCGGGAAATCGTCGACGCGATGCGCAAGGACTCCGGTGTCGAGCTGACCGCGCTCAAGGTCGACGGCGGCATGACCTCCAACAACCTGCTGATGCAGACCATGGCCGACTTCCTCGACGCACCCGTGGTGCGCCCGATGGTCGCCGAGACCACCTGCCTCGGCGCCGCCTACGCCGCCGGCCTGGCCGTCGGCTTCTGGCCCGACACCGACGCGCTGCGCGCCAACTGGCGCCGGGCGGCGGAGTGGACCCCCCGGATGGACGCGGACGTCCGCGACCGCGAGTACCAGAGCTGGCTCAAGGCCGTCGAGCGGACCATGGGCTGGATCGATCACGAGGAGTAAGACATGAGCACCCTGCAGAGCGTCCCGAGCCTCGGGACGCACCCGGCTGCCGGCTTCAACCCCGGCCGCGCCGAGACCCGGGACCGGCTCTCGAAGGCCACCTACGACCTCCTGGTGATCGGCGGCGGCATCCTGGGCACCTCGGTGGCCTGGCACGCCGCGCAGTCCGGGCTGCGGGTGGCGATGGTGGACGCCGGCGACTTCGCCGGCGCCACCTCCTCCGCCTCCTCCAAGCTCGTGCACGGCGGTCTGCGCTACCTGCAGACCGGCGCGGTCAAGCTGGTGGCGGAGAACCACCACGAGCGGCGGGTGCTGGCCAAGGACGTGGCCCCGCACCTGGTCAACCCGCTCACCTTCTACCTGCCCGTCTACAAGGGCGGCCCGGTCGGCGCCGCCAAGCTCGGCGCGGGCGTGTTCGCATACTCGGCACTGTCCGCGTTCGGCGACGGCGTCGGCAAGGTGATATCCCCGGCCAAGGCCCAGGCGAACAACCCCGGTCTGCGGACGGACAATCTCAAGGCCGTCGCGGTCTACTACGACCACCAGATGAACGATTCGCGCGTCGCCGTCATGACGGTCCGCGCGGCCGCCGAATCGGGCGCCGTCGTCCTCAACCACGCCGAGGTCACCGGGCTGCGATTCACGCACGGCCGGGTCACCGGTGCGGAGCTCAAGGACCGCCTGGACGGAACCGAGTTCGGCGTCGACGCCCGGGTGGTGCTCAACGCGACCGGACCGTGGGTGGACCACCTGCGGAAGCTGGAGGACAAGAACGCCGCCCCCAGCATCCGGCTCTCCAAGGGCGCCCACATCGTCCTGAAGCGCAAGGCGCCCTGGAAGGCCGCCATGGCCACGCCGATCGACAAGTACCGCATCACCTTCGCCCTGCCGTGGGAGGACCAGCTCCTGCTGGGCACCACCGACGAGGTGTACGAGGGCGACCCCGCGGACGTGCGCGCCACCGAGTCCGACATCCAGCAGATCCTGGACGAGGCCGCGTTCTCGGTACGGGGCGAGCATCTGGACCCCGGCCTGATGACGTACGCCTTCGCGGGCCTGCGGGTGCTGCCCGGCGGCCCTGGCGGTGTGGAGCAGGCCAAGCGCGAGACGGTCGTGACCGAGGGGCGCGGCGGGATGCTGTCGGTCGCCGGCGGCAAGTGGACCACGTACCGGCACATCGGCCGTACGGTGATGAACAAGCTGGCCAAGCTGCCGGGCGCGCCCCTGACCGAGGACATGGAGCCGGTCTCCAGCCTCGTCCGCCGGCAGCCGCTGCCCGGTATCGCCAACCCCAACGCCGTGGCGCACCGGCTGCTGGTGGACCGTGACCCCGGCGTGCGGATGGATCCGCTGACGGCCCGTCACTTGGCCACGCACTACGGCTCGTTGTCCTTCGACATCGCCCGGCTGGTGAACGAGGACCCCGCGCTCGGCGAGCGGATCCACGCCGACGGCCCGGAGATCTGGGCGCAGGTGGTCTACGCCCGCGACCACGAGTGGGCGGAGACGGTCGACGACGTGCTGCGGCGCCGTACGACGCTGACGATCCGCGGCCTGGACAGCAAGGACGTGCAGGCCCGGGTGAAGGACATGCTCGACCGCAAGGAGAGCTGATCTTCCGGCCCGCACGGGCCGGGACGCAGGAAGGGGTAAGGGGCGGCTCTCCCGAGGGTCGCCCCTTACGGCGTCGTGTCCGCTCATGGCGTCGCATGCGGCCGCCCTATGGCCACCCGGGGGTTCGGGCACGGCAGGCCGTACGGGGTTCTGGCACGGCAGGCCGTCGGCGCACGCAGAAACCTCCAGGTCACGAATCGATGCCCCATACGGGACACAGGGCGGTGACCACCGGGCCATACTGGGGAGCAGACATCGGATGTCTGACGCGGGAGGACTGCATGGCCGTCACCGACGAGGCGATCGAAAAGATCAAGAACATGATCGTCTCCGGTGTGCTGCGGCCCGGCGACCGGCTGCCGAAGGAGAGCGAACTGGCCGCGGAGCTGGGCCTGTCGCGCAACTCCCTGCGCGAGGCGGTGCGAGCCCTCGCCCTCATCCGCGTCCTGGACGTACGCCAGGGCGACGGCACGTACGTGACCAGCCTGGCGCCCCAACTCCTGCTGGAGGCACTGAGCTTCGTCGTCGACGTCCACCGCGACGACACCGCTCTGGAGTTCCTCGCCGTACGCCGGATCCTCGAACCCGCGGCCACCGCACTGGCCGTACCGCGGATCAGCCGCGCCGAACTCGACGAGCTCAGCGCGCAGTTGGACGCGCTGGGCCCGTCGTCCACGGTGGAGGAACTGGCCGACCGCGACCTGGAGTTCCACCGGCGCATCGTGCGGGCCGGCGCCAACTCCGCGCTCTGCTCGCTGCTGGAGGGCCTGTCGGGCCCGGCCACCCGGGCACGTATCTGGCGGGCGGCGGACCGGGAGGGTGCGGTGGGCCGGGCGCTGCACGAACACCGGGCGATCCTGGACGCCCTGCGCGAGCGCGACGCCGAGGCGGCACGCGCGTGGGCCACGGTGCATGTCGCCGGCGCGGAGCAGTGGCTCCGCTCGGCGGTGTGAGCGTGAGCGTCCGGAGTTCGTACGCCCTTGGCCCCGGGCCGTATCGGAAAGACATCGGACCTTCGACAGTCATCCGATGTATGGCGACGTAAGGGCCCCGTAGTGCAGAGGTGAGGGGAAATGGGCAGGCTACAGCTCGGATGAATCAATGCGCGCGTCTGCGCGGGGGCTGCGGAGGGCCCCCGGTCTGGCCGTAGGCTGGGGACGCACGCAATGGATCGGCAGCCGGGGGCGATCCGCACGGACGTCCGCCGGTCGGAAGGAGGCGCTGGGTGATCGAGCTCGAGGGGGTTCCCGAGCTGATCGACCCGGTCATGGTGGCCGCGTTCGAAGGCTGGAACGACGCCGGTGACGCTGCCTCCACCGCGGTCGGGCACTTGGACCGGGAATGGAAGGGCGAAGTCTTCGCCGCGCTGGACGCGGAGGACTACTACGACTTCCAGGTCAACCGGCCCACCGTCTTCCTGGAAGGCGGAGTCCGGAAGATCACCTGGCCCACCACACGGCTCTCTGTGGCCCGGATCGGAGGCTCCAAGCCCCGCGATCTCGTGCTCGTCAGAGGCATCGAGCCGAGCATGCGGTGGCGCTCCTTCTGCAACGAGATCCTCGGCTTCGCGCACGAACTGGGCGTGGAGATGGTGGTGATCCTGGGCGCGCTGCTCGGCGACACCCCGCACACCCGCCCCGTCCCGGTCAGCGGCGTCACCTCCGACCCGGACCTGGCCAGGACGATGGACCTGGAGGAGACGCGGTACGAGGGCCCGACCGGCATCGTCGGCATCCTCCAGGAGGCCTGCACGCACGCGGGCGTACCCGCGGTCAGCCTGTGGGCCGCCGTACCGCACTACGTGTCGCAGCCGCCCAACCCCAAGGCGACGCTCGCCCTCCTCAACCGCCTCGAGGACCTGATCGGGATCCGCATCCCGCTGGGCGAACTGCCCGAGGACGCACGGGCCTGGCAGGTGGGCGTGGACCAACTGGCCGCCGAGGACACCGAGGTTGCCGAGTACGTGCAGTCGCTGGAGGAGGCGCGCGACACCGCGGAGCTTCCGGAGGCCTCGGGCGAGGCCATCGCCCGCGAGTTCGAGCGCTATCTGCGGCGGCGCGACGGCCAGCCGGGGGCAGGGCCCGGGAGCCCGGGGCAGCCGGGCGGTCATGCGACGGAGAGCGGCACGACATCCGAGGGGCGCGAAGGGGGCCGTGACGGCTCGTATCTGCGGGACACCTCCCGGGACACCTCCGGAGGGCGTACGCGGCCGTCCAAGCCGCCGTCAAGGGGCGACGAGCAGGACGGCACCGATTCCCCGAACTCCCCGGACTCCGCCGACCCCTCTGACTCCCCCGACCCCGGGTCCGGCTCGGGTTCGGGCCCGGCCACCGAGGACGAATAGGCGCGGGGGAGGCGAACTCCCGCTCCTGGCAAGCGACTCGGGGCGCTTCTTCGGCGAAGAAGCGCCCCGAGTCGTATTCCGGTGAGGAGGGTGTCAGTGCGTCAGAGAGCCACGCCCAGCAGTGCGTCGACGGCGCGCGACACGAGTCCCGGCGCGCCCTCGTCCGTACCGCCCTCGGACTCCTGGAGGGCGGCCCAGCGGTCGACGGCCGCGAGCGCGGCGGGCGCGTCGAGGTCGTTCGCGAGGGCCTCGCGGATCTCCTCCAGGAGGGTCTCTGCCGGCGGCCCGTCGGGCCGTGAGACGGCGGAGCGCCAGCGGGCCAGCCGCTCGACCGCCGTGTCGAGCCCGGCGTCCGTCCACTCCCAGTTGTCGCGGTAGTGGTGGGCCAGCAGCGCCAGACGGATCGCCGCCGGGTCGACGCCGTCGCGGCGCAGCGTGGAGACGAAGACCAGATTGCCCTTGGACTTGGACATCTTCTCGCCGTCGAGGGCGACCATCCCGGCGTGGACGTACGCCTTGGCGAACGGGTGCTCGCCGGTGACGACCTGGGCGTGCGAGGCGCCCATCTCGTGGTGCGGGAAGGCCAGATCGGTGCCGCCGCCCTGGACGTCGAAGCCCATGCCGAGGTGGTCCAGCGCGATGGCGACGCACTCGATGTGCCAGCCGGGGCGGCCGCGGCCGAGGGAGCCGCCGTCCCAGCTCGGCTCGCCGTCGCGGGCGGCCATCCACAGCATCGGGTCGAGCGGGCTCTTCTTGCCGGGGCGCTCCGGGTCGCCGCCGCGCTCGGCGGAGAGCTGCCGCATCGTTTCCGCATCGAGCCCGGAGACCGCGCCGAAGGCGGGGTCGGACTCGACGGAGAAGTAGATGTCACCGTCGAGTTCGTAGGCGGCTCCGGAGTCACGGAGCCGTTCGACGAGCGGAACGATGCCCGGTATGGCCTCGACCGCGCCGATGTAGTGACGGGGCGGCAGCATCCGCAGCGCGGTCATGTCCTCGCGGAAGAGGGTCGTCTCGCGTTCGGCGAGCTCGGTCCAGTCCTCCCCGTCCCGCTGGGCGCGCTCCAGGAGGGGGTCGTCGACGTCCGTCACGTTCTGGACGTAGTGAACCTGCCGCTTGTTGTCGAGCCACACGCGCTGTACGAGGTCGAACGCGGTGTAGGTCGCCGCGTGCCCCAGATGGGTGGCGTCGTACGGAGTGATGCCGCAGACGTAGATGCGGGCGACGGGACCGGGGTCGAGGGTGATCGGGCCCCCGGTCGCGGAGTCGTGGATCCGGAGGTCGCGGCCTCTGCCGGGCAGGGCGGGAACCTCAGAAGCGGGCCAGGCATGCATGCCTTGAGCGTAACCGGATGCCCGATCCTCACACGAACCGGACCAGCAGGGTTGGCCGGATGGGCGCTCTTGCACCCACCGGCTGCGATGTGCTGGTCCGGGGACGGATCGTGGGGCCGGTGTGGCGGGGAGGGCAGCGCCGAGGTCAGACCGGCGGCCAGGGAATGGCGGGCCACGCGCCGCTGGGCTCCGGATGACGGCCCGTACGGACGAGGGCGCCGACGCGCTCCCGGAGGGCGTCGAGCTCCTCAGCGGTGATCAGGTCGGCAAGGCGGGCGGCGAGAGCGCCGCCCCCGCCGAGGTCCTCCACGAGCCGGCTGAGCACCGCGAGGGCCTCCTCGGTGAGCGGTTCGGCGGCCCATCCCCACAGCAGCGTGCGCAGCTTGTCCTCGGCGTTGAACGTCACACCGTGGTCGATCGCGTACAGCCGCCCGTCCACCGTCGGCAGCAGATGCCCGCCCTTGCGGTCCGCGTTGTTGATCATGGCGTCGAGGACCGCGAGCCGCCGCAGCCGCTGGTCGTCCGCGTGCACCAGCAGCGCCGCCCCGCCCCCGGCCACCTCGGCGAAGCCGATGGCCTTCCACCCCTCCCCCGGCTCCTCGCCCTCGACGAGCGCGAGCAGCTCCTGGGCAGGATCCGCCTCGATCCAGAGCTGGCACATGCCCTCGCCGTACGGGCCGTCGCGCAGCACCGTCGGCGGCACCAGGTCCCAGCCCGTGGCGCGGGAGATCTCGTACGCCGCCACCTCGCGCCGCGCCAGGTTCCCGTCGGGGAAGTCCCACAACGGCCGCTCCCCCGCGACGGGCTTGTAGACACAGGCGGCGCTGCGACCATCCAGCTCGACGGCGCAGTAGAGCACCGCGTTCGACGCCTCCCGGATCCGTCCGCGCACGGTCAGTTCGCCCTCGGCGAGCAGTTCGCACACCGCGGAGTCGTCGGTCAGGCTTCCCCGCGGCGGTATCCGTTCTGGCGCGGACATACGTGTCCTTCCGGGTCGAGCGGCAGGCTGCACAGCGGGCACGGCGGGCGGCCGGCGTTGACCACTTCCAGCGCCCGCTTGGCGAACGCTCTGGCCTGGGGCCCGCTGAGCCGGACGCGCAGCATCGGCGGGCCGTTCTCCTCGTCCTGCAGCAGCCGCTCCTCGGCCTCGGCGAGGTCCTCCTCGGTCTCGGCCTCGAGCTCGACGAGCGCCTGGGCCTCGACGATCATGCGCTGTTCCTCGCCGTCCCACGCGAGCGCCATGGTGCCGACCCGGAACTCCTCCTCCACGGGCACCTCGAGCGGCTCGCTGTCGGCGAGTTCCGCGGGGGCGACTGCGGGCACGGGCGCGTTCCCCCCGGTGCGGCGCACCACTTCGTCCAGCAGCTCGTCGATCCGCTCGGCGAGTGCGGCGACCTGGGTCTTCTCAAGGGCGACGGTGGTGGTCCGGCCCGCTGCGCTGGCCTGGAGGAAGAAGGTCCGGCGGCCAGGCAGCCCGACCGTACCGGCGACGAAGCGGTCCGGCGGGTCGTACAGGTACACCTGACGGGCCACGTCCTGCTCTCCTCTTTGTCATCGCTGCGGAGTCTGTCCGGCGTCTGCGGTATGCACTGTCTGAACGGTCTGAATCGGTCGACGGGACCCGGGAAACGGCATGCCCGCAGGTCCCGCGTACCCGTCCCGCAGCCCGTCCACCCTACTGCTCGTGACGATCACGGTGCGCCCGTGGCACCGCCCACCGCCGCATCGCCCTCGGCACCCGGGGCGGCGCCGCCGTCCGGCGCCAGCGCGCGGAAGTCCCCGGTGTCGCCCAGCCGGAGCAGGAAGGACCGGACCGGGGTGAAGCGGATGGCGGTGACCGAGCAGGGCTCGACGGAGATCCGCTGGAAGAGGTCGAGGTGGAGGCCGAGGGCGTCGGCGACGAGGGACTTGATGATGTCGCCGTGCGAGCACATCAGGTAGACGGCGTCGGCGCCGTGCTCCGCTTCGATCCGCGCGTTCCACTCCCGTACGGCGTCCACCGCGCGTGCCTGCATCGCCCGTACGGATTCGCCTTCCGGCCCCGGGAACTGGGCGGCCGACGGGTACCGCTGGACCGTCGTCCACAGCGGCTCCTCCGCCAGTTCACCCAGCTTGCGGCCCGTCCAGGAGCCGTAGTGGCACTCGCCGATCCGCTCCTCGGTGTGCAGCGGAAGCTCCGGGCGGGCGTCCAGCAGCGGCCGCAGCGTCTCCTCGCAGCGCTGCAACGGGCTGGTGACGGCGGCCGCCAGCGGCAGACCTGCCAGCCGCCCGGGCAGCGCCGCGGCCTGTGCGGCACCGCGCTCGTCGAGGGCGACGCCGGGAGTCCAGCCCGCGAGCACCCCCGCGGTGTTGGCGGTGGAACGGCCGTGCCGTACGAGGATCAGCGTGGGCATGTCTGCCACCCTACGGGCTCGCGCAACCCGGTCCGCGGTTCATCGCGGGGCCCCGTGCACTTCGCCTGACTCCGGGGGAGAATGCGCTGCGTGATCGTGGACTGTGCCATCTACCGCAACGGGCGCCGCACCGAGGGGCCGGCCGACTTCTCCGATGCCCTCGCGCAGGCCCGTGCCGAGGGCGACGCCTTCCTCTGGATCGGCCTGCATGAGCCTACGGAGAAGGAGTTCGACCTTGTGATGAGCGAGTTCGGGCTGCATCCGCTGGCCGTGGAGGACGCGCTCAAGGCACATCAGCGGCCGAAGCTGGAGGTCTACGACGACTCCCTCTTCCTGGTGCTCAAACCGGTCATGTACGACGACGACACCGACGACGTCACCACCGGCGAGCTCATGGTGTTCGTCGGTGACTCCTTCGTGGTCACCGTCCGGCACGGTGAAGGCTCCCCGCTCGCGGATGTGCGGCAGCGTCTGGAGGCGGACCGGGAGGTCCTCAAGCACGGCCCGACCGCGGTGATGTACGCCGTGAGCGACGCCGTCGTGGACGACTACATCGACGTGGCGTCGGAGCTGCAGCTCGACCTGGAGGCGCTGGAGGCCGATGTGTTCGCGCCGACGGGCGGCGGGGACACGGGCACGACGGCGGCGCGGATCTACCACTTCAAGCGGCAGGTGGTCGAGTTCCGCCGGGCCGTGGGACCGCTCGCGGAGCCGATGGCACGGCTCTCCGGGACCGGTGTGCCGTTCGTCCATGATGACGCCCGGCCGTTCTTCCGGGACGTCTCCGACCACTTGATGCGCGCGGCCGAGTACATCGAGGGTTTCGACCGGCTGCTCTCCGACATCCTCTCGGCGCATCTGGCGCAGATGGGCGTACGGCAGAACAACGACATGCGGAAGATCTCGGCCTGGGCGGCGATGATCGCGGTCCCGACGGCGATCGCCGGGATCTACGGCATGAACTTCGAGCACATGCCGGAGCTGCGCACGGTGTGGGGCTATCCGGCCGCGGTGGGGCTCATGGCGGTGGTGGTGATCGGCCTGTACCGGCTGTTCAAGCGGCGCGGCTGGCTCTAGCGGGGACCGTGGGGCGGGCGTAGCGGGGACCGTGGGGCCGTACGGGGAGCGGCGCCGTGCGCGTGGCTCGGGACCGTACGGAGAGCGGACCGACCCGGCACCGCCCCGCGAACGGAGGCCCTTTCAGGCGTACTCGGGGGCCGGCGTGGCCGGGCCGCCCAGCGCGTCCCGCCGCTCCGGCATGGACAGCGTCACCATCCGCCGCCAGCCGTGGAACCGCTCGTAGAGGTACACGAGGCGGATCCCTGCCGTGAGCAGCGCGACCTTCGGTCCTGGCCAGCCCAGGATGCGGCCCATGTCCGTCATGAAGGCGAGGCTCACATCGCGGTAGACCCGGATCTCGGCCATCGCGCTCTGCCGCAGGATCCGATGGATCCTCCGGCCGTGGCCCGCTGCGGCGAGGCGCAGCAGTTCCTCGTGGCAGTACGCGAGGTGGTTGTCCTCGTCGTTCGAGATCATCTTGACCGCCCGGCCGAGGTCGGGGTCGTCGGCGAAGTGCTTGCGCAGCAGCCGCATCTGCTCGGAGGCGCGCTGTTCTGTGACCCTGCTGTGTGCCAGGTAGGCGACGATGTCGTACTCGGTCAGCGGCTCGTCGGCGCGGAGCTTGTCGTGGGCCAGCCCGATGCCCTGCTTCTCCAGGAGCATGGTGTAGTCGGCCTCGACCGGGACGTCGACCGGCTCCAGACCGCGCTTGCGCAGCAGGGCGTTGAAGATGCGCCCGTGCTTGTCCTCGTCCGCGCCGTGCCGGACGATCTTGGGCCTCAGGCCCCGCTGGGACTCCGGGACGAGTGCGGCGATCCGCGCGTTCTCCCAGCCGCCCTGGGACTCGCCACTGGCGGCGATGGAGCAGAACAGCCGGAAGGAGTCGTCGTCGTCGAGGATCTCCTGGAACAGGCTTCGGGCCGAGAGCATCACTGCCACCTCCGTACGGGCGTCCGCAGTGAAAAAGTCAAATGGGATGCGGGCCGTCCGGCAACAGCAGAGCCGGCGTGCTCGGCCGAATAGAGGAGTGAGCCGAAGAGGAGTGAGAAGTCCGCCCGCGGCGCGTAACCCCCGGGGTGGCCCCGCGTTGTGTTCTGTGACGGCCGTGGCGGGGAAGACCCCCGAGCCCCCACCACGGCCGCGGAAACCTCTCAGCCTCTCCCCCGCCACCTCTGGGTAGGGTGATTCCCGAGCCTGGAGGGGGTTGTGACAGCGGTGGGCAAGTTCAGCAGAGCAGCGAAGAGCCGCCCCGCACCACGTCGCCTGGGACCCGCGAGCTCGGACTGGTCGCCGTACGACCGTCTGGACGAGGCGGCGCGTGCCTACTTCCTGCACGCGGACATCGCGCTCGATGCGATTGCCGGAGTCCTGGGGAGGCACCGCGTCCGCGGATTCACCCTCGAGCGGGTGGTGGACCTGTCCGAGGCGGGCACCTCGGTGTGGCAGGAGGCCGCGGTCTGCGACGGGCGGCGGCTGATCCTGTGGCACAGCGAGGAACTGGCGGACGAGGACGCCCCGAACGGCACGATCCTCGACTCCTCGGTGCAGGTGCTGCCGCTGGCCTCGATCCGTCATGTGGGGATGCGGACCCTGGTCGGGCGCGACGCGTCGGGCCGGCGGATCGACCGCGGCGTCCACGTGGTGCTGGCGACCGGCACGCCCCACGAGATGAACACCGTGCCCGGCCCCGATCCCGAAACCCCGCTGTCGACCGCCCGGTTCAGGCCGGAAGCCTTCCGCTTCAGCAAGTCGCTCGACGACGGAGGGGCGGGGCAGATAGCCAGGCTGATCGCGTTCGGACGGCTGATGGGGCGTCTGGTCCCGGGCTGACGACCCATCGGCACCGGGTGCCTGGAAGTTCAAGTCCCTTGAGGTGCAAGTCCCTGGAGGTCCAAGTCCCCTGTGGTGCGCGGGACTTGCGGTCGCGATACGGATCCGACTGCCGTACGCATACGGCCCGGTGGCCGGGGGTCAGCCCCGGCCACCGGGCCGTATCCACAGCTCGGCGCGGGCCGCTACTCCGCCAGCCCCGCGCGCTCCAGCGCCTCCACACCGGCGCGCAGCGACGTCAGACGCTCGTCGCGCGTGAAGCCCGCCGGGGCGAGGGACAGGGTGGTGACGCCCGCCTCGGCGTAGGCCTGCATCCGGTCGGCGATGCGCTCGACCGGGCCGAGCAGCGTGGTGGAGTCGATGAGCTGTTTCGGCACCGCCGCGGCAGCGCCCTCCTTGTCGCCACCGAGGTACTTCTCCTGGATCTCGGCGGCCTCCTTCTCATAACCCATGCGCTGCGCCAGCTTGTTGTAGAAGTTCTGCTTGGCGCTGCCCATGCCGCCGACGTAGAGGGCGGTGTACGGGCGGAAGAGGTCGGCCAGGGCGTCCACGTCGTCGCCCACCGCCATGGGCACCGTCGGGACGACATCGAAGCCCTCGAGCGTCTTGCCCGCCTTCTCACGGCCCGCGCGGATGTGGGTGATCGCGGTCTCCTCGGCGTGCTCGGGCGCGCAGAAGAGGATGAGAGCGCCGTCCGCGATCTCACCGGTCAGCTCGAGGTTCTTGGGGCCGATGGCGGCGATGTAGAGCGGGATGTGCTCGCGCTCCGGGTGGACGGTGAGCTTGATCGGCTTGCCGGGGCCGCCGGGCAGCGGCAGGGTCCAGTGCTCGCCCTCGTGCGTCAGGCGCTCACGGGTCATGGCCTTGCGGACGATCTCCACGTACTCGCGGGTGCGGGCGAGCGGCTTGTCGAACTTGACGCCGTACCAGCCCTCGGAGACCTGCGGCCCGGACACACCGAGGCCGAGCCGGAACCGCCCGCCGGAGAGGGAGTCCAGGGTGGCGGCCGTCATGGCCGTCATGGCGGGGGCGCGGGCGGGGATCTGGAAGATGGCGGAGCCGACGTCGATGCGCTCGGTCTGGGCGGCGACCCAGGCGAGCACGGTGGGCGCGTCGGAGCCGTACGCCTCCGCCGCCCAGCAGACGGAATAGCCGAGCTTGTCCGCCTCGCGGGCGACCGCGAGGTTGTCGGCGTCCATTCCGGCGCCCCAGTAGCCGAGGTTGATCCCGAGCCGCATGCCGCTCCCCTTACCGATCAGTAACGTACCTGCTCCGCGGACTCTAGCGCGCGACCCCCGGATCCGTCAGTGCCGGGTTCGGTCCGGGGTTGTCCACAGGCCGCCTAGGGCCATGGCCGGGCCAGTAGTGTCAGGGCCCATGGAGCAGAGGCACCTAGGCCGTACGGGTCTGCGCGTATCGCGGATCGGGCTCGGCACCCTGACCTGGGGACGGGACACCGGAGAGCACGACGCCGCGGACCAGCTCAAGGCCTTCTGGGAGGCCGGCGGGACGCTCGTGGACACGGCGGATGTGTACGCGGACGGGGGCGCCGAGTATCTGCTGGGACAGCTCCTCGAGGGCCTGGTGCCGCGCCGCGATCTCGTGATCGCGACGAAGGCCGGCAGCGTCCCGGACCCCGACCGCCGCTTCGACGGCTCGCGCGGCCATCTGCTCTCCGCGCTCGACGCGTCCCTCGATCGCCTCGGCACGGACCATGTGGACCTCTGGCAGGTCCACGCCTTCGACCGCCGGACGCCGCTTGACGAGACGCTGCAGGCGCTCGACATCGCGGTCAGCAGCGGCCGTGCGCGCTACGTCGGGGTGTCCAACTTCTGCGGCTGGCAGCTCGCCAAGGCCGCCACCTGGCAGTTGGCCGCGCCCGGAGCGCACACCCGGCTCGCGAGCACGCAGATGGAATACAGCCTGCTGCAGCGGGGCGTGGAGCGGGAGGTGCTGCCCGCGGCGCTGGACCTGGGCGTGGGTCTGCTGCCGTCCTCCCCTCTGGGACGGGGTGTGCTGACGGGCAAGTACCGGCACGGGACGCCGACCGACTCGCGGGGTGCCTCGCCGGAGCTCGGCGCGTTCGTCGCCCCGTATCTGGACGACACGGCGAGCCGCATCGTCGACGCGGTCGCCACGGCGGCGGACGGTCTGGCCACCAGCCCGCTGGAGGTGGCACTCGCGTGGGTCCGCGACCGGCCCGGGGTGACGGCCCCGATCGTCGGCGCGCGGAACGCACAGCAGCTCATAGCGGCGTTGTCAGTGGAGGCGCTTACGCTTCCGGACGAGATCTGCGAGGCGCTCGACGACGTATCGGCGCCCCTGCACCGCTATCCCGACCAGGACTGGAGCACGCTGTGACCACGGACCGCCGCGAGGACGAATCCGCGCGGACGCCCGACCGCCCGGCCGATGATCAGCAGGACGCGACCGCGGACGCGGCCGTCCCCACCGGCGAGCGGACGGAGCCCCGCCCGGACACGGGCGCAGATCCTGTGAGCGGCAACGAGGCGAGCGACGTCTCCGAGGCAAGTGGCGCCTCCGAGGCGGGCGGTGCGCCTGAGGGGAAGGGCACGGCCGACGGGAGCGCTGCCGAGCGGCCCGCCGCCGTGGACGCACTGGCCGCTGCCGTGCGGGCGGTGGAGAGCGGCGAACGGGCCGCCGCGTCGTTCTTCACCGAGCAGAGCCGCCCGGCCGGAGGAGGCGCGAGGCCCGGGCGTGCACCCACGAGCGCAGCGAGCGGCCCGGCTGCTTCCGGACCGGGCGCCACCGCGTCGGGGCCGGGCGGACCGGGGGGACCCGCACCTGCCCAGGTAAGCGGCGGTCTCTCCGGGGACACGAGCGGGAGCCCGGCCGCCGCGGCACCGCTCTCGGCTGCCGGACTGCCACCCGCGGAGCGGCTGGCCCGGAGCGCGACGGTCCGCGAGGTGCTCAACGCGGGCGGCGCTCCCGACGCGCTGGCCGACAAGGTCCTCGATGTACTCGGCGAGCGCGCGGCCCAGGTGCTGCGCGAGGACCCGTGGCAGCTTCTCGCGGTCCCCGGGGTGCGGCCCGAGCAGGCCGACGGATTCGCCCGGGCCCTGCTCGGCGCGGACTGCGGCCCAGCCGACGAACGACGGGGCCAGGCGCTCGTCCAGTGGCTGCTGGAGCGTGCCGCCCTCGAAGGCCATACGGCGCTGGAGCCCTCGGCTCTGACCACGGCTCTTGCCCAGCGGTCCGTACCGGACCCGGAGGACGTGCTGCGGACGGCCATCGCGGACGGCGGCGTGCTGGTGTTCCAGGACGCCCTGGACACCGCCGGCTCCGCACCGGCACAGGCAGCATCGGACGAGGAGGGCGAAGGACAGCCCGTACGGGTCCTGGTCGGGCTCGACCGCTTCGCCCTGGCCGAGGAGAGCCTCGCCGACGGCCTCGCGAGGCTCGTCAACACCTTTGCCCCGGAAGCCGGTTCGGCGTCCGGCGCGGAGGAGGCGAGCGACCCGTCGGCGTCGGGCGCGCTCTCCGCCGACGCCTGGCAGGCCGCCGCTGGGACCGCACCGTCCGCCTCCGCCGCGGAGTTGCTGCGTGCGGTCGCGGGCCACGGCCTCGTCGCCCACACCGGCGGGGAAGAGGCCCGCGCCGAGCCTGCCGCGGTGGTGGCGGCAGCCCGTGCGCTGGGGCTCCGGGCCTATGCCGCGGCTCACAGCGAGAACGGCCGCAGGCGCGTACAGGAACTCCTGGACGCCGCACCCGCTGCCGCCTCCACCGCCGGCCAGGACTCCGCTGACGAGGGGGAGTTGGAAGGAACGCCGGGGAAGGCACCCGGCCTCGCGGCCGTCACCGTGGCCGGGCTGCTCACCGGTACGGAAGGGCCGGGCCGGGACGCCGACGGCGCCCTCGCCCTCGACGTATTGGCCGTGCTGGACGCGCCGCAGCTCGATGTGGAGTCCGCCGCCATGCTCGTCGAGTCCCTCCCGGACGGTGCGCGGCTGATCCTCGGCGGGGACCCCGGAGTGCTCTGGTCGGCCGGTCCCGGAAGGGTGTTCGCCGACGTCCTCGCGGCCCGCGCCTGCCCCCAGATCGCCTCCCGTACGCCCGACCCGGGCCCTATCGGCGAATTGGTGTCCGGCATCGGGATCGGTGAGCTCACCCAGGTGGAGGCTCCCGGGAAGGAAGTGGTGATCGTCCCGGTCCGGGACGCCGCCGAGGCGGTGCACCGCACGGTGCAACTGGTTGCCGACTCGGTGCCGCGTGCCATCGGCGTGCCCCCCGACCGCACCCAGGTGATCACGCCGGGGCACGGTGGCGCCGCAGGCACACGGGCTCTGAACGCCGCCCTGAAGGAGCGGCTCAACCCCGGCCCCGGCCGGTTCGGTGGCTTCGACCCCGGCGACCGCGTGGCCTACTCGCCGACGCCCGGCCGGACACTGCCCTGCACCGTGGTCTCGGCCGACGCCCAAGGGCTCCGGCTGGACTGCGACGGGTCGCCCGTCCTCGTGGAGCGCGAGCGGGTGAGCGAGACCGTACGGCACGGCTGGGCGCTCACCGCGCACCAGGCGGCGGGCATGCGCTGGCCGGCCGCCGTGGTCGTCCTGCCTGGCGACGCGGTCCCGTCCCTGACCCGGTCCTGGGTCTACACAGCGTTCAGCCGGGGCGAGCGGCATCTGTCGGTGGTGCAGGGTGCAGAAGGGGCGCTGCCCAGGGCCGTCGCGGAGGTGCCGGTGAAGGAGCGCACGACCCGGCTGCGGGCCCTGCTGCGCAGCAGCGCGCCGTCGGCCGGGTGAGCCCCGGCCGACGGCGGTGAAGGCGCGTCGTCACCCCTGCGCGGTGATCACTCGTCGCCGTGGAGTCGCCGTCCGTGCGACGGGCGCTACCGCCCCGACGAGTGATCACCGGTGCGAGACGAGTGATCACCGGTGCGAGCGGCGGCGCGAGAAGCGGCCCGCATCAGGACGGTGTTGACCACGGGTCGGCCCGCCGACGTGCCGGAGAGGGTGAGAAGAGGACGGGTGCCTACCGCTCGGAGTCGAGTGGCTCCAGCTCGTCCTCGTCCTCCTCATCCTCCTCGTCGTCGTCGAGTTCGTCGTCGAAGACCGCGCTGACGTCGAAGCGGCAGACGACCCGCTCCGGATCCGCCTGGTCGAAGGGCGCGTTCAGCCACTCCCCCGGTTCCGCCGCTTCGTCGGCCGCGGCCACCCACAGGGTGGAGTCGCCCTCCTCGAGACCGAACTCCTTGTGCCGGGAAGCGATCTCGTCCGCTTCGAACTCCCCGAAGAGCACGCCGAGCGCCGCGTGAACGCCCGCTCCCGCGCCGCCCTCGGAGCCGCTCTTGCCGGAGCCGTCCAGCTCGATATCCGGGTCGAGGTCGGCCACCCGCTGCGCCTGGGACAGCAGCCGCTGCGGCTCGGTGACCGTATAGTCCCGGCGGATCAGCACGCTGATGGCGTTCGGCTCTTCCGGCCCGGTGTAGGCGGGCATCGAACCGTCACCCGGGATCTCGAAGGGTGTGACCTCGTCGTACGCCTCGTACAGCAGCTCGTCGTACGTCTCGGCCGCCGCGGCCAGCTCGTTGAAGGCCGTGTACACGGCGGGATCGTCGTCACCCGATCGCCTCTCGACCGCGTCGAGGTGACGGTCCAGCGCGGATTTGACCGCCTCGGCGGCGGCGCGTACCTCGGCAGCGGTCGGCTGCGCAGCATCAGACATAGTGCAGACGCTATCCGTACTCGGGCACTACCCGCACAATAGATTCGATGCCGGAATATGAATTTCGCGATGTGTACGTGCCGCGCGGGGTCTCTCGCAAGGCTGCCACGCGCCTGTTGACGGACCACGCCGAGTACGGGCACTGGGAGTTGGACCGGCTACGGCTGAATCCGGACGGCAGCCGTCGCGCGCGTCTGCGCCGCCGTATCATCCGGCAGCCGCGCGCCACCTGGTGAACCCGCCCCGTGACGCACAGTGAAAACGAAACGGGTCCCGCACCAGCGGGACCCGCTCCGTCACGTACCGATCTCTACCGGCCCTGAGCCTTACGACCGGGACGCGGCCCGCGCACGGCGGTAGAGCACGACGCCACCGAGCAGCATCGCGGCGCTCGCGGCACCGGTGGCGGCGAGCGTGCCGGCACCGGTCTCGGCCAGCTCCTCCGTGCCCTTGACGGCGCTGCCCTGCGGCTTGTGCTCCGTCGAGGGCTTCACCTCGGATCCGCCCTCGTCACCCGGCTTGCCGGGGTTGGGCTTGTCCTCGTCGTCCGGCTCGGACGGGTTGCTCGGCTCCTCCGGGTTCCCGGGCTCGTCCGGATTGTCGTCGGAGGCATTGGCGCACTTGTTGCCGGTCACGGCGTTGCCGGCCCCGGCGCCGATGCTGTTGCCACAGGCGTTGACGGGAACCTCGACCGGCACCTGCACCGAGTTGCCGGCGATGACGCCCGGCGAGTTGCTCGCTCCGCCCTGGGCCGACGAACCGCTGCCGCCCCCGCCGTTGCCGCGGGAGACGTTGGCGCAGCTGTTGCCTGCGGCCGGGTTCAGCAGCCCCACGACGTTGACCGTGTTGCCGCAGACGTTGAGCGGAACGTGCACCGGAACCTGGACCGAGTTACCGGACCCGACACCCGGAGAGTTCTTCGCAACTCCATTCGCGTCCGCATCCGCGTACGCGTATCCACCGGTCACGGCCAGCACACTGCTCGCTGCCGCAACGGTGATCAGACTCTTTCTCGCGACCTTTCGCATAGGTTCGCTCCCCTGCTGCCTATCGCCATTCGGAAATGCTCACGGGCGAATGCCCGCTCGCCAATTCCCAGGCCCCGGAGTACATGGAGTGCACTCCGGGGCCTGGGATCACACCCTCACGGGTGCGGCACAACTTCACGCATTGACACACGCGTTGCCGAAGGTGGGGTTCAGCAGCCCGATCGCGGAGACCGTGTTGCCGCAGGCGTTCACCGGCACGTGCACGGGCACCTGGACGGTGTTGCCGGACACGAAGCCCGGGGACTGCAGCGCAGCACCCTGAGCACCCGAGTCGGCAATCGCCATTCCAGCGCCGGCCAGCACGAGACCGCCGGTGGCAGCCGCGACAGCGACGACCTTCTTGATCATTCTTCCTCCTTGTTGGCAAACGCAGTCCCAGCCGGGACCGCACTGCCTGTAACGAGGACGGGGGAACTCGGCCACGGGGCCGTGTGGGCGTTCACTCTTTCCAGCGAGAACCGTACGAACCTGAGATCGACGGATTATCGTTTCAGCGGACAAGAATTCGCACACTTGCCCGCAGTTCGGTCCTTCCCGGTCCGATCTGCGTACGATCCGATTCCGATCCGATCCCCGCTCAGCAGGCGTCGAGGAAGCGGTCCAGAACGCGGACGCCGAACTTCAGACCGTCCACCGGCACCCGCTCGTCCACGCCGTGGAACATGCCCGCGAAGTCCAGCTCGGGCGGCAGCTTCAGCGGAGCGAAGCCGAAGCAGCGGATGCCGAGGTCGTCGAACGACTTGGCGTCCGTACCACCGGAGAGCATGTACGGCACGGCCCGGGCGACCGGGTCCTCGGCGCGCAGCGCCGACTGCATGGCGTCGACGAGCCCGCCGTCGAAGCTCGTCTCCAGCGCCTTGTCGGCGTGCACGTCCTCACGCTTGACCCGCGGGCCCAGGATCCGGTCGAGATCGGCGAGGAACTCCTCCTCGTGCCCGGGAAGGAAGCGGCCGTCGACGTGGGCGGTCGCCTGCCCGGGAATCACATTGACCTTGTAGCCGGCGCCGAGCATGGTCGGGGCCGCGGTGTTCCGCAGCGTCGCCCCGATGATCTTGGCGATGCCGCCGAGCTTGGCGAGCGTCGCGTCCATGTCCTCCGGGTCGAGCGGCGTGCCGAGCGCGTCGGACAGCTCGTCGAGGAAGGACCGTACGGTCTTGGTCACCCGGACCGGGAACGTGTGGCGGCCGAGGCGGCCCACGGCCTCGCACAGTTCGGTGATGGCGTTGTCGCTGTTGGTCATGGAGCCGTGGCCTGCGGTGCCGTCCACCGTCAGCCGCATCCAGTGCATGCCCTTCTGGGCGGTCTCGATCAGATAGAGCCGCAGGTTCTCGTTGACCGTGAAGGAGAAGCCGCCGACCTCGCCGATGGCTTCGGTCACGCCCTCGAAGAGATCCGCGTGCTCGTTGACCAGATGCCGTGCCCCGTAGACACCGCCCGCCTCCTCGTCGGCGAGGAAGGCAAGGACGATGTCGCGCGGGGGGCGGCGGCCGCTGCGCAGCCGGTCGCGCACGACCGCGAGGGTCATCGCGTCCATGTCCTTCATGTCGACCGCGCCGCGGCCCCAGATGCAGCCGTCCGCGATCTCGCCCGAGAACGGGTGGTGGGTCCAGTCGTCGGCGTTGGCCGGGACGACATCGGTGTGACCGTGGATGAGCAGTGCCGGCCGGGACGGGTCCTCACCCGCGATCCGCGCGACCGTCGAAGCGCGGCCCTGGTGCGACTCGTAGATCTTCGGCTCGAGGCCCACCTCGGCGAGCTTCTCGGCGACGTATTCAGCGGCGGCGCGCTCGCCGGGGCCCGAGTGGTCGCCGTAGTTGCTGGTGTCGATCCGGATCAGGTCCCGGCACAGGTCGACGACCTCGTCCTCACCGGCGGGGGCCGGCCTCGACTCGCTCACGCTGCCTCCTCGTGGTTCGCTGCCGCGGGCGGCCCGGGCCCGAAGGACCGGCACCCACGACGGGGTCCACAGCCATACTCCCCCGCCCGACGCCGCAGCCCAAGGCCGCAATACCGTCGTCACGCGCCCGTCACTGCCCGCGAACGCATGCTCCGCGCCGGCGCGTCCTGCGGAGGCGCGGTCCGGGCATCGGCCGCCTGACCGGGTGATCGGGCACCCCCCGATGTTTGCTATGGTTTTCCCCGTCGGAACGGCCACGGGCCGGACGCCGAGCACCTTGTCCGGGTGGCGGAATGGCAGACGCGCTAGCTTGAGGTGCTAGTGCCCTTTATCGGGCGTGGGGGTTCAAGTCCCCCCTCGGACACCACAGATGGGACCCCAGCAGTCGCTGGGGTCCTTCTTCGTTGACGCGGTTGCGCGGTTGACCCGTCCCGCCCCCGCGGCCGGGACGGGCGCCGCCGCTCGGCCCGCTTCTCAGTCGTCCCCGCCCATGCTCCTGCCGCCACGGCTGCCGCCGATCCCCGCCGGCTTCGAGCGGTGCGCCGACTCGTCCTTCTCCACCAGCCGTTGCACGGTGCCCGCGGTCCATTCCGCGTGAGCGAACCCGTCCAGCGCGCGCCGGAGATGACGGGCCGAGAACCCGGGGTACAGCTCCTCGTCGATGCCGGTCGCCGCGGCGAGCGCGCCGAGCAGGCGGGTTCCGGCGTCGGCCTGCCCGGAGCGGGCGGCCGCGTCCACGCGCTCGCGCACCGGGGTCGTCCGGTCGACCGTCCCCACCGGGTAGCGGAGGTAAGGGAAGACGCCGAGCATCCGCCGCTTCTCGGCGCGCAGCGCCTCGCAGTCCACCAGCCCGCGCACGTACAACTCCACGAGATGGCGCCCGGAGTCGCGTATCCAGCCGCGTGCACCGATGCCCCGCCCGGACCCGGCGCCGGTGCGGCCGAGTACGTCCAGCACCCAGTCGAGTTTCGGAACGCCGACGGGGGCGGGTTCCAGCACGCGGAAGCGTCCGCCGTCCTCACCGATCCGTCCGGCCCGGTCCAGTTCGGCGAGGACCGCGCCGGCCACCCCGTATCCGATGTACGGGGACCGGGCCAGCGTCCGCCCGGTGACCGGATCGTGGGCGAGCAGCAGCAGTTCTTCGGGCAGCGTGCCCCGGTACGGCTCGATGACGCGCTCCTTCGGGGGGCCGGTGAACGGCGATCGGACGGGCACCGGCGCGGCCGTGGTCCGTCCGTCCGGTCAAGCGTTGCACACCGGCGGAAGGCCCCCGTTGCACGCGATCGCATCGACCAGAGCGTCGGGGAGCGGGAGGGGGTCGCCACCCGGTACGCCGTCGAGTTCCGCGTACGCGCGGTGCAGGTTCATCACCAGCCGCTCGGACTCGCCCAGCGTGGCGAACTCCCCGAGATCCGCCTCCAGCGCCACCTCACGCGGACCGATCCCCGCCGCCCTGCCGTCCTCCGCCAGGCGCAGGACCCACCCCAGATAGCGCTCCACGGTGTCGTAGACCTCGGGGCCGCAGATCGGGCCGTGCCCCGGGACGACGGTCTCCGCGCCGAGTTCGCGCAGAAGGGCGAGGGCGGCGATCGAGCCCTTCACCGAGCCCATGAAGACGAAAGGGGTGCCCTCGGAGAAGATCAGGTCTCCCGCGAAGAGCACCTTCTGCGCGGGCAGCCATACGGCCGTGTCACCCGCGGTGTGCGCGACACCGGGGTGGATCAGCTCGATGTCATACGCCGGTGTGTGGAGGGTCATGCGGTCGCTGAACGTCGTCGTGGGTGGGGTGACGACGATGTCGCCCCACTCGACATCGGGCCAGATCGCGGGGAGATCCACGCCGTTGCTCAGGATCTCGTCGCGGCAGCGCGGGTGGGAGATCACGCGGGCGGGCGGCGTGAAGAGGTGGTTGCCGAAGGTGTGATCGCCGTGGTGGTGGGTGTTGACGAGCACGCCCGGCATGCGGCCGGCGGCCGCGACGACGGTTTCGCGCAGGGCCCGCGCACGCATCTCGGTGGCCGCGGTGTCGATGAGGACGGTCTCCGCGTCCGGCGAACCCACCAGGAATCCGGCGTTGTTGAGGCACCAGCTCCCGGGGAGCTGGAGATACGCGAACACACCGTCGGCGATCTCCTCCAGCTTGGCGTCGGGCGTGATCATGAACTCCTCCTCGGGGACGGCGAATTCGGCCGGGCGGGCGGCGTGACGCGGGGGACGCGGTTCACCGCTGACGCACGGGGGCCGCGGGGCGAGGGTGCGACCCTCGGCCCGCGGCCCTGACTGCCTATCAGTTACCGAGCCTGCGCCGCACCCCGTTCACCAGCCGCTGGGCGGTGAACGTCGCGCCGTGGACGAAGCGCATGGCCGGTCCGAACGACGGCGCGGTGAGCAGGCCCGCGAAGAAGAGGCCCGGGTGCGAGGACTCGAACCGGCCGTTCAGATCCGGAGCGAGTCCACCGCTCACGCGGCGCAGACCGTCCCGCACCTCCTGGTCGAGCAGCTCCAGACGGGCGAGGTCCGGGGTGAAGCCGGTGGCGGCGATGACGTGCTCGGTCTCGAGCGCGGTCCGCGCACCCGCAGGGGTGGTCAGGTCCAGCCGCACCCCGCCCGACGACGGGGAGGCCGCGCGAAGCCGGTGCCCCAGCAGGACGGGGACGGCGCTCTCGAAGCGGTCGCGCAGCCACCACGCGCCGGCGGGGCCGAGGGCCGTGTCCGCGATGCGTACGCGCGTGGGGCCGGGGAGGTGGCGGACGGCCCACGGGATCTCGGACCAGACCCAGCTCGGCCAGCCGGTGCCGAGGCCGCAGTGCGGGTCGCGGAGCGAGCGCAGCAGGCTGCGGTTCAGCGGCTGCGGCGGGGTGTTCCAGTTGAGCCGGCCGGCTCGGGCGACGACCCGGGCGATGGCGCCCTCCTCCGCCAGCAGGGCCGCGGTCTCCAGGGCCGCCTGTCCGGCGCCGATGACCGTGACGTCCTTGCCCTTGAAGCGGGAGAGGTCGCTGTGGTGGCTGCTGTGCGAGGCGAGCCCCTCGGGGAGCACGGTGAGCGGCCGCGGGTGGTTGACGAAGGGCATGACTCCGGCGGCGAGTGCGACCGTCCTGGTGGGGATGGCCTCGCCGTCGTCGGTGGTGATCACGAAGCCGCTGCCGCTGGGGCGTACGGAGGTGACGGTCTGTTCGTCGATGCGCTCGACGGCGGTCCGGGCGAACCACATCCCGTAGTCGCTGTAGGTGGTGATGGGGACCGGTGTGCCGTGTTGGGCGGGCAGGTTGCGGGAGGCGCAGTACGCGGACAACGTGCGGTCACCGGTCGGGTCGGACAGATTCGAGGACCAGGGTTCCGACTTGAGGAACATGCCCGGCGGCATGTGGTCCCGCCATGAGGCCATCGGACGGCCGAGCACGCGAAGCCGCAGTCCGGTCGCGGCCGCGTGGGCAGCGACCGACAGTCCGTAGGGGCCTGCGCCGACGACTACCAGGTCGTACATGGATGGTTCCCGCTCTCTTGTCATGAAGCGATCGTCGTGAGGGCTTGCGGCCCCGGGGTCGGTACGCGAGGCGGACGTACGCCCGTCTCACAGGGCCGCGACAGCGGTGGGCCTCGGCCGCAGCCGGCGCAGGCCCTTCATGCCGCCCCGCCCCAGCCAGGCGGCGGCCATGGCGGCGAACGGGGCGGGGTCGTCGGAGGCGAACCAGGCCGTCTCCGGGTTCCGGTAGAGGCGCTTGGCCCGTCCCTGGCGGGTTCGGTTCCGCCTACCGGCCGCGGCGGCCGTGGCCATGCCGGACAGCAGGGCGTAGTTCTCCGCGACGAAGACCCGCCCCGGCCGTGGCAGGGGGACCTCGACCTGTCGCCCCGTCAGATCGAGGTGCAGGGCCCGTACGACGTCCAGGCCGGCACCGTCGGTGAACAGCCGGAACTGGGCGCCGGGGCGCGGGTTGAAGTCGAGGAGGTGGTAGGTGCCGGTGGTGTGGTCACGGCGGAAGTCGAGATCGAGGATCCCCCGGTAGCCGAGTTGCTCGGCCAACTTCCGGGATGTGGCTTCCACTTCCTCGTTGGGGAGCCAGGTACCGACGGCGGTGAGGCCCGTCCCCACCGGCCAGGACAGCTCCTTGCGGCCCGCCCCGCCGATGAGGCAGGCGGACCCCTCGCCGAAGCAGCCGTGGAAGAACCAGTCCGTGTCCCGGCCGCCCGCCAGGTGTCGCTGCAGCAGCAGCCGGCTGCCGGCCCGGCCGCTCTGCTCGTAGAGCGCGCGGGCCTCGTCGGGGGTGTGGATCAGCGTGGTGCTGCGCAGTCCGGCGGCACGGGGCAGCAGCCAGGGCCGGCTCCACTTGGCCACGACGGGTGCTCCGAGTTCGGCGGCGGCAGCGGCGGCCTCGGCGGCGCTCTCCGGGATGACGGTGGTCGGATGAGGTACGCCCGTGGCCCGGCACACCCGGGCGAGCTCGGCCTTGTCGGCGACGCGCTCGGGCAGGCCGACAGGCTGACCTGCCATCAGATACGAGTCGGTCAGCCGCTCTTCGAGCGCGGCTACGACGATGGCGCTGACGTCGTCCATAGGGATCAGCACGGCCCGCCGGCCGATCCGTTCGGCGATCTGACACAGAGTCATATAGAGCCGTGCGGTGGAGGGGCCACCGGAGGGCCAGCGGTGCGCACGGTGGACGTAACGGGAGCGGTTCACCGGGCTCGCTGCCGATTCGACGAGCGTGTGCACCTCGATTCCCGCGCGGCCGAGAGATCGGACGGCCCCCAGCGTTCCGTGGTGAAAGGGGTTCTGATCAAGGCGGATCAGCAGTGCCGGCACGTCGGTGTCGAGATCGGGACGCGGGGCTGGACGCGTGAGGGTTCGGTGGTGCACTGCTCCCCTTCGGGATCAATAGGCCGTGCGGGCGATGGAATCTTCGAAATACGTCCCAATTGCATTCGTCGGGTATGCATGCCGCGCGGGTTGCACGCCGGAAGGAGTAGTAAATGTTGCGCCATCCTCGGAGGCTGGCCGTATCGTGCCTCGGTGCAGTCGCCGTGGGGGTCCTTCTCGCCGGTTCTGCCATGGGGGATCCGGCCGCCGAACCGGTGATCCCGGAGACCGCCGGCAGTGTCCCCTTCGACGAGAACGTGCCGATGACGAACCCGGTGCCGGGTGTGCCGTGGGGGGCCTTTCTGGGGTCCGGGCCCGAGGGCGTCGCCCATATGACGGCGATGCAGCAATGGCTGGGCGGTTCCGAGATGCGAGTGGGGCACACCTATCTTCCCGGCCAACGCTGGGCGGACATCGAGGGAAGCCCGTCCCTGCTGGAGCCCTGGTCGCGGTGGCGCCGCTCGGAGCCGGACCGTCTGTTCGTGCTGAACGTCCCGATGCTCGAGCGCAACGAGGAGGGTGTTCCGGACGAGGAGGTCGCCGAGCTTTTGGAGCGTGGCGCGGGGGGCGAGTTCGACCGGGTCTTCCGTACGCTGGCGGACCGGCTCGTGGGGCACGGTGTGCCGGACACGGTGATCGTGCTGGGCTGGGAGATGAACGGGACCACGTACACCAGCCGGTGTGCGCCGAATCCTCGAGGATGGCAGGCGTACTGGCGGCGCATCGTCACCACGATGCGTTCCGTTCCGGGCCAGCGTTTCCGTTTCGATTACGCGCCCAGCCGCGGCGAGGACGCCATTCCCTGGACCGAGTGCTATCCGGGCGACGATGTGGTCGACATCATCGGAATGGATTCCTACGACCAGCCGCCCGGGCGGGGTTTCGACGACCACATCAACCAGCGCATGGGCCTGCGGGACCAGGTGGAATTCGCGCGGGAGCACAACAAGCCCATCTCGTACCCGGAATGGGGTCTCTTCCGCAACGGGGACAACCCCGAGTACATGCGGCGGATGCTGGACTGGATCGCCGAGCATCCGCCCGCCTACCACACCATTACGGACTACTGCCCGCACGGCATCTGGAGGTGCGGGACGAACCCGAGGGCGTCCCAGGTCTTTAGGCGCCAGCAGTTCACCGGGCGGGACGCACGGGAGCAGGAGGCCGACTGCATGAATCTGCATCTGGGTTCGTGGGGCGAGTCGCTCCTGGGCAGAGACGACATGTGCATTCGCTTCAACTGGCCGAAGGGCTAAGGGCTAAGGGCCAAGGACTCAGGGATCCTGGCGGTTGGCTTTGTGCCGGCCATGGGGGCGGGCCGGGAGCGCGGGCGGGTGCCAGGGGCCCGCCCACCGGGTACGGGGAACGCCTGCGTCGGCGCCGACCGCCGGTACCGGGAGAGCCCTGCGTCGGGCACCGACCACCGTCTGTGCGAATCCCTGCGAATCCCCCGCGAATCCACGCGATCTCAGCGTGCGGCGCGGCCCGCGCCGGCCGTACGCCCGGCGACGGCACGCACGTTGTTCAGTCTGCTCCGCCACAGCAGCAGGGCCGGGAAGCGGCTGCGGGCCGCCTCGGCGAGCCGGGCGCGGCCCGCGATCTGCCCGGCGTACAGCCGCAGGGCGGGGGCCAACTCCTCCCGGGCCAGCAGGAAACGCTGGTTGACGACGGTGACCGGCCGCCAGTGGTGCTTGTAATCCTCGTTGCCGCGCAGCAGGCTCAACGTGCCGCGGCCGGACTCGACGGCCAGATCGGAGTCGTGGCGCAGCAGCATGGTGGTGATGTCGGCCTTGGCCGCACGCAGTTCGGGATGTGCGCCGTAGAGATAGCCGCCCGCGAGTTCCGGGGACGTCAGTGTCACATCGAGGGCGAGCACCCGGCTCCCCCGCCGGTACTCGGTGACCACGGCGTCGCCGGTCATGGCCATCCGCCCGACGGCTCGCACCAGATGCTCGGCGAAGCGCGGCCTGCGGTGCTCCGGGGTGACTCCGCGGCCCTGCCACTGGAGACAGTGCAACCGGAGCATGGCGAGGACCGCCTCGGGCACCTCCGGGTCGGGCACGCCGCGATACTCGACCCCGAGCGCGTCGAGCTTGCGCACCTTGGCCCGCGACCTGCGGGCCGCGGGGCCGGGCAGCCGGCGCAACAAGGCGTCGAAGGGCAGAGCGGGAAGCTCGAGGCAGACCGAGTCCCCGAGCCGCTGCTCCGGTCCGCGCCAGAGCTGTACGACGCGCTCGGCGGCGGCTCCCGGCCGTACCTCGCGCAGATCGACCACAGCCCTGCGCGCGGCCCGGCGCAGCCCGCCGGCCAGCCCGGCCGCCGCGGCGCCCGCGCAACTGTCGTCGATCAGCACGTCCTGGTAGTCCGAGATACCGCCGCCGAGGAAGACCAGAGCGGGCAGCGGACGGTACGTCATCATCAGCGGCGCCGCGCCCACGAGCCGGTTCCCCCGGTACGCCAGCAGCAGGCGCAGCCGCGCCGAGGCGCCGTAGGACAGCCACCAGGAGTGGAGCCAGGCGTGCGTCTGGAACGGGGTCGCGGTGCGGCACCGCCGGTACAACCGGTCCCACTCCGGCTCCAGGGAGGCGAAGCGGTCCGGGTCACGGCAGAGCCGCACCGTCAGTCCGGTGACGGCCGGGGCGGTCCGGGCCGGAGCCGCTTCCTTATACGCCGCTTCCGTATCCGCCGTCACCGTGTGGCCTCCCGCGCCGGCTGCGCGGCCGTGAGGGGTGCCGGCGCGGGAGCCACCGCGGCGGAACCGCGGCGTCCGGAGGGCTTGACGAGCAGGAGCAGACAGCCGAGGAGCCCGCCGGCGCAGGCGCCGACCGCACCGGCGATCCAGATCGAGGGCGAGGCGGGGGCGGTGGGGGTGGGCGCCTTGGAGAGCACGGAGAGCCGTACGCCGGTGCTGGTGGCGGAGGCGTTGGCGTACGCGGTGAGGGCGCGGGCCACCTCGTTGGCGTTGGACGCCGCCTTGTCGGCCCGTGCGTCGCTGCCGACGATCTCGATCATGGGCGCGTCGGGGGAGGTCACGGCCTGGACGCGGTTGCGGAGGTCGTTGGCGGGGATGCCGGTGGCCGCCTGGGCGTCGGCGAGAACGGCGGCGTTGGTGACGACCCGGCCGTAGGCGTGGGCGAATCCCAGGGCGGTCGCGGTGTCGGCGCCGCGTTCGGGGTTGACGACCACGTAGCTGGTGGCCGCGTAGTTCGGTGTCCTGATTGCCCCGTAGCCCAGGCCCGCCAGCGTGCCGAGCAGCACGCACACTGCCAGCGGCCACCAGGGAGGAAGGCGCCTGCTCAGGGCGAGGAGCCGGTCGAACGGGCTCGTTTGCGGGCGCTCTGCTGCTGCCGGGGCTGCGGCCACTGCGGTGTCGGTGGTCATGGCGGCGGTCACCTTTTCGGTCGGGAGACGGCGAGGGCGTGGTGGTACGGGCTGGGGAACGCGCCCCGGCCGCCCTGGTGACGGGTGGCGGCGGTGCGTTCGTAGAGATCGGCGAGCAACTCGGCGCTGCGGGCGATGTCGTAGCGCGCGACGGCCGGCGGGGCGGGCAGGCGGCGAGCGCCGGCGCCCGCGCGTTCGTGCTCGTGCATGGCCTCGGCGAGCGCGGCGACCAGGGGCGGTACGCCGAGCGCGATGCGCCGGGCCCCCGGTGCCTCGTCCGCCTGGAGTTCGTCGATGGCCGGGCAGATGACGTGCAGGACGCGCAGCCCCGCGGCGAGCGCCTCGATGACGGCGAGCCCGAAGGACTCCTCGGAGGACGGGGAGACGAACACGTCCATGGCGGCGAGGAGTCCGGGAATGTCGGCGGACCGGTCCGCGCTCCACTCGACGGCACCATCGCGCTCGCCCAGCATCCGTACGCGCCGCTCGACGCCGAGTTGTACGGCAAGCCGTTCCAGGGAGGCCCGCTCGGGTCCGTCGCCGACGAGCAGCAGCCGGGCTCCGGGCAGTTCGGCGACGGACCGCAGCAGGATGTCGAAACGCTTGCCGGGTACGAGCCGGCCGACTCCCCCGGCCACGAAGGCGTGTTCGGGGAAGTCGAGGCGGGCGCGGGCGATGGCGCGGGCCGCCGGGTCGTACCGGAAGTGCCGGGCGTCGATGCCGTTGGGGATCAGGTCGATGCGGTGGCGGGGCACACCCCAGGCGCGCAGCCGGTCCGCCACAGTGGCCGAGACCGCGACCGTGGAGGAGCCGAGACGCTCGGTGGCGAGATAGAGGGCGCGGGTGCCGGGGGTGAGCGGGCGGCCCTCGATGCAGCTCGCGCCCAGGGAGTGCTCGGTGGCGAGCACGGCCTCGATCCCGGCTGTCCGGGCGGCGACCCGGCCGAAGACGCAGGCGCGGTAGAGGTGCGTGTGCACCAGGTCGTAGCGCCCGGCGCGGATGGCGGTGACGAGCCGGGGCAGCGCGGACAGGTCGCGGTTGCCTTCCATGCCGAGGTGCAGGACGCGGGTGCCGTCGCTGATGATGCCCCGGGCCACGGCGCCGGGGTTGGTGAGTGTGATGACGTCGCAGGCCACAGGGAGATGACGCAGCATCAGACGGAGCTGTTGTTCCGCTCCGCCGGCCCCCAGACCGGTGATGATGTGCAGCACCCGCAGCGGCGCTCTGCCCGGCACTCTCATCGGCCGGCCCCGGCGACCTGCGCGTCGGCGGTCGCCACGGGCATCGCCCGCCGCCGTACGGGGTGCAGCAGCCGCTTGACGGTCAGCCGCAGCGAAGTGTCGCGGTCACCGACGTGGATGCGGGGCAGGGCGTACGGGCCGGTGAGCGGGCCGGGGTCGATGGCGCAGGCATAGTCGTAACCGGCTGAGCGCACGGCGGCCGCAGCGCGGGCGTCGACGTGCCCGTACGCATAGCAGTAGCCCTCCACCGGACGGCCGGTGATCCCGCCGAGCAGCTCACGGCTGCGGGCGATCTCCTCCAGGAGGGTGCTGTCGTCGGCTTCGGGGAGGGAGACGTGCAGCATGCCGTGGGAGCCGACCTCCATGCCGGCGCCGGCCGCGGCGCGGATGCCCGCCTCGGTCAGCAGGGGCTTGCGGGGGCCGAGCGGGTCCCACGCGTTGTCGCCGCCGAGCCGCCCCGGGAGGACGAACACCGTTGCGCGGAAGCCGTGTTCCCGCAGCAGCGGGACGGCGTTCTCGGTGAAGTCGGTGTAGCCGTCGTCGAAGGTGAGGCCGACCAGACGGGATCCGCGCCCCGCGGCGCGCTCGCGCAGCAGCTCGGCTACACCGACTCCGCGCAGGCCGCGCCCCGCGAGCCAGCGGAGCTGGCGGCGCAGCCGGTCCGGGGTGACGGTGATCCGGTAGGGGTCCTCCGTGCAGCCGGTCACGGAGTGGTACATCAGCAGCCAGGGTTCAGCGGGCATGTCGGCGCAGCTTCCGTTTCGCGGACGAGATCAGCAGGGGGACTTCGGGCGCCCGTACGGCGAGCGCCGCGGCGGCGAAGGCGGCCGGTACGACCAGAGCGCCGGCCGCTGCCGTGCCGAGGGCGGTGGGGAAGAGGGGTGCGGCGCCCCAGCCCGCGGCCACGGCCGCCGCGGCGGCGAGGGCGAGCCGGGCCAGGCCGCCGGTCACCCGCCGGATGTCGATGGCGATGCCCTGGCGGCCGAGGCCGAAGAGCAGGAGCAGCATGGTGACCGTGATGCCGGCGGCGTTGGCCGCGGCGATGCCGTGGACGCCCCAGGGGACGATGGCCGCACGGGCGCAGGCGATGGTCACGAGCAGGCCGACGGCCATGGCCGCCGCCGGGTCCCAGGTGGGCCTGGCCACGGAGAAGAACGGCCGGATGAGGGCACCGGTGAGGCTGTGACCGAGCAGCCCGAGCGCGTAGACCCGCATGACCGAGGCGGTGGCGTCGGTGTCCTGGGCGTCGAAGGCACCGCGCTGGAAGAGGAGTTCGATGAGCTGGGGGGCGTACGCGATGACGTACGCGGCGCCGAGGAGCACCAGTAGTGCGGCGAGGGTGATGTCGCGTTCTACACGCCGCCGGGCCCGTTCCTTCTGCCCGTCGGCCATGGCGCGCGCGACCAGGGGGAAGGTGACGGTGACGACCATCAGCGAGAGGGTCATGGGGACTTGGGCGACCTTCTGCGCATAGTTCAGATGCGAGATGGCGCCGGAGGGCAGCGAGGAGCCGAGGTAGCGCTCGACCAGCACCTGGGACTGGCGGCCGAGGGCGAAGAGGGCGACGGGCGCCAGTACGGCGAGGACGGGGGGCACCACCCGCCGCCCAGTTGCCCGGGGGCCATCGCCCGCCCGGTCACCGTGCCGCGTACGGGAGTTGGTGTCCGGGGTGCTGCCGGATGACCGGCTCCCCTCGGCGAGGGCGGCCCGTGCGGCGCGCCGGCGCCGCACGCGCAGGGGCACCTGGCGGAGGAACGCGGGCACCTGGATGAGCACCATGAGAACACTGCCGACGGCGACCCCGACCGCGGCGGCCCGCACGCCCCACAGGGCGTGCATCAGGAGCACGGTCGCGATGATGCCGACGTTGTAGGCGACGTAGATCGCGGCGGGGGGCAGGAAGCATCGGTGTGCGCGGAGGGCGGCGCTGAAGTACCCGGCGATGCCGAAGGTCAGGACAGTGACGGCGGTGAGCCGGGTGCAGTCCACCGCGAGCGCCGGATCGGGCAGCCCGGGCGCGAAGAACCGTACGAACTGGGGCGCGGCGAGGGCGAGAAGACCGGCGACACAGGCCAGCACGAGGCACAGCCGGGGCGCGGTGGACGCCACGAGCCGGCCGACGGGGTCCGGGCCCGCGTCGCGGTCGCGTGCGGGGCCGCCCGCGGCACCGTCTCCCGTACCGGCCCCACTTGCTGCCGGGGCTCCTGTTCCTGCCGGGACTCCTGTTCCTGCCGGGACTCCTTCGGCTTCCAGGGACCGGGCAGCGGCCACGCGAGCGGCCCGCCGCGAGAGCGCCAGGCTGAACGCCGGGATCATCACCAGCGCCATCGCGTCCTCGATCAGCAGGGTCGCCGCGATCTCGGGCACGGTCCACGCCACCAGGAACGCGTCCGTCTCCCGGTCCGCACCGAACAGGCCCGCCACCAACTGGTCGCGCCCCAGGCCGAGAAGAGCCCCGGCGGCAGTGAGGGCGGCCGTGACAGCAGCGGCCTTGACGATGAACTGCTCGGGGCCGCCGCTCGGGGGAAGCGCGCCGCCCGGCGGGGCGCCATTGGACGGGGCACCGCCGGATGAGGCACCGCTCGACGGACGCGCGGGCGTCACCGGACCGGCCACCGTCCGCGGCGGCCGGCCGGATGTCGACTGCGGCAGGGCGGGGGCGTCGGTCATCGGCGGCCCGCCGGGGCGTCGGGGCGGGGGCCGTCCGGCGTCGCCGGTGCGGCCTTCATCACGGGCACGGTGCTGGAGGCCGCACCGGACTTCCGCGTCCCCCGCGACACCCGCGTGCGGGCACCGCCGCGGGCCGGCGGAGCGGGAGCAACGGACGGTGCGCGTACGGCTTCCACGGCCGGACCGGCCGGTGCCTCTGGGGTGGGAGCCGCCGGTACCTCTGCGGCCGGACTTGCCGAAGTCTCCGCGGCGGGAGGCCCAGGAACCGTCTCGGGCGGAGCCGCCGACGCCACTGCGGCCGCGGCCGCCGGTTCCGGCGCGTACGGTGCGGGCAGCAGCACCGGCGTCGCCCGCGCGGGCCCGGCCGGGAGCGGGGCCACAGCCGTGGGCGAGAGTGCCCACCAGGCCGCGAGCCCGAGCATGACGGCGGTCAGGACGGTCGTCGGCCCGCCGATGTCGCCGTAGACGAAGTCGGAGAGCAGATAGACCAGCAAGGCCACTGAGGCCAGTCCGCACTCCCAGGGCAGACCGGCCCGACGGGCGCGGCGGATCCTGCGGTAGCCGAGGACGAGCAGCGCGGACCAGCTTCCGGCCACGGCTGTGAGGCCGATGAGGCCCTGCTCGCTGAGGACGAGCAGATACATGTTGTGCGGCGAGAGCAGCGGCTCGCGCCGGAAGGCGTGGCCGGCGCCCGCCGTGTCACTGCCGGACGACAGTCCCAGCGACGCGTTGCCGTCGCGGTGGACCGGGAAGCCCTTGATGCCCACGCCGGTCAGCGGGTCGTCCTTCCAGATGGAGACGGCGGCGTCCCAGAGGGCGTACCGGTCGGTGACGGAACGGTCGGGCGCGCCGGTCACCTCGGTCATGCTGGTGAGTCGTTCGTCGAGGAGGGCGGAGCCCACGCCCACTCCGCCGACCAGCACCACGAGCGAGGCGAAGAACACGGCCAGGGCGCTCATCGCGATCCGCAGCCCGGCGAGCAGCAGCACCACGGCCGCGGCGACGGCCGTGGAGAGCCAGGAGCCGCGGCTGAAGGAGAAGACGAGCGGCACCAGGAGAGCCCCGGCGCAGGACAGGGCGGCGACCCGGAAGCGGCGCGGCGTGTCCGCGGGGGCGCCGAGGCCGAGGGCCAGTGCGAGAACGGTGCCGAAGGCGACGACGGTGGCCATGCCCATCACGTCCACCGGACCGAAGGTGCCGACGGCACGGATGTCCTGTCCCGCGTACGAGGCGCCGGTGCCGGTGAGGTACTGGTGGACACCGATCGCGCCCTGGCCCAGCGCGGTCACGACGGCCGCGCCCGCCACCCACCGGAAGTCGCGGCGGGATCGCAGGAGCAGGACCACCGCGGCGGGTACGAGGACGAACACCTGGGCGTAGCGCACGAATCCCGGCAGGCTCGCCATCGGGTCGCGGGAGGCGGCGGTCGCCACGGCGAAGCCGACCATGGGTGCGGCCAGGATCGCGACACCCGCCCTGGTCAGCGTGCGCCGCCGGTCGCAGAGAAGGGCGATCGCACAGACCGCCACCAGGACGGCGGAGGCCTCGTCGGCGAGCGTGACCGTACCGTCGTCCGGCCCCACCGGGACGCACAGGAGCAGCACGGTGGCCGCGGCGGGCAGGGCACGCCAGGTGAGCCGGATCCGCTCGCGGGCGGGCTGGAGAGCGATCGGCGCTGTCGTCATGGTCAGTTCCCTCCGAGCCGGAAGAGGGAGCCGGCGGTGCGCAGCAGGATGCGGATGTCCTGCCAGAGCGACCATGTCTCGATGTAGTGGTTGTCGAACCGGGCGCGGTCCTCGATCGAGGTGTCCCCGCGCAGTCCGTGGATCTGGGCGAGGCCGGTGATGCCCGCGGGCATCCGGTGACGCGCCGCGTACCCGGGGTGGGTCGCGCTGAACTTCCCGACGAAGTACGGCCGTTCGGGCCGGGGTCCGACGAGGCTCATATCGCCGCGCAGCACATTCCAGAGCTGCGGCAGCTCATCGAGCGAGGTGCGGCGCAGCAGATTGCCGACGCGGCTCATGCGCGCGTCACCGGCGACGTTCCACCGGGTTGCGGACTCCTGCTCGCTGGCGGGACGCAGGGTGCGGAACTTCAGCACCGTGAACAGCCGGCCCGCCATGCCGATCCGCTCCTGACGGAAGATCACCCCGGGGCCGTCGGACCAGCGTACGGCCAGGGCGCAGGCCAGCATCACGGGTGCGGCGACCACCAGCGCGACGGCGGCGATGACGAGGTCGAGCATGCGCTTGCCGAGGATGCCGAGACGGTGACGGGGCGGCGACTCCAGGCGCAGACAGGCGAAGCCCCAGATGTGTTCGGGCCCGCCGGGGCGCCGGGGGCCGGCATCGGCGGCGGCCTCCCCGTGCACCAGCCATACGGTGCAGCCGAGTTCGGCGAAGAACCGGACGAGGGCGGCGTCGTGGGGATCGTCCCAGGGGTTCCGGGTGAAGATCGCGTCCTGCACGGTGTTCTGGATGACGGCGCGGACGATGTCCTGGTGGGCGGCGAGGACGGGGACGGGGAGTTCGGGGGCGGGGTACGGAGTGGAGACGAGCTCCCGGTCCGGCTCCCGGTCGAGTTCGCGGACCGGCCCGCCGTCCGGGCTCGGTAGCTCGTCACGGGCGGGGACGACGCGGTCCGTGACGGGAGCCGGGACGCGGGAGACCAGGCCGACCGGGCGCATGCCGTACTCGGGGTGCTCGTGCAGCGCCCCGGCCACCCGGCGCCCCGCCGAGTCGGTGCCCACGACCAGCGCGGAGTGCGGGCGCGTCCGCCGTCCCCGGCGCCGCACCGCGAGCAGCGCGCCCCGGCCCAGGCCCGCCACCGCGACGTCGAGTGCCACGATCGACAGCAGCAGGGGCCAGCCCGGTGCCTGTCCGGGCCGTACGCCCGCCAGAACGGCCGTCGCCATGCACCACGCGATCGCGGAGTACCCCATGAGCCGGGGCAGTTCGTCGACCGCGGTCGTCATCAGGCCAGGACGGTAGAGACCGCCGCGTACGCCCAGCTGCATCTGCACCGCGAGCGCGAGGCCGCCTGCGGCCGCCATCCGGCCGGGCCCGGCGAGCGGGAGCGCGGCAGCGGCCACCGCGAGGAAGTCGACGGTCGCGAGCACCGCGGCGAGGCGCCCGACCAGAGGTGCGTTCCGCTGCCCGGACGATGCCGGGCCACGGAAGGGGCGGAGCGGTGCGAAGACCGGCGGGGCCTGGCGGGTTGTCTCTCCGAGCAGGGACACGACCCGCCCGGGATGGGACACCCCTGCGTTCTCCGTGGTCATCGCCTGCTGTGCTCCCTGCTCTCGGGGGACGGGCCGGATCGATCGAGAGGGCCGCGGCCTCCGGAAGGTGGAGATTCGCCCGGCACACGGTGAACGGCCGGGGCGGGGCGGAGCAGTTCGCGGTACAGGCGGTCCACCGCGGCGGCCGTTCCCCGTACGTCGTGGGCGCCGTGCGCGTGCTCCTGCGCCTGCATGCCGAGGGTGTCGCGCAGCCGCGGGTGGAGCAGGAGGGCCGCCACGGCCCGGGCCAGGGCATCGGGATTCTCCGGGGGGACGAGGCAGCGGGCCGCGTGGCGCGACGGCAGGCTCTCGCGCGCGCCCGTCACCTCGGTCATGACCACGGGCCGCCCGCAGGCCATGGCCTCCAGCGGGGCGAGCGCCATGCCTTCCCAGCGGGAGGGCAGGACGACCAGGTCGGCGGCCGCGTACCAGGCGGCGGGGTCGGTGGTCGGGCCGGCGAACAGGACCTGCGCAGGCGCCCCTTGGCGGAGTTCCTCCCGCGCCGGCCCGTCCCCCACGAGGGCGAGTACGGCCCCGGGGACCTGGTCGAGGACGCCGGGCCAGGCACGTAGCAGCACGTCCTGGCCCTTCTGGCGGCAGATCCGGCCGACGCAGACCACCAGCGGCGTCCGCGGCGGCAGCCCGCTCAGCGCGGCGAGTCCGGCCCGGGCCCGTTCCCGGGCGGCCCGGTCCGCGGGGCGGAAGTGCTCGGTGTCCACGCCGTTGCGGATCACGGCCCACCGGCCGGTCACGCCCGCGGCGTGGCCGCGCCGTCGTTCGTCCTCGCTGACGCAGAGAACACGGGTGGCCCAGCGGGCGGCGAATCGCTCCCAGTACAGGGCGAGTTCGGAAGCGGTCCCGTCGACGGCCTCGAAGGACCAGGCGTGCGGCTGGAAGACGGTGGGGATGCGGCCGCGTACGGCGAGCCGGGCGGCGAGCCCCGCCTTGGCGCTGTGCGCGTGCACGACGTCCGGGGAGGTCTGCCGGATGAGGCGGGACAGGCGCAGGGTCTCCAGCGGAAGGTGCGGCCCCGGTGCGCGGCGGGCGGGCCAGTGCAGTACGCCTGCCCCGGCCGCGGCGGCCGCCTCGCCCAGCACGCCACCGGTCGGACAGGCGACGAGGGAGTGCAGGCCGGCCCGGATCTGGTTGCGCACCAGGTCCGTGACGACTCTGGCGACGCCTCCGTCGACGGGCTGGGAGATGTGCAGCACCGTCAACCGGCGTCCTTCACGCTTGTGTTGCGGCACGCGTCGCTCCCCGTACACGGACCGGATGGAACCGAAAGCCCCGGCGACGGGCGGCCGCCGGGGAGATGTGCCCCCGGCGGCAGCGATCCGCCGCCGGGGGTGTGTGCCGGGCCCGCCGCTCAGCGACGGGTGTCCGCCTGGAGGAAGAGGGCGCCGAGGTGGTAGCCCTCGTCCTTGGTGCCGAAGCCGACGGTGAGCTCGTCGGCACCGGGCTTGAGGGCGGACTTGAGGTCGAAGACGTCGGAGTCGAAGCCCAGCGTGTTGACGTGGGCGGGCTGCCGTCCGGGAGCGGGCTTCCCGTTGTTGGTGATCGTCGAGTTCATGGCGTCGTCGGCCGGGTTGGCGGCGTCGCGCAGGGCCACGGGGGCGGCCGCGTCGCGGGCGACGGCGAGTGCGTTCTTGCCCAGCCCCCGGTCGCCGTCGTAGGAGACGACACCGAGGACGCCCTTGCCGTTCTTGGGGATGTTCAGGTCTTCCAGGTCCAGGAAGAGGTCGGGGCGGGCGGCGTTCACGGTCTGGAAGCCGTCGAGGATGGAGAGCGTGCGCAGCGGGGCGCCGGGGTCGGAGTAGGCGACGACCAGGGTCCAGCCGCCGTAGGTACCCGGCTTGGAGTGGCCCTTGGCGATGTTGATCTGGCCGACGGTGAAGGCTCCGGGGTTGCTGTACCGCACGATGTCGGTGACGTCGGCAGAGGCGGCGTACGCGTCGGCGCCCTCGGCGTTGCGGTGCCCCATCGTGGTGTCGGCGATGACTTCCTTGTACTCGCCGCCCGGCTCGGCGAACAGGACCCGGCCGTTGTCCTTCGCCGGCTTGTGCTCGCCCGCCAGCAGGTTCCCGCCCCAGTAGAGGCGGGCGTACGTCACGGTCGCGTTCTTGGGAAGACGCAGGTCCGCGCGGCTGGAGTTGTAGGTGTTGGCGTCCTTGTCGACGTCGACGTACGTCATCTCGTAGTTGTTGTTGCGCCCGGCGCCGCCCTTCTGGACCTGCGCGCAGGAGACGGCCGCCTTGGTGACCGCGGACTCGCAGGTGGCCGACACGTTCGCGGCTCTCACGATTCCGCCGTGCTCGACCGCGCGGTAGCGCTCGACAAAGGGGACCTGCGTTGCCTCTTTCCCGGCTGGAACAGCCACGGACTGCGGCAGCACGACCGCCACGGCCACTGCCGACAACGCACAAAATGCGTAACGGCCGCCACGGACCAGATTAACCCGCATGACTGCTCCTCTGATTTGAGCACGATAGATCCGGCGCAGACAATCGCAGATCAATATGCCCCAAATCACGCCAGACGCGCGCTAATAGGCCGAGCGTGTAGTCATCCATTCGGACTCGGCGGCTACACCCGCGAAATATCCGAACTGCGGCGCACGGCGGGCCCGATGGGGCCGCATCGACCACCGGAATGATGAAGCCGAATTGGTCCGAAAGGGTTGCCGCCGGGCGCCGGAAACACGGAAGGCCGGAACCGGCGCCATGCGACGCCGCCTTCCTCATCGACCGCGACACGCCCGCCGCGCGCAACCCGTTCACCGGCTCCGGCACCAGCCTCCCCTGGCTGAATCAGGCCCTCGCAACCCGATCGGCAGAACATCATGCGCCGTATGGATAGTTTCATGCTCATGATGGGCACTGCGCCCCGAATGATCTCATCGGGTGACCATGTGGTGAATCGATGCTCGGATCGGACCGTACGGGGAAAAACACCATCCCAACCCGAAAGGAATATGGTGATGAAGCGAATCGCCAGGGCTGCCACGCTGACCGTCGCGAGCTGCGCTCTCGTCGTGGGCGGTGCGGGCGCCGCGATGGCTCAGGACAGCGGCTCCAAGGGCCACAGCAAGCACCAAGAGTGGAAGGACGACGACGAGGACGGCGGCAACAATGCCATCGCCGAGGCCGTCGCCATCGGTTCCCCCGGCTTTCTGAGTGGCAATGTCGTACAGTTCCCGATCAACATTCCGATCAACGCGTGCGGCAACGCGATCAACCTGGGGCTGGGCGGTCTGAACCCGGCGATCGGCAACGTCTGCGCCAACGGCTGACGCTTCGAGCCGTCGAGCGCATCGGGGCCGCCGGAGCAATCCGGCGGCCCCGCCCGCATGTTGTGGAGCGGCCGTGGAACACGTACCGGGTCCCGCGGTTCCTTTGTGTGGAGGACTGATGGCCGGCGACCGTGCCCAACCGTCCGAGGAAGAACTCGACGCCCTGCACGCGCACTGGCGGGCCGCGAACTATCTCTCCGCCGGGCAGATCTATCTGCTGGGCAACCCCTTGCTGCGGGAGCCTCTGAGCGTCCAGCACATCAAGCCCCGCCTGCTGGGCCATTGGGGAACGGCGCCGGGGCTGAACCTGGTGCACACCCATCTCAACCGGGTGATCAAGAACCGCGACCTCGACGCGATCTGCGTCTGGGGCCCCGGGCACGGCGGCCCCGCGGTGATGGCCAACTCCTGGCTGGACGGCAGCTTTTCGGAGACCTACCCGGACGTCGGGCGGGATGCGGACGGCATGGCGCGTCTGTTCCACCGGTTCTCCTTCCCGGGCGGTATGCCCAGCCATGTGGCGCCCGAGGTCCCCGGCTCCATCCACGAGGGCGGCGAGTTGGGCTACTCGCTCGCGCACGCCTACGGGGCGGCACTGGACAACCCCGGCCTGCTGGTCGCCTGCGTCATCGGTGACGGCGAGGCGGAGACCGGGCCGCTGGCGGCGTCCTGGCACTCCAACAAGTTCCTCGACCCGGTGCACGACGGAGCCGTGCTGCCGGTCCTGCACCTCAACGGCTACAAGATCGCAAACCCCGCCGTGCTCGCCCGCCTCCCCCAGCGCGAACTCGACGAACTCCTGCGCGGCTACGGCCACGAGCCCCTCCATGTCGAGGGCGACGACCCGCTGCGCGTGCACCGGGCCATGGCCCGCGCCATGGACGACGCCCTCGACCGGATCGCCGGGGCCCAGCGGGCGGCCCGGGAGGAGGGTGCCACGGAGCGGCCGCGCTGGCCGGTGATCGTGCTCCGTACGCCGAAGGGCTGGACCGGACCGGCGGAGGTGGACGGCCAGCCGGTCGAAGGGACATGGCGCTCGCATCAGGTGCCGCTGGCAGGCGTCCGTGAGAACCCGGAGCACCTGCGGCAACTGGAGCGCTGGCTGCGCTCGTACCGCCCCGAGGAGCTCTTCGACGACGAGGGCCGGCCCCGGCCCCAGGTGCTCGCCTGCATCCCCGAGGGCGCGGCCCGGCTCGGCGCCAACCCGCGGGCCAACGGCGGGATGCTGCTGCGGGATCTGCCGACGCCCGGCCTGGAGGAGTTCGCGGTCCACGTCGGCAAGCCGGGGACGGCCTCGCACGAACCCACCAAGGTCCTGGGCTCCCTTCTGGCCCGCATCATGGGCGACACCGCAGGACGCCGGGACTTCCGGCTGTTCGGCCCGGACGAGACCGCCTCCAACCGGCTGGGCGCGGTGTACGACACGACCGGCAACGCCTGGCAGGCCGCCACCCTGGACACCGACGAGCACCTGAGACGCGACGGGCGGGTGATGGAGGTCCTCTCCGAGCACCTCTGCCAGGGCTGGCTGGAGGGCTATCTGCTGACCGGACGTCACGGCGTGTTCGCCAGTTACGAGGCGTTCGTGCACATCGTCGACTCGATGGTCAACCAGCACGCCAAGTGGCTGGAGACCTCCGGGAAGCTGCCCTGGCGGCGGCCGATCGCCTCGCTCAACTACCTGCTCACCTCGCACGTCTGGCGCCAGGACCACAACGGCTTCTCGCACCAGGACCCCGGCTTCGTCGATCACGTGCTCAACAAGAGTCCCGACGTCGTACGGATCTACCTGCCGCCGGACGCCAACACCCTGCTCGCGGTCACCGAGCACATCCTGCACACCCGCGACCGTGTGAACGTGGTCGTGGCCGGAAAGCAGCCCTGCTTCGACTGGCTCTCCCTCGACGACGCCCGCTCCCACTGCGCGCGCGGCGCGGGCGTCTGGGAGTGGGCGGGCAGCGAGCACACCGGCCGGGAGCCCGATGTGGTGCTCGCGGCGGCCGGGGATGTGCCGACCCAGGAGGTCATGGCCGCCACCGGGCTGCTCCGCCACCACCTGCCCGATCTCGGCGTCCGCGTGGTCAACGTCGTCGACATGGCGACCCTGATGCAGCCGGACCAGCATCCGCACGGGATGGCGGACGCGGAGTACGACGCGCTGTTCACCCGCGACCGGCCGGTGATCTTCGCCTACCACGGCTATCCGTGGCTGATCCACCGTCTGACCTACCGCCGGGGCGGGCACGCCCAGCTCCATGTGCGGGGCTACCAGGAGTCGGGCACCACGACCACGCCGTTCGACATGGTGGTCCGCAACAACCTGGACCGCTACCGGCTCGTGATGGACGTCATCGACCGCGTGCCGGGCCTCGGCGTACGCGCCGTCGGCGTACGCCAGGCCATGGCGGACGCCCGGGCGCGCCACCATGCCTGGGTGCGGGAGCACGGCACGGACCTGCCCGAGGTCGCGGACTGGACCTGGCCGGGCTGAGGCACACGGGACGTCAGCCGGACGGCCGGGCCGCGTACATCCGGTTGATCTCGGCCGCGTACGCCTTGACGATGGCGGCCCGCCGCAGCTTCAGGGAGGGAGTCATCAGCCCGTCCTCGGCGCTGAACTCGGCGGGCAGGATGTCGAACGCCCGGATCGACTCGGCCCTGGAGACGGCGGAGTTGGCCGTCAGCACCGCCCGCTGGATCTCCTCGCGCAGTTCCTCGTCGGCCGCCAGCGCGCGGGCGTCCAGGTGCTGCTTGCGCTGCAACCGCCGCCAGTGGTCGACGGCTTCGGGATCCAGGGTGATCAGGGCGCTGATGTACGGCCTGTTGTCGCCGACCACGAGGCACTGGGAGACGAGTGGGCTGGCGCGCATCCGCTCCTCCAGGATCGCGGGCGCCACGCTCTTGCCGCCGCTGGTGATGATGATGTCCTTCTTGCGCCCGGTGATCGTCAAGTAGCCCTCGTCGTCGAGTGTTCCGACGTCACCGGTGTGGAGCCAGCCGTCCCGCAGCACGGCCTCGGTGGCCGGCCGGTCGTCGAGGTAGCCGGCGAAGACCTGGTCGCCGCGGACGAGGATCTCCCCGTCCCAGGCGATGCGGACGGCGCAGCCGGGGAGCGGGCGCCCGACCGTGCCGAACCGTACGCGTCCCAGCGGCTGGGCGGTCACGCCTCCCGAGGTCTCGGTGAGCCCGTACCCGTCGTAGATGGTGATGCCGACTCCGGCGAACAGCAGGGCCAGGTTCCGGTCGAGCGCGGACCCGGCGCACATCGCGTAACGGGCGCGGCCTCCGAGCGCGGCCCGCATCCGCTCGTAGATGGTGCGGTCGTAGAGGGCGTGCTGGACGCGGAGCGAGGGGCTCGGCCCGGTTCCGGTGCCCAGGGCGCGGCGCTCGATGGCCTCCGCGTACCGGACGGCGACCTCGACCGCCTTGTCGAACAGCTCGACCCGGCCCAGCTCTTCGGAGGTCCTGCGCGCCCGGTGGTAGATCTTCTCGAAGACATACGGCACGCCGTAGATGAAGGTCGGCCGGAACGACCGGAGGGCTGGCACGAGCGTACGGGTGGCGACCTCCGGCTGGTGGCCGAGCCGGACGCCGCCGCGTACGCAGGCGACCTGCATCATCAGGCCGTAGATGTGCGACAGGGGCAGGAAGGCCAGGACGGAGGGCTGGACGCCGGGGTCGGCCAGCAGCGAGCCCCAGCCGGTGAGCAGGGTGTCGCAGTCCACCGCGAGGTTGGCGTGGGTGATCACGCAGCCCTTGGGCCGGCCTGTGGTGCCCGAGGTGTACGTGATGGCCGCGGCCAGTTCGGGCTGCACCATCGTGCGGCGGTGGTGCACCAGCGTGTCCGCGACGGCGCGGCCGCGCTCGGTCAGCTCGCCCACGCATCCGGCGTCCAACTGCCAGATACGGCGCAGCGGGAGGCCGTCGCAGACCGCGCCGACGGTCATGACCTGGTCCTCGTGCTCGACGACGATGGCGGTCGCCTTCGAGTCGTAGAGGATCCAGTGGACCTGCTCCGAGGACGCGGTGGGGTACACGGGCACGAGCTGGGCTCCGATGGACCACACGGCGAAGCTGAAGAGCGTCCACTCGTACCGGGTACGGGACATCAGCGCGACCCGGTCGCCGAAGCGGATGCCGTCGGCCATCAGGCCCTTGGCGACGGCCATCACTTCCTGCCGGAAGTCGGCGGCCGTGACCGGCGACCACTCCGTGGAGCCGAGGTCCGCACGGCGGGAGAACTGCGGCAGGTCCGGGGTCCGTTCCGCATTCTCGAACAGAGCGTCGGCCAGGCCGCCCACCTTGAGTGACTCCACCAGGGGAGGAAGGCCGAGTTCGCGCACAGCGCCTCCTTGCCCGGGCACGTGGCGTGCCGTCGTGCTCCACCAACTGGTGGCGGAGGAAAGCTACCCGCTGGTCACCCGGCTGCATAGAGGCGGTCCACCACCCGCGAGGGAACTATGTGGGTTTGCCACCTTGCGGACGGTGGGCGGAACCCGGTTCGGGTGTCGGCCCGGACGTGGGTTCGGGTACCGGCTGCGGTTCGGGGACCGGTTCCGGTGGTGGTGCGGGGACCGGTTCCGGTGGTGGTGCGGGTGCCGGTTCCGGCAGTGGTGCGGGGACCGGTTCCGGCGGGGAGGCGACGGGCTCGTCGTCGGGACGCCAGAGCGGGTGCTCCCGGCGGGCCCAGCGGCCGTCCACGGTTCCGGTGCGCAGGCCGCGCCGGGCCTCCGGGTCCGCGAGGGCCTTTCCGATGTGCCCGGCGACCACGATGCCGAGGGCGAGCGCGAGCCAGTCGTGCACGAACGTGGCGCCCGTGCGCCAGGAGAGCGGGGCGAGGCGGGTGAACCACATGAGGAGGCCGGTGCCGAGCATGACGAGCACGGCACCGGCCGCGTACGACGCGTAGAGCTTCTGCCCGGCGTTGAACTTCCCCGCGGGGCGCGACGAATGGCGGTGGTCGCGGCGGAGCGCGGCGCGCAGCCAGCGGCGGTCGTGCGGACCGAAACGGCCCAGCACCCGAACGTCGCCGCGGAAGGCGCGGGAGGCGAGACCCAGGAGGAAGGGCACCGGCAGGAGCAGGCCCGACCACTCGTGAACGGTCACCACCAGGGCGCGGCGGCCCACGAGTTCGGCGAGCGGGGGCAGGTAGAGGCAGCCCGCGGTGACGAGGCAGACGCCCATGAGAGCCGCGGTGGACCGGTGGACCCAGCGCTCGGCGCGGGTGAAGCGGCGGACGCGTACGGCGGTGCGCGCGATCATCGAGCCGGGCGGGGCGAGGTCCGCGGAGCCGGACCTGTCCGGTACGGCGGAGACGGCGGACGCGGGCACGGCGGAGGCGCGCTCGGCAGAGGCTGCCGAGTCGGGCCGGTCAGGCAGTCGGGGCATCGTCGCGTCCGTTCGAGCGTCCGACCCAGGCATCGACGTCGTAGCCCCGCTCTTCCCAGTAGCCCGGCCGCACCTCGCGCGTGAGGGCGATACCGGAGAGCCATTTCGCCGACTTGTAGAAGTACATCGGGGCGACATAGAGGCGCACCGGGCCGCCGTGCCCGTGCGAGAGCGGCTTGTCCTGCATGGTGAGGGCGACCAGCACATCGGCGCGGCGGGCCTGTTGGAGCGTGAGGCTCTCGCTGTACGTGCCGTCGAAGCAGGTGAAGCGGACGGCATTCGCCTCAGGACGTACGCCCGCCGCGTCGAGGAGCCGGGAGAGCCGTACGCCCGTGAAGGGGGTACCGGGTACGCGCCAGCCGGTCACGCACTGGACATCGCGCACCAGCCGGTCCTGCGGCAGGGCGCGCAGGTCGGCGAGGCCGTAGTCGGCGGGGCGGTCGACGAGACCGCCGACGGTCAGGCGGTAGTCGCGTTCGCCGCGGTGCGGGACGGAAGCGGCGACGGAGTAGTAGCGGAAGCCGCCGCTGCCGGGGAGCAGACCGGTCAGCCCCGTGGGGTCCTTGTCGGCGGCCGCGCCGAGGGCGGAGTCGAACCCGGACTGGAGGGACGGTCCTGCGGCGATTCCGGCCGCACCGAGGCCGAGCATGCCGAGGACGACGCGGCGTCCGACGGGCGTGCCGTGGCCGTCGGAACCGGTCCCGGCGGGATCCGCACGCTCGGCGCTTCTGCCGCTCCTCGCGTCCGCCGCGCCCTGTGCGGGGGTGTCTTCGGTGGTCACCCCTCGATTCGAGCACTGCGGGGCGCTGAGGGCCAGCGTTTCCCGGCGGCCGTCAGACTTCCGTCATCTCCCGCGGACGGCCCTGCCGTGCCGTATCCGCACCGCGCGCCACCGGCCCCGCGTCTCCCCGCCCGTCACCCCGCGGTCTCCGGCTCCCTTCGCAACGAGGCGGACTCCGCCGCCTTCTGGAGCTGGAACGCCTCGTTGCCCAGCCCGATCCGCGCGTGCACCTGCGGCCTGACGGTGCGCAGGACGAGGCCGAAGCCGACGCCGGCGACCACCGCCGCCCCGATGATGCCGGGCAGGATCCAGCGCAGCGAGGAGTCGGGATCCGCGCCGAGCAGGACGTCGAAGTCCTTCACCGCGTACACCATGATCACCACGAGGGCAGCGCCGGAGACGGCCGAGCAGGCGATGCGCCAGGCCTGCACGCGCGCCGCGCCGCGCCGGACGAAGAAGGCGATGACGGCGGCGGAGGCGGCCACCAGAAGGACGATGATGCCGAGCGCCCCGACGTTGCCCATCCAGGTGAACAACTGCAGGACGGGAGCGGTGGGATCGCCCGCCGGCTTGTCGTCGCCGATCGCGAAGGCGGTGACGACGACGAGGGAGACGGCCGTCTGCAGCAGGGAGCCGTAGGCGGGGGCACCGGTGGCCCGGCTGGTCCGGCCGAACGCCGAGGGCAGCAGCCCCTCACGGCCCATGGCGAAGGCGTACCGGGCGACAACGTTGTGGAAGCTGAGGAGGCAGGCGAACATGCCGGTGACGAAGAAGAGGTGCAGCGCGTCGGTGAAGCCGGCACCGAGCCGCGCCTCGGTCAGCGCGAACAGCAGCCCCGGACCCGCGTCCTGCGCGGAGCCCACGATCCGCGACGGGCCGGCGGCGACGGAGAGGGCCCAGGAACTGAGGGCGAAGAAGACGGCGACGAAGGCGACGACGAGGAAGACGACCCGGGCGACGACGACTTGGGGACGGCTGGTCTCCTCGGCGTAGACCGGCGACTGCTCGAAGCCGACGAAGGCGGCGATGCAGAAGACCAGCGCCGTGCCGAGCCCCGCACCGGTCAGGGTCTCGGGGTTGAACGCATGCAGGGACAGGCCCTCGGTGGCCGGGTCGGCGACGGCGGAGATGTCGAAGACGAGGACCATGAGGACCTCGATGAGCAGCAGCACGCCGAGCACCCGGGCATTGAGGTCGATCTTCAGTCCGCCGAGGGCGGCGATCAGCGCCACCCCCACGAGGGCCGGGATCCACCAGGCGACCGTGACATCGAAGTGGTCGGCGAGCAGCACGGAGATCTCGAAGCCGAAGATGCCGTAGACGCCGACCTGCATGGCGCTGTAGGCGACCAGGGCCACGACCGACGCGCCGGCGCCCGCGGTGCCGCCGAGCCCACGGGCGATGTACGCGGTGAACGCACCGGCGTTGTGGACGTGGCGGCCCATCTCCGCGTAACCGAAGGCGAAGAGCGCCAGGACGACCCCGAGGATGACGAACAGGAGCGGCTGTCCGACGATGCCCATCACCGAGTACGTGGTGGGCATGACACCGGCGACGACCATGAGGGGTGCGCTGGCCGCCAGGACCGACAGCAGCAGCCCCGCCATCCCGATGCGGTCGGCGCGCAGCGCTCTCTCCTGGCCTTTGAACGTGCTGATCTCGGAGCTGTTGCCCGTCAGCATGCGGGGCGTCCTTCCGTGGGGGGTGGCTGGGCGTGGTGGGTTCCTGCGGAGCCGGGCGGAGTGCGCTACGCCGAGCCGAGTGCGGCACGGCGCGCGGCGCGGAATGCTTTTTTCGGGTCGCGGTCGGGATACGACCAGGGAACGGCCGTGGCGTACGGCCCGATCCGGTTGAACAGCGCGGCCGCTTCGGCCAGCCGCCCCTCGTACACCTTGGCCTGGGCGAGGTAGTTGAGGTCCACCGTCTTTCGGGGGTGGTCCTCCGCCTCCCATTCCAGCCACCAGTCGAAGGCGGCCTTCATCGCCTGCCGGGCCCTGCGGGTGGTCCAGTGCGCGGAGCGCGCCGGGTCGGAGGGCTCGATACCGGCTTCGGCGAGGACGCGGTACCGCTCGGTGTGCGCGACGACGGGCAGGACGGCGAGCGGGGAGTCGGCGGGCGCCTGCTCGGCGGCCCAGGAGGCGAAGTCGTACACCTCGTGGAACGGGTCGTCCCGGTCGCCCTGTTGACGCTCCGCCAGGCAGGCGGTCATCAGATGGTGGGCGTGGTGGTGGTCGCGGTGGCGGCCGCGCACCTGGTCGAAGACCTGGAGGCGCTCCTCGTCCGTGCCGGTGCGGCGGACCAGGATCAGCAGGGCGAGCCAAGGCGTCGGGTCGGCGGGCGCCACACGCGCCGCGCGCCGGCACGCGTCGCGCGCCTGGTCCGGGTGCGCCTTGCCGCGCAGCGCCCGGGAGACGGTGGCGCAGGCGAACAGGGCGGAGGCACAGGCGCTGTCGGGCTCCGCGAGGAGCCAGTCCTCTGCCCAGGCCCCGCTCGTGGGCATCTCGCCGAGGACGACGAGCCGGTGCCCGCGGCGCTCCCAGTCGTCACCGGTCCTGGTGAGCAGGGAGCGGGCCTCGCCCCATCTGCCGTGGGCGAGGGAGTCGCGCGCCTTGGCGAGTTCGGTGTCGTCGTATGCGGGGTCGAAGCTCAACCCGTCCCTCTGCCGGGCCCGGCCGAGGGGTGGAGGAGGGGGAGTCATCCGCCAGCTTCCTCCACGGCGCACGCCACTTTCTGCCCCCTTTGGGGCGTCCTCGCAGTCACGACGATTGCGGTCCGGCGGGGTTGGTCGCGCCCCACCCATGGTCCCAATGATCACGCACAGCAAACCGGTAGTCACTGCTCCACGTCAAGGCCGGACCGAACTGCCCGATCCCCTCAACACGCGCCGATATCCGGAGTGTTGACACCGCCGAAGGCTGCGACCAGGGCGTACTCCCCGGCGGCACCTCACCGTTGCCTGGTCTGGACATCTGGCGGCGGCCGGGGCTCGCGGAGCCTCGCGGGCGCCCCCTCCCGCTAGCCGACCGCCTTCGCCGCGGCCCGGCCCGCCGTACGCCCGGAGAAGAGGCAGCCCCCGAGGAACGTGCCCTCGAGCGCGCGGTAGCCGTGCACACCCCCGCCGCCGAACCCGGCCGCCTCACCCGCCGCGTACACACCCGGCAGCACCGACTCCCCGACCGAGCCCGGGGCCGAATCGCCTTCCAGGACACGGGAGGAGAGATCGGTCTCCAGGCCGCCCAGGGTCTTGCGCGTGAGGATGTGCAGCCGTACGGCGATCAGCGGGCCGGCCTTGGGGTCCAGAATGCGGTGCGGGGCCGCGGTCCTGATGAGCTTGTCGCCCAGGTAGTTACGGGTCCCTCGCATGGCCATGACCTGAAGGTCCTTGGTGAACGGATTGGTGATCTCCCGGTCGCGCGCGACGATTTCGCGGCGCAGCTCCGCCTCGTCGATCAGCGCCTCCTCGGTGATCGCGTTCATCCCGCGGACGAGTGCCGAGAGGTCCTTCTCGACGACGAAGTCGGCTCCGTGATCCATGAACGCCCTGACCGGTCCCGGGACGTCGGCACGCGCCCGGTCGATCACCCCGCGGATGCTGCGGCCCGTCAGATCGGGGTTCTGCTCGGAACCGGAGAGCGCGAACTCCTTGCCGATGATGCGCTGATCGAGCACGAACCACGTGTAGTCGTAGCCGGTCGTCATGATGTGCTCGAGCGTGCCGAGGGTGTCGAAGCCGGGGAAGAGCGGCACCGGCAGCCGGCGCCCGCGGGCGTCGAACCACATCGAGGACGGGCCGGGCAGGATGCGGATGCCGTGCCGGTCCCAGATCGGGTTCCAGTTCGCGATGCCCTCGGTGTAGTGCCACATCCGGTCGCGGTTGATCATGCGTCCGCCCGCGCCCTCGACCAGGCCGAGCATCTCCCCGTCCACGTGCGCGGGCACGCCGGAGAGCATGTGCCGCGGTGGAGTCCCGAGGCGCTCGGGCCAGTTCTTCCGTACGAGGTCGTGGTTGCCGCCGATGCCGCCCGAGGTCACGATGACGGCCTGGGCCCGCAGTTCGAAGGATCCGGTGACCTCGCGGTTGCTCGCCTCGCCTCGGCCCGCATCGCTCGGCGCCAGCACCTCACCGCTCACGGTGTCCACCGCTCCGGCCGTACGCGACAGCCCGGTGACCCGGTGGCGGAAGCGCAGATCGACCAGGCCGCGCGAGGCCCCGGCACGCACCCGCCGTTCGAACGGCTCGACCAGACCGGGACCGGTGCCCCAGGTGATGTGGAAGCGGGGCACGGAGTTGCCGTGCCCGGTCGCGTCGTAGCCGCCCCGCTCGGCCCAGCCGACGACGGGGAAGAACCGGACGCCCTGCGCGTGCAGCCACGACCGCTTCTCCCCCGCCGCGAAGTCCACGTACGCGTCGGCCCAGCGGCGGGGCCAGTGGTCCTCGACGCGATCGAACCCGGCCGTGCCCATCCAGTCCTGACGGGCCAGGTCGTGGCTGTCGCGGATGCGCACCCGGCGCTGCTCGGGCGAGTCGACGAAGAACAACCCGCCGAAGGACCAGTGCGCCTGCCCTCCGATCGACGTCTCGGGCTCCTGGTCGAGCAGGATGACGCGGCGGCCTGCGTCGGCAAGTTCGGCGGTGGCGGCCAGACCCGCCAGCCCCGCTCCGATCACGATCACATCAGCGTCGTACGCCATCGATTCCATCCTCGTCGGAGCGTGGCAGGTGGGTGGTCGGCCACTGGAGTTACTGCTGCGTACGATCTTCTGGACAGTCGTACACCGCGTCAACCTCCCGGACGCGGGCGACGGCGTTCTCCGCGCGGCAGCGGCGGAGCGGCGGACCCGCGGCAGCCACGGACCGGCCCGGCGGCAGCGGCGGAGGGACCTCGGCGCCGTCTGCTTGGATGGCGGACATGGCTGAGCAGCAGGAGCCGCGCTCCGCAGGGGAACTGCTGGACATCGTGGACGAGACGGACCGGGTCGTCGGGCAGGCACTCCGCGGCGAGGCGTACGCGAGGAATCTCCGCCACCGCTGCGTCTTCGTCCTGGCACGGGACGCGGCCGACCGGATCTTCGTGCATCGCAGGACCGCGGAGAAGCTCGTCTTCCCCTCTCTCCACGACATGTTCGTCGGCGGTGTGGTCGGCGCGGGCGAGTCGTACGAGGAGGCGGCGCTGCGGGAGGCGGAGGAGGAGCTGGGCGTCCCGGGACTCCCCCGGCCCGTACCGCTGTTCAAGTTCCTCTACGAGGCTCCCGGGCAGACATGGTGGTCCTACGTCCACGAGGTGCGCTGCTCTCGGCCGGTCGCCCCCCAGGTCGAAGAGGTGGCCTGGCACACCTTCCTCACGGACGAGGAGCTGGCGGAGCGGCTGACGGAGTGGACCTGGGTGCCGGACGGGCTGGAGGCGTACCGGAGGCTCCAGGAGTGGCGCGGCGGGCCGGGCAGATAGAGCGGGGCCGACAGGCGCTGCCGGCTGATGGACGTGGCCGGGACTGTGGGCGGGGCGGTCGCGTCGGCGAAGCCGAGCGGGCCGAGGGATGACGAGGATCAGCAAGCCGGTCCGGCCGGTGGCGTCCGCCCGGCCGGTAGTCTGCCGACCGTGATCATGTCCGTGAAGGCCCTGCCCGCGCGGGCGCGGGCGGCTGCCGCCGCGGCGCGCCTGTGGTTCGCGCCCGAGCGGATCGCCGAGGAGGGCGAGACACCCGACTACCGGTTCTCGCTGGCGAACGAACGCACGTTTCTGGCCTGGCTGCGTACTTCCCTCGCGCTGCTGGCCGGGGGCTTCGCCGTCGCCCAGTTCCTTCCGGATCTCCACCGGTCCCTCCGTGTCGCGCTCGCCCTGGTGCTGCTCGCTGTCGGCGCGCTGTGCGCCGTACGCGCCGTCAACCACTGGGTGCGCTGCGAGCGCGCGATGCGACGCGGCGAGGACCTGCCGGTCTCGCGCTTCCCCTCCCTCCTGGCGCTGGCGATCGGCGCGGTGGCGGTGGTGATGGTCGTCGCCGTGGCCGCGGGCTGGGCCGGCTGATGGCACCCGCTGCGCCCGGCGGACGGGACGGGAGCGGCGGGCGGGCTGCCCGCGACGAGCAGGCCGGGAGCAGCGGACGTGCCGCGCACCGCGGGCGGTCGGCACGCAGCGCGCGGGCCGGGCGCGATCCCGGCCTGCAGCCGGAGCGCACCCGCCTGGCCTGGCGGCGTACGACCCTGACGTACGTGGCGGCCGCGCTGCTCGCCGCGCGCGGGCTGCTGCACGACGCGGGCCCGCTGCGGGCGGCCGTGGCGATGGCCGTCGGCCTGCCGCTGCTGGCGGCCTTCCTGGCGGTGGCGCATCGCCGGATGCGGGCACTGGACGCGCAGCGGCCGCCCGCGTTGTCCCCCCGCACGGCCGCCGCGGCCGCCTCGTGCGTCGTCGCGCTGGCGGTCCTGGGCGCGGCTGCGCACACCGTCACCGCGTGAATCCGCATCGGCCAGGCGGTCTGCGTCCGGCCGGAGTTGGACCCCCCGGCGCCCCGCTGCAAGGGCCCGCGGCCGGGGTCCGGAGGCCCCGCGGGCGCCCGGGAGGGCAGGCGCGGGGAGTCGGGGTGGCGGCGGCGCGGAGCCGGGAGTCGCGGACTAGCCTGGGCCGGACGGAATATGTCGCGACAAACTGATCGCTTCCGGACGACGATGCCGCCGGATCCGGACGACGACGACAGCGCCAGAGGTGCCCATGGCCACGCAACGCCGCCGTACGCAACGCGCCGCGCCCCTGGTCGTCGTCATGGGCGTCTCCGGCTCGGGCAAGACGACGATCGGCGAGCGGCTCGCCGAGGAGCTGCGCGTCCCGTACGCGGAGGCCGACGTCTTCCACCCGCCGGAGAACGTCGACAAGATGGCGGACGGCGCACCGCTGGACGACGCCGACCGGATCCCCTGGCTCGACGGCATCGGCGACTGGCTCGCCGGTCACGCCACCACGGGCGGGGTGGTGAGCTGCTCGGCGCTCAAGCGGTCGTATCGCGACCGGCTGGCGGAGGCCGCACCGTCCGCGTACTTCGTCCATCTCAACGGCTCGTTCGAACTCATCGCCCATCGCCTGGCCGACCGCAGGGACCACTTCATGCCCGCACGGCTGCTGCGGTCGCAGTTCGCCGACCTGGAGCCGCTGGGCGAGGACGAGAGCGGGGCGGCGATTCCGATCGACGGCACTGTCGGGGAGACCGTGGCCCTGGCGCTGGACGCCCTCCCGTCCTGACACCCGGGCGGGCCGTTTCGAGCGGGGGCGGCGCATCGCCGCCGATCTGACCGAGCACGGGCGGAACCGAGGGCTCACCCCCGTCCGATCAGGGCATTCCTCCGCGGGAGGGCTCGGCGGACACGCGATGAAGGCCGCCAGCGGCCACCACCCGGCGCCGATGCTCACTGGACTCCATACCGACTGGTCGGCATGATGTGAGACAACCGATGACCGGCTCCCCACGGAGGAGAGTGCCCGATGAGCAACGATCACCCGCCCGGACTCGACCTGGAGCGGCTGCGCGGCCATCTGGACCGCGAACGCCCCGGGCTGGTCCGGGGGCCGCTCGACGCCGAGCTGATCGAGGGCGGCCGGTCGAACCTCACGTACCGGGTCACCGACGGCACGTCCCGCTGGGTCGTCCGCCGTCCGCCGCTGGGGCATGTCCTCGCCACCGCGCACGACATGCGCCGCGAGCACCGCGTCATCAGCGCCCTGCACTCCACCGCCGTGCCGGTGCCCGAGCCTCTGCTGCTGTGCGAGGACGAGACCGTCATCGGGTCGCCGTTCTATGTCATGGAGTTCGTGGAGGGAACGCCGTACCGGACCACCCCGCAGCTGTCCGCGCTCGGGCCCGAGCGGACGCGCGGGGTGGTGCTCGGCCTGGTCGACACCCTGGTGGACCTGCACGCGGTCGACCCTGAGGCAGCGGGGCTCGGGGATTTCGGGCGCCCCGAGGGCTTCCTCGACCGGCAGCTCCGCCGCTGGGGCAAGCAGCTCGACGCCTCGCGCAACCGTGAACTGCCGGGCATCGACGAGCTGCACGCCGCCCTCGGCCGCGCCCTGCCCGGCTCCCCCTCCCCCACCGTCGTCCACGGCGACTACCGCCTCGACAACGTGCTGGTGGACGGAGACGACCGGATCCGGGCGATTCTCGACTGGGAGATGTCCACGCTCGGCGATCCGCTGACCGACCTCGGCCTGCTGGTGATGTACAGCCGTCGCGTCGACGTACGCGACTCCCCCGTCCCGACGACGGCGGGCGCGCCGGGGCACCCGGAGCCGGCGGAGCTCATCGAGCGGTACGCGACGGGCTCCGGCCGCGATGTCTCGGCCGTCTCCTGGTACGAGGCGTTCGCCTGGTTCAAGCTCGCGGTCATCCTCGAAGGCATCCACTACCGCTTCACGCTCGGGCAGACCGTCGGCGCGGGTTTCGACCGCATCGGCGACCTCGTCCCCGTCTTCATCGACAACGGCCTCACCACCCTTCAGGAGAGCTGAGCAGCCATGGACTTCGCATTCGACGCCCGCACGGAGGAGCTCCGTGCGAAGCTCCTCGCCTTCATGGACGAGCACGTGCACCCCGCCGAGGAGGTGGCGAAGGAGCAGCACGCCCAGCTCTCCTCCCCCTGGCTGACTCCGCCCGTCTTCGAGGAGCTGAAGGCCGAGGCCCGCGCGCAGGGCCTGTGGAACCTCTTCCTCCCGGACACGGAGTACGGCGCCGGGCTGACCAATCTCCAGTACGCCCCGCTGGCCGAGATCACCGGCCACAGCCCGCACCTGGCCCCGACGGCCCTCAACTGCGCGGCGCCGGACACCGGAAACATGGAGGTGCTCGCCCAGTTCGGCAACGAACAGCAGCGCAAGCAGTGGCTGGAGCCGCTGCTCGCCGGCGAGATCCGGTCGGCGTTCGCGATGACCGAGCCCGAGGTGGCCTCCTCGGACGCGACGAACATCGAGACGCGGATCGAGCGGGACGGCGACGACTACGTCATCACCGGACGCAAGTGGTACATCTCCGGCGCGATGAACCCCAACTGCCAGATCTTCATCGTCATGGGCAAGACCGACCCGGGCGGCGAGGACATCCGCCGCCAGCAGTCGATGATCCTCGTCCCGCGCGACGCCCCGGGGCTCGAAGTCCGGCGCGCCATGCGGGTCTACGGCTACGAGGACCACTTCCACGGCGGGCACGCCGAGGTCGTCTTCGACCGCGTCCGCGTACCGGCCACCAACCTGATCGGCGAGGAGGGCGGCGGCTTCGCCATCGCCCAGGCCCGCCTGGGGCCGGGCCGCATCCACCACTGCATGCGGCTGATCGGCATGGCGGAGCGGGCGATCGAGCTGATGTGCCGCCGGGCGGTCTCCCGTACGGCGTTCGGCAAGCCGCTGGCCCGGCAGGGCCAGGTGATGGAGTGGATCGCGGACGCGCGGGTGGCGGTGGAACAGCTGCGCCTGCTGGTGCTGAAGACGGCCTGGCTGATGGACACCGTCGGCAACAAGGGCGCGCACACGGAGATCCAGGCCATCAAGATCGCGACGCCGCGTACGGTCGTCGACATCCTGGACCAGGCGGTCCAGCTCCACGGCGCGGGCGGAGTCAGCCAGGACTTCCCCCTCGCGGAACTGTGGTCGGGCGCCCGCACGCTCCGCCTGGCCGACGGCCCGGACGAGGTCCACCAACGGTCGCTGGCGCGCCGCGAGTTGAAGCGGTACGCGTAGTCGCCCCGGCGGGCGGGACTTCTTCCCGTCCGCGGACGCGGAGCCTCTGGAGGCGGGAGGAAGGCGGTGAAGCGCCGACCTCCCGCCGTATCGCGACGGCGGGACCCGCGTGCGGCCGGAGCCGAACGGCGTCAACGACCGTGAACCCGCCCCGCCCGACCATCGGCCGCAGCGAAGCCGGTACCGCCGATCACGAGGGCTGTGGCGGAAACGCCACCGCGGCGGGATCAGGATCGACCCACCGCTCGATCAGCTCCGCGGCAAGGAGGCCGGCTCGGCCCCCGCGGAAGCACGAAGCGGGAGCACTGAGCGGAAGCACTGAGCGGAAGCACGAAGCGGCCCCCGCGCAGGCGGAAGGCCGCCCCCTCAGCCGCGCGGGAAGGCCAGGGCTCGCCGCTCCGGCAGCGGCGGAGGGGCGCCGCCGGAGCGCAGAGACTACGGACGCAACGCCCGGAGCAGGAGGTCCGCCAGGTGGTCCGCCACCTGGTGGGGTGTCATCGGGCCCGCCGGGCGATACCACGTCGACAGGTGGTGGACCGACCCGAAGTGGTAGTCCACCACCAGGTCCGCCGGTGTCGCCGTGCTGAAGACGCCGTTCTCCTGGCCCTCCTCGATCAGGGCCCGGAAGCGCTCGTGGTAGCGGCGCCGCTCCGCGCGGACCTGCTTGTGCTTCTCCGGGCTCAGGTGGTGCATGGAGCGCCAGAAGATCGACGCGTCGTCGAGGTTGTCGATCGTGGTCACCACGACGTCCGCCGCCGCGTCGCGCAGCCGCTGCTCGACCGGGGCGTCCGCGTCCGCGAAGGCGTCCAGCCGCTCCTGCTGGAGCCGCAGCACGCGACCGTAGATCTCGTGCAGCAGATCGTCCTTCGAGCCGAAGTAGTGGTACAGCGCGCCCTTGGTGACGCCCGCGGCTTCGACGATGTCCTGCACGGAGGTCCGGTCGTAGCCGCGTTCCGCGAAGAGACGGGTGGCGGCGGCCAGCAGTCGCTGCGGGACGGGGCTGCCGTCCCCGTCCGTCGTTCTGGCCATTGCCGCCACCCGCCTTTCGTTCGTTGCCGGCGCTTCCCGGCCGGTCCTTGCGCGTTATCCGCGGGATCGCAGTTCCCGCCGGAGGATCTTCCCACTTGTCGTCTTCGGCAGCTCCGGCAGGATCTCCACATCGCGCGGATACTTGAATGCCGCGAGACGTTCCTTGCAGTACGCGGCCAGTTCCTGCGGTTCCGCCTCCGCGTCCGGACGCAGGCTGACGTACGCCTTCACCGTCTCGCCGCGGTAGGGGTCCGGCACGCCGACCACCGCCGCCTCGCGCACCGCCGGATGGGTGTAGAGGACGTCCTCGACCTCGCGCGGCCACACCTTGAAGCCGGACGCGTTGATCATGTCCTTCTTGCGGTCGACGACGTACAGCCAGCCGCTCTCGTCCATGAAGCCGATGTCGCCGGTGCGCAGTTCACCGTCCGGGAGGGCTTCCGCGCTGGCCTCCGGCCGACGCCAGTAGCCGGGCACGACCATCGGACCGCGGACCACGATCTCGCCCTGTTCGCCGAACGGCACGTCCCGGCCGTTCTCGTCCACGATCCGCACCACCGTGTCGGGCCCCGGTACGCCGACGGACAGCGTGCCCGACGCCGGGTCGACGGGCGCCTCGCGCTGGGGCGGGACGCTGGCACAGGGGGCGGTGCACTCGGTGAGCCCGTACCCGTTGCGGATGTACGGGCCGAAGCCCGCCCGGAACTTCTCCACCAGCGCGGGCGGCAGCGGCGCCCCGCCCGAGGAGATCATCGAGAAGGAGCCGAAGTGGTCCGGGGTGCAGGAGGGGTGGGCGGCCAGGGCCATGAAGGCCGTGGACGGGCCGACGGTGTACGCGGGCCGGTGCTCGGCGAAGGCGTCGAGGACGACACCGGGCTCGAAGCGGTAGGCGAGGGCGAGCGTGCCGCCGCTCGCGAGGCAGGCGCACAGCTCGCAGACCATGCCGGTGATGTGGAAGAGCGGGGCGAGGCCGAAGTAGGTGGATCCTTCGGGCAGATCGAGGCCGGTGCGCTGGCGTTCCGCGTTGTACGCGATGTTGCCGTGGGTGTTCATGGCGCCCTTGGGGGTGCCGCTGGTGCCCGAGGTGTAGCTGATCAGCGCGAGGTCGCCGGCGGACGGCTCCCTGTTCGCGGGGGCCGGGGCGCCGCGGCGCGCGGCCTCCAACAGATCCTCGGCGCCGTCGGGCACCGGTATCCGCGCACCGCGCAGGACGCGCTCGTCGTTGCGCGTCTGCAGGTCGAACTCACTGGTCGTCAGCACGATGCGGACCGGCGAGCCCTCCGCGGTGGCGCGCAGATACGACTCCCAGGCCCGGTCCGCGCAGACCAGCGCGGTCACCTCGGCGTCGGCGAGGACGTGCGCGACCTCCCGTTCCTTGTACATCGGGTTGACCGGTACGACCGTCCCGCCCGCCTTCCACGCGGCGAGCACCGCCAGCGCGAACTGCGGCACGTTCTGGAGGACGACGGCCAGCCGGTCGCCGCGTGCGAAGCCGCGTTCGGCGAGGTGGCCGGCGAGGGCGTCCGAGAGCGCGTCGGCCTCCGCGTAGCCGATCCGCCCGTCGAAGTAGGCGAGCGCGGTCGATCCGGGACGGGAGTGCGCCCGGTCGCGGAAGGCGTGCAGCACGGTCTCGGGCGGGGTGGCGGGGGCGCGCTGGGCGTCGGTGAGCAGGGAGAGCCAGGGCTGGGCGGCGTAGGGGGAAGTGGTCACCTGGCGGCCTCCCACTTCTGCTGGATGTGGTTCATCCCTGCGAGCCAGCGGTCGTTCTCGGTGGCGCGTGCCGCGTAGAAGCCGGCGACCTCGGCGTGCGGAAGGACCAGGAAGCGGCCCTCGGCCATCGCGTCGAAGAGGGCGTCCGCGACGTCCTCGGGGTCGATGGCGGTCGGTGCCAGCACGATCTCGCCCGCGCTGCCGGACGCGGTCAGCATGTCCGTACGAACGCCCTGGGGGCAGATCGCGTGCACCTCGATGCCGCGATGGCGATAGGTGAGGGACAGCCATTCGGCGAAGGCGAGGGCGCCGTGCTTGGTGACGCTGTACGGGGCAGCGCCGATCATGGTGAGCAGCCCGGCCGCGGAGACGGTGGACACGAAGCGCCCGCGGCCGCGTTCGAGCCATGCGGGCAGCAGTTCCCGCGCCGCCCTGACGTGCGCCATCACGTTGACGTCCCAGGCGTCGGCCCACACGTCCTCGCCGGCGTCCTCGTCACCGCCCGACGCGAGCCCGGCGTTGGCGCAGTAGATGTCGACGGTTCCGCCCAGCGCGTCGCGCGCGTCGGCGACGACGGCCGAGGCGTCGCCGGGGACGGCGGTGCCGCCGATCTCCTCGGCGACGGCCCTGGCCTTGTCCGCGTTCAGATCGTTGACGACGACCCGGGCGCCCTCCGCGGCGAACCTGCGGGCGAGTGCGGCCCCGATCCCTCCCCCGGCTCCGGTGACGACGACTCCGGCATCTTCCAGCGTCTTTCCGTCGTTCACGTCGCGGCTCCTTCGACTCGGCTCAAGCGCGGCTCGACTGCGAGCAGACTAACCAGTCGGTATGTTGTGGCGAAAGAGGGGCCCCGCTGTGTGCGGGGGTCGTTCCGCCGGGCGCCTCGGGGCGCTAGCGTGCGCGGACATGTCGACTTCTGCGGAATCGAATCTGTCCAGACGGAGACTGCTGGCCGCCACCGGAGCCGCGGGGGCACTCGCGGCCGGGGTCGGTCCGGCATCGGGGGCCGAGCGGGGGCGCGGTGGTGACGCCGGCTCCCCGGGCGTCGGCGGGGGAAGGGTGCGTACGGGTTTCGACCGGCTTGCGGCGTCGGGCTACCGGCTGCTGGACGGACAGCGCGTGGGCATGGTGACGAACCCGACCGGCGTCACCGCGGACGTCCGCCACATCGTGGACGTCATGCACCCCGACGACCGGGTGAATCTGACCGCCGTCTTCGGCCCCGAGCACGGGTTCCGCGGCACGGCCCAGGCCGGCGGATCCGAGGGGCGCTACGACGACCCCGCGACGGGACTTCCGGTCTTCGACACCTACCAGAAGAGCGGGCAGGCTCTGGCCGACATCTTCACCGAGTCGGAAGTCGACACCGTCGTCTTCGACATCCAGGACGCGGGCGCGCGCTTCTACACATACATCTGGACCCTCTACGACTGCATGGTCGCCGCGGTGCTCGCGGGCAGGCGCGTCGTCGTCCTGGACCGGCCGAATCCGGTCACCGGGCGCCACGCGTACGGGCCGGTGCTCGACAAGGAGTACGCCACCTTCGTCGGGCGCGAGCCGATCGCCCAGGCACACGGCATGACGGTGGCCGAGCTGGCACTGCTGTTCAACGCCGAGTTCGTGCCCGGGGTGGCCGGCCGGGCGGCCGACCTGGAGATCGTGGAGATGTCCGGCTGGCGGCGCGAGGACTTCTTCGACGCCACGGGCCTGCCGTGGGTGCCGCCGAGCCCCAACATGCCGACGCCGGAGACCGCCCTCGTCTACTCCGGCACCTGTCTGTTCGAGGGCACCAACCTGTCCGAGGGCCGCGGCACCACCCGCCCGTTCGAGCTGCTCGGCGCGGAAGGCATCGACCGCCGGTGGGCCGAGGCCGCGAACGACCTCGACCTGCCGGGCATCCGCTTCCGGGAGGCGTACTTCACGCCCACGTTCTCGAAGTTCCAGGGCAAGACGGTCGGCGGCGTTCAGCTCCACATCCACGACCGGGAGGCGTACGACCCGGTACGCACCGGCATCGGGCTGCTGGTCACCGCGAAGCGGGTGTGGAGCGGATTCGCGTGGCGCGAGGACAAGTGGATCGACAAGCTGACGGGATCGGCGACGGTCCGGACGATGATCGACGACGGGGCGGACACGGACGAGGTCACGCGGGCCTGGCGGGAACGGCTCACGGCCTTCCGAGCCGTACGGAAGAAGTACCTCCGGTACCGCTGAGCCGGGCCAGCTCACGGCGGACCCCGCTCAACGAGCGCCGCGCCCGAGGGAGTTCGGTCCGGGACCGGGCTCCCTCGGGCGCGTCGGGGTTCTCTTCGGCCGCGTACGCGACGCAGGCGACCGGGCGACCGGGCCGTTCAGCGGCGCCGGGTACCGAAGCTCTGGGACCACCAGCGGCCGCTGGAGCTGTCGCCCTCGCGTACGCCGACGCCGATCTCCTGGTAGCCGCAGTTGAGGATGTTGGCCCGGTGCCCGGGGCTGTTCATCCAGTCCTGCGTGACCTGGGCAGGGCTCTCCTGGCCGCGCGCGATGTTCTCCCCGATCGCGGACCAGCCCCCGTACCCGGCACGCATCGCGCGGGTGCTCGGGCGCGAACCGTCGGGGGCGGTGTGGGACAGCTTGCCGGTCTTCGCCATGTCGTCGGCGTGGCCGTTCGCGGCCTGCGAGAGCTTGCGGCTGACGCGCAGCGGTCGGCAACCCGCCGCGGTCCGCTTGGCGTTGATGAGCCGGACCACCTGACGTGCCGCACCCCGCAGCACACCGGTCTTCGGCTTCGCCTGCTCGGCCCCGGCCTTCGCCGGCGTCTTGGCACCCGTGGCGGCGGACGCGGTCCCACCGTCCTGGGCGGCACGGGGCGCCTTGGGCCTGCTGGAGGGGTGACGCTCATGCTTGCGCGGGTTCTTGGGCTTGGCCGCCGGCCGGCGCTCATGTTCCCGAGGTGTCCCGGGCCGTACGGAGGGGCGCCGTTCGGGCTCTCGCGGCGGCTCGATGTGGGCGGACGGGGGCTGGGCGGACGGCTCCACGGCGGGCTCCTGATCCGGCATCCGGTGCTGCGCATCGGTCCGGGAGACCGGTGCGGAAGGCGGCGCCTGCTGGGCGTCCGGCTGCGAGGGCCGGGACTCCGGCTGTGCGGGCCGCTCCTCGGCCTCGGGCCGTGCGGACGGGACCTGGGACGGCTGCTCGGAGTCGGGCTGCGACGGCTGCTGAGCAACGGGCTCCGGCGCGGCGGGCTGCGAAGGCTGCGCCTGCGCCTCCAAAGGCTGCGACTGCTGGGCCGGCTGACTCTGAGGCGGTGCGTGCTGCTCCATGGGCTGGGCCGGCTGAGCCTGAGGCGGGGCCTGCTGCTCCGTGGGCTGGGCGTGCTGCTCCATGGGCTGAGCCTGCTGCGACGGCTCGGGGGGCATCGAGGGCATGTGCGCGTGGTCGCGCTCCGGCATCGGCGACCAGGTCCACACGTGCGAGGTCGCCCCATCCTCCGGCGGCCGGTCGTCGCCCGCGCCGTCGTGCGCGGCACCGTTCGTCCCGGCCTCGCCGGAACCGTCCGGCTGTCCGGGATATCCGGGGTGTCCGGGCTGACCGGGCTGACCGGGCTGACCGGGCTGACCGGGCTGACCGGGAGCGCCGGGCAGTCCCGCGTCGTCACCCGCCGCGGCGGGCGGGGGCTCGGTGTCGGCCCAGGCGCTGCCCGCGGGCAGTCCCAGGGTCGCTGCCAGAACCGCGGCGGGCACGACGAACCGCAGCCGCGCTCCACCTCTGCCGCACCCACGGCGCGGCCGAACTCGGAGGGGCCGCTGAGGGCCGGTGTGGAAGTCCATGACCCATGCGTACCGGGCGGGCATGGGGGTCGCATGCCGCGTCGTCCGATCGAGCAACTGCACTGCGCCGTACGGAGCATGGAACGGGGCCGGATCGCGCAGCGCGCCGCGTTGGACCGTACGGCAGACGGCGTACGGCAGTCGGCGGACAGGAGGCGGACGGACGGTCCGGCGGCGGACGGGAGGCGGACGGACGGTCCCCCGATCTCTGCCCCGCGCGCCGGGGCGTCAGCCGGTTCGCAGGAGGAGGTCTTCGAGGGCCGGCCGGAGGTCGGGGTGGCGGAAGGCGAAGCCCTGGCCGGTCAGCCGGGCCGGGACGCAGCGGCGGCCGGTGAGCGCGAGCGCCGGGTCGGTCCGCATCAGCACGGCTCCTGCCCGGACCAGCCAGGCCGGGGTGGGCGGGGCCGCCGGCCGGTGCAGTACGTCCCGCAGCGCGGCCATGAGTTCGGCGTTGCGGACGGGGTTGGGGCTGGTGGCGTGGACGACTCCGGTGAGGGCCGGATCCGTCAGGGCCAGCCGGATCATGGCGAGCAGATCGTCGATGTGCAGCCAGCTCATCCACTGCCGGCCGTCCGCGATGCGTCCGCCCAGCCCCCAGCGGGCGAGTCCGGCGATGCGGTCCAGCGCCGGGGTGTTCCGGTCCAGGACCACCGCGGTGCGCAGCACCACCTGCCGTCCGGCAGGTGCGCCGTCGGCGGCCGCCTCCCACGCGCGTGCCACACCGGCCATCTGCGGCGGGCCGTCCGCCGGGGGCGCGTGCTCGTCCAGCACGGCCTCGCCGCCGTCGCCGTAGATGGCCAGCGTGCTCATCTGCACCCAGACGCGCGGCGGGGTGGCCAGGCCGGCCGCGGCGCGGGCCAGTGCGGTGGTGGGGTCCACGCGGGAGCGGGTCAGCAGCTCGATGTTCGCCGCGGTGGGCCTGCGGTCGACGAGTTCCCCGGCGAGGTTGACGAGTGCGGCGTCCTCCAGCTCGGCCGCCCAGGGCCCGGCCGACTGCCCGTCCCAGATCGCCTGACGGTACGGGAGGTCCGGGCGCGCGGACCGGGTGAGGACGACGGCCTCGTGCCCGTGCTCGGTCAGATCGGCGGCGATGCGCCGCCCCAGAGCGCCCGAGCCGCCCGCCAGTACGACCTTCATCGTGCCTCCTTGCCGCGCGGACCCTCCCTGTTCGCAGCGTAGGCCGTGCACCGTACGGGAGCGGTGCCGGGGGCCGCGGAAGCGCGCGGTGCCTGCCGGGACCGGCGTCGGCTGTCGCACCCCCGGCGGTGGCAAGCGGCCTGACCCCGGCGGTGGGACCGGGGTCAGGCCGCCTGCCACCGTCGAACGGCATCCGGAGCCCCGGAGCAAGGTGAGCGAGTCCGCGACCGAGCGGCACATCGGCGCGGCACGGTTCCGATGTGCCCCTGCACCATGTCGGCGTCCTGGTCGTGGTCGCAGCCGGCCACCACCGCCGCTCCCCGCCGCCGGCGGACCTCGACACCTGTGGGCGGCACATCGCCCAGGACGGCAATCCCCAGGCGATGCCGATCAGTTCGACGGTCACCCGGCCGGCTCTTCTCACTGCGGAGCCGTGCCGCCGGTCCGGGTGATTTCGCGGTGCTCATCGCCTGGGACCGCGAGGTTCGACGCCTGCGGGGACGGGGATCGGTGTGCGGCTCTTTCCGGCGTTCATGCCTCGGCCCGGATCCTTCTCTTCTCTCGGTGGATGGCGGGCACGCCGTCCACCACGAACTCCGCTACGCGGTCACGGGCACGCTCACGAGAGTGCGTCCGTCCAGCCTGCGGACCTCGACGGCCCTGACGTCCTCCGGAGCCACGGCGGCCCCTCCGTCGATCTCGCTGCCGTCCCTCTCGCCCGACGGGGAGACGAGCCAGCTCGCGGCGGTCTCGCGGGTTCCCTCGCGCCCGACGACCACGAGGCGGCACGTCACGCCCGCGGGGATGCCCGCCACCGAGGCGCGGAGACGTACCCATCCCCTGGCCATGGTGACCCGCACCACCATGCGGGTGCCGGTCTTCGCGTCGGTTCCCGATGCTCCCCGCACCGATGACGTCCTCGTGTCCGTGTCCGTGCCCACGTCCGTGCCCGTGCCCGTGTCCCTGTCCGTGCCCGTGCCCGTGTCCGCATCAGGGGACGTGTCCGTGGACGTGCCTGCCTCCGCCGTCGACCGGACGGTCCCCGCCGGTCGGGCGTGGGGCGCGATGCTCTGACCGATGACGACTCCGCCGCCCAGTGCCAGGACCGTGACGGCACCGGCAGCGGCAAGCCGGGAGGCCGCGGCTCGGGACGGGCGGCGGGGAGGTCCGCCCCGCGCCACGCGTACCGTCCGTCGCACCAGCGACTCGCTCGCCGGGGGCGGCGGCCCGCCGGCCAGAGCCAGGTCGGGCGGCACCAGGTCCAGCAACTCGCGCAGGCCGTGGAGTTCGACCAACTCGAAGCTGCACGGAGCGCAGATCGAGAGATGCTCCTCCAGGGCCCGGCCGTCCTCGTCGTCCAGTGCTCCGCAGACATGGGCGACGAGCGATCCGAGGTGTTCGGGCTCGTGCTCCGGTGCCGGGATCATGGGTTCAGCTCGTCCGGTGTCGTCATGTCAGATGCCCCTCCCGTGCGCCGAGTCTCTGCTGCCGGGGTGACGTAAGCCCGGTGGGCTCGGTTCACCACGGCCGGTACGGCTCGTGTGCCGGGGCGCCGCCCTCCGGGTTCGCCGGGTCACCGCGCAGCCCTGTCACGCGACGCGCAGGATCCGGATCGTGCCGGGACCGCGCCCTTCCGGCCGTACGACGATGTCGAAGAGGCGGTCGTCCCCCGCCCCCGGGCGCAGCCGTGCCTCCTGCCCTGATGCGAGGGGCGGCCGGGCCGATTCATGGCGCTCTCCCTGCCGCGAGCCGCTGATCACGATGAGGGTGACGGGGGTCCGGCCCGTATTGCGCACGGACACCGACGTGGTGGGCGGGCATCTTCCGATGTCCACACCGGCGCAGTTGAAGCGGGTGTCCCCGAACGCGGCGGTGCCGCAGGAGAGTTCGAGGCGGTCGCGCAGGGAGGCACAGGTCTGACCGACCTCGATGGTCCGGTGTCCGCCGGTCCCGCCGGGGCCCGGTGGCGGGTTCCGCTCCGATCCCGCGAACAGCATGCCGCACGCGACGGCGGGTATCGCGAGGGCCGGGATCGTGACGGCCAGGGATCTACGCATCGTTCTGTCTTTCTTTCTTCCTCAGGGCATGCCGGCGAACGGCCGGGCGCGTGCTCGGGCAGCCAGGGAGGGAACGGTGGGGCACGGCGGGCGGTTCAGTTCCTCGCTCGCCTCGCATCGCGCCGCTGGTGTCCCTCTCCGGCGTCCGGGGCGGAAGGGCTCAAGGGGGAGGACCGCTCAGGCGGTGATCCCCCGGGCGTCGAGCGCCTCGCGCAGGGCCCGGACCGCGTAGTACGTACGGGACTTGACCGTCCCCGGCGGTACGTTCAGCTCCTGCGCCGTCTGGGCGACGCTCCGGCCGAGGTAGTGCATGTGGAGGAGGACCTCGCGGTGGTGCGGAGCGAGCTTTTCCATCGTCTCCAGGACAAGCATCGCGGTGAGCGTCTGCTCCATGTCGTCCGGCATCGCGACCTCGACGAGCGCGGCGTCGCCCGCTTCCATGGGGCGGGCCTGCTTGGACCGGTGGCCGTCGATCACCAGGTTCCGTACGACCCTGAACATCCAGGGACGGACGGATTCGGCCGTCGGATCCAGGACATCGGAGTGGCGCCATGCCCGGAGCACCGCCTCCTGTACGACGTCCTCGGCGCGGTGCCTGTCACCGTCGAGCAGGCTCGTGGCGAAGCGCACCAGAACGGCGCCGTGCTTCGCGTAGAGCGCTCTGATGAAGGCCTCGTCCGCGTGTGGCGCCGGGGAGCGTCCCGCCGTGTCCGGCGCGGGCGCGGGCGCGTCCTTTCCCTTCGGCCTGGCCTCTTCGACCACTCGGTGCCTCATGCGGAGGAGTCCTCGTCCATCGATCGCTTGTGGGGGGGGTGCCGGGTCTCGTGAAGAGACACGACACCCCCCACGATCAGGAGTGACTCTTGGTGAGTTCTTGCCGCGGCCTTGCCGTCCCCGACAAGGCCTGGTGCGCGGCACCCGCTCGCGCGTCGCGGCAGTCGGCGCGGGGCGGCCGAACGAGGGCCGGAGGCGCGGCGAGGAGGCGCGACGAGGTGCGCCGAGAGCAGGTACGGGTGACGGGCCGTACCGGTTCACGGGGTGGCTCAGCGGCGCCGGGACGTGCCTCCTGCCCCTCGGTCCTCACGGAGGCGAGAACGCGACAGGCCGCCCGGGGCGGTCACCCCGGGCGGCCTGAAGCGCACATCCCTCAGCGGTGCTTCGGGAACTCCACGACCTGCTGGAAGGTCGGGCGGTTCTGCCAGTGGATCGCGTCGTGGGCGATACCGCCGACCGCGCGGTGCACGATCGAGTCGGCGCACCACTGGTCGCCCGCCTTGCACGCGGCGTCGCCGGGATAGACCTCGTTCGCCGGCGTGGTGACGGCCTGCCGCAGACTGCTCAGCAGGGTGTCGCGGCAGGCGGACAGGTCGCCGTTGCCGCAGTACGTCTTCGTGAGCCGTCCCTTCACCGGCTCACCGAGGACCTGGCGGAGGTCCTTGTCGACATAGCTCCACCAGCCGAACTGGAACGAGGAGCCCGCATGTGCCCCCGTGGGCCCGTGGCCCGCCGAGGGGGACTCGTCGACCGGCAGATTGGCGCGCAGCGCGTCGTACAGCCCTGCACCGAGGCCCGGCTTGAACTCGGCCTCGACGAGCAGCGGCCACCAGGCGTCCATGACGCGTACGGCGTCCGGGTGGGTGTAGGCGTGCGACCCGGCGGCGGTTTCGCGCCGTTCCGCGCCCGCATCCCGCCACGACTCCAACTTCTTTACCGCATCGGCCAGTTGCGGGTCGGTGACTGGTTTGCTGCGCAGCACCTTCAGCAGTTCGGGCAGCACGTCCTCGCCGCGGAGGTCGGCGAGGGCCGCGTCCGCCATGGCGCGTGTGAGAGAGGCCCGCGTCACGCCTCCGCGCTGCACCAGCGCCCCGACGCGGTCGTCCAGCAGATCGCCGCGGTGGACCGAGCCGTTGCCGAAGCCGGCGGAGGAGTAGTCCAGCGCCTGTTTGTTGTTCCAGGAGATGTAGTAGTCCTGCCCGACGGACTGCGGGTGCTGTTCGGGCGGGGTGTACGCGGCGGTGTTGACGGACGGTTCGAAGTCCCGCCACTCGTAGTCCTTCTCGCCTCGCACGGGCAGCGACGCATCGATGCCGGCGGCGCGTACGGGGTTCAGGCCGCTGTTGTAGTACGCGGCTTCGCGGGAGTCGGCGTAGAACCAGTTGAAGGCATAGCCGACATGCTCGGTCGCGCGCTGGAAGGACTTCGCGTCCTTGACGTAGCCGGGGTCGTTGAGCATCTGGAAGCCGATGATCGAGTCGGCCTCATGACGGTAGGTGGAGCGCAGCAGGGAGTACGCGACGGGCTTGCCGTCGATCGTGGCGCGGTGCGTCACGGTGCCGTATTCGGTGCGGTGGACCTGCATGCGGTACGAGCCGGCCGCGGTGGAGTCGGCCAGCGACGGCTTCCACGCGTTGCGCAGTTCCAGCTTCTCCATCGGTTTGCAGGCCCCGCGGTAGCGGTAGTGCGTGGAGTCCTTGTCCGGGGTGGAGCCGTCGGGTTCGCACAGCTCGACGGCGTAGGTGTCGGACATGTCCTGCGAGGCGGACGTCGCGCTCCATGCGTAGTCCTGGCCGCGGCCGAGCTGGATGTACATCCCGATGCCCGCGAAGGAGGCGCCGCGGGCGCTGATGCCGGGGCCCTGGAGCTCCTGCAGCATCAGCAGCTGAGGCGCGAAGTAGCCGGTCTGCGGCCCGAAGACGGCGACCGGGTTGCCGCTCGCGGTGTGCTTGCCGGAGACGAGCAGGGCGTTGGACATGCCGCGCCGGGGGCTGGAGAACAGATCGCCGGGCAGAACGCCATCGTTGAACATGCCCTGGAGCGGCTGGAGTTTCCTCGGTGCCTTCACCGGGTCCTTGGGCGCCTTCGCCTTCTTCGCCCCGCCGCTCTTGGCCGCGCTGCTCGTGGCCGCCCCGGTGCGGTCGAACACCAGCTGCTCACGCGTGACCGAGCCGGAGTCGGGCATGGCGGTGCCGCGCGCCGTCTCGGGCTTTCCGGCGTACGGGAAGCGCTGCCCGTCGTGGACGGTGAGCGCGGCCTCCGGGTCGTTGCGCATCCGGAAGGACTCCCACACCTCGGTGCCCTCGGCGAAGCCGTACTTCTGCTGGGCGGCGAGCAGGGAGAGCGCCGATTCGACCTCCCCGCCGCCGCCGTTGCCGAAGAGCCCGCCGACCACGGAGGCGAGGGAGATCAGGTCGGTGAGCTTGAACGGCTCGATCTCGCCCTGGTTGGTGATGGCGTCGACATGGCCGGTGAGGACGTATTCACCGGGGAAGTAGCGCCCGCTCTTGGACTTCTCGCGGTAGGCGTTGAGGCCGTCGATGTACGCCTGCGCGTCCGCCATGGCCTGCTTGCCGCGCTCGCCTCCGGTCGCGATGATCCGGTCGACCTGCGCCTGGAGGTCCTTCTCGGTGTACGGGGCGAGCGGCCAGAACTGCTGCTCCAGGCCCTGGTTGGCGGGTGCGCCGCCCGCGAAGGGGGTGAGCTGCCCGCGGCCGATGTGCCGGAAGAGGTCGATCATCCAGAGCCGGTCCTGGCCGGCCGCGTATCCGGCGCCGAACTCGGTGCCTTCGCGCGTCGTGCCCTGGATGTGCGGGACACCGGTCTTCTTGTCGCGCGTGATGGTCACATCCGCGCGCGGTTTGGTGACCGAGGCGACCTGGTCCTGGGGGACGCCGAAGGAGGCGTCGTTGAAGAATTCGGTCAGCTTCTCGTCGGTCAGCGAGTCCTGGCCGGCGACAAGGGCGTTGTACGGGCCGAGCTGATCGGAGCTGTGGGCAGGCCGGGTGCCGAAGACACGGTGGGCCAGGATTTCGACGAGCGTGGCGTTGCCGTTCTCACCCGGCGGGAGGATGTCGGCGCACTGACTCCCGCAGTAGTCGGTGGCGGCGGCGGATGTGCTGCTCGGCTCTGCGGCGGTCGCGGTGGTCGGCGGCAAGGGCGCCACCAGTCCGGCAACCAGCGCGAGCAGGGCGGTGACGCGTGGGGTGCGCAATCGCATTCCTGCTCCTCCAAGGACGGATCCCAAGACGGTGGCCGGAGGTTACCGCCGGTAGAAACAGACCGGAAGACAGAAGGTGAGCAGCCGTCAACTTCCCCTGAGATCTTCCACAACCATCGCGCCCAACTCGCCATGAATCATGGCAAAGCGGACCTCCATGGCCGGTTTGTCGCTCGTGTGAATGTTCGATTGGATCCATATCGGGCTCCCGTTCGTCCATCCCTTATCGCCTCAACGCCGAAGGACGAGTCACGGAGGTGGCAAGGAAGATGGCCGGATTCAGAAGCCTCGCCGATCACGTGCGCGACCCGAGGGTTGCGACCCAGCAGCGGCGCACCGCCCTGCGCAAGTGCCTGGAGAAGTTCGCCCCGTACGGTCACCGGGCGACCTGGCATCACCTGTGCACCAGGGTCGGGGTCGGCACAAGTGATCGGCGGCCCGACCCGGAGCGGCTCGTCGCCGCCCTGGCCGAGCTGGAAGAGGCACGCACCGAATGGCTCGCCTACGACGTGAGGTTCGCGGAACGACGCAGGCGCGAGAAGCACGCCGGAATGCGCCAGCCCGGTGCGCTGGACGACTGGCATCGACGCACCTGGGGCGGCTACGGCGTCGCCTGGTGCGACGACCCCCTGCGCCACCCCACCTCCCCCCTCCCCGTTGTCGTCCGCCGTCTGGTGTCCGCGCTGGAGTCGGAACCGCGGTCCGTGTGCCCGGTCTGCGCGGAGGACGGCATCGACTGGTTCTGGGGCCTGGGCCACCACCCGGGCTCGGCACCCGTCTGCACCACGTGCGGCATCGTCGTACCCGAAGCGGTGCTGACGCCGGACGCGTTGATGGCGGCCAGAAGATCCCGGAGAGCCGCACTGGTCTCCTGAACCCCTGGCCCCCGCCCGTATCACCGTGGGAGCCGCGCCGTGACCGCCGGTTGCGCAATCGCCGGCTGCGTGAATGCCGGTCCCTTGCGCCGTGAGGACCTGATGTCGCGAAGGCCTGATGTCGCGAAGGCCTGATGTCGCGAGGACCTGACGTCCCGAGGACCTGACGTCCCGAGGACCTGACGTCGCGAGGGCCCGACGAGGCACCGGACACCGGCTCATCGCACGCCTCCGCCGGCGGCGAAGGGCCGGTGCCGTCATGCTGCGGCCGATGTCCGGAGCACCGCGGAAAGCCCCCACGCAGTGGAAGGGCCCCGGAGGAAAGCCCTTGCGGCAGGCCTTCCCGGAGATGGGTGAACGTTGTACGGTCCCCGGGCGACGCGGTTCGAACTCCTCGCCAACGCCGCCCTCGTCCCGACCGCGTTGGAGGTGACCGCATGTCCCCACGCCTCGTTCCGGACATCCTCGACCGCTCCCGTACCGTCGCCCCGCCCGGTTGGAGCCGCTGGCTCGTCCCTCCGGCCGCGCTGTCCATCCATCTCGCCATCGGACAGGCCTACGCCTGGAGCGTCTTCAAGCCACCCCTGGAGAGCTCGATGGAGCTGTCCGGAACGGCCTCGGCGCTGCCGTTCCAACTCGCCATCGTGATGCTCGGCCTCTCCGCGGCTTTCGGCGGCACGCTGGTCGAGCGGAACGGGCCGCGCTGGGCGATGTCCGTGTCCGCCCTCTGCTTCTCCTCCGGCTTCCTCATCTCCGCCCTGGGCGCGGGCACCGGCCAGTACTGGCTCGTTGTGCTCGGCTACGGCTTCGTCGGCGGCATCGGGCTCGGCATCGGCTACATCTCGCCGGTCTCCACGCTCATCAAGTGGTTCCCCGACCGCCCCGGCATGGCGACAGGCATCGCCATCATGGGTTTCGGGGGCGGGGCACTCATCGCCTCGCCCTGGTCCACGGAACTGCTCTCCGCCTTCGGCACGGACACCTCCGGCATCGCGCAGACCTTCCTGGTCATGGGCCTGGTGTACGCGGTGTTCATGACGATGGGGGTGCTGCTGGTGCGGGTGCCCGCGGACGGCTGGCGGCCCGAGGGCTGGGAACCCGCCGCGGAAGCCGCCCGCCCTCTGGTCACCACCGGGCAGGTGTCCGCCCGCAACGCCCTGCGGACACCGCAGTTCTGGTGTCTGTGGGTGATCCTGTGCACCAACGTCACGGCGGGGATCGGGATCCTGGAGAAGGCCGCTCCGATGATCACCGACTTCTTCTCCGGTACCGGTACCTCCGTCACGGTCACCGCCGCGGCAGGGTTCGTCGGCCTGCTGTCCCTGGCCAACATGCTGGGGCGGATCGTCTGGTCCTCCACCTCCGACCTGGTCGGGCGCAAGAACATCTACCGGCTCTACCTCGGCGCCGGGACCCTGATGTATCTGGCCATCGCGCTGATGGGCGACTCCTCCAAGCCGCTCTTCATCATCTGCGCGGCGGTCATCCTGTCCTTCTACGGCGGCGGGTTCGCGACCGTTCCCGCGTATCTCAAGGACCTGTTCGGCACGTTCCAGGTCGGTGCCATCCACGGCCGGCTGCTCACCGCCTGGTCCACGGCCGGGGTGCTCGGCCCACTGATCGTCAACGCCATCGCGGACGCACAGGAGTCCGCCGGCCACTCCGGACCGGACCTCTACACCACGTCCTTCTACGTCATGATCAGCCTGCTGGTGATCGGCTTCGTCGCCAATGAACTGGTCCGGCCGGTCGATCCCCGCCATCACGAACCGGAGCCCGCGCAGGAGGCGCGCCGCTCCTCCACCCCGGCCGAGGAGGCGTCGCCATGACGGACACGACCGCGCCGGAGGCCGGAGAGCGCCGGCCGCTGATGGTGCTCGCCTGGCTGTGGGTCGGCGGCCCGTTCGCGTACGGCGTGTACGAGTTGGCGCTCAAGCTGCGGCAACTCTTCACCGGCTGACGCGCGGGCATTCACCGTCTGAGGCCGACACTCACCGCATGACGCGCGGGCCTTGACCGGCTCATGCGCGGGCCTTCACCGGCTGACGCCGACACTCACAGGCTGAGGCGAGGGCCTCGGCCGGCTTGCGGCAGCGGACGAGCCGCCGCGCCGCACCCCCCGCGACACCACCCCGACAGGCGCGGTCCGGTCCGCTGCGCGGCGGTGGTGGGACGATGCATCCACGTCGCGGAGAGGACGGACGGGCATGGCCGAGCTGCACGACCTGACAGCGCTTCAACAGGCGGAGATGATCCGGCAAGGGGAACTCTCGCCGGTCGAACTCACCGAGCACTACCTCCGGCGGATCGACCGACTGGATGCGAAACTGGGTGCGTTCATCACTGTCACGCCCGAGATCGCCCGTAAGCAGGCCGCCGAGGCCGAGGCCCAGGCGCGCACCGCTCGCGAGCAGGGCCGGGAACTGCCGCCGCTGCACGGCGTACCGGTGCCGGTGAAGGACCTCAATCCGGTGGCGGGCGTGCGCTGCACCTACGGCTCCGAGGCGTACTCGGACCACATCCCGGACACCGACGACCATGTGGTCACCAAGCTGCGTGCCGAGGGCACGATCATGCTCGGCAAGACCAACACCCCCGAATTCGGGCTCCCTTGCTACACCGAGGGCCGGCTCGCGCCCCCGGCCCGTACACCCTGGGACCTCGACCGGTCGGCCGGAGGGTCGAGCGGCGGCGCGGCCGCCGCGGTCGCGGGCGGCCTGGCACCGCTCGCGCACGGCAGCGACGGCGGCGGCTCGATCCGCATCCCGTCCTCGGTGTGCGGCCTCTTCGGCATCAAGCCGAGCCGCGGCCGGGTCAGCGCGGGCCCGCTCCTGCACGACGTCAGCGGGCTCTCCACGTCGGGCCCCATCGCCCGTACGGTCGCGGACGCGGCGGCTCTGCTCGACACGCTGGCCGGTCCGATGTCGGGCGACCCGTACTGTGCGCCCTCCCTGCCCGCGGGCGATACCTTCCTCGCGGCGGCCCTCCGCCGTCCCGCCGGGCGACTGCGCGTTGCCTTGCTGCTCACCCCGCCCGTACCCGGCGTGGAGCTCCACCCCGACTGCCGTGCGGCAGCCCTGTCCGCCGCGGAGCTGCTCCGCGAACTCGGCCATCACGTCGAGGAGTTGGCGCTGCCCATGGACGGCAGCGTGGGACGCGCCTTCACGACCGTGTGGGACGTCATGGCCCTCACCCGGCCGGTCCCGCCCGGCACCGACGGCCTGTTGCAGCCTCTCACCCGTCATCTGCGCGAGCGCGGCCACGAGGTCTCGGGGCCGGGTTTCGCCGAAGCGCTGTACGCGTTCCGCATGCTCGGGCGGATGGTCGCGGACGCCCTGCTCGCCCCCGGGGAGGGCTACGACGTGATCCTCACCCCGACGCTGGCCCAACCCCCGGCCATGGTGGGCCAGTTGCGCAACGATGAGGACCCCGGGGCCGAGTTCGCCGGCCTCGCCGCGTTCACGCCCTTCACCCCGCTCTACAACGCCACCGGCCAGCCGGCGGTCAGCCTCCCGCTCCACTGGACGGACGAAGAGCTGCCGATCGGGGTCATGTTCGGCGGCCGCTACGGCGAGGAGACGACGCTGCTCTCGCTCTCCGCCGAACTGGAGGAGGCCCGCCCCTGGACGGGGCGGCGGCCTTCCGTCTGGTGACGGTCCGTGCGCCGCGGCCGGGTTGGCGGGCCGCGGCGAGTCCGGGTTCCCCGGACCCGGCGCGGTACCGGCCGTTCAGCTCGTGCGCTCCACCATCAGCCGGGACCCGTCGGCGCCCTCGCCGAGACGGTCGTCGGGGTTGGACAGCACGCACTTGTCGAGCGACAGACAGCCGCAGCCGATGCAGTCGGTGAGATGGTCGCGCAGCCGGTTGAGCTGCTGGATGCGCTGATCGAGTTCGGAGCGCCAGGCCTCGGAGAGCCGCGCCCAGTCCTCGCGGGTCGGGGTGCGCTCGTCGGGCAGTTCGGCGAGCGCACCGCGGATCGTGGCGAGCGGGATGCCGACGCGCTGTGCCGCGCGGATGAAGGCGACCCGGCGCAGGGTGTCGCGGGTGTAGCGGCGCTGGTTGCCGGAGGTGCGCCTGCTGCTGATCAGGCCCTTGTTCTCGTAGAAGTGCAGCGCGGACACCGCCGCCCCGCTGCGCGCGGAGAGCTGGCCGACGGTGAGCTCGGACACGGAGTGGGGAATCTGCGGCACAGCTCCCAACCCTACGTCGGCGACGCGTTGACAGAAGCCCTCCCCGGAACCATGCTGGACTACTGAGCAACCGCTTAGTACGTACGGCGTCCACTGGAGGCATGGAGATGGCGGAACCCCGGGTCTTCTCATCGCTCGACGAACTGCGGTCGGCGGTGGGCGAGCAGCTCGGCTTCAGCGACTGGCTGGAGATCGACCAGAAGCGGATCGACCTGTTCGCGGACGCCACCGGTGACCACCAGTGGATCCATATCGACCCGGAGAAGGCCGCGGCCGGACCGTTCGGCACCACCATCGCCCACGGATACCTCACACTGTCGCTGCTCCCCGCGCTCGTACCGCAGCTCATGCGGGTCGACGGCGTGCGGATGGGCGTCAACTACGGCTCGAACAAGGTCCGTTTCCCCTCTACGGTGCCGGTCGGCTCGCGGGTGCGCGCCACGGCCGGAATCGTCGGCATCACGGAGGTCGAGGGCGGCGTGCAGCTCACGACGAACGTGACGGTGGAACGGGAGGGCTCGGAGAAGCCGGTGTGCGTCGCGGAGACGGTCAGCCGCTTCTACCTGTAGGTCCGCTGTGGCGCCGACAGCGGGCGCGCCGGTCAGCCCTTCGGGGCCGATCCGACCATGCGCAGGACGAGGTCGGCGTACAGCTTCCCGACGTCGTCGGGCGTACGCCGGCCCTCCGGGTTGAACCAGCGGGCCACGTCGATGCACAGCGACAGCACGGCGAGCGACGTGCCGGGGATGTCCGGGACGTCGAAGTCGCCCGCGTCGACGCCATCCTGGATGATCGACCGCACCGCGGCGTCGACTTCACGGCGCAGCCCGACGATCTCGGCGTAGTGCTCCTCCCCCAGCGCACCCAGCTCGTACTGGACCACGCGGGCGGTGGTGTGGCGCTCGGCGTGCCAGCGGACGAAGGACCGTACGGCGGTGCCGAGGCGTTCGGCGGGGGTACCGCTGCCGGCCGCCGCGTCCGCCATGATGCGCAGCGAGAGGCGGTGGCCGACGCTGCTGATCTGGTAGAGCAGCTCTTCCTTGGTCTTGTAGTGGATGTAGAGGGCGGCCGGGCTCATGCCCGCGCGGCCCGCGATGTCGCGGGTGGTCGTCGCGTGGTAGCCGCGCTCGGCGAAGGCCTCGACGGCCGCGATCACCAGCCGCCTGGCCGCGTCGGGAGCGATGTCCTCCCACTGCTCGGCCCGCTCCCCGGCCGCCCTCTCCGCCTCGGTGCCCATCGCACGCACGCCCCGTTCCTCCACCCGGCGGGCCCTCCGCCGGCAGGACGAACACCATACCTCCGAACCTGAGCAAGCGCTTAGGGGGCGGTAGGCGCACCGGCGGGCCCTCGGACGTCCGCGAGCGGGGCCGTCGGCGGGCGCACAAGGCACGGGGCGGGGCGGCAGGCGCGAGGGGTCAGAACGCGGACGCGCCGGTCAACGCCCGCCCGATCAGCAGCTTGTGGATCTGGCTGGTGCCCTCGTACAGGGTCATCACCCGGGCGTCCCTGAGCAGCTTGCCCGCGGGGTACTCGTCGATGTAGCCGTATCCGCCGAACACCTGGAGAGCGTTGTTGGCGCAGCGCACCGCGGCCTCGCTGGCGTAGAGCTTGGCGACCGAGGACTCGGTGGCGTACGGCAGCCCGCGCTCGATGTGGTCCGCGACGCGCCAGGTCAGCAGCCGGGCGGCGTCGACGTCCACCGCGATGTCCGATATCAGCTCCTGGACGAGCTGATGCTGGGCGATCGGACGGCCGAACTGCTCGCGCTCCCCCGCATACCGCACGGCCGCGTCCAGGCATGCCTGCGCGAGGCCGACGCAACCCGCCGCGACCGACATCCGGCCCTTGGCGAGCGCCGACATGGCGACGGAGAAGCCCTTGCCCTCGGGGGCGATCATGGCGGAGCCGGGTACCCGGACGCCTTCGAGCACCAGCTCGGCGGTGGCCTGACCGCGCAGCCCGAGCTTGCCGTGGATCTCGCGGCGGGTGAGGCCGGGGGTGTCCGCGGGGACGAGGAAGGCGCTGATACCCCGGTGCCCGGGTTCCTCGCCCGTACGAGCGAAGAGCAGGACGACGTCCGCCCAAGTGCCGTTGGTGATGAACATCTTGGTGCCGTCGATGACCCAGTCGCCGCCGTCGCGGACCGCGCGGGTGGTGAGGTGCGCGGCGTCGGAGCCGGTGCCGGGCTCGGTGAGACCGAAGCAGCCGACGGCCTCACCGGAGCAGAGCTTCGGCAGCCACTCGCTCCGCTGCTCACCGGTCCCCCAGGTCGCGATCGATTTGGCGACCAGACCGAGCGAGACGGAGAGGATCCCGCGCACCGCGGAGTCTCCGCGCCCGAGCTCCTCGGTGACCAGGACATAGCTGAGGTGGTCCCCGCCGGAGCCGCCGAACTCCTCGGGAACGGTCAGCCCCAGGAAGCCGAGGTCGCCGAGCTTCTTCACGACGCCGCGGTCGACGCTCTCGGCCCGGTCCCAGGCCACCGCGTTCGGGACGATCTCGCGGTCGGTGAAGTCCCGGGCGAGCCGGCGGACGGCGTCCTGCTCCTCGGACAGCTCAAGGTTCACGGCGCGCACCTTTCACGGATCTCGGGGGCCATGGATTCCGCGGGCACCCTCGTAAATTAGCAGTGCTAGTTTCTGGTGGGCGGCCTCTACTATGTGCCGCATGGCCCGCCCCCGCAAGCCCCTGCTCAGCCGCGACCGGATCGTGGACACAGCCCTGGCGCTGATCGACGCGGAAGGGCTGGACGCGGTGTCGACACGGCGGCTGGCCGCGGAGCTCGGGGTGAGCGGCCCGTCGCTCTACAACCACGTCAAGGGCAAGGACGAGATTCTGGACGCCGTCGCGGACACGGTCGTCGGCCAGGTCGATCTGTCGATGTTCGACGCGGCGTCCGGGGACGGAGCCGGAGCCGGGGTGGACTGGCGTACGGCGCTGCTGACGTGGGCGCGCTCGTACCGGGCGGCCCTGGCCGCGCACCCCAACATCGTGCCGTTCCTCGCCCGCGGCCCCGGCCGCCGGCCCGCCGGACTGCGGATGGCGGATGCCGTCTTCGGCGCCATGGTGGGCGCGGGCTGGCCGCCCGCGCAGGCGACGAGGATCGGCGCCCTGATGCGCTACTTCGTCGCGGGCTCGGCACTCGGCTCCTTCGCCCGCGGCTTCGTCGACGACGCGACCGCCTACGACCCGGCCGACTACCCGCACTTGGGCCAGGCCCACCTGCTGGCGGACCATCAGCAGCAGGTGGACGAGGGCGCGTTCGAGACGGGCCTCACGGCCCTGGTGGACGGACTGGCGCTGCAGTACGAGCAGATGCGCGTGAGCTGACCACCCCGGCCCGAGCGCCCTGCGCCGCTCCGGGGAGGAGGGTCAGAAGATCACCAGCGCGCGGCCGCCGCGGCCCGCGAGCATCGCGTCGAAGGCCGCCGGGATGCCGTCCAGGCCGATCCGGTCGGTGACCATGCCCGCCAGGTCCAGACGTCCGGCGCGGATGTGCTCGGCGAGCACCGGAAGGTCCCTGGCCGGGTCGCAGTTGCCGTAGACGCAGCCGGAGAGGGTGCGGCCGAAGTGGAAGATCTCCAGGGCCGAGAAGGAGACCTGCTCCTCCTTGCCACCGATGCCGACCACCGTGGTGCGGCCTCCGCGGCGGGTCGAGTCCCAGGCCGCGCGGATGGTCGCGGCACGGCCCACGCACTCGACGGCGACATCGGCACCGTGCCCGCCCGTCAGCTTGCGGATCCGCTTGGCCGTGTCCGGGGCGGAGACCAGGAACTCCGTCGCGCCCGACTTGCGCGCCAACTCCTCCTTGCCGGGGGCCACATCGACGGCCACGACATGCCCGGCTCCCGCGATCCGGGCCGCCTGGATCACGGCCAGCCCGACCCCGCCGACGCCGAACACCGCGACGGACTCGCCCTCGCGTACCCGCGCCGCGTGATGGATCGCGCCGTATCCGGTGAGGACGGCGCAGCCGAGCAGGGCGGCGTCCGTGAGCGGCACGCCGTCCGGCACGGGCAGTGCGGCGTGCGCGGAGACCACGGTCTCCTCGGCGAAGACCGCGCTGCTCAGGCCGGGATAGAGATCCTGGCCGTCCGCGGTACGGGCGTACGGAACGGCGGCCCCCGCCATGGCGTTGGCGCACAGCCATGGCTCGCCCAGCCCGCAGTAGTGGCAAGCGCCGCAGGAGGGCGCCCAGTTGAGAACCACCCGGTCACCGGGGGCGTGCGAGGTGACGCCGTCACCCACGGCGGTGACGGTGCCCGCGCCCTCGTGGCCGAGGACGGCGGGGACGGGCTGGCGCAGGGTGCCGTTGGACAGCGACAGGTCCGAGTGGCACACCCCGGCCGCGGCGAGTCGTACCCGCACCTGGCCGGGGCCGGGCTGCGGGAGATCGATCTCCCGCAGCTCCAGCGTCGCGTTGACAGCGGGCAGAACGGCGGCGCGGATCACGGATTCTCCCTCGGGATACGGGTGTTCATCGGGTCGGCGGACGCCTCCCGGGTCGGCCGGCGGATGTCGGTGGCGCCGGGCGCACTGCCGGCCGTGATCAGAACTGGAGCGACTTCGTCTGGAGGTACTCGGTCAGGCCGTGGGCGCCCAGTTCGCGGCCCACACCCGACTGCTTGTAACCGCCGAACGGGGCAAGGGGGTTGAAGCGGCCCCCGTTGATGTCGACCTGGCCGGTGTCCAGACGCCGGGCGAACGCCACCGCCTCGTCCTCGTCCTCCGACCAGACCGCGCCCGCGAGCCCGTACACCGTCCCGTTGGCGATCCTCACGGCGTCGTCCTCGTCCTCGTACTTCAGGATCGTGATGACGGGGCCGAAGATCTCCTCCTGCGCGATGGTCATCTCGGGGGTGACGTCGGCGAAGACCGTCGGGCGGATCCAGTAGCCCCGTTCGCGGCCGTCGGGGGCGTCCGGGCCGCCCGCGACGACACGCGCGCCCTCCGCCGTGCCGCGCTCGATGTAGCCGCGGACGCGGTCGCGCTGCTTGGCACTGACGACCGGACCGAGACGGCTCTCGGCCGCGCCCGGGTCGCCGGGGACGTACTTGGCCGCCGCCTGCTGCGCGAGTGCGACCGCCTCGTCGTACCGGGCGGCGTCCACCAGCATGCGGGTCCACGCACTGCAGGTCTGGCCGGAGTTGGCGAAGACGTTGGCCACACCGACCTTGACCGCCCGGATCAGGTCGGCACCCGGGAGGATCACATTGGCGGACTTGCCGCCGAGTTCGAGGGCGACCCTCTTGACCGCGCCGCCCGCGACCGCGCCGATCCGCCGGCCGACGGCGGTGGAGCCGGTGAAGGAGACCAGATCCACGCCGTCGTGCTCGGCGAGGGCCTGCCCCGCCACCGGGCCGAGGCCCGTGACGAGGTTGAACACCCCGGCGGGCAGGCCCGCTTCGTGTGCGGCTTCCGCGAAGAGCTGGGCGACCAGCGGGGTGTCCTCGGCGGGCTTGAGGACCACGGTGCAGCCCGCGGCGAGGGCGGGCGCCACCTTGGCGACGATCTGGTGGAGCGGGTAGTTCCAGGGGGTGATCGCGCCGACGACGCCGACCGGCTCATGCAGAACGGTGGAATTGCCCACCTTCTCCTCGAAGGCGTACGAGGCGGCCAGTTCGGCGTAGCTGCCCGCGACGGCGATCGGCAGATCGGCATGCACCTTCTGCGAGAAGCCGATGGGCGAACCGAGTTCGGCGGTCACGGTCTCGGCGATCTCGTCGCGGCGGGAGGCGAGCGCGTCGCGCAGGGCGGTCAGGCGCGCGGCCCGCTCGGCCGGCGGGGTGGCCGCCCAGCCGGGGAACGCGGCGCGGGCGGCGGCCACAGCGGAGTCGACGTCCTGGGCGGTCCCGGCCGGCACCTGGGCGATGACCTGCTCGTCGGCAGGGTTCACCACCTCGATCGCGGTGGTCCCGGCGGACGGCCGCCAGTCCCCGTCGATGTACATGCCGTCGTGGGCCTTCATCGCATCCTCCCGCACTGTCGGGCGTTCTCCGCGCCGAGTTCTCGGTACGGCTCCGGCGGGCCTTCCGGGCACGCCGTGCGGATCTCCGCACGAGCCCAAACTAGCGGCGGTAGTTTTTTGCCGCCAGGGCGGGGCGCGTGGGTCCCGTCACGCCGCCTCGATTGTCAGTGCCCCCTGCCATGCTCGGCTTCACGCGGCAGATCGGCAACGACCGGCCCGGATCGGACCACGGGACAAGGGGGGACGATCACGCCGACGAACCACACTCGGGCGTCGGAGCGTCGCGTCATGGATGGGGCGGACGGGCGGTGCCGTTGTTGTCGCGCGGCGACTCGATCCGGTCGAGGTCGAGAACGAGTGCAGTGAGCCAGACCTCGATGTCCGCGGCGAACAACCGCCCCTGCGCGGACGGAATCCCGGCAGCGATGTCATGCCATGGATCGGCCAGCGGGACGACCATGCCTGGCAGTTCCGTGCCCGAGTGGGCACCTTCCTGCGTTCTCTCCCGCACGTCCCGGCCAGCGCCGTGTCCGTCCGGCGCCGTGCCGGTGCGGAGACGGTCGGCCAGATCGTCGTACGCCGAGCTCAGACTGTCCGCCGCTTCCTGGAGTTCCGTGGCCGAGCGCGGCCATGGCGCGAGGCAGCCGGGCGGGCAGGTCAGCAGCAGCGACTGGCCGCCCCACACCATGCGGTAGCCGGCGACCATCGCCGTCTGCCAGTCCACCGTGTGCATACGCGGGTCGGGGCGCTCCGACTGGTACTGCGCATAGGCCGCGTCGGCGAGGAACATCGCATGCCGTGCCCGCGGCAGCGCCCCCTCGGGGTGTCCGGTGCCGGTGAGCACGGCCACGGTCTCGCGGGCGGCGGTGGCGGCCGCGGGCAGGAAGGCCGACGCCGCGCGTCTCAACTCGCCCGCGCCGCCCCGGGGCCAGGCGAGCAGCCCGATGACGGCGCCGACCACTCCACCGGTCACGATGTCGATGAACCGCGCCTCGGCGAGCTGCCAGTTGGCGGTGGCCAGTTGCGTGAAGATCGTGGCGACCGCCAGCGTGAACAGGCCCTGCATCCAGGCGAGGCCGAGGACCGGGCCGAGTGTGAAGGCGATCAGCAGGGCGGCCGGCATCGCCGCCTCGTAGAACGTCGGGTTGTCGCCGACGACGTACAGGATGAGTCCGCTGGCCACCGCGCCGGCGAGGGTGCCGGTGAAGGCCGGACCCAGATTGGTCCGGGTGTCGGCCGCGGAGGTCCGCATCAGGCTCAGGGTGGCGAGCAGGACCCAGAACCCGTGGGCCAGGTCGAGCTGCCCGGCGATCAACCGGGCCAGGGCAAGGGCGACCGCGACGCGTACCGCGTTCTGGAAGGACACCGAGCGCGGGGTGAGACTGGCCCGGATGCGCCGCCACCACAGGGCGTGCCCGGGGGCGTACGCGAACCAGAACGGGCCCGGCCGCTCCCCTCGCGGCGTGGGGTCGGACGGCACAGGCGCGCCGACGGCGATCCGTACGCCCGTGGCGAGGAAGCGCACGCCTTCGGCGGCCTGGAGGGCCATCGCACCGCGGCGGAGCCGCTCGGTGTTCGTGCCGGCGACCGGGACGTCCGTGCCGTCGGCCCGGTGCTCGGCAGGACCGGGGTCGGCAGGACCAGGCCGGGCGGGGCCGGTGTCATCGTGAGCGGATTCGGGGGAGGCGGATTCGGTGGGACCGGATTCGACAGGGGCGGATGCCGCGGGGGCGGCGTCGACAGGGCCGGGGTCGGCATGGGCATGCGTCGCGGAAGACGTCTCTGTACGCGCCGGGAGCGAGGCGGTCGCCTCCTCGTGGTCACGCGCGGAACGGGCCGTCTGGAACACGTTGATGCACGCCACCAAATGATCGAGATCCGGCGGCATGGCACCTCGGCGGGCGAGGGCGCGTCCCGCCCCGCGGGTGGTCCGGGCCGCGTCGCGCAGCAGCCCTGCGGCTTCGGGGAACGGCACCGGCCGCGCGGCCTCCACCGCCGCGATCCCCTGCACCTGCTCGAAGACGAACCGGATGGCCGCGCCCGCCTGGCTCAGCGCCCGGTCCTTGGCGCTGGGCGACACCGGCCGCTCGGACAGCGGCAGGCGCGAGGGCCGGATCGCCTCCGTACAACGGCGCGCAGCGGCCTCCGCCCCTTTCAGCCCGGGCAGACCGTCCGGTTCCTGCGGAGCTTCTTGTCCTTGCTTCTGCGGGCCTTGTTCCTGCGGGCCTTGTTCCTGCGGGCTGTCCGGCCGTTGGTGCGGGGGTGGTGGCCCCTCCGTCTCCCGGCCATGAACCTCCTTGTCCGGGCCGGGCGCCGCAGGCGAGCCGCGCCCCTCGTCCTTCGCGGCGGACATCCCGGCGAGCTGTCCCGCCACCAGATCCGCGTACGCCGCGACCGTCCCCGCTGCCTCCGCGAGGCGCCGTTCGTACGGGATCGGCGCCGGATCCGGCCAGAGCAGCAACTCGGCCGCGATGAGCAGCCCGACACCGACGGTGACGCCGACCAGGCGGGCGTCCAGCGTTCCGGGCTCGTACGGCGGGAAGCAGGCCAGCATGTAGAAGAGCTGCAGCCCTGCGGTCACACCCAGGAAGCGCGGTCCTCCCACGCCGGAGAACGTGACGAGGAAACCGACGGCGAACATCCCGGCCGCCGCGGCCCACGTGCTCCCTGCCAGCAGCGTTCCCGCGGTGACGAGCGCATAGGCGGCGGGAAGGGCCACGAGCAGGGTCCGCGCGCGGTGCAGGGGCGGCCCGGGTACCTGTGAGAGGGCACCGAGAGCGATCACGCCGAAGATCGCGTAGATCGCCATGACGTCGTTGCCGATGGCGTGACGGCAGAGCGAGAACGCGACGCTGGCCGCGATCGTGATCCGAAGCGCACGTCGGAACGACGGCAGAACCGGGCCGCGCAGACGAGGCAGGCGGATCCCGCCGGGCATCAGGTCACCACCCCCCATGACCGCCGGGGCACAGAACCAGACTCGCATGCCGTGCCGGGACCCGCGCGGCGCCGCGGAGGACAGCAGGCTGGGGCGGCTGTTCGGAGGCAGTCCCGGTCGGCCACACGGGGGCCGGACCCGGCGGCCCCACGGCGACGGACCCGAACGGCATCCCGGGGTCGGGCCCGGCGGCATCACAGGCCGCATCCGGGCGGCACCAACGGGGCGGACCCCGGCTGCATCACGAGGGTCGGCCCCGGCGCACCATCGGGCCGGACCCCGACGGCATCACGGGGAATCGCGCCGGCCGCACCACCAGGCCGCACCCGGGCGGCACCAACGGGGCGGACCCGTCCGCGTACGGGCGGGCGCGAGGAAGCCGAGACCCTTCCCGAGACGCCCGGCCCGCCCCGGTGGCCCCGCCCGCCCCGGAGTCTCGACCCACCCCGGGTGTCCCGGCCCAGCCCGGTGTCGCGGCCCCCGTTCACGCGGCCGAGCGCCCGCCGCGGCTCCGTGCGACGCTGAAACCGCCATGACTGCTGCTCACGCGAGACCGGACCCGCGATGACCGCTCACGCGACGCCTGCCGACGGGCCCGCCGGCGCGAGCGCGGCCGGGTTCGACGCACTGTTCGCTGACCTTCGCGAGCGGGCGGCCCGGCAGGGGGCGGACGGGCCGCGCGGCGCCCTGACGTACATCGGCCCCGGAGAGGTGCTGGCCGCGGCCGCCGAGGTACGGGCCGGGCGCACCGTCACCCTCGCCGCGCCCGTGGAGACCCGGCCGGAGCCCGACGACCCCGACCCCGGCCGCCACGAGATGACCGCATGGGCCGCGCAGGACACCGGTCCCGGCCCGGCCTTCGCGCGGGACCGTTTCGCGATGAACGTGCACGGCGACGCGGACAGCCATCTCGACGCCCTCTGCCATGTCATCTACGGCGGCACGCTGCACGGCGGTGTGCCCGCGGCCACCGTCACCGAGGCCGGCGCCGAACAGCTCACGGTCGAGACGGCGCGCGACGGCATCGCGGGGCGTGGCGTCCTGCTCGACATTCCGCGGCTGCGGGGCGTCCCCTGGCTGGAGCCGGGCGACCATGTGACCGCGGGTGAACTCGCCGCCGCCGAGGAGGCCCAGGGTGTACGGGTCGGGCGGGGCGACATCCTGCTGGTGCGGACCGGACACCGCAGGCGGCGCAACGAGCTGGGGCCGTGGGCCGGCACCCGTGCCGGACTGCATCCCGGCGCCGCGGAGTTCGTGGCCGAGCGCCGGGTGGCCGTACTGGGCAGCGACAGCAACAGCGACGTGGCGCCGGGTCTGGTCGCGGATGTGGGGTACCCCGTGCACGTGCTGGCCGTGCACGCGCTGGGTGTGCACCTGCTGGACTATCTGCAGTTCGAGGATCTCGTGCCGTTGTGCGAGGCGGAGCGGCGCTGGTCGTTCCTCTGCGTCGTCGCTCCGCTGCGGCTGCCGGGGGGCACGGGTTCGCCGGTCAACCCCATCGCGATTCTGTAGCGGCGCCCCGGCCCTCATCCACGCCTCGGCCGTCTCCCGCGGCCCGGCCGTCTCCCGCGGCCCGGTCCTTTTCCGCGGCCCGGTCCTTTTCCGCGACCCGGCCCCGGGCCTCCTCCGGAGTGGCGAACCGCGTCTCGCACGCGGCTCCCTCCCCGCTCGGGTGCTCCGAGCACCGGGACTCCGGTGCGTCCGCGCCGGTTGTGTCCCCGGCACCCTCCGCACCCTCCGCGCCGGCCGTCCTCTCCGCGTTCGCCGTACCCCCCGCTCTCCCGGGCCCGGGCCGGCGCAGCGGCCGGGCCGCCGTGCCCGCCGCGGCGAGGAGCAGGACCCCGAGCATGCCGAACGGCGCGGCCGTCCCCGCAACTCCCGCCACCAGCCCGGCGGTTGCGGGCGCGGCGACCTGGCCGAGGCGGTTGCCCGTCAGCCGCAACGCGAGAGCGGTGGAGCGGGCCGCCTCCGGCGCCGCCTGCACCACGGTGGTCATCGACAGCGGCTGCCCCACGCCCAGACAGAAACCCAGCGCCGCAAGCAGCACGCCGAGCGCCCAGGCGGGCAGTGGCACAGCGATGCCCGCGCACAGCAGCGCCGCGGCCAGACAGCTCAGGACCAGCAGCGCCGTACGGCCCAGCAGCCGGATCATGGGGGTCATCACGAGCCGGCAGGCGATGGTCGCGGCGGCCCGCAGGCTCAGCAGCAGTCCGATCGTGGCGGGTGCGATGCCGCGGTGCTCGCCGACGACCGGGAGGTACGCGGTGAGGATGTCGGTGGCCGACAGCACGGCGAGGCTGGTGAACATCCCGGCCGGGACGCCCCGGGTGCGCAGGATCCGGTGGACCGGCACCCGTACCGTGTCTGCGGCCGCCGCCCGTAGGGGCAGGGCGTCGCGCCGCTCGATGCGCCGGAGCGCCGTGCAGGAGAAGGCGGCGACGGCGGCCGAGACGAGCAGGGCCGTGGCGCTCGTACGGGCCATCGCCCCGTCGTGGCCGGAGACCAGCAGCCCCGCCGCGACGGGGCCGACGAGCTGTCCGAGGGAGGCGCCGATCGTGAAGTGGCCGAAGTTGCGGTCCTGTTCGGCGGGGGCGCTCTGCCGGGCCACGATGCTCTGCGCGCCGATCACGAACGCCAGGTGGCCCAGCCCCATCACCCCGCTCCACGCGGCCATCGCCGCGAGAGAGGTGGCCAGTCCGCTCAGCGCACATCCGGCGGCGATGAGGGCGACGCCGACGGGCAGCAGCGGCGCGCACCGGCCGTGATCCGTACGGCGCCCGAGGGGCACCGCGGCGAACAGCGGCAACAGGGCGTACACGGCCGCGATGACGCCGACGGCCCGGGCGTCGGCTCCCAGGGCGAGGGCCCGGTAGGAGACGGCGGGTCGCGCCATGGACACCGCCCCTTGCGCGAAGGCGAAGGCGATGACCAGGCGGATGAGCCAGCCCCTGCCGGGCCCTGCATACGTCACGGTCGTGTGTTTCCGGTCGTTCCGATGACTGTCCTGTGCGGCTGTTCGGTCACCTGTGCCGCCGTTCGGTCAGATGATGCCGAAGAGGAGTGCCGCCGCGAGCACCACCAGTGAGGTGAGCGCGGCCCACTTCACCGTAAACCTGGTGTGGTCGCCGAACTCGACCCCGGCCATGCCGACGAGCACGTAGACGGCCGGGACGAGCGGGCTCGACATGTGCAGGGCCTGGCCGATGAGCGAGGCGCGGGCGATCTCGACCGGCGCGACCCCGTGCGCGGCACCGGCCTCCGCGAGGATCGGCACGATGCCGAAGTAGAAGCCGTCGTTCGACATGAAGTACGTGAACGGGATGCTCAATACGCCCGTGACAAGGCCCATGTGGGGGCCCATGCCCTCGGGGATCGCGTCGACGACCGCCCGCGCCATGTGCTCGACCATGCCCGTGCCGGTGAGGACGCCGGTGAAGACCGCGGCAGCGAAGACCATGCCGGAGACATTGAGGACGTTGTCGGCGTGTGCGGCGATACGGGCCTTCTGGTCGGGCATGTGGGGGAAGTTGACCGTCAGCGCGATGGCCGCGCCCAGCAGGAAGAGCACCGGGATCGGCAGCGTCTGCAGCACCAGCAGGGTGATGAGCGCGGCGGTGAGCGCCGCGTTGAACCAGTAGAGCCTGGGCCGCAGCGTGGGGCGGTTCGGGTCGAGGACCGCCGAGTCGTGGGCGCCGTCCTCGCCGTCCTCGGCTCCGCCCCGGCTCTCCTCGCCGTCCTCGTCGACACCGGAGCCCGAGCCCGAGCTCGAACCCGGGCCGCCGAGGCTCTTCTTCGGCCGGTTCCCCGAGCCCCCGCCCGCACCGGCGAGGGACGCGGCGCCCGCACCGGCGCCGATCAGGACCTGCTCGGAATCCGCGGTACGTTCGCCGGTTCCGGCCGCGGTGACGGCACCGGGCTCGCGGTCCTCGTCGAGGGTGAGCAGCCCGAGCCGCCTGCGCTCGCGCAGCCCGAGGACGTAGGCGAGTCCGAAGACGAAGAGCAGACCGACGGCGAGGGCGGGGATCATCGGGACGAAGATGTCGCCCGCGTCCAGCTTGAGCGCGGTGGCGGCACGCGCGGTCGGGCCGCCCCAGGGAACGGTGTTCATCACGCCGTTGGCCGTGGCGGCCACCCCGGTCATCACGACGAGGCTCATCTTCAGCCGCTTGTAGAGGGGCAGCAGGGCGGAGACGGTGATCATGAACGTCGTCGAACCGTCGCCGTCGAGCGAGACGATCGCGGCGAGGAGGGCGGTGCCGACCACGACGCGCATCGGATCGGCTTTGCAGAACCGCAGGATGACCCGGACGATCGGGTCGAAGAGACCCACGTCGATCATCACGCCGAAGTACACGATGGCGAACATCAGCATGGCCGCCGTGGGCGCCAGATCACCGATGCCCTTGAGCACATAGTCGCCGAGCCGGGCGCCCTGGCCGACCAGGACGCAGAACAGCGCGGGGATGAGCACCAGCGCAGCCATCGGGGACATCTTCTTGGCCATGATCAGCGCCAGGAAGGCGGCGATCATGACGAATCCGAGGATTGTCAGCATGTGGACACCTATCGTTCGCCCGTGATCTCCACCGTGGGGTTCGGCGGTCCGGACGACCGTAGGGGGCCGAATTCAGGCCCAGCAAGACCCGAAGGCGTGAGCAATAAGCGCAAAAGGCCAGGTCAAAGCCGTACGTTGACATCGTGCCGCCCACCCGGGCCTCCCCGGCCGCCTTCTCCTGCTCGCGGCCGGGGTCGTTCCGGCGGACCTCACCCCGCCGAAGCCACCTGCACAGGGAACCCGTTGAGCACCGCCGTGCCCGACAGGGGATCGAGCCGCGTGCCGTCCAGGAGCTGGTTGACGTTCACCCCGGCGTCCTCGGCCGCGACCGCGAGGCGCGTCCCCGGTCGGTCGTGCCCCCAGCCGTGCGGCAGGCTCACCACCCCGGCCCGTACGGCGTCGGTCACCTCGACCGGGACGAGCAGTTCACCGCCGTCCCCCTTCACACGCGCCGCCTCGCCGTCGGCGAGGCCCAGCCGGGCCGCGTCGTCGGGGTGCATCTGGAGCGTGCAGCGGTTGCTTCCGCCCCTGAGGGCGGGGACGTTGTGCATCCAGCTGTTGTTGGACCGCAGATGGCGGCGGCCCACGAGCAGCAGCCCCGCCGGCCGCTCCGACAGCGCGGCCCGGAGCCGGGGCACATCGGCGGCGATGGGTGCGGGGCACAGCTCGACCTTGCCGCTGCGGGTCCTGAGCACCTCCTGGATACGGGGGTTCAGCGCGCCGAGGTCGATGCCGTGCCGGTGGGCGAGCAGCTTCTCCAGACTCAGGCCGCCCCTCCCCTGGCTTCCGGCGTGCGGCACTCCCGCACCGCCGAAGCCGTCCCCGTACGGCCCGAGGCGCAGCATGAGGTCGAGCCGCCGCTCGGCTCCGGTGCGGCCGGTCAGCCGGGCGGCCAGCTCCCCCGGGTCCCTGCCGTGGACGGGCGAGTGCGGGTCGGCGACGGCCTTGTTGAGGGCGGTGTCGACGGCCATGGCGTCGACGTCGGCGGGCCCGGCGGAACCGTGCAGACCGCTCACGCACAGCACCAGACGGGCCAGGATCTCGCACTCGTCGGGACGGCCGTCGGGGAGCGGGACCGCCTCGCGCGTGTAGCGGGCCTGGTTGCGGACGGCGAAGTTGTTGAAGGCGAAGTCGTGGTGCGCCGCCTGCGAGGGGCGGGGCGGGGGCAGCACGACATGGGCGTGGCGTGACGTCTCGTTCAGGTACGGGTCCACGCTGACCATGAAGTCGACGCCGCCCAGGGCCCGGTCGAGACGGTCCCCGTCGGGCGCGGAGAGCACGGGGTTGGCCGCCACGGAGATCACGGCCCGGACGCAGCCGTCCCCGAGGGTGTCGATCTCCTCGGCCAGCGCGGCCAGCGGGAACTCGCCCTTGGCCTCCGGGTGCCCGCCGACCCGGCTGTGCCACCGGCCGAGCGCGAAGCCCTTGCCGGGCCGGGCTCCCCCGGCGGAGGGCCGGGGTGCGCGGGCGGTGGCGGCGAGCGGGAACATCGCTCCGCCGGGCCGGTCGAGGTTGCCGGTGAGCGTATTGACCACATCCACCAGCCAGTTGGCGAGCGTGCCGAACTCGACGGTGGAGCTGCCGACGCGGCCGTAGACGGCGGCGGCCGGGGCGGCGGCCAGCTCGCGGGCGATCGTACGGATCTCCTCCACCGTCACATCGCACGCCTCCGCGACGGCCTCGGGCGTGAACTCGTCCACCAGGGCGCGGACGTCCTCCACCCCCTCCACGCACTCCTCCAGCGCGCCGAGGTCGACCAGGCCTTCGGCGAAGAGGACCTGAACGAGGGCGGCGAGGAGGAGGGCGTCCGTGCCGGGACGCACGGCCACGTGCCTGTCGGCGAGTTCGGCCGTACGGGTGCGGCGCGGATCGATGACGGTGAGCGTGCCGCCGCGGCGGCGCAGCGCCTTGAGCCGGCCCGGGAAGTCGGGGGCGGTGCACAGACTGCCGTTGGAGTCGAGCGGGTTGGCGCCGATCAGCAGCAAGTGATCCGTACGGTCGAGGTCCGGTACGGGGATGGCGAAGGCGTCGCCGAAGAGCAGCCCGCTGGAAACATGCTTGGGCATCTGGTCGACGGTGCTGGCGGTGTAGAGGTTCCGGGTGCGCAGCGCGCCCAGCAGCAGCGGCGGATAGAGGGCCCCGGCCATGGTGTGGACATTGGGGTTGCCGAGGACGACCGCCACCGCATCCGGCCCGTCGCGCTCGATCAGCGGCCGCAGCCCCGCGGCCACCGCGTCGAACGCCTCCTCCCAACTCGTCTCCTCCAGGCGCCCTCCGCGGCGCACAAGGGGCCGGGTGAGCCGGTCCGGGTCGCCGTCGAGTTCCCCGAAAGCGGCACCTTTCGGGCAGATGAAGCCGGCACTGAAGACATCGTCCCGGTCGCCGCGGGCGCCGGTGACCCGGCCCTCGCCGTCGATCGTCAGCGTGAGACCGCACGTGGCCTCGCAGAGCGGGCAGATGCGCAGGGCGGTACGGCCGGCGGTGTCGGACATGGTCCCTCCCGGTGGGACTGCGGCGGCTGGCTACGGCGGGGTCGACGGCATCGCCATGACCATACCGACCGGTTGGCATCCTTGTCAGTCGAGCCGACGACGGGGTACGGGCGGGATGGCGACGGGGCACTGACGGGATACCGGCACCCGCCCCTCCGGCGAGCGGTCCGGCCCTGCCGGATCAGTCGAGGACGCGCGCGAGGTAGGCGCGCAGCAGCTCCTTGGTCTCGGCGATGATCACCGGATCACCCGAGGGCTCGTTGCGGAACGCCAGTTGCAGGAGCGCGTCGGACGCCTCCACGCACACCACGAACACCCGCATCAGGTCGGCGTCGTCCGTGCTGCGGCCGAGGGGCTCGGCCAGGAGCGCGCACAGCCGTTCCGCGACCAGGGGGTTGGCGCCGCCCGGCGGGCGGTCGGCCGGGGCGGGCACGCTGAAGTCGAGCAGCGCGAAGCCCGGCATGTCCTTCTTCATGCCGACATAGACATCGAGGACGATGTCCATCGCGCGCCGCCAGTCCACCGTCCCCGCGGCGTCCACCGCGTCCGCGACGCGGGCGATGTAGACGTCCAGATTGCGATGCGCGAGCGCATCGGCCATGGCGCGCTTATTGCTGAAGAAACGGTAGACGGATCCGATCGGCACGCCGGCCCGCACGGCGACGGCCCGCGTACTGAGGTCCTCGTAGCCGGTCTCGTCCAGCACGTCGGCGCAGGCGTCGAGGATGCGGGCGAGGCGGTCGGCGCTGCGCCGCTGGACGGGCATGCGCCGCAATTGCGGGCCGGGCTGCTGCTCTGTCGACGGGTGCACGGCCCCATCATGCCGCGAGGCCTCGTTGACGCACCCATGCGGTGATTCCTATGGTCTGACATAGGAATCGTTGAGCGGCGGGAGCACGCAATGAGCGGCACGGGCGGCGAGCAGGCGAGGAAGACGGCCGAAGGGCTGGCATACCTCTCGGGATTCGGTAATGAGCACAGCTCCGAGGCGATTCCCGGGGCCCTGCCCACGGGCCGCAACTCACCCCAGCGCGCCCCCCTCGGGCTGTACGCGGAGCAGCTCAGCGGCAGTGCGTTCACCGAGCCGCGCCACCACAACCGCCGCTCCTGGCTCTACCGCATCCGACCCTCCGCCGCTCACCCCCGGTTCAGCCGTATCGACAACGGCGCGGTGCGCTCCGGCCCGTTCGAGGAGACGGTGCCCGACCCCAACCGGCTGCGCTGGAACCCGCTGCCCGAGCCGGACGCCCCCACCGACTTCGTCGAGGGGCTGTGGACCCTCGGCGGCAACGGCGACGTGACGCAGCGCACCGGCATGGCCGTCCACCTCTACGCCGCGAACCGCTCCATGACCGACCGGGTCTTCTCCGACGCCGACGGCGAACTGCTGATCGTCCCGGAGCGCGGCGGGCTGCTGCTGCGCACCGAGCTCGGGATGCTGAGCGTCGAGCCCGGCAGGATCGCGCTGATCCCGCGCGGCGTCCGCTTCCGCGTCGAACTGCTCGACGCGGCGGGTGAGGGCGAACCGGCCGCCCGCGGCTATGTCTGCGAGAACTACGGACAGCCCTTCACGCTCCCCGACCTCGGGCCCATCGGCGCCAACGGCCTGGCCAACGCCCGCGACTTCCTCGCGCCCACCGCCGCGTACGAGGACACCGAGGGCCCGGTCGAGGTGATCAACAAGTTCTGCGGCAACCTCTGGTCGGCGACGTACGACCACTCGCCGCTCGACGTCGTCGCCTGGCACGGAAACCATCTGCCGTACGTCTACGACCTGCGCCGCTTCAATGTGATGGGCACCATCAGCTACGACCACCCGGACCCGTCGATCTTCACCGTGCTGACCTCGCCCTCCGACACCCCGGGCCTGGCGGGCGTGGACTTCGTGGTCTTCGCGCCGCGCTGGCTGGTCGGTGAGGACACCTTCCGGCCCCCGTACTTCCACCGCAATGTGATGAGCGAGTACATGGGCCTGATCGAGGGCGCCTACGACGCCAAGGCCGAGGGCTTCGTCCCGGGCGGCGGCTCGCTGCACAACATGATGTCCGCGCACGGGCCCGACCGGGAGACGTTCGACAAGGCGAGCGCCGCCGAGCTGAAGCCGCAGAAGATCGACGACGGCCTGGCGTTCATGTTCGAGACCCGGTGGCCGGTGACGGCCACCGGGCAAGCGCTGTCGGCCGGCCATCTCCAACAGGGCTACGACGACGTGTGGCAGGGTCTGCAGCGGAACTTCCGCCCGTAGCGGGCCGCCCGAAAGCAGCGGAGCCACCGTGACCGCCTTCGCCCCCGACTCGCTGGTCCTGAACCGCAAGCTGCCGCTGTGGTATCAGGTCTCGCAGTCCCTGCGCGCCTCGATACTGGGGCGCCGCCCGGACGCGCCGCTGCGACTGCCCACCGAGGGCAGCCTCGCGGAGCACTACGGCGTGAGCGTGCTGACCATGCGCCAGGCGCTCAAGGAGCTGGAGGCGGAAGGGCTGATCAGCCGGCACCGGCGGCGCGGCACGTTCATCGAGCCCGCCGCCCGCCCCGGCGCTCCCGTACGGCTGCTGGGCTCGGTGGATGCCATCGTGGCCCAGCAGTCGGGCGAGTCCGCGACCGTGCTCGACCACGGGCGGGCGCCCGTGCCGGCGGAGCTGGCCGAGCACTTCCCGGGCGCGCGGGAGGTGATGCGGTACCGGCGGCTGCGCTGCGACGGCAGCAGCGGCGAGCCGACCAACTGGGCCGAGAACATGGTGCTTCCCGAGCTCGCCGAGCGCATCGACCTCGACGATCTGACCCGCTGGCCGATGACCAAGGTGCTGCGCGACGTGGTGGGCGTGACGATCAGCCGCATCACCGACACGGTCGAGGCGCGGCTGGCCGACCCGGAGACGGCGCGCCTGCTGGGCGTGCCGCTGCTCAGCCCGATCCTGCACTACACGGGTGTGACGTACGACGACGAGGGGCGCGTCGTCGACGTCGCCCGTATCCACTACCGGGGCGACGCCTTCTCCTTCACGGTCACGCTCGACGCGTGACGCTCGACGCGTGACGCCTGACGCCTGACGCCTGACGCCTGACGCCTGACGCCTGACGCGTGACGCCTGACGCTCGACGCGTGACCCGGGGCCCGGGGCCCAGGGCCCAGGGCCCAGGGCCCAGGGCCCGGGAGCCGGAAGCCCGGGAGCCGCACGGGCTCCTCAGCGGGGTCCGGGGCGCAGCACCGGCCGCAGGGCGTCCAGCACGGAGGCGTCCTCGATCGTCGAGGGCACCGGCTCCTCGCGACCCTCGGCGATGGACCGCATGGACTTCCGAAGGATCTTCCCCGAGCGGGTCTTGGGCAGACCGGCCACGATGTCGACGTCCTTGAAGGCCGCGACCGGGCCGATCTCGGACCGGACGGCCGCGACGAGTTCGTCGCGCAATTGCCCCGGTTCGGTGTCGACCCCGGACTTGAGCACGACCAGACCGCGCGGCACCTGGCCCTTCAGCGTGTCCTCCACGCCGATCACGGCGCATTCGGCGACGGCGGGGTGGGCGGCGAGCACGGCCTCCATGGAACCCGTGGAGAGCCGGTGCCCGGCCACGTTGATCACGTCGTCCATGCGCCCCATGACGAACAGATAGCCGTCCTCATCGACGTATCCCCCGTCCCCGCTCAGGTAGTAGCCCTCGAAGCGCGAGAGGTAGGAGTCGACATAGCGCTGGTCGTCGCCCCAGAGCGTGGGCAACGTGCCGGGCGGCAGCGGCAGTTTGATGCAGATGGCACCCTCACGGCCGGGCTCCGTCTCCGCGCCCGTCTCGTCGAGGATGCGGATGTCGTAGCCGGGGACGGGGACCGTCGGGGAACCGGGCTTGATCGGCATCGGCTCCAGGCCACGGAGGTTGGCGGCCACCGGCCAGCCGGTCTCGGTCTGCCACCAGTGGTCGACGACCGGAACACCGAGCGTGTCCGTGGCCCACTGGTAGGTCTCGGGGTCGAGCCGCTCGCCCGCGAGGAAGAGGGTGCGGAATCCGCTCAGGTCGTGACCGGCCAGAAGCCCGGCCCCGGGGTCGACCTTCTTCACGGCCCGCAGGGCGGTCGGGGCGGTGAACAGCGCCTTCACCCCGTGCTCGGCGATCACCCGCCAGAACGCGCCGGCGTCCGGGGTGCCGACGGGCTTGCCCTCGTAGAGCACGGTGGTCGCGCCGACCAGCAGGGGCGCGTAGACGATGTACGAGTGGCCGACGACCCAGCCGACGTCCGAGGCCGTCCACCACACGTCCCCCGGACCGATGTCGTAGATCGCGGACATCGACCAGGCCAGGGCGACGGCATGACCGCCGTTGTCGCGTACAACTCCCTTGGGGCGCCCGGTCGTTCCGGAGGTGTAGAGGACGTAGAGCGGGTCGGTCGCCGCCACGGGAACGCAGTCGGCCGGCTGGGCGCCCGCCATCAGCTCGTCCCAGTCGAGCTCCTGCGGGCCCGCCGTGTCCTTGCGGAGGTCGGCGCGGGCCTGTTCGCGCTGCAGGACGACGACGGCGTCCGGCCGGTGCGCGGACAGCCGCAGGGCCTCGTCGACGATGGGCTTGTACTCGACGATGCGGCCCGGCTCGATCCCGCAGGACGCGGAGAGGACGACCTTGGGCCGGGCATCGTCGATGCGCGCCGCCAGCTCCTTGGGCGCGAATCCGCCGAAGACCACGGAGTGCACCGCCCCCAGCCGCGCGCAGGCGAGCATCGCGACGACGGCCTGGGGCACCATCGGCAGGTAGATGACGACGCGGTCCCCCGCGCCCACGCCCAGACCGCGCAGCGCCCCGGCGAACCGGGCCACCTCGTCGCGCAGTTCGGCGTACGAGAACGAGCGCCGCTCCCCCGTGTAGGCCGAGTCGTGGATCAGGGCCGTACGGTCGCCGTGGCCCGCGGCAATGTGCCGGTCCAGCGCGTTGTGGCAGGTGTTGAGCCGTCCGTCGGCGAACCAGCGGTAGAAGGGCGGCCGTGTGGCATCCAGCGCCCGTGTCGGCGACCGGTCCCAGTCGATCGCCTCCGCGGCCCGGAGCCAGAATGCGTCGGGGTCGCGCAGACTGCTGCGGTGGGCGTCCTCGTAACGTGCCACGTCAAGCTCCTGATTTCTTCGGCTTTCCCTCAGTGTGGCCCACCTCTGCGGTCCGGGACCGTGACGCACGCCGCTTGATCCGTTTCCGGCTTCACTCGGGCACGACTCGGGCACACCGATCGGCGGGATCGGTCCCGGGCCTCGGGCCCGACTACGGGACGGGAGCCGCGGGTACGATGCGGGACGACGCGACGGGGCGAGGCGGCGGCCGGTTCGGCCGCCATCGGGGAGGACGACCGCGTATGGCGGAGCGGGACGCTGGTGGGGACGTCATGCCGTCCCCGGGCGTCGAACCGGCCCACGACACCGCCGCTTCCCACGACGCCGCCACTCCCCGCGACACCGTCCCGTCCCCCGATGCCCTCTCGTCCCGCGACACCCCGGCGACCCACGAGGCCCCCTCGTCCCGGGACACCCCGCCGGCCCGCAGTGCCGCATCCGCTCACGGCGCCGCACCGGCCCATGACGTCACGCCGCCGCACGACGCGCCCCTGCTCGCGGACCTCATGCCGTGGTCGGTCGCACCGCTGCGCACCGGGCGGGTCTGGCCCCTCGCGCCCGACCCCGCCTCCCTCAAGGCCCGCTGGAACGCCCTGCTGCGCGCGCCGGACCCGGCCGCGCGCCAGGCCCTGTTCCAGCCCTCCCGTGCCCGTACGGTGCACGTCGCCGTGCCCCAACTCCCGGGCCATACCGCCCCGACCGCGCCCATCGCCGGGGAGAGCGGCCCCTGCCCCGAGCCGGTCCGGGTCCTGCACGGGCCGTTCGACCGGCAGTGGTTGATCCCCGACCACCGGCTGATCGACATGGCCCGGCCCGAACTGTGGCGGGTCGCGGACGAGCACCAGACGTTCGCCGTGGAGCCCGGCCATGTGCCGCACGACACGGGCCCGGCGCTGGTCTTCTCCGCGGTCCTGCCCGACGGGCGCTCGCCCGCGGGCCGCCCCGGCCGCATCCGCCCGCTCCACCGGCGCCCGGGCGGGCGTGAACCCAACCTGGCACCCGGTCTGCTCGACCACCTCGCCGACCTGCTCGGCCTCCCCGTCACGGCCGAGGACGTCCTCGCGTGGGTGGCCGCAGTCTCCGGCCGCCGTCCGGAGGGTGTCGCCGTCCCTCTGACGGCCTCCCCGGAGACATGGCGTACCGGTGTCGCTCTGGGCCGCCGCCTGCTGTGGCTGCACACCTACGGCGCACGGTGCGCGGCGGCGCCGGGTGAGCGGCCCAAACTCCCGGGCGGCAGACGGCCGTACGTCCGGGCAGCGGTCCCGACCGACCAGCGCACCCTGGCCGGCACGCTGAGCCACGACCCGGAAGAGGGGGCGCTCCACCTCGGTTCGGGCCGCATCTCCCCCGTACCGGCGGCCGCTTGGGAGTTCCACGCGGGCGGCGTACGGGTGCTGGAGCGGTGGTTCGAGGTGCGGACCGCCACGGGGACGCCCGGCGGGCTGGACGCCGTACGGCCCGCGGCGTGGCCGCAGGAGTGGACCTCCGAGCTGCTGGAGCTGATCACGGTGCTGTCCATGATCGACGAACTGCGGCCGGAGCGCGCCGCGCTGGCCGCCCGTATGGCCGACGGCCCGCGTCTCACAGCCGTGGACCTCCGCCGCGCGGGCGTCCTCCCGGCACCCGCCGCGGCCCACCGTCCGGCGTCGGTGCTGGACCACCACGAGGAAGGCCCGAACGGCCAGTTCGCGCTGCTCTGACGGCCGCCGTGCCGCTCCCGGCCGCCGCGCCGGACGGGGGGCCCGTGGCGAGCGGGGTGTCCGAAGCGATAGGACACCTGTCATGGACAACACCGCGCCCCAGCCGCTCCCGCTGGACGGGATCACCGTCGTCGCCGTCGAGCAGGCCGTCTCCGCCCCGTTCGCCACCCGGCAGCTCGCCGATCTGGGAGCCAGGGTGATCAAGGTGGAACGGCCGGACGGCGGCGACTTCGCGCGGGCCTACGACACCTCCGTGCACGGACTCGCCTCGCACTTCGTCTGGGCCAACCGCGGCAAGGAGTCCATCGCGCTCGACCTCAAGGACGAACGCGGGCTGGAGATCCTCCGGCAACTCATCGCCGGCGCCGATGTCTTCGTGCAGAACCTCGCCCAGGGCGCGGCAGCCCGGCTCGGACTGGACGCGGCCGCGCTCTGCGCCCTCCACCCGAAGCTCATCGCCGTCGACGTCTCCGGCTACGGCCCGGACGGCCCCTACGCGCACAAACGGGCCTACGACATGCTCGTGCAGTGCGAGGCCGGTCTCGTCTCGGTGACCGGCACCCCGGAGCAGCCGGTCAAGGCGGGCATCCCGGCGGCCGACATCGCCGCGGCGATGTACGCGTTCTCGGGGGTGCTCGCGGCGCTGCTGCGGCGCGGGACCACGGGCCGCGGCGGCCCGGTCGAGGTGTCGATGTTCGACGCGCTCGCCGAATGGATGGGGCACCCGCTGTACTTCGGGATGTACGGGGGCCGGCCGCCCGCGCGTACAGGCGTGGCGCACGCCGTCATCGCCCCGTACGACGCCTATCCGACGGCCGACGGCCCGCTGGTGCTGCTGTCGGTCCAGAACGACCGGGAGTGGGGCAGGCTCGCCCAGCAGGTGCTGGAGCGGCCGGAGTTGGCGGTGCACCCGGACTTCGCGACCAATGTGGCCCGCACCCGCAACCGTACGGAGACGGATGCGGCGGTCGGGGAGGCGCTGGCCCGGCTGACCGCGGAGGAGGCGATCGCACGGCTGGAGCGGGCGGGCATCGCCTGCGCCCGGCTGAACGGAGTGGCGGAACTGGCCGGCCATCCGCAGCTCGCCGCCCGGAACCGGTGGCAGGAGACCGGCTCACCGGCCGGACCGCTGAAGACGCTGGTGCCGCCGATCACGCTGCCGGGGGGTGAGGAGCACCGGGCCGGTGACGTACCGGGACTGGGGGAGCACACCGACGCGCTGCTGCGCGCCCTGGGAGTGACGGACGTCCAGGTCGGCGCGCTGCGCCGGGACGGGGTGGTCGCCTGACGCACCCGGGCGACCACCGGAGGACCCAGGCCGACGGGAACGGCGGCCGGCGGCCTGGGTGGGGAGCGAAAGGCGTCAGTGATTGCCGAAGAGCGAGCGGCGCAGCCTGCGCAACGGTGCGAAGAGCTTCACCCGCGCGCTTCTGCTCGTCCGGGAGCGCTGCACGTCGTGCGACGCTATCTCGCGCATCAGCAGGGTCGCTTCCTCCGCCTCGCGCTGCGGCACGGCAGGGCCGGACAGCACGGCGAGATGGCGGTCCAGGCGCCTGCTGGACGCGCCGGTTCCGCATTTGATCGCAGGTACACGAGCCCTGCTGTGCATTGCTATCTGTTCCATGAGACTCCCCACCCAAACGAGGGCACCCGGCCCGGGCAGATTAACCCTACCGTCCCGTCACGTCACCCGCGCATCCACAGCGCACGGATTCACCTTCCCGGCAAGGGTGTTGACGATTCCGGCCCGAACCGCGGTACGGGAACGACCAGTTCGCCGTGGAGCCGATCATGCCCTGTGGAGCGGGGCCCGGCCGCTGTGGGGCCGGGCCCCGTTCGCGGGGTGCGGGGAGCACCGGCCGCGTGCGGGCTCAGCGGCGCAGCGGCCCCTCGCAGCTGTAGTCCGAGCTGCCGGACCGGCCTGTGGTCCAGATCTCAACCGGGCCGAAGGAACAGTTCATGTCATCGAAGTTGGTTCCGGCCGTGTCGGTACGGTCGAGGATGAAGTAGTCGACGGTTTCGGACATGTCCCGGAAGACCTTGCTCGGGTCCCCGGAGTCGGAGAGGTTGGCCGTGATCCTGCCCGTACAGGTGAAGCGGGGCTTGTCGGCGGCTCCCTCGTCCTTGCAGACGGGGGTGTTCTGGGTGGCGGCGGCGAACGCGGAGCGGACCTCGTCGGCGCGGGCGAAGCGCAGCGAGTCGTTCGGGACGTACTTCGTGTCGGGCACGAAGAGGTCGTCCACCTTGGGTATGTGCTCGTCGAGGAAGGCGTCGTAGCCCTGCTGCAGAGCGGTGTCGCGTCCGAGGCGGTCGCGCCAGGCGTCGAAGGCGGTCGGGTCGTCGGCGCGCAGATGGCGGTACATCTCCTGCAGCAGCGTGGGGTGTTCGCGCCACAGGAACTCGTAGAAGGTCCCCGCGTACGCGTAGAAGCGGAAGCCGTCCCCGTCGTAGGTGGCGTGCAGGAGCTGGTCGACGGTCATGCGGGGGCCACCGCCCGCGGTGTCCTCGATGATGCTGCGGACCAGCGACTTGCGGACGGCTATCCCGTCGTCGCGGGTGGAGCCGTCGAAGAACTCGGCGGTGCCCTCGTCCATGGCGGTGGTCCGGTCACCGGTGTACCAGGGGCCCTCGCCGAAGTAACCGGGCACGGCGAAGCGGCCGTTGAGATAGTGCACGTACTCGTGGCGGAACAACTCCTCCAGGGTGAGGCTGGAGTCCTCGGGGACGCGCCGCTGATAGGTGTAGAACGTCGCGCCGCGCTCGATGTACATGCCGCCGTTGTCGGTGCTCAGCCCGGTGAGCATCGGCTGGTAGATCTCGTAGTCGGCGCGTGAGGCGTACAGCACGATCGTGAGGGTGGTGTTGGTGTCGCCTGCCAGCGGTTCCCGGGTCCCTACGACGCGATGGAACTGTGCCCTGACCTGCTTGCTCGCGTAGTACAACTGGTCGACGGTGGCCCGGTCGAGGGCGGTGCGGACCTTGATGGCACCGCCGTCGTAGACATAGGTGTGCGGGAAGATCCGCTTCTCGATGTCCTCCTTGCACACGCTGTACGGCTTGCAGGCCTCGAAGACGATCAGCCAGGAGACGACCTTCGCCCAGGGCTCGCTGCCTTCGCCGAAGTTGCGCACGGCCGCGGCCAGCAGGGGGCCGAGGTCGCGGACGATGCCGTCCCGGAGGGCCTCGACCTCGCCGAAGCGCCCGTACTCACCGAGCGCGTCGCGCACCACCCACGCGTTGTCCGTCCCCTTGAGGTGGGTGTAGCCGGCGAAGGCCTTGAAGGCGCCGCGGTACGAGGCGTCGGCCGCGACGGCGGCGTGGAAGGCGGTGTCGTCGTTGCCCGGGTAGACGCCCAGGTAGTTGACGGAGAGCCCGGCGAGCGCGGCACCGGCCCACGCCCGGTCGCGGTTGGTGCCGGTGTGGTAGCTGTCCATGGTGGCCAGCACCCTTTTGATCAGGCCGAGTTGGTGCTGGCGCAGCCCGGGCGAACTGGCCGCGTAGAGAGCCTCGCGCAGGGTGTCGGCGTTGGTACGGGTGACGTTGAATGTGCGGGCGGCGGTCCCGAAGGCCTGCACTGCCTCGCGCATGGCGTCGACGGTGGGCGGGTCGGTGATGTCGATCTCGTCGCGCGAGAAGTCGTGGTAGGCCACCGCGTGCAGGTACGTGAACATCTCGTACAGATGGCTGCCGTTCTTCCCGTCATGGGCGGGAGCCAGCGCGGAGATGCGGCGGGAGACGGCCTGGACGTGGGCGTCTGACATCACCGGAGCGAGCCGGGCGTCCCAGGTCCAGATGAGGTCGCGCAGACAGCCGTCGGCGGTGACGGCCGGGTCGGCGAGGAAGTCGGCGAGCTGTTCGGGACCGAGGCCGGTGATGCCGTCGAGGGTGCAGGGGGCGACGGCGGGCGCGGACTGCGGTGCGGAGCTCTTCGGTGTCCGCGGGCCGGGGATGCGGCCCTTCTCGGTGATACCGCCGGGGGCGGGTGCGGGACGGTCGGTGGTCTTGGGGGCCTCGGCGAGGCGCTCGGCCTCGTCGAAGGGGTTGGTGGCCGGTGCTCCGGCACGGCCGTTGACGGCGGGTGTGCTCCGGGCCGGGGTCTGAGAACCGGTCCGGTCCGGGGCCTGAGGGCCGGTCCGGTCCGGGGCCTGAGGGCCGGTCTTCGGCTGAGCCTGCGGGGTGCCGGGCTGTGCGGTCCGGGCAGCGTGTGCGGTCTGCGCCGCATGTGCCGCCGGAAGCGCAAGGCTCGTGGCGAGGGTGGTGACGAGGGTTGTGGCCAGCAGGATTCTGCGTGGCATGCGCGGATGCGACACCTGAATCTCCTGGGGAGTGTGGGGAGTTGGCGGGGCGTGCTGGGCTCTCTCCGCCCCGAGATGTGACCCGTAACATAGTAATGTGAAATTGCACTGACAAGGCTTCAGACAACACTGCTCACGAACTGCCGTACGACAGGGACGAGTTACGGACGGCGCAACGGGCGGTGTCCGGCAGGCCGACGGGACACCGTCAGCATCTCGCGCGGGACGGAGGGGAGTTGTGGAGGAGTCAGCGCGCGGTCGCGGGCGGACCCAACCGCAGCCGCGGGCGCGGCTCCACGGGTTCGTCGCGGGCCCGGGCCCAGAGCGAGCGGACATGGCCGAGGTGGCGTGCCATGCAGGCTTCGGCCCCCTCGGCGTCGCCGACCAGCATCAGTTCGAGCAGCTCCAGATGCTCCTCGGCCGAGGGCACCAACTCGTCCCGCTCGTCGAGGAGGTTGAGACCGTAGAGGCGGGAGCGCTTGCGCAGATCGCCGACCACATCGACCAGGCGGCTGTTGCCGGTCAGCCCGAGCAGGGTGAGGTGGAAGCGCCGGTCGGCCTCCAGATAGCCGATGAGGTCGTGCTTGCGCGCGGCGTCGACGATCTCCCGGGCAACCGGCCGGAGTTCCTCCAGCTGCTCGCGGGTGGCGGTCCTGGCGACCCTGCCGGCCATCGGGACCTCGATCAGCGCGCGGATCTCGGCGTACTGGTCGAGGTCGCGCTCGCTCACCTCGGTGATGCGGAAACCCTTGTTCCGCACCGGCTCGACCAGACCCTCGCGGGCGAGGTCGAGCATCGCCTCCCGCACCGGAGTGGCCGAGACACCGAAGTCGGCGGCCAGGCCGGGGGCCGAGTAGACGGTTCCGGGCCGGAGTTCACCGGCGATGAGGGCAGCACGCAGGGCATGGGCGACCTGATCGCGGAGCCGCTCATGAGCGGCGATCGGGTTGCGCTGCTGCAGGGCGCCCATCGCGGTCCTCCGATGCTCTGCGGGGCACCCAGCGTACAATGTGACGTTTCCCCGAGAGCCCCGAACTCCCCTGTGACCAGGGAGAGGAGGCCCCGGCGGACGGGGCCTCCTCCTCGCGGTCTCCGCGCTTCCGCGGACGTAGGGGACTTCGAGCCTTGCCGGGACTGCGGGCCTTGCGGGCCCGGCGGGGCTGCGGGCTTTACGGGGCTGCGGGACTTGCTGGCCGTACCCGAGCGGGGCGGTCCGGTCAGGCCGCCGATGCGAAGACGGGAAGGTAACCGCCGGACTGCCCCGCGGCCTTCGGGTGGTAGGAGTTCTCGATCGGCCAGGTCACGCTGTGGATCCAGGAGTCGCTCGAGCAGATCTCGTGCCCGGTGAAGGTGGTGCTCACGTCGCCGAAGGTGAAGCCGTGGTCGGCGGCGCGCTTGGCGGTCGTGGCGTTGATGTCGTCGGACGCGGCGTTGAGAGCGGCGCGTTCCTTCTCGCTGAGCCCGGCGATGCAGGAGCCGCCCAGCTTGTAGAGGCGGGGGTAACCGAGGACGACGACATGGGCGTCGGGGGCCCGGCTCGCGATGGCCGTGTACACCTCGTCGAGCTTGCCCGGCAGGGTGGTGGCGACGTAGGAGCGCGCCTCCTGCACGCGCTGCAGGCAGGTGCTCTCGGAGTTGAGGACGCAGGTGGTCATGACGTCGACGAAGCCGGCGTCGTTGCCGCCGATGGAGAGGGAGACCAGGCCGGTGGAGGAGTTGAGGGGGCCGAGCTGACCGGCGAGAACATCACCCGTACGAGCCCCCGAGCAGGCGGTGAAGCTGAACGACGCGGGTGAATGGGCGGCGGCCCACAGGGCGGGATACGACTTGGTGCTGCGCTTGCAGTTGCCGCTCCCGCTGTCGTAGCTCCCGGCTCCGACCCCGGAGGAGTAGGAGTCGCCGAGGGCCACGTAGTGGGGTGCTGCGGCCTGTTGGGTCGCATGAGCGGCGCCCGCCCCGGTCAGGGCGAGCGCTGCGGTGAGAAGGGTTGCGGACATCACTGCCGCACATCGGGACAGTTTCATGGAACCTCCCTTAGCAGGATCTCTGCCACATCTGTCGTAGCAGCGGCCATCCAGGACGGGAAGCGTCCATGTCAAAACTGGCAAGGGGCGCCCATGCGTAACAGGTGAGATTTTGACGTGCATATGACATCACGTCAGAACTCTTGTTCCTTCGAGGGCGAGCGTGGACTCTTCAGAAGGGCCCCGGCCGACACCCACGTTCGGGCCCCATGCGCACGAACTCCCCGTGCGCTCCCCCCACATGCGCGCAGCACCATCGCGCGCCACTCATGAGGAGGAATCCCTCGCGATGGCAGTGATGCGTACCACCTCGGGCAGGGTCACCACAGCGATCACGGTAGCGGCCGCAGCCGCGCTCCTCGGCGCTCTCACCGCGCTTCCCGCCGACGCCGCCCCCGCGGGCGGCACGATCGTCGGCGCCGGCGCCACCGACGCCGTCAAGGGCAGTTACATCGTCACGCTGAAGCAGGGCAGCGGACTCACGTCCGCGTCCGCCCAGGGCAAGAAGCTGGTCGCCGCGTACGGCGGCACCGTGCAGCGCACATACCGGGCCGCGCTCAACGGCTACGCGGTCCGGCTCGACGCGGCCGAGGCGCGGCGGCTCGCCGCCGACCCGGCAGTGGACAAGGTCTACCAGGACAAGAGAGTCGGCATCGAGGCCACCCAGGACAACCCGCCGTCCTGGGGACTCGACCGCATCGACCAGGCGGCTCTGCCGCTCGACCAGAAGTACACCTACCCCGACAGCGCGGGCAGCGGCACGACGGTGTACGTCATCGACACCGGCGTCCGCATCAGCCACTCCGACTTCGGCGGCCGGGCGGCCGACGGCTACGACGCCGTGGACAACGACAACACCGCGCAGGACGGGCACGGCCACGGCACGCACGTCGCCTCGACCGCAGCGGGCACCGCGCACGGTGTGGCCAAGAGCGCGAAGGTCGTCGCGGTGCGCGTGCTCAACGACCAGGGCTCGGGCACCACGGCGGGCGTCGTCGCGGGCATCGACTGGGTGACGCAGAACCACAGCGGCCCGTCGGTGGCCAACATGTCGCTCGGCGGTGGCGCCGACGAGGCACTGGACACCGCCGTCAAGAACTCCGTCGCCAGCGGCGTCACCTATGCGGTGGCTGCGGGCAATTGGAGCGCCGACGCCGAGGGCTACTCCCCCGCGCGGGTGCCCGAGGCCATCACGGTCGGCTCGACGACCAACGCGGACGGCCGCTCGTACTTCTCAAACTTCGGTGCGCGGCTGGACATCTTCGCACCGGGCTCGGACATCACCGGTGCGTGGAACACGGCGGACGACGCCACCAACACCATCTCGGGTACATCGATGGCCAGTCCGCACGTCGCGGGCGCGGCGGCGGTCTATCTCGCGGGGCACACGAGCGCCACGCCCGCCGAGGTCGCCCAGGCCCTGAGCGACGGCGCCACCCCGGACGTCGTGACCGACCCCGGCAGCGGCTCGCCCAACAAGCTGCTGAAGGTCGTGGAGTGACCTGTCCCGGCACGTAACGCAGAGGTACGGAGCGCGTAGCGCGGACGTGCGGAGCGCGTAGCCCCCCTCGTACGCGCAACACCCCGCCGTGGACCGGCGATCGACGGTCCACGGCGGGGTCGTGTACGGGCGGGCGGAACGGGAGTCCGCCCGCGGGCGGAGTGGCCGCCGCGCCCCGGCTCAGCACGCGGACCCCGCCCAACTCGCGGACCCCGTCTCAGCACCCGGACCCCGGCCCAACTCGCGGACCCCGGCTCAGCACCCGGACCTCGGCCCAACTCGCGGACCCCGGCTCAACTCGCGGGCCCCCGCCCAACTCGCGGACCCCGGCCCAACTCGCGGGCCGCGCTGAGCGTGCGGGGCCCCGGCTCAGCCGATCGGTTCGGCCATCGGCACCACGTCGTAGGCGAGGTGGATCGTGTCCCCGGTCGCCGGATCGCCCAGTTCCACCCGCCAACCGTCCCCGAACTGGTCGACGCCCTCGGCCATCGGGATCGTGCCGGACATCAGCACCGTGCCGGGCACCAGATCGCCGCGCTCACGGAGCAGCTCGACCCAGTAGCCGGGCGGCAGCAGCTCGGCCGCGGTGCCGGTCTGGATCTCCCGCTCCTCCCCCTGCCGCGCGACCCACGCGCGAAGCGTGAGCGCGTCGAGGCGCGACTGCACGTCATCCAGCCGCCAGGCCCGGGTGGAGAGCACATCGGGCCCGGCGTTCTTGCTCCAGGCCACGCCGTGCACCTCCAGGTCGCGGTCGGTGTGGTCGCAGGCCGCGGTGAGCAGCAGCTCGCCGTCCTCCGCGACGACCAGCGCCCACTCGGCCTCGCCCGAGGTACGACCGTGCTGGACGCTGACCCGGCCCGTCTGCTGGGCGAGGTACGGCGACACCGGGTAGAGGGCGGGGGTGGTGGACGGGGCCGGCACCCCTAGTTCGGCCAGCTCGGCGACATGGGCCGCGACGTCCTCCTGGCTGCGCCCGGCGTAGCCCGCGTTCAGCACCTGCACGACGTTCACGCTCCGGGTGGAGCCGTCGGGCAGTTCAAAGATCAGCTTGTTCATCGGCCCTCCAGACCACGGACAGCGGACGGAGATACGTTCACTTTTCTCCGTATTCGCCGTTTTTCTCAGCGCCGAAATTCCCGCCCAGGGGATTGCGCATACGACTGGTATACAGCAAGTATGCCAATACTTGAACGCGCCCCGGCAAGGAATGGCCACCATGCACAGCACAGACCCCCGGCCGCGGAAGTCCCCCGCCGGCCGGCCCGCCGACCGGACCGCCGACCCCCGGGCGGCCCGCCGCGCCTTCTTCGCGAGCCTCACCGGGACCTCTCTGGAGTGGTACGACTTCGCGGTCTACTCGGCCGCCGCGGCCCTGGTCTTCGGCGACCTCTTCTTCCCCTCGAGCGACCCGCTCACCGGCACCCTCCTGGCGTTCTCCACCTACGCCGTGGGCTATGTCTCACGACCGCTCGGCGGATTCGTCTTCGGCCGCCTCGGCGATGTGATCGGCCGCAAGCGGGTGCTCATCGCCACCCTCGTCCTCATCGGCGTCGCGACGCTGCTGATCGGCGTCCTGCCGACGTACGCCACCGTGGGCGTCGCCGCCCCCATCGGCCTGGTGCTGCTGCGCTTCGCCCAGGGCGTCGGGGTCGGCGGCGAGTGGGGCGGAGCCGTGCTGCTCTCCAGCGAGTTCGCCGACCCGCGCCGCCGGGGCTTCTACGCGTCGGCCGCCCAGGTCGGGCCGCCCGCGGGAAACCTTCTCGCCAACGGCGTCCTCGCCGCGCTCGGCGCGCTGCTCACCGAGGACGAGTTCCTCTCCTGGGGCTGGCGCGTGGCGTTCCTGCTCTCCGGACTCCTGGTGGTCTTCGGCCTGTGGATCCGCGTCAAGCTGGAGGAGACGCCGGTCTTCAAGGCCATCCAGGCCACCGAGGACCGCCCCCAGGCGCCGGTCCGCGATGTCTTCACCACCCAGCCGCGGGCACTGAGCGCGGCGATCCTCAGCCGTGTGGCACCCGATGTGCTGTACGCGATGTTCACGGTGTTCGTCCTCACGTACGCCACCGGCGAGCTGGGCATGTCCCGCGCGTCCGCGCTCAGCGCCGTGCTCATCGGGTCCGCGCTGCAGATCGTCCTCATCCCGCTGGCCGGAGCGCTCTCCGACCGGGTCAACCGCCGTCTGGTGTACGGCTGTTCCGCGGTCGCCGCCGCCCTCTGGCCGTTCCTGTTCTTCGCGCTCGTCGATGGCACGAGCTGGCTGCTGCTGACTCTCGGCGTCGTCGGGGCGCTGGCGATCCACTCGCTGATGTACGGGCCCCAGGCGGCCTTCATCGCCGAGCAGTTCACCCCCCGGCTCCGCTACACCGGATCCTCGCTCGCCTACACCCTGGCAGGCCTGATCGGCGGCGCCGTCGCACCCGTGCTGTTCACGCTGCTGCTCAGCACGTACGACTCCTGGGTGCCCCTCGCCGTATACATCGCGCTCACCGCGGTGCTCACCGTCATCGGGATCCGCCTGGGCCGCGACGGGAACCCGGCCGAGGACGAGGAACTGGAGCGGGAGGCCGGGCAGCGCCGTGCCACCAAGGTCCCGTCGTAGGCGTGCCGGGCACGCCGGCGTGCGCCCCAGCGAGTCCGTAACTCCCCGACAGCCGTGAACAGAAAGGGCGGAAGCGTCATGCGCATCGCGCTCAGCCAGATCACCGCGGAACCGCGGCCCGAACGCAACCTCGCCACGGTGCGCGAGGAGGCGCATCTGGCCGCGGAGTCCGGCGCCCAACTCGTGGTCTTCCCCGAAGCGACGATGGCCTGCTTCGGCATCCCGCTGGGACCCGTGGCCGAACCGCTCGACGGCCTCTGGGCGAACGAGGTCCGCGCGATCGCGAAGGACGCCGGGATCGTCGTCGTGGCGGGCATGTTCACCCCCTCCCCGGACGGCCGCGTGACCAACACCCTGCTGGCCACCGGCCCCGGAGTCGAAGCCGCCTACGACAAGATCCACCTCTACGACGCTTTCGGCTTCGCCGAGTCGGACACCGTGGCGCCGGGGTCGGCGGTGGTGACCATCGACGTCGAGGGCGTCCGGGTCGGCCTGGCCACCTGCTACGACGTGCGCTTCCCCGAACTCTTCCGGGCACACGCCGACGCCGGGGCGCTGCTGTCGCTGCTCCCCGCCTCGTGGGGCGCGGGGCCGGGCAAGCGGGAGCAGTGGGAACTCCTCGTCCGCGCACGGGCGTTGGACGCCACACTCTGGGTCGCGGCCGTGGACCAGGCGGAGCCCGTGCCCACCGGGGAGGAGGGCCGGTCGCGGAAGGCGGCACCGACGGGGATCGGATACAGCACGGTCGTCGGTCCTGACGGCACGGTACGCGGGCAGTTGGAGTCCGGCCCCGGGATGCTCATCGCGGACGTGGACACGGAGGAGGTCGGCGCGGTCCGGCGCAAGGTCTCGGTGCTGGCGAACCGGAGGCTGGGCCGCGAGGCCCTCGCCACCCCGGAAAGGGCGGACCGGCCGTAGGGCGTGCCGGGCCCGTAGCGGGCGCCTGGGGAAGCGATGGGCTGCGCGCGAGGTTCGGCCGAACTGGACTTCCGTGGGCGGCAGTTGATTGGCGATCGCCGACGATGGCCGGATGACCACGTCCCGCACCCTGTCGTTCGACCCCGCGGCCGCCCGCTACGCCGCGAACCGCCCCTCCTGTCCGCCCGCCTCCTCGACGCCGTCGAGGAGCTCGCCATCGCCGGGCCCGGCGGCGCCCGGCAGGCCCGCTAACCCGCCAGCAGGACGCGCAGGGTGCTGTCGAGGTGGTTGGTGATGGCGGCGCGCGCGGTGCCGGGGTCACCCGCGACCAACGCGTCGAGGATCGCCCGGTGTTCGGCCAGCACCACGTCCTGGCGCCCCGGCTGGTTGTGGAGCGCCGCGACACCGACGCGGATCTGGCGGCTGCGCAACCCGTCGTAGTGCCGATCGAGGAGGGCGTTCCCCACGCTCGAGACCAGGGTGGCGTGGAAGAGGTGGTCGGCCGCGATGAACTCCCGGCCCTCGCCCGGACCGGTGAGCGCGCTCTGGCGCTCCAGGATCTCGGTGAGGGCCCGGGCAGGCACCTCGCCGTTGCCGATCGCCTGCTCCGCCGCGTAACGCTCGACGATCCCGCGCAGCTCCATCAGCTCGGTGATCTCCCGGCCGGAGAGCGGGGCGATGTGGGCGCCGCGCTTGGGCACGAGCTGGATGAGGTCCTCCGCCGCGAGGAGCAGCAGCGCTTCGCGGATCGGGGTGCGGGAGACGCCGATCCGGTCGGCGATCTCCTGCTCGGTGAGGAACCGGCCCTGCATCTCCGGGTCGGCCAGCACGACCTCTTTGAGGTACGTGTACGCCTTCTCACGACCGGACTGCACGGGAACCCCCAGATGTCGCATACAGCTCGTATACGAAAGCTACCACGGGTGGCGGTCGGTTCCTCGGGGGAACTGCGGGGCAGGCGCCGGGAAACCTGGTGCGCAGGTCCGTTTCGTGCCGGATCATGTGCACCATGTGTGCCCACCGGCCGTACGACCTCGACAGGAGGCAGATCCTGCCCGCTCCCGACAGCACCCCCGACCGTGCTCCCGACACCTCGCACGCTCTGCAGACGCTGCCCGACACCGTTCTCCCCGACGACGCCCTCCCCGAATGCGAAGGCGCGGTCATGGACGGCGCGGTGACGGACCGGGCCGCGGCGGAAGGGGACGGCCCCGGCGGAACACTCCCCAGTGACGCTCCCGCCCTGCGCGGCGGGTCCGCTTCCGCCCACACCCTGCCGATCCGGCTGACGATGGACGACAGCGATTCGCCGTCCGACGTCGTGGACGCGCTGTTCCTGGGCCGGTTCGCGACCGGCGAGCAGCCCTACTCCCGCAGCTCCTCCATCGACCGGGTGAAGTCGGGCATGACGCTGCTGCCGCCGGGTGCCGCGGTGCTGCGCTCGGCGCGCGACGACGACCGCAGCGCGCTCCTCGCGGAGGGCGAAGGCTGGACGGTGCTGGTGTCGCGGTGGAGCCGCGGCGCGGACGTGACGGTCACGGCGGTCGACGACGATCTCGCCGAGAAGGTGCTGGACCGCTGCGTGGACGGCGCGGAGGACGAGCCGGAGCCACAGCCGGAGAACGTGCAGATGGGGTTCTGGTACGTGTCGCCGCGGCGCGGCCCGCACCGTACGACCCGTCAGATCTCGGCCGGGACATGGGAGGAGATCCGGCCCAACTACACGGCCCCGGTGGCCGAGGCGATGGGCCGGCTGATGGAGGTGACCCCGGACGACATCGCGGGCCGGCTCCTCCTCCTGCACGGACCGCCCGGCACCGGCAAGACCTCAGCGCTCAGGACGCTGGCGCGGTCGTGGCGCGAGTGGTGCCAGGTCGACTGCGTGCTCGACCCGGAGCGGCTGTTCAGCGACGTCGGCTATCTCATGGACATCGCGATCGGCGAGGACGACGGCTCGTCGAAGGGCCGGTGGCGGCTGCTGCTGCTCGAGGACTGCGACGAGCTGATCCGCGGCGAGGCCAAGCACACTGCGGGGCAGGCCCTTTCACGGCTGCTCAACCTCACGGACGGCCTGCTGGGTCAGGGGCGCAACGTCCTGGTGGGCGTCACCACCAACGAGGACCTGGAGCGGCTCCATCCCGCCGTCGTACGGCCCGGGCGCTGCCTGGCCCGTATCGAGGTGGGGCGGCTGACCCGGCTCGAGGCGCTCGACTGGCTCGGCGGGAGCGGCGACGGCACGGAGTCGATCGGACGTGACGGCGCGACGCTGGCCGAGCTGTTCGCGCTGCGCCGCGGCACCGGCCCGGCGTCGGTCCCGCACCAGCCGTCGGACCAGGACGCCGGGCTGTACCTCTAGGCACTGCCCGGAGGCACTGCCCGATGAGTCGAGTGAACGCGGACTCGGTCGTACGACCATCGGGCAGTGCACGAGTCTCGCCGGAAAGGCGTTGCTCACACTCGGTCGGCCGCGTTACGGTCACCGCACTCTGAAGATCACGCTCTCCGGAACCTGCGCCGCAGAACGGGAGCAAGCCCGCGCACAGCTGCGCGGAGCCACGGAGGGGCGGCATCTGTTTTCGGCTGCCCTCCGGAGGATTCACCCCATGAAGATCGGTCTCGGCCTTCCCATCGACGCCCCCGCCCTGCTGCTGAGCTGGGCCCGGCGCGCCGATACGGGCCCCTTCAGCACGCTCGGCCTGCTCGACCGGCTCGTCTTCGACAATCCCGAGCCCCTCATCACCCTCGCGGCTCTCGCCGGTGCCACGTCCCGTATCCGTGTCCAGACCGAGGTGCTGATCGCGCCCGTCCACAACACCGCGATGCTCGCCAAGCAGACCGCGACCCTCGACCGCATGTCGGGCGGCCGTTTCACGCTCGGTATCGGCGTCGGCGGTCGCGAGGACGACTGCCTGGCCGCGGGCATCGACATGCACCGCCGGGGCCGCCGACTCGACGAGCAGATGACCCTGCTGCGCCGAACCTGGTCGGGCCAGCCGTACGGAGAAGAGGTCGGGCCCATCGGTCCGGTGCCCGCGACGCCCGGCGGGCCCGAGGTGCTGTTCGGCGGCTTCGCCCCGGCGGCGATCGAGCGGGTCGGCCGGTTCGGCGACGGTTTCCTGGGCGCCGCGCTGCCGCCGCGGTTCATGGCCGGCCTGTTCCGCGACGTCGAGGCGGTCTGGGGGAAGTACGAACGTCCTGGCCGACCGCGCCTGGTCGCCCAGGTGAACGTCGCCCTCGGCCCGGAGAGCACCGTGGAGCAGGCCCGGCACAACCTTCGCGACTACTACGAATTCAGTGGACGCGCGGACCATGTGGCAAACGGCCTGCTCACCACACCGGAGGGGATCCGCGATGCGGTCGATGACTTCATCGGCATCGGTGCCGACGAGGTCATGCTCTACTGCTGGTCCTCGGACATCGGCCAGGTCGACCTTCTTGCCGACACTCTGTTCTGAGGCGGCGCCCTGAGGACCGACCGACCCGTTACGTGCGGAGCCGGAGCCGGAGCCGGAGCCGGAGCCGGACAGCAGGGACGGTAGCGGTGCCGGGAAATGGTAGGCCCGCGTGTCGAAGGCGAGTTGCCACCGCTCGGGCGGTGGTTCTTCCAACGCCCGTATCCTGCAGCATTCTTCGGCAAGCGGGGCTCCGGCCGGCCGCGCGTCCCCGACGGCACCCGGCCGCGCGTCTCAGGTGCTCGGTCCGCGGACGCCACTCCGGACACGGCTCATGTGCCGTATGTGGCGCGGAGTGCTTCGTCGACCGCCGCGCGCGCGGAGGCGTGGTCCAGGCCGAGGCGCTGGACTCGCTGGGCGTAGGACGAAGCAGCCGAGGCGGCCTCGCGCTCGGCCGCCTCCCCCGCCGGCGCGATGAACGTCCCGTTCCGGCCACGCGTCTCGATCACACCGTCCGACTCCAGCGCGCGGTACGCCTTGGCCACAGTGTTCGCCGCGAGGCCGAGCTGCTCGGCCAGGCCGCGGACCGTCGGAAGCCGGTAGCCGACCGGGAGCGCCCCCGAGCGCGCCTGGCCGGCGATCTGCGCCCGGACCTGCTCGTACGGTGCGTCGGCGGCGTCGCTGATGACGGTGACCTTCAGGCTCACGGGGCTCCTCGGGACGGAGTCGGGGCCGGGCACGCCAACGGCGGTGCCGCACTCCGGCTCGGGCGGGGTGAACGTCTGTGCTGCTCTTTGTCGCACTCATTGTGTGGGACGCGAGGAGTGCGAGCGCGGCGGGGCACACGAAAAGGCGAAGCCCGTCACCGGATCGGCGACACGAGTGCCGGGGACGCCGCTATCCCTCCGTGGCCGGAATGCAGGGGGTGTCGAGCAGCGGTACGACCGGCCGCGCGGTGGACGCGAGTGCGACGGCGCGGTCCGGGAGGCGCGGGTCGTAGGCGATCGAGTCGCCGGGGCGGTGCCAGTGCAGGACGAAGCGATGGCCCGCCCGGTAGGCGTCGAGCCCGGCTCTGCAGTACGCGACCATGTCGTCCGGCAGCGCGTCCAGCGGGAACCAGTCGAGCTGCGAGCACTTGCCGGGTTCGCGGTTGACGGGTTCGCCGCCCGCTCCGTACTGCACCTCGAAGAACCAGCCCATACGGGGCCGCGCGCTGTCCTCCGGCGCACGGTGCTGCATCACCAGCGCCACCCGCATGTCGCCGGGCTCCAGATCGAGTCCGGTCTCCTCGCGCGCCTCGCGGATCATGGCCTGCAGCACGTCCTCGCCGTCCTCGGCGTGACCGGAAGGGGCGTGCAACAGCCCGTCCGCGTAACCGGTGTTGGCTCTCCGGGCGAGCAGCACCTCGCCGCCGCGGCGCAGGATGAGGTGGACGTCCACGACCTCGGTGTGGCGGCTGGGCCGCGGCCCGCCGGGGCGGAGCGGTGCGATACGCGAACCTGACGTCTCGTCATGTGAGGCTGTGGCGCGTGCGCGTTGCGCGGGCGCGGAGCCTGTGGGTGCCGGGTGCACCACCATCGCGTAGCGCTCGTCCTCGACCTGCCGGCCCCACAGGGCGGGGTCGCCGGAGAGCAGTTCGGTGCCGAACCGGTCCGCCAACGGGGCCACGAACGCGGCGAGTTCGGCGGACCGGATGCCGACCGGTTCGGTCGTCCCCCAGAACCCCTCGATCAGCACGAGCCGTCCGCCCGGCCGCAGCAGCGCGGCCCAGCGGCGCAGCACGGCCGCCGGGTCGTCCATCATCCACAGCACATGGCGCGCGAGCACGACGTCGAACCGCCGCTCCCCCACGGGCGGTTCCGAAGCGTCGCCGACCAGGACGCATGCCCCGGTGCCCGCGAGTTTCTCCCGCGCGCGGGCCGCCATCGCGGGTGAGAGGTCGACCGCAGTGACCCGGTGGCCCTCACCTGCCGCGAGCAGGGAAAGACTGCCGGTGCCGCAGCCGAGGTCGAGGATGTCGGACGGCTCGCCCGGCAGCCACTGGGCCAGCCGCCCCGCCCAGGCGGCGCGCACATCGGGGTCGCGCAGCCCATGGTCCGGCTCGTCGTCGAACCCGTCGGCGGCCCCGTCCCAGTAGGCAGCCGTCCCCGTCACCGCATGCAGTTCGCTGTCATCGTTCACCCCGGGATCGTCGCACCCGCCACTGACAACCGCGCGGCGGTGGCTGCTGCGCTCCGGTACGGGGCACGGCGCCCTCACACCCGCTTGCTGTAGTGGATCCTGTGGTGGCGGTCGGGCCGCCCGCGCGCCGTCTCCTCGTACCCGCGACGCCCGTAGATCCGCTGGTTCTCGGTCATCAACACATGGGTGCAGAGCCGCACTTCGGGAAGACCGTGCTCGCGCGCGAAGCTCTCGGCGAAGTCCAGCAGGCGCCCGCCGATGCCGCGTCCGTGCGCGTCCGGACGGACGGCGACACTCTCCAGCAGCAGATGGTCCCCATGGGGCACGAGCACAAGGACGCCCACGACGGGGTCGCCCGTCACGAACACCCGCCCCGCCGCGATGTCGGCCCCCACATCGGCGTCCATGGGGGCGGGCCGGACGCCGATCCTCTCGACGTACGGGTGATACGCGGCCTCGGTGACGGCCCGTACGGCAGAGGCGTCTGCCGGGGTCGCGGCACGGATGCCGTCGTCCGTCACCGGCCCGCCGTCCCCAGTGCGCGGTGCCGCCGCCTGCGGGTGGCGAGCCGCAGCGCGGGCGGCTCGTCGCGCAGAGCGGCGAGTTCGGCACCGAGCAGGTCGCCGAGGTGGGTCAGGAACGCGCCCGCGCGGTCGGCCGCGTCGCCCTCGCCGTCGCCGTCCGTCTCCTCGATGACACGGTCGACGATGCCGTGGGCGAGGAGATCGGAGGACCGTACGCCCTGGCGGCCCGCGACCTCGTAGGCCCGCTCCGTCGTCCGGTACAGGATCGCGGACGCGCCCTCGGGAGGCAGCGGGGATAGCCATGCGTGCCGGGTCGCGATCACACGGTCCGCGGGCAGCAGCGCCAGCGCGCCGCCGCCCGCCCCCTGGCCGAGCAGCAGGCACAACGTCGGCGCGGGCAGCGTCACGAGGTCGGCGAGGCAGCGGGCGATCTCCCCGGCCAGTCCGCCCTCCTCGGCCTCGCGGGAGAGCGCGGCACCCGCCGTGTCGACGACGGTGAGCAGCGGCAGGTCCAGTTCGGCGGCGATCCGCATGCCGCGCCGTGCCTCGCGCAGACCGGCGGGCCCGAGCGGAGGAGCGGCGTCGCCGCGCCGGTCGTGGCCGAGGACCACACAGGACGTGCCGCCGATACGGGCGAGGGCGAGCAGCAGTCCGGGGTCGTGCTCGCCCGCCCCGGTACCGCTGAGCGGCGTGACGTCACGGCCGGCGACCTTCAGCAACGCCCGTACGCCCGGCCGGTCACCGCGCCGCGAACGCCGGATGGACTCCCCGGCGGACGGTGCACCCGTGTCCGCGGAAGGCGCGACGCCGTTCCCTCCGGGCGCTGTGCCCGCGTCGTCGCCGGACAGGACCCCCAGTGCCCGGGCCGCTATCCCGGCGAGCTGATCGGCCGGAAGGACTGCGTCCACCAGGCCGTTGGCCATCAGGTTCTCGGCGGTCTGGACGCCCGGCGGGAACTCCTCGCCGTAGAGGGCCTCGTGGACGCGGGGGCCCAGGAAGCCGATGAGCGCGGCGGGTTCGGCCGCGGTGACATGACCGAGGGATCCCCAGGAGGCGAGGACTCCGCCGGTGGTCGGGTGCCGGAGGTAGACCAGGTAGGGCAGGCCCGCCGCCTTGTGATCGGTGATGGCCGCGGTGACCTTCACCATCTGCACGAACGCGACCGTGCCCTCCTGCATCCGCGTGCCGCCGGAGGCGGGCGCGGCGAGGATGGGCAGGCGTTCCGCGGTGGCGCGCTCCACGGCCCGGACGAGCCGCTCGCCCGCGTCGATACCGATCGACCCGGCCAGGAAGCCGAATTCGCAGGCGACGACCGCGACCCGGCGCCCGCGGATCCGGCCCTCGCCGGTGATGACCGATTCGTCGAGGCCGGTGCGCTCGCGGGCGCGCTCGAGGTCGGCCCGGTAGTCCGGATCCTCCGTGGTGATCTCCACGGGCCGGTCCCAGCTCTGCCAGGTGCCGGGGTCGGCGACGGCCTCGATGAGCCGCAGCGCGGCGGACGAGGTAGGGGGGCGGGCTCCGCTCATGAAGGACACCTTGCCACGTCGCCGGCCCGCTCCTCTTCCGTGCTCCTCCCCTCCGGGCCTTTCCCGTCCCTTCCCTTTCCTTTGACGGTGTGACGGCGATGCGGCGGCCTGCCGAACGGGACGGCTATGGATATCTGACAACTTCCTGACATCTTCCGGCGATTCTCGTCCTGCACCTCAGTAGACAAGGGCTTCTACGCATTCACGGTGGAGGACGTCAAGGACGAGCCGGAGTACTGGTCGACCAGGATCTACGACGCAGGCAAGGGCAAGGAGTTGGACTCGGCGCTGTACGACAAGGGCTCGCTGATGATGCATGCGCTACGGCGTACCGTCGGCGACCGGGACTTCTTCGCGATACTGAAGCGCTGGACCCGCGACAACGCCTACTCCAACGCCTCCTGGCTGCAGTTCGAGAGGCTGGCCGCCGAGGTGTCGGGGAAGGACCTGAAGGGCTTCTTCGACGCGTGGGCCCATGGCACGAAGGTCCCCCCGGACACGTACCTGTACCCGGGTGACCTGGCCGAGCTCAAGAGGTGACCGGCGCCCCCGCACGGGAGGGCCGGGGCAGCCGAGGGGGGCTGCCCCGGCGCTTCACCTCGTCCGGGGGAACCACCAGGGGTGAGGCGAACGAGCCCGTCACCGCAGGCCGTTGACGCGCGGGCTCCGCCCTCCCCTAGCCATCGCTTAGAGCCGCCTTAACCCCACCATAAGGATCGCCTCCGGCCCGTCCCAGCAGGGGATCTCACCGTTCAGCGGGGCTAGCGTGCTGAGCGCCGTGACGGGCGGGACACGCCTCGGGTGCCGTCATGGGGGCCGTGCCCTCGGTCTCGTCCCGCCCCTCGGCCGGACCTCGCCCAGAACCCTGAGCGCCGTACCGCACGAACCGTTTGAGGAGACCCCCACGATGACCGCTCGTCGCAAGGCCGCCGGAATCGCCGTACTCGGCGCGGCTCCGCTGCTGTTCTCCGCGCTCACGGCCGCCCCTGCCGTGGCACACGGCTCGATGACCGACCCGGTCAGCCGGGTGTCGGCCTGTTTCACCGAGGGCCCCGAGAACCCGAAGTCGGCCGCGTGCAAGGCCGCCGTCGCGGCGAGCGGCACCCAGGCGTTCTACGACTGGAACGAGGTCAACATCGCGAACGCCGCCGGACGGCACAACGAGATCGTCCCGGACGGCAAGCTGTGCAGCGCGGGCCGGGACAAGTACAAGGGCCTGGACCTGCCGCGCGCCGACTGGCCGTCGAGCAAGATGTCCGCGGGCGACCACACCTTCCGGTACAAGGCCACCGCCCCGCACAAGGGCTCGTTCGAGCTGTACATCACCAAGGACGGCTACAACCCGAAGAAGCCGCTGAAGTGGTCGGACCTGGAGGCCAGGCCGTTCGCCAAGGTGACGGACCCGAAGCTGCAGAACGGCAGTTACGTCTTCAACGGCACGGTGCCCCCCAAGTCGGGTCGCCATCTGATCTACAGCGTGTGGCAGCGCTCGGACAGCCCGGAGGCGTTCTACACCTGCTCCGACGTGGTGTTCGGCGGGGGCGGCGGGTCCGCCACGGCTCCCGGGGCGAGCGCGCCGACCGACGGCCAGATCGACGAAGGGGCCGGGAAGTCGACCGTGGACCACGACGGCCACGGCGGCGTTGGCCACGACGGCCACGGCTCCGGTGCCGACAAGGGCGCCGAGGTGAAGGCCGCTCCGGCCGAGCAGTCCGTCGACGGGCAGGGTGACGGCGGAGAGCGCGAGGCCGCCGGGGCCAACGCGCCCGCGCCGAACAGCGAGAGCGGCGGCGAGGAGCGCCTCGCGCAGACCGGCGGCGACAGCAGTACCACGCCGCTCGCGGTCGGCGGCGCCGCCGTGGCCGCGCTCGGCTCCGGTCTGCTGATCATGGCCGCTCGGCGCCGCAGGGCCACGGCCACCGTCGGCGCCCGCCACCGCGGCTGAGTCCCGTCCCCTTCCGGGACTCCCGTCTCCGTACGGCGTGCAGGTCACATGCCGTACGGGTGCACGGCGCCGCCGCCCTGCTCGTCCGGGAGGGCGGCGGCGCCTTGTCGTACGGCTCTGTCGTGCGGCTCTGTCGTACGGTCCTGTCGTGCGGTCCTGTCGTACGGTCCCGTCCTGCGCCGTGGGTCAGCCGATCGACCAGCAGGTCGTGGGCTTGGCGTTGGCCGGGTCGAGGGCGTTGGCGGCCTCGTGGAAGGCCATGCGGTCCAGGAGCCCGATCGCCACGTGCTCCGAGATGTTCAGCGGACAGAGGTCCTGGAGCAGCACGTTGCGGACGTTCGGCCCCGACAGGAACTGCGACCGGTACGGGGTGACGACCTCGTCGTACCTGGTCGCGATGACGGTGTACCGCACGCCGGGAACGGTGTCGCCGCCCTCGTTGAGCTTGGTGAGGAAGTCCGAGCCGACGAGCTGGTCGGCGAGGCCGGGGGTGTTCTCACTGATCACGTCCTCGGCTCCCGGGAAGTGCTTCAGGAGTTCGGTGAGCCCGTGCAGGTCGGTTCCGTGGTTGTCCGGCGCCAGGCCGATCAGGGCGTTCACCTTCGACGCCCCGCCCAGGAACTTGAGGTAGTGCCGGGGCATCATGCCGCCCTGGCTGTGTCCCACCATGTCGACCTTCGCGGCTCCGGTCGCGGCCAGGACGCGGTCGACGTAGTCCGCGAGCTGGCCGGCCGACTTCTCGATGGGGCCGAGGCCGTGGAAGAAGGGCACGCCGGGCAGTTGGCCGTAGTCGAGGGAGAAGACGCAGTAGCCACGTGCGGTGAGATAAGGAGCGAGGCCGAGCCAGTTGTCGATGGAGTTGCCGAACGTACCGTGCACGAGGACGACGGGGCGGGGATGCGCCTCGGACGGCTTGCAGGAGAAGTCGTTCCAGCCGCTGGACTTCGCGGCGGAAGCGGCGGGAGCGGCAGGGGCAGCGGGTGTGGCGGTGGCCTGGACGGGGATCGCGGTCAGACCGGCCGTCAGCAGGAGGGCAGGAAGAAGCTTCAGCGCTCGCTTCCAGGGCAGCTTCATGTGATCTCCTCGCGGGGGTGGGACGGGTTGGGTAACCGTCACCCTGTGATCCGGATCACAAGAGAGCTGTTCTCAGTTCAAGTTACGAGCGAGTAGGACCACTGACCAGTCATATGGCGGTAAAGAATCCGACACATGGCCTTCACGCCGCGTCCCAATCCTTGGCCAGAGCTGAGGCGGGACGGACCGCCGAGACACCGAACCGGGCACGCGCCCGGTCGGCCACGGCCTCGACGCGGCGGGACTTCTCGTCGGCGGGGTCGAACGTGAGCTGCCGGGCCGCGACTTCCGCGTCCGCCAGGTTCTCGGCCCGCAGCAACACGGCGCGCACCCGGGCCCGCTGCAGGGCGAGGGCGTCGTGCAGCGCGTACGCGGCGGCGGTCAGCGCCGGGCCGTGGGCGGTCGGTTCGGGCAGCGCGCGGGTACGGGTGGTCGTGGAGCGGTCGGCGTAACGGACGGTGAGCGTGAGCCCCCGGGCGACCTGCCCGTCCGTACGCAATCGGATCCCCAGGTCGTGCGCCAGCGTGAGCAGCGCGCGCCGCCGCCGCTCCGGGTCCAACTCGTCGCAGTCGAAGCGGTGTTCCGCACCGAGGGAACGGGCCAGGGCGTTGGGGACGACAGGGGTCGGGTCGATGCCGCGCGCCCGCTCGTGGACACGCCGCCCGGTGGCCGCGCCGAGGATGCGCTGCAAGGTGGCGGGCGGGGCGGCCGCGATCCGCTCGACGCTGTCCAGGCCATACGCGCACAGGGCGCGGGCGGTCGCCTGGCCGACGCCATGGAGCGCGGTGGCGGGCTTGCGCGCGAGGAAGGCCGCCACCGCGTCCGGGTCGTCGGGGACGGTCCTGACCGGGGCGGCGGTGGGCGCGGGGTCGTGGGCCGCCATGCGGGCCAGCAGCGGGTTGGCGGCGACGCCGATGGTGCAGTCGACGCCGTAGCGGGCCAGCGCACGGACCCGTACGAGCGCGGCGATGCCCGTCGCGTCGCGCCCGAAGTACCGCCGGGCGCCGCGGACATCGATGAGCGCGGCGTCGGGCGGCAGCGCCTCGACGACAGGGCTGAACCCGGCGAGCAGCGCGAGCAGCCCCTCGTACGCCTCCTCCCCCGGCGCGGCCCCGTCCGTCCCTGCGCGGCGGAACCGCACGTACAGCACGTGCGTGGGTACGGCCGCCGTCCGCCCCTGCGGTGGGGGCGGTTCGGCGGCGGGGCGTACGGCGGCGGGGTCTGCGGTGGCACGGTCGGTGTCTGTGACGGCGGGGTCCCTGATGGCGGGGTCGGTGACATCTGCAGCGGCGCGGTCCGTGGCCCGGCCGTCCGCGAGCGCCCTCACCGGGCCGGAGTTCCGGGCCGGTTCGGTGGCGGTCGCGAGGCGGACGGCGGTCCGCGGCCGGGAGGCACGCGGACCACGCGGCTCGCGGGCGTACGACTCCGGGGTGCGCGGATCCCGTGCGTACGGCTCATGAGCGGACGACTCGCGGGCGGACGACTCATGAGCGGACGGCTCGCGGGCGGACGACTCGCGGGCGGACGGCTCCGGGCCCGGGCCGCGGTCCGGAGCCGCCGGCGTCCTCGTCCGGGTGGCACGGGCGGTCATCGGCCCGCGCTCCCGGGGCTGGAGTGCCACAGCTTGCGCGGGGTGGCGGAGCCCTCGCCCGCGGGGCGGAGGTCCGCCCAGGGGTGCATGGCGTAGCCGGTGGGCATGTGGATGCGGCGGCCGTTCGCACCGTCGCCATCGCCCGAACCATCCGCGTCGTCCGAACCATCCGCGTCGTCCGAATCGTTCGCACCGTCCGCGGCATCCGCGCCGTCGCCGGATCCCCCGCTCCGTCCGGTCCCTCCGTCCCCGTCACGACCGGCGGGCCCCGCGCTTCCCGGATCAGCGGCCCCCGGATCCGCCTCCGTTCCGCCGCCCCCGCCCTCCTCCGCCAGCCGGGCGGCGACCGCCTCCAGACCGCCCTCGCGGCGCAGTTCGGCGAGTTCGGCCAGATTCCAGGCCGCCGCACCCACCACGCTGAGGCTGCGCGGCCCGCGTCGCTGGACCGTGCCGCGGACGAGCAGCAGCCAGGAGTGGAAGACCGTGTGCGCGCAGGCGGCGTGGCTGTCGTCGAAGAAGGCCAGGTCGACCAGGCCCGTACCGTCGTCGAGGGTGGTGAAGATGACCCGGCGGCCGGAGCGGATCGGCGGGGTCTGCGTGGCCGCCTTGGCTCCGGCGACGAGCACGACCTCGCCGTGCCGTGCGGCCGCCAGCCGCCGCGCCGGGATCGCGCCCAGTTCCTCCAGGAACTCCCGGTGGTCGCCCATGAGATGGCGGGAGGCGTCCATGCCGAGCACGTTCAGCTCGGCGCCGAGGCGCTCGGAGTCGTCGAGGTCCGGCAGCCCCAGCGGTTCGGCGCCGGCGCGCGCCTCCGCGTCCAGCGGAAGTTGCCCGGTGTGCGCCCCGCCCGTACGCCCGGCCGCCCGGTGCTGCCGGTGCAGTTCCGCGATGTGCAGCAGCAGGTCGCGGCGGTTGTCCCCGTACGCGTCCAACGCGCCGATCTGGGCGAGCCGTTCGGCGACCGGGCGTCCGGGCCGGGCGCGCCGCCACAGGTCCTGGAGCGAGGTGTACGGCTGTCCGTCAGCGATGCGCTCGGTCTCGGCCTCGCTGATGCCGTGCACATCGGAGAGCGCAAGACGGATGCCCCACTTGCCCCCTGACGCGGCTTCACCATCGGACACCAGTTCGATTCGATAGACCGAGCCCGACCGGTTCACATCCAGCGGAAGGATCGGCACACCGCGCCGCCGGGCGTCCGCGAGCAGCAGCCGCTTCGGGTACATCCCGGGGTCGTGGGTGAGCAGCCCCGTGTAGAAGGCGGCGGGGTGGTGGGCCTTCAGCCAGGCCGACTGGTAGGTCGGCACGGCGAAGGCGACGGCGTGCGCCTTGCAGAAGCCGTAGCTGCCGAACGCCTCGACGATCTCCCAGGTGCGCTCCAGCACCTCACGCCCGTAACCCCGCCGGCCCGCCTCCTCGAAGAACCAGGCCCGCACCCGCCCCTGCCGCTCCGGGTCCGACAGCGCGCGGCGCGCCTCGTCCGCGCGCCCCCGCCAGCAGCCGGTCATGATGCGCAGGATCTCGATGATCTGCTCATGGAAGACCACGACGCCGTAGGTCTCGCTCAGCACCCCTTCCAGGTCATCGTGCGGATAGTGCGGCGGCGTGCGTCCGTGCCGCCGCTCGATGAAGGGCCGGACCATGTCGGCCGCGACCGGGCCCGGCCGGAAGAGCGAGATGTCGACGACGAGGTCGTGGAAGGTGCCCGGCTGCAGCCGCCCGATCAGATCGCGCTGGCCGGGCGACTCGATCTGGAAGCAGCCGAGGGTCTCGGTGGACCGGATCAGGTCGTACGTCGCGGGGTCGCCCATCGGTACGTGCGCCGGGTCGTCGAGGTCGACCCGCTCCCCCGAGGCCCGTTCGATCTCGGCCACGGCATGCGCCATCGCGGACTGCATCCGCACACCGAGGACGTCCAGTTTGAGCAGGCCGAGGTCCTCGACGTCGTCCTTGTCGAACTGCGACATCGGGAAGTTCTCCCCGCTGCTCGCGACGACGGGGGTACGGGCGTGCAGCGAGGCATCGGACAGCAGCACTCCGCAGGGGTGCATGGCGATGCCGCGGGGCAGCGCGTCGAGCGCCTCGACCAGTTCCCACAGCCGGCCGTCGCCGAAACGGTCCTGCTCGGCGGCGATCCCGCGCAGCTCGGGCAGTTCGGCGAGTGCGGCGCGCGCGTCGCGGGCGCGGATATGCGGGAACGCCTTGGCGAGGCGGTCGGTTTCGGCCGGGTCCATGCCGAGGGCCGCGCCCACGTCGCGGATGGCGTGGCGTACGCGGTAGGTCTCGGGCATGGAGACGGTGGCGACCCGCTCCGCCCCGAAGCGGTCGAAGATCGCGCGGTAGACCTCCAGCCGGCGCGCCGACTCCACGTCGATGTCGATGTCGGGCAGCACCCGCCGGTCCTTGGACAGGAAGCGCTCCATCAGCAGGCCGTGCTCCACGGGGTCGGCGTGCGCGATGCCGAGCAGATGGTTGACCAGGGATCCGGCGCCGGAGCCGCGGGCGGTGACCCGGATGCCCAACTCGCGTGTGTCGTCGACGACTTGGGCGACGGTGAGGAAGTACGAGGCGAAGCCGTGGAACGCGATGATGTCCAGCTCCCGCTGCAGCCGCTCCCAGCGCTCCAGGTTCCGGTCGTGGCCGCGGAGCACCATGGCGGCGGCGCAGCGGGAGCGCAGGGTGCGGTCGGCGGTGCGCCGCTCCGCGCCGACCAGGTGCGGCTCGGGGAAGTGCACGCTGCCGAGCCCGAGGTCGTCCTCGGGGTCGACGCGGCACTCGGCCGCGGTGGCCTGCGTCTCCTCCAGAAGGCGGTGCGCGGCGTCGCGGCGGAACCCCGCGGCCTCGGCGATCCGCTCGGCGAGGCGGCCCATGTCCCGCGGGTCCTTGAGCCAGCGTTCACCGGTGTCGAGGGTGTCCGGTTTTCGCGGGTCGACGGGGACGAGGCGGCGGGCGGAGTCCAGCACGTCGGCAACCGGGCCGTGCCCCCGGTCGGTATAGCGGACGGCGTTGCTCAGCACAGCTCGTACGCCCTGCTCGGCGGCGAAGCCGAGGGTGCGGGCGGCGAGCCGGAGCGAGCCGGGGCCGGTGCCCGCGCGGCCGTGGTGGACGACCTCCAGCCGGAGCGCGTCGCCGTGGAGGTCCCGCCAGGGTGCGAGGAGCCGGGCGGCGCGATCGGGGCGGCCGGCGGCCAGCGCCCGGCCGATCTCGGAGTCGGGGCCGAGCAGCACGGTCAGCCCGCTGTCGGCGGACGTCTCCAGGTCGGTCCAGGACAGGACCGGCCGGCCGGCTCCGGTGTCCGTGTGGGCGGCGGAGATCAGGCGGCACAGGGCGGCCCAGCCGGTGGCGCCGTCGCGTGCGAGGAAGACCGTACGGGGCGCGGACTCGTCGATGAACGCCCCGCCGCGCACGGGTGTACGCCTGCGCGGGGCGCGTTCGCGGTTCTCCCTCGGGTGTTCGCCGATGGCCAGGCCGGTGCCGAACAGCGGACGGACCCCGGCCCGCGCGCATGCCTTGGCGAACCGGACCGTCCCGGCGAGGGTGTCCCGGTCCGTCAGCGCGACGGCGTCCATGCCGCGCTCGGCGGCGCGCTCGGCCAGCGCCTCCGGGTGCGCGGCGCCGTACCGCATGGAGAACCCCGAGACGGTGTGCAGATGCGTGAACCCGGGCATCCGCACCTCCTGCCGCTCGCCCACCCCCTGGCCAAAACCTTTCGCCCCTCCTCCACCATAGACCAAGTTTCGAACAACCGTACGACTCGATGTTCGGGCCCCCTCCCCTCTCCACCCCCGCGTCCGCTCACCTGATCAGCCTTTCGCCGCCTGCGGCGGGAAGTCGCCCCGCGCACCGTGGGAGAACGGATCCGCACCGGAAACGAACCCCCCCTTCCTGCGCGTGCGGCGAGAGGCGAGGAGCGGCGCATGGCAACCACCGGCGACGGCGGCACCGCCCGCCCCGGCGACGCCCCGCCCCCCGGCGGCGACTCCGGCGGACCCCGGCCCCGCACCACCTTCCTCGACGAGGTCCGGGCCGCGATCTCGGGCCGGGCCGCCCTGCTGATCGTCGGGGTGCTGTTGCTGCAGCTCGCCTTCATCACGTCCTACGTCGGCGCCTTCCACGACCCGTCGCCGCACCGCATCCCGTTCGCCGTCGCCGCCCCCGAACAGGCCCGGGACACGGCGGCCGAACGGCTGGGATCGCTGCCCGGCGAACCACTGGAGGTGACGGCGGAGGCGAGCGACGAGGCCGACGCCCGCCGGCGCATCCGGGAACGGGAGGTCGACGGGGCACTCGTGATCGACCCGCAGGGCACCACCGACACCCTGCTCGTCGCCACCGGCGCCGGCTCCGCGCTCGCGCAGGCCGTCGAGGAGGTCGTCGCGCGGGCGGAACGGGCGCAGCAGCGCGAGTTGCGTATCGAGGACGTCGCGCCGGTCCACGCGGGGGACGGCCGCGGACTGACCTCGTTCTACCTGGTCGTCGGCTGGTGCGTGGGCGGCTATCTGTGCGCCGCGGCCCTGGCGGTCAGCGCGGGCGCCCGGCCCGCGAATCTGCACCGGGCGGTGATCCGGCTCGCCGTCCTCGCCGTGTACGCGATCCTCGGAGGCCTCGGCGGCGCGCTCATCGCGGCCCCCCTCCTCGACGCCCTGCCGGGCAGCACCGCAGGGCTCTGGGGCCTGGGCGCCCTGCTGGTCTTCGCCATCGGGGCGCTGACCCTCGCGCTCCAGGGACTCGCGGGAACGGCGGGCATCGGGCTCGCCATCCTGATCATCGTCATCGTGGGCAACCCCAGCGCGGGCGGCCCATACCCGTATCCGCTGCTGCCGGACTTCTGGCGCACCATCGGGCCGGCGCTGCCGCCGGGGGCGGCGACCTGGTCGGTCCGCTCGATCGCCTATTTCGGCGGCAACGCGATGACGGGTCCACTGCTCGTCGTCTCCGCCTGGGCGGTGGGCGGGACCCTGGCCACTCTGGGGCTCGCGGCAGTCCGTGGCGGGAGGCGGCATCTGCACCTGCGGGGGTGAGCCCGGAGGTGCGGCGCGCGCCGGGCCCCAACCCGCCTATGTCGTACCGGTGTTCACGGAGGCACATGACCCGGGAAAAGGACGCGCGAACATGGTTCGAGCCGTCCCCTTGGGGAAAAAGGCGAACACGAACGGGTGCGACTGAGCCCGATTCTGATCGATTGCGGTCACACATTGCCTGCCGACGAAAACGCCTGATGAGGCGTCCGAAACGGCGCCGCACCGCCCCGCACCCCCGGGGAAACCGCGACACGCCGGTGAACGACGGCGGTTTCCGGTCGAGCTGCGTCGACCGGGCAGGGAATCCATGTTGCGTTTGCGCAGGTCAAGTTGGCGTTTTTACTTGAACCAGGCAAACATGTCCACATTATGGACGCGCTCTCCACACCCTTCACACCGCCTCCGAACTGCCCGAATGAGCATTCGGGCACTGTCAGTTCGGACACTGCGACCGAAAGTGACCGATGGACGTGCGTTCACCGTTCGCATGAGCAAGACTCCCGTCCGGCATCTGCACCTGCGAACACCAAGGGAGTCAACATGCGTTACACCGTGCGGGCGTTGGGGGCGGTCTCCGCTCTGACCGTCGGTCTGCTGGCGGGCACCACCGGGGCGGCCCAGGCCGCGCCCGCTGAGGCGAACTCGCTCTACGCCCCGTCGGCCATGGTGCTCACGGTCGGCAAGGGGAACGACGCCGCGACGTCCACGGTGCAGCGCGCGGTTCTGCTGAACTGCTTCCCCAAGGCCGGTGGCACGCACCCGGCCGCTGCCGCGGCCTGCGCCGAACTGCGCTCCGTGGGCGGGGAGTTCGCGTCGCTGACCGTCCACGAGGGCCCCGGCCCGATGTGTACGAAGATCTGGGACCCGGTCGTCGTCACGGCGGACGGCGTGTGGCAGGGCAAGCGGGTCTCCTGGTCCCAGACCTTCGCCAACAGCTGCGAGATGAACGGGGCGATGCAGGAAGGCTCGGTCTACTCGTTCTGAGGCAGCAGCCGTGTCCAGGCTCCTGACGACGCGGACCGCGGGACGGCACACCGCGGCCCCCGGACACTGTGGGGGTGTCCGGGGGCCTGCGGGACGGCCGTATCCCCGGCCGTCAGGTCGGCCGGCGCTGTCACGCCGGCCGACCGGTGGTCAGCCGATCTGAGCCCCGAAGACCTCGAGAGCCTCGGGGACCGGCTGGAAGAAGGTCTCGCCGCCGGACGAGCAGTTACCGCTGCCGCCGGAGGTCAGACCGAGCGCTGTGTCACCCGCGAAGAGCGAGCCACCGCTGTCGCCCGGCTCGGCGCAGACGGTCGTCTGGATCAGACCGTTGACCGTGCCCTCCGGGTATGTGACGGAGGCGTCGACCGCTGTGACCTCGCCCTCGTGGAGCTGCGTGGTGCTGCCGCTGCGCTGCACCTGCTGGCCCACGGTGGCGTCGCCGGCCTGGGTGATGGCCTGCGTGGATCCGTTGTAGAGGTTCACCTCACTGGGGTGGTCCACGTCGCTGGTGTACGTCGCGAGACCGTAGTCGTTGTCGGGGAAGCTGCCGTCCGTGGTGGTCGCGATCTCTCCGCCGCCCTGGGAGTCGGACCAGCTCGAGATCGCCTCGGTGCAGTGACCGGCCGTCAGGAAGGCCGGCTCGCCGTTCACGGTGACGTTGAAGCCCAGCGAGCAGCGCCCACCGGAGCCCCAGATGGCGTCACCACCGGCGATCCTGGTGGTGAACGTGCCCTTGGAGCGCTTCAGTACCGCCTTGCCGTCCTGAGCCGCGACCTGCTTCTTCAGCTTCGCCAGTTCGGCACCCTTGACGGTGCTGTCGGCCGTGACGATCACCTGGTTCGTCCTGACGTCCACCGCGCGGGCGGTGCCCTTCATGTCCTTCTTTGTCAGGGTGTCCTGGACGGAGTTGAGCTTGGCCAGCGTGTGTTTCACCAGCTTCGCCTCGGCGCCCTCGGCGCGGACCTTCTTCGCCGCGGCCTCGTTCACGACGTTGACCACGAGCTTCTTGGCGTCGGCGTCGTAGTACGAACCGGCGCCGTCGGCTCCCAGATCGGAGCCGAGCGTGGAGGCGAGTCTCCCGGCGGCCGTGGCCGTCAGGCTGTCAATACTGGTCGTGGGTGCGGCGTTCGCGCTGGACAGCGCGAACACGGTGGCAACGACGGCCGCCGCTGACGCTCCTGCGATGGCGGTGCGGCGCTTGGGTATGCGTCGGTGCTTCAAGTCGAGCCTCCCGTGGGGGGGTTGGGCCTGCTGTGGGGAGCATCGGCCCGGAGGGTGTCGGTACCTCGGATGTGGTGACCGTGGTGGTGCAGCCTGGTGCTGACGTACTGAGCGATGTGGTGCTGCTGGGTGGCGCCTTGCATGAAAGGACGCGACCGGCGATCGAGCCCATCGCCTCGCAAGTCGCGTCCATGCCAATTCACGATGAGTGGCGTCGAGTATCCGACGCCCCTGTGTGACACACAAGACTGTGTTCCGGTCGTATGTGCGAAAGATTCACGGCGCCGCCTCACCCAGGGCGCGCACCTGCGGAGACGCGTCTCAACTCAGCGCTGTACCGCCGATGGCCGTGCAGCGTACGAAGAGTGGTGCGGGCCGGACCGCGTCACGCCTGTCCGGTAATCGCCGTTCCGCTTCCGGATTCCGAGGAGGAGTGGCCGTTCGGATGCTCGCCACGGCCCTGCCCGGAAGACGCCTCGGCGGCCGGGGAGGATTCCGGCCGCTCCGCGATCTCGGGAACCTCCGGAGCGGAGGCCGGAGTTCCGGACACCTCTCGCCGGGGCTCCTCTCCCCCGGACACCGCCTCCGGGTCCGGCTCCCCACCGGTCACCGGTTCGCCCGACCGGTCCGATTGCGTTCGTGAATTCGACGACGCCTGCACCGACGGATGCTGTGGGCCCTCGTGGCCGCGCTCCAGGAAGCGCAGCAACTCCACCGGAATGGGCAGCACGAGCGTCGAGTTCTTCTCCGCGGCCACCGCCATCACGGTCTGCAGCAGCCGGAGCTGGAGCGCCGAGGGCGTATCGGCCATCTGCGCCGCGGCCTCGGCCAGCTTCTTCGACGCCTGCAGCTCGGCGTCGGCGTTGATCACGCGAGCGCGCCGCTCACGGTCGGCCTCCGCCTGCCGGGCCATCGAGCGCTTCATCGTCTCCGGCAGCGAGACATCCTTGATCTCCACCCGGTCGACGGTCACGCCCCACCCCAGGGCCGGGCTGTCGATCATCAGCTCCAGGCCCTGGTTCAGCTTCTCGCGGTTGGAGAGCAGATCGTCGAGCTCGCTCTTGCCGATGATCGAGCGCAGGGAGGTCTGGGCCATCTGCGAGACGGCGAACCGGTAGTCCTCGACCTGGACGATCGCGTCGGGGGCGTCCACGACCTTGAAGTAGACGACGGCGTCCACGCGAACCGTCACATTGTCCCGGGTAATGCCTTCCTGGCCGGGCACGGGCATCGTGATGATCTGCATGTTCACCTTGTGGAGCCGGTCCACCATGGGAACGATCATGGTGAATCCCGGCTGACGCACCTGCGGCATCAGCCGTCCGAGACGCAGCACCACCCCGCGCTCGTACTGCTTGATCACCCGTGCCGCGGCCAGCGCGTAGACCGCGCCGCACGAGAGTGCGGCTACCCCCGCTGTGACGAGTTCCTCGACCATCACGGCCACCTGCCTGCCGTCCGTCATCGCGAGCGATGTCCCGTATGGGCGCTCTGACCCTGAATGGGGGCCTGTTCTCCACGATAATCCCGCCCCGATCGGGGCGGGAGGGCCCGGAAAGGGGGCAGCGGCCGGAGGATGCCCTCCGGCCGCCGCGAAAGATCAACGAGTGATCAGTGAGTGAGCGTACTCAAGGCTCAGTAGATGCTCACGCCGTAAGCGCTCAGCGCCTCGGTGACCGGCTGGAAGAAGGTGGTGCCACCGGTGGTGCAGTTGCCGCTGCCGCCGGAGGTGAGGCCGATGCCCCGGCTGCCGGAGTAGAGCGGGCCGCCGCTGTCACCGGGCTCGGCGCACACATTGGTACGGATCAGGCCCGAGACGATGTCGCCGCCGCCGTAGTTGACCGTGGCGTTCAGGCCGGTGACCGTACCGCTGTGGGTACCGGTGGTGGAGCCGCGCCGCGTGACGGACATCCCGAGCGTGGCGTTGGCGGCGCTGGTGATGTCCACGCTGCCGACGGTGCCGGGGTGGCTGACCGCCGGGTTGCTGTAGCGGACCAGGCCGTAGTCGTTGCCGGGGAAGCTCGAGCCGGCGGTCGGGCCGATGAGGGTGGTGCGGGAGGAGTTGGTGTACCAATTGCCCGCGCCGTCGGTGCAGTGCCCGGCGGTGAGCAGGTAGTACGTGCTGCCGCTGCGCACATTGAATCCGGCCGAGCAGCGCCAGCTCGTCGCGTAGATGGCGTCGCCGCCGGAGAGCAGCTTGCTGATCTTGCCCGGGGTGCGTTCGATCCGGATGGCCCCGGAATTCGTCCCGGCCTGCTGCCTGATGCGGTTGATCTCGGCCTGCGAGACCGTGCTGTCGGCGGTGAGGACGAGCGAGTTCGTCTCGGCGTCGACGTGCCAGGCGGTGCCCGCCACGTCGGCGGCGAGAACAGCCTCGCCCGCATCGGCGAGCTGCCGCTCGCTGTAGCTGGGGGCGGGGGGCTCGGCGTTGGCGGCCGGAGCGGCGAGAGCCGTGACCGCGACGAGCCCGGACGCCAGGGCGATCAGCCGGTTACGTCTCGCGCGTCCGTTGTGGGGGTTCATGCGCTTGATCCTCACTTCTTCCTCCAGAGGGGAATCAGGGGTCCGCTTGGGTGGGCAGGCCCGTGAGGCGCAGTCGGGGTACACGTCGGTGCGGAGTCGCACCGGATCCCGAACACGACGTGTTCCTGACAAGTGCGCTGTGGGGATATTCGGCGGCCGGGCCTGGAGCCGCAAGGGCGCCTTTCGGACGGGATGTGAGCACAGCGAAAGCCCCGGCGGCCACATGCCGCCGGGGCTTTCGCCGCCTCCCGGCCGGGGCTCCGGCGCATCACCGGCGCCGGTCGGTTCCGCTCTCCCGCCGCGTCGGCACTCGCAAGCACGGCGCCGGGCGGCGGAGACGGATGGGCGAGGTGCCCGGCGACGGCGCACGGCACAGCTGCCCTACGCGCGAAAGCCGAGGTCACCGGGGTGTCTGCGGCCTGCTCTCCAAGCCGTGGAAAAGGGAACCGGAAGCCGCGGCCTCCGCCCTTCGCTCCCCCGGCCTCGGGCCGGGGGGAGTCCTGTGCGACGACGGTCCGCGCTGGAACCGCGGACCCGGCCACCGCTTCAACGGCGATGACCGCCTCCTCACCGGGGCGCGATCCGCGCCCTCGTCCGCCGAGCCGGTTCCCTCGTCCGCCGGGTCCGGGGGCCGGGACCGCACAGCTCATGCCGTACGGCCGGAAGCCCTCCGGCATGAGCGGGCGCGGGGCGTACGCCGTGGCCACGGCCCCGGCGAACACCCGGCGGGTGCCTTCCGGCCCTTGGACGGAAGCCGCCCGGCCGGGCCGGCACCGGGAGATGTCCGGATCGGGACTGGCGGTACCGCGCTCGAACCGCATGCACCCGCCGGGCGGAAGCCCGTGACCGCTGACGGTGTCGCCGGTGTCGCCGGTGTCGCCGGTGTCGCCGGTGAGGAACGACGGCCCGCGGTACGCCGGGAACGGCTCGGCGAGGCGGACGGGCCACGCCCGCCACCACACCTCCGCGTCGTCATCGCTCATGGTGCCGACCCTTGCACACAGGTGCGGGAAGCCTCCTGCGGTCGCACGGCGAACGGGCGGCCCGACCGGCCCGGGTCCGCGCGGTGGCACGGCATCAGTTGCACGACGCCGCCCGCGAATTCGCGGGTACGGGCGGGTATGCGGCGGGGGCTCCAGGATGAATCCGCGCGCTGCGTCCGTCCGGATGAAGGCCCCTGCTCCGCCCGTGTCGTGAACGCCGCCACCGGCCTGCCGGAGGTAATGAGCGGCCGGACGCGGGCCGGACGGCCGGGGCGACTCATACGGTCCGGTCTGCCGCCGGGTCAGGGGGCCGGGCGCACCTGGCCGGAGGAAGGGGAGGTCAGCAGCCGTCGCAGGGGCAGCAGCACCCGCAGCCGTCGCAGTTCCCGCATCCGCCGCAGTCGCACGACTGGCAGCAGCCCTCGCGCTTCTTCCGCGACCAGGGCCCCTCGTACTCGGCGGCGCAGCAGACCTGGCACGTGCAGCACAGCACCACGGCCATCCCGCACCCGGCCCAGAACCCGCGCCGCTGCGGCTTGTGCGGTCCCTGCGGGAAGCCGGGCGGCATTCCGCCGGGCCCGCCAGGTCCGCCAGGTCCGCCCGGACTTTCCGGACCGCCCGGCCCGCCCCCGCCGTAGGGATGCTGCGGTCCATACGGGTCCCCCGGGCCGTACGACGTCGGTCCGCCGCCCTGCCCGTACCCGCCCTGGGGCGGCGGCCCGTATCGCTGATGCGCGCAGCCCGTCGTCCCGAAGACCCGGTCGACCGAGCGCGGCAGTTCGTGCACGAGGAGGGTGTGCGCGAGCCGGTCCTCGGCGAACTCGGCGTCCCGCAGGGCGAGGCGTACGCCACGCACGGCGTCGTCGCACAGCCGCCGTACCTCCGCGAGGTCCGTCCCGGTCGCGGCGACGGGGTTCCACGCACCTGACGCCGCGTCACGCGACAGGTCCTCCACGGCGTCCAGCAGATGGGCCAGCCTGCCGAACAGCCGCCCCGCCTCCTCCAGCGGCGCGACGTTGCCCGGCCGCCCGGCCAGGAGAGCCGTGTGCGCGAAAGCCGCCGCGGTCGCGGTCTCCGTGGGCTCGGTGACCGCGAGCAGCGGCGTCCCGGCCCCCGCCGCCGCCTCGATGCGGGCCTGCCGGTCGACCGCGTCGAGCAGGACGGCGGTGTCGAAGCCGAGTTCGCTCCCGGTGGCGGCACCGGCCAGGTCCCATGTGGCGGCCACGCGCCGCGCGGCCACGGCCACCGGGCGCCGCGCCAGCAGCCCGTCCCCGTCGTGGACGTGGTCGCGCACCTTCGCGGAGGCCAGCACGAGCGATACGGCGGCCGCCAGTCGCGCGCCCTCGCCCTGGGCGACCGAGGCGGTGCGCATACCGCGCAGCGGGCAGGGCCCCGCGGTGCGCCGCCATGCGCCGGAACGCCCCCACTGCGCCTCGGTGAGCACGGACACGATCAGCCCGTCGTAGTTGGTGGCGACCCGGGCGAACTGGCCATGGGCGCCGCGCAACGCGAGGCACAGACCGCACAGATGGGCCATCCACTCGGCGTGGAGCCCTTCGGGCAGCCGGTGCCGGCACGGCCTCACTATTCCGAACAACGTTCCCCCCTGTACCACCTGGTGCTGAACGGACGGGCATCGTACCGACCGTCCTGCGTCACCCGTACGACCCCCGCGTCACCCATCCGGCTGGGCTCCGCCCGGACGGAATCCGGGACCGCAGGCCGGAGCTGGTGCTCCGTCAGTAGCCGTACGCAGCAGGAACACTGATGTTCCGACATTCGTTCTGCACCAGTACCGTCACGAAACCCATTTTCGAGCGGTATCCGCTTGGCGCAACATCCGCATCATGGACGACCATAGAGAGGCGGACGCAACAGACCGCGTGTGAGAGGAGGCGTCCATGGGATCTGTGCGCAAGGCGAGTGCCTGGCTGGGCCTCGTCGACGACCACGATGACGACCGCTACTACGACGACGAGTACGGCGAGGAATCCGAGCAGCAGCAGCCACGGGACGCCTGGGTGACCGACCCACGCGTGCGGGTGGCCGCCGAGTCCGCGCAGGAGGAGGGCCGGCGGATCGCCACGGTGACCCCGGACAGCTTCCGTGACGCGCGCGGCATCGGCGAGCTCTTCCGGGACGGTGTCCCGGTGATCGTGAACCTCACGGCCATGGAGCCCACCGACGCCAAGCGCGTGGTGGACTTCGCCGCCGGGCTGACCTTCGGCCTGCGCGGCGCCATCGAGCGGATCGCCACCAGGGTGTTCCTGCTCACCCCCGCCGACTACCACGTGGTCAGCGGTGAAGCCGGCCGTTCCACGGACGGCTTCTTCAACCAGAGCTGACGGCAGGGCCGCTCACCGCGCCCCTCTCCCGGACCGCCGGCGTGGCCCTACCACGGGCTCACGCGAAGGCATCGATCCCGGTGAGCGCCTTGCCCAGCACGAGTTGGTGCATCTCGACCGTGCCCTCGTAGGTCAGCACCGATTCCAGATTCGTCGCGTGCCGCATCACGGGGTACTCCAGGGAGATCCCGTTGGCGCCCAGGATCGTACGGGCCGTGCGGCAGATGTCGATCGCCTCCCGCACGTTGTTGAGCTTGCCGAAGCTGACCTGTACGGGACCGAGCGTCCCCGCGTCCATCCGGCGCCCCAGATGGTGCGCCAGCAGGATGCCCTTGTGCAGCTCGACCGCCATGTCGGCGAGCTTGGCCTGTGTGAGCTGGAATCCGCCGATGGGCTTCCCGAACTGCTCGCGCGTACCGGCGTATTCGAGGGCTGTCTCGAAGCAGCTGCGAGCCGCGCCCATGGCGCCCCACACGATCCCGTAGCGGGCATGGTTCAGGCAGCTCAGCGGGCCGCGCAGCCCGGTGACCCCGGGCAGGGCGGCGTCCTCCGGCAGCCGTACGTCATCCAGCACCAGCTCGCTGGTGACCGAGGCGCGCAGCGACCACTTGTGCTTGATCTCTGGCGCCGAGAAGCCGGGGGCGTCGGTGGGGACGACGAAGCCGCGGATGCCGTCGTCGGTGCGGGCCCAGACGACGGCGACGCCTGCCACCGAGCCGTTGGTGATCCACATCTTGCGGCCCGTCAGCACCCAGTCGGATCCGTCGCGCCTGGCGTGGGTGCGCATGTGGCCGGGGTCGGAGCCGATGTCGGGCTCGGTCAGCCCGAAGCAGCCGATGACCTCTCCGGCGGCCATCCTCGGCAGCCAGGTCTGCTTCTGCTCCTCGGAGCCGTAGCGGTGGATCGCGTACATGGCCAGGGAGCCCTGGACGGAGACCAGGGAGCGGATCCCGGAGTCGGCGGCCTCCAACTCCAGGCAGGCGAGGCCGTATTGGACGGCGGTGGCACCCGCGCAGCCGTAGCCGTCGAGGGACATGCCGAGCGCGCCGATCGAGCCGAGCTCGCGGGCGAGTTCGCGGATGCCGGGGAGCTCACCGCGCTCGTACCACTCGGCGACGTGCGGCAGGACGCGGTCGGCCGCCCACTTCCGTACGGTGTCGCGCACGGCGAGATCCTCCGCGCCGAGCAGGTCGTCGAGACCCAACGGGTCGTGGGGATCGAACTGCGGCGCGGACATGGGTCCTCCCGGGGCACCTCCCAGCGTGCCTGGGAGAGATCAATTGCGGCGGAGCCGACGCTACGGCTGAGCGTGCCCCTACGTCCAGAGGACGCCATTGCAGGCGGCCTGCCGGAGGCCGTGCGGGCGGGGCGCCGGCGGGCACGGAGGCTCATGGCGGCAGGGCGCCGACGGCTCGTACGTGGTCGGGCGCCGATGGCTCGATCGTGGACGGATGCGGACGGCTCGTATGTGGTCGGGCGCGGACGGCTCGTACGTGGTCGGGCGCGGATCGCTCGTTGCGGCCGGGGGCCGGGGGGCCGGGGGGCCGGGCTCTCAGCGGGACGATTCGGCGCCGACCCGCTCGCGGGCGCGGGCCTCGCGGCTGTCCGACTTGCCTGTGCCGCCCTTGCGGTCGCGGCGACGGTTCCGGCCGTCCCGCTCGCGGTCGCGGGAGTCGGCCTGCCGGGGGACGGCGTCGGTCGGGAGGTGCGGCCGGCCCGAGGGCTCGCCGGAGCGGTCCGCGGATCCCGCCGCGTCCGTCTCCGCCGCATCCGCTGACGGAGCGTCCCTACGGGCCTCGGGCTCGTCGCACTCCATGGCCCGCGGCAGCCGCAGCGCGGCGACCGCGCCGAGCAGCAGCAGGACGGCGCTCGCGATGAGTGTGACGTGCAAGCCCTGGACGAAGGCGTCGCGGGCGGCCGTACGCAGGGCGGCCCCGGCCGGGCCGCCGAGGCGCGTCGCCACCTCGTACGCCTCGCCCAGCGAGTGCCCGGCCGCGCCGCTCGCCGACGACGGGACGCCGGGCACGGAGGAGACGCCGGGGGTGTAGGAGGCGTTCATGATGCTGCCGAGCAGCGCGATCCCGATGCCCGCGCCGAGCTGGTACGAGGTCTCGCCGACCGCGGCCGCTCCACCGGCCTGTTCCGCAGGGGCCTCGCTCAGCATCGACTCGTACGCACCGAAGAGCGTGGTCTCCAGGCCGAAGCCCAGGAGTACGAAGGCGGTGGTCAGAAGCGCGGGATTGTCCTCCTGGCCCATCAAGGTCACCGATAGCACGGCGGCCGCGGTGAGCGTGAAGCCGAGGGCGACCATGACGCGGGGACCGAAGCGCTGGAGCATGCGCGAGCCGAGGAGCCCGGCCGCCATCGCGGCGACGGTCAGCGGCACCATGCGCAGTCCGGTCTCGAGCGGGGAGAGCCCGAGGACGAGCTGGAGGTACTGGGTGGCGATGAGCTGCAGCCCCACGAGCGCCAGCATCGCGAGGACGATGCACCCGACGGACGTCCCGAAGGCGGGCCGGGAGAACATCCGCAGGTCCAGGAGCGGGTGCTCGCGGCGGCGCTGACGCCGGACGAACAGCACGAGCAGCGCGGCGCCCACCAGCAGGGGGCCGAGGGTGAGCGGGTGGAGCACGGCCTCGCCGCCGCCCGCCCGCTTCACGCCGAGGACCACGCCGAAGAGTCCGAAGGCGGCGAGCAGGGCACCGAGGACGTCCCAGGGGCCGTTGCGGTCGCCGGTGGACTCGGGCAGCAGCCAGCGGCCGATGGGCAGGATGATCGCCATCAGCGGGATGTTGATCAGGAAGACCGAGCCCCACCAGAAGTGCTCCAGCAGGAAGCCGCCGAGCAGCGGGCCGATGGCCGCGCCGACCGCGGCGACGGCGCTCCAGATGCCGATGGCCAGCGCGCGCTCGCGCCGGTCGGGAAAGACCTGGCGGAGGATCGACAGCGTGGCGGGCATGATCATCGCGCCGCCCACACCGAGGAGGGCGCGGGCCGCGATGAGCAGCTGCGGGGTCTCCGCGAAGGCGGCGACGGCGGAGGCCACGGCGAAGAGCCCGTAGCCGAGCAGCAGGATGCGCCGTCGCCCGACGCGGTCGCCGAGGGTGCCGAAGAGGATGAGGAGGGACGCGGCGACGAGCGGATAGGCGTCGACGATCCAGAGCAGGTCTATCGCGCCGGGGCGCAGGTCCTCGGTGAGGGCGGGGACGGCCACGTGCAGCACGGTCGCGTCCAGCGCGACGAGCAGCAGGCTCACGCAGAGGACGATCAGCACGGCCCAGCGGTTGGCACCGCCGGCCGCGCCGCGCGGATGCCGGGGAACGTCCGCCGCCCGCGGTTCGCGGGCCGTGGTCGTTCCGGACATGTAGGTACCTCCCAGTCTGGCCTCGCGGTCGAACGGGCCCCAGGGGCGTATTGCGGCCCCGGCAGCCCGGTATCGAATGCGAGTGAGCCGCCAGACTACGCGAATCGGGTCGCAGGGAGCATGGCCAGGCTCACCTTTGTCAACACCGACACCTCACCCTCGCCCCGCACATTCGGGCGACTCTCACGCACAGCTGTACGGGACTGGGCGGAGTGTCATCAAAGGTGACACCGTCCACATGTCGCCGCATCGCGGGACCCGAGCGCCGGCGATCACGGCGGTTGCGGGGAACACACAGGTCACCCACATGATCGCGGAGGCGTGCGGCTCGACGGAACCTTCCGGTCCGCCTCTCCCGCGGAACGCGGCGGAGAATTCCGGGCCACGGTCGGGTAAACACGACGGGTGACACAAAGGCGGGTAGCGCCAATAGTTCTGAGAAATTCACCACACCGTCACTCGTGTTTTGTCCGCAGGGCTCGGAAAAGGCGCTGAAGAGGGCTTCTGCCACATCACATCGTCATCACGAACCCCCTGGTTCGTTCGGGGGCACCGCTCACCCCCTGTAACGTCGATTGAGTGCGTACCGAGCGAATCTTCGCCCGGCTGGAGCAGGAGCCGGAGCGACCAAGCAACCGCGATGTCCCGCGGATGAGCCGACACCGCATGGTGCTGTTCGGTGCCGCGGTGTTGTTCTACCTGGCGAACGTCGCCGCCGTTTTCGTGAGCGACCACCTCGTTCGCCTGGACTGGCAGGTCATGCTCTTCCGGCCGTACAAGCAGTGGCCGGACCTCCACGCCTTCCTGGACTACTTCGTCGTGATGGGCCAGCGCGGCCCCACCGCGGTGCTCGTGGCCGCATGGCTCGGCTGGCGGTCGTGGCGGCAGCGGACCATGCGTCCGCTGCTGGCACTCGGCGTCGGCCTGCTCCTGCTCAACATCACGGTCGGCGCCGTGAAGTACGGTCTCGGCCGGCTCGGCCCGCACTACGCGACGACGGTCGGCTCGGCCGAGATGTTCGCCGGCGGGGATATATTTCCCTCGGGTCACACCGCCAACGCCGTGGTGACCTGGGGCATTCTCGCCTACCTCGCCACCACCCCGCGGGCCCGCCGCGTGCTGTCCGTCGTGGCCGCCGTCTTCGCGCTGGGCGTTGGTGCCACGACCGTCTACCTCGGCACCCACTGGGTCAGCGATGTGCTGCTCGGCTGGGCCGCGGGGCTGCTCGTCCTGCTGGCCCTGCCCTGGTTCGAGCCGGTGATCGCCAGGGCCGACGCGTGGATCATCGCCGCCAAGGCCCGGCTCGGCCGGCGTCGCCGGCTGGTCCCCGTCCCGGTCGCACCGGCCGCGGCCACCCCGCCGGCGCTGGTGGCCCAGCGCGCCGCCCGGAACGCCGACACCCGGCTCCACCACCCGCCGCGGCCGCACACCGTACGGTCCGAGCGCACCCCCGTCACGCCGACGGGCAGCCGCAGGCCGCCGCATCTGGACCGCACGCCGCGCACGGCAGGCATGGGTCCCGCGCCCCAGCGCGGACGCTCCGGGGGCTGACGCCCGCAGGCGAGGGACGCGGAACGCGGGCATCCCTCCCGAGGACCGCGGGGCCGGTACGCACACCCTGCTCCGCGCAGAGAAGGGCCCCGGCGCTCCTGCTCGAGCGCCGGGGCCTTCGCCGTGTCTGCCGTCAGCCCTTCCAGCAGCGGACGACCTCGCCGTCCTTGACGGAGAAGTTGATGCGGCCGACCAGGTACTCCATGGTGATGATCGCGTCCGGCGGGAGGCTGCGGACGGTGGTCCAGCCGAGGCCGCGCGCCCGCTCCTCGGCGGCCTCGGCGGAGAGTCCGACATAAGCCTCGAAGTCCTCGTCCACCGGCTCCGGATGCTGCGAAGTGTCGTTCATGAGGCCCACCGTAGGACGGGGGCGGCGGGAGACGGAAGCCACACCCGGGCCACCACCCGATCCATGTCTCGTCACGGCTGTGTCACAAGGGGGCACCATCGGCGTCACCCGATGGCCGTCACTCGTACGGGCATTCCTGAGCCCTTGAGAACGCCCGCAGAATTCCCGCGCATTACCTGCCCAACGCCCTGTTCCATTCCAGCGGGAATGACGAACATACGGCCCGGGCAAGCAAATTCAAAGGTCCGCCTCGGCGGCGTTTTCGGACGGTTCGGGAACACCGGGAGCGGGGACTCGGCGGGCACCGACCGGCAAAGACAAATCAGAAATCCCCGGCACGGCCTCCGCCTCTCCACGGGCCCGTACGGCACACCTCCTCGCCGGGCCCCCTCCGGGCCGGACGCTCCGCCCACGCTGCGGCGCGCTGCCCACCGAAGCCGACATACGCGTCATAACGTGCGGTGGGGCACCAGCCCGAGAGGCCGAGAGCCTGTACTGCGCGAGCACGAGGGGGCGTTGATGAGCAGCCGGACAGCGGAGGCGAGTACCGGGCCCGCACCGGTCAGGAAGCCGGGGCACGTCGTCGTCGACTGGCTGACCACCACCGACCACAAGAAGATCGGCCACCTCTACCTGATCACGTCGTTCCTCTTCTTCCTGGCCGGCGGGCTGATGGCGATGATGATGCGGGCCGAGCTCGCCCGCCCCGGCCTCCAGGTGATGTCCAGCGAGCAGTTCAACCAGGCGTTCACCCTGCACGGCACGATCATGCTGCTGCTCTTCGCGACACCGACCTTCGCGGGGTTCGCCAACGAGATCATGCCGCTGCAGATCGGCTCGCCCGATGTGGCCTTCCCGCGGCTGAACATGCTCTCGTACTGGCTGTTCCTCTTCGGCGGGCTCATGGTGCTGGGCGCGCTGCTGGTGCCGGACGGCGCCCCGGACTTCGGGTGGACGGCCTACGCACCGCTCAACAGCCTGGAGCGGACGCCGGGCGTCGGCGCCGACCTGTGGATCATGGGGCTCGCGCTGGCCGGATTCGGAACGATCCTGGGCGCGGTGAACTTCCTGACCACCATCATCGCGATGCGCGCGCCCGGGATGACGATGTTCCGGATGCCCATCTTCACCTGGAACACCCTGTTCACCTCGATCATGGTGCTGATGGCGTTCCCGGTGCTGGCGGCCGCGCTGCTCTGCCTGGAGGCGGACCGGCGTTTCGGCTCCCTGGTCTTCCAGCCGCAGAACGGGGGCGCGCTGCTGTGGCAGCACCTCTTCTGGTTCTTCGGGCACCCGGAGGTCTACATCATCGCTCTGCCGTTCTTCGGCATCGTCACCGAGATCCTGCCCGTCTTCTCCCGCAAGCCCGTCTTCGGCTACCTCACGCTGATCGGCGCGACGATGTCGATCACCGCGCTGTCGATGGTGGTCTGGGCGCACCACATGTTCGCGACCGGCGCGGTGCTGCTGCCCTTCTTCTCCCTGCTGTCGTTCCTGATCGCCGTGCCCACGGGCGTGAAGTTCTTCAACTGGACGGGCACGATGCTGCGCGGCTCGCTGTCGTTCGAGACGCCGATGCTGTGGGCGACCGGCTTCCTGGTGACCTTCCTCTTCGGCGGGCTCACCGGCGTGCTCCTGGCCTCACCGCCGCTGGACTTCCACGTCACCGACACCTACTTCGTGGTCGGCCACTTCCACTACACCGTCTTCGGCACGGTGGTCTTCGCGACCTTCGCGGGCTTCTACTTCTGGTGGCCGAAGTTCACGGGCAAGCGACTGGACGAACGGCTCGGAAAGATGCACTTCTGGACGCTGTTCATCGGCTTCCAGACGACCTTCCTCGTCCAGCACTGGCTCGGCGCCGAGGGCATGCCGCGGCGGTACGCCGACTACCTCGCGGCCGACGGCTTCACCGCGCTCAACACCGTCTCGACGATCGGGTCGTTCGTCCTCGGCCTGTCGACGCTGCCCTTCCTCTACAACGTCTGGAAGACCGCCAAGTACGGCACCCCTGTCGAGGTCGACGACCCGTGGGGCTACGGCAGGTCGCTGGAGTGGGCGACCGCCTGTCCCCCGCCGCGGCACAACTTCGTCACCCTCCCCCGTATCCGGTCCGAGTCACCGGCGTTCGATCTGCACCACCCGGAGGTGGCGGCGCTCGAACCCGAAATTCCGTGGCGGGAGCGGAAAGCGGTCGAACTGGACGAGTGATGCGACCGCCCCCGCAACGGTGAGGAGTGCCGTCAGCGCGCCGGAATCCCCGCGTCCAGGGCCCGGCCGAGCCGCTCGGCGATCTCCCTGATGCGGACGCCCAGTTCGGCCGGTTCGCGGACCTCGAAGTCGAAGCCCATGAGCACGATGTGGAACACCAGGACCTCGAGCGAGTGCCCCCCGGTGTGCAGCAGACAGGTCCGCTCGTCGACCGGCTCGATCAGCCCTGCCGCAGGGCTGATCCGGCGCGCCGCCTCCTCGGCCGGGGCGTGCAGCAGGACGACGGCCTGTGCCGCGTACGCCGCGGTGGACACCCCGCGGGAGACATAGCTCGCGAGGTCCTCGGCGGGAGGGTCGCGCGGCTCGAAGCGGGGTCCGTGCGGCGGCTTGAGCACGATGCGGTCGGCCCGGAACGTACGCCAGTCCTCCCGCTCCGTGTCCCAGGCGACCAGATACCAGCGGCGTTCGCTGAAGACCAGCCGGTGCGGCTCGACGATCCGGCGGCTCGCCGTACCCGCGTGGTCGCGGTACTCGAAGCGCACCCGCTCACGGTCGCGGCAGGCGTGTACCAGCTCGGTCAGCGTCCCGGCCTCGACCTTCGGGCCGCGATGGCCGCCGAGCATCGGCACGGTGAAGGAGTTCAGCGCCTCGACGCGGCGCCGGAGGCGGGACGGCAGCACCTGCTCCAGCTTGGCCAGGGCCTGCAGCGAGGTCTCCTCGATGCCCTCGATCCCGCCCCCCGCCACGGTCCGCAGGCCGACCGCCACCGCGACGGCCTCCTCGTCGTCCAGGAGCAGCGGCGGCAGTTCGGCGCCGGCGCCGAGCTGGTAGCCGCCGCCCGTTCCGGGGCTGGCGTGCACGGGGTAGCCCAGCTCCCGCAGCCGGTCGACATCGCGGCGCACGGTCCGGGTCGTGACCGAGAGCCGGTCCGCCAGGTCCTGTCCCGACCATTCGCGGTGGGTCTGCAGCAGGGAGAGCAGACGGAGCAGTCGTGCCGAGGTCTCCAACATGCTTCTCAGTGTCCACGCGATCGAGGACAGAGACCGTCCGCGGTCCCTGTCCTGTGCGTACGAGATCCGCCACCGCGCGGGGATTCCGCGGGGCGCGGGCGGGGGCTAGTTCGGCTCGTCGTCCCCGCTCTCGCCCGCGGGCGCGACCCGGACGGCCAGGTCGTTGTCCGCCGTGTAGTACGGGCCTGCCTCGGCGGTTCCGTGCTCGGAGCAGGTCAGCGGCTGCACGGGGTAGGTGAAGATGTGCTTCTTGTCCGGCACGTCGTCGAGGATGCGGGCGACCCTGACCGGCTCCTCGTCCGGGGCGGGGCGCAGCCACAGATCCCACGGCTCGCGGCCGCCCTGCCACGCCTCCACCAGCTCCTTGAAGGCGAGCGTGAAGGCGAAGTGGTGGCCGGTGGCGCCGTCGCGGACCGTGTCCTCGACGGACGCGGGCACCGTACGGACCACGGAGGGGTGGCGGCGGGAGCGCGCCTCGGCGAGGGCGCCGGTCCCTGCCGAAGCACCGAAGAGCCGGCCCTGGACCGTCATCACCCCGTCCGACAGGCGGAGCTCGCCCGCTTCGGCGTGCGGCGTACGCAACCAGCTCCGGATGGAGAGGTTGTCGTGCTTGGTGGCGTACGGGATCCGGACGGCGACCGAGGGGCGGTCGGTATCGGGCCTGCGGTCGACGAGGGAGCGGAGGTCGAGGATGCCGGGCAGGAGCCGGTCCGGCTCGCCCGGCGTCGCCGCGGAGGCACTGCCGCCCACCTCCGCGTAGGCGTCCCAGCGCCCCTCGGGCAGCGCCATCGTGCTCGGCAGCACCGCGCGCAGCCGGCCGTCACCGGCCGGGACGAGCGGGAGCCGCACCTCGTCCAAGGTGGAGTTCGCGCCTCGCCCGCGCAGGACGAGTGCCGCGTCCCAACTGCCGTCGGCGCCACCGGCGGTACCGCAGTCCACCAGGTCGAAGGTGAGCCCTCCGGCGGAGTCCGCAATGCAGTCGGAGCGTCGCGGCGGGACGGACACGGCAGGGGTCTCCTCGGGTGTTCCGGTCTCGAACGGCACGGGGGTCTGGAGCATTTCGCTGGTCCGGAGCATCTCTGTGGTCGGGGACGTCCGGGTGTCCGGCGTCGTCTCGGTGGTGGGATCCGCCCCTGAGGCGCTTCCGTTCGCGGACGTGCGCCACTTCCCGGCGTTGCGTCCGGTCCCCGTCGGGAGGCCCGCGTAGGCGGTCATGCGGGCCGTCCCTTGCGCAGCACGGTTCGGCCGGCGTCCCGGAACGCGTACGCACCGCCCACCAACGCCCCACGCGTGCGGTGCAGCGAACTGCGCAGCCGGGCTCGGGCGCTGCCGCGTCCCGCCTGCTCGACGAGGTCGGAGAAGAGGGACTCGTAGCGCCCGGCGACCCGGGAGGGGTCGTAGCGGGCGGAACTGTCGAGGGCCGCCTGGCCCATACGGTGCCGCAGGGGCTCGTCGTTGATGAGTTCCAGGAGGGCGGCGGCGACGGCCTCCGGCTTGCGCGGCGGCACCAGCAGCCCGTCCACCCCGTTGTCGATGATCTCGCCGGGGCCGTGCGGGCAGTCGGTGGAGACGACCGGCAGGCCGCAGCGCATGGCCTCGACGATCGTCATACCGAAGGACTCCAGGCTCGAGGTGACCGCGGCGATGGAGCCCTTGGCCCACTCGGCCTCGATGGGGTTGGCGGGGCCCATCAGGAACACATGGTTGTAGAGGCCGAGTTCGTCGATCAGCCGGCGCAGCTTGTCCTTCTCGGCGCCGCCGCCGTAGATCCGCAGCCGCCAGTCGGGCCGCTGCTCCACCACGGCGGCGAAGGCCTTGATGAGCACGTCGTAGCGCTTCACCTTGGCCAGGCGCCCCGCGGCCACGACCCACTTGCCGGTGCCGTCTGTGGGTTCGACGGCGGGCTTGGGCACGCTGTTCGGGACTGCCTCCACCCGTACACCGGGCAGCCGGAGCTTGCCGCGGTACGCGCCGGCGTCCGCCTCGGTGACGGTGGTGACCGCGTCGAGCCGCGGGTAGAGGCCGCGCAGCTCCCTGCGCAGGTCGGCCGAGTGACTGTCGAGCGTCAGGTGCTCCTGTCCCACCCGTACGGGGCCGCTGCGCGCCTGCCGGGCGATGTGCACATTGAGCCCGGGGCGGGTGCCGACGAGGACATCCGCGTCGAGGGTTCTCAGGTGGTGGGCGATCCGCTGGTCGGTGAGTTCGCTGTACTGGTCGTAGCGGCCCTCGGACTTGGGGAAGACCCGGGCGGGACGCCGGTGCTCCGGCGCGTCCCCTTCGTAACCGGGGCTGTCCTTGCGGATGTCGACGAGGTGACTGAGCCGCACCTTCGGGCCGGTTTCGAAGACCGGCTCGTCGCGATGACGGAAGACCGAGACGATCTCCACGTCGTGCTGTTCGGCAAGGGTGCGGGCAAGGTTGTACGTCGTACGGATCGTCCCACCGATGCCGTACGCGTTGTGGATAAGGAATGAGATGTGCATCCGTCCCCGTATCTCATGTTTCCTGCGGACAGCCCGGCTCGTCCGCCTACCGAAGGGTTAGACCGGTCCGCCATGGTCAGGGTTGGTCTCTATCACCGTCTTGTTCCACAAGAGATACGGATTCGAGAGTTGTTTTGGGGAACCACAGCCGAGATTTCATCGTCTCCACTGCTACATCACGGGCTGTACGGGAGATGGGGAACCGCGAAGCAGTTCCGCGTCATGTCACCGCCTTGGGTGACCCAGCCGCCCTTCCCTTCCTGCGCATCGTCACTCCAACGGGCGACGGAGGGGCAGTTGCGCCGCGTCGTGGGCGGCCTGTCCGTCGGGGTGAAGCGCGCGGGGAGCGGCAGCCCGTCCGCGGTGCAGGGCTCGCCGCGGTTCATGAAGCGTTCGACGCATGCGCGCGTGAGCCGGTCGCCGCACGACTCCGCGGCATCCGTGAACCACATCGCGGCCGCCCACCCCTCCAACTCCCATCGGGACAACCGGTCTCCGCCCGCGTGCCCTCGCATACCGTGCCGAAACGCCCGGACGGCGGGGTTGCCGGTGTCGTCGTGGATGCGGCTGGAGCCGGTCGCCCACAGGGTGTTGCGGCAGGCCGGCGAGTCCTTGCAGTCCTCGGCGACGGAGCCGGACCAGTTCTGAACGTTCGTCATCGCCGTTACCGACGGCCCGGAAGTTGGGCAGCGCGAAGTCGACCTCCTCGCTCACGACCTTGCAGCCCCCGGCCTTCAGCCCGCGGCTGATGAGCTGGGCGTACGCCGCCGAGGACGCCTGGTTGTACGAGACGACGGCCGCGGTCCTGGCACCCTGCTCGCGCTGGAAACAGCGGTGGACCTCGGCGCCGCCGTCGAGCCCAGCGTCCCAGCCGGGTGGGTGCCCGCCGCCCTCACCCTCGCGGAGAATCCGGCGCCGGCGACCCGCCGGGGCACGGACCCCGGACGGGCGGTGGCCGACCCCGCGCCGGTACCCCTTCTCGGAACGCCGGGCGGCCACGCTCTCCAGTGGCGAGCAGCGCATGCTCGCCGCGGCGCGAGCCCTGCTGCAGCCCGCCCGTCTGCTGCTGCGGCGGCTGCTCGACGAGCCGTCGCAGGGCATGTCGCCGGCGACGGGGGCCCCTACGTACGCACTGCTGGGCGAGGTGGCCGCGGGCGGGCGGACGGTCGTGGTGGCCGAACATGCCCTGCCGCCCGCCCTGCGCGCCGAGGCGAGCGTGGTGCACGTACTGCGGCGCGTTGCCGTGGTGTTCAGCGCCGAGCCCGGGGAGATCCCGGAGGAGTCGCCGGCTTCCGCGCGCCCGGACCGGCGGGGCGAGCGGCGGGGCTGACGGCCGGCACCACGCCACCGGCACCCCGGGCGGCGGCGGGGGACGGCGTACGGTCCGGCTCCGGACGCTTCACGACCGGGACCGGGACCGGAGCAGCGGCGGCTGCCGGGCGGGCCGCGGGCTTCGGCGCCGGTCGTGACACGGCCGCGGGCCGGACGGCGGGGCGCTTGGCCGGGCGGGCCACGGGCACGCGCAGCTTGGTGCCGGGGACGAGCCGGTCCGGGTCGGAGCCGATCACGCGGGCGTTGGCCTTGTGGAGGGCCTGCCAGCCGCCGGGTACGCGATAGCGCCTGGCGATCGACGACAGCGTCTCACCGGCCCGTACGACGTGGATCCGCCGGGATACCGCCCGGGCCGCGTCCACCTGCGTGGCGGGCCGGACGGGGGACGTGGCTCCGGCCCGCTTGGCGCAGACGGGCCAGGCGTTCCAGCCCTGCCTGGCTTGGACGGACCGGGCCACCGTGATCTGTTCCTGCTTGGTGGCGAGGTCGGCCCGCGCGGCGAAGACGAGGCCTCCGTGCTCCACCCAGGTGCGGTGGTGGATCTGCAGTCCGCCGAAGTAGCCGTTGCCGCTGTTGATGTGCCAGCGGCCGCTGCTCTCGCACTGGGCGAGCCGGTCCCAGACGGCCGTACTGCCCGTACTGCCGGTGTTCCCGTCGTTGTCCTTGGCGCTCCGGACGCTCCTGCGGGCCGTGCCGTCCCGCGTGGCGAGTGCGGCGCCGCGGCTCCTGCGGGCAGTGCCGCTCTTGCCGCTGCTGACGGCGAGAACGCCCATGACGCTCTTCGTTCCGCCAGCGCTCCTGCCGAGCGTCCCGCCCGTACCGAACTTCCCGCCCGTTCCGTTCTTGCCGTTCCTGCCCGCGCCGCCGGGTGACTTGTCCGTGCTGGGGGCCGCGGGCGCCGCCGCCTCCGACGCTCCTGGCGCCATGGCCATGAGCGCAGCGAAGGCGAGAACCATTGACCTGCCGATCAGAACATGGGACATGCCGCCAGACGCTAAGCAGACCCTCGGGCGTATCCCGGGGAGCCGCGCCCTCGGACGCACCGAGCCCCACCCGGTCGGACTATCCGACAAGCCGACGATGGGACAGTCCGCGGGACGGCCGAGTGCCGTCCCGCGGGACGCGTCCCCGGGGACCGGGTGGGGCGTGATGAGGCGAGTTGGAGCGGGCCGGATCAGAGGTCGAGCCGCTGCCCGGGCAGGATGAGGTCCGGGTCGTCACCGATCACGGCGCGGTTGGCCTCGAAGACGGCCTGCCAGGTGGTGCCGTGCGCCTCCGCGACGGAGCCCAGGGTGTCGCCCTGCTCGACGGTGTAGTCGGCGCGGTCCTGGCTGCGGTCGGTGTGTCCGTCGGTACGGGCGGGGGCCTGACGCGGCCGGGAGGGCTTGGTGGGCTTCACGGCCGCGATCTCGGACCGCGGCGCCGAGGCCGCGGGGGTGGAGTTCGCGGGTGCGTCGCCCGATGCCCCGGCGCGGGCTCCGCAGACGGGCCAGGCGCCCCAGCCCTGGGCGGCCTGAACCTTGGTGGCGACGGCGATCTGCTGGGCACGGCTCGCCTTGTCGGCCGTCGGCGCGTAGGACGTGCCGCCGTACGCGCTCCAGGTCGTGCCGGCGAACTGGAGGCCGCCGTAGTAGCCGTTGCCGGTGTTGATGTGCCAGTTGCCGCCGCTCTCGCACGCGGCGATGCGGTCCCACACTCCGGTGTCCGCCGCGCCGGCCGGACCGGCGGCGGCGAGCAGTGCCAGCGGGGCTGCGATCAGGGCGGCCCCGGTGAGCGCTGCTGTCTCTCGACGACGTTTGGACATGTATTCCCTCTCCACGGACCCGGGGCCCCCTGGATGGTCCGGCTGCCGTACGCGTCCGGCGTCGGCGTGCCGTTCCACCCCGCCCGCCGAGGGGAGGTGATGCTGGTGGTGCGTGCGCCCCCAGTGGTGCGGGGGGCGGGTGGCGGGTGTTCCCGGGCGGTGCTCGGTGCACACGGCCGGAGAATCTAGGCAGCGGACTCGTCGGGAATCAAACAACTCCCTGTCGCCCCAGGCCAGTTGCGAGTTACCCCGGGTATCGCCGATTTCCGGACACCCACTACATCGCTCGATATCGCGCTATTTCTGCCACATCCCCTCACGTCGTGTGGTTCACCTCACCTGCGCCAACCATCAACCCATCCCCAGGAATTGACGGGGAGTGATGCATTCCGGCCTCTCCCTCACGCTCCGCGCCCAACGCGCCGATTCCGCGGGCGTGCGCGCGTGACTCCGCCCACAGATCACCCGTTGTCCTCTTATGAGCCGGGTTCTCTTCTCCGGCGCCCATCCCCGAGTTCGAGGAGCCCTCCAGTGCCGCGCATGCTCGACGTCAGCGATGACGTACGCGCCGAGATCGGTGACGAAGAAGCCGACCGGCTGGTCGCGGGCGAGAACGCCCCGGGCAGTTACGACTGCACCTCCTGCCGCACCCCCGGCGACACCGCCCAGGAGCGCACCAGCACCGTGCTGTTCGTCGGGGACGAGACGGCGGTCCTCGCCTTCGCCCACGCGAGCTGCATCCCCTCCCAGGTCGTCTCGGTCTCCGAGGAGCAGCTCCAGGGCGCAGTCCGCAGCATCACCGGCGACAACGGCGGCGTACCGCAGCCGCAGCCGGTCCCCACACCGCACGGCCCGGACGGCCTGACGCCGGCCCCGCGCACCGCCGACGACTTCCGGTCGGCGCCGCTCCACGACGAGGACTTCAGCCTGGAACCGCACCAGGAGGAGGACTTCCACCTGGAACCGCGGCAGGCCGTCATCGGCGTGACCAGTGGTCTCGTCCTGGTGAGCGGCCAGCTCTTCCCGGCGCTGGTCGTCGAGCCGACCGGGCCGATCGCGCGGCCGGGCACGGACGGCCCCGGCGACGAGTTCCTGCCGCTGCTCATCGAGCAGGGCTTCATGCCGGTGCACGACGTGGAGAACGTACCCGCCCAACTCCCCGGCTGGTCCGTGCTGCTGGCGATGGGCCAGCTCCACGCCATCCTGATGCCGGGCACCGGCGGCGGCCAGCCGGTCTCGTGGTGGCAGGCGCACCAGCCCATGCTGGTGACCGAGAACTGGCGTACGGCCGTGAACCGCTCTTCCAAGGTGCTGGTGTTCGCCGCCCCCGTGGGCGCCATCGGTCAGCAGCCGCGGGAGGACCTGCTGCGCGACGCCCTGGACAAGGCCGCTGCCCGTGGAGAGCTGGTGGCCGCCGTCATGCCGCTGGCGGGCACATGACCCGGACCCCGGAGGGCGGGCCGGCGAACGGCGGGCCGGCGAACGGAAGACACCGTTCCATCCGGTCAGCCGTTCCCCTCACACCGCGCCGATCAGGGGGTTTCGGGGCGCGGCCGCATCCGAGCGGCGAGGAGGTCGTTGGCACCTATGTGCACGCATATGACCCCCCTGCCCGAATTCCCTACCAGGGCCACATCCCCGGCATGCGTCATCCTCACGACGCGCGACCGGCGAGCGGCCACCAGTCGGCCACGCCCATCTACGACTCGCTGTATGCCGAGTACCGCCGCTCCTTCAAGGCGCTGCCCGGCGACCGGTCCGGCGAGGAGGACCTCGGGTTCAAGCCCTTCGGCAACCGTGAGCCCCGGGGCTCGTGGGAGCGCGCCGATGGCTGGGACTCGGGCGCGCGGGGACAGCACCGCGCGGGTCCGCCCGCTCTGCCTCCCGCGCAGCGCGACAACCGCAAGCACGGGCTCTGACGTCCGGCCGGTCCTCTGCGCGTGGTGTAGCGGTGATGAGGCACGTGCCGTGAGGCCGTGCCTCGAACGCGCGGTGGGTCCCAGGACTCCGCGGTGTCCGAGGACTCCGTGCTGTCAGAGGACTCCGCGGTCTCCGGGGACGCGAGCCCGGTCCGAGGAGACGCGGTGCCGTCCGTGGACGTACGACCGTAGCGGGCGCCCCGTGCCGCCCGCCCGGTCGCCCGGCCGCTACTTCTTGCGTCCCCGCTTCTCGCGCACCCGTACGGAAATCTGGATCGGGGTGCCCTCGAAGCCGAACTCCTCGCGCAGCCGCCGCTCGATGAAGCGGCGGTAGCCGGCCTCGAGGAAGCCGGAGGCGAACAGCACGAAACGCGGCGGCCGGGTCCCGGCCTGCGTCCCGAAGAGAATGCGGGGCTGCTTGCCGCCGCGGATCGGGTGCGGATGAGCCGCCACCAGCTCGCCGAGGAAGGAGTTGAGCCGCCCGGTCGGGATGCGGGTCTCCCATCCCGCCAGGGCGGTCTCGATCGCCGGTACGAGCTTCTCCATGTGGCGCCCGGTGCGCGCGGAGACGTTGACCCGCGGCGCCCACTGGACCTGCACCAGCTCGGTCTCGATCTCGCGCTCGAGGTAGTAGCGGCGCTCCTCGTCCAGGTTGTCCCACTTGTTGTACGCGATGACCAGCGCGCGCCCGGCCTCGACGGCCATGGTGATGATCCGCTGGTCCTGGACGCTGATGGTCTCGCTCGCGTCGATGAGGATGACCGCAAGCTCCGCCTTCTCGACGGCGGCGGCGGTGCGCAGTGAGGCGTAGTAGTCCGCGCCCTCCTGGAGGTGCACACGGCGGCGGATGCCGGCCGTGTCGACGAACTTCCAGGTCCGGCCGCCCAGTTCGATCATCTCGTCGACCGGGTCGCGGGTGGTGCCGGCCAGTTCGTCGACGACCACACGGGCCTCGCCCGCGACCTTGTTGAGCAGAGACGACTTGCCGACATTGGGGCGGCCGATGAGCGCGATCCGGCGGGGGCCTCCGACACCCCCGCCGAAGGTCTGGGCCGGGGCCTCGGGAAGCGCCTTGAGGACCTCGTCGAGCATGTCGCCCGTACCCCGGCCGTGCAGGGCGGAGACCGGGTGGGGCTCGCCGAGGCCGAGGGCCCAGAGCGTCGCGGCGTCGGCCTCGCCGGAGGGGCCGTCGACCTTGTTGGCGCACAGCACGACGGGCTTGCCCGCCCGGCGCAGCAGCTTGACCACGGCCTCGTCGGTGTCGGTGGCGCCGACCTGTGCGTCCACCACGAAGACGACGGCGTCGGCCGCCTCGATCGCGAACTCGGCCTGGGCCGCCACGGACGCGTCGATGCCGAGGACGTCCTGCTCCCAGCCGCCGGTGTCGACGAGCTTGAAGCGGCGGCCCGACCACTCGGCCTCGTACGTCACGCGGTCGCGGGTGACGCCCGGCTTGTCCTCGACGACGGCCTCGCGCCGTCCGATGATGCGGTTCACCAAGGTCGACTTGCCGACATTGGGGCGCCCGATGACGGCGAGTACGGGCAGCGGACCGTGACCCGCGGCGGCGAGGTCGCCCTCGACCTCCGACGGGTCGAAGCCCTCGTCTGCGGCGAGCTCCATGAACTCCGCGTACTCGGCGTCGCCAAGCTCACCGTGCTCGTCGCCGGAGTGGATCTGGTCGTTCATGAAGTCTGTTTCCTCGTCGTCCATCAGCCGTGGCGACCCCGTACGGATCACCAGGTCAAGTCTCGCCTAGCGTCCGGTGGAACGCCTGGCGTTTTCCAGGTGCGCGGTCAGCCGCTCCTGTATGCGCACCGTGGCCTCGTCCATGGCCTTGCGGGTGCGCCTGCCGCTGCCGTCCCCCACCGCGAACGGTGCACCGAAGACCACATCGACCCGGCCGCGCAGTGGCGGCACAGCGCGGACCAGCCGGCTCTGCCGCTCGGTGCTGCCGAGCACTGCCACGGGCACGATCTGCGCGCCCGAGCGCACCGCGAAGTACGCGAGTCCGGCGCGCAGCGAGGCGAAGTCGCCCTCGCCCCGGGTCCCTTCCGGGAAGATCCCCAGGACGCCGCCGCGCTCCAGTACGCCGAGGGCACGCGTGATCGCGGTCCTGTCGGCGATCGTACGGTCCACCTCCAGCTGCCCGATACCGCGGAGGAACGGGGCGAGCGGACCGGTGAACGCCTCCTTCTTGATGAGGAAGTGCACCGGCCGGGGTGTCGTACCCATCACCATCGGGCCGTCGATGTTGTGGGAGTGGTTGATCGCCAGGATGAGGGGGCCGGTCGCCGGGACCTGCCAGGCTCCCAGCACGCGCGGTCTCCAGAATCCGCGCATCAGGCCGATGCCCAGTCGGCGGCCGGCCGCCGCGCCGCCCGCACTGGGCAGCGTGTCCGAACTGGTCACGCGTTCCGCTTCTCCTCGACGAGCGTGACGACGCACTCGATGACCTGGTCGAGGGTGAGCTCGGTGGTGTCCACCTCGACCGCGTCGTCCGCCTTGGCCAGCGGCGAGGTCTTGCGGCTGGAGTCGGCGGCGTCGCGCTTGGCGAGCGCGGCCTGCGTGGTCACGAGGTCCGAGGCCTCTTTGCCCTTGAGCTCTCCGCTGCGGCGAGCGGCCCTGACCTCCGCGGAGGCAGTCAGGAAGATCTTCAGGTCCGCATCCGGCAGGACGGTGGTGCCGATGTCGCGGCCCTCGACGACGATGCCGGGGGCGGCGGCCGCGGCGATGGCGCGCTGCAGGCCGGTGATCCGGGCGCGCACCTCGGGTACCGCGCTGACGGCACTGACGGCGGAGGTCACGGACTGCGTACGGATCGGGCCGGAGACATCCGTGCCGTCGACGGTGATCGTCGGGGCGGACGGGTTGGTGCCGGACTCGATGACGGGCTTGTCGACGACGACGGCGATCGCCTGCGGGTCGCTCACATCGATGTCGTTGGCCAGCATCCACCAGGTGATCGCCCGGTACTGGGCGCCGGTGTCCAGGTAGCCGAAGCCGAGCTTGGCCGCCACGGCCTTGGACGTGCTCGACTTGCCCGTCCCTGCGGGGCCGTCGATGGCGACAATCACCGATGCCGGTGCGGTCCTGGCGGCGGTTTCCACGGTGACGAACACCTCTCCTGTGACACGGGGCGGATCTGCTCAGGGCGACAAAGCCTTCGGACAAGGTTACCGACTGTCGGGACCGCCTCGTGCAGCCCTCCTCCGGCCTCTCCGCGGCCGGTGCCGGGGCGGTCGCGTACGGTGCGGCACACCTCGTACGCATGATGCTCCGCTCCGTGACGACGGCCAGGTTCCGTCCCGGCCGGTCGTTCCCGCAGGACGTTCCCGCCGGTCGTTCCCGCAGGACGGCCGCTACCGCCGGATCGACCAGCCCCGCTCCCTCAGGGCGCTGGTGAGGACCGGGGCCGCCGCGGGCTCGACCAGGAGCTGGATCAGACCGGACTGCTGCCCGGTGGCGTGCTCGATCCGGACGTCCTCGATGTTGACGCCCGCGCGCCCGGCGTCGGAGAAGATCCGGCCCAGTTCGCCCGGCTGGTCCCCGATGAGGACGGTGACGAGCTCGTACGTGGCCGGGGCCGCGCCGTGCTTGCCCGGCACCCGTTCCCGTCCCGCGTTCCCGCGCCGCAGCACGTCCTCGATACCGGTCGAGCCGTCCCGCCGCTTGACCTCGTCGGCGGACTGGAGGGCGCGCAGCGCCTGGACCGTCTCGTCGAGGTCGGAGGCGACGGCGGCGAGGACGTCGGCGACGGGCCCCGGGTTCGCGGACAGGATGTCGATCCACATGGCGGGGTCGGAGGCGGCGATCCGGGTCACGTCCCGGATGCCCTGGCCGCACAGCCGTACCGCCGCCTCCTCGGCACGCTCCAGCCGGGCCGCGACCATGCTGGACAGCAGCTGCGGGGTGTGGGAGACGAGGGCGACGGCCCGGTCGTGGGCATCGGAGTCCATCACCACCGGAACGGCGCGGCAGAGGGCGACGAGTTCCAGCGCGAGGTTGAGCACCTCGGTGTCGGTGTCCCGGGTGGGGGTGAGCACCCAGGGGCGCCCCTCGAAGAGGTCCGCGGTGGCGGCGAGCGGGCCCGAGCGCTCCCGCCCGGCCATGGGGTGCGTACCGAGGTACAGGGTCAGGTCCCCGCCGAGGGTCTCCAGCTCGCGGCGCGGCCCGCCCTTGACGCTCGCCACGTCGATGTAGCCACGGGCCAGCCCGCGCTGCTGCGCATCGGCCACGGCACGGGCGACGTGCGCGGGCGGCACGGCCAGCACGGCCAGGTCGACCGGCCCCTCCGGCTCCTCATCGATGCCCGCACCCATCGCCGCGGCCGTACGGGCCTGCGCGGGGTCGTGGTCCATGAGATGGACGCGGACGCCGCGCCCGGCCAATGCGAGCGCGGCGGAGGTACCGATGAGTCCGGTGCCGATGACGAGAGCGGTTCTCACTGGGCGATGTCCTTGCGGAGAGCGGCGGCTGCGCCGAGGTAGACGTGGGAGATCTCGGACTTGGCGAGCCCGGTCTCGACGTGCGCGAGCACGCGGACGACGCGCGGCATGGCGCCGGCGACGTCGAGTTCCTGGGCGCAGATGAGCGGCACGTCGACGATGCCGATCTTGCGGGCCGCGGCCGCGGGGAAGTCGGCGTGCAGATCGGGCGTGGCCGTGAACCACACGCTGATGAGGTCGTCGGCGGAGAGACCGTTCCGCTCCAGCACGGCAGTCAGCAGCTCGCCGACCTGGTCGTGCATATGGGTGGACTCGTCCCGCTCGAGCTGGACGGCCCCACGGACCGCTCGTACCGCCACGTCGTCGCTCCCTCGTGCTGTCCCGCCACAGTTCGGATCTGCTGCGACCAGGGTAGTCAGCCGTCCTGCCCGGCAGCCCGGGCGACCGCTTCGCGAGACAGCCGGGTAGGGCCCGCACCATCGATGGGGCGTCGCCGGGACCGGCCGGGGTCGGGGTCTCCCCCGCACCCGCGACCGGACGTGGCCCCGGACGCAGCCCCGGGCCTACCGGGGACCGGCCGCGATGCTCAGAGCGATGACGGCACCGCACGCGGCGGAGATCAGGATGATCAGCAGAACACCGGCGTATCGGCCGACCGCCCGCACGACATCGATCACTTGCCCCACCCCCGTACGGTGTCGTGGTTGCGGATCGCCAGACGGGCACTCAGCTCTTCTCGTGCCGTGAGGGAGCGGACCCGGTCCGGCCGCACGTCCCATTCCGTGCCGCCGTTGACCGGCCGGAGCTGGATGGATCCGCCGAGGGTGCCCATGACGATCCCCACGCGACCACTGGAGGTGTCCTTGGCCAGGTCGCCGACCACCGGGCCCAACTGGCCCCGCAGCGGCTGCGATTCGGTCACGGGGCCACGCCGCCGATCACGTCGGCGAGCTTCAGGGCGATGTCCGGCCGGACGCGGCCCAGCTCGACGAGGTGCACGTCCCCGATTCGGTGATCGTCGACACCCAGGGACGGCAACGTGACACCGATGCGCCTGAGTGCGTCCCGCAGAAGGTCGACCGCGTCGTCCGCCTCCTGATACGCCACGTCGATGTGGCCCCGTACGCCGCCGTCCGGTTCCTGCCCGCTTGGCCCGAGGTACGTCACTGTGCTGTCCATTTCGTTGCATCCGAGCGGCCCGGTCCGCGTGACCGTCCGTTGACTCTCTGCTCACGAGCATCGGCGAGTAGCGGTACGCTCACCAGGGGTATCGACTTGAATACGGGCGCCGGAAAGTGGGGAATCAGCTTTGCCGTCCAAGGAGTTGGACCCGTCGGTCAGCGTCGCTCACCTCCTCGGGGCCAAAGTCCGCAGGCTGCGTGAGACCGCTGCCCTGACTCAACGGGAGCTGGGCGACCGCGTGTTCGTCTCCCACACCCGAATCGCCAAGATCGAGCTGGCCACGGACCCGCCCGGCGCCAAGCTGACGGACCAGTTGGACGAAGCCCTCAACGCCGGCGGAGCCCTCATTGAGCTGTGGCCGCACATGACCCACAGCCCCTACCCGGACTTCTCCCGGCGCTTCATGGAATTGCAGGGCAACGCGACCGTGATCCATGAGTGGACCCAGGTGGTGCCCGGCCTGTTCCAGACCGAGCGCTACGCGCGGGCGATGCTCCGTGCCGGACAGGTCTATGGGGACTGGGACCTGGAGGAATCCGTCGCGGCCCGACTCGACCGGCAAGCCATCCTCGGCGCCGACAGTCCACCCTGGATCTGGACCATCCTGGACGAGGCGGCTCTCTATCGGGCTGTGGGCAACCATGAGGTCATGGCCGAGCAGCTCGATCATCTGATCCACGTAGGCCGAAGCGAACGCGTGACCGTACGGATCTGCCCCAGAGACAGGGTCGACCCAGCAGCCATGAGTGGCTCGATGACGCTTCTGACCCTCCAGGACGGGACCCGCGTCGTGTACCTCGAAGGCATCAAGTCCGGGGCTCTGAGCGAGGAACCGGACGATGTCGCACGTCACAGCGTCGTCTACGATCGCCTGGGCGCGAACGCACTGAGCCCTGCAGCGTCAACGGACTTGATTCGCACGGTGATGAAGGAGCATTACGCATGCGCGCCGAACAGCCGGACCTGAGCGCCGCCACCTGGCGCAAGAGCAGCTACAGCAATGAGTCGGGCGGCAACTGCATCGAGGTGGCCGATGGGTACGACGCGGTTCCGGTTCGCGACTCCAAGGACCCCGAGGGTCCCGCGCTGGCCTTCCCCGCCGACTCCTGGACCGCCTTCGTCTCCGCAGTGAAGGCCGGAGAGTTCTGAACCCAGCGGCTCACGGGCCCCGCTCTCGGCCGAGCGCGGGGCTCATCCCTTTCGGCGCTTCTGACCAGGAAGGAACAGCCCACCGTGGAACCGCTGGACGGACACTGACACCTCGTATGGTGTTGCGCATGATCTTCCACGTGGTCCCGCTCGACGCCTGGCTGGCCGTCCCCGAGCGCCCGTACGCCCCTGCCACGCTCGCCGACGAGGGCTTCGTCCACTGCTCCCCCGACGAGGCCACCACCGTCGCGGTCGCCGACGCCTTCTACCGCGAGGCGGTCGGCCCGCTCATGGTCCTTCTCATCGACGAGGAGTTGCTCGACGCACCCGTCCGCTGGGAGCCCGCCACCTCCCCCGCCCCGCCCGGTGTCGCGCCCGGGGTGCTCTTCCCGCACGTCTACGGCCACATCAACCGCTCCGCGGTGGTCGGGATGATGGAGGTCCAGCGCGAGGCGGACGGTCATGCCACGGGGCTGGCGCTCTGGTCCTGAACTCGGGTCTGACACGATGACGGCCGTGCCGCAGCTCCCCCTGACGCCCGAGGCGCTCGTCCGCGACCACACGGTCTACGCGTGCGTGATGGGCTCGCGCGCGTTCGGTCTCGCCACCGAGGACAGCGACACGGACCGGCGCGGGGTGTACGTCGCCCCCACGCCGCTGTTCTGGCGCTTCGGCAAGCCGCCCACGCATGTCGACGGCCCGGCCGAGGAGCAGTTCTCCTGGGAGCTGGAACGCTTCTGCGAACTGGCCCTGCGGGCCAACCCGAACGTGTTGGAGTGCCTGCACTCCCCGCTCGTCGAGCGGCTGGAGGCCACCGGCCGCGAACTGGTCGCCCTGCGGGGCGCGTTCCTGTCCGCGGAGGTGCACCGGACCTTCGTCCGGTACGCGACGGGACAGCACCGGAAACTCCGGGCGCATATCGACCGGCACGGATCGCCGCGCTGGAAGCACGCGATGCATCTGCTGCGGCTGCTCGCCTCCTGCCGGGACCTGCTCACCACCGGAGAGCTGGTCCTCGACGTCGGCGCGGAGCGCGAGCGGCTCCTGGAGGTCAAGCGCGGCGAGGTGCCCTGGCCCGAGGTCGAGCGCCGGATGCGGACGCTGGCCGGCGAGGCCGATGCCGCGGCCTTGACGACTCCCCTCCCCGCCGAGCCGGACCGCGCCCGCGTCGAGGACTTCCTGATCCGGGTGCGCCGGGCGTCAGCCGCGGCCAAGCCTGGCCCGCACGAGCAGGTCGTCGAGCGCGTCGTACGCCCCCGGGGCGTCCGGTAGGCGGGATGCGGCCTGTTCCGCGTCGAGGACCGCGTGCAGGGCGTCGACGTCGCGGTCGGCACCGGCCGCCACCTCCTCCGCCGGGGCGTGCTCGGCGTGCACCTTGGCCGCGATGCCGTCGGTGAGGCGTGCGGCCGGGGCCTCGGCCACCTCCTCGGCGAGGGTGGGCAGATGGGCCACGGTCTCTCCGCTGCGCAGGAGATGGATCCCGGTCAGCAGGGCCCGGAAGGTGTAGAGCAGCGGCTTGAGTTCGCCCGTCTTCTCATGGAGGCGCCACTGCGTTCGGGCGAACCCCCGGTAGTGGTGGGCGTGGTGCGTGGTGACCACCGCGGGGGCGAGCGCGACGAGTTCGGCGTGCGGGGGCGAGGTGTGCACGATCAGCGGGGACAGCAACTGCTCCAGCACGTAGCCGTTGCGACGCAGCATCAGCCGGACGAACTTCCGCAGATCGTGGGTGACGACGTCCGTCTCCACGCCGTCACGGTCCCCGGTCCGGGTGCGGGTCTCCTCGGCCTCGCCGAGACCGACGAGGTCGCGTACGGGGAGCAGATGGGCGCCGCGGATGTCGATGTCGGAGTCGCGGGACGGGAACCCGTAGAGATGCGCCCCGGAGACCGTGGCGAACACCGGGTCGCGGCCGTGCTCCGCCACCACCGGGCGCAGGTCGGTGAGCGGCACTCCCGCCGCGCGCAGCCGCTCCGCGGACGCGGCGGGCGGTGCTACGGCCTCGTACGGGTGCGTCACCGGAAGTCCCAGATCGCGGCCAGGGACAGAAGTTCGCTGCGGTACTCGACGCGGTCGGCCCACCGCGACGGCCAGATGTCCAGGCCGTGATGGGCTCCCGCGAACGCGCCCGCCAGGCAGGCGATCGAGTCCGAGTCCCCGGAGGAACAGGCGGCCCGGCGGAGAGCGGTGACCGGCTCGTCGGGGAAGAGCAGGAAGCACAACAGGCCGGTGGCGAGGGCTTCTTCGGCGATCCAGCCCGCACCGGTGGCAAGGCACGGGTCGGCCTCCGGGTCGGGGCGGCGCAGTGCCTCGTCCAGCCGGTCGAGCACGGCCAGGCAGTCGTCCCAGCCGCGCTCGATGAACGCGACGGGCGAAGGGTCCTGGGCGTGCTTCCAGAGGTCGCCGAGCCAGCGCTCGTGGTACGTGCCACGGTGCTTGTGCGCGTACTCCCGCAGCAGCGCGGGCAGTTCGGCCGGGGCGCCGCCCTCGGCGAGGAAGTGGACGGTGTGGGCCGTGAGGTCGCTGGCCGCCAGTGCGGTGGGGTGGCCGTGGGTGAGCGCCGACTGGAGCTGGGCGGCGCCCGCGCGCTGCTCGGCCGACAGGCCGGGCAGCAGACCCACGGGTGCCACCCGCATGTTGGCCCCGCAGCCCTTGGACCCGACCCGGCTGGCCTCCTGCCAGGGCAGCTCGCCATGGCTGAGTTTCTGGCAGGCGTCGAGGCAGGTCATGCCGGGCGCGCGGTCGTTGTCCGGCGAACGCCACCAGGTGACGAACTCCGCACGCACCGGCGGTTCCATGCGCTCCGGCGTGAGGGGGCCGCGGTCGAGGACCGTACGGAGTCCCTGCCCCAGCGCCAGGGTCATCTGGGTGTCGTCGGTGACGAGGGCGGGTTCGGGCAGGTCCATCTCCCGCCAGGGGCCGCACGAGGCGAGGATGGACGGCACGTCGCTGAACTCCGTGGGAAATCCCAGAGCGTCCCCCAGCGCCAGCCCGATCAGACTTCCCGCGGCAGCCTGCCTCACAACGTCCGCCCCCCTCATCGCACTTAGCGTTATGGTGACGATAACTCTACAGGTCCACCTCGCGCATCAGCATCCCCACCTCGGTGTTGGTCAGCCGCCGCAGCCAGCCCGACTTCTGGTCGCCGAGCGGGATGGGCCCGAAGCTCGTCCGCACCAGCCTGTCGACCGGGAAGCCCGCCTCACTGAGCATGCGGCGCACGATGTGCTTGCGGCCCTCGTGCAGAGTCACCTCGACGAGGTAGTTCTTGCCGGTGTTCTCGACGACCTTGAAGTGGTCCGCCTTGGCGTACCCGTCCTCGAGCGGGATGCCGTTCTTCAGCTGCTTGCCGAGGTCGCGCGGGATCGGCCCCTGGATGGCGGCCAGATACGTCTTCTGCACGCCGTACCGGGGGTGGGTGAGGCGGTGGGCCAGCTCGCCGTGATTGGTGAGCAGGATGAGGCCCTCGGTCTCGGTGTCGAGACGCCCGACGTGGAACAGGCGCGTCTCGCGGTTCGTGACGTAGTCCCCGAGGCACTGCCTGCCGTCCGGGTCCTCCATCGTGGAGACCACCCCGGCGGGCTTGTTGAGCGCGAAGAACAGATACGACTGGGTGGCGACGGTCAGCCCGTCGACCCTGATCTCGTCCTTCTCCGGGTCCACACGCAGGCCCTGCTCGGTGACGACCTGGCCGTTCACCTCGACACGGCGCCGGTCGATCAGCTCCTCGCACGCCCGGCGGGAGCCCATGCCGGCGCGGGCGAGGACCTTCTGCAGCCGCTCGCCCTCCTGCTCGCCGAATGTCTTCGGCAGCTTGACCTGCGGCTTGTCGTGGCGTGCGCGGTTGCGCTCCTCGATCTGGGCCTCGTACTCACGCGGTCGGGCCGGAGTGGAGCCGCGGCCCCGGCCGCGCCCCTGTGCAGGCGGGCCCCCCTTCTTGCCGGCGCCCGGCTTGCCTCCGCCCTGGCCGCCCCCGGCGTCGTGGCGGCGCTCCTCGGGACGGGGCCGGCCCGTGCGCTTCTGCTTGTCGTCGCGGCCGCTGCCTGCCCCCCGGGGATTCCGGTTGCCACTGCTGCCGCTGCTGCCGCTGCTGCCCCTGCTGTTCCTGCCACTGCTTCGCATCAAATATCCGTCTACGAGTGCCTGCTGTCGTCCGCGCCGGTGTCCGGCGCGTCCGGATCGAACGACGGCACGCCTTCCTGGGACTCACCCTCGACCGCGTCCACCTCCGGGAGGAAGGGGGCGAGCTCGGGGAGCTCGTCGAGGCCGCGCAGGCCCATCCGCTCCAGGAAGTAGTTCGTCGTCCTGTACAGGATCGCACCTGTTTCCGGTTCCGTGCCCGCCTCCTCGACCAGACCACGCTGGAGAAGGGTGCGCATGACGCCGTCGCAGTTGACGCCGCGTACGGCCGAGACCCGGGAACGGCTCACCGGCTGGCGGTACGCGACCACGGCCAGGGTCTCCAGCGCGGCCTGGGTGAGGCGGGCCTGCTGGCCGTCGAGGACGAAGCTCTCCACGGCGTCCGCGTACTCGGGCCGGGTGTAGAAGCGCCAGCCGCCGGCGACGAGCCGCAGATCGAATCCACGGCGCTGCACCGTGTACTCGTCGGACAGCTCGCGCAGGGCGTCCGCGACGGCCCGCCGGGGGCGCTCCAGCACCTTGGCGAGGTGCTCCTCGGTGGCGGGCTCGTCGACGACCATCAGGACCGCCTCCAGGGCGGGCTTGAGGTCCAGCTCGGCGACGGCCGAGGTGCCGGCGGGGGACGGGTCGGCGGCGGCCGCACCGGGCTCCTGCGGCTCGTGGGCCCCGTCGGCGGTTTCCGTGTCGTACGCCACGTCGTACGACACGTCGGGGGCGGAGGTCTCGTCGGGGGCGGCGATGTCGTCGGTGCCGGCGATCTCGTCGGAGGCGGCGATCTCGTCGGAGGCGGTCGGCGCGGGAATGGCGAGCGCCACATCGGCGTCAGAGGGACCGTCCGTGCCGGACGGCGCGGGGATGCCGTGGGGCACGTCAGGGTCGGCCGGCGCGGGGATGGCGGGCGCCACGTCGGTGCCGAGGGGCTCATCGGTGCCGGGGGCCACGTCGTCGCTGCTCATGCGTTCTCTTTCTCCTTCTCGGCGGCCCGCTCGCCCGGAACCTGGTCGAACTCGTCCGTGACCACCGGCTCCCGCCCGTCCTCCCCGCCGGTCCAGCGGACCATGAGCGACCCGAGGGCCTCCTCCTGGTCCAGGACGACGGCACGTTCGCGGTAGAGCTCGAGCAGGGCGAGGAAGCGGGCGACGACGGTGAGCGTGTCGGGGGCGTCCTCGATGAGCGTCAGGAAGCTCGTCTCGCCCACGTCCCGCAGCCGCGCCACCATGACCTCGGCCTGCTCGCGGACGCTGACCAGCGGCGCGTGGATGTGATCGACGTACACCTGCGGCTTGGCCTTCGGCTGCATCGCCTTCACGGCGAGCTTCGCGAAGCCCTCGGGGCCGATGCTGATGACGACCTCGGGGAGAAGCTCGGCATGGTGCGGCTCCAGGCCCACCGTACGGGGATGGCGCTGCGCCTCGGCGGCCAGCCGCTCGTTGAAGATCTCCGCGATCTCCTTGTACGCGCGGTACTGCAGCAAGCGCGCGAACAGCAGGTCGCGTGCCTCCAGGAGCGCGAGGTCGCCCTCGTCCTCGACCTCGGCGGCGGGCAGGAGCCGGGCGGCCTTGAGGTCGAGCAGGGTCGCGGCGACGACGAGGAACTCGGTGGTCTGGTCGAGGTCCCAGTCGGCGCCCATGGCACGGATGTGCACCATGAACTCGTCGGTGACCTTGGAGAGTGCGACCTCGGTGACGTCGAGCTTGTGCCGGGAGATGAGCTGGAGGAGGAGGTCGAAGGGGCCTTCGAAGTTGGCCAGCCGCACGGTGAAGCGCCCACTGGGCTCCTCACCGCCGACACCGGCGGCGTGCGTGCCGGCGTGCGGCACATCGCCACCGTGCTGCGCTGCGCCGCCGGACACCGCGTCGGAGCCGCCCCGCTGTGCGGCGACGCTGTCCGGCGAAGCGGCGCCGGTTCGCTCCCCGGCGCCGGGCAACTCCTCGGCGCCGGGCTGCACATCGGCGCCGGGCTGCGCGCCGGTGCCCTGCCGCGTGGCGGTGCTGCCCGGCGCATCGGTGCGGGCTCGCTCCTCGACACTCGGATGTACGACGTCGTCGCGCTGCCCGTCCTCGGTCGCCGACGCTTCGCCGACAGCCTCGGTTTCGGTGCCGGTGCCGGTGCCGGTGCCGGTGCCGGGTGAGTCGGCGGGTGCAGCGAGAGCAGCGGACCTGGGTACGACGGAGGCGCCCGGCGTGGCGGGGCCGGTGACGTCCGGCGCGGCGACCGGCGGTGCTTCTTCGGCCGTGCCGAACGGCTCGGCACCATCCTGCGAGGCGTCGCCGGGCATGAGGGCTGCGCTCCCGCGGACGGACGCTTCCCCGGACAGCGCACCGTACGTGGCTCGGGCGGGCGCTTCGCCGCCCTCGGAGGCGGCATCCGCAGAGGGCTCGTCGTACCCGCCCACTTCGCCTGCGGAGAGACCGTCTCCGGTCTCATCCCCCGTCGGCACTCGCCCGCGTACGGACACCGGCTCCTCCGGGACACCGGGTGCCGGTGGTTCGGCGACAGGTGCCGGTGGTTCGGCGATCGGTGCCGCGGTGACGGCAGCTGTTGTCACACCCGCAGCGCCGGAGGCGGAGGGGTCCCGCTCGGCGGACGTCTCCACCCGCCTCTCCTCGTGTCCCTCCTCCGAGCCGTGGCCGCTGGGATCGCCGTCGCGCGGCGCGGGCGCGGCGCCTCCCGACTCCTCGGCAGGCGGCGGCTGGGGGCCGGCGGCAACGGAGGTGCCGTGGTCACCGTCGGAGGACTCGTGCCCCGGCTCGTACGCGGAGCCCTGCTCCTGCTCGTACCCGGGGCCGTGGCCCGGCTCGTACGCGGAGCCCTGCTCCTGCTCGTATCCGGGCCCGGGCTCCTGCTCGTGCCCCGGTGCGGACGCCTCGTGGTCCGGCCCGGGTACGGCCGGTGCGGGCGCCGGGGACGGCGTGGTCGTCCCCGGGCCGCGGCCCAGGCTGCGGCGGGCGGGGCGGGGGGCGGAGGCGTCGTTCGTCGGCATTGCGGTCCAGGGTCTGGGGTTCCCCGACGGAAGCCGGGGCGGGGTCACCGGGGCCGGACGCCGGAGACCGGCCCGCGGAATCGGCAGATTACCTCCCGCGGCCCGCCTACGGGGTCAGGCGGCAGCGGTCGGCCGGGGCATCGGCGACCGGCGGAGGTCACGGCAGCGGGGCGGCCCACCCGGATCGCAGCCGTCGGCAACCGGACGTCGGAGGAAGCGGCGGCAACCGAACGGCGGCGTCGGAGGAGGGGGCAGACCGTCGTGGGCGGAGGACCCGGCCAGGCAGCGGAGGTGCCCAACTCGGCGGTCGGCCGGGGCAGTCGGCCAGGACCGAGGGACCCGGACAATCGGTCAGGACGGCGGACCGAGGCAATCGGTCAGGGCGCCGGACCCAGACAATCGGCCGAGACGACGGACCGAGGCCATCGGCCAGGGCGACGGACCGAGGTTCGGCCAGGGCAACGGACCGAGGCGATCCGTCAGGGCGACGGACGCGATCGGCCGGGACGACGGGCCGGACCGGTCAGCCGGGACGACGGGCCTGTGCGGCCGGCCTCCGGGGCATGCCGGGGCGGCAGACCGGGCAGCGCGTCTCAGCGGCCGCGGAGGCGGCGGACCAGGATGCTCGCGTCGCCGCGCGACTCGAGGTCGGCCAGGACGACCGCCACGGCCTCACGGACGATGCGGCCGCGGTCGACGGCGAGCCCGTGCTCGCCGCGCAGCACCAGCCGCGCGTGTTCGAGGTCCATGAGCTCCTCGGCGGAGACATAGACGGTGATCTTCTCGTCGTGGCGCTCCCGGCCGCTCGGGCGGCGGGACGCCGACGAACGGGAGCGGCGCCGTCCCTGGGCGCCGACGTTCTGCTGGGCGGGGTTCGTGCCGGGCGCGGAGCGCGGTGCCGCGGGCCCTTCCTGGGCCGGGCGGGACTGGGGCCGGGCGGCGGCCTGCTGCGGCGTACGGACGTCCCCCTGCTTCTCGTCGCCGCTTCCCCGCCCGCTGTGCTCGGCCGAGGATCCGTCCACCGGCGCACGGGCCGGGGTTTCCTTGCCGGACGCGGGAGTTGACGTGCCGGACCGGGTGGAGGATCCCGAAGGCGCGCCGGGCGCCTTGGAGGCGGAGGGCCCCGCCTTGCCGGCCGGGTCCTGCTCGCCCGCCGGGGCCGGCACGCGCGGCGCCGTCCCCGGTGCTTCCCCGTTGGGGTGCTGCCGGGGGGACGACGGCTGGAGAGCGGTCCCCCCGGTGGTGCGGAACAGTTCGTCGGCCCCCGGGAGACTCACTCGGCGTGGCACCGGGCGAGCACCTCCCTGGCGAGCTGGCGATACGCGGCGGCACCCACGGAGTTGGAGGCGTACGTCGTGATCGGCTCGCCCGCGACCGTGGTCTCGGGGAAGCGGACGGTCCGGCCGATCACCGTGTGGTAGACGTGATCGTCGAAGGCCTCGACGACGCGCGCGAGGACCTCGCGGCTGTGCACCGTGCGCGAGTCGTACATCGTGGCGAGGATGCCGTCGAGTTCGAGCTCCGGGTTCAGCCGCTCCTGGACCTTCTCGATCGTCTCGGTGAGCAGGGCCACACCGCGCAGTGCGAAGAACTCGCACTCGAGCGGCACGATCACCTTGTGGGCCGCGGTGAGCGCGTTGACCGTCAGCAGGCCGAGCGAGGGCTGGCAGTCGATGACGATGTAGTCGTAGTCGGCCATCAGCGGCTTCAACGCCCGCTGGAGCGTGGACTCCCGGGCGACCTCGCTGACCAACTGCACTTCAGCGGCTGACAAATCGATATTGCTGGGCAGCAAGTCCATGTTGGGGACAGCCGTCTTGAGGAGGACCTCGTCGGCCGACATGCCCCGCTCCATGAGCAGGTTGTAGACCGTGAGGTCGAGCTCCATCGGGTTGACGCCGAGGCCCACGGAGAGGGCGCCCTGCGGGTCGAAGTCGACCAGCAGCACCCGGCGTCCGTACTCCGCAAGTGCCGCGCCCAGGTTGATGGTCGAGGTCGTCTTGCCGACCCCGCCCTTCTGGTTGCACATCGCGATGATCTTCGCGGGACCGTGGTCGGTCAGCGGGCCCGGGATCGGGAAGTACGGAAGTGGCCGCCCGGTCGGGCCGATGCGTTCCCGGCGCTGGCGGGCAGCGTCCGGTGCAAGCGTCGCCGCGTATTCCGGGTCCGGCTCGTATTCGGCGTCGGGGTCGTAGAAGTGCCCCTGGGGCAGGTCGTCGTAGTCGGCGAACCGGGTGGCGGGATCCGACCCGCGCTTGTCGCCGGCCATGGCGTTCACGTGATGGCCGTCCATGCTCTGGTGGGCTGTCGTGCTCTGCTGGCGGGTTGCGAGGGTGTTGACAGCGACGGAGCCGACAGCCTCGAGCCCGAAGGGCCCCTGGCCCCGCACTGAAGGCACCCCCACGCCCTCGGGTCGTAGAGGTCCCATCCCTGGTTGTCCACCTCCGGGAGTAAATGTCGACTCATTCACAAGTCGTCTTACCTCCTCGGATGTGGCCGGGAAACTTATCGATAGGTCAGCGTGACACCATGCCGACGGTTGGCGACTCTATGGCGTGTCGATGGTTCACAGCAACACAATCCACCGGACCCGGCATGATGTGTCGGCATCCGAACGCCCTTATGTCAAGGGTGTAACGACCTCGACAGCCCTCACTTTTCGCCTGCGCGAACCGGTTAATGGGTTGCATTCGCGGCGAGTTGAATGGGTGTACGGGAAACACCGGCACGCATGCGGCCGGACCCTGGTCGACAAGGCCCGGCCGGATGCGCGGTGTTGACGATGTTGACGAAGGGCGTTGACACCCTGTCGGGTGACTCCCCGAAAACTCAGCCGAGGAGCGAGCTCAGCTCCACCGACTGCAGGCCGTGCGCCTCGGCCACGGGGCCGTAGACGACCTGCCCGTCATGGGTGTTGAGACCCTTGGCGAGCGCGGCGTCGCGGCGCAGCGCCTCCACCCAGCCGCGGTTGGCCAGCTCGACGATGTACGGCAGCGTCGCGTTGGTCAGCGCGTACGTCGAGGTGTTGGGCACCGCGCCCGGCATGTTGGCGACGCAGTAGAACACGGAGTTGTGGACCTGGAAGGTCGGCTCGGCGTGCGTGGTGGGACGCGAGTCCTCGAAGCAGCCGCCCTGGTCGATCGCAATGTCGACAAGCACACTTCCCGGCTTCATCCGGGACACCAGCTCGTTGGTGACGAGCTTCGGCGCCTTTGCACCCGGGATGAGCACCGCGCCGATGACGAGGTCGGCGTCGAGGACCGCCTTCTCCAGCTCCAGGGCGTTGGAGACGATCGTCTGCACCTTGGCGCCGAAGATCTTGTCGGCCTCGCGCAGCCGGTTGATGTTCTTGTCGAGCAGGGTGACGCGGAAGCCCATTCCGATGGCGATCTGCGCGGCCTCCCAGCCGGAGACGCCGCCGCCGATGACGACGGCCTTGGCCGGGGCGACGCCCGGGACACCGCCGGGCAGCACACCGCGGCCGCCGGCCGAGCGCATCAGGTGGTACGCACCGACCTGCGGGGCGATGCGGCCCGCGACCTCGGACATCGGGGCGAGCAGCGGCAGCGCGCGGTTCGCGGTCTCCACCGTCTCGTAGGCGATGGAGGTGGTGCCGGACTCCAGCAGGGCGTCCGTGCACGCACGGGAGGCGGCCAGGTGCAGGTAGGTGAAGAGCGTCTGGTCCTTGCGCAGGCGGTGGTACTCCTCCGCGATGGGCTCCTTCACCTTGAGCAGCAGGTCGGCAGTGGCCCAGACCTCGTCGGCGGTCGGGAGGATGTTCGCCCCGGCGGAGACGTACTCCTCGTCCGGGATGGAGGAGCCCAGGCCGGCGCCCTGCTCCACGAAGACCTCGTGGCCATTGCGGACGAGCTCGAGCACGCCGGCGGGGGTGATGGCCACCCGGAACTCGTTGTTCTTGACCTCGCGGGGGATGCCGACCTTCACGTCGATCACGGTCCTTGAATGGGGGATTGTGTACAAACCCCAGCATGCGACTGCATACGGGATGTCACCGCCACGCGGTGCGGCGCAACCAGTCTATTGAAGGACGTCGCGCTGTCTAGCCTTTCAAAGCATTAATCTTTTGGCAGACCGCCACGGATTTCGCAGGCAACTCCCGGCGTGTCGCTGAGCAGCCTGTCTGCAGCACCACGCCGTATCCGGGCAGCCGCCGGGTCGCCGAGGCGGTCCAGGGTGTCCGCCATGCGCATCTGCAGCGCGGCCTGGAGCCGGCGGTCCCCGGCTCGCATCGCGCATGACAAGGCGTCCTCGCAGGTGCGCAGCGACTCGTCGGGCCGGCCCGCGTACTCCTGCACCCGCGCCATCTCGCCCAGCGCCCGCGCGTGGCCCCGGTCGTCGCGCAGCCGGCGGTAGCCGGCCGCCGCCGCGCGCCAGTTCCGCATCGCCTCGCCCCAGCTCCCGGCGTAGCAGTGCACCGCACCCAACCGTCCGTAGAGACGCGCCTGCTCGGCCGGTTCGTTGCGCGCGAGCCGTACGGACAGGGCCCGGCCGTACCAGTCCGCGGCCCGCTCCCAGTCCTCCAGCTCCTGGTACGTGCCACCCAGGGACTCCAGGGCGCGCACGGTGAGCAGCGGGTCCCCGGCGGCCCGTGCGGCGTCCAGGGCGCTCCGGTAGCGGGCCAGGGCGGCGCGTGCGCGGCCCGCCTCGGTGTCCAGATCGGCCAGATTGAGGAGCGCGGCGGCCTGCTCCACCTTCAGGCCCCGCCGCTCGGCGACCCCCAGCACCAGCTCGTGCAGGGGGTAGAGCTCGGGGGCCGCGCCCTCCTCGCCCCGGTGCGCGATCAGGGCTCGTACGAGCGCGGAGACCAGCCGCCGTGCCTGGGTGTCCAGTTCACCGTCCTCGACCGCGAGCACGGCGGCGGCCAGCAGCACCGGGAGCCGCGAGTCGAGCCACTCCGCGGCCGCTTCCTCGGTGGGGAAGCGCAGCGCCTTGGGCAGCCCGGCCAGCCGCTTGCGGGCGGGCGAGTCCACGGGCTCGGCGGTCGCCCGGCAGGACTGGAGCTGCCGTACGGTCCGCTCCAGCATCCGGGCGCGGGCCAGCAGCACCTCGGAGGGCTTGTCCCGGTCCTGGAGCAGCGCCCGGAGGAACGGGGCGAGACAGCCCGGTACGCCGTACTCCGGCAGACCGTGCCGCGGTCCTTCGGCGCAGCGCAGCAGCCCCTGCGCCGCGAAGAGATCGAGGGTGCCCTGCGCGGCGGTCACCGAGCACCCGGCCAGCGCGGAGGCGATGTGCGCGTCGACGCAGCCCGCGGGGGCCAGCACCAGCAGGCGCAGCATCCGGGCCGCGGGCGGGGGCAGCTCCTCGTACACGAGGCGGAAGGCGCGGGCCAGGGCGCGACGTCCTTGGGCGTGCTCCTCCCCCAGCGGCATGTCGCGCAGCCGCTGGGCCAGATCGGCGACCGAGGCCTTGGGCCGCGAGGCGAGCCAGCCGCCCGCGAGGACCAGGGCCGCGGGCTGGCCCGCGCACTCCTCGACGAGTGAGCGGGCGGCGACCGGGTCGACGGTGAACCGGGTCCGGCCACCGGCGTGATGGGCGAGGACTTCGACGGCGGCGTCGGCGTCGAGGCCGCCGAGCGCGCACGGCCGTACGTCCGGCACCCCGGTCAGAGGCCCCTCGGAGGTGGCGAGGACCAGGCAGTCGTGCTCGTCGGGAATCAGCGGATGCACCTGCTCGGGGTCCCCGGCGTCGTCGAGCAGCAGCACGAACCGCCGCCCGGCCAGGGCTTCCCGCAACGCCTCCGCGAGATCCTCCTCGTCCGAGCCGGGAGCGCCGGAGGTGCCGAGCGCGGCGAGGAGGTCGCGGGCGGTACGGGCCGTGGGGACGGGCCGTCCGCCGGGCCGGGTGAGCCGGGCACGCAGCACACCGTCGGGATAGTCGTCCGCCACCTGCCGGGCGAACTCCTCGGCGAGCGCGGTCCGTCCCGAGCCCGGCCCGCCGGCGATGAGCAGCACGCGCGCGCGGGCGGACTTGCGTCCGGAGAGGGTGTCGAGCCCGGCCTGGGCGATGTCCTCGCGCAGCGCCTTCAGCTCGCGGATCCGGCCGCGGAAGCCTGGGGCGGCCGGTCGTGCAGCGCCGCCGCCGGGGGTCCGGCCCCGGGACTTCTGCGCGCGCCCGCCCGGATCCAGTGCCTGGTCCGCCACGGCCACGCTCCCTTCCCCTGCCTTCGGGGCGGGGTGTCCCCGGCGCGGCCGGGGTCTTCAGAGCCGCCCCGTGCCCGCGCACCGGCCCGCCGCGGCTGCGGACGGGAAGGATCCGAGCGTAGTTCAGAATGCGCGACGGGCCGTGCGGGGCAGGGCGGTTGAGGCGCCCGAAGATCACCGCATCGGATCATCGCGACCGCAGCCGGCGGGCCGGGCGACTGCCGAGCGGCGGCGGCCCGGCCGGGCACGGGGACCGCGGCCGGCGCAGGGACTACGACCGGACACGGGATTGCGGCGGGGCACGGGGCTGCGGCAGGCGCCGGCGCGGGGGGGGCCGCGGACCGGCCTCGCCGGAGGGGAGCGGCTACGCCTCGAACGGACGGGCCGGCCACGGCGCGTCGGCCGGGCGCAGCGCGTCGATGCCGTCCCCCGCGAGGGCCGCGGCCAGCGAGAGAACGCCCACGACAAGGCAGTTGTTGTGCAGATCGCCCGCCAGCACCCCGCGTACGAGGTCCTGGAGCGGAACCCGGGCGTGCTCCATGTCCGCCTCTTCCTCGGAGACGTCGAAGCGCTCGCCCTCGGCCTCGGACAGATTCCGGGCGAGGAAGATCCGCACGGCCTCGTCGCAGCCGCCGGGCGTGGTGTAGACGTCGGTGAGGACCCGCCAGTCCTCGGCCTTGACGTGCGCCTCCTCGTACAGCTCGCGCTGAGCCGCGTGGAGCGGGTTCTCGCCGGGGACGTCGAGCAGCCCCGCGGGGATCTCCCAGAGCTTCTGGCGCACCGGGTGGCGGTACTGGCGCAGCACGAGCACCCGGCCTGCGTCGTCGAGGGCGAGGGCCGCCACCGAGCCCGGGTGGACCTGGTAGTCGCGATTGACGACCGTGCCGTCCGGCATGCTGACGCGGTCCGTACGGACGCTGGTCTTGTTGCCGGTGAACGGGGTGGCGGTGTCGACGATCCGCCACTCCTCCGCCGTGTCGCGCAAGCGCTCGCTGTGCTGGCCCATGAGCTGGGAGACCTCCCGGGGAACGATGGTGCGGGGGTACGGAACGTGCGTGGCCCGTACCCCTGCCCACCGTATCGGTCAGACCTTTGTGCTCCGCTGGCGCGCTGCCTGCTGCCGCTCGACGGCCGCCTTCACCAGGCCCGCGAAGAGCGGGTGCGGCCGGGTGGGGCGGGAGCGCAGCTCGGGGTGCGCCTGGGTGCCGACGAGGTAGGGGTGGACGTCGCGCGGGTACTCCACGTACTCCACCAGCTTGTTGTCGGGCGAGGTGCCGGAGAAGACCACGCCGTTCTTCTCGAGTTCGGCGCGGTAGGCGTTGTTGACCTCGTAGCGGTGGCGGTGGCGCTCCTCCACGTACGGCTGGTCACCGTAGACCTCGCGGACGATGGAGCCCTCGGCCAGCTTGGCCGGGTACATGCCCAGGCGCATGGTGCCGCCCATGTCGCCCTCGCCCGCGACGATGTCGAGCTGCTCCGCCATGGTGGAGATCACGGGGTGGGCGGTGGAGGCGTCGAACTCGGTGGAGTTGGCGTCCGTGATGCCGGCCAGGTTCCGCGCCGCCTCGACGACGATGCACTGGAGGCCCAGGCAGAGGCCCAGCAGCGGGATCTTGTTCTCGCGGGCGAAGGTGATGGCCGAAACCTTGCCGTCGACGCCGCGCTCGCCGAAGCCTCCGGGGATGCAGATCGCGTCGACGTCGGCCAGTTGCTGCTTGACTCCGGCAGGCGTCCGGCAGTCGTCCGAGGTCACCCACTTGATCTTGACGCGGGCGTTGTTGGCGAACCCGCCCGCGCGCAGCGCCTCGGTCACCGAAAGGTAGGCGTCGGGCAGGTCGATGTACTTGCCGACCAGAGCCAGGGTGATGTCGTGCTCGGGCTCGTGGACGCGGCGCAGCAGGTCGTCCCACTGGGTCCAGTCGACGTCGCGGAAGGGCAGGTCGAGCCGGCGCACCACGTACGCGTCCAGGCCCTCGCCGTGGAGCACCTTCGGGATGTCGTAGATCGATTTCGCGTCGATCGCGGCAACCACGGCGGCCTCGTCGACGTCGCACATAAGGGAGATCTTGCGCTTGATGGACTGGGGAACTTCCCGGTCCGCGCGCAGGACAATGGCATCCGGCTGGATACCGATGTTGCGCAGCGCAGCGACGGAGTGCTGGGTCGGCTTGGTCTTCAGCTCGCCGGACGGCCCGATGTACGGGAGGAGGGAGACATGGACGAAGAACACGTTGTCCCGGCCCACCTCGTGGCGGACCTGCCGCACGGCCTCCAGGAAGGGCAGCGACTCGATGTCGCCGACCGTGCCTCCGACCTCGGTGATGACGACGTCCACGTCGTCGGTCGCCATCCGGCGGATGCGGTGCTTGATCTCGTTGGTGATGTGCGGGATGACCTGCACGGTGTCGCCCAGGTACTCGCCGCGCCGCTCCTTGGCGATCACCGTCGAGTAGACCTGCCCGGTGGTGACGTTCGCCGAGCCGTCGAGGTCGACATCGAGGAAGCGCTCGTAGTGCCCGACGTCCAGGTCCGTCTCGGCACCGTCGTTGGTGACAAATACCTCACCGTGCTGGAACGGGTTCATCGTGCCAGGATCGACGTTGAGGTACGGGTCCAGTTTCTGCATGGTGACCCGCAGGCCCCGCGCCTTGAGCAGCGCACCCAGGCTGGAGGCGGTGAGCCCCTTGCCGAGCGATGAGGCGACACCCCCCGTGACGAAGAGGTGCCTGGTCGTCATGGATTTGGGCGGCAGTGCCAAGAGGGGGCTCCCGTGGTCGCGTCGTGAAGTGCGGGCCGGCCGTACCCTGGTCCGGAGTGGTTCCGAGGGGATGCCGTCGCTGCGGTTCGGGGGTGCCTTCACCAGGGGTGGGCCCCACCGGTCCACGGGCTACCAGGGTATCAGCGACAGCGGGAGACCGCTTCAGGCCAGTCCGCCCCGGCTTTCGGGGCCGGGCAGGGTTTGGTGCGGCGCCCGGTCGGGTTCGGCACCGGCATCCTGCGGTGCGGGATCGACCCGCGGTTCCGGTACGGGATCGACCCGTGGTTCCGTTACGGGGCGGACCTGCGGTTCCGTTACGGGACCGGGCTCCGAACCGGCACCGGAGGTGGCTCACCCGACAGGCTCAGGGAGCTTGCCGGGACGGTCGCACAGATCACTACCGCGCGTCGTATCCTGCTCGGACACATCAGCGAGCGAGCCGGTACGGCACCACCCCCGCCCACCCCCCGGAACATGAGCTCGTCAAAGTTCCCCTGACCGCAAGACGCCCTGAGGGGCGCCCAGCCGTTCGACTGGAGATGCACGTGGCCGGGCGTATCGAGGATTACGCTCTCATCGGAGACATGCAGACCGCTGCCCTGGTCTGCAGGGACGGCACGGCCGACTGGCTGTGCCTCCCGCGCTTCGACTCGCATTCGATCTTTGCGGGTCTGCTCGGCACGGACGAGCACGGATTCTGGAGACTCGGCCCGGCGCACAAGGAGGGCACCGAGCCCCCCGCCGCGGACCGCCGCCGCTACCAGGGCGACTCCCTTGTACTGGAGTCCGAGTGGGACACCCCGCGCGGCACGGTGAGGGTGATCGACTTCATGCCGCCGCGTGACGGGGCACCGCAGCTGATCCGGATCGTGGAAGGCGTCAGCGGTCGGGTGCCGATGCGGTCGGCGCTGAAGATGCGCTTCTCGTACGGCTGGGTCACACCCTGGGTGCACAAGATCGACGGGCGGACCGTGGCGGTCGCCGGCCCGGACTCGGTCTGGCTGGACACCCCCATCGAGACCCGCGGCGAGGACCTCACCACATTCTCGGACTTCACCGTCTCCCCCGGCGAGCGGATCGCCTTCACCATCAGCTGGCAGCCTTCGCACAAGGAGCCGCCCCAGCTGCCCGAGCCCGAGGCGTCGCTGGAGGCGACCGAGGACTTCTGGCGCGAGTGGGTCGAGCAGTGCACCTACCACGGCCCGTACCGGGACGCGGTGGTCCGCTCGCTGATCACGCTCAAGGCGCTGACGTACGGGCCGACCGGCGGCATCGTCGCGGCGCCCACCACCTCGCTGCCCGAGGACATCGGCGGCAGCCGCAACTGGGACTACCGCTTCACCTGGCTCCGCGACGCCGCGATCACCCTGTCGTCGCTGCTGCGCACCGGCTACCGCGACGAGGCGCGCGCCTGGCGCGAGTGGCTGCTCCGCGCGGTCGCGGGGGACCCGGAGAACCTGCAGATCATGTACGGGATCGCGGGCGAGCGGGAGCTGGGCGAGACCGAGCTGCACTGGCTTCCCGGCTACGAGAACTCCCGGCCGGTCCGGGTCGGCAACGGCGCGGCGGGACAGCTTCAGCTCGATGTCTACGGAGAGGTCACCGAGGCCCTGCACCTGGCCCACATGACCGGCCTGGCGCGCAACGACTACGCCTCCCTGCTCCAGCTCAAGCTGATCAAGTACCTCGAGGATCACTGGAACGAGCCGGACGAGGGCATCTGGGAGGTCCGCGGCCCCCGACGCCACTTCGTCCACTCCAAGGTCATGGCCTGGGTCGCCGTGGACCGCACGGTGAAGCTCATCGAGTCCGGCGAGGTGGACGGGCCGCTGGAGCGGTGGCGCGAGCTGCGCGACGAGATCCACCGCACGGTGTGCGAGAAGGGTTACGACAAGGAGCGCAACACCTTCACGCAGTACTACGGCTCCAAGGAGCTGGACGCCTCGCTGCTGCTCATCCCGCAGATGGGCTTCCTGCCGCCGGACGACAAGCGCGTCATCGGCACCATCGAGGCGATCCAGCGCGAACTGGGCACCGAGGACGGCTTCCTGCTGCGCTATCCGACGCAGGGCGACGAGAAGGGCGTGGACGGTCTGGAAGGCGACGAAGGCGCCTTCCTCGCCTGCTCGTTCTGGCTCGCGGACGACCTGGCCATGATCGGCCGGGTGGACGAGGCCCGGAAGCTCTTCGAGAAGCTGCTGTCGCTGCGCAACGACCTGGGGCTGCTCGCTGAGGAGTGGGACCCGCGGCTGCAGCGCCAGGTCGGGAACTTCCCGCAGGCGTTCAGCCATGTGCCGTTGATCGACACGGCGCTGCGGCTGACGGCCTCGGGCGCGTACGGGGGCTGAGCCCGTCCGGCGTGCTGTCGCCGTCCGCCGCCGTGGCGGGAGGAGCGGTCTTCGCGGCTCCCGTCACGACGGCGAGGTGAGCGACCGGGGAACGGCTCAGAACGGCGTCAGCGTGAGCGTCATGCTCGCGGGGGCGCCGTCCTCGATGTACGAGGCGAATCCCGCCACGTCGTCGAAGGCGAAGCCGTACGCCTTGCCGTCCTCCGACGCCCCGTGCATCGCCTTGGCGTAGTGGTGGGCCGCGTCCGTCCCGTAGAAACCGGCGGGGTCGGTGGCCGGCTGGGCGAGCCGCTCGTGCAGCGTGGTGCGGTTGAACGCGGCACCGAGGATCGCTGCCACGGGACCCACGATCCCCTCGGGGTCGTTCGGTGCGGCCAGCGCGCCGTCGCAGAAGAGCACATCCCGCGTCGACGGCTTGCCGAAGGACACCGAGCCGGGTCCGGTGAAGGACAGCCTTCCGCCGCTGACCCTGCCGGTGAAGGTCCCGGCGTTGGTGGTGACGGTGAGGTCCTTGGACGCGTACGTGTTCCACACCTCGTCGATGTACGACGCGAAGTGGTCCTCCGCGAACAGCCCGGCGTCCAGCCCGTGACCGGGTGCGATCACGCGGCGGTCGTCGATGACGAGCCGGGAGAAGGCGTCCTGGGCGGCGACGTCGGAGAAGATCCTTTCCCGGCCGCCGTCCTTGAGGGTGCCGGTCGTCTGGTCCTTGGCCCCCGTGAGGTGGATGGCCATGGGGACGCTGAACATGTCGACCATGGTGGTGTTGCAGAACATGCCGCGGTCGTTGTAAGTGAACTCGGCGCAGTCGTGCAGCACGGGGTGGTTGGGGTCGGACTCCACCCAGCCCGCCGGGTAGGCGAGCGCGGCCTTGCCGTCCCCGTCCTCGACGGCCTTGACCTTCAACTTGTCGCCGAGTGCCGCGTAGATCCGGCCGGAGAGGGGCGGGAGCGTGAGGGTGGTGTCGCCGGAGCCGGCGAGCGGGATGGCGTAGTCGGTGAAGCCGTCGGAGCCGTTGTCGGAGAGGGCGACGGGCTTCAGCTCGCCGTCGGGGGTGACCCGGACCTGCTGCTGCCCGTCGTTGCCGACGATGTAGAGCCATATCGACGTATTGGCGAATTCCCCTGTCCTGTTGGAGACGGTGAGCGGCAGGCCCGCGGCCGCACGCGTGCCCGTGCGGGCGGCGGGGCGTGCCCTTCGCGCGGGGGCATCCGAGGCGCGGGCGGATCCGACGGCGAGGCCGGCTCCGATCCCGCCGGCGGCTCCGGCGGCGAGCCCGAGAAGCCTGCGGCGGCTCAGCGGGGGCGCGTCTGCGCGGTGCTTGCTGGTAGGCATGTTCTTCTCGCTCCTCTTCGTGGTGGGGGGACGGGAGGAGATGGGCGTGGGAGAAGGTGAGAGCATGGTGGAAGAGAGCGCTCTCACGTCCCTGACCCAGCACATTGCCGACAAGAGGCGGTAGCGTCAAGCCTCCGCGAAGAACAAGGAGTTGACCGTGCCCGAACCCCGCCCCACGCTGGAAGCCGTCGCCGCACACGCCGGGGTTTCCCGCGCCACCGTGTCGCGTGTGGTCAACGGCAGTGCGGGCGTACGTGACGCGGTGCGCGAGAAGGTGCAACGCTCCGTGGCCGATCTCGGCTATGTCCCCAACAGCGCGGCCCGAAGTCTGGTCACCCGGCGTACGGGGGCGGTGGCGGTGGTCATCGCCGAGCCCGAGCGGCGCGTGTTCTCCGACCCCTTCTTCGCCCAGCAGCTCCGCGGCATCAGTCGCGAACTGTCGGCGAACGACACCCAGCTCCTGCTCCTGCTCGTCGAGCACCCGCGGGACTACCCGCGGATCGGCCGCTATCTCTCCGGCGGCCATGTCGACGGCGCCCTGATGTTCTCCCTGCACAGCGACGACCCGCTGCCGTCGATGGCCGCCTCCTCCGGGCTGCCCACGGTCTTCGGCGGCCGTCCCGGCTGGGCGGAGGCGGACGGCGAAAGCGGGCTGCTCTATGTCGACAACGACAACCGCGGCGGGGCCCGCCAGGCCGTGGAGTACCTCCTTGCCCAGGGCCGTCGGCGCATCGCCGTCATCACCGGCCCCCTCGACCAGACCTCGGCGACCGACCGGCTCGACGGCTACTGCGAAGCCCTCGGCGTCTCGCGGCCGGACCCCGCGCTGCTGGCCCGCGGTGACTTCACGGCGGAGGGCGGCGAGCACGCCATGAACGAACTGCTGGTCAACACCCCCGATCTGGACGCGGTGTTCGCGGGCTCCGACCTCATGGCGACGGGCGCGCTGCGCGCCCTGCGGGCGGCGGGACGGCAGGTGCCGAAGGACGTGGCCGTCGTCGGCTACGACGACATGGAGCCCGCGGCCTGGGCCGAGCCGCCGCTCACCACCGTCCACCAGGACGTCGAGGAGATGGGGCGCATGATGGCCGCCCTGCTGCTGCGGCGCCTGGGCGTGGCGCCTGCCGGCGGCCCGGAAGGGACGGGGGGTCCGACGGCGGAGGGGACGGCCCGTACCGCGTCGGAGGCGGAGGGCGCACCGTCGGAGGGTGCGCCGTCGGAGGGCGAGCCGCTCACGCCGGTGATCACCCCGGCGCGGCTGGTGATCCGCGCCTCGGCCTAGGGTCTGTCGTCGAAGGGACGGAAGGGGCGTCCCGCTCGCGCTCGGAAACGGCACCTCGCTGCGTTGTCGGAGTCGCCGGAGTGCGCCGCGCGCGTCGCATACGAGCCGACCCTCCGCCGTGCGGTTCTCCCCCACCTGCTACCGCCGGGATGCCCCGACCAGCGGACACCGTCCGGGGTCGGAGGCTCCTGGGGCGACGGACTCCGGCGGACGCGGAGTACGGGATCCGGGGCTGAGGGGGCACGGGACTCGGGTCCGGGAAGGGCTGGGGGAAGGCTCCGGGAAGAGCTCGGCATCCGGGGCGCGGGTAGGGGCAAGAGGTCCGTCGGGCGGTTCGGGTCGCGGCGCGCACTCCCGTCCGGTCCTGTCGTCCGCCCGCCGGCCCCGGCCCGTCCCTCCCGGGATTGTGCGCGGCCCACGCACGCGGGGTAGCGTCCGCGTCATGGAAGCTCAGGCCGGGATCACGGTACGGCGGGCACTCGAACTGCCCGCTCTCCGTCGCGGCCTCCCCGAGGTCGTCGCGTCGGAGGACCGCCTCGACCGGCCGGTCCGCTGGGTCCACGCGGGCGAGGTGCCCGACATCGCCTCCCTCCTCAAGGGCGGCGAGCTGCTCCTGACCACCGGCCTCGGGCTCGGTGCGCGCCCGGCCGACCAGCGCACGTTCATCCGCAAGCTGGCCGAGCGCGGCATCGCGGCGCTCGTCGTCGAGCTGGGCGGCCGCTTCACGGAGTTGCCCGCCGCCCTCGTGGACACCGCGCGCTCCTGCGATCTGCCCCTCGTACAACTGCACCGCCAAGTCCCGTTCGTGACCGTCACCGAGGAGATCCACACCGAGATCGTCAACGGGCACTACGCGATGCTGCGCAGCGCGGAGGAGGTGCACCGGCGTTGCACGGAGCTGCTGCTGCGCGGCGGCGGTGCACCGGATGTGCTGCGGCTGCTCGCGGAGTTCGCGGGCAACCCGGTGTTCCTGGAGACCCCGGACGGGCAGTTGCTGTACGCGGCCGGTGCCGCCGGCGGGCCGGCTCCCGATGGTGCCGCCGCCGATCCGGTGCAGGTGTGGGACGGCATGCGTCGGCAGCGTTCCGGCCGTTCGGCCGAACTCCCCGCCGGCGGCGTCACGGTCGACATCCCGGGCGGCGGACCCGGCCCCGGCGCCGTACGCGCCCGGCTGGTGATCCTCCCCGTCGACCGCCCGCTCGCCCCGGTGCACCGGATCGCCGCGGAGCGTACGGCCGGGCTGCTCGCGGTCGTCCTGATGCAGGCCCGGCAGGAGGACGAGCTCGCGGCGCGCGGCCGCGGCGACTTCCTCACCGATCTCGCCGAGGGCCGTACCGCGGCCGAGGACGCTCCCGCCCAGGCGCGCGTCCTCGGATTCCGGCCGTCCGGCGGGCTGTTGCTGCCGGTCGTCATGCGGCTGCCGGCCGAACTCATCCCGCCCGGCGACTGGGCGGTGCTCGTCCGCGCGGTGCAGGAGGAGCTGAGCACGGTCGGACTACCGGTGCTGATGGGCGTACGGCCGGTGGAGGGCCGGGTTCCGCTGCTGCTCGGCCTGCGCTCGGAGTCCGAGCGGTCCGCCGCCGCCGACCGGGTCGCCGCCGCCCTGCGCGCCGGCATCGAACGGGCCGGGCTCGAACGCGCCGGAGTCCTGCCGCCCGCGGTCGTCGTGGGCGTCGCGGGCGACTGGGCGAACGCGGGCCCGGGCCTGCGGCACGCGGCGGAGGCGGCGACAGCCGCACAGGGGCTGCCGCCGAGGCCGTGGTACGACGCGCGCCGCCTCGACATCGATCTGCTGCTGTGGCGTCTGCGCGACCACCCCGATCTGGCGGCCTTCGTGGACCGGGCGATCGGCCCGCTGATCGCCCACGACCGTACGGCCCGCCCGCCGCTCCTTCCCACGCTGGAGGCGTATCTCGCCCACGCGGGGAACAAGGCGGAGACGGCGCGCGAACTCCACCTCAACCGCCAGACCCTGTACGACCGTCTGGCCCGCATCTCGCATCTGCTGATCACCGATCTCGACGACCCGCAGGCGGTTCTGACCCTCAACCTCGCGCTGCAGGCCCGCCGTCACGCTCCCTGACTGGGGTGGAGGGCGGCGCCCATGGACACTGCGGCGCGGGGCCGAGGCGCGGGGTGCGCGGCCGGTTCGCGAAACGCGGAAGCGCGGGGTGCGGAAGCGCGGGGTGCGGAAGCGCGGGGGCCGTGCGCGTCAGGCGGTGGCCGTTTCGAAGCGTCCGCTCGCCTCGCCGCACAGACGCCCCGGCGGAAGCTTCCGGCCGTAGGCGACGAGCAGCAGGTCCTGGGCGGCGCCGGACACGGTGGGTCCGCTGCCGAAGGACCAGTCCAGGTCATCGGCCCGGAGTTGGACGCCTCTCAGGTCGGCTCCGAAAAACCGGCAGGTGCGCGGGGTGACCGTGGTCAGCAGGATGCGTACGCGGTCCTCGGGAATCCGGCGGGCGTGGTCCAGGGCGACCGTGATGTCCAGGCCGTGGACGACATCGTGGCCGAGCGCCGCCGCCTGCCCACCGACCGGGGGCGTCCAGGGGTGGTGCGCGTTCTCGCGGAGAAACGCGGCGAGCCGCTCCGTCGAGTGGCGCTCCACGTCCCGCCGGGCGCACCGGTCGGTCATCCGGTGCAGACTGCCGCGTGCCTTGAGGAGTTGGGCCGCCACCTCCAGACGCGAGTACCGGAACCCCAGGGTCATGTGGGCCGCGACTTCGCGCACCCGCCACCCCCCGCACAGGCTCGGCGCATCCCATGCCTCCAACGGCAGTTCGTCGAGCAGGTCCGCCAACTCCCCGCGCTCCGCGACGATTGCGGCCTTGATGTCCTGCGTGGACGGGCGGTATGTCGTCAAGTTCCCCATGACTCAAGGGTGTCGACGGCGAGGGCCATAGTCCAAGAGACAGTTCTTCTGCTGGCTAGCATCATCGGTTATGGAGCTTCGTCAACTGCAGTACTTCGTCGCTGTGGTGGAGGAGGCCGGCTTCACCCGTGCCGCAGCCCGTCTGCACCTGGCCCAGCCGGGCCTGAGCGCCCGGATCCGGCAGCTGGAACGGGAACTCGGCCAGCCGCTCCTCGACCGCTCCGGCCGGTCGGTGACCCCGACGGAGGTGGGCGAGGCCGTCCTGCCGTACGCGCGGGCCGCGATCGCCGCGGTCGAGGGGGTACGGGAGACGGTGGATGCGTTCACCGGGCTGCTGCGCGGCCGGGTCGGGATCGGGCTCGTCTCGGGCGCCGCCGCCCATGAGTTCGACATCGCCACCGTCCTGGCCGGTTTCCATCGGGACCATCCGCACGTCGAGATCGCCCTCAGCGAGGACACCTCGGAGCGGATGCTCACGGCGGTGCAACGCGGTGAACTCGACATCGCTCTGGCCGGGTTGGTGGACGAGGGCCCCCCGCCGGGCATCGCACTGCGGATCGTGGTCGACGAACCCCTGGTCGCCGCCGTCGCCCCCGGCGATCCGCTCCTGGAGGAACCGGGCCGTACAAGCGTTCCGTTGACGGCGCTCCGCGACCGCCCCCTGATCAGTCTCCCTCGCGGATCCGGGCTGCGCGGCGTCCTCGATCACGCGTGCGCGCAGGCGGGCTTCCGGCCGCGGATCGCCTTCGAGGCGGCCTCACCGGCACTGCTGACCCAGCTCGCCGCGCGGGGGTTGGGCGTCGCCGTGGTCCCGGCTCTGCCGCCGGATGCGGCATTGGCCTCCGGACTGCGGACCATGTTGCTCACCGAGCCGCGGCCGCGCGGCCGGATCGCCCTGGCCTGGCGGGCGAGCGGGCCCACGGGCCCGGCGGCGCGGGCGCTGCTGGACCTGCTGCGTACGGCACTTCCCGGAGCGCGGACCGGGACGGAAGCCCGGACCAGGACGGAAGCGGCCGGGGACGAGGACCAGGACGCAGAGGCGGCGGCCGGGGGCAAGGACCAGGACGGGGGCGTGACGGCCGCTTCCGGGGCCGGGTCGGCGGAGGGAGCGGAGGGGGCCGGAGGAGGCTGACGGCCGGTCGTCATACCCCGGTCAGCGCTGCGAGGCGGACCGGCAGCGGGCGTCGAGTTCGTCGTAGACGCTCAGTACCTGTGCCACGGTGTCGTCCTCCGTCGGCCACGTCGCTGCCTGTTCCGGTCCCGCCAGGGCCAGTTCGGCGCGCCGGCGCGGGTCGGCGAGCAGTCGTGCGACGGTGTTCGCGAGCGCGGCGGGCTCACCGTACGGGACGAGTTCGGCCGCCGTCCCCACCAGTTCCGGCACGCCACCGACCGCGGTGGCCACCAGCGGCACCCCGGCGCGCAGCGCCTCCTGCGCGAAGAGGGACCGCGCCTCCCACCGGCTGGGCAGCACGGCGACATCGGCCGCGCCCAGCAGCGCGGTCACGTCCTCGTGGCGGCCCAGCAGCCGTACGGGCAGGTCCTCCCGGTCGATGCGCCGCTGCAGCCAGATGCGTTCGGGGCCCTCACCCGCCAGGACGAGCAGCGGCTGCGGCTCCAGACGGCGCCACGCGCGGGCGGCGTCCAGGAGCGGTTCGTGCCCCTGCCAGGCTTCGAGCCGGCCGACGGTTAGCAGCAACGGCCGTCCCACCGCACCCAGTTCGGCGCGCGCCTTGGTGCTCCGGCGGTCGTCGTCGCCGGCCTCGTCCGCGCCGTCGGGTGAGGGCTTCCGCAGGGGCGCGGGAACGGCGACCGGCGCGAGGCGGGCATCGCGCGCTCCGCGCTCCCTGGCGCGCTCCACCAGTTCCGAGCACGCTCCGAGCACAACGGTCGCGGCCCGCGCGGCCCGGCGCTCCGTCAGACGTACGAGATGGGCCCGCGCGCCCTCGGCGTGGATCGCGGTGTGCCAGGTGACGACCAGAGGCGTGCGGGCGCAGCCGAGGGCCAGGGAGGACCGTACTGCGGAGCGCGGCCCGTGGGCGTGTACGAGGTCGGCGTCCGCGCAGACCGCCCGCAGCACGGCGAGCGCGGCCGGGTCCGTACGCGCCTCGGCAGGGATGAACCGGGCCCCGGCACCGGTGAAGTCGTAGGCGCGCTGGGCCGCGTACGGGGCGCATACCGAGACCTGTACGCCCCGGGCGACAAGTCCCGCTGCCAGCGAGTGCACATGCGCCCCGCTGCCCGAACTCCCCCGCCCCAGCACCTGGACCGCGTGCAGGGGCGGCTGCCCCAGCGGCGGGACCGGTGTGCTGCTCACGCGGTGAAGCTCCTGATCGGGGTCGTACGCGAGGCGGTTCGGGCGGTACGGCGGGTTGACGAGTGGGACGGGATGGGGCGGTGGCGCATGGCGCGCCCCCAGCATGCCAGCACCGGCCCCCGGGCGGGCAGGGATGCTCAGCGGATTCTGCGCACTGCGGCCCGGCGCGCGCCGGGGCGGTCACCCGACCGGGGTACGACGATCCCTGTACGACAACCCGGCGTACGAACTGCCCGGACTACGACCGGCACCGGGTTCGCCCGGCCGGTGCGTTCGCCACCGCGGCGCGGCGCCCGGTGCGAGCGCACCGGGATACGAACCCGGCAGGCCGGTCAGCGGCCACGCCCGCCCGTGGGCCGTACGGGCGTGACGCCGCGCGAGAAGACGGAGGCAGGTTCGGGGCGGCGGCCCAGGTCGTCCCAGGCCCGCAGTGGTGCGAACCTCCGCCAGGCAGCGCCGGTTCCGACGGCCTCGCCGACGATCGCCGCTCCGACGACCGCCGCGGCGTGCAGGACCAGCCCCGTACGGCCGTTGCCCGCCACGACCGCAAGACCGAGCCCGGCGCCCAGGGCGTGCGCTCCCGTGTCGCCGAGCATGGTGCGTTCGCCGAGGTCGTCGCAGAGGACGGCGGCCACGGCGCCGACGGGCGCGGCGGACAGAACCCCGGCCGCCCCGCCGAGCAGCAGGCCGGGAGCCGCCGCGGCGAGCACGGCCTTGGCGGCCCGGCCGGGGCGTACGTCGAGGAGGTTGGCCAGATGCGCGCTGCCCGCGATGACGACTCCGGCGAGGATGCGGTCGGCGGGCCGCCGTTTCAGCAGTGCCCCGGCGAGAAGGCCGGTGGCCCCGATCCCGAAGAGCTTGACGGTCCCCGAGGTGATCTCGCCCTCGCGCAGGGCTTCGAGGTGGGCCCGGAATCCGCGGCGGCGGTCACCGCGGCCCGCCATGTCGTCGTACGCGCCGCAAGCGCCGGCGGCGAGCACGGCCAGTGCGGCGGCGGCCCGGGCCCGTACGGGGAGGGTGGGGGCGGTGGTGACCGCGAGGGCTGTTCCGAAGGTGACGGCGGGGCCGGCGTGGAGGTCGACCAGGCGGCCGGAGTGATTGCGGCGCTCCCACAGCTCGGTGCCGCCGGGGGACTTGCGCCGCATCGCGGCGTAGGCCGCACGGGCCGCCCCAGCCGCGGCGAGCAGGGCCGCGGCCCGCCCCCGCATTCCGCCGTCCGGCTCCGCCACCATCGCCTTGCTCCCCTCACCTGGTGAATCGCCCGTCACCCTAGTTCCTCATCACCCCTTCCAGCAGGGCAGGTTGAGGAATTCCCGCAGGCTGGGGGTCCCGCATCGGGGGTTGCGCGGTGAGGCGGCGAAGCGGCCGGGTGTGGAGGGCGTGGGCGGAGGGCGCTCCGCTCCCGGCATCCGGATACGGAACACCGGCTGCCGGGAACGGCGTCGGGCACGGCGGGCACAGCGAGTACGGCGGAACGGCCGGGCGCCCACGTCCGGGCGCAGCGCGGCGTCATACCCCTCAGCGTCTCCCGTTGGGCCCCCTGAGCGTCCGCGCACGCCGCACACACACCGCGCACACCTGCGTGACAGCAAGCAGGTCGGCACCAACAGCCGCTTCCATACGACGAGTTGATCCCGCACGGGCGCCACTTCCACTTGCAGCCGCCGCCAGTACCGTCACGGCATGGCCTCGGGCCGCCGGTCCTGACGTGAGGTCAAGAACCGTTCGCCGCACGGCACCCCATCGCCAGGCCAAGACGCGCGGCGCCCCATCGCCGGGCCGAGACCGAGCGGCTGCCCCTACCGCGGCGCCGCCTCCCCCGCCAGGCGGTCCGCCGCCATACGGTCGGCCGCCGCGCGGGCGGCTTCGAGCAGTTCCTCCGCGTGTGCGCGCGCCAGCTCGGAATCCTCCTGGCCCGCCAGCATGCGCGACAGTTCGCGGACCCGGTCCTCGCCCTCCATGGCCTTCACGCCGCTGCGCGTCACCGAGCCGTCGTCGGTCTTCTCGACCACCAGATGCCGGTCCGCGAACGCCGCCACCTGCGGCAGATGCGTCACGACCACCACCTGGGCGGACTTGGCCAGCCGTGCCAGACGCCTGCCGACCTCGACCGCGGCCTTGCCGCCCACGCCCGCGTCCACCTCGTCGAAGAGATAGGTCGGCACAGGCTCGGACCCGGCGAAGACGACCTCCACCGCGAGCATCACCCGCGACAGCTCACCGCCCGAGGCACCCTTGGCGATGGCCCGCGGCTGCGCACCCGGGTGCGGGGCGAGGAGCAGTTCGACCTCGTCGACGCCCGTCGGCCCGAACCCGACGGTCCGCCCGTCGACCTCGATCCCGGCCGCGTCCTCGGTGTGGCGGATGTCGATGGTCACGCGCGCGTGCGGCATGGCCAGCTCGGCGAGTTCCGCAGTGACCGCGTCGGCGAACCGCTGCGCCGACTCCCTCCGAGCATCCGTCAACGCCTGGGCAAGGCCGGACAGTTCGGCCCGCAGCCCGTCGTGCTCCGCCGTGAGTTCATCGATCCTGTCGTCGTCGCCCTCCAGCTCGGCGAGCCGGGCCGCGCTCTGCTCGGACCAGGCGAGGACCCCGGCGATGTCCTCCCCGTACTTGCGGGTCAGTTGCGTGAGCGCGGCGCGGCGCTCCTCCACGGCGGCCAGGCGCAGCGGGTCGGCGTCGAGGTCGTCGGCGTAACCCGCCAGCTCTCCGGCCACGTCCGAGAGCAGGATGCCGATCTCGCCGAGCCGGTCGGCCAGCGCGGCCAGTGCCGGATCGTGGGTGCGTACGGTCTCCAGGGCGCGGTGCGCGCCCCCGACCAGGGTGGCCGCGTCCACGCCCTCCGGGTCCTCCGGGTTGCCTGCGAGCCCTTGGTGCGCGGCGGTGGCTGCCGAGGCGAGGGCCTCGGCATGGCCGAGCCGCTCCGCCTCCGCGGCGAGTTCGGTGTCCTCGCCGGGCCGGGGCTCCGCGGCCGCGATCTCCTCGAGGCCGAACCGCAGCAGGTCCGCCTCCTGCGCCCGCTCGCGGGCGCGCGTCGTCAGTTCGTCCAGTTCGGCGGCGGCCGCCCGCAGTCGCCGGTACGCGGCCCCGTACTTCTCCAGGGGCGTCGCAACGGCCTCGCCCGCATAGCGGTCGAGGGCCTGCCGCTGCCGCGCCGCCTTCAGCAGCCCCTGCTGGTCGGTCTGGCCGTGCACGGCCACCAGGTCGTCGGCGAGTTCGGCGAGGAGCCCCACCGGCACGGACCGCCCGCCCAGATGTGCCCGGGATCTCCCCTCGGCGGAGACCGTGCGGCTGATGAGCAGTGCGCCGTCGTCCAGTTCGGCGCCCGCCTCCTCCGCGCGCACCGCGGCCGCGGCGTCCCGGGGCAGGGTGATCCGCCCCTCGACGACTGCCGCCTTCGACCCGATCCGTACCAGGCCGGGGTCGGCTCGCCCGCCGAGGAGCAGGCCGAGGCTGGTGACGACCATGGTCTTGCCGGCGCCGGTCTCACCGGTCACCGCAGTGAAGCCGGGTGACAGCTCCACGACGGCGTCGTCGATGACCCCGAGCGACCGTATCCGCATCTCCTCCAACACGGACACGACCTTACGAGGTTAGGAGGGCACCGCGCGACGCCCTACCCGAGAGGGGGTCCCGTAGGGCGCGCGTGCGGTTCGCGCACGTACCGCTGGGCCTCTGCCCGCGCCGCCCGCCCTGGGGACACCCCCACCCCGGCCCGGGTGATCACTCCATGGCCCCGGCCGCGCCCCGGGCACGACGCTGGAGCCACCGCCCGGACAGGGCGGTGAGAGCCGAACACCCGTAAGAGTCACGGAGGTTGTGGAGGATGGGCGCTTCACTCGCGCGGGCATCGATGCGCGCGCACCGGCCGGTGTTCGCCGGAACAGCGGTCGCCTACTGCTCGCCGCGGACGTGGTGAGCAGCGCTCCCGACGATGCTCTCGGTCACGGCAACGAACGGGCTGCAACCATTCGTACAGCGGCTGATCGCCAGCGACGCGGTGGACATCACGGCGGCGGGCCTGCTGACCGGCTCGGTCTCTTTGTCGCTTTTCGCGGCAGTGTCGACCCCGGGAGCGGCTGTGGCACTGCGGCGCCGCCGCGAACACGACGCTCCGGGCGGGCCGACCGCCGCCCACCTCCCACCACACGTCCCGGCCTCTCACCACACGCTCCGGCACGGCCTCACGACGCACACCCCGGACCACCGGGGCACACCTCACGGCGCACCTCGGCGACACCCGGCCACACCCGACCGCCCGTTCACCCCGCATCCCGCACCCCGCACGCCGCACCCCGCACCCCAGGGAGACATTCATGACCACCGACGCCCGCCGCCACCGCCGTACGACCGTCACCGCGCTGGCTCTCGCCACCGTGACCGTCTTGGCCACCACCGCCGCCGCGACCGCCTGCGGCGGAGCCGCCGGCGCGGCCGGCACGGCCGGCACGGCCGGCACGGCCGACGCGGTTCCGCCCGAACGCCCCGCCCGCGCCTCGGTGCAGGGCGTCTGGCGTACGGACGGCTACGGCACCATCGTGGCCGTCGAGGGCCGCCGGCTCCGCAGTTACGAGACCACGCGCGGGAGTTGCCTTCCGGGCGCGCTCACCGCCACACGGTCCGGCCCGGTCGGCCCCGACGGCGGCGCGGAGTTCGCACCCGGGGAGGACTCGGACTACGACCGCGTGACGGTGACACCCGAGCCCGGCGGCCGCACCGCCCGCCTCCGCATCGCGAGCAGCGTGGGCGACCGGGTCCTGCACCGCCTCCCGGGCGTCCCGCGCACATGCGAGCGCGAGCCCGCCGACGACCCGCGGGCCGTCTTCGACGTCTTCTGGCGGACGTACGCCGAGAACTACCCCTTCTTCGCGGCGAAGGGCATCGACTGGAACGCCGTCCGTGACCGCTACCGCCCCCGGGTCACCGCCGGTACGACGGACGATCAACTCTTCGCGATCCTCCGGGACATGATCGAGCCGCTCCACGACACCCACACGGGTCTCATCGCCGGCAAGGACCGGCGATACGCGGGGCACCGGCAGGACACCGAGTTCCCCACCGCCGAATCCATCGCGCGGATCGACAAAGCGACCGCCGAGAGCGTGGGAGCCGAGCAGCGCCGCTGGGCGCAGGGCGCCCTGTCCTACGCCGATCTGCCCGGCCGCATCGGCTACCTCCGCATCACCCGCTTCGCCGGCTTCACCGACAAGGGCGACTACGCGAGCGCCGCCGCCGAACTCGACAAGGCTCTCGACTCCGTCCTCACCGAGCAGCGCACCGAGGGACCGGAACGGCTGCGCGGCCTGGTCATCGATCTGCGCTTCAACGGGGGCGGTTCGGACCGGCTGGGCGTCCGGCTCGCCTCCCGGCTGACCGACCGCCCTTACATCGCGTACACCAAGCACGCCCGCAACGACCCGGACGATCCCGGGCAGTTCACCCCCGGCCGGCGGATCCGGGTCCGGCCGCACGGCGATCGCCCGGTGTATTCGGGGCCGGTGGCGGTGCTGACCGGGCGGCTCACCGTGAGCGCGGGCGAGACGTTCACCCAGGCCCTCATGGGACGTACGCCCGCACCCACGCGGATCGGCGAGAACACCCAGGGCGCCTTCTCCGACACCCTCGACCGGACGCTGCCGAACGGCTGGTCCTTCATCCTGCCGAACGAGGAGTTCCGCACGGCGGAGGGCACGACGTTCGACGGCGCGGGCATCCCGCCGGACATCCGTACGCCGGTGTTCACGGACGAGGAGTTCGCGAAGCACCGCGACTCGGCCCTCGCCCGCGCCCGCGCGCTGCTCACCGTGAAGAGCCGCGACTGAGGGCACGCTGCCGGACCGCTGCCGCCGCCGGAATCCTGCCGCCGCCGGAATCCTGCCGTCGGCGGAATCCTGCCGTCGGCGGCGACTACGGCGCGACAGCCCTGACGGCGCTCCTCCGACGCGGGTGACACTCCGGCGCGGCAACTCTCCCCCGGCGCGCCGGACTACTGCGGCTGGGGGCTACTGCGGTGCGGGTGCTACTGCGGTGCGCCGCGCCAACCCGCCACCGGGAGCGCGAACTTGGCGACGAGCCGGTCGGTGAACGACGCATGGTGCAGCCGCGCGAGCCGTACCGGCACGGCTCCGCGCCGCACCTCCACCCGCGCGCCCGCGGGCAGTTCGACGGTCCGCCGTCCGTCGCACCACAGCACGCCGTGCGGTGTCTGCGGCTGCACCTCGACCGCGAGCACGGAGTCCGGTGCGGTCACCAGGGGCTTGGCGAAGAGGGCGTGGGCGCTGATCGGCACCATCAGCAGCGCCTCGACCTCGGGCCAGACGACCGGGCCTCCGGCCGAGAACGCGTACGCCGTGGAGCCCGTCGGAGTCGCACAGACCACACCGTCGCCGCCGAAGCGGGAGACCGGCCGCCCGTCGACCTCGATCACCACCTCCAGCAGCCGTTCGCGCGCGGCCTTCTCCACCGACGCCTCGTTCAGCGCCCAGTCGCGGTGCACGATCTGCCCGTTGGTGCGCACCAGCACGTCGATGGTCATGCGCTCCTCGACCTCGTACGAGCGCGTGACCACCCGGTCGACCACCTTGTCCAGGTCGTCGCGCTCCGCCTCGGCGAGGAAGCCGACGCGGCCGAGGTTGACGCCGAGCATCGGCACGCCGGAGCTGCGCGCCAGCTCCGCGCCGCGCAGCAGGGTCCCGTCGCCGCCCAGCACCACCAGCAGTTCGCTGCCGTCGAGCGCGTCCTCGGACGGGTCGACCTGCTCGACCTGGGACGGCAGCGGCAGGTCCGCGGCCTCGGAGGCCAGCACGCGTACGCCGATGCCGCAGCGCAGCAGGCCCTGCACCACCAGTTCGGCGCTGCGGATCGCCGACGGCCTGCCGGTGTGGGCGAGCAGAAAAACGGTGCGTGCTGATGTGGTCTTCGTCAACGCGGCCCCTCCGCCACTGCTCGTTCGACAGCCGCCGGGTCCAGAGCGGGCGCCCCGGCGCGCAGCCAAAGGAAGTACTCGACATTACCGGACGGACCCGGCAGGGGACTCGCGGTGACGCCCAGCACCCCGAGGCCGAGTCCGGCCGCCTCTCCTGCGACGCTGCGTACGGCCTCGGCGCGCAGTTCGGGACTGCGCACCACACCGCCGCTGCCGAGCCGGTCCTTGCCGACCTCGAACTGCGGTTTGACCATGAGCACGAAGTCGGCGTCCGGCTCGGCGCAGCGCACCAGCGCGGGCAGCACGAGACCGAGCGGGATGAACGAAAGATCCCCCACGATCAGGCCCACCGGCTTTCCTTCGATCTCCTCAAGCGTCAACTCGCGTACGTTCTTACGGTCCTTGACGGTGACGCGTTCATCGCTCTGCAAGGTCCAGGCGAGTTGGCCGTAGCCGACGTCGACGGCGACGACGTGCTCCACGCCCGCCCTCAGCAGCACATCGGTGAACCCGCCGGTCGACGCGCCCGCGTCGAGCGCGCGGCGCCCCTCGGTCTTCAGGCCGAGGGGGACGAACGCGGCGAGCGCGCCCGCGAGCTTGTGGCCGCCGCGCGAGACGTACTCGGGGTCGCCGTCGTCCTCGAGCACGACCACGGCCGCGCTGGTCTCCACCTGGGTGGCGGACTTGGTCGCGGTGGTGCCGCCGACGGTCACCCTCCCCGCGGCGATGAGCTGACTCGCGTGCTCCCGCGAGCGGGCCAGCTTCCTGCGCACCAGCTCCGCGTCGAGTCGGCGTCGTGCCACGTGCGGTTCAGCTCCTGGGGTCGTACGGCCCGGGTGCGGGCGTGGGGCGGGACGGTGAAGGTCCTGGGGGGCCCGGCGGGCGGGGCCCGGACGGAGGGGGCGGGCCGGGGCGGGAGTCGAGCACGGTGAGCGTGTCGCGCAGACCGCGGTGCACATCCTCGTACACCTCGATGTGGCCGTCCGCGGGGAGGTGGTCGGCGTCGGACAGCCGCTCGAGTTGGGCGTCCACTTCGGCACTCGCGGTGGGTGTGCGCGGGATGCCCAGGGGCGCGGGTCCGGTGGCGGGCTCCGGTCCGCGCGGCTCCGCGCCGTCCACCGCGTCCTCGCTGTCCCTGCCGGCCACCGCGTCCCGGGCGGCCACCGCGTCCTCGCCGCCCCCGGCATCCCCCGGGTCCTCGGCATTCCCGGGCGCGGGTACGGGCGTGTGCTCGGCACCGGCCGCGTCCCCGGTCCCCTCCACGGGCGTGCGCCGCGGCTCCGCCGCACGCTCCGCTGCCGCCGTCGGCTCGTCCTCCGGCAGCCACTCCCGGTCCCGGGCCTGCTCCCCGCCGGGCATCGACTCGTTCATGGCCCCGACGCTACCCCGAACCGCGCCGTCATCGGGGAGCGAGGCTCTGGGGTACCGTCGATCACGATGAAGACGATCGAGGAGTGCCGGCTGGCGCTCGACCGGCTTTCGGAGAATCTCGCCCGGGCGAACGGGGACCTGCGCAGCGCCGCCGCGCTCGACCGTTCGCTGAGCTGCCGTATCACCGATCTGGACATCACCTTCGTAGGCCGCCTCGCGGAGAGCCGGATCCGGGACGTGAGGACGGTGCAAGGCCCTCCGCCCGAGCGCGCGCAGATCCGGCTCACGATGGCCAGCGACGACCTGGTGGCCATGGTCGACGGCAAGCTGAACTTCGCCAAGGCATGGGGTACGGGCCGGGTCAAGCTCGAGGCCGGGCTGCGGGATCTGATGCGGCTGCGCTCGCTGCTGTAGTCCCGCTCGCCGCTTCAGTCCCGCCCGCAGCTTTGGTCACGCTCGCCGCCCCGCTCCCGTTCGCTGCTGCAGTCCCGGTCCTCACGTCGGCCCCGGCCCCGCCGGTGGCCGTATCCACGACGGGGCGAGAGGCCACGCCCGTACGGCGTTCGCGCGCGGCCGGTACGACCAGCGGCGTGCCCGTCTCCGGATCGTCGATCACCTGGCAGCGCATCCCGAAGACCTGCTCGACCAGCTCGGCGGTGACGATCTCCCCCGGCTTCCCCTCCGCGGCGATCTCCCCACCGCGCATCGCGATCAGATGTGTCGCGTAGCGCGCCGCGTGGTTCAGGTCGTGCAGGACCGCGACCAGGGTCCTGCCCTGCTCCTCGTGCAACTCCGCGCAGAGGTCGAGGACATCGATCTGGTGCTGGATGTCGAGGTACGTCGTCGGCTCGTCGAGGAGCAGCAGCGGAGTCTGCTGGGCGATGGCCATCGCGATCCACACGCGCTGCCGCTGACCGCCGGACAATTCGTCGACATAGCGATCCGCGAGCTCGGCCACACCGGTCGCCGCCATCGATGTGTCGACGATCCGCTCGTCCTCCGACGACCACTGCCGCAGCAGTCCCTGGTGCGGATAGCGGCCGCGCGCCACGAGGTCGGCGACCGTGATCCCGTCCGGCGCGATGGACGACTGCGGCAGCAGCCCGAGCGTCCGGGCGACCTTCTTCGCGGGCAGGGATCCGATCGCCTGTCCGTCGAGCAGGACGGAGCCCGAGGTCGGCTTGAGCATCCTCGACAGGGCGCGCAGGAGCGTGGACTTGCCGCAGGCGTTGGGCCCGACGATGACCGTGAAGGACCGGTCCGGGATCTCCACGGAGAGGTCCTCGGCGACGGTGCGCCGGTCGTAGGCGAGGGTGACGGATTCGGCCGCGAGGCGGTTCCGGGAGGGAGTCGGGGCGGTCACGTCGTCTCTCCTGGCGGTGGTGGTCTCCGGCTTGGCGTTCATGGCCGCGGGTCGGGCGTCCCTGGTACGGGGCGGTGCGGAAGTGCTCCGCGGGTCGTACCCCTGCGGGTCGGGCCGCTTCATATCCGTCCCGCCTTTCGCTCGGTCACCAGCAGCCACAGCAAGTACCCGCCGCCCAGCACTCCGGTCACGACGCCGACCGGCACCCGGTCCGCCCCGAACACCCGCTGCGACGCCCAGTCCGCGGAGACCAGCAGCGCCCCGCCCATGCAGGCGGCGGGCAGCAGGTTCGGCCCCGGCGAGCGGGTGAGGCGCCGGGCGAGCTGCGGCGCGGTGAGCGCGACGAACGCGATCGGCCCTGCCGCTGCCGTCGCGACCGCCGTGAGCAGCACGGCCGCCAACATCAGCAGCAGCCGGGTGCGCTCGACCTGTACCCCCAGCGCGTACGCCGAGTCGTCGCCCATCTCGAGCATGCGCAGCGGGCGCGCCTGGGCGAGCACCAGCGGGACGATGACGGCGCAGACGGTCAGCAGCGGCCAGACCTGGGCCCAGTCGCGTCCGGACAGCGAGCCCGTGATCCAGACGATCGCGCGTGCGGCGTCCACGAGGTCTGCCTTGGTGAGCAGATAGCTGTTGAGCCCGGTGAGCATGGCCGACGCACCGATGCCGACCAGAACCAAGCGGTAGCCGTGAAGGCCCTGCCGCCAGGCCAGCAGATAGATCGCGAGGCCCGTGAGCAGACCGCCACCGAAGGCCCCGAACGCCACCGCGACCGTACTGCCCTTGATCAGCACGATCACGACGAGCGCCCCGGCCGCCGACCCTTGCGCGAGGCCGATGAAGTCCGGACTGCCCAGCGGATTGCGGGAGATGCTCTGGAAGACGGCGCCCGCGAGGCCGAGGGCCACGCCCACGCAGAGCCCGACGAGGACGCGCGGCAGCCGCAGTTCGTTGACGATGAAGTCCTGGGCCGGGGTGCCGTTTCCGGCGAGCGTGCGGAGCACGTCCGCGGGCGCGAGGGGGAAGTCACCGGTGCCGATGAGCACCACCGCCATCAGCAGGGCGACGGCGGCGAGCAGCAGCCCGACGACCGCCCCACGGGCGTCCATGCGGAACGAGAGCCCGCCGCGGGTGCGCAGCGCTTTCACAGGTGGGCCATCCTTCGCCGGCGGATGAGGTGGATGAAGAGGGGGCCGCCCATCAGCGCGGTGACGATGCCGACCTGCAACTCCGCGGGGCGCGCGACGACCCGGCCGATGACATCGGCGCCGAGGAGCAGCACCGGCGAGAGCACCGCGGCGTACGGCAGGATCCACCGCAGATCGGGGCCGGTGAGGGCGCGTACGAGGTGCGGGATCATCAACCCCACGAACACGATGGGCCCGCAGGCCGCGGTCGCGGCACCGCACAGCAGCGTGAGGGAGACCATGGCGAGGGCCCGGGTCCGGGTCAGGTGCGCGCCGAGGGCGCGAGCGGTGTCGTCGCCGAGGGCCATCGCGTTGAGCGGGCGGGCGAGCGCGAGCGCGATGAGGGTGCCGGTCGCGAGGAACGGCAGCACCTGCCCGACGAGGGACATGTTGGCCGAGGCCAGCGAACCGACCGTCCAGAACCGCATCTTGTCCAGTGCCGCGGTGTCGAGCAGCATGACGGCGTTGATGTAGCCGTAGAGGGCAGCGGTCATCGCGGTGCCCGCGAGCGCGAGGCGGATCGGGGTCGCGCCACGGCTGCCCCCGAGCACGTACACCACGGCCGAGGCGATGGCGGCGCCGAGGAAGGCGAACCAGACATATCCGGTCAGCGACGTGACGCCCAGAAAGCTGATGGCGGAGACGACGGCGGCCGAGGCACCGGCGTTCACTCCGAGGAGGCCGGGGTCGGCCAGCGGATTGCGGGTGAGCGCCTGCATCACCGCGCCGGCCAGGCCGAGGCCGACGCCGACGAGCAGCCCGAGCACGGTCCTCGGCAGCCGCACGTCCTTGACGACGACGTCCGTGTCGCTGCCCGTGTAGTGGAACAGCCCGTGCCACACCTGGTCGAGGGGTATCTGCTTGGCCCCGACGGCGATGCTGGCGGCCGTGACCAACAGCAGCACTCCGGCAGCGGCGAGCAGCCCGAGGGCGCGCGGGGCGATGCGCCGGGGCGGAGCGGCGGCAGGCGGTATCTCGCCACGTTCGAGGGGACGGTCGACCAACATTGACCTTAGGTTAGCCTGCCCTCACCAGCCCTGGCGACCGGCCCCACCCTTGATTCCGCGCCCGGCACCCGCCCCCTCCTGCCCGGCCCTTTCGCCCATCACACGAGCGCCGTCCAGGGGCACCCGGCTCCAGCGCCGCATCCGACGCCGCATGTCCGGCACGGCATACGGACGTTGGCCCCCGGCCCGTACTCCACGCGGCCCCGGCCCGGCGGCGCCTTGGCGTACGTACCGCTCAGACCCAGCCCCCCGGCCTCAAAACCCCAGCCGCGCCAAAGCCTTGTCCGTCTCCACGCCCCCCGAGCCGTCACCCGCCCACGTCCACACCGCGGCGCACAGCGCCCGCAGCCCGTCGAGCGCCTCGCCCCCGCCGTCGAGCACCGCCTCCCCGTCCCGTACGGACGCGCTCCAGCCACCGCACACGAAGCCGCCGGCCTCCTCCCCGACCTCCGGCTGCCCGGTCAGCAACCCGCGCAGATCGGCGGCCACATACGTCGGGCGGTGCTGCGGCGGGGCGGCGAGCAGCTGCACCGCGTCCGTCACCCCTGTCAGCACGAGCAGCGAGTCCACCCCGCCCACGTGCGCACCCTCGATGTCGGTGTCCAGCCGGTCCCCCACGACCAGCGGCCGCTCCGCGCCCGTCCGCAGAATCGTCTCGCGGTGCATCGGCGGCCGCGGCTTGCCCGCGACCTGCGGCTCACCGCCGGTCACCAGCCGTACGACCTCGACCGCGGCGCCGTTGCCCGGGGCGATGCCGCGCTCGCTCGGAATCGTCAGATCGGTGTTGGAGGCGAACCAGGGCACGCCGCGCGCCACCGCGTAGGACGCCTCCGCGAAGCGCCCCCACGGCAGTTCGGGCCCTCCGTACCCCTGCACCACGGCGGCCGGGTCGTCGTCCGCCGACTCCACCGGCTCCAGGCCGCGTTCCCGCAGCGCGACCCGCAGCCCCTCCCCGCCGATCACCAACACCCGGGAGCCCGCCGGGACTTGGTCCGCGATGAGCCGGGCCACGGCCTGCGCCGAGGTGATGACGTCGGTCGGCTCAGCAGGGACGCCGAGGTCCGTCAGAAGCCCGGCGACCGCCTGCGGCGTCCGGGACGCATTGTTCGTCACATACGCGAGGTGCATACCGCCGTCCCGCGCCGCCGCCAGCGACTCGGGAGCGTGCCCGATGGCGCGACCCCCGGCATAGACCACCCCGTCCAGATCGAGCAGCGCCGTGTCGTACGCCTCGCTCAGAGGCCGGGCGCTCGCGTCGGTCCGGGTCCGGATCCTGGCCTGTCGGGTCATCGTCTCTCGCTCCTCGCTCGTGGCTCTCCCCCGATCATCGCGCATCGCCGCAGGCCGCATAACATGCCCCAATGACCACATCAGGGCCTGCCCGCGACGGTCTGCGTCTGTCGCCCTTCCGAGGTCTGCGCTACGTCCCGGAACGCGTCGGGAGCCTCGCCGCCGTGACCTCCCCGCCGTACGACGTCGTCGTACGGCCGGACGGACTGCGCCACCTCGAGACCGCCGACCCGCACAACATCGTCCGGCTCATCCTGCCCCAGGCGGCCGGATTCGCCGACCCTCACCGGCAGGCCGCGGAGACGCTGCGCACATGGCGGGCGGAAGGCGTCCTCGCCGCCGACCCCGAACCGGCCCTCTACGTCTACGAGCAGTGCAGCGGCGACTTCCTGCAGCGCGGCATCATCGGTGCGCTGCGACTCAGTCCGCCCGAGGAGGGCATCGTCCTCCCGCACGAGGGCGTCATGCAGGAGATCGTCGAGGACCGGGCGGCGCTCATGCGCGAGACGGCCGCCAATCTGGAGCCGCTGCTCCTCACCTACCGGGGCAACGGCGGCGAGGTGGGTGCGACCGCCGTCATCGAACGGACCGTGCACCGCCCGCCCCTGCTGTCGACGACAACGGAGGACAGCGTCAGCCACCGGCTGTGGGCGGTGACCGACCCCGCCGAACTCGCCGAGGCCGCAACCGATCTCGGAGGCCACCAGGCCCTCATCGCGGACGGCCACCACCGCTGGGCCACATACCTGCGGCTCCGCGCCGAGCACGACGCACCCGGCCCCTGGGACTCGGGACTGGTTCTGCTCGTCGACACCGCCCGCTACCCGCTGCGCGTCCGCGCGATCCACCGGGTGCTGCACCGGCTTCCGGTGGCGGCCGCGGTGGCGGCACTCGAAGGCGCCTTCCGGGTACGGAAGGTGGACGGTCCGCTGCCGAAGGCGCTTGAGGCGTTGGCGGCCGCGGTAGAGGGGACGGAGACGGCGGAGGCCGGGGATGCGTCCGCCGCCGGGAGTACCGCTCCCGCCTCAGGCGCGCGAACCGCGGACAGCTCTGCCGCCGGGGGCGGCAACGCCTATCTGCTCGCGGGCGACGGCGGATTCCACCTGGTCGACCGCCCGGACCCCGCGCTCCTGGCGCGTACGATCCCGGCCGACCGACCGGAAGCCTGGCGCACCCTCGACGCCACCGTCCTCCACTCCACCCTGCTGGACCACGTGTGGCAGGTCTCGGACAGCCCCGACCACATCGGCTACATCCATGACGTCGCCGCCGCCGTCGACAAGGCCCAACGACACGGCGGTACGGCCGTCCTGATGCACCCGGTGCGGGAGGACGTCGTACGCGAGCTCGCCCAGCAGGGAGTGACGATGCCGCGCAAGTCGACGTCGTTCGGGCCCAAGCCGGCGACAGGACTGGTGCTGCGCAGCCTCGACCTGGGCTGAACGCGGAAAAAGCGAAGAGGGCGGAACCCCGGCGAGTACACCGGGAGTTCCGCCCTCTTTGCGCATCAGCGAGGCTGGTTCAGTCCTGGTCGCGCCCCGACTCCTCGTCGGGCTCGGACAGGGTCGCGTCTGCGTCCGCGGACTCGGACTCGATCTCCGGCTCCGGCTCCGGCTCCGGCTCCGGCTCCGGCTGCGTGTCGTCGTCGACGGGCGGCGCCTCGGCCCGTACGTCCTCCACGGCGCCCTCTTCCGACTCGACCGACTCGACCGAGCCCTCCGTCTCGACCGAGCGCTCCGTCTCGTCCGATGTCTCTTCCGGCGTCCCCTCCGTGTCGACCGCGTCCGGGTCGAGCGCGTCGGTGAACTCCACGCCGTCCAACTCTGCCAGACGGTCCGAAGCATCCGTGGTCCCGCCCTGATCGGCCTCCAGGGCCTTGGCGAACCACTCGCGCGCCTCGTCCTCCCGGCCCACGGCGAGCAGCGCGTCCGCGTAGGCGTAACGCAGTCGGGCGGTCCACGGCTGAATGGCGGTCGATGCCAGCTCGGAGCTCTGCAGCGTCACGACCGCGGCCTCGGCCTGGCCCATGTCGCGCCGCGCACCGGCGGCGACGAGCCGCATCTCGACCTGCCCGGCACGGTCGAGCTTCTGCACCTCAGGCTCACCGGCCATCGCCAACGCCCGCTCGGGCCGGCCCATGCCGCGCTCGCAGTCGGCCATCACGGGCCACAGTTCCGCGGATCCGGTCATACGCCGGGCGGCACGGAACTCCGCCAGCGCCTCCGAGTACTTGCCGGTCGCGTACGAGGCGAAGCCGGCGGCCTCGCGTACGGCCGCGACCCGCGAGGCGAGCCGCAGCGCGACGCGCGAATACCCATAGGCCCGCTCCGGGTCGTCGTCCAACAGGCGGGCGACCATGACCAGGTTCCTGGCGACATCGTCGGCGAGCGTCTTCGGCAGGCTCATCAAGTCCTGCCGTACGGCCTGGTCGACCTCGCTGCCCGTCACGTCCTCGGGGATCGGCAGCCGCTTGATCGGCTCCCGATCGCGGTCGCCGCGCGAACGGTCGTCCCGGCTGGAGTAACCGCCGCGACCGTCACGTCCGTCACGTCCGTCGCGACCGTCACGGCGTCCGAAGCCAGGGCCCCGGTCGGAACGCTGATCGGGCCGCCCGCGGCCACCCTGCCCGTACGGCCGGCGCGGACCGCGGTCATCGGGACGACGTTCGTCCCGGCCACGATCGTCCCGGCCACGGAAGCCACCGCCACGCTCGTCCCGGCCACGATCGTCCCGGCCACGGAAACCGCCGCCACGCTCGTCGTCGCGGCGCGGCCCACGCGGTGGGCGGTCATCCCGGTCACCCCGGAACCCACCACGGTCGCGGTCGTCCTCGCGCCGCGGCCCACGCCCCCGATCGCGGTCGTCACGACGGTAGGAGGGCCCCCTGTCATCGCGGCCACGGAACCCGCCACCACGCTCGTCGTCACGACGCGGCGGACGATCATCCCTATCGCCACGGAACCCACCACGGTCGCGGTCGTCCTCGCGCCGCGGCCCGTGCCCCCGATCGCGGTCGTCACGACGGTAGGAGGGCCCTCTGTCATCGCGGCCACGGAACCCGCCGCCACGCTCGTCGTCGCGGCGCGGCCCACGCGGCGGGCGGTCATCCCGGTCACCCCGGAACCCACCACGGTCACGGTCGTCCTCGCGCCGCGGCCCACGCCCCCGATCCCGGTCATCACGACGGTAGGAGGGCCCCCTGTCATCGCGGCCACGGAACCCGCCACCACGCTCATCGTCGCGACGCGGCCCACGCGACGCGCGATCATCCCGGTCACCCCGGAACCCACCACGGTCACGGTCATCCCGATCGCGGTTCCGGTCGCGGGTGCCGTCGCGGTCGCGGTCGCGGTCGTCACGACGGTAGGAGGGAGCCCTGTCATCGCGGCCACGGAACCCGCCGCCACGCTCATCGTCACGACGAGGCCCACGCGACGCGCGATCATCCCGGTCACCACCCCGGAACCCACCACGCTCATCGTCGCGGCGCGGCCCACGCGGCGCGCGGTCATCCCGGTCACCCCGGAACCCACCACGGTCACGGTCATCCTCGCGCCGCGGCCCACGCCCCCGATCCCGATCGTCCCGATCACGCCGGAAACCACCACGGTCACGGTCATCGTCACGCCGAGGCCCGGACGAACGCTCGTCGCCTCCGCGGCCACGGAAACCTCCGCGGTCGCCGTCCCGGTCACGGTCGCGACGCGGTCCCGACGCTCGGAAGTCCCGCCGGTCACCGCCGTCTTGACGCTTCGGCCGGCGGTCCGAACGACCGGCCCCATCCTCGGGCGAATTGGTGGACATCGACGTGACTCCTGTCTAGCGGTACCGCAGTCATCATTCTCGCGCACCTGACACAGCGATGCGCTTCGGGAAAAACAAAAAGGACCCCTGGCCCCAGCATGTACGCCGGGACCAGGGGTCCTTCAATGATTGTTCGGCGGTGTCCTACTCTCCCACAGGGTCCCCCCTGCAGTACCATCGGCGCTGAAAGGCTTAGCTTCCGGGTTCGAAATGTAACCGGGCGTTTCCCTAACGCAATGACCACCGAAACTCTATCCCCGCCCCAATAGGGCGGAAGTCTGATAGAGACAGCGAACAAGCACACTCTTCAGTTGAGACATACCAATTCAACCGGAATTGTTCGTTGTTTCAGAACAACACAGTGGACGCGAGCATCTGAGGACAAGCCCTCGGCCTATTAGTACCAGTCAACTCCACACCTCACGGTGCTTCCATATCTGGC
>NZ_JBICVP010000003.1:0-16959 GCF_043199075.1 Streptomyces sp. NPDC048639
AACACCACGAGAGCGGAACCACCGGAGGAATAATCCGGCAGTTCACAGCGTCCTCGCTGTGTGTTTTCTTCAAAGGAACCACGCCCCGGACCAAATGGTCCGAAGACGGGGTATCAACATATCTGGCGTTGACTTTTGGCACGCTGTTGAGTTCTCAAGGAACGGACGCTTCCTTTAAAACCATCCCTGGTTTCTCCGGGCGCTTCCCTTCGGTGTCTCCGACTTTATCAGATTTCTCTGGGTCGGATTTCCACCCTCCCGAGAAATGATCCGGACGCACAGCGGCGCCGGGGTTCCTCGTTCCGGGGGAGGTGTAAACGTACTGGACGGCCGCGCCGGGAAGCAAATCGAGCCCGGAGCGGCCGTCCGTTCGCCTGATGCCGCGTCAGACCTCCACGACCACAGGGAGGATCATCGGACGCCTGCGGTAGGTGTCCGACACCCACTTCCCCACGGTCCGGCGGATCAGTTGCTGGAGCTGGTGGGGGTCGACGATGCCGTCCTGGGCGGATGAGGACAGGGATTCCTCGATCTTGGGAAGGACAGCGGAGAAGGCCGCGTCCTCGATTCCGGAGCCGCGTGCCTGGACATGCGGACCGCCCACGATCTTTCCTGTCGTGCTGTCCACGACCACGAAGACCGAGACGAAGCCCTCGTCCCCGAGGATGCGCCGGTCCTTGAGCGACGTCTCCGTCACGTCTCCCACCGACAGCCCGTCCACATACACGTAGCCGGCCTGGACCTTGCCGACGATCTTCGCCCTGCCGTCGACGAGGTCGACGACGACGCCGTCCTCGGCGATGACCACACGGTCGTGCGGCACTCCCGTGAGCGCGCCGAGTTCCGCGTTCGCCCGCAGATGGCGCCATTCGCCGTGCACCGGCATCAGGTTGCGCGGCTTGCAGATGTTGTAGAAGTACAGGAGTTCGCCCGCCGAAGCGTGGCCCGAGACATGGACCTTGGCGTTGCCCTTGTGGACGACGTTGGCGCCCCACCGCGTCAGGCCGTTGATCACGCGGTACACCGCGTTCTCGTTACCCGGGATCAGCGACGACGCAAGGATCACGGTGTCGCCGGGGACGATACGGATCTGGTGGTCCCGGTTGGCCATACGAGAAAGGGCGGCCATGGGCTCGCCCTGCGATCCCGTACAGACCAGCACGATCTCGTGATCCGGCAGATCGTCGAGCGTCTTGACGTCCACGACGAGCCCCGCCGGCACCCGGAGGTAGCCGAGATCCCGGGCGATGCCCATGTTGCGGACCATGGAACGGCCCACGAAGGCGACCCGTCGCCCGTGCTCGTGCGCCGCGTCCAGAATCTGCTGGATGCGGTGGACGTGGCTGGCGAAGCTCGCGACGATGATCCGCTTCTGCGCTCCGGCGAAGACCGTGCGCAGAACGTTGGAGATGTCGCGCTCGGGCGGGACGAAGCCGGGGACCTCGGCGTTCGTCGAGTCCGAGAGCAGCAGGTCGATGCCCTCCTCGCCGAGGCGGGCGAACGCCGGCAGGTCCGTGAGGCGACGGTCCAGCGGAAGCTGGTCCATCTTGAAGTCGCCGGTGTGCACGACCATGCCGGCCGGGGTGCGGATCGCCACCGCCAGGGCGTCCGGGATGGAGTGGTTGACGGCGACGAACTCGCAGTCGAACGGGCCGATGCGCTCGCTGTGCCCCTCGGCGACCTCGAGCGTGTACGGGCGGATCCGGTGCTCCTGGAGCTTCGCCTCGATCAGCGCGAGCGTGAGCTTGGAACCGATCAGCGGGATGTCCTGCTTCTCACGGAGCAGATACGGGACGCCGCCGATGTGGTCCTCGTGGCCGTGCGTGAGCACGATGCCGTCGATGTCGTCGAGGCGGTCCCGGATCGACGTGAAGTCGGGAAGGATCAGATCGACTCCGGGCTGCTCCTCCTCGGGGAAGAGCACTCCGCAGTCGACGATCAGCAACCTGCCGCCGTACTCGAAGACGGTCATGTTGCGGCCGATCTCGCCGAGACCGCCGAGGGGGGTGATGCGCAGACCTCCGTCGGGGAGCTGCGGCGGGGAGCCGAGCTCGGGGTGCGGATGACTCAAAAGACTCTCCTCACCACGCACGCCACCTGCCCCGGGTGAGGCAAGCGGCGCGCGTGACTTTCGTGCACTTGCAGTTGTCTTGGGTATGAAGTTGTGAAGTCTTTGACTACAGCTGTACCCCGCCGGCCGCGAGATCGCGCTGAAGCTGCTCGGTCTCTTCCGGAGTGAGTTCCACGAGCGGCAGCCGCAACGGTCCGCCCGGAAGACCCTGGAGCGCCAGCGCCGCCTTGGTCGTGATGACGCCCTGGGTGCGGAACATGCCGGTGAAGACCGGGAGGAGCTGCTGGTGGATCTCGGTCGCCTTGGTGACGTCACCGTTGAGGTGGGCGTCCAGCAGGGCGCGCAGCTCGGGGGTGACCAGGTGGCCGACGACCGAGACGTAGCCGATGGCGCCGACCGAGAGCAGCGGCAGGTTCAGCATGTCGTCGCCGGAGTACCAGGCCAGGCCGCTCCGGGCGATGGCCCAGCTCGCCCGTCCGAGGTCGCCCTTGGCGTCCTTGTTGGCCACGATCCGCGGATGGTCGGCGAGCCGCACGATCGTCTCGGTGTTGATCGGTACGCCGCTGCGGCCCGGGATGTCGTAGAGCATGACCGGCAGCTCGGTGGCGTCCGCGATCGCGCTGAAGTGCCGGAACAGGCCCTCCTGCGGGGGCTTGCTGTAGTACGGCGTGACAGCGAGGAGACCGTTCGCGCCGGCCTTCTCGGCCGCACGGGCGAGCTCGACGCTGTGCCGGGTGTCGTTGGTGCCTGCTCCGGCCACGACATGGGCCCGATCACCGACCGCCTCGACCACAGCCCGCACGAGCCGGGCTTTCTCCGCATCGCTGGTGGTCGGGGACTCGCCCGTGGTGCCGTTGACGACGATGCCGTCGTTCCCGGCGTTCACGAGGTGGGCGGCGAGCCGCTGCGCGCCGTCGAGGTCGAGTTCGCCGTCGTTTGTGAACGGCGTGACCATGGCGGTCAGGACCCGTCCGAAGGGGGTCTGCGGTGTCGAGGTCGGAGCCATGGCTCCCACGCTACTCGTAGCTGCCCGCGGCGTGCTCCCTCGGGGGGAGCCGGGATGCGGATCCCGGCACTGCCTGCTCGGGGGTTCAAGCAGTGCCGGGTCCGTAATTTCAGCCTAGATGAACTTTACGAAACGTCGCAATACGGACACTTCATGCGGTGGACGTGACGTCCGGGCCTACGGCGCGACACGGCCGTTCGCATTGAACGCCGCATGGGTGAGCGGCATCAGCCGCGCCCAGTGGGCCTCCATCTGCTCGCCCACCATCTCGATCTCGCGCTGCGGGAAGGACGGCACCTTCGCCAGCTCGTGCTGCGTGCGCAGGCCGAGGAAGTGCATCAGCGAGCGGGCGTTGCACGTCGCGTACATCGAGGAGAATAGGCCGACGGGGAGAACCGCGCGGGCCACCTCACGGGCGACCCCCGCGGCCAGCATCTCCTGGTACGCCTCGTACGCGTCCCGGTAGGAGTTCTCCATCGCGCGGACGGTCAGCTCCTGCTGCTCCGGGGTGCCGTCGACGAACTCGTACTTGCCGGGGCGGCCCTGCTGGACCAGCTTGCGGGAGGACCCCGGCACGTAGAAAACGGGCTGCAGCTCGCGGTAGCGACCGGACTCCTCGTTGTACGACCAGCCGACCCTGTGCCTCATGAACTCGCGGAAGACGAAGATCGGGGCGCTGATGAAGAAGGTCATCGAGTTGTGCTCGAACGGGCTGCCGTGCCGGTCGCGCATCAGAAAGTTGATCAGGCCCTTCGAGCGCTCCGGGTCCTTCGTCAGCTCCTCGAGGGACTGCTCGCCCGCCGTGGAGACCCGGGCCGCCCACAACACGTCGGAGTCGGTGGCGCTGTGCTTCACCAGCTCGACGGTCACATCACTGCGGAAGCTGGGCTTGGCGCTCTCGGCGGGGGTCTCGGTCACCGACGGGTCCTTCCATGTGCATCGCTCGGGCGGCGCCCAGCTTACGACCCCGCACCGACAGCCGGGCCCGTCCCCGGATCGTCACCCAAGAAGTCAGCGGAAACGGGCACCGGGCGGGCACTTCCGGCGTCTGTACAAGTAACAGAACACTTCGAGGCTTCCGGGAGGAGAGCCCTTCATGTTCCACAGCCGGCGAGAGCCCGTGCCCTTCGCCTTCGTCTCCGAGGCCGAGCACTTCCGCAGCAATGTCACACCCCCGCCCCGCCAGCGCCCCGAAGCCTCCCGCATAGCCGGGCGGGCCCTCATCGGGCTGACGGCTGTGGCCGGGCTCGTCGGCGCGCTGGTCTTCGGCGTCCCGGCCCTCCAGCCCGAGCAGCCGGGCTCGAGCGGGATCACGCAGCCGGAGGCGTCGCAGGGGCGCTGAGGGCTGAGCCGGTCGGCGCCCTGGGGTGGTCCGGCACCGCGTGCGTCGGTAGCCTCACCGGGCACAGCCCCATCGGCGTGCATGTGAGTGAGGACCAGCCGTGCCCCTGCCCTTCCTGACGGCCGACCGAGCCTTCGACGAGCTCGACGACGACCACGCGGACGGCGCCGCGCTGCCCCACGAGACGCAGGACCGCTGGCGCCGCCCGTACCGTCCGGGGCCCTGGCGGGTCGGCGCGGCGGCCGTCCTGCTGCTGCTCGCCTCGTACCTGCTCTTCGCCGCGATGATCGTGGCCTTCGCGGGTGCGCTGCCCGGTGCGGGCGTGTGCGTGGCGGCGGCCACTGCCGTGATCGCCGGTGCCCTGCGGATGCTGCGCGTGGGTGCCTGGGTGAGCGAGCTGGGCGTACGGCGCATCGGGTTCTTCTCGACGACGACCCTGCCCTGGGCGCGGGTCTCGGTCGTGAGGACCGTGCAGCAGCCGGTGAAGTGGCTCGGGCTGCCGCGTACGGTGCAGGGCCAGGCGGTCGTGGCCGTGCCGAACGCCGGTGATCCCCCGCGCCCCCTGATCACCGACCACAACGCCGACTTCCTCGGCCGCCCGGAGGCCTTCGACATGGCGGCGGACGCCGTGGAGGGCTGGGTGGCCGAATGCCGGAACTGACCGGCGTACCCCTGCGCGCGTACGTCCGGCTCCCGGCCGGGCGCCGCGCCGGACAGGTACTTTCCGGAAAGGTGCTTCAGAGCGCGCGGACCGGCTTCCCCTCGTGCAGCGCGATGGCCCGCTGCATGGCCTTGCGGGCGCGCGGGGTGTCCCGCGCGTCGTGGTAGGCGACCGCCAGCCGGAACCACACCCGCCAGTCGTCCGGCGCCTCCTCGGCCTCGGCCTTCCGCCGGGCGAACACCGCGTCCGCGGAGTCACGGTCGATGCGTCCGCTCGGGGTGCGGACCAGCTCGTCGACCGGCAGCCCGCCCTCCGCCTCCAGCTCCGCGGCCAGCCGGTTCGCGGCGCGCGCGAACCGGGTCGTCTGCCACAGGAACCAGGCGCCGATCACCGGCAGCACGAGCACGGACACCCCGAAGACCACGGTCAGCACGGTGCCCTGCCGGATGAGCAGCACACCGCGGCTGCCGACGAGGACGAAGTAGACGACCAGGACCGCCGCGAGGGCGAAGTACGTGACGCGTGCGCGCACTGCTGCTCCTGACACCGCCATCAGCCCAGGTCGAGGAAGTGCTCCAGCCCGACGGTGAGGCCGGGAGTGGAGACGACGCGGCGGACGCCGAGCAGGATGCCCGGCATGAACGAGCTGTGGTGCAGCGAGTCGTGGCGGATGGTGAGGGTCTCGCCGGTGCTGCCGAGGAGCACCTCCTGGTGCGCCAGCAGGCCCCGCAGCCGTACGGCGTGGACCGGAACGCCGTCCACGTCGGCGCCGCGCGCACCCTCCAGCGCCGTGCTCGTCGCGTCCGGCTGCGGCGGGCAGCCGGCCTCACGGCGGGCCTCGGCGATGAGCTGCGCGGTGCGGGTGGCGGTGCCGGACGGGGCGTCGGCCTTGCCCGGGTGGTGCAGCTCGATGACCTCGGTGGACTCGAAGAAGCGGGCCGCCTGCCGGGCGAAGCTCATGGTGAGCACGGCGCCGATCGAGAAGTTGGGGGCGATGAGCACGCCGGTCGACGGGGAGGCGTCGAGCCAGCCCCGCAGCCGGTCGAACCGCTCCTCCGTCCAGCCGGTGGTGCCGACGACGCCGTGGATGCCGTTGCGGACGCAGAACTCGAGGTTGCCCATGACGGCCTCGGGGTGGGTCAGGTCGACGGCGACCTGGGCGCCGCTCTCCGCCACCGCCTCCAGCCGGTCGTCCCGGTCCAGCGCGGCCACCAGCTCCATGTCCTCGGCGGCCTCGACGGACCGTGCGGCCTCGGAGCCGATACGGCCCTGGGCTCCGAGGACGGCCACCCGCAGCTTGTTGCTCATCGTGCTTCGAATCCCTTGCGTCGGTGCGTCATGCGGTGCGTCATGTCTCGGTACGTACTCGGTTCGTCCGGTCGATACGTGCGGGCGTCAGGCGACTGCGTCGTGGAGGCGGGACGCCTGCCGGTCCGTCAGAGGGCCGATCACCGAAAGCGAGGGCCGCTGCCCCAGCACGTCGCGCGCCACCTCCCGTACGTCGTCCGGAGTGACCGCGGCGATTCTGCCGAGCATCTCGTCGACCGACATCTGCTCGCCCCAGCACAGCTCGCTCTTGCCGATGCGGTTCATCAGCGCGCCGGTGTCCTCCAGGCCGAGGACGGTGGAGCCGGAGAGCTGGCCGACCGCCCGCTCCAGCTCCTCGTCCGGCAGACCGTGCTCGGCGACCCGGTCCAGTTCGTCACGGCAGATCTTCAGGACGTCGTCGACCTGGCTGGGGCGGCAGCCCGCGTAGACGCCGAAGAGCCCGCAGTCGGCGAAGCCGGAGGTGTAGGAGTAGACCGAGTACGCCAGACCGCGCTTTTCGCGGACCTCCTGGAAGAGGCGGGAACTCATGCCGCCGCCCAGGGCCGTGTTGAGGACGCCCATCGCCCAGCGGCGGTCGTCGGTGCGGGGCATGCCGGGCATGCCCAGGACGATGTGCGCCTGCTCCGTCCTGCGGTCCAGGACGTCGACGCGGCCGTTCGCGCGGAGCGCCCGGCTGCCGGTGCGGGGACCCACGGGGACGGCGTCCTCGCGGCCGAGGGCGCCGGCACGCTCGAAGGCGTCCCGCACCTGCCGTACGACGGTGGCGTGATCGACGTTGCCGGCGGCCGCGACGATCAGGTGCGTGGGGTCGTAGTGCTTCTTGTAGAAGCGGGCGATGCTGTCGCGGGTGAGTCCGTTGACCGTGTCGACGGTGCCGAGCACGGGGCGGCCCAGCGGGGAGTCGCCGAACATGGTGCCGGCGAACAGGTCGTGCACGCAGTCGCCCGGATCGTCCTCGGTCATGGCGATCTCTTCGAGGACCACGCCCCGCTCGGCCTCGATGTCGGCCGGCTCGATGAGCGAACCGGTGAGCATGTCGCACACCACGTCGATGGCCAGCGGCAGATCGGTGTCGAGCACCCGCGCGTAGTAGCAGGTGTACTCCTTCGCCGTGAAGGCGTTCATCTCGCCGCCGACCGCGTCGATGGCGGCGGAGATCTCCAGGGCGGTGCGCCGCTTCGTGCCCTTGAAGAGGAGGTGCTCGAGGTAGTGGGTGGCGCCGCCCAGCGCCGGGGTCTCGTCGCGCGAACCGACGTTGGCCCAGATGCCGAAGGTGGCGGACCGTACGGAGGGCAGGGTCTCGGTCAGGACCCGCAGACCACCGGGGAGGGTGGTCCTGCGGACCGTACCGATGCCGTTCTCGCCCTTGAGAAGCGTTTGGGTACGGGCGACGGCCCGCCCCTCGGATGAGGTGCGGGCCGTCGTGCCGTGACTACGGGAGGTCACTTGGCGGCGTCGTCCTTGGACTGCGGCTTGGCCTCGGCCTCGTCGCCATCCTCGCCCTCCATGACGGGGATGAGGGAGAGCTTGCCGCGCTGGTCGATCTCGGCGATCTCGACCTGGACCTTGGCACCGACCTGGAGCACGTCCTCGACGTTCTCCACACGCTTGCCGCCGGCGAGCTTGCGGATCTGCGAGATGTGCAGCAGGCCGTCCTTGCCGGGCATCAGCGAGACGAAGGCACCGAAGGTGGTGGTCTTCACGACCGTGCCCAGGTAGCGCTCGCCGACCTCGGGCATCGTCGGGTTGGCGATGCCGTTGATCGTGGTGCGGGCGGCCTCGGCGGCCGGGCCGTCGGCGGCACCGATGTAGATGGTGCCGTCGTCCTCGATGGTGATGTCGGCCCCGGTGTCCTCCTGGATCTGGTTGATCATCTTGCCCTTGGGGCCGATGACCTCGCCGATCTTGTCCACGGGGATCTTGATGGTGATGATCCGCGGGGCGTTCGGGGACATCTCGTCCGGGACGTCGATGGCCTCGTTCATGACGTCGAGGATGTGCAGACGCGCGTCGCGGGCCTGCTTGAGGGCCGCGGCGAGCACGGACGCCGGGATGCCGTCCAGCTTGGTGTCGAGCTGCAGGGCGGTGACGAACTGCTTGGTGCCGGCGACCTTGAAGTCCATGTCACCGAACGCATCCTCGGCCCCGAGGATGTCGGTCAGCGCAACGTAGTGCGTCTCGCCGTCGACCTGCTCGGAGATGAGGCCCATGGCGATACCGGCGACGGCGGCCTGCAGCGGCACACCGGCGTTCAGCAGCGACATGGTGGAGGCGCAGACCGAGCCCATGGAGGTCGAACCGTTGGAGCCGAGCGCCTCGGAGACCTGGCGGATGGCGTACGGGAAGTCCTCGCGGGACGGCAGCACCGGCAGGATCGCCCGCTCGGCGAGCGCGCCGTGGCCGATCTCGCGGCGCTTCGGGGAGCCCACGCGGCCCGTCTCACCGACGGAGTAGGGCGGGAAGTTGTAGTTGTGCATGTAGCGCTTGCGCGTCTCGGGCGCGAGCGTGTCGAGCTGCTGTTCCATGCGGAGCATGTTCAGCGTGGTGACACCCAGGATCTGGGTCTCGCCGCGCTCGAACAGCGCCGAGCCGTGCACCCGCGGGATCGCCTCGACCTCGGCGGCGAGCGTACGGATGTCCGTGACGCCGCGGCCGTCGATGCGGACCTTGTCCTTGATGACGCGCTCGCGGACCAGGGTCTTGGTCAGCGACCGGTACGCCGCGGAGATCTCCTTCTCGCGGCCCTCGAACTGCGGGAGCAGCTTCTCGGCGGCCACGGCCTTGACGCGGTCGAGCTCGGCCTCGCGCTCCTGCTTGCCGGCGATGGTCAGCGCCTGGGCGAGCTCGTCGCGTACGGCGGCGGTCAGCGCCTCCAGGACGTCGTCCTGGTAGTCGAGGAAGACCGGGAACTCGCCGGTCGGCTTGGCAGCCTTGGCGGCCAGCTCCGACTGGGCCTTGCACAGGGCCTTGATGAACGGCTTCGCGGCCTCGAGACCGGCGGCGACGACCTCCTCGGTCGGAGCCTCGGCGCCGTCCTTGACGAGCTGGATCGTCTTCGTGGTGGCCTCGGCCTCGACCATCATGATCGCGACGTCGCCGTCGTCCAGGACGCGCCCGGCGACGACCATGTCGAAGACGGCGTTCTCGAGCTCGCTGTGGGTCGGGAACGCCACCCACTGGCCGTTGATGAGGGCGACGCGGGTGCCGCCGATCGGGCCGGAGAAGGGCAGGCCGGCGAGCTGCGTGGAGCAGGAGGCGGCGTTGATCGCGACCACGTCGTAGAGGTGGTCGGGGTTGAGCGCCATGATCGTCTCGACGATCTGGATCTCGTTGCGCAGGCCCTTCTTGAAGGAGGGGCGCAGCGGGCGGTCGATCAGGCGGCACGTGAGGACGGCGTCCTCGGAGGGACGGCCCTCACGGCGGAAGAACGAGCCGGGAATGCGCCCGGCGGCGTACATCCGCTCCTCGACGTCGACCGTCAGCGGGAAGAAGTCGAGCTGGTCCTTGGGGTTCTTGGAAGCGCTGGTGGCCGACAGCACCATGGTGTCGTCGTCCAGGTAGGCGACGGCGGAGCCGGCGGCCTGGCGGGCCAGACGGCCCGTCTCGAAGCGGATCGTGCGGGTACCGAAAGAGCCGTTGTCGATGACGACCTCGGCGTAGTGGGTCTCGTTCTCCACCAGGAATATCTCCTCGTCTGCGTCCCTCGCCCGTGTGGCGGGGGACGATGGCGGTGGAGCGCCTCCTCGTTGCGGGCCGGTCTTCGATCGAAGCACCCGGGGCAGCTGCAGCCGTTTCGCTGCGCTGCGGCTCCCGGGGGCCACTACCGAGGACCGGCGGCGGGTGGGGCGCCCCTCCTCGTTCTTCTTTGTCCAGTTGTCGTTATGGCGTTGTGCGACCAGACTACAAAGCTTCGGCCGTCCTCACGACGGCTGAAACGTCTGGTGTGCGCGGGAGCCGTGGGGCTCCCCCGCCGGAGCACTGTGTGTGCGTCCGCTTTCCGTCCGTAGGGGACGGGTGTCCTTCCGCCTCCGGGAGCCGAGTTTCGCGCGTACGGCACACCGCCCGCGCATACGGCAAAGGAGCGGCCCCCTCGTACGGGAACCGCTCCCTTTCACCGCGTCCTACCGGGCGCCCGCAGCACCGCGGCGGATGCCGAGGCGTTCCACGAGCTGGCGGAAGCGGGTGATGTCCTTCTTCGCCAGGTACTGCAGAAGCCGGCGGCGCTGGCCGACCAGGAGCAGCAGACCACGGCGGGAGTGGTGGTCGTGCTTGTGGGTCTTGAGGTGCTCGGTGAGGTCGGTGATGCGACGGGTCAGCATGGCGACCTGGACCTCGGGGGAGCCGGTGTCACCCTCCTTGGTGGCGTACTCGGCCATGATCTTCTTCTTCGTTGCGGCGTCGAGCGACACGCGGAACTCCTCTGATTCTCGTTTCTGGCCACCGAGTGCCCCTGGTCTACATCTCAGGGGAGCTTCCGTGACTCGGAAGGCGGGGCTCGCTGGGCGCTGCCATCGGTCCCTGCTCGGGGCAGGTACCGGGGGCGCGTACGCAAACGGCCGTTGAACAGAGTACCAGCGGGTGACCGGTGCTTCTGCACCGGTCACCCGCTGGTACGGATCAGACCCGGACCTCAGCGGCGATGTCTGCTAACTCGTCAGGCTCCGCACCGACGCGTAGACGTCCAGCACGGCAAGGCAGAGCGGAACGAGGGAGAGCAGCACCAAGCCGTCGAAGATGTCGAGCATCCGGCCCCAGAACGGGGAGACGCCCGCCCGCGGGACGGCCAGTCCGATGGCCACGAGGAGCGCCGCACCCAGACCGATACTGCCGGAGAACCATACGGTGCGGATGTTCAGCGGTCCGCCGTTGTCGTCCTCGTACAGCGAGCGGAGCGCCTCCACCGGGGGCTCCAGGGCGATGCCCAGGACGAGCAGCAGGATGATGAGGATCCCGCCGATCAGCAGGCACGCCACTTGCGAGGTGTAGTCGAAGAGCCGGGCGCGCAACATCATCGTCACGCCCGCGGCGAGCGCCAGCAGCTGCGCCATTCCGTTGTCGGAGAAGCCGAGGACCGCGCCGGCGGCCGCCACCACGAGGGCCGAGCAGCCGGCGACCAGGCCGAGGAGGAGTTCGTGGCCGCGGCGGGCCTGGGCGCCGATCCGTGCGGCGTCGACGGTGTCGTCCTCCGGCATGTGGTTGCGGCCGTCGTAGTCGCGGCCCTGGATGATCTGGTCGGGCGAGCGGTAGCCGATGGGCAAGCGTGCGAAGCGGGCCGACCATCCGGGGAGCCAGGCCACCATGGCGATGCCGACGACCCCGGTGACCGCGGCGACCTCACGCGGCGGAGCGTCGGTGAGGACGGCCGCGAAGGTGGCGAGCGTACCGGCCGCGGCAAGGAAGGCGGCCGCGACGAAGGGGGAGTCGCCCCGTGGGAGCAGCGCCACCAGCAGGACGGAGGCGATGAGCACCACGACGCAGCCGACGAGGAAGTGCAGTCGGCCGGGCCCCTCACCGCTGTCCGTCGGGAAGATCCCGGAGCCTGCGAGGAAGAGGTGCGGGATGGAGGCGAGCCCGAGCGCGATGGACGAGCGGTGGTCGTCGTAGACCCGCGCGCGGACGCCGGCCAGCGCGACCAGTGCCACACCCACCACTCCGGCGATGACGCCGGGCAGCCGGTGCATGTCACGGTCCAGCGGGTTCGAGAACCACAGCGCGAACGCCATCATGGTCAGCAGCAGCACACCGAAGGTCAGACCGACGGTGTTCATCATGTCGTCGCTCCAGCGACGACGGTCGCGCCGCACGGCGGATGCCACGGCGTCGGAGACGTCGTCGTAGACCGCGGGCGGGAGCGATTCGGCGAACGGGCGCAGCAGCAGCAGATCACCGTCGAGGATGCGCTGCTCGGCCAGCGAGCGTGCGGCGTCCAGCACCGTGCCGTCGCGGCGTACCAAGTGATAGCCGGTCGGGGCGCCTTCGGCCTGCGCTTGGCCGGAGAGCTGGAGGATCTCCGGGTAGATGTCGACGAGTGCGACGTCCTCGGGCAGGGCCACGTCGATCCGTGCGTCCGGCGCGGCGACTGTGACCCGGCAGAAGCCGGTCCCAGCTGTCGTGCTCACCTGGCGGTTCCCCCTAGTCCGTGGTGGATGTTTGATGGGACGCCGACAGAACTGTCGGCGGCGGCGGTGGGTCAGCGTACCGTCCGCCGGCGTCAACACACCCACCCGCCCCGACCGTTGTTCAGGTCAGTAGGATCACCGGCCTGTGCCCGTGGACGAAGTCGATCGGCACAGGGGGGCCGTTCAACAACGGGGGCGGTCCGAACTGCGAGTTTCATGAAGGACTGGTGCCTCGGTGAGCGTGGTCATCGTCAAGCGCCCGCCTCGGGCTCTGCCGCCCGAAGTTCCCGGCGAGGAGGTGACGCTCGAACCCCCGCCGGAACTGCCCCGCGAGGGGGACAACAACCTGCTGATGAACCTGATGCCCATGCTGGGCATGGGGTCGTCGGCCGCCATCTTCTTCATGCCCGGCATGAATCCCATCATGAAGGTCATGGGTGGCGTGATGGCCGTCTCCACCGTGGCCATGGTCGTGGTGCAGATCGTGAAGGCCCGGCAAGGACCTGGTGGGGACCTTGTGCAGGAGCGGCAGGACTATCTGAAGTACCTGGCACAGAAACGCCGCGAAGTCCGCCGCACCGCCCACAAGCAGCGCGACGCGCAGTTCTTCCTCCACCCCAACCCCGAGCAACTGTGGTCCCTGGCCACCGAGGGGAAGAGGGTCTGGGAACGGCGGTCCACCGACCCCGACTTCGCCCAGGTGCGCGTCGGTCTCGGCCCTCAGCAGCTCGCGACCCCGCTCAAAGCCCCCGAGACCGCTCCGGTCGACGAGCTGGAGCCGCTCACGGCCCATGCGATGAAGCAGTTCCTGGCGTCGCACGGGACCATCGAAGACCTCCCGCTCGCGGTGTCGTTGCGCGCCTTTTACCACGTGACGGTCTCCGGCGACCCCGACACCGTCTACGGAACGGCGCGCGCGATCCTGGCGCAGCTGTGCACCCTCCAGTCCCCCGAAGACCTGATGGTCGCGGTCGTGGCCGCACCGGGAGCACTGATCGAGTGGGAGTGGGTGAAGTGGCTCCCCCATGCCCAGGACTCCTCCGTCGACGGCGCCGGAACCCGTCGCCTGATCGTCGGCGATCTGGGCGAGATCGAGGAGCTCCTCGCCGATGAGCTGAACGACCGCGGGCGGTTCAACCCTCAGTCGCCCCCGGTGATGGACACACCGCACGTGGTGGTCGTGCTGGACGGCGGCGACGTCCCGGCCGAATCGGTGATAGCCGGCGCCGAGGGCCTGCAGGGCGTGACCATCCTCGAGGTGGTCCCCGGCGATCTCGAGGAGATGCGCGGCGGGCTGTCGCTTCACGTGTCCCCCGGCAAGCTGGTGCTCGAATCGGCCGGCGGCGCGGTCTACAACGGGAAGTGCGACGTCCTGTCGATCTCCGAGGCGGAGTCGCTCGCCCGCCAGCTGGCCCCGCTGCGGGCCGGTACGGCCGACGGCGACGAACCGCTGCTGGCGAACCTCGACTTCACCGACCTCATGGGCATCGGCGACGCCGGGGCGATCGACGTCTCGCGGACCTGGCGGCCGCGGTCGCTGCACGAGCGCCTCCGGGTGCCGATCGGTGTCGACAAGGACGGCCAGCCGGTCATGCTGGACATCAAGGAGGCCTCGCAGGAGGGCATGGGCCCGCACGGACTGTGTGTCGGCGCGACCGGTTCCGGTAAGTCCGAGGTGTTGCGCACCCTGGTGCTCGCGCTGGCTGTCACGCACTCCTCGGAGACCCTCAACTTCATCCTCGCCGACTTCAAGGGCGGCGCCACGTTCACGGGCATGGCCGACATGCCGCACGTGGCGGCGGTGATCACGAACCTGGCCGACGACCTCACCATGGTCGACCGCATGCGCGACTCGATCACCGGTGAGCTGCAGCGCCGCCAGGAGCTCCTGCGCTCGGCCGGCAACTACGCCAACATCACGGACTACGAGAAGGCACGTGCTGCCGGTGCTCCGCTCGACCCGCTGCCGTCGCTGGTGATGGTGCTGGACGAGTTCAGCGAACTGCTCACCGCCAAGCCCGACTTCATCGACATGTTCATCCAGATCGGCCGGATCGGCCGATCCATGGGTGTGCACATGCTGCTCGCCTCACAGCGTCTGGAGGAGGGCAAGCTTCGCGGCCTGGACACCTTCCTCTCCTACCGTCTCGGCCTGCGCACGTTCTCAGCAGCCGAATCCCGGACGGCGATCGGTGTGCCCGACGCCTACCACCTTCCCAATGTGCCGGGTTCGGGCATTTTGAAGTACGACACAGAGACGATGATCCAGTTCAAGGCTGCCTATGTCTCGGGGCCGTACCGGGCGAGCGGAGCCCGGGCGAGCGGAGGCCGGAACCGTACGGACCGCCTGCCGGTGGCCTTCACCGCCGCTCCCGTCGTACGGCATGTCCTCGAGGAGCCGGAGTTCGAGCCGGAGGCGCCGGAGGTGGACGATGCCCTGGCGGACACCGTGCTCGATGTGATCGTGCAGCGGCTTCAGGGACAGGGCCCGCCCGCGCACCAGGTGTGGCTTCCGCCGCTCGACGACTCACCGTCGGTCGACCGGATGCTTCCGGCGCTCTCCGTCACGCCGGAGCGTGGTGTCCATGCTGCGGAGTACACGGCCCTCGGCAAGCTCGTCGTGCCGGTCGCGATCGTGGACAAGCCGTTCGAGCAGCGCCGCGATGTGATGTACCTGGACTTCTCCGGATCGGCCGGTCACGGCCTGGTGGTCGGTGGCCCGCAGTCGGGCAAGTCCACCCTGATGCGTGCCGCCATGGCGACGTTCGCGCTCACCCACACCCCGGTCGAAGTGCAGTTCTACTGCCTCGACTTCGGTGGCGGCGGCATGCTCGCGATGGAGGGGCTGCCGCACGTCGGCGGAGTGGCGTCCCGGCTCGACGCGGAGAAGGTGCGTCGCACGGTGTCCGAGGTCGTCGGCATCCTCAACGCCCGGGAGGAGTTCTTCCGGGACAACAACATCGACTCGATGCACACGTACCGGCAGCGGCGCGCCGCCGGTCAGTACCCGGACCAGGCGTGGGGCGACGTCTTCCTGATCATCGACGGCTGGGGAACCTTCAAGACCGACTACGAGCAGATGGACCCGGTGATCCTCGACATCGCCGGGCGCGGTCTCGGCTTCGGTATCCACCTGGTCATCGGTGCCGCCCGCTACACCGAGGTCCGGCCCGCCCTGCGCGACCAGTTGCTCAACCGGGTGGAGCTGCGCCTCGGTGACCCGATGGAGTCGGAGTTCGACCGCAAGCGGGCCGAAGCCGTGCCGATGGGCAAGCCCGGCCGCGGCCTGTCCCCGGACAAGCTCAACTACCTGGGCGGGCTTCCGCGTCTGGACGGCTCGAGCGATCCGAGCACTCTCGGCGAGGGCATGAATCACTTGGTGACCACTGTCGCCCAGCACTGGTCGGGGCCGGTTGCCCCGAAGGTCCGGATGCTGCCGACGATGCTCCGGGTCAGCGAACTGCCGAAGGGCAACGACTTCCCGGAGCGCGGCATCGCGATCGGTGTCGACGAGACGTCGCTGTCCCCGGCGTTCATCGACTTCGAGACCGACCCGCTGTTCGTCATCTACGGCGAGAGCGAGTCCGGGAAGTCCTCGGTGCTCAGGATGCTGGCCAAGCAGATCTCGGAGCGGTACGCGTCGGACAAGGCGCTGATGGTCGTGGCGGACTACCGTCGAGCGCTGCTCGGCGAGCTCCCCGACAGCCACCTGTACAAGTACTGCGCCGCCGGACCGCAGTTGCAGGAGGTCCTCACCGGATTGGCGGGCTCCCTGGGCCGCCGTATGCCGGGGCCGGACGTCACTCCGGAGCAGCTGCGCAACCGCAGTTGGTACGACCTCCCGGACGCCTTCGTCATCGTGGACGACTACGACCTGGTCGCGAGCGGAGCGAACCCGCTGCAGCCGCTACTGGAGTACCTGCCGTTCGCCCGCGACCTCGGTCTGCGCCTGATCCTGGCCCGCAGCTCGTCGGGCGCCTCGCGGTCGTCGTTCGAGCCCGTGATGCAGCGGACGAAGGAGCTGGGTGCTCAGGGTCTGATCCTGTCCGGCGACCCGGGCGAGGGCGCGCTCATGGGCAACGTCAAGGCGACCCGGCTGACGCCCGGCCGGGGTCAGTTCGTCACGCGGAAGCGCGGGGCACAGCTGGTCCAGACGGGCTGGCTGCCTCGGCAGGGATGACGGGTTCCTGACGCGGGGTACGGCCGCACTGTGGCCGTACCCCGCGCAGGTGCACTGGATCCGGGGGTGCGGATGCCCAGGCATGCCCCCACGGACCTGCACCCCGCACAGATGGAGCGGCGGGGGGGGGGGGGCGGGGGGGGGGGCCCCCCCCCGGGGGGGGGGGGGGGGGGGGGGGGGGGGGGGGGGCGGGGGGGGGGGGGGGGGGGGGGGGGGGGGGGGGGGGGGGGGGGGGTGGTGGGGGGGGGGCG
>NZ_JBICVP010000003.1:16965-324138 GCF_043199075.1 Streptomyces sp. NPDC048639
CCGCCCCCCCCCCGGGGGCGGGGCGGGGGGGGGGGGGGGGGCCCCCCCCCCCCCCCCCCCCCCGCCCCCCCCCCCCCCCCGGGGGGGGGGGGGGGTGCCCCCCCGGGGCCCCCCCCCCCCCCCCGCTTCTGTCGGGCCGTGTTGGGCCGTGTTGGGCCTCCCGAGGGGAAGTTCACCGGGGGCGGTACGCGGTGAGTTTGCGGCACAGAGGGTGTGTGCGGCTCGGGCTCAGCGCGTCGTCGCCGCCTCGCCCCCGTGGGTATGGGTCTCAGCCGAAGGTGCCGCGGCTGCGCGGGTCGACCGCGGTCTTGTCGAGGCGGGCTCCCTTGCGGGGCCGAGGTTCCTGTCCCGAACGGCCCGTCCCGCCGGTTCCCGGTGGCTGATCGGCGCCGGAGTTCTCCCCGGTGCGGGAGGTTCGATCGTTTCCGCTCGCCCCGGCCTGCTCACCGGGGCGAGAGGGGCGTCCCCCATCGGCCCCTGGGCGGCGCGGATCCGCCGGGGCGTTCCCGTCCGCGCCTTCCGCATCGGGTTCGGGGCTGCGAGCAGCCCCTCCGGCCCTGGTCCCGCCGACGGATTCGCCGGGTGGTGCTCCGGCCCCCGCCCCGCCCGTCGCCGCAACCGTCGTGGCCGTCGTCGCCGCGGGCCTGTCCTCGGACCGTGCAGGCGCTGCCGCCTGCCCCGCGGGGCAGGCGTCCGGCTCCGCGGAGCCGTCGAGCCGTGGAAGAACCGGGGCGGGCGATCCCGTACCGCCTGTCCTCCTCCCCCGGGCGATGCCGAGCCCACCGCTCAGCCGCTGCTTCCGCTGGTCGTTCGTCTCCGGCGGGCCGAACGGATCGGCTGTGCGCGGGGCTTCACTCTCACCGTGGGCCCCGGCCCGGGCCAGCGAGGAACGCCCTCCCTTGCCCGCGCCCGACCCTCCTCGCTGGAAGGAGGAGAGGGCAGCGCCGATCTGAGTGAGGGCGGTCATGGCGTAAGCGGCCTGGAAGGCAGGCGGAGTGGAGACCTCCCCCTGCTCCGGTCCACCGTGGGGCGTGGATGCCGTGTCCGAGGAGTGCACCGTGGTGGATGTCGACTCCGGATCACGGCCGGCTTGCAGCTGGCCCTCCTCCCACCCCTCCCCACCGAGGCGGTTGTTGGAGGCGGCTCCTGAGGAGCCCTCGACGGGACGCCCCGCAGCGGCGCCCCGGGGCCTCTCCATGTGCTCGGCTGCGGAGTCCAGATCTGTCGCGGCCGATGCGAAGGCCGGCAGGGCCTCGTCCACGGATTTCCTCAGCCGGCTCCAGTTCTCGCCGAAGGCTTCCGCCGCCGGACCCTTCCAGTAGGTGGCGAAGGCCGAGCCCGTGCTCTGGTCGAGAGAGTTGATGATCTCTTCCAGCTGACGTGCCATGTCGCGCCAGCCGGCGGACGCTTCGCGGAGCGTCTCCGCGTTCCCACCGGCCTCGTCGGTCACCGGACCCCCCTTATCAGCGCGGCCATGTCCAGCTCGGTGGCCTCGGTGTCGATGGCCCCGGTCCTCATTCCGCTCCCCATCTCGTCCAGCTGATCCTGGAGTTGCCCGAGAATACTTCCGGCCAGCTCGGAGAGCTCGGCGTAGCGCTCCGCGTCCTCCGACCCCCCCAGGCTCTGGCGCAGCGCCTCCGCGTCGGTGCGCCGCTTGAAGTCCGAGAGGTGGCGCCCCAGGTCGTAGGCGTGCGTCGCGAACGCCGCACCGAGTCTCCGCAGTTCATCGGTATCGGTGTGGACTTCGTCGGACATTTTCTCTCCCGGCGTGAGGACTCGGCGACGCGGCCGACCCAGGTCTAGCACACCCCCTTGCGCGCCCTGGGGCGCGCGTCCCCGGTGGGGGACGGCGCCTTCGCGGTACGAAGCGGACGGCCCGGACTCCGACGGGTCCGGCCTCGCCTCCGTACACGCGTTTGGGGAAGGTTCCGGTTTCCTCCCCGCGCGGCTTCTTCCTGGCTGCTCCATCTGTTACATAGCCCTGACAGGTGATGGATTGACGGTGCGTTCGATGCCGTCGCTAGACTCGTGGCAGCTACACATTCGCCATGGCCATGCTCGAAGGGGGATCGAATGAGCCAGGAGCGGGAGATCCGCGACGACGACCTCAGGGACGTCGCGCAGAACGACGAACAGGCCCAGCGCCTGCACAAGGCGCTGCGAACTCTGGCCACCAACCCGAATGTCGGCGGACCTCTTCAGCAGATGGCCAAGGAAGTCCTCTCCGGCAGGATCGGGATGCGGGACGCCATCCAGACCGAGTCGTACATGGACGCGCTGGGCGCCCGTATGACCGAGATCCGGCGAGCCGCCGAGAACGAGACGCCCAAGGAGCGGGAGGCCAAGCGGGAGCAGGTCGACCGCTGGCAACAGGCCCAGCAGGCGGAGGACGACCGCGAGCGTGCGCAGCGCGACGGACCGTCCCGGCGGGTCCACGGTACCGACCGGCACCGGCCCCGCGGCCACCGGCCGTAGAGCCCAGAGTCGGTCAAAGTCTGGCGCTGCACTGGTAGTTGAAGTGTTGTCAGCCCGCGCCGCTAAGCTCTGGCGCAAAGATCGCGGTGCGTGATCACGTGGAGAACGGGGGACGTTATGGGGCTGGACGGCCTCAAAGCCAATGCGACCACCCTCAAGAGCGAGGGTCGCCAATTCACGGACATCGGCAAGGACTTCGACGGTGCGGTCAGGCGCCTCATGGACAATCTCCATGCGCTGAACGCCGGTCCTCCCAGCAAGCAATCCGCGAAGGACGCCCCGCCACCTCCGCCCCAGCCGGGTGTGGTGGACCAGTTCGTGACCGGTCTGACGACACTGGACAGCAAGTCGGGCGCCCCGCCGTGGGGCGACGACGAGATCGGTGAGAATTTCGGCGTCGCCTACGAGGGCCTGCGCGACGGCATGTACGAGTCCATGGGCCACTTGGCCGCCAAACTCCAGGAAATCGGCAAGGCACTGGAGGGCATGGCCAAGAACCACGAGGCCAACGAGGACTTCAACGAATCGCTGATGAAGCAGCACGTGGCCAACTCCCAGGGCAACAGCAAGGCCATCTGGTCGATGAAGTCACCTCACCACTGAACCGCCCGACAGCACCGTCACCGAGCCGCCCGGCGGCTCAATCGCTGAACCGGTGAACCACCGAACTCGCCGTTCGACGAACTGCACATGCATGACAACGGGGGAACACAACTGTGTTGATGCTGCCTGACTCGCTCGAGTGGGTCCTGGAGATGCTGGGCTTCCAGTGGCCGACCGCGGACGAGGACAAGCTCATCGAATGCGCGCAGGTCTGGCGGCAGTTCGCGAACGAGGTCACCGAAGTCCAGGTGAGAGGCGTCACCTCGGCCGGCAATGTCCTGAGCGAGAACTACGGCGACTCCATCGAGGGCTTCAGCACGACCTGGGAGAAGTTCTCCGGCGGCTCGGGCTACCTCGACGACGCGCGGATGGCGGCCGAGACGATCGCCTTCACGCTCGAGGCGGCCGCGGCACTGGTCATCGGAATGAAGATCGCCGTGATCGCACAACTGGTGATCCTGGCGGTGGAAATCATCGCCGCCCAAGCGGCGGCCCCCTTCACACTGGGCCTGTCCGAACTCGGTGCGATGGGCGCTGTGGCGGCGACCCGTCTCATCGTCCGCCAGATCATCAAGGAGTGCGCCCAGCAACTGCTGCAGGCGGTCCTGGAGGCCGCCAAGGAGCCGTTCGTCTCGGCCCTCCAGGCCATGATCTCGGACGTCATCGCCCAGACGGTCAACCAGAACTTCGGCGCTCAGAGCGGCTACGACCTCGGGCGGACCGCCAAGGAGGGCAAGGACGCGGGCGTCGACGCCTTCAAGAACACCGGCCAGACGCTGGGCGAATCGCTCCGCGACGGCGCGGGCAGCCGGGCAGGGCGCAGTGCCCGCGACGGTATGGATTCCGCCGCGGGCCACGGCAGCGACGGTGGCGACGACGGCGGGGACGGCGGGAGCGGCGCGTCGGACAGGGGTTCGCCATCGAGCGGTTCATCGTCGGGTGGGTCGTCCTCGGACGGGTCATCCGGTGGTTCGTCGACCGGCGCTTCGTCGACCGCAGGCGCGGGGTCGTCGTCCGGCTCGGGCTCCGGCTCGGGCTCGGGCTCGGGCTCGGGCTCGTCATCGGGCGGGACGGGCGGCACGACATCGACGGGCGCCAACTCCAGTGGATCCAGTGACAGTTCCGGCGGAACGGGTGGGTCCTCGGACGGTTCGTCCGGCAGTCCGTCGGGCGACGGCGCGGACAGCGACTCCTCCAACTCGCGGAACGACCCCAGGTACGCCCCTCCCACGGATACCAGCAACCAGGACTACGCCGACAACCCCTTCGACGCGCCGCGCAACGCAGACGCCGGGCAGAGCCCTGCCTCCTCCGGCCCCGACTCCTCGCCGTCGTCCGACGGCGGCACGACGCCGACACGGTCGGACGAGGGGGCACCGCGAGGCGAGAACATCCCGGACGACAACGCGCCGACCCGCCCGACCGGCGAGACGCCGCGCGGGGAGAACATCCCCGACAACAACTCACCCACGGCCGGGGACAACGGGCGCCCGGAACCCTCGCCGTCGGCCGACAGGTCCGCCGCTCCCGATCCCCGTACAGCCGCAGACACCAACGGCCCGTCGAGCTCGCCCACGCCGGACGGCGCACGCTCGGCCACCCCCGACTCCGGTCCGTCCTCGTCTCCGTCTTCATCCCCGTCCCCGTCCCCGTCCCCGGATGCGGCACCGCATTCCAGCCCCTCGCCGAGTCCGGACTCCGGTAACCAGAACGCCGGTACGCCGGACTCCGGCCACCGCGCCACCCAGGACACCCCGTCACCGTCGCCCGACAACGGCACCCCGGCGGCCGCCCAGCACGCCACCACCGCGCCCTCCTCAGACGGCAACGGCCAGACGCAGAACGACAACAGCGGCAATCAGGGCACCGGCCGCACGTCGATGCCGCAGACATCGATGCCGCAGGGCGGTGGACCGGACCGTTCGCACGCCAACCCGTACCAGCAGCAGTCGCAGTCCCCCTCGCCCGACCCGGACGACGACGGCATGCAGCTCCAGGGGTCGGGCACGGCCACGGCTCCTCCGCCCACCACGACCACTCCCCCTGCCGACCCCACGCCCTCGCCCGCCCAGACGAACCAGCAGGCGAACACGCCGCAGACCGGGCCCATACCGGGGCCGACCCCGGGTGCCCAGCAGGCACAGCCGGGGCCGGCCACGAGCAGCAACCGCCCGACCGACCCCCGTACGAACCGTCCCGCCCCGCCGAGGGACGGCAACATCGCCGACGCCTCGCGTCAGACGCCGACCTCGCGCCCGCACAACCCGCGCCTCGACGGCTCGCGCCGGGAAGAAACGTCCCGGCCCTACAACCCGCGCCTCGACGGGCCACTCGGGGACGACGGCCGCCCGCGGAACACGGGCAACCCCTGGGACGACGCGTCCGGCAGGGACGCCGGCCCCCGCGACGAAGGCCCCAACCGCCGCGACGAGACGGGCCGTCCGGAGTCGCCGCGCATTCCCGAGCAACGCCAGGACAGCGGCACTCGGCAGGAACCGCAGCAGCAGCGACAGGACGACCGCGAACGCTCCGAACGGCCCGACCACGCACCCCACGAGGACAGCTCCACGCCGGACCCTGCCCATTCGGACCAGCCGAGCTCCGACCAGCCCGAGGGCGGCATCCCCGACTCCAGCGGGCCCAACAACGAGAGCACCGCACCGACATCGCCGACTCCGCCCGACGCCGGTGCGGGAGCGTCCCTCCACGACATCCGAGCCGGACTTCAAGGGGGCACCGGCGGACTTCGCCCGCCGTACGCCATCGACCAGCGTCTGCTGGAAGACGCCGTTCCTCGCAACCCCGACGGGACCCCGCAGCGCCATCCCGATCCGTTCCAACAGTGGAGCCGACTCCAGAACGACGGCGGCCCGACGATCCCGGGCCGGTCGAACAACTGCGCCGACTGCAGCAGGTCCTTCCTGGAGACGTGGTACGGCCGTCCGCAGGTGTCCGCACCACGCACGTGGGACACCGGCCCGGATGGCAATCTGGATCGGCGGTCACCGGAGCGGGGAAGCACGGACAACGTTCAGCTCTGGGCAGGCACTCCTCTCCGGTATACGGGCGAAGGAACCGCCAGCTACGGACAGATCGCGCGTGACCTCGAAGCAGCCGGGCATGGCGCGTCAGCCGTCGTTGTTGTCGAGTGGCCTTCCCCTCCAGGCTCGAATGTGCGCAGCGGCCATGCCTTCAACGCTGTGAACCACAACGGACATGTGGTGTGGGTGGACTCGCAGAGCGGCCAGGTCAGTCATGACCCCATCCACATGCAAGCGGTGAAGGTCTGGCACCTGACCCTTGACTCGAACGCGAATCCGGTCATCCAGCAGCCTTCAGCCCAGCCCAACGTCAGCAATCAGCAGTCGAATCAGCCACATCAGCACACGAGCCCGCAGCAACAGCCCCAGGCTCAGCAGCAACAAACCCCGTATGCGGCGCCGCAGCAGAATCCGCATACGCAGCCGAGTCCGTACACGCAGACCCCGTACACCCAGCCAAGCCCGCAGCAGTTCCAGAATCCGTACACCCAGCCATACCACCCACAGCACCCGGCCGGGGCGCCCCCAGAGTCCTCGGGCAGCGCTCCCCCATCCGACACACCTTCCGAGCGCACCGAACCGCCCAGCGCGGCAGATGCCACTATCGGAGAGCCGGCGCAGGGCAATGTCCCGGACACCCCCAACCCAGACACCGGAGCCGATCCGGTCGAGGGTCGGGACAGTGAGACGGACACCAGCCCTAACTCGGAGCCTGACACCGAGCGGGCGCAAGACCAACCGACGTTCCCGTCGTCGGAGAACCGTCCCTACGACATCGACCCCGGAGGCGTCCAGCGCCCCGACCCGTGGGACCAGCAAGCCCTGGAGAACAGCGTCCCGCGCAACCCGGACGGCACCCCGCAACGCCACCCCGATCCCAACGAGGGCAGCTGGCTCAACGACGTCAACGGCCAGAACACCAACGACGACGGCCGCAACAACAACTGCGCCGACGCAGCCCTTTCCTTCGCCGACACCTACTCCGGCCACCCCACAGTCGCCGCCCCCCGCACCCCCGACCTCACCCCAGAAGGAACACCCTCCGACCGCGGCGAGACCGCGGGCCGCGACCGCATCGAGAACACCCTCGGCGCTCAATTCAGCGACCAGGGCGACGGCCCTGAAGCCTTCAACCGCTTGGAGACCACTCTCCTCAACAGCGGCCACGGCTCTCAGGCAGTCATCATCACTCAAGACTCCAACGGCCGCGCCCACGCCTGGAACGCCGTCAACCACAACGGCCAGATCACCTACGTCGACCCCCAAACCGGCCTGCGCAGCAACTCCCCTCTCCACAACGGCAACAACGGCGTCTTCGCCATCCCCCTCGACACCAACCGCCGGCCGATATCCGGCACCCGACCCACCAACACGCCCACCACGGAGAGCGCGTCGAACCGGGAGACAACGGCAAGCCGAATAGATCAGTCCCGCAGGGCCGGGGCTGATGCAATCGCGGCCCCATTCGGCAGTAACCGTCATCCGACGGCATCCCCGGCCGGGGCAACCAGCCCGCTTCAGGATCCGAACAGCGCAGATGCCACACGCGCAGAACGGAACGCGACTCTCCCTGCCCCTGAACGCGTCGATGCAGAGCAAGCCAGTCTCGCGCCGGACGAGTCCCAACAGAGAGTCCGCGATCACGAGGGCGAGGGCCACCAGGTCCACAGGATTCCGCTGACCACGGTCCATGACCACATGCGACAGTGGGCCCAGCGCGACGATGCACCACTCGCCCGACTCCTACAGATCTCCGGCGAGCGTCGGCGTGCCTACGAGGCGACCACTCAGCCTGTCAGGGATGCCAAGAAGGCCCTCGACCAGGCGAGAAAAGACGTCGCCGACGCCAAGCGGGCCCGGACCAAGGCACGCAAAGACGCGAAGAAGGCCACAGGCGAGGCGAAGCAAGCAGCCGAACAGGCACTCGCAGAAGCCAGGCAGGCCCTGGAGGAGGCAAAGAAGGCTGTTCCCGAAGCCGAGAGGGCGCACAAGGCCGCCCAGGAGGCACACAGGGATGTCAGGGTCCCGGAGACCGCCTTCACGGAACGCGAACTTCGGGAGATCCTCGCTCCGGAATTCGCGCAGATGAATGACGGGGAAAGGTACGCCGTCGTTGCAACCTTGGCCCGGATGAGCCTGGCGTTTCACGCGAACCAAGCCGTGGGCCGCGGGCCGGAGCCGACACACGACAACGCACCATACGCGGACGCACCGCCCAAGAGGAGCGGGGCGGACGATCCAGCCACCGAACACCATGAATCAGTTGCCGCATGGCGACGGGAGAGCGCTGCAGAGACCCCGGACACAGCACGGGCGTTCCCCCCCATGTACCGGAGAGAGAACAGTCCCACCGATCGAGCACTCCGCGACCTCCAAGAGGCGTCCCATCGGGAAAGCATTATCGACCTGTTGGAGGACGCCGAACGCAATGTCCCGGATTTTTCAGACAAGAATTATGCCGTTCTGGAACTGGTCGATGAGAGCGGCAACAGCACATACATCGTCGACTCCTCACTTCCCACAGGGTCGGACGGAGTCGTTCCGCGTCACTCGGAGAAACATCTCCTGGATTGGGTGAATCGACTCAACGAGGGCAGGCAGACGGAGCAGGCACCCGGGTACAAGATTGCTGGCCTATACACCGAGCGGGAGCCCTGTGGCCTCCGGACGGGCAATTCCGGGCATGCAGACTGCTCGAAGGTCATCCGCGATGCCATGTCCATGCACGGCGTTCCTGTCTACTACAGCACCACATACCGAGTCGATCCTGCCCGACGAGACTTGCAGCAAGCCGTGCGCGCCGAACTGCGCGAGCAAGGCAGGCCTGCCTCCGAAATTCAGAGAGTGGCCTCGGACACATACACACCCAATCAGCAGCGGATGAAAGCGGAGATGCGCCGCCACCTTCGCGTCGTTGGCGAATTGTGGGCCCGAACCAGGCTCCAGATGGTTCGAATTGAGCAGGATGACTCCGACTCAACGGCTTCCGATGGCCGCACACCACCGCCCGACCCGGCCGGCGCCAATCCCATGACCGAGACGCCGACCAACGCCACCAGCCTGAACCCGCAAGCCGTTCAGGGAGCTGAGAACCGGGAGGACGCTCAGACCACGGAGCCGGGCGGGACTATTGCAGCCGAAGCCTCCCCTTCCCAGGAAACGCCGCAGTCGACGGAACCGGACACTCCCACGTTCCCGTCGTCGGAGAACCGTCCCTACGACGTCGACCCCGGAGGCGTCCAGCGCCCCGACCCGTGGGACCAGCAAGCCCTGGAGAACAGCGTCCCGCGCAACCCGGACGGCACCCCGCAACGCCACCCCGATCCCAACGAGGGCAGCTGGCTCAACGACGTCAACGGCCAGAACACCAACGACGACGGCCGCAACAACAACTGCGCCGACGCAGCCCTTTCCTTCGCCGACACCTACTCCGGCCACCCCACAGTCGCCGCCCCCCGCACCCCCGACCTCACCCCAGAAGGAACACCCTCCGACCGCGGCGAGACCGCGGGCCGCGACCGCATCGAGAACACCCTCGGCGCTCAATTCAGCGACCAGGGCGACGGCCCTGAAGCCTTCAACCGCTTGGAGACCACTCTCCTCAACAGCGGCCACGGCTCTCAGGCAGTCATCATCACTCAAGACTCCAACGGCCGCGCCCACGCCTGGAACGCCGTCAACCACAACGGCCAGATCACCTACGTCGACCCCCAAACCGGCCTGCGCAGCAACTCCCCTCTCCACAACGGCAACAACGGCGTCTTCGCCATCCCCCTCGACACCAACCGCCGGCCGCTGGAGAGGATGGCCTCCTCTGCCCACCCCAGGACTGGGCAACCACCGGCGCCTCGCACCAGCCGTACGGCTCCAAGCACCCCTGGCAACGCCGAGCGCCCGACCGACGTATCAGCAGGTACAGCTGAGGACAGCCCCAAGCGCCCTCGGGACCCTGTCCAGTCAGAGGCAACTCGGCCACCGGACCACCAGCCCGGTCCTTCACGCGACGGCAGGCAGAACGACATCCCGCCCGAGGTTCTTGCCAGGATTGACGCCGTGCTGGAAGACCACCCAGACCTTGCCGACGTCGTCGTGAAACTGGTCATGGACCACGGCGATCACCCGCTCAATGTGAACGGGGATATCCTCAACCCAGACCTCCGGGATCGAGCACTCGAACTTCTTCGAGAACTGGCTGAGGGGCGGGTCTTGCATGACCGCGACTTGCAGACCTACCTGAGAGAGTGCCCCGGTCGCGGCCCGGTCTTCGACAGCATTCACGAGGACGTCAACGTCACGGAAGACGGCAACTCCCGTAAACAGGAGTTTATCGACGAGAGCAAGCGCCGCGATCCGGCGCGAAACATCGGCGCGGAACCAAGTGACGACGAGCGGCGTCTGCTCCAAGAGTACGCGGACACATTGGCAATCTCCGTCGAGTCGGCGGTGCGCCGTGAAATTGCGGCCATCTGCCCGGAGGGCGCGAGTTCCAGCGTCCGAACCAAGGCCGCCAATGCCCTACTTGACAAGGTAAGGCGGATGAGCCAGGGCAGCCCTGGCCGGCCTGGGCGTCCGAACTATCGGGTGGGCGATGTCATCGACGCCGTGGGCGCACGGATCACGGTCGAAGACATGAACCAGCTGGCCGAGGCGCTGGGCAATGTGCAGCAGAGATTCGGAGTGGGAGACACAGGACGTATCCTCGAGGTTGAGAACATGTATGCCGAGCCCAAGTCCAAGAACCCCGAGTATCGGGTGATCCCCATGGTGGTGAGAATCGACGTCGACGGCGATCCGTTTACGTTCGAACTACAGCTGACCACCCGTAGGGCCTCGGTCGCTGCCGACGTCGAGCACAACACGCTGTTCAAGCCGTATCACGAGCTCAGCGACGCGCAGCGCGAACAGATCAAGAGAATGCAGTCCGAGGCGGCTGCGCTCGACCAAGAGGAGACCCGGTCGTGACCGAGGAATCGGACAACAGCGAAGAACTGCGACTTATCAGAACCTGCTTCGTTGCCAAGCCTGATGGTGACGTCATCGCCGCCTTCGCAATCGACGGACGCCGCTACACCGATGCTCACGTTGCGCGCCAGATCTACGAAGAGGCAAGAGGTGAGATGAGTCGGCGCTGGGCGGCTTGGGAGTGGGAGACACATACCTCAACCCCGAACGAGCCCTATTCGAAGCTGCCGAGCTGGGAGGAGTATCGGATGAGCCTTGACGAGACGCACCCCCTCCCACGTTTCAATTCATGAAGACAGTCTCCCACTTGCCCCCAGCAAACTACCTGTCCAGGTATCGCTCTTTGCGAGGGAGTCCGATCCGTCTCTGATATCGCCAAATTCAACATGTGTAACATTCCTGCATCACCACATGGCACACGTCTCTGAGGTGGCGACGGGTTGGAGCGCGGAAAATACACCTCCGGCGCTTGAGCATGAAGCAACCAAGCCGAGCATGAACTGGAAACGACAGGAGCAGAATGACCGAAGTACCGGCTGAGTTCCCGGGCACCAAGATCGCTGCCCTTGTACGCGACTGGTGGCGCGAACACCGCCCCGGAGCCAATACGGCGTACGTCGTCGCCCCGCCCGGCACGGATGGCGAGCCGGTCTTGGGTGAGATTCACCGCTGTATCGAGGGCAGCGTCCTCCTGGATGCCTCCGGGTTCACCGCAGAAGAAGTACATCGGCAGGCTCTTCTCCACCTCGGGGTAGAGCTTGGCGAAGGTGAGTGGGATGACTGGCCATACGCTCTGGACAACCTGGCCGAGGACCGGTTGTTGGTGATCGTCAACGTGCACCGGGCGGGGGCAACTCGCCGCTCGCATGAACCGGAACGTCTGATGTCAAGGAGCGTCACCGCGCTGGCCCGAAGCAAGGTGGCAGTACTGGCCCACGTCACTCCACACGAACTCTCTGACGACGGTGCACGGGCCGGGGTCGTATTTCGCCTGCCGACACCGGACGCCACAAGGACCGTGGAGTCGGCGGCGCTGCACGCGCTTGCATTGGCAGAGCCTCGGGTGGTGCCGATGCAGGCATGGTCCGAACTCGTTATCGGTCTGACAGGCCAATCAGTGACCGAAGGTGGGCTCAATGCCCTGCTGCAGGACCATCCCGACACACTGGTGTCGAGCCCGAATGGCATCTCGTTCGTCGATGACGCTCTGGCAGACGCACTGCGTCGGGAGACAGATGCGGATGAGTTGCGCCAGGTCAACCGGCACATGGTCCGGTGGCTGGGGGGCCTAGAATCTGACATCCGCAATCCGGACGGGTGGGCGCACTCCGGCCCTCTAGGCCGTTACGCCGCAACCGGTCTAGCCATGCACGCAGTCCAAGCGGGCACATTCGAAGAGTTGTTGCGAGATGGCGGTGCTCTCGCCAACATTCCGCAGACGGTGCTGATGGACGCCGCTCACTGTGCTCTGGAAGACGGCATTCCCGGAAACAGTGCGGCGGCCGACGGCATCTATCTCTGGTCCTACGGCGTGACACCTTCCCGGCAGTCCGAGTGGGCCTCGTGGCTGCATCTGATGGCCTCCGCTCGCAACGACCACATCTTCGCGTCAGCCGTTCGCGAGTCCGGGGTACACCTCCCATGGCAGGTCAAGTGGACGCACTGGCGCCCGCCGGGCGGCTATCACGTGAGCTACCTGCGCACGCAAATGATCGATGAGTTGGTCGAGGTTCGCTGGCGAGGGCGCCCTGCTGTTGCGGGCCTGCGCCATTCCCGGTCTCAGACCACGATCTGGGATGCTGAAACCGGAGAACTCCTCGCCGGCCCATGGCTCGGGGAGACGATTCCCGAGGATCATCACGCGGAACTCGCCTGGCCCACCTCATCCGGACATGACAGCCTGGGCCCGAGGACGTTCCGGGAGCTGCGCGCTGACCCTCCGATCGGCCGCGGGGTGCATCCGTACATCCTCCCTTCCCCGGCGCTGACGGTCGGAGACCTTGTTGTCCTCGGAGGGCCCGGCGGTCTCTTTGCGATCGAGTCCACTACGCTGGACAGCATCTCAGGCCTTGCCTCGCCAGGTCTTGAGCCGTTGACGGGGTCGTTCGCACCCGCAGGCGAGATCTGCCCCGTCGATGCAGATCCGCCGAGCCCGGCAGACCTGTTGGAGCTGTACGGAGACGAGGAAATCGTCGAACTCGAGCCGGATGAAGTGCCCGACGGACTGAGCCACGAACCCACCCGTCGGCTGCTCCTGGAATTCGGTCTGCCCGACCTTCACGAAGGCGGCATGGGTATCTATCCATACGGGGACCACCGCATGGATGTTCTCGACGAAATGCCCTGGCCTGACGACATCGACCCCGTGGCGGAGAGTGGACCGTTTTTCCAAATCGGCTTCTGGATGGGCGGCGAACTTGTCATCGACGGCAGCACCGGGCACGTTCTTCGAGTCCCCACAGAGCCTGACCAAGAGCACCTCGCCGGGCTTCCCGCAGCGACCAGCCTGGAGAAATTCCTCACCATGATCGCGCTGTGGGTCACAGGCATGCGCACTCGGGAGACCATCGTGGGAAGTGACCACGAAGCATCCTTGTTGCCCCAACACGTGCTCGTTGCCCTCTTGCACGTTGACCGCAGATGCGGCCTTGCGCCAGCCTGGTCGCACATATTCTACAACGAGTGAAATGGGCTCTTATTCGATTAGAGATGAGTCACCCGCATCCCCGTCGGATCGACCTAGTCGAGTGACCCACCATCCATGAAGATCCAAGGAGGCCAACATGGATCCACATTCTGAGAACGAGAGTCGGCGTGTTCCAACGAATTCCGACGAGGCGCGAGAGATAGGAAGAACCCAATTCCCTGCCGTCTGGCCGGACGGCACTCCGGTCGCCCTCCACGTGCACGAGTTCGACATCGGATTTCTGGTCTACGCGTTTCCGACATCCACTGACTCTGACGACACACCCCCCCCTGTGGGCGGAAGCAATCTTGTGATCTCGAAGATCAATGGAGATATCTCCGACGTTCCCAACTATCCTCCGGAGTCTGCCATCGAGACGTACCGCAGATTCCATCGCCCCCCTACCACATAGCACCTGCGATCGCGGGCAGACCGGCACACCGGTTCGGCCACTGACTCCGGGCATTCCGCCGGCTATCCGGCTCGGCCCGAGGCGAGGAGCTGGTGAACAACTCGCCACAAGTAGGCCACGTCGGGTACATCGCCTTTGCGGTCTTGTGGAGCCGTGGTCGGACACCACGATGCAGTCCAGCATGGTTCGCCCCGTCGTATTGGACTGGTCTCAGCAGGAGGAGCGATGGTCATGCATGCTCGGTCCAGAGGCGATGGACCGGCAAATGCCGAAGACGCGCTGAGGGCGGCCCGTGCACGATTCACTCCCGTCTGGCCGGACGGCAGCCCGGCCCCGCTCGATGTCCGGGAGTTCGACATCGGCTTTCTGGTTACCGCCCGGCTTCCCCCGCGGCCCGAGCCGACGGAGCAGCCGACGGGTCGGCCTCGCCCCCGGGGCAATCCGGGGGGCACCTGCGTCGTCGTGTCCAAAGCAACCGGCAAAGTCAGCACCCTGCCCTACCGGCCCCCGGCCACAGCCATCGCGCTCTACCGCAAGACCCACGGCTCGGACTCGCAGTAGACCAGCGCCCCTTCAGCCGCACACGCAAACGGAAGGACCCATGACACAGCCCCACGACCCCGAGTCATCACCGTCCCGACCGCCCACCAGTGCTGAAGAGGCACTCGACATCGCCCGCGTCGAGTTCCAGCCCCGCCTCCCGGACGGCACACCCGCCCCACTGCGGGTCCACGAATTCGACCTCGGATTCCTCGTGACCGGCGTCTTCCCGCCCCGCACCGACCGCACGGCCCCCTCCCCTCAGGGCGGCAGCCACGTCGTGGTCTCCAAGGCAACCGGCAAACTCGGCTATGTGCCCAACCTCCCACCAGAGGTGGCGATCGACGTCTATCGCAAGCAGTACGGTCCCCACGCCTGACGCCGCAACAACCACCCGGGGCAGAGATGCCCGCGGACGTTATCCACAGGCTCACCGGCCATAAGATCAGTCCCGTACGGTTGGCATGTCATCGGTAACGGCGGCGGACGTATCACGGGGGAGAGCATGACCAGTCCGACCCAGGGTCACGGCCACGTACAGGCCGAAGTTCCGGGCCAGTACCAGCCGGGAGCCCAGTCGCAGACGCAGGCGTACGAACCGCACCCGTTCATCGGCGGGCGGAATGCCGCTCTGCGCGCGCTCACCGCCTGGCGGGCCGGAGCACCCGAAGCGCCACGCGTCGTCGCGCTCACCGGCAGCCCGGGGACGGGGTGTTCGCGGCTGCTGACCGGGTTCCTGATGCTGTGCGATCCCGAGTACCGCAAGCAGTTGCCGCTCGACGCGCTCGACCCCGCGACTGTGCCGCCGGAGTTGCCGGCCCCAGCCGTGCCCGGTCCCGACGGGCTGACCGCGGCCCAGCTTCTGTGGGTGCTCGCCGACCACTACGACCTGGCCGCCACCCGCGCCGCCGACGTCTACGCCGAACTCGGGGCGCGGACCGGGCCCGTGACGGTCGTTGTCCCGGACGTCGACCGTGCCGGACCCGTTCGGGCCGCGAGCGAGCCCGCACGCCTCGTACGGGAGGTGCTGAAGCCTCTCGCGGCTGTCGAGACCGTACGTCTGCTCGTTGACGTTCCGCGCACCCTCGCCACCGAACTGGTTGAGGGCCTCCCGCCCGGCACCGCCCTGATCATCGATCTCGACGACCCCCAGTGGGCCGACCCGGAAGGGCTGGTCCTGCAGGCCGATGCCATGCTGCGGCCGGAATTCGGTGCTCCTGAACTGCCGTTCACCACTGATGACGCCGCGCGGCGCGCGCTCGCCACAGCCATCGCGCGCCGGGCCGGCGACGGAGCTGGCAGCCGGCTGACCGTACAGCTCGCCGTGCAGTCCATCCTCACGCAACCGGACGGATTCGACCCCGCCAACGAGAGTCAACTGCCGCGCAGCATCGGCGAAGCACTCAATCTGCACGCAGTGCGCCTGGGCGCCGAACCGCTGTCGCTGCGCCGGATCCTGGCACCACTCGCCCTGGCGGAAGGTGACGGGCTTCCCCCCGCGCTGCTGGCTCCGCTGGCGTCCGCCGCGGCGGGCGAGGACATGAGCGAGGCCGTGGCGGGTGGCATGCTCCTCGCGGCGCCGTTCATCCAGGCCTTGGGGATTGAGGACGAGAGCGTCCCCGAGCCCGACCGCACCCTGATCCGACTGCAGCATCCCGGTATCGCCGCAACGATCCGCGCCGGCCTGCCCGACATTCCCGGCGCCCAGGCCCGGATAGCGATGCACCTGCTCGAGGGGGTCCCCGAGCAGAACTGGGCCAAGGCCGCGCCGTACGTACGCGACCACATCGCCGCGCACACCCTCGAGGCGGGGATCCTCCCCCAACTCCTCACCGATCCGGGGCTGTTCGTGCACTCAGACCCCGTGCACCTGCGGGCGGCCGTCGAAGCCGTGCCCGTCGAGTCGCTCGATTCCCCTGCGCGCACCTATCTGCGCACCGCCCCGCTGCTCACCCGCACCGAAGCGCCGGCCGTGTTGAGGGCAGCCCTGCTGGAGACGGCGTTCGTCGAGGACGGTCTGTCCGACTACGCCGATGCGGTGCGCCGCACCGTTGCCGGTCTCCCCTGGCACACCCTGTGGAGCGCCCCCGTCGAGGGCGTCAGCGCCGTGAGCGTGGGCCGGCTCCCCCGGACCGCAGCCGCACAGAGTCCGGGTGAGAACCCCGAGAGCGCGTCGGACAGGGAACCCGAGAGTGCATCGAGCGAGCAGGAAGCCCTCCCGGTCGTCGCACTCGTCGTCCCCGTCGGCACCCCGGGCGCCCGCCCTGTCGATGATGCCGACGGTCCAGCCGTGCTGCTGTACGGCCTGACGGAGCCCGGCCATGCGGACGGCGACCCCGCGCAGGTCCTGCGCCCTTCCGAGGACGAACGGGCCGCCGCCCCGCTCGCCTTCAGCAGGGGCGCCGACTATGTTCGGGTCTGGGACCGTGCCGACGAAGATGTCGTGGCCGCGCTGATCTCCGACACCCCCGTCACCGCGGCCGACCTCTCCCCCGACGGTGTCCTGGTCGTGGCGACGGAACGCGGGGTGAAGGCTCTGCGCATCCTGTCGCACACACCAGCGATAGCCTCGTAGCAGACAAGCTGACGTACTGCCCAACCTGCCGTACGGACCCCGCTGTCGTACCGACCGCACGCTGCCGAACCACCCACAGCCTCCCCACCCCGAAGGTCTCGAAGGAGTCCCGTCTTGATCAGCCAGGCGCAGGCCGTCGCCATCGCAGACCGGTGGCTCAATCCGCAGGGCGCGCAAGCTCCGCAGCGCCAGGTGGCCACGCATGAGTTCGACCTGGGCTGGGTGGTCTGGGCTGTGCCGCCCCCTCCCGAGCGCGACCCGGTGACCGGGCAGCGCCGCCCTCCGGCCGACATCGGGAACGCGTGCGGTGTCGTGGACCGCCGCACCGGCGAGCTGACCGTGTGGCCGTCCGTGCCCGTCGAAGAAGTCGTGCGGATGTACCAGCAGAAGCATGGGGGCGCCGCCGTGTCCGCTGCCGAGCGCCCCGTGACCGGCCCCGGCAACACCACCGTGTTCACCTACGTCGACCCGTCGAACGGCGAGGAGACCAGCCTCTTCCGCAACTCGGCGCCCGGCCTGCCGCACTCCGAGTATCAGGCGATGGCCGAGATCCAGCGGATGGGCGTCCCGCCGCAGAACGTGGTCGCGATCCACACGGACCTGAGCTCGAGCCTGCTCCCCGGCGGCTACCCGGGCGACATGCTCCGCGGCGCCTTCCCCAACGCCCAGTTCTCCTGCACGCAGAACTACGGTCTGCGTCCCGAGGAGCGCGCCGAGGGTGTTGCCGCTCTGCTCCAGCACGTCGAGATGATGCACCAGATCTCCGGGCAGCAGCCCCCGCCCCGCCCGCATCGCGTACCGGTGCCGTCGGCTGTGACGCTGGCCGAGCCCATGCGGGACGTGGCTCTCGGCCGCCGCCTCGCCGAGGTGTTCGGCCCCGACGGCGTACGACGGTACGACGCGGACGATGTGGCGCATACGCAGCTGCCCGAAGACGCCAAGGCGACGCTCACCTGGGGCGGACTTCCCGCGGACATCCCGTTCTTCTTCACGGCCGACCGGGCCGACGCTCCTCCGCAAGGCGGGCTGTTCACGGATGCGGCGACCTTCATGCGCGAGGTCGGGACCCGGGCCAACGAGACGACGCTGGAAGTGCTGTCCGGGCACGTCAGGATCGGCTCCGACGGCGTGGCCGCCATGACCGTCCAGTGCACCTCCCCGGAGCACATGCCGACCCCGGTCGGCCAGGTCTGGGCGGTCCCGCCGCAGGATGCCATGGGCCGCCGTGTGAACGTGTCGGTGTCCGCCTTCGTCCGCTCGCTCTCGCTCCTCTCCACCACGCGGGAGCTGATGCAGGGCATGGACCCGATCGCGGCGGGCGAGGCGGTCGCCGCCTTCCAGGAGCAGTTGGTGGCGATCGACGCGTCGGCGCTGGACGACCCGAAGAACTGGTGGTCCGTGATCGTCGAGCAGATGTGGCACGGGCTGTTCTGACCGCGCCGCCCCGCAGGGCGCTCATCCGCGTTCCCGCAGGGGCGCTCATCCGCGATCGACGCCACGCTGGCGCTCGTCCCGGACCTGCACGCAGGCACCGTCCATTCTCCGGACCGCACTGTCGATCCGCAGGAGCGCCCTGCCACAAGGGCCGTTGGGACCAGGGCCGTCAGCGCTGGAGCGCCTCGACGAGCGATGCGCCGAGCATGCACAGGACGATCGCCCAGAATGCGGCACGGGTACGTCCTCGACGCCCCAGTTCGGCGGCCACCCCGCATACAGCGACGGCCACCCCGAAGGCGGCGATGAGCGCACCGGACGCTCCGGAGCCGATCGCCTTGACCAGGCCCGTGATCGCCCCGGCCATGAGGACCAGGCCCACGAGCACCATGGCGTGACGTGCCGTCTGCGGAGCGGTGCGCGCCCGGTCCTCGCGCAGCATGGTGCGCCGCTCGGCATTCGTCGTCGACGTCGCCCAGCGCAGGGCAAGGTTCTGCTTGTGCTCGAGGTCGTCGTCCTGGGAAGGCGCCATGGGCCGACAGCATAGACCGCGCCGTGCAGGTGCTTGCACGACGTTGTACGGGTGCACTCGACGGAGGCGCCCCCCGGGGGCGCTCGACGGGTGCGTCGCTGCCGGGCCCACGGGCGGCCGAGCGTGCGGAGCCCTCAGGCGCGCACGGTCAGCACCAGGACGGCGGCCCAGGCGAGTTCCGCCACGATCGCGCCCGCCAGCCACCGCAGGTTGCGGTTGCGCCGCGCCCTTAGGGCGAGCACGCCGGCCGCGGCGATGACCGGAACGCCGATGCCGGCCGTCACGCGGGCCGCGGTTCCGTAGCGCGACGGGTCGGTGGTGAAGCCGATCACGAGCAGGGCCAGGCAGGCACCTCCGATCATGGCCGCCAGGAGCAGGGCGAAGATCAGGCCCTGGCTCCACATACGGTCGGACAGCTCGGGGTCGGCGAAGCGCCCGCTCCCGCGATTCCCTCCGGAGCCGCTTCGCGAGCCGGTTCCCGAGCCGTCAAGATCAAAATGGACGTCGTCATTCCTGTGGTTCCACACGCCCTGTAAGGTACCCACGCCCCGGACGGCGGCGAAAGGCGCCGCGAACAGGGGCCGGATTTCGGAACGTCGGGGGTCTTCGTGGGCGACTTCGCAGTGGAACATGCCGATTTGACCGGCTACTCGAAACAAATCGCACGTGCTGCCGAAGATCTTGAACAGGCCAAGCGGTACTGCGGCGACAACAGCGAAGTCGGCGTCTCCAACGAGGGCCTGATCACCCTCTGCCTCACCACGCACACGGCGACCGTCCAACAGGTCACCGCTGCGCTGAGGACCTCTCAGGAAACCGTCCGGGCATCCGGCCGCGAAATGGCCGGCGCCGGCACGTACTACCGCGAGACGGACGCCGAGAACGCCGCGAACGTCGACGCGACATACCCGGCGAGCAAGCGCGGGAACAGCGCTCCGCCGCCATCGGGCGGCAGTGCGTCCGCATTTCCCGACAAGGTCGAACCGACCAGCTTCATGACTCCCCCGAAGCCTCCGGAGGAGTTCTCACAAGGGCTCCTCCTGGACACGTTCAACGACGCCAGCGATCTCATGAGCCCGACGTACTGGATCACCGAGGCGTACAACATGATCTTCGGGTTCAATCCGCTCGACGAGGTCATCCAGTGGTTCGCCGGTGACTGGGAATCCTTCGCCAAGTGCGCGGAGTTGTGGACAAAACTCGGCAAGGCTTTCGAAGGCGTGGCGTCGAATCTCGCTGCCGGCAACACCACGCTCGACGGCACCTGGAGCGGCAACGCGGCCGACGCCGCCTTTGTCTATTTCGAAGGGCTCATCAAGAACCTCAACGAGGCGAAGGACACCCTGGATTCGCTGTGCACCGAGTACGGACAGCTGGCCCATGCCGCGTACTCGTCCGCCGAGGCCATCAAGGGAGTCATCGGGGGCATCATCGACGGACTGCTCATCGTCGCCCTCGAAATGGCGGCCGGCACGCTGCTGTCGTGGACCGGCGTGGGGGCCGCGGTCGGCTACGGCCTGGCCGCCCTGGAGATCGCCAACATCCTCCGGCTCTGGGGTCAGGCCACGGCGATGTTCGCCAAGGCTCAGGCGATCGTCAACGGCGGCGTGGGCGTGATCGAGGCCCTCGGCACCACGATCTACCACTCGTCGGTGACATTCCCCGCGCCCGGCAAGACTTACGACCATCCCGCCGCCTAGCCCGGCCGATCGCGACATCAACCATCCGACTCCGCCCCTCGCAGCACCCCACACGGAAAGCACCCGCCCATGAGCCACGACGACCGGCAGATCGGCGACGCCGACCTCACCGACATCACCCGCGGCGACGAGGTCCGCGCCCGCGCGCTGCGCAAGACCCTGCAGAAGCTGGCGGGCAGCGAGCAGGCCGGTCCGGCGCTCCAGGAGATGGCACGGGAGGTTCTCTCCGGGCGCACAGGCCTGCGAGACGCGATGCGGAACGGCTCGTACGCGGAGGCCCTCGGCGAACGCGTCGCCCAGGCACGCCAGGCGTACGAGCAGCTGCCTCCCGACGAGCTCGAGCGGCAGAAGGAGGAGGCGCAGCGCTTCCTCGACGCCCAGCGCGAGGAGATCGAGGAGGAGCGGCGGGAACGGGGCGGTTCCGGCCCCGGGCGCCCGCCTCGCCATGACGGCCGGGACTGGAGGCTGTAGGCCGTCGCTACGGGGCTGTCGGGTCGTGGGAAAGCGGCCTCGGGGACGAGTGCGGTGCGACGGTTCGGCCGTAGTGAACTACGGCCGATTCGCGGCCTCAAGAGCGGAGCAGCAGCGCGTCCCCCGCGATAGTGGCAAGAACTCCGGTGATCATCATCCACATCCCCAGCCGGGTCCGGCCGCGGCGGCTCAGCTCGATGACCACGCCGCACAGGATGAGCGCCAGTCCGTAGACACCCACGACGAGCACCGACGACTGCTGGGCAAGCCGTAGGGCGAGACCGGCCGCCATAGCGACCATGAAGAACACGCTGATGCCGATGTGAATCCGGCGCGCCTGACGAGGCGTCAACGCCCTCCGCTGGGCTTCGTCCGGCAGGGACTCCCCGGACGGGGCATCCAAGACAGCGGCCCCGACCGGGGGGACTTGCTGATCGCGTTCGAGTTCATCATTGCCGGTTGAGGTCATGGCCCAAAGCCTAGACGCTCAGCGACAGTTGGTGCGCAGAGGGCGACTGCAGTGACGGATCGGCGGCCGTCGAGACGGTCAGCGGCCGACCCCGCGGATCACGGAGAGCGTCGAGACGTACGAGGCAGACGTCACGCGGGCCATCCTCGGCCTGGAGCAGGATCAGGACTCTGGACAGAGAACCCGAAAAACCCTTGGTGCGGCGACCCCACCAAGGGTTCCCAGGAGAGCCGTCCGGCTCCCGGTGCTACTGGCCGGGCGGCTGAGTCGGAGGACCGGACTGATAGCCGCCGGGGGACGTGGGCTGCTGCTGCGGGTTGTACTGGTGCGGCGGCACCTGGCCCGGACCAGGCTGCCCCGGGTACGACGCGTACGGCGCGCCGCCACCTGGGCCTTGCCCCTGGCCACTGCGGCGACGCCTGGAGAGGACGATCAGCAGGGCGATGATGCCGCCGACGACCACGATACCGCCGCCGATGAGGGCGAGTTCGGTGGTGCCGATGTTGCCGGAGGAGGACGAGGAATCACTGGCCTTATCAGGAGTGGTTCCGGAGTCCGACGCCTTGGGCATCGGAAGCGGACCTTCCTTGGGCCCTGCGGGGATGTCCCGCGACAGCGCGGCCCTGGGCTGGATGTAGCCGTAGCCATAGTGCTCGTCGGGAAGCTTGGCGTTCTTCATGTCATCTGGAAGGCCCGCGGTCTTGACCAAGCGGTTTGCTACCTGACCAGCGGTCAGGTCGGGGAACTTGGCACGAACGAGGGCGGCGGCAGCGGCGACGTAGGCGGTGGAGAGGGAAGTACCTTCACCATCCACCTGATACCGGATTCCCTTCCCCACGGCGGCGTTCGGAACGTCAACGCCGGGGGCCAACAAATCGACGGAAGAGTTGTAGTTGCTGCCGTCCCAAACCTTTCCGTATTTGTCAACCGCACCGACACCAATCACCCCAGGATACGCAGCCGGGTATTGATCTTTCGGAAGGCCATCATTTCCGACACCGGCGACTAGAACGACGTTACGTTCCAACGCATACTGGATCGCCTTAGGAGTGTCTCCGTCGGCAGAACCAGCAAAAGACATGCTGATCACTTTTGCTCCGTGATCCACTGCATAGCGAATGGCGTGGTAGAACTGGTTCCCCTCAGGTCTACCACTGATCTGAGTCTTCACGGGCAGGATGCGCACATCAGGAGCCAACCCCTTCAGCCCCTTGCTCCCTCCCGGACCATGCCCCCGAGCTGCGATGATGCTCGCCATAGCAGTTCCATGGTCCCGCCTGTCGACTACCCCGTCATTGGGATCCAGGTTTTTCCATTTGCCGCCAGTGACGTCGGTCCCGGGAAGGAACCTCCCCTTGAGATCGGGATGGCTCCTGTCGAACCCTTCGTCAATGACAGCGACGGTGACGCCCTTGCCCGTCGACATCTTCCAGATATCTGCAGCGATGAATGCCTCAAGGGGCCATTGTGCATCGCGAACTTCATCCGCGGCAGCCGAGCCGCCCGTGCCGATGAGCATCGCTCCCGTCAGCACGGCAGCGCCGACGGACCGCCGCATGTGCGTGAAGCTCATTGCCATGTCCTCTCTCAGGCAGTGGGGGCGCAACCACAAGGCTGCGCCCCCACATTTCCTTGCTTCTAGGCGTCCATCAAACGCTACTCGACGACCTTAGGAGCAACATTGCGATCCGGCGTCCACGTCTCCTCGTCCTCGACAAGGTAGTCGGGACGCTTGCCACGCTCCTTCTCATCGTTCGCGTTTGCGCCGCGTCCGCCAGGCACACCCATACCTGGGCGGCCTGTGTTTTTGCCCGCTTGGCTACCACCACGACTGCGGTGCAGACCGGATCCACCCTGGCCACCGGTTCCGGCGCCCTTCGCGGCACCCACTACGCCGCCGCGCTGGCGAGCGAGGCCACCTTTACCTCCGGCGCCCTTGGCGCCTCCGGTACGCCCGCCGGGCCCACCACCCATGCCCGGCGCCCCAGCACGTCCGCCGGCACCCCCACCACCGCGAGTCATGCCACCACTGACAGGGCCTGGCAGTCCTACGCTCCCGTTGCCCGAGCCAGCTCCCACGTTCCCGGAGCCTGCACCGAGGCTGCCACCGCCGCCGAGCTTTCCAGCGCCACTACCGGTTCCAAGGCCACTACCTCCACCCGAGATGCCGTCGAGGCCTGTACCGATCTGGGAGCCGGACTTCGGGGAGTTTCCGATGCCTCCGGAGATTCCGTTGGTCCGAGATCCTGTCGGGGACTGGCCCGGCTGAACCATGCCGATGCCCTTGTTCGCCCCAGCTGAGTACGGCTTCACGCTCTTGGGGCTTGCTGCGCCCCCCGGGGTGGGCATGACCACGGGAGGAGGAGGCGTGGCTGCTATGGGCTCCGTGGGCCAGTCACCCCCCGGGGGGTCTTCCGGAGGCTTGATACCCCTGTGACGCGAGTAGTTGAATGCCAGCTCCTCCATCACGATGACTGCCTCAACCTGACGCTCCTTGCTCAGCGACAGATTGCCTCTGTTGAGCTCAAGTGCCGTGCGGGCGTCGATGTTGGGGTTGGCCATGTCACGGTGGAACTGGGAGTCGTCCCGAGAGCCATCGTCGAGCTTGTCCTTGGCTCTGTCCACTGTGCCCGGGGGTTCGATCTGCTTCATCGTCGCCTGGGCCTTGCGCAGGTTCGCCGCGATGCCGACGTCCCGGCCGGTCTCCCGCGTGCCGATCATGGACATCTCAGCGTTTCGCGCGTGGCCGTACGTGCGGTCGATCTTCTTCAGGACCTCGTTCGCCGCATCGAGGAACTTCTCCGACGCGGGACCATGCCAGTGCTGAAGGGCGTGATCGATCGCGTCCTTGAAGGACTTGCGGATACCACCAGTGCCGTCGACGCCACAAAGCTGGTCGGCCGCTGCGCGCCAGTGATCGCCGGCCCGGTCCACCTGGTCCGGGTCGGCGTTCTCGATCATGGACTTGAGCTGCTCAAGGCCATGGTGATGGAAGTCCGAGGCAGATACAGGAATCTTCCTCTTGCCGTCCGGCTGCAGTTCCTTCAGCTTGGCATCGCGCTCGCGCTTGTCGTTGGCCTTCTCGTACTGCTGCGCCGCTCTGTGCTCGCCCATTGCGTCAGCCACGGTGCTCCCCCTCTTCCGACATCGACGTATCAGCCGCCTGCCTGCTCACTCGCACTCCGTCAGCCACCCATGGACTTCTGGGTGTCATGCTCTGCATCGTCGTAGGCACCGTGGACCGACTGCGTCTTCTTCCCGAAGTCCTGGATGAACTGCTGCAGCTTCTTGAGCGTCTCAGTCATGTACGTCTGCATCTCATCGTGAGCCGACGCGAGTTCCTCGGCCTCGCCGAAGTTCACGCCCAGAGCCGTCTTCGAGATCGAAGTGCCGTAACCCACCTTGGAGCAGGGCTCATCCATGTCCTTGTCCAGGGACTTGAGCCGTGACACGACGCCGTCCAGCTCACTGAGGTCAACCCGGTACTGCTCCCGTTCAGCCATTCACTGCCTCCCCGTTACCCATCCAACCTGCTTGAACTCTGCTGTGGCGTCGGCCCACCCCAGACTGACCGGTGCTCCCGTGCGGCGAGCACAGCAACCACCGGATGTCGGCCAGCATCTGACGTCGATTCCTGGCACGTCTAGTGTAGTTGGCCGGTGAGACACGGCCCTGGGGTGGTTCGGTCGACGAGATCTCAAATCGGCGACTCTTTTGGAGCCCCCGCTGCGAGGGGTGCGGTCCTTGCCCAACCCACTCGCTGTTACGCCAGGCGACCCAAGAACCGGCGTATGCCGAATGGCACAAAATTCGGCAACTGGGGTGTACCGCCCCAGCCCTGACCTTCGAGACCTTGAACTCCCTGTCGCACGATCGTCGTTGGCTGACGGCAAGGGTCCGTCGAACCCGGATGCACCCTGACTGGCGGCGCAGCACTGGCTCTCCTTTGGGAAGCGACGTGTTCGATCGAGTGGCGCAAGGTACGAGATCTGATCGGGCCTACTGACCAGGCGGCTGTTGCGGCGGCCCAGGCGGGTAGTAACCCGGCGCAGCAGGCTGCTGGTAGGCGCCCGGCTGCGGGGGATACTGGCCCGGCTGCTGCTGCGGGAAGCCCGGGGCACCCGCGCCAGGGCCTCCCCAGCCTCCCGGACCGCCGGGGCCGCCCGGAGGCGGGCCATTGCGGCGGTTGCCGCGCCGCACGACCACGATGACGACGACGATGATCGCGATGACCGCGAGCCCACCGACAGCGATGCCGACCACAACGCCCGTTCCCAGCCCGGACTTCGGCTTCTTCAGCTTGGCACCGCTCTGCGTCGCCTTGCCGTCGCTGCCGTCGGGCCCGTTCGCCCCCGCTGACGGCGCCTCAGGCATCTTGAGCGGGCCGTTCTTGGAGCCCGCCGGAATGTCCGCGGTCAGGGCGGTGTAGGGACGGATGAAGCCGTAGCCGTACCTGCGGTCAGGAAGCTTGAGGCCCTTCTTCTGCTTCGGAAGACCAGCTGTCTTCACCAGGCGGTTGGCGACCTGCCCGGCTGTGAGATCGGGGAACTTCGACCGAAGGAGAGCAGCGGCCCCCGAGACGTAAGCCGCCGAGTCGGAGGTTCCGTTGGAGAGCCGGTACGGCTTGTTGGCCCCCGCGGACCTGATGTAGACGCCCGGTGCTGTCAGCATGAGTTGGGGACCGGAATCCGAGTCCTCCCACACCGCAAGGTACTTGTCGACGGCCCCGACACCGACCACGCCCGGGTAGGCCGCAAGAGCATCCAGTTCGTCATCGCCCTCGTTGCCGGCGGACGAAACGAGGAGGACGTCCTTCTTCAGGGCGTATGCAATCGCCTCCTTCTGTTCGTCAGTCAGCACGAGGATGTCAATGGACATGTTGACGACGCTGGCGCCTTCGTCTACGGCATATCTCAACGCCTCTGCAAAACCGTTGCGAACGGCGTACTCGGTGTCTCCCCTGAAGAAGTCAACGGGAAGGATCTTGGCGTCAGGGGCAAGTCCCTTCACACCATCGGCGCCGCCCGGGCCATGTCCGTGCCCGGCGATAAGAGCCGCCATGGCCGTACCGTGGTTCTCCCGGAGTTCGATATTGGCCGGCCCACCGGTCTCGATCTTCTTGCCCGGGAGGACGTTGCCCTTCAAGTCCGGATGGTCACCCTGAACACTGTGGTCGAGAACAGCAACCTTCACGCCCTTGCCCGTGGATTCCTTCCACACCGCTTCGGCGTCGAAAGCCTTCAAGGGCCACTGGTCGTCTCTGATCTCATCCGCCGAGGCAACCGGCGCGGACCCGAAGAGCAGCGCTCCCGTCACCACCACGCCACTCACTACTCGCAGCGCTCGTGTGAACCTCATGCTGTAACACCTCTCCTGCCGAACAGGGCCCGCAGCCCGGGACTGAGGGCCCTGTCGTGCTCTACCGGTCGGTCACTCGGCCGTCATGCCTATTCGATGACCCGCGGTGCCACATTACGTTGCGGCAGCCACGTCTCCTCTTCCTCCGTCAGGTAGTCAGGACGCTGACCACCCTTTCCGTCCTTACCGGCGTTGGCTCCGGCGGCCCCGGGGGCGCCGGCCGCGCCCATACCGCGACCGCCGCGGGATTGACCGGCCTCCGATCCACCGCGGCTGCGGTGGAGACCCGAACCGCCCTGCGCCATACCGCTCGAGGCTCGGCCACCAGCGCTGCCGACGACTCCACCCGCCCGACGGGCCATGCTGGATCCTCCGCGGCCGGCGCCTCCGCCCTGACCGGCACCGCCTGCACCCTGTCCGCCCGCCATTCCGGGCATCATTCCGGCCCTGCCCGATCCCGTGCCGGACGTCGCGCCGGTCTTACCCGTGCCTCCGCTGCCGACGGCGGTCTTGCCCGTGCCCGTTCCGGACGTACGTCCGGTGCCGGACGTGCCGGTGCGTCCTCCGCCGATGCTGGCAGCACCACCGATGGGCATCGAGCCTCCGCCCGCGCCTCCACCCCCGATGCCTCCGCCGCCTCCACCCGAGCCAACGCCGAGGCTGCCACCGCCCGAACCCGGCTTCTGCGAGCCGTCGGTGACACTGTCCAGTCCTGTTCCGATCTGGGATCCAGGTCGGGTGCCCTTGCCTACCGGAGGCTTGAGCTTGATGGGGTCTCGGCCCCCCACGCCAATGCCTCCGCGGCGGGGCATCTTGGCGCCGCCTCCGCCGATGCCGCCGACCCCGCCACCGATACCGCCGCCACCGATACCTCCGGTGTCGCGATTGCCGCCGCCGTTTGGACGCTCAGGAATCTCACCGTCCTTGGTGGCTACGGGGGTCTTGAGCTTGGAGGACTGGGTGACATAGGAGGTGCCCAGCTTCTCCATGACGACCGCGGACTCGAGGTCCTGTCGCACGAACTTGGGGAGGCCCAGGTCTCCACGGACGCCGTCCCATTTCTTCAGAACGGCCTCGGTGCTCATCCCGCTCTTCAAGTCGGCCTGGACACCGTTGTAGGACTCGATCTTGCCCTTGAGGTTGCCCTCTTCGGTGAAGAAGTAGCTCACCGGCGAGATCGCCACCATGATCGCGCGTTTGTCGTCGGAGTCTCCTTCCTGGTCCCGCACATACTCGTAGCTCAACTGGCCGCCACCGTGCTCGATATGTGCCTGGATGGCCTGCTCGGCCTGCTCCTGTGCGGAACCCTCGCCGCGCATGGCACTCCAGTCGATGCCCCCCATGCCGTCGAGCGCCTTCTGCAGGTCGTCAGCGGACTGGCCCATCGCATTGGCGACGTCCTGCGCATACGGAGCACCACGCTCGAAGTTCCCGCTGATCTTCTGCGCCTGCTGCCAAAACTTGTCCGCCGACTTCCCATGCCAGGTCTTGAGGACTTTCTGGACAGCATCGTCGAAGCTCTTCTTGATGCCGCCCTTGCCGTCCTCGCCGACCAGTTCGTCGTGAACGACCTGCCAGTGTCGCGCGACTTCCTTGACGGATGAAACCTTGGCCCCGTCGAGCATCGTCTTCAGCTCTTCGCCCCGCATGGCGTTGAAGACCGTGTAGTGCGATACGTCTTCATACCTGCCGCTGTGCCCACCGCTCGCTGGTGGTGTCGTCATGCCCCGACCCCCTGTTCCGACCTTCGACTGATCGACCGCTCACCAATGCCGTTCACTTCATGGAGTTCTTGGCCTCGGCGTCGTCATAGGCTTCCTTCACCTTTTTCGTCTTCTTGCCGAAGTCGTCGACGAGGCCCTCGATCAACCCGAGGATGTTCTTCTCGATGAAGGTCTTCATTGACTCATGGGCAGCTTGCAATTCCTTCTGTTCATCGAAGTTGTTGCCCAGAGCACCGTTCGGCAGGTACGTGCTGTTCTTCGCCTTGTCCTTCGGGCCACCCATATCCTTCAGGACCTGGTTGAGCTCCTTCATGACCTGGTCCAAGGCGTCCAGGTCCACTCCGTACTCTTCTTTAGCCATGAACGGCCTCCCCGTTACCACTTATTGAGTTCTTGCGGCGCCAGTCCCGGATCGCCACGGAGGAGCCGACCACCACTCCCAACATGGCGAGTCCGCCGGCGAAGACGTAGATGCCGTACCGGGTACGCCGCTCCTGCGGGGTTTCGCCCAGCGTGAGCTTGGCCGGGTAGATGTTGTCGGCGCTTGCGCCGGCCCGGGCGGTGTCCGGCGTCGGCGGCCCCGTCGGCTCGGTGTTGTCGCTCATCGCTGCGACGGGGTCGACGACGCCCCAGCCGACGTTGTCGTCCCGGTCGGGCCTGACCCGTTCGGCTGTCTTCTCCATGTGCCAGATGACCTGCTCCGGCGTCCACTTCGGATGCTTGGACATGATGAGCGCCGCAACGCCCGTGGCGTAGGGCGCCGCGAAGCTGGTGCCCTGGTCGACACAGTGACCGTCACCCGGAACCGTGGAGACCATGTCCACGCCCGGTGCGGCGATGTCGACGAAGTCGCCGGGCTGCGAGAAGGCGGCGCGCTCGTTGTTGCGGTCGGAAGCCGCGACGGCGAGGACACCGTCGAAGGCCGCGGGATAGGTGTCCTTCTCCTGGCCGCTGGCTCCGTCGTTCCCGGCCGAGGCGACGACCAGGATGTCCTGGCTCGTGGCTCTCTTGACGGCCTTCTCGAGGTCGCTCCCGGGGTCCAGCTTCGTGTTGGTTCCCTGGGAGATGTTGATGATGTTGGCGCCCTGGTCGACCGCGTAGTCGATCGCGGCCACCATCTTCGGCACCGTGCCGCTCTTTTCGTTGTCGTTCTGCCGGATCGGGATGATCTTGGCTTTCGGTGCGATGCCCACGAAGCCCGTGCGGGAGTCCGGCTGCGCGGCGATGATGCCGGCGACCTTGGTCCCGTGTCCCACCTCGTCGTTGGTGCCGTTGCCCTTGGCAATGACGTCCTTGCCCCGTCCGAGCGCGGGGGCGATCTGGCCGTTCTGGTCGTCGACTCCGGTGTCGATGACCGCGACCTTGACGTTCTGGCCCCTGGTCTCGGCCCACATCTGGTCGAACAGAAGGCGCTGCAGCGACCAGGGCGTGCCCTTGATGGGGTCCGAAGGGAAGTTGCACTCCCCGCTGTTCAGCGGCACGCCGTCGTCCGCGGCGGCCGGCGGAGCGGCGATGCCGAACAATCCGACGGCGGACAGCGCTGCCACCAGGACACCGATGGTGCCCCTCCGACGCCCGACGACATGTTCAACAGCGCGAGTTCCCACGGATGTTCTGCTCTTTCCATCAGCACGTATGCACGCGCATGGGTTCATACGGAAGATTTGGGTCCAACGGAAAATGAGGGCGAGCGCACCATGCAGCGCGCCCGCCCTCGATCACTGTGCGAGCCTGAATGGCTGCTCAGTCACTTCTCTGCCACTAGTGCCAGATGCCCGTGTTCTTCTGCTCCGTGCTCTGGTAGTTCTGAGCGGCGGTGTCCAGGGCCTTGGCGATGGACTCCAGGGTGGCGTGGAGGGAAGCGGCGCGCTTGTCCCACTCCGCCTGCTTCTGCTGGTAGCCCTCCTGCGCGGCACCCTGCCAGCTCTGGGCGATCTTCTTCACGCCGGTCTCGAGGTCGTCGAGCTGCGTCCTGATGTTGGTGGCCGTCCCACGGACGTCACTGGAGGCCTGGGAGATCGTCGAAAAATTGACGAGCACTTCGCCGGACATGGTGTCTCCTCGGGGAGTTGATGCGATCGAGTCGGTTCAGATTGCTGCGCACGCACCGCGATCGCGGTGCGGCCCGGTTATCCGAAGGGAGACGACTGAGCGCCCGCCTGCGACACGATCTGCTGCTGCTCCTCTTCGGAAGCCACGTAGTTCTTCGTGGTCGCGTCGACGGCTTCCTTGATGTCCATCAGGATCTGGTTGAGCTTGTTCGCGTCCTCGTTCACCTGCGTCTGCATGGAGTTGAAGGCGGTAGCCGCAGCGCCACGCCACCCGCCGGTGATCGTGTCGACCACCGTCTGCAGACGCTTGATCTCGCCCTGGATCGAGCTGCTGACCGTGGAGATGCGGCCGCTGAAGGCCACCATCTCTGCTTCGGTCGTAGTGAACTGTCCAGCCATCAGTCAACGTCCCCCATGAGACTCGCACCTCGACCGCACGCGCTGCGGAGGCTCTCGCACGGCTCGGCATCGCTTATTTGATGCCTACTCTCACTCTAACCATCTGGTCTGACATCGCCCAACGGGGGCAGGAGAGTTGTGACGCGTTCACAACATTCACACAACTGACCGCTTCCCGTGTCCGGTTGTCGATTCGCGGCTTACGTCAGGAACCCTGCGGCTGTTTGGCATCATCGGTATTCAGCGAGGGCCCGGCCGACAGCAGGCTCGACCACTCCTTCGGCACGCCCGGCGGGTTGGTGATGCCCTCATATCCCAGCCTGACCCTCGCCTGGTCCTGTTCCTGGCTCTCGGCGTTTCCCGAACCGCTGCCGCTGTCGTTGTTCCGCTGGACCGAATAGCGCAGACCCGTGTCCGTCACCAGAAAGAGCGTCCCGTCCGTGGCCTTGCCCGCCGTCTGCTTGTAGAGAAGGCCGCTGCCAGGCGTGACGTACGCACTACCGCTGTCCGTGTTGACGGGTGCCGGGTAGTCCTTGCCGGCCCATGCGGACATCTCGGGGACTCCCAGCGGCTTGCCGGCGATCTTCCGGTCACTGCCGTAGTAGACGCTGCAGACGACCCGGTCGCCCTCTTCCTGCTCCCAGGTGTTGGCGCGTCGCGCACGCTCCGTCGGCCAGGGGATCTCGCGCCCGTCGAACTCCTCGAAGAAGCCCTCGTTGTCCGCCGGGTCGATGTCCGCCTCCACGACGCCGATGCTCTTCGGGGTCTCGTCCGGGTAGGCCGCTTGGCCCACGGGCCCGTGGATCAGCAGCTCGGCGACGAAGTCGGACACGCGCTGCAGCTCGTCTCCGAGCACGACGTAGTGCTGTCCCCGGGACTCGAGCACCTTGCCGATCGTGCGGTGCTCCTCCGGAACGCCCTCGGCGCTGGACGGCTCACCCGCGCCGGGAACCGTCGGAAGGACGATGGGGAACGGGCTCTTGTAGACCGTGTCCATCCACTCCTTGGTCACCTTCTGCGGCGGCTCTTCACCGAAAAGGATGCGGCGCAGCAGGTCCTGCTGGGACTGCCGGTCGCCGGGCAGCGGCGACTGCCCCGGGAGCCGCTGCGCAGCCGCCGCGTCCAGCTTGTGGGCGACGCCCCGTTCGTCCACCAGGTACTGGATTCCGTCCGGGTCCTCGACGAACAGTGCCTCGCGCTTGTTGAGCGCGCCGCGGTCGTCTTCCTTGAGCTTCTCGAGGTGCCTGTCGCTCGAGCCGAAAACGAAGACGGCACGCTGCGCCTTCGAACGCTCGTTGACCCCCGGCCGTTCGCAGAGCGCCCAGGTCTTCTTCGTCTTGGCGTCCTCCTGGTCGGGCAGCCGGTCCGGCGCGTACGGGATGCCGATGGTGGGGCCGTGCTTCGGAGCAGTCGGCCCGTCGAGGACCGACTCCTTGACCTTCACCACATCTTTGCTCTTCCCGCCCAGGACCAGCCGTGCGGACGCGAGGTTGAGCACCGGGTGCAGGACGTCCTTGCCCTTCGGGCAGGCTTCGCCCTCCTTGGTCTCGACGCCGCAGAGCACCACGTACCGCGTGGTGGACTCGTCACCCACGATCACGCTGCCGCCTGGCGTGTTCCAGCCCTGCGGTGCTACGGGCTTGATGAGACCGCAGGCCCCGAACCCGACGAGGATCACGGTGCCGAGCAGAATGGTCGGCACGATCGTCCTCATCGGCCGCGGGGCGCTCTCCGTCGAGCCGTTGGGGAGGGGCTTCAGGAAGGAAGCCACTGTGCGCTTGCGTGCGAAGCTGTAGGCGTTCAGCTCGTCCCGCCGTGATGCCATTGCTGCCTTGACTCCCCGTCTGTCCGTTTGTCGGATCCCTCGGTGACCGCACTCGCCAGTCGCACCGAAGCGCCCTCTACTATGCCGTGCGATGATCGGACCGTACGGTACGGGTGCCGAGTTGGGCTCACCAACCTCGGCCCACCGAAGCGGCGGTCGCCACGTCGAGGTAACAACCCAGTACGAGTAGAGGAGCTTGCCGGGGGATGTCCAGCGCCACCAGGTCCCGACGCCGCGATGGGCGGCAGCAACAGCCCGCGCAACCAGGAGGCCGCAGAGCGGCCCGCCCGGACACCAGGACACCCGCACGCTCGGCCGCGGCGCCCCGCCTGCGCCCGCAGAGCGGCAACATCGTCGGCAGTGTGCGTGTGCAGCAGCTCGTGCTCGTCGAAATCGCCGCGGCTCTGCTGCTGGTGGGCCTCGTGACCCACCCGGTGGTGCTCGCCGTCGCCGGTGTCGTCGCCGCCCTGCTGCTCGTCGTCGCGCTGGGTCGCCGGCGCCGTATCCCGCTGCCCGACTGGATCTCCACGGTACGGGCGATGAAGCGGCGCCGTTCCGACGTCGTCCCGGTCCCCCAGAGCATCGAGTCCGCCTTCGCCCCGGTCGTCGAGTGCGACCCCAGCCTGCGGACGTACGAGTACATGGACCGCGACCAGCGGGCCATCGGCTTCGTGGGGGACGGCACGTTCCTGACGGCCGTCGTCCGGGTGGAGGCGCAGGACGAGCCGCTGCGCCCGTTGCCGGGCAGCCGCCCGGTGCCGCTGCATCTGCTGCACTCCGTCCTGGACATCGAGGACATCCACCTCGAGTCGGTGCAGTTCGTCCAGTACACGCAGCCGGCCCCGGCCCCGCACCTTCCCGAACAGGCCGTCGCCGCCCGGAGCTACGCACCTCTGCAGGCCCAGGCGCAGACCCCGGCCGTCCGGTTGACGTGGATCGCCCTGAAGCTCGACCCCGAACTGTGCCCCGAGGCCGTGGAGGCGCGCGGTGGCGGGATCGGCGGGGCGCAGCGGACGCTGCTGCGCGCCGCCGACCATCTGGTCAGCCGGCTCGACGGCTACGGCCTGCGCGCCCACGTCCTGGAGGAGCGGGAGGTGGTGAGCGCCCTGGGCATCGCGGTCTGCGCCAACCCGCGGGCCAACGCCGCCCCGGGCCGTGACGGGCGGAGTTCGCGCCGCACGCAGGAGACCTCGCGCGCGTGGCGGTGCGACGACCGCTGGCACAGCTCGTACTGGGTCAGCCGCTGGCCGCAGCTCGGTCCGGGCGCGGCGCCGATGGCGGGCATCGCCCAGTTGTTGAGCGGGACGCGGGCCATGGCGAGCACGTTCAGTCTGACCACGGCCCGCGGAAGCGGCAGTTCGCGCGGTCTGACCGGCTATGTCCGGTTGTCGTCCCGCAGTGAGAACGAACTGACGGCCGCGCAGGCCGAGCTGGAGCGCCGTGCCGGTTCGGTGAAGCTGGGGCTTGTACGGCTCGACCGTGAGCAACTTCCCGGCGTTCTGGCCACGCTGCCCCTCGGAGGTACCCGCTGATGTCCGCGCCCGTCCATCCTCAGCGCGCCGACTGGAGCAACAACAGCTGGGGCCGGCAGAACAGTTGGGACGGCCGCCCCGGCCGCCCCTCGCACCTGCCCACCCCCGAGCCCGAGGCGCCTCAGCCCTCCGCACCCGAGCAGCGCTCCCAGCCCGGCTACGGGCTGCGCGGACCCAAGCGTGACCGGCACCTCCTCCCGGCCGAGGTGCTGGACCAGCTCACGCTGCCGGTCGGCGACGACGGAATCGTCATCGGCGTCGATCCGGAGAACCAGCCGGCCGTCCTCGGACTCCTGCGGCCCAAGCCGCTGGACGTACTCGTCGTCGGCAGCATGTGGATCGCCCAACTGCTGTCCCTGCGCACGGTCGCCGTGGGGGCCCGGGTCGCGGTCGAGACCGCGCGCCCTCAGGCCTGGACGCAGATGGCGCAGGCCGCGGGCGGCGGTCAGCAGTGCGTGTCGATCCACGATGTCCGGCAGATCGCGCCGCAGGGCCCGTCGGTTTCCAGCCCGGTACTCGTGGTCCGCGACTGCGGCGCGCAGCCGCCGCGCAATCAACTGGCCCCCAGCTCCTGGCAGTCGGTCCTCACGCTGCTGCCGTTCCTCGGCCCGCGGGCTCCCCGGCTGCTGGCCCGCGCGGACCTGCTCGGCCTCCAGCGGCTCTCGCCCCAGGAGGCGGATGTGATCGCGCGCATCATGCGCCTGCCGCGCCAGGTGGCGGAGACACTTCCGACGTTGAGCGACAACGCGATGCTGTGGTGCACGCGGAACCACCACCAGTTCGTCCTGACCCAGCCGACCGACTCCGAGAACGGTCTGCTGGGCGCGCCCCGGCGTATGGACTAGCACGGCCCCAGGCCGCGCTGGACGGGGTGGAGGGTGACTCGACCTCAGCTGCTGAACACCGGCCCGAATGATTAGGCTGTCCTCAGAGCGGCAGGAGTACACGAGGGCAGCTTTACGGGGAGGAACCGCCGGTGACGCTTGAGGCGGCATGCCGCTGCGCCCGCGACCATATGATCCGCCTGTATCCGGTCCTGCCGTTCAGGTGCATGTCAGTGCAGGAGGCACAGTGAACAGCGATCGGAACGACTTCCGCTCGGACGGCTCGTACCCGGACGACGACCAGTCGGAACAGGAGCTGACGGGCGAGTTCAAGCTCGATTTCGCCGCCCCCGACTGGTACGCCCAGAACACCGGCGGTACGTCCGGTGGCGGTGCGCCGTCACCACCACCGCCGATGGGTGATCCGCTGCCGGTGAACGGGCCGCCCTCCTATGGCGGTCCCGCGTCCGGCGGTCCCGTGGCCGGGGGGCAGCCCACCGGGCCCACTGCACCGCCTCCGCATGCGCCGGCACCACCGGTCCCGACGCCGCCTCCCGCTCCGATGACACAGGGCATCCCTCCGGCAGCCCAGGCGTCGTCGGCTGGCGGTGGTCCTTCGGGAGCTGCTGCAGGTGGTCCGCCGCCGCCTTCCTTCCCGATGCTGCGCCCCGCCGAGGGGGACACCCCTGCGCCGGCTGCCCCGGCACCTGCTCCCCCGGCACCTGCTCCCCCGGTACCCGTCCCGGTCGCCTCCGAGCCCGAGGCGCCGTCACCCCAGTCCGACGGTAGTGACGGCGAGGGGCCGTCCAACAGCGGTGAGGCGCCCACCGGTTCGCGGGTGCGCAGCGGTGTGGGAGTCGATCCCTCGGCCGCGCTCTGGGGCGACGACGACCCGGAGCAGGAGCAGGACCGGACACAGGACGAGGTGACGGGGTCCGACTCCGGCGCGGGATCGTCCGAGGGGACCACGGCACCAGCGGCGGACGGCGCGTCCGACGACGCCGCTCCCGCGACCGGTCCGCAGCAGGCGCAGCCGGAAACTCCGCAGCGCGACGCAGGAGGTGCCGAGGAGCGGGCCGCCCAAGCCCCCGTGGCGCCGCCCCAAGCCCCGGTGGCATCGCCGCAGTCCGCCCCCGCGCAGCCTGCGCCCGACCATCGGGCACAGGCCCAACAGGCACAGGCACAGCAGGCACCGCCGCAGCAGACTCCCGCGCAGCCGATGCCCGTACAGCAGACGCCCCCGGCGGACGGGCCCCAGTCCGGCGTCAACCAGCAGGGCGCGTACCAGCCTTCGTCCGCGGCGTCCCCGCCGAGCCACGGCGCTCCCTGGAGCTCCACGCCTCCGCAGGGCACCATCCCTCCCCTGCCCCCGGAGTTCCAGCCCGCCGATCCGGCACAGCAGACCCCGCCCCCGGCCCAACCCCCGTCGAACGCGCAGGGACAGGGCTATCCCCCGCCCCACGGCCAGCCGCACGCGCAGCCCCACTCACCGATGCAGGGGTACCCGGCACCCCCGGCACAGCCCGGGCCGGGTTACGGCTACCCGCAGGCCGGCGTCCCTGCATCGCACGCGGGCGGGCCACCCACCGGCACGCCGCCTCAGGCGCAGGACACTGCCGCAGGGCCTCAGCCCCCGTACGCCCAACACCCGAACCCGAACCCGTACGCGCAGCCCGCTCAGGCCGGCCCGCACGCGGCTCCGGCGCCCCCTCCCCACGTCCCCGGCCCTGCACCGGCCCCGAACGCGCAGCAGCAGGCGGCCCAACAGGCGTACGCCCAGCAGGCCCAGCACGCTCAGCACCCCCAGCAGCACCCCCAGCAGCAGCCGCAGACACCCGCGACGCCCGGGCCGCACACGCCCAACGCGCCCGAACAGCAGCAGGCTTACGGCTACCCGCACGCCGGGCCGCCGACGCCGCAGGCCGGTGGATACGGCTACCCGCAGGCAGGGCAGCCGACGCCGGAGGCCGGCGGTTACGGCTACCCGCAGGCGGACCCCCAGGGTGCGCACGGCGGGCAGCCGCAGGCCGCCCCGAACCCCGCTCCCGTGCAGCCCAACGCCCCGCGGACGGACGACTGGAACCCCTCGGCCGGCCCGGGCCAGCAGCAGCGCTCCGCCCCCGGGGCGCCGCTGGGTTACGGCGCATCGGTCGAACTGACCTCGGACCGACTGCTGAGGGGGCAGCCCAAGAAGAAGAAGCCGGGCAACAACATCCCCCAGGCGTCCCGGTTCAAGCTGGGCAGCAAGCGTGAGGAAGCGGAGCGGCTGCGCAAGCTGGAGCTGATCCGTACGCCGGTGCTGTCCTGCTACCGGATCGCCGTGATCAGTCTCAAGGGCGGAGTCGGAAAGACCACCACGACCACCGCTCTCGGCGCCACGCTCGCGACCGAACGCCAGGACAAGATCCTCGCGATCGACGCCAATCCCGATGCCGGCACGCTGGGCCGCCGAGTCCGCCGGGAGACCGGGGCGACCATCCGCGACCTGGTGCAGGCGATCCCCAGGCTGCACAGCTACATGGACATCCGCCGGTTCACCTCCCAGGCGCCGTCGGGGCTGGAGATCCTCGCCAACGACGTGGACCCTGCCGTCTCCACGACGTTCAACGACGACGACTACCGGCGGGCCGTGCATGTGCTCGGCCAGCAGTACCCCGTCATCCTCACCGACTCGGGTACCGGACTGCTCTACAGCGCGATGCGCGGTGTGCTGGACCTCGCCCACCAGCTCATCATCATCTCCACGCCGTCCGTGGACGGTGCGAGCAGCGCCAGCACCACGCTCGACTGGCTGTCCGCGAACGGCTACGCGGACCTGGTCCAGCGCAGCATCACCGTCATCTCCGGGGTCCGTGAGACCGGAAAGATGATCAAGGTCGACGACATCGTGTCGCACTTCGAGACACGGTGCCGCGGCGTGGTCGTGGTGCCCTTCGACGAGCACCTGGCAGCCGGTGCCGAGGTGGACCTCGACATGATGCGGCCGAAGACCCGTGAGGCGTACTTCCATCTCTCGGCGCTGGTCGCAGAGGACTTCGCGCGCGCACAGCAGGCCGAGGGACTGTGGACGGGCGACGGATCCGGGCAACCGCCGCACATGGCACCGCCGATGCCGGGCCAGCAGCAGCCCCACGCGCAGCCCACCGGATATCCGCAACCCCCCAGCGGTCACCCGCAGCAGCCGGGACAGCCGTACGGGCAGCAGCCGCAGGTGGACCCGCGGACCGGGCAGCCCGTACCGCCTCAGTACCCGCAGCCGGGAGCGCAGTGGCAGACAGGTCAGCAGGCGCCGCAGGGTCAGCCCGGGCAGCCGCCCGCTCAGCAGCCGCAGCAGGGGACCGCGATCCCCGCGGCCTGGACGCAGCAGCCGGCCCAGCCGCCGCAGCAGCAGGCCCCCCGGCCCGGGCCGGACGAGCAGCCTCAGCAGCACCAGCCCGGATACGGCTACCCGCCCCCGCAGCAGCAGGGCTAGCCGAAGGCACCGCACGACGCGCGTCGGTCGTCACCATTCCGTTGAGGTGGTGACGACCGACGCGTTCGTATGGGAGAAGGGTGCGGAACGGGAGACGGAACCTCACCGGCCGGTCCGCCGACCCATCGAGCGGGCACCATGGAGCCCTGGCACTCCCGGGCTTCGGCCCGGTGGCGTTCGCGGGCGCCCGGCGCTCGCCTGTGACGGCTCAGCGCTCGGCGGCGCCGGTCAGTTCCCGCGAGCGCTTCACGTCGTTCGCGATGCCCTCGAGCAGCGCCTCGATCGAGGCGAACTTCTCCTGTCCGCGCAGATAGGCGAGGAAGTCCACCGCCACGTGCAGCCCGTACAGGTCCAGTCCGACGCGGTCGATCGCGTACGCCTCGACGGTCCGCTCGGTCCCGTCGAACTGCGGGTTCGTGCCCACCGAGATCGCCGCGGGCATCGACTCGCCGTCGACTTCGAGCCATCCCGCGTAGACGCCGTCGGCGGGGATCGCGGTGTGCGGCAGGGTCTCGACGTTCGCCGTCGGGTAGCCGAGCTCGCGGCCGCGCTGTGCGCCCCGTACGACGACGCCCTCCACGCGGTGCGGGCGCCCGAGGATCTCCATCGCGCCGGCCACGTCCCCTCCTGCGACCAGACGCCGCGTCAGGGTCGAGGAGAAGGGATCGCCGCCCCCGGCCTCGCCACGCACGAACAGGTCGACGACCTCGACCTCGTAGTCGTACGTGGTTCCCAGCTCGGCCAGGAACTCCACGTTGCCCGCCGCCTTGTGCCCGAAGCGGAAGTTGGGACCCTCCACGACGACCTTCGCGTGCAACTTGTCGACCAGTACCTTCACCACGAAGTCGGCGGGCGACAGCTTCGAGAACTCCGCCGTGAACGGCAGGATCAGTACGGCGTCCACGCCCAGCTCCGCCATCAGCTCCGCGCGCCGGTGGTGCGGGGCGAGCAGCGGCGGATGGCTGCCCGGTCGCACGACCTCGCTGGGGTGCGGGTCGAAGGTGACGACGACCGAGGGGATTCCGAGCTCGCGCGCGCGGGCGACGGCACGGCCGATGATGAGCTGGTGCCCGCGGTGCACGCCGTCATAGGAGCCGATGGTGACGACACTGCGCCCCCACCCCTCGGGGATCTCCTCCAAGCCACGCCAGCGCTGCACTGTGACCGCTCCTCGCCCGAACCCGTGTACGTGATCCACGTGATGCCTATCCGATTGCGCAGGTCTAAGACTGCCATGCCGGATGCCCGCCTCCGTCACCGGCGTCGGCCCGCGGGCCCGGCCCGCGGCCGCCTGCCGGTGCCCGTCGAGCCCGGCCCATCGGGCGGCATGGAAAGCCGTACCCGTCCTACGACGCGAAGACCGCCAGGCTCTTCGCCTTGCCCTGGTACTCCTCCACCAGCGCCAGGAAGCGCCCGTCGGGATCGAAGACCGCGATCGGACCGCCCGTGGCGAGCCCGGGCGCGTCCAGCCGTACCCCGTTGGAGAGCAGCCGCGCCTGCTGCGCGTCCACATCCCAGCGCGGGAACGCGGCCGCCGCGGCCTGCGCGATCGGCATGACGGTCAGCTCCTCCTGGAGCTGGTCCAGCGTGCGCGCCGTGTCCAGCCCGTACGGCCCGACGCGGGTGCGGCGGAGGGCGGTCAGATGTCCGCCGGTGCCGAGTGCCGCGCCGAGATCGCGAGCCAGGGCCCGGATGTAGGTGCCCGAGGAACAGACCACGGTGACATCCACGTCGACCACCGGTGTGCCGTCCTCCGCGACGGCCTCCCGCACGTCGTGCACGACGAACGAGGACACGGTGACCGGCCGGGCGGCCAGCTCGAAGTCCTCGCCCTCCAGCACGCGCTTGTACGAGCGCTTGCCGTCGATCTTGATGGCGCTGACCTTGGACGGCACCTGCTGGATGTCGCCGGTCAGCGGGGCGATCCCGGCGTCCACTGCCTCGCGGGCGAGGCCCGCTGCACCCGCCGACTCCGTGATCTCGCCCTCGGCGTCGTCGGTCACCGAACTCTGCCCGAGCCGGATCGTCGCCGCGTACTCCTTCTCCGTCAACGCGAGATGCCCGAGCAGCCTTGTCGCCTTCTCGACGCCGAGGACGAGCACTCCGGTCGCCATCGGATCGAGGGTCCCGGCGTGCCCGACGCGGCGCGTGCGGGCGATGCCGCGCATCTTCGCGACGACGTCGTGCGAGGTGAAGCCGGACGGCTTGTCGACAATGATCAAGCCGTCCGGCCCCGTTGACCTGCGCTTCATTCGGACGCTTCGTCCTCGTTCTCGTCGTTGTCGTCCTCACCGGGCCTGCGGTACGGATCCGCTTCCCCGGCGTACTTCGCGCCCGTGGACGCCTCCCGCACCTGTTCGTCCTGGGCGCGGGCACGGTCCAGCAGGTCGTCGATGGTGCGGGCGGTCTCCGGGAGGGCGTCCGGCACGAACGTCAGGGTGGGGGTGAACCGCACCCCGGTCTGCCGCCCGACCTCGGACCTCAGGATCCCCTTCGCGCTCTCCAGGGCTGCCGCCGAGGCGGTGCGCTCCTCCTCGTCCCCGTAGACCGTGTAGAAGACCGTGGCCTCCCGCAGGTCGCCGGTGACCCGCGCGTCCGTGATGGTCACGAACCCCAGCCGGGGGTCCTTGATGCGCCGGTCCAGGGTCTCCGCGACCACGACCTGGATGCGGTCCGCCAGTTTGCGGGCCCGCGCGTTGTCGGCCACTGGTCCGTCTCCTTCTTTCTTCTCTCTTCCACGATGATGCATTCGGCGACAGCCGACGGGGTCATGCGTCGTTCTCGCCGTGGAAACGCCGCCGTACGGACAGCAGCTCCACTTCGGGACGGCCGGCGACCATGCGTTCGCACCGGTCGAGTACGTCCGCGAGGTGCCCGGCGTCCCCGGACACGACCGCCAGGCCGATGACGGCCCTGCGGTAGAGGTCCTGATCTCCGACCTCGGCGACGCTGACCGCGTATTTGCGCTGCAGCTCGGCGACGATCGGGCGGACGACGGAGCGCTTCTCCTTCAGCGACCGAACGTCGCCGAGAAGCAGGTCGAAGGACAGCGTCCCTACGTACATGCAGTCCGGGTCAAGCCACCCGTGGGGCCGTCGGGGTACCTCCCAGCGGTGGCTGGGCGGGGGTACCTCCCAGCGTTAGCTGGGGGAGTGCCGCTCGAAACCGTACACGCAACGGCCGGGGCCGATCGACGGATTTCTCCGCCGACCGGCCCCGGAGAGGTGCGATGGATCAGCCTCGCGGCTTCTCGCGCATCTCGTACGTCGCGATGACGTCGTCGATCTTGATGTCGTTGAAGTTGCCGAGGTTGATACCGCCCTCGAACCCTTCGCGAATCTCGGTGACGTCGTCCTTGAAGCGGCGCAGCCCCTCGATGTTGAGGTTCTCCGCCACGACCTTGCCGTCGCGGACCAGGCGGGCCTTGGTGTTCCGCTTGACCTCGCCGGAGCGGATGAGAACACCCGCGATGTTGCCGAGCTTGGACGAGCGGAAGACCTCGCGGATCTCCGCGGTGCCGAGCTCGACCTCCTCGTACTCCGGCTTCAGCATGCCCTTCAGGGCCGCCTCGATCTCCTCGATCGCCTGGTAGATGACCGAGTAGTACCGGACGTCCACGCCCTCGCGCTCGGCCATCTGCGTCGCACGCCCCTCGGCGCGCACGTTGAAGCCGATGACGATCGCGTCGGAGCCGGACGCCAGGTTGATGTCGGACTCCGTGACGGCACCCACACCGCGGTGCAGCACGCGGATGTCGACCTCTTCGCCGACGTCGAGCTGGAGCAGCGAGGACTCGAGAGCCTCCACCGAACCGGACGCGTCGCCCTTGATGATGAGGTTGAGCTGCTGCACCTCGCCGGCCTTGAGCACCTTGTCCAGGTCCTCCAGCGAGACCCGGCGGGTCCGCTTGGCGAACGCGGCGTTGCGCTCACGGGCCGCACGCTTCTCGGCGATCTGCCGGGCGGTGCGGTCCTCGTCGACGACGAGGAAGTTGTCGCCGGCGCCAGGGACGTTGGTGAGACCCAGGACCAGGACGGGGGTCGAGGGACCCGCTTCCTCCACGTTGTTGCCGTTGTCGTCGAGCATCGCCCGGACACGGCCGTACGCGTCACCGGCGACCATCGTGTCGCCGACGCGCAGCGTGCCGCGCTGGACGAGCACGGTGGCCACAGCGCCGCGACCGCGGTCGAGGTGGGCCTCGATCGCGATGCCCTGCGCGTCCTGCTCATCGTTGGCGCGCAGGTCGAGCGAGGCGTCCGCGGTGAGGACCACGGCCTCCAGCAGGCTGTCGATGTTCAGACCCTGCTTGGCGGAGATGTCGACGAACATGGTGTCGCCGCCGTACTCCTCGGCCACGAGGCCGTACTCGGTCAGCTGACCGCGCACCTTCGTCGGGTCCGCACCCTCGACATCGATCTTGTTCACCGCGACCACGATCGGCACCTCGGCCGCCTTGGCGTGGTTCAGCGCCTCGATCGTCTGGGGCATCACACCGTCGTTGGCCGCCACCACGAGGATCGCGATGTCGGTCGACTTCGCACCACGGGCACGCATGGCGGTGAACGCCTCGTGACCCGGGGTGTCGATGAAGGTGATGCGACGCTCTTCCTCGTTGACCTCGGTCGCGACCTGGTAGGCACCGATGTGCTGGGTGATGCCGCCGGCCTCGCCCTCGATGACGTTGGTCTTGCGGATCGCGTCCAGCAGGCGCGTCTTACCGTGGTCGACGTGACCCATGACGGTCACGACCGGCGGACGCGCGACGAGCATCTCGTCGCCACCCTCGTCCTCGCCGAACTCGATCGAGAAGGACTCGAGAAGCTCGCGGTCCTCCTCCTCCGGGCTGACGATCTGGACGACGTAGTTCATCTCCTCGCCGAGGAGGTGAAGCGTCTCGTCGGGGACCGACTGGGTCGCGGTCACCATCTCGCCCAGGTTGAACATCACCTGGACCAGCGACGCCGGGTTGGCATTGATCTTCTCGGCGAAGTCGGTGAGCGAGGCACCACGCGACAGGCGGACGGACTGCCCGTTGCCGCGCGGCAGCATCACGCCGCCGATGGACGGGGCCTGCATGGCCTCGTACTCCTGGCGCCTCTGCCTCTTCGACTTGCGGCCACGACGCGCCGGACCGCCGGGACGGCCGAACGCACCCTGCGTACCACCGCGGCCACCGGGGCCGCCGGGACGACCGCCGAAGCCGGGACGGCCACCGCCGCCACCGCCGAAGCCACCGCCGGGACGACCGGCGAAGCCGCCGCCACCGCCGGGACGACCGCCGCCGCCACCGCCACCACCGGGACGACCGGCGAAGCCGCCGCCGCCACCGGGACGACCGCCGCCGCCACCGCCGCCACCGGGACGACCGGCACCCGCGGGACCGCGACCGCCACCGCCACCGGGGCCCGGACGCGGGCCGGCGGACGGACGCTGCGGCATCATGCCCGGGTTCGGGCGGTTACCGGCGGGGCCACCGCCGGAACGGGGCGCCTGCGGGCGCGGCATGCCGCCCGGGGACGGACGACCGCCACCGGCCGCCTGCGGACGGGGGCCACCGGGGCCGCCCTGACCGCCGGGACGCGGGCCGCCGGGGCCGCCCTGGCCGCCGGGACGCGGGGCACCGCCGGAACGGGGCGCCTGCGGGCGCGCCATGCCGGTGCTGCCACCGGAGGTGAAGGGGTTGTTGCCGGGGCGCGGGCCGGACGGACGACCGCCCGGACGCGGGGCGCCGCGGTCGCCACCGGAACGCGGGCCGGACTGGCGGGCGTCGCCGCGACCGCCCTGACCGCCCTGGCCACCGGGAGCGGCCGGACGCGCGGGACGCGGACCGGGGGTGCTACCGGGCTTGGGGCCCGAGGGAGCCTGCGGCGGCGCGCTGAACTCCGGCGCGGCCGGAGCGGGAGCGGGCGTCGCGGGCTGTGCCGGACCGGGCTTCGGCGCCGCGGTCTTCGGACCCGGGGTGGGACGCGGACCCGGAGCCGCCGGCGTGACGGGGCCACCCGCCTCTTCCACGGCGGCGGGCTTGGCCGCACCGGGCTTGGGCGCAGCGGGACGGGCCGTCGCATCCTGGGCGGGGGACGGCGAGGGGGTTTCACCCGCGCGCTTCGCGGGGGAGGGCGCCGCCTTGCGGGGCGCCGAAGGCTTGCCTGCGGCACGGCCGGAGCCGTTGCCCTGCTGGAAAGCGTCAGTCAGCTTGCGTACAACCGGCGCCTCGATGGTCGAGGACGCCGAACGTACGAATTCGCCAAGTTCTTGGAGCTTGGCCATGACGACCTTGCTCTCGACTCCGAACTCCTTGGCGAGCTCGTATACCCGGACCTTAGCCACTTCGCTCCTTGTTGGTCCGGGGTGTCCGCCGGACCGTCGCTACTTCATGGGCGTACTCATCGCGTACTCATCGAGTGCTCATCGCAATCTCGACCTACTTCCGACTCGCGAGGTACCTGACCGCACGGTTTCCCGTGCCGTTCTCTTACGGTGTTGCCTGCTTACTTTGCCTGCTCGACGTACTGGCGCAGCGCCGCGGTGTCGAGCGGGCCCTGGCCTCGGAAGGCCCGGGCGAACGCCCGGCGGCGAACCGCCAGGTCGAGACAGACCGGGGCGAGGTGCACATAAGCACCCCGGCCGGGCAGCGTACCGCGTGGATCAGGGGCGCAGGCGCCCTCGATCACCGCAATGCGCAGCAGATCGTCTTTGGCCGCTCGCTCCCGGCATCCCACACACGTTCGCTCAGGGCATGCGCGGGCATGCGTCCGGCCAGACACGCTAAGTCTACCTCCCCGTACCGACGCCACCCTGCCCGGGTAACGGCCGTACGGCCACTCGATATTTCGTTGCCCGGACGCCGCTCGAAACGGCCGGGCCCAGCGGTGCCGAGCCGGCCGTCCCGATGCCGACCCGAGCGTGACGGAGTCGCTACTCGGCGGCCTGCGCCACGGGCTGCTGCTCGGTGTCGGGACGGATGTCGATCCGCCAGCCGGTCAGGCGGGCCGCGAGCCGGGCGTTCTGCCCTTCCTTCCCGATCGCCAGCGAGAGCTGGTAGTCGGGAACGGTGACGCGGGCCGAGCGCGCGGCGAGGTCGACGACCTCGACCTTGCTCACCCTGGCGGGCGAGAGCGCATGGGCGACCAGCTCCGCCGGGTCGTCCGACCAGTCGACGATGTCGATCTTCTCACCGTTGAGCTCGGCCATGACCGCACGCACCCGGCCGCCCATGGGGCCGATGCAGGCACCCTTGGCGTTCAGACCCGAGCGGGTGGACCGTACGGCGATCTTGGTGCGATGGCCGGCTTCGCGGGCGATGGCCGCGATCTCCACCGAGCCGTCCGCGATCTCCGGCACCTCCATGGCGAACAACTTCTTCACCAGGTTGGGGTGGGTCCGCGAGAGCGTGACGGACGGACCGCGGACGCCCTTGACCACGCGGACGACATACGACCGCAGGCGGGTGCCGTGTGCGTAGTCCTCGCCCGGGACCTGCTCCTGCACCGGCAGGATCGCCTCGAGCCTGCCGATGTCGACCAGGATGTTCTTGGGGTCCTTGCCCTGCTGCACGACGCCCGCGACGACATCGCCCTCACGGCCCGCGTACTCGCCGAAGGTGATCTCCTCCTCGGCGTCCCGCAGCCGCTGCAGGATGACCTGCTTGGCGGTGGTCGCCGCGATGCGGCCGAAGCCGGAGGGGGTGTCGTCGAACTCGCGGGGCTCCTTGCCCTCCTCGAGATCGGCCGGGTCCTCGGTCGCCCACACGGTCACGTGGCCGGTGTTGCGGTCCAGCTCCACGCGTGCGTGCCGGCGGCTTCCCTCAGTGCGGTGGTACGCGATGAGGAGGGCCGCCTCGATGGCCTCGACCAGCAGATCGAAGGAGATCTCCTTCTCCCGTACCAAACCCCGCAGGGCGCTCATGTCGATGTCCACGGCTACGCCTCCTTCTGGCTCTCGTCGTCAGCGGCCGCGGCATTCTTCTCGGCGGCCTTGCGGTTGAACTCGATCTCCACCCGGGCCTTGGCGATGTCGGCGAAGGCGAGTCGGCGTGCGGTGGGCTTGCGGCCTTTGACGCCCGGGACCTCCAGGTCGAGACCCTCGTCGTCGACGGCGGTGATCCGGGCCACCAGCTCGCCGCCATCGGCGAGTTGAGCCTTGATGAGCCGGCCGGTGGCGCGGCGGTAGTGACGCGGTTCGGTGAGCGGGCGGTCGGCGCCGGGGGACGTGACCTCCAGGACGTACGGGTTTCCGCCCATGGCCTCGGACTCGTCCAGCTTCTCGGAGGCCGACCGGCTCAGCTCGGCGCAGGCGTCCAGGGACACGCCGTCGTCGGCGTCCACCACGATCCGCAGCACGCGTCGCTTCCCCGCCGGCGTCACCTCGATCTCTTCAAGATCCAGGTCTCGTGCGGCGACCAGCGGTTCGAGCAGTCCGCGCAGCCTCTCGCTCTGGGTGGTGCTCATCCGGGTGACTCCTCGGCCGCGTGTGCTGTTGTGGGAAGGGCGCGTGTCAGCTCAAAGGGTATCGGGTCGCGGGGCGTGGTGCTGTCCGCCTTTCGCGGGCGTGCCACGGTACCGACGAGCCGGTCGACGATCTTCGGGGTACCCGCAGGTAGGCTCGCTCCAGCCGCCGGTCCCGACGCCTGTTCCGGTCGGCTCCTCCCGACCACCGGCCCCATGCGCCCCTCACTCCCCGACAGGATGTGAACCGTGCCGCTCTCCTCACCGTTGCGGCCCCCGTCCGGGCCGGACTCCGGGCCGGATCCGGTCTCCGCGGGCACCGGGTGCGGGCCGCGCCGGAGGAGCCTGCTGGCCGGCGCACTCGGCGCCACGGCGGCCACCGCCGTTCTCTCCGGCTGCTCGGACTCCGGCTCCACCGCCGAGCGGGCCGAACGGACCACCGAGGCGCTGAAGCTCCGCGACCGCAGTGCCGCGGAGTCGAAGGCCCTGCTGGCCCGGTACGACGCCACGGTCAAGGCCCATCCGCCCCTCGCCGCCCGGCTGGCCCCGCTGCGGGCCGAGGTCGCCCGCCACGCGGACGCACTCGTCACACGGCGGGCCGCCTCCCCCTCGGCGTCCGCCTCGCGTGAGGACCGGCCGCGGGATCCCGAGGTCCCGCAGGACGAGGGCGAGGCGCTGGCCGCGCTGGCCGAGGCCGAGCGCAGGACGGCCGACGCCCGCACCGCGGCCCTGATGGGTGCGCCCCCGGAGCTGGCCCGCCTGCTCGCCTCCATCGCGGCGGCGGGCGCCGGCCACGGGTACCTGCTGACGAAGGGCGCCTGAGCGTGCCCGGCGCGCACCGTGCGCCCGCCCCCGCATCCCCTTCAGGAGACGGCTCAGGAGAGACGCGATGACCACCCATGCCCCCCGCACCCGCCCGGCGTCGCAGGACGCCGTACTCGCCGCGGCGCAGGCCGCGTTGGGGGCGGAGCATGCCGCGGTGTACGGATACGGCGTCGTCGGGGGCCGGATAGGAGAGAAGCGGCGGGCCGAGGCCCGCGAGGCGTACGACGCGCACCGGGCACGCCGCGACGACCTGGGCCGTACCGTGCGCGACCTGGGCGGGAAGCCCGAGGCGTCGGCCGCTGCCTACGCCCTGCCGTTCCCGGTCCCGGACGAGGCCGCCGCCCACCGGCTGGCCGCCGAGCTGGAGGACAGGGTCGCCGGGGTGTACGGCGATCTGGTGCGCTCCGCGGACGGTTCGCTGCGCCGCGAGGCCGCGGCCGCGCTGCGCGAGGCGGCAGTGCGGGCGGTCCGCTGGCGGGGCGGGAGCGTAGCCTTCCCTGGGCTTGCCGAACGGCAGGCCGCCAACGGCTCGTCCGAGCCGGCGGGCCCCACGGCGGACACGCTCTGACCGTCGGGCGGACCCGCGCGGGGCGTACGAGCCACGGGGCGCGGCCCGTACGGGCTCGTGCGCAGTGAGGGAAAGGGACGGCTCAGGCATGGCTTCAGCGGCACGGCCCGGCGCCGGCACTCCTTTTCAGCCACCGCAGCGCTTGGTGCGCGCGCTGGCCGAGGAGTACGGGGACGCCGGTGAGGAGTGGCTGCCGGCCCTGCCCGTTGCGCTGGACGCGGCCCTGGGCCGCTGGGATCTGGAATTCGAGCGTGTGCTGACGCCGGGCGGACGCAGCGGTCTCATCACGCTCGTACGGCGGCCCGACGGCACCCCCGCAGTGCTCAAACTCCTTGCCCCGGGCGCCCGTTCGCGGCCCGAGCACGCCGCGCTGGCGCGCTGGGACGGCTGGGGCGCCGTTCGCCTCCTGGACGCCGACCCGGACTCCGGCGCGCTCCTGCTGGAGCGGCTGCACGGGGAGGTCGGCCTGAGTTCTCTGCCGGAGGGCAAGGCGCAGCTCGAGGCAGCCGGGACCGTGCGGAAGCTGTGGGTGGAGCCGGGCGAGGGCCATCCCTTTGAAGCGGTGGCCGACCGGACCGCTCGCGCGGCGGAGGCGCTGCGCGCCGCGGTGGCCGAGCCGGCCGCGGAGAGCGCCGGCCCGATGGTGGACGAGGCGCTGGCCGTTCGGGAGGAGCTGACGGCCGCTCCCCCGGAGTCCGTGCTGCTGCACGGGCGGTTCCGGCAGGGAAAGGTGCTGTCCGCGGAGCGGGTGCCGTGGGTGGCGGTGGGGCCGCAGCCGCTGGTCGGTGAGCGCGCCTACGACCTGGCACGGCTCGTCCGCGACCGGCTGGAGGATCTGGTGGCCTCGCCGGGGGGCGCGGCGGCGGCGCGCCGCCGGATCGCGAAACTGGCGGACTCCCTGGAGGTGGACCGCGAACGGCTGCGCGGCTGGACCGTCTTCCGGGCGATCGAGTCGGGGGTGAGGGCGCTGTCGGTGGGCCGCCCCCAGGACGGCGAGCTGCTGCTGGAGTTCGCCGGCTGGCTCTGACGGCCGCGGCGGGCGAAGCACGCGCCGGTTCGACTCCGCGCAGGGCCCCGGTCCGTGCGGCTCTCCGGCTCATGTGCCGCTGCCGCAGCCGCTGTTGGGAAGTCCGTCGTCTTCAGAGGTGAATTCGCGCCACTCCGGCGCCCGGGCGTACGGGCAGCGGACCCGCGCGTGCGACGACGGCCCGGCCCGCACGCCTCCGCTCGTGAGCGGGGGCCGCGCGGCCGGGCCGTCCCGGTGGTGCCCTACATGCCTGTAGGGGTGCCCGCGTGCCGCGCGTACCTACGCCTTCGCGACCCGTGCCAGGGCCTCGTCCACCGGCAGTTCCTCGCGCTCGCCCGTACGCCGGTCCTTCAGCTCGACGACGCCCTCACCCGCGCGCCGCCCGACGACGAGGATCGTCGGAACGCCGAGCAGCTCGGCGTCGGTGAACTTCACGCCGGGCGAGACGCCGGCGCGGTCGTCCACGAGCACCCGGACGCCGGCCGAGTGCAGCTTCTCGGCCACCTCCAGGGCGAGTTCGGTCTGCTGCGCCTTGCCCGCCGCGACCACGTGGACGTCGGCGGGCGCGATCTCCCGCGGCCAGCACAGGCCCTGCTCGTCGGCGGTCTGCTCGGCGAGGGCGGCCACGGCGCGGGAGACGCCGATGCCGTACGAGCCCATGGTCACCCGTACCGGCTTGCCCTCGCGGCCCAGCACGTCGAGCTCGAAGGCGTCCGCGTACTTCCGGCCGAGCTGGAAGATGTGGCCGATCTCGATGGCCCGGCCGATCTCCAGCCCGGTGCCGCAGCGCGGGCAGGGGTCGCCCGGCTCGACGACGACCACGTCCAGGTATTGGTCGACCTCGAAGTCCCGTCCGCACACCACGTTCCTGGCGTGCTTGCCCTCCTTGTTGGCGCCGGTGATCCAGGCGGTGCCGGTGGCGACGCGAGGGTCGGCGATGTAGCGGAGGGCGGACCCGGCCAGGCCCTGCGGGCCGACGTAGCCGCGGACGAGGTCGGGACGGTCCTCGAAGTCCTCGGCCGTCACCAGCTCCACGGTCGCCGGGGCGAGGTGCTCGCCGAGCTTGCCGAGGTCGACCTCCCGGTCCCCCGGTACGCCGACGGCCGTGATCTTGCCGTCGACCTTGACCAGCAGGTTCTTCAGCGTCGCGGAGCGCTCCACGCCCAGGTGCTGGGCCAGGGTCTCGATGGTCGGGGTGTCAGGGGTGTCCAGCTCCTCGACGGCCGCGTGCTCGACCTGCCCGACCTCGGGAACGGGCACGGTCACCGCCTCGGTGTTGGCCGCGTAGTCGCAGGCCGGGCAGTCCACGAAGGTGTCCTCGCCCGCGGCCGCCGGGGCGAGGAACTCCTCGGACGCCGAGCCGCCCATGGCCCCGGAGACGGCGGAGACGATGCGGTAGTCCAGGCCGAGCCGCTGGAAGATCTTGGTGTACGCCTCGCGGTGCAGCGCGTACGAGGCGGCCAGACCCTCGTCGTCGGTGTCGAAGGAGTACGAGTCCTTCATCAGGAACTCACGGCCGCGCAGCACGCCGGAGCGGGGCCGGGCCTCGTCCCGGTACTTGGTCTGGATCTGGTAGAGGACGACCGGCAGGTCCTTGTACGAGGTGCACTGGTCCTTGACGACCTGGGTGAAGATCTCCTCGTGGGTGGGGCCGAGCAGATAGTCGCCGCCCTTGCGGTCCTTGAGCCGGAACAGCAGGTCGCCGTACTCCTCCCAGCGCCCGCTCACCTCGTACGGCTCCTTGGGGAGCAGCGCGGGCAGCAGGACCTCCTGGGCTCCGGCGGCGTCCATCTCCTCGCGGACCACGCGGGAGACGTTCTCCAGGACCCGCTTGCCCAGCGGGAGCCAGGTCCAGATCCCCGCGGCAGAGCGGCGGACGTACCCGGCGCGGACCAGCAGCTTGTGGCTGGTGGTCTCGGCATCGGCCGGGTCGTCGCGCAGCGTCTTGAGCATCATCCGGGACATGCGCTGGACCATGAGGTTTGTCTCCTGCGTCTACTGCGGTGCGAAGTGCGATGCCCTGGAGGCTATCCAACCCGGGGAGGGCCCCGTGCCGTCAGCCCCTGCGCAGCGGGAGGAACGCCCCCATCACCGCATACGGGCTCGGCGCGCTGGGGAAGACGACGCGGCGGGCGAGGTCCTCGTAGCCCAGGGCTCGGTAGAGCGTGCGGGCGGGGCTCCGGTCGGCGTCGATCGCGGACAGGATGCTGCGGGGCTCGTCGGCGCCGTCCGTGATCGTGGTGATCAGAGTGCGGCCGATGCCGCGCTTCTGGAACGCGGGGTGGACGTGCAGTTCGGTGATGACGAACGAGTCGTCGAGCCAGTGGTCCTGTCCGACGTAGCGGAGGTAGGGCTCGACGACGGTCGACCACCAGTGACCGCGGTCGTTGGGCATGCCGTACACGAAGCCGACGAGGCGTCCGTCGGAGGCGGTGGCGCCGAGCGCGCGGGCGCCGGGGCTGGTCAGATGGCGCAGCACGATGTGGCGGCGGACGCCGATCTCGTCGTGGGTGAGCCCGAACGCGAGCGCCTGGACCGCGAGTGCCTCGTCCACCCTTGCGGCAAGGTCGAGCGGCCCGACCACGACGTCATTCATGGTCGCGACCCTACCGGTGGCGGGGTCGGGCGGGACCCGCCGACCGGCTCAGAACAGCACGCTCATGAACGCGCCGGTCTCCCGGAATCCGACGCGTCGGTACGCGGCGCGAGCTGGGGTGTTGTAGTCGTTGACGTAGAGGCTGGCCACGGGGGCGACCTCGCCCAGCGCGTGGTGGAGAATGGCCGACATTCCGGTCTCGGAGAGGCCGCGTCCGCGGAACTCGGGGTCGACCCAGACGCCCTGGATCTGGCAGGCCTTCGGGGTCGCGGCGCCGATCTCCGCCTTGAAGATCACGCGACCGTCCTCGATACGGGCGAAGGAACGGCCCGTGCCGACGAGCTCGGCGACCCGGGCCTGGTAGAGCAGTCCGCCGTCCCCGGCGAGCGGCGAGACGCCGACCTCCTCGGTGAACATCGCCACGCAGGCCGGCATGACCTGGTCTATCTCGTCCTTGCGGATGCGCCGCACCAGCGGGTCCGGGGGTACGTCCTCGGGGACGGTGTCGGTGACCATGAGCGGCTGGTGGGCGCGGACCTCGCGGGCCGGCCCCCAGCTCGACTCCAGCAGCGACCAGAGCCGGCCGACGGGCTCCGACGGGCCGACGATCGAGGAGCAGCGGCGCCCGGCACGGCGGGCCCGGTCGGCGAAGCCGCGCACGGCCTCGGGGCTCGCGCAGATGGGGACCAGGTTGGCTCCGGCGTAGCAGAGGGACTCCAGCCTGCCGTCGGCGTACCAGCCCCACATCTCGCCGCCGAGGCGCCAGGGGTCGAGCCCGGCGACATGGACACGGGCAGCCACGAAGGCGTTGGCGACGGGGTCGCGGTCGAGGACCGCGAGGGCGGCCCCGAGGTCTCCGGGTTCGAGAACCCTCGTCGTGGTCGTGGTCAACACCTGTCGGAATGCCTCACCGTGCGGTCTGCTGGTGTCCGCACTTTACCCGCAGCCGCTGGTGAGCGCCGCTCCCAAGGAAGAGCCCCGCTCCTGGCGCAGGGCCGGGTGCCTGCTCATGAACGGGGCTTGCGGTGGTGCGTACGCGGGCGCGCGGGCCCGGACCGCACCACCGGCCTTCGGCGGCAGGGGCGCCGGGTCAGCTCACCGACACCTGCGGCTCGCCGGACAGGACGCCGTCCTTCTCCATCTGCTCGGCGATCTTCATGGCCTCGTCGATCAGGGTCTCCACGATCTTGGACTCGGGCACGGTCTTGATGACCTCGCCCTTCACGAAGATCTGGCCCTTGCCGTTGCCCGAGGCGACGCCGAGGTCCGCTTCCCGCGCCTCGCCGGGGCCGTTGACGACGCAGCCCATGACGGCGACGCGCAGCGGCACCTCCATGCCGTCCAGACCGGCGGTCACCTCGTCCGCCAGCTTGTAGACGTCCACCTGGGCCCGTCCGCAGGAGGGGCAGGAGACGATCTCCAGGCGGCGCTGACGCAGATTCAGCGACTCCAGGATCTGGATGCCGACCTTGACCTCTTCGGCCGGCGGCGCGGAGAGGGAGACGCGGATGGTGTCGCCGATGCCCTCGGCGAGCAGGGCACCGAAGGCCACGGCCGACTTGATGGTGCCCTGGAAGGCGGGGCCCGCCTCGGTCACACCGAGGTGGAGCGGGTAGTCGCACTGCGCCGCGAGCTGGCGGTAGGCGTTGACCATGACCACCGGGTCGTTGTGCTTCACGGAGATCTTGATGTCGCGGAAGCCGTGCTCCTCGAACAGCGAGCACTCCCACAGCGCCGACTCCACCAGCGCCTCGGGGGTGGCCTTGCCGTACTTCTGGAGCAGCCGCTTGTCCAGGGAGCCGGCGTTGACGCCGATCCGGATCGGGACGCCGGCCTCGGAGGCCGCCTTGGCGATCTCCTTCACCTTGTCGTCGAACTGGCGGATGTTCCCCGGGTTCACGCGGACCGCCGCGCATCCGGCGTCGATGGCGGCGAAGACGTACTTGGGCTGGAAGTGGATGTCGGCGATCACCGGGATCTGCGACTTCCTGGCGATGACCGGCAGGGCCTCGGCGTCGTCCTGCGAGGGGCAGGCGACGCGTACGATCTGGCAGCCCGATGCGGTCAGCTCGGCGATCTGCTGCAGCGTCGCACCGATGTCCGCGGTGACGGTGGTGGTCATCGACTGCACCGACACGGGGGCGTCACCGCCCACAGCGACCGATCCGACCTGGATCTGGCGGCTGACCCGCCGGTCGGCGAGCTTGGCCGGAACGGACGGCATTCCGAGCGAAATCGCAGTCATCTTGCTTGCAACCCCAGAAGGTGTCGGATCGAGGTCCCGAGATCGGCGGGCTCCGGTCAACGAGATTACGGCACCGGTCCCGGCCGCAGCACATCCCGTCGATGAACACACACAAATGCCGACAGCCGGGCACAAAGTTCGCCCGGCTGTCGGAATGCGTTTCCCGCTAGGAAATTCTGACGGGATTGACCAGGTCGGCCACGAGCACCAGCAGCGTGAAGCAGATGAAGATCCCGGCCACCACATACGCGACCGGCATCAACTGGGCCACGTCGAACGGGCCGGGGTCGGGCCGCCGCATCAGCCGGGCGGCCTGCCGCCGCAGCGACTCCCACAGGGCGCCGGCGATGTGCCCGCCGTCCAGCGGCAGCAGAGGCAGCATGTTGAACAGGAACAGCGACAGGTTGAAGCCCGCGACCAGGAAGAGCATGGTCGCCACGCGCTGCTCCGGTGGGATGTCGAGGTTGAAGACCTCACCGCCGACGCGAGCCGCTCCGACCACGCCCATCGGCGAGTCCGCTTCGCGCGGCCCGTCGCCGAAGGCCGCGTCCCACAGCGCCGGCACCTTCGAGGGCAGGTCCACCAGGGACTGCACACCTGAGGTGATCATGTCGCCCATGCGGTCCACGGACTGGCCGAAGGACTGCTGGACGACGCCGGTGGCGGGGCTGAAGCCCAGGAAGCCCGCCTTCACGTACTCGCCCGGGACCGGGCGTCCGCTGCCGTCGTTCTTGGCGACCTGGTTCTCGACGAGATCGGCGCGGAGGGTCTTGGTCGCGCCGTCCCGCTCGACGGTGATCGCGGCCGGGCCGATGGTCTCGCGGATACGGTCCTGGAGCGTGCTCCAGTCGTCGGTCCGGGTGCCGTTGAAGGCGACGATCTTGTCGCCCGGCTCCAGACCGGCCGCCTTGGCGGGGGACGCCGGGTCGTCCTTGGCGCAGGTGTCGCGGTTCTCGCTCTGCGCGATCACACAGACCGAGACCGTGCTGACGGTGGTCGTCTGGCTGTTGATGCCGAAGCCCATCAGCACGCCGAGGAAGACCACCACGGCCAGGATCAGGTTCATGAACGGGCCGGCGAACATGACGATGACGCGCTTCCACGGCTTGCGCGTGTAGAACAGCCGCTTCTCGTCACCCGGCTTGAGTTCCTCGAACGCCGCCGAGCGGGCGTCCTCGATCATGCCGCGCCAGGGCGAGGTGGAACGGGCCTTCACCTTGCCGTCGTCGCCGGGCGGGAACATCCCGATCATGCGGATGTAGCCGCCGAGCGGGATGGCCTTGACGCCGTACTCGGTCTCGCCCTTGCGGCGGGACCAGATGGTGGGACCGAAGCCGACCATGTACTGCGGCACACGGATGCCGAAGAGCTTGGCCGTGGAGAGGTGCCCCAGTTCGTGCCAAGCGATGGAGAAGAGCAGACCGACGGCGAAGACGACTATGCCGAGTACCGTCATCAATGCCGTCATGCGCGAGCCTCCGGTGTCGCCTGTCCTGCCATGTCACGGGCGCGGGCGCGCGCCCAGGTCTCCGCTTCGAGGACGTCCGCGACGGTCAGGCCCGTTCCCCGCGGTGTCCCGTGTTCGGCGACCACGTCGGCGACCGTATCCACAATTCCTGTGAACGGCAGCCTTCCTTCGAGAAAAGCGTCCACGCACTCCTCGTTGGCGGCGTTGAAGACGGCCGGGGCCGTGCCCCCCAGTTCGCCCACGTGCCGGGCCAGGTCCACCGACGGGAACGCCTCGGTGTCCAGCGGGAAGAACTCCCAGGTCGATGCCGTGGTCCAGTCGCACGCGGGCGCGGCGTCCGGCACCCGGTCGGGCCAGCCCAGGCCCAGCGCGATCGGCATCCGCATGTCGGGCGGACTCGCCTGAAGGAGTGTCGAGCCGTCGATGAACTCGACCATCGAGTGGACGTAGGACTGCGGGTGGACGACGACCTCGATGCGGTCGAAGGGGATGTCGTAGAGCAGATGCGCCTCGATGACCTCCAGCCCCTTGTTGACCAGGGTGGCCGAGTTGATCGTGATGACCGGGCCCATGTTCCAGGTGGGGTGGGCGAGCGCCTGCTCGGGGGTGACCTGCGCCAGCTCGGGCTTCGTACGGCCGCGGAACGGGCCGCCGGACGCGGTGACGACGAGCTTGCGGACCTCGGAACGCGCACCGCCCATGAGCGCCTGGAAGAGCGCCGAGTGCTCGGAGTCGACCGGCACGATCTGGCCGGGCTTGGCGATCGCCTTCACCAGCGGGCCGCCGACGATCAGCGACTCCTTGTTGGCCAGGATCAGCACCCGGCCGGCCTCGAGGGCGGCGAGCGTGGGCGCGAGCCCGATGGAGCCGGTGATGCCGTTGAGGACCGAGTGGCAGGGAGAGGCGGCCAGCTCGGTGGCGGCGTCCGGGCCGGCCAGGATCTCGGGCTGCGGCTCTGACCCGTACTGCGCGGCCAGCGCCTCGCGCAGCGGCGGTACGGCGTCCTGGCGGGAGACGGCTACGGTACGGACTCGCAAGCGCCAGGCCTGCTCGGCCAGCAGATCGATCCTGCCGCCGGCGGCGGAGAGCCCGGTGACGCGGAAGCGGTCGGGGTGGCGCAGCACGACGTCGATGGCCTGGGTGCCGATCGATCCGGTGGAGCCGAGGATCACGATGTCGCGTGGCCCGCCGGTGGCGGCACCGGCCGCCGGGAAGCGGTCGTGCGGATGAGCGAGAGAGTCCGTCATCCCCCCATTGTGGCCGCAGTCCCCTCCCGTTCCGGACGGGTGCCCCCTCCGGGGCGGCGTGGCGTGCCGCACGCGGACGCGGCGGCGCGGCGCACCGCGGGATGCGGTACGCCGCGCCGGGGCTTGCCTGCGTCAGCGAATGGGGCGGTGGACGTTGTCCCGCTGGGCCGGGCCCGGGGTGGCGTCGGCGATCCACGGGCCGTCGCCGCTGAGGTCGACCATGCCCTCTTCCATCCACGTGTACTGCCCGCCGAGGATGCCCTTGACGAGCTTGCGGTCGAGGTCGTCGGTGTTGTTCCACAGCCGCCCGAAGAGCTCCTCGACGCGGACGCGGGACTGCTTGCAGAAGACGTCGGCCAGCTTGTACGCCTCGCTGCCGTGGTCGCCGGTCGACCGCAGGTGCTCGGCGCGTACGCACGCCGCGCTCATCGCGAACAGCTCCGCACCGATGTCGACGATGCGGCCGAGGAAGCCCTGCTTGGTCTCCATCCGGCCCTGCCAGCGCGACATGGCGTAGAAGGTGGAGCGGGCGAGCTTGCGCGAGGCGCGCTCGACATAGCGCAGGTGGACGGACAGGTCGGGTTGGCCGGCGCGGTGGAACTCGCCGTAGCTGCCCGGGAGTTGGCCGGGTCCGGCGACGAGCTTGGGCAGCCAGCGGGCATAGAAGCCGCCGGCCTTGGCGCCCGCCTTCGCCTTGTCCGAGAGGGACTTGTCGGGGTCGATCAGGTCGCCCGCGACGGAGAGGTGGGCGTCGACCGCCTCACGGGCGATCAGCAGGTGCATGATCTCGGTCGAGCCCTCGAAGATCCGGTTGATCCGCAGGTCGCGGAGCATCTGCTCGGCGGGCACGGCACGCTCGCCGCGGGCGGCCAGCGACGCGGCCGTCTCGAAGCCGCGGCCGCCGCGGATCTGCACGAGCTCGTCCGCCATCAGACAGCCCATCTCGGAGCCGTACAGCTTGGCCAGGGCCGCCTCGATACGGATGTCGTTGCGGTCCTCGTCGGCCATCTGGCTGGAGAGGTCGACAACGGCTTCCAGCGCGAACGTGGTGGCCGCGATGAAGGAGATCTTCGAACCGATGGCCTCGTGGCTGGCGATCGGCTTGCCCCACTGCTCGCGGACGCTCGACCACTCGCGGGCGATCTTCAGGCACCACTTGCCGGCGCCCACGCACATGGCGGGCAGGGAGAGGCGCCCGGTGTTGAGCGTGGTGAGGGCGATCTTGAGGCCGGCACCCTCGGGGCCGATGCGGTTGGCGGCGGGCACCCGTACCTGGTGGAGGCGGGTGACGCCGTTCTCGATGCCGCGCAGGCCCATGAACGCGTTGCGGTTCTCGACCGTGATGCCCTCGGAGGCCGCCTCGACCACGAAAGCGGTGATCCCGCCCTTGTGGCCCTCCGACTTCGGCACCCGGGCCATGACCACGAGCAGATCGGCCACGACGCCGTTGGTGGTCCACAGCTTCACGCCGTCGACGATGTAGTCGTCCCCGTCGGGCACGGCGGTGGTCGCCAGCCGCGCCGGGTCGGAGCCCACGTCCGGCTCGGTGAGGAGGAACGCCGAGATGTCCGTACGGGCGCACCGCGGCAGGAAGGTGTCCTTCTGCTCCTGGGTCCCGAAAAGCTTCAGCGGCTGCGGCACACCGATCGACTGGTGGGCGGAGAGCAGCGCGCCGAGGGCGGGATTGGCGGTGCCGACCATGGACAGGGCGCGGTTGTAATAGACCTGCGTGAGGCCGAGACCGCCGTATTTCGTATCGATCTTCATGCCCAGCGCGCCGAGCTGTTTGAGACCGTTGATCACTTCGTCCGGGATCTGCGCCTCGCGCTCGATCCGGGCGCTGTCGATCCGGGTCTCGCAGAAGTCGCGCAGCTTGGCGAGGAACTCCTCACCACGCCGTACGCCCTCGGCATCCGGCATGGGGTGGGGATGGATCAGGTCGAGCCGGAACCTGCCCAGGAACAGCTCCTTGGCGAAGCTCGGCTTGCGCCAGTCCTGCTCACGGGCCGCCTCGGCGACCTGGCGCGCTTCGCGCTCGGAGACGGTTGGCCTGGTGGGTGTGGCGGTCATGACGGGGTCACCTCGCCGCGGAGTCGGGGCTGCACCGGTCGACTTGCTTCCAGTCTGAGCTACTCGCTACCTGTCGGTGCTACTCGACCGTATTTACCCGATCCACGACGGCTCTACCAGACTTCGCGCACGACTCACCGTAAGGATGTAGTTGACTTTCGGTGATTCTTCGCTGTGGTGTCCCGGGGGACGGTGGCCGGAACCGTCCCGGACACGGCGCCGGGCGGATCGGGCCCTCGCGCCCGGGTGCGTCCGGACGGCCCATGGGCGTCCCGCCCCGGGTTGCGCACAGCGCGGCGGCCGGGGACGCGCCCCCACGGTGCGTCCCCGGCCGCCGGAAGCGGCAACGCTCAGAGGTCGATGCCCGTGAGCACCATGACCCGCTCGTAGGTGTAGTCGTCCATCGCGAACTTCACGCCCTCGCGGCCGACACCGGACTGCTTGATGCCGCCGTAGGGCATCTGGTCCGCGCGGTAGGACGGGACATCGCCGATGATGACACCGCCGACCTCGAGCGCACGGTGGGCGCGGAACGCGGTCTGCAGGTCGCGCGTGAACACCCCGGACTGAAGGCCGTACTTGGACCGGTTGACCGCCGCGAACGCCTCGGCCTCGCCGTCCACCTTCTGCAGAGTCAGCACCGGGCCGAAGACCTCCTCGCAGGCGATCGTGGCGTCGTCCGGCACGCCTTCGAGGACGGTCGGGGCGTACGAGGCGCCGTCACGCTTGCCGCCCGCGAGCAGCTTGGCGCCCGCCTGGACGGCCTCGTCGACCCAGGACTCGACGCGCTTGGCCGCGTCCTCGCTGACCAGCGGACCGACGTCGGTGGCGCTGTCCGACGGGTCGCCGGTGACCTGTGCCTCGACGGCCGCGATCACCTTCGGCACCAGCCGGTCGTAGACCGAGGCGTCGGCGATGACGCGCTGCACCGAGATGCAGGACTGGCCGCCCTGGTAGTTGGAGAAGGTCGCGATACGGGTCGCGGCCCAGTCCAGGTCGGCCTCGGAGGAGAAGTCGGGGAGGACGACGGCGGCGCCGTTGCCGCCCAGCTCCAGCGTGCAGTGCTTGCGCGGCACCGACTCCATGATCGCGAAGCCGACCTTGTCGGAGCCGGTGAAGGAGATGACCGGAAGCCGCTCGTCCTGAACGAGGGCGGGCATGCGGTCGTTGGGCACCGGCAGGATGCTCCAGGCGCCGGCCGGCAGCTCGGTCTCGGAGAGCAGGTCGCCGAGGATCAGGCCGGAGAGCGGGGTCGCCGGGGCGGGCTTGAGGATGATCGGCGCGCCGACCGCGATCGCCGGGGCGAGCTTGTGGGCGCACAGGTTCAGCGGGAAGTTGAACGGGGCGATGCCCAGGACGACGCCGCGCGAGAAGCGGCGGGTGAAGGCCAGCCGGCCGACACCGCCGGGGTCGGTGTCCAGGCGCTGCGCCTCGCCGCCGTTGAAGCGGCGGGCCTCCTCGGCCGCGAAGCGGAAGACGGAGATGGCGCGGCCCACCTCGCCGCGGGCCCACTTGAGGGGCTTGCCGTTCTCGGCCGAGATCAGGCGGGCGATCTCCTCGGTGCGCTCGACGAGGCGCCGCGAGACGTGGTCGAGGGCTGCTGCCCGTACGTGGGCGGGTGTGGCGGCGAACTCGTCGCGTACGGCGTGCGCCGCGGCCACGGCCTCCTCGACCTGGGCCTCGGTGGGAACGCTGACGGTGCCGACGAGGCCACCGTCCCAGGGGGAGGTGACGTCGAGCGTGTCGTCGCCGGTCGCCTCGCGCCCGGCCAACCAGAAGGCGTGATGAGTGGTCACAGCGGATCCCGGCCCTTCCGAAGTGGTGGGATTGTCTCTCGTCCCCACGGTAGGGGGAGGGGCGCCGAATGTGGTTTGTCCGGCGTGGAGTGGTATCCCCGCTCCCCCCGCCGGATTGGCACCGTCGGGCTTCCGCTGTGGTGCGGGAGTGACGGCGCGGTCGCGCGTGTCGAGGCGCGGGAGTGAAGGTCCGGCGGGCGCGTGCACCCGATGGTCCGGTAGGGCCGCCGATGGGTCCCGGGGCCGTCGTCGGTACCGGCCGCGGTACGAGCGGCACCCAATGGCGCGGGCGGACACGCGCGGCGCCACCCCCGGCGGCGCCTGCGGGCTCCTGCGCCGAGCCGGTCGACCGCCTACGCCGGGCGCGTGGCGCCCGAGAACGGCATCTGGTCGATCGGGGCGATGCGCACCCGGGGCGCCCGGGCGGGGGGCGTGGATCATCTGGCCGCCACCGATGGCGAGGTCGACGTGGCCGACGCCCGAGGAGAAGAACACCAGGTCGCCGGGCGAGCGGGGCGGACCCCGATGGCGGGCAGTCCGGGCCGGATGTCCGGGTGGCACGGTCGATGGCGGGCGTAGCCTCCCCGGCCCCGGCCTGGCGGCCGGTCAGCCCGGGCCGGGGGCCGTGGCCTTGAGAGCCAGCCACAGCTCCATCCGGACGTCCGGATCGTCCAGGGAGCGGCCGAGGATCTCCTCGACGCGGCGCATGCGGTAGCGCAGCGTGTGCCGGTGGACGCCGAGGTCCGCGGCTGCCGCGTCCCACTGGCCGTGGCGGGAGAGCCAGGCTCGCAGGGAGGCGACCAGGTCTCCGCGGCCGGTCGCGTCGTGGTCGTGGAGCGCCCGGAGCATGCCGTCGGCGAAGGCGCGTACGGCGTCGTCGGCCAGGAGCGGGAGGACCGAGCCGGCGGCGACCTGCTCGTGCTCGACGATCACGCGGCCGCGGCGGCGGGCGACTGACAGGGCCTGTTCGGCCTGGCGGTACGCACCCGCCGCGGCGATCGGCCCGGCCGGCGCCGACAGCCCTATGACCGGCTCCGGCCCGCCGCCCGCAGCGCTCTTGTCGTGCGGTCCGGCGGCCGCGGGGCGCTTGCCCTCCAGCGCCTCGGCGTGGGCGAAGCAGGCCGCCGCGGCCGTCCCCCCGTCGGGGACCAGGACCACCAGGCGCTCCCCGTCCGGCACGACGAGGACGGCCTCGCCGCCGCGGGCCGCCGCGGTCTCCACGGTGTCGGCGAGCACGCCGAGCGGGTCGGGCGCCGGCCCGCCGTCGGACCCCGCCGTAACGCCGTCCGCCGCGGCCGCGGCCGGGGCCGTCTCGGCGAGGAGCATGCGGAACGGCGCGTCGAGCAGCCCGCCGTAGAGCCCGCCCGCGACGGCCCGCGCGTGGTCGGGTTCGCCCGCCAGCAGCATCCGCAGCACCGCGGCGCCGAGCCGCTGCTCCGCCTCGTGCAGGGAGCGGGAGCGCTCGGTCGTCAGGGTGAGCAGGGCGATGGCGGAGTGCACGGCATAACGCTCCGCGGTGCCCAGGGGGGCTCCGGTGCCGACGGCGAGCACACCGCGGGACCGTCGCCCGGTGCCCAGGGACTGCAGCTCGACCCGGTCCTCGCCCTCGTCGGTTCCCCCGGCCACCGCGGTCGCCGGGGCGGGCCGCTCGTGGAGCCTGGCGGCGTCGGAGGTGAGCCGGGCGGCACGGCGCGCTGCCCAGTCGGGGGCGGCGGCCACGACGGCGCCGGACGCGTCGTACAGCGCGGCCCATCCGTCGATGTGGGCGGCGAGCCGGGCGAGGAGGGCGGCGGGCCCGTCGGTGCCGAGCGCGGCGCGGGTGAGCTCCCGCTGGGCGTCGAAGCCTGCGGTGACGGCGCGGTACTGGTCGGCGGCTATGGCGGCCGAGACCGCCTTGCTGATGGCGATGAACGGGGTGCGGCGCGGGACTTCCAGCAGCGGGAAGTCCCGTTCCCGGGCGGCGTCGACCAGTGCCTGCGGGATCCGCTCGTAATTGACGCCGACGGCGAAGCCGAGCGCGACGACGCCGGCGCCGGCCAGCCTCGTGACGTACCGGCGCATCGCGTCCGCGTCCTCGGCGTCGAGCTTCATGGCGGTGGTGAGCAGCAGTTCGCCGCCGTCCATGTACGGCACGGGGTCGTCGAGTTCACTGGGGTGCGCCCAGCGGACCTCGGTCTCCAGGCGGTCCTCGCCCGCGCGGACACCGAGCTTGAGCGCGGAGTGCTGGACCAGGGACGCGAGGGTGGGAGCCATGGCACCTTCAGACTGACTTCGCCGCTCCGTATGAACGGCATGGGCCAATTCTGCCTCAGCGGACGAATCCGCCGCACGCAGTTCCCGAGCCCCGGAGGGAGTGCGGAGGCAGTGCTTCCGCGGGATGCGCGGGTTTCCCGCGCCCCCGCGCTTCGCGAGCGGCTGGCCGACCGGACCCCGCCCGCCGCCGGGCGGTTGAGCGACACCACCACGGACACCGGCACGGCGACCACGACGAGGACACCCCGGACGAATCCGGTCCCGTTCTTCAGCGCCATCCGCGCACCGGCCAGCCGCCTGAACCACGCCTCGGACCAGCCGTCGGCTGCGCACCTGACGTACGCACCCGGTCACCGTCGCCGGATGCGCACGGCAGGCCTAGCCCCGCAGGTCGACCAGCACCGGCGGGGCGTGTTCGCCCCGGACCGTGGTCAGGGAGAGCACGGCGTGCCCGGCCGGGACGGAGTGGGCCAGTTCGGAGGCCGACCAGCGTTCGCGCTCCACCCTCCGTACGGTCACCGACTCCGCCGTCACGGCCCGCCCGGTGACGAGGCGGCGGACGGTGTGCATCACGCGGGTGAGGGGCTCGTCGGCGATGATCTGCCGATTGGTGATGTCGCGGGCCTCCACCCACTCCTTGCCCCAGACCTCCGCGAACCGGGCCCCGTCCCACGTCGTCACCCCGGCGAAGGCCATACGGCAGCCGACCGCGCCGAGCAGCGGCGTCCGCAGCGCGTCCGGTACGTCCTCCAGCGTCCGCAGCGCCAGCACTGCCCCGGCGTTCGCCGAGCGGAGCCGCTGGATACCGCGCAGCGACTCGGCCGTGACGGTCTGCGTGGCGTCGTCGAGCACCACGCAGGTGAACAGCGAACGATCGGTGCGCGCCGTGGCGCACTCGGCGAACTGCGCGAGCACCAGGCGGGCCAGCAGGCGGGACGCCTCCGCGTGACCGCGCTCGGGCAGGTCGATACGGACCCTCAGCGGGTGCTCCAGGGCACGCAGCGAGAACGGCTTCCCCTCCCCCGCCGGGTCGAAGAATCCCGCGAAGGCGGGACGGTCCAGCAGGGCGATCCGGTCGGCCAGCAGGGCGCCCGCGTCGCCGGCACGCCCCGACTGCCGTTCGCGCGCATCGAGTTCACGGAGTTGGGTGGCGTCCCCGGACGCCTCCAGCGCGGAGCGGAGCGCGCCGAGCGCGGCCTCCGATCCGTCCAGCAGCTCGCGCAGCTCCGGTACGGCGGGAAAGCGGCCGTGGACCGCGCGGAACGGTCCGAGCACCTGCGCGAGCGCGGTGGCCGCCCGGCGGCTGTCCCCGCCCGGCAGGGTGGCGGCCAGGTCTCCGACGAGGGCCTCGGCGAGCATCGCGGCCGCGGCGTCCGGGTCGGCGGTGCCGCCGTAGAGGTCCAGGTCGTAGGCCGAGTCGGGCTGCCCGATCCGGATCACGACGTCGAACGCCTCGTCGGGCCCGAGCGCGGCGCCGGCCGCACCGACGGCGACGACCGCGGCCTGCCCGGCCAGCGCCTGCAGGCAGAGGGCCTCGACGACGGGCCGCACCAGCTGCGCGGTCTTGCCCGAGCCGGGAGGCCCGACAGCGAGCACCGAGGTGCCGAGGAGGGTCGGGTCGAGCGCGGAACCGGCGCCGCGGTACGCGTACGGGTTGCGCGGATCGTCGGCCGTGGTGCCGATCCGCACCTGGCGGGCGCGCAGGTCGTGGCGGCCGGTGCGGACGGGCAGGTCGCGCGCGCCCGAGGGGTGCGCACAGGCGGCCGCACCCTGCTGCCGCACGGTGTCGACGAAGGCAGCCAGGCGCGAGGGCCGGGCCTGCACGGACTGCCAGGCGCGGCTGATCCGCGCATGGTCCACGTCGTTCATCCGCCCGGCGCGCGCGTCGGCGGCGAGCGCGTCCGCGGCGGTCGCCGCCCCCGCGGCCCGCAGCTCGGGCCACTCGGCCGGATCCTCCTGCGGCTCCGGCGGGGCCTGGTCCGGGGCGGTCCGCCGCTGCCGCATCATCGGCCAGGTCCCGGCACGCCCGACGACCGCGACGACGGCGGCCACCAGCAGGACGTAGTAGAGGTTCGACACGAACTCGAGCCAGGATGCGGTGCGCGGCATCTCGCGCCAGACGCCCGGCAGCAGCGCGAACAGCGGCCAGAGCGGGACGCCGTAGCGGCGCCAGACCTCATGCCAGTTGCCGACCCGGCCGAAGCCGATCGCGAGGCCGGTCAGCACGAGGGCGTAGTAGAGGTAGGAGACGGCGACGAAGCCCTGGGTCGCCTTCCAGTCGTCGGGCACCAGCAGCAGCATGGGCAGCAGCCACCAGTCCTCGACGAAGATCCACCACCCCTCGAGGTACTGGTTCCACAGCAGCGACCAGAGCAGCCAGCCGCACAGGAACGCGATCAGCGCGCCGCTGAGGAGCTGGCGGCCCGGGATACGGTCCGGTTCCTCCGGGGGCCGGGGGCGGTGGCCGAAGGCCCAGATGCCGGGGGCGGCCCGGTTGCGCGGCGTGCGCAGCCAGGCCAGGAAGTCCCCCTCCCCCGGGCGGCCGGGCGGGACCGGGGGTACGGGCGGTGCGGACGGTGCGGACACCGGGCGCGGGGGGACAGCTCCGGCCGGCGGCGGTCCCGCGGGCCGTGGCACGTGGTCCGATCGCGTGCTGCGCGGGTCGTACGTGCCCTCGGTGTCCATCTGCTGCTGTGCCCCCTGACAGGCCCGGGTGTTCGGTAAGCGCCGCCGCTCAATCTAGTGCCCCCGCCTGGGGAGTTCAGCGATCCGCCGGCCGCGGACGACGGTGCGCCGGGCGGCGCAACCGGTACCGGGGGTTCCGGGGGCGCGCACGGGCCGCCGGGTGCGCGGGGCGCCGCTATGGCCACCGCGGACAACGTGACACGCACACCGCTACCGATCGGAGCATGCCCCGGGCCGCTGTCCGGCCCTAGCCTGCGTGAGTAGGACCAGTAGGCCCGCGTAAGCCCGGAATGGGCTGCGTTCATCCCCGGACCACAGGAGATCCACCATGACCGCAACCGCCGGAGGCCCCTCGCTCCCGCAGGAGCGCCGCGTCGTCACCGCGATCCCCGGGCCGAAGTCCCAGGAGCTGCAGGCCCGCCGGACCTCGGCGGTCGCCGGGGGCGTCGGGTCCGTGATGCCGGTGTTCGCCGCGCGGGCGGGCGGCGGCGTCCTCGAGGACGTGGACGGCAACTCGTTCATCGACTTCGGCTCCGGCATCGCCGTGACCACGGTCGGCAACAGCGCCGAGGCCGTCGTACGCCGGGCGTCCGCCCAGCTCGCCGACTTCACCCACACCTGTTTCATGGTGACGCCGTACGAGGGCTACGTGGAGGTGTGCGAGGAGCTGGCCAAGGTCACGCCGGGTGACCACGCCAAGAAGTCGGCGCTGTTCAACTCCGGCGCCGAGGCGGTGGAGAACGCGGTGAAGATCGCCCGCTCCTACACCAAGCGGCAGGCCGTCGTCGTGTTCGACCACGGCTACCACGGCCGGACGAACCTGACGATGGCGCTCACGTCGAAGAACATGCCGTACAAGCACTCGTTCGGCCCCTTCGCGCCGGAGATCTACCGCGTGCCCGTCGCGTACCCCTACCGCTGGCTGACCGGTCCCGAGAACTGCGCCAAGGAAGCCTCGGACCAGGCCATCGACATGATCACCAAGCAGATCGGCGCCGAGAACGTCGCCGCGATCGTGATCGAGCCGCTTCTCGGCGAGGGCGGTTTCATCGAGCCGGCCAAGGGCTTCCTGCCCGCGATCGCGCAGTTCGCCAAGGACAACGGGATCGTCTTCGTCGCCGACGAGATCCAGTCCGGCTTCTGCCGCACCGGCCAGTGGTTCGCCTGCGAGGACGAGGGCATCGTGCCCGACCTGATCACCACCGCGAAGGGCATCGCCGGCGGCCTGCCGCTGGCCGCCGTGACCGGCCGCGCCGAGATCATGGACGCCGCGCACAGCGGCGGCCTGGGCGGCACGTACGGCGGCAACCCGGTCGCCTGCGCCGCGGCGCTCGGCGCGATCGAGACGATGCGCGAGCTGGACCTCCCCGCCAAGGCCCGGCGGATCGCGGACATCATGAAGCCGCGGCTGGCCGCGATGCAGGAGAAGTACGACGTCATCGGCGATGTCCGCGGGCGTGGCGCGATGATCGCGATCGAGCTGGTGAAGTCCGGCTCGAAGGAGCCCAACCCGGAGGCGACTGCCGCGCTGGCCAAGGCGTGCCACGCGGAGGGGCTGCTCGTCCTGACCACCGGCACGTACGGCAACGTGCTGCGCTTCCTTCCGCCGCTGGTCATCGGTGAGGACCTGCTGAACGAGGGCCTGGGCATCCTCGAGGGCGCTCTCGCAGGGCTCTGATCCGGCCCGGGGAACCGTACGGATGTTCTGCCCGGCCACCGGCCCTCCCACCATGATCCACTGGGTCATCTGTGATGCCTCGTGAAGAATGTGTGGGGGGCCGATGGCGGACGGGCAATCCGTCTGTCGGGCCCGCCCCGCCTGGCGTACGGTTCCTGCAGATGAGAGAAACACCCCGCTCGCAGGGGACTGCGGGCGATGTCGAGTCGATGCATCCCCAGCCTCGGCCCGGCCGTGCCCTCGCGCACACCATCGGAGCTTCCGGCTCCGGAACTCCTCACCGATCGGACGGCCGCCCGCCCCATACCCCCCGGGGCGCGCGGCACACCGGTCGCGACGACCGCCCTGGAACTCTCCCCCCTGTTCCGGGGCGGTCGTCTTTGTGGCGTCTGTTCATTCCCGTAGTGCTGCCCGTCCTGTGCGGGGTCCTCTTCGCCCTGCTCACCTGGCAGGTCGCGGCCGGCGGGTGGCTCGTCGCCCTGGACGAGCGCGTGGGCTACCAGCTCTTCCGCCCCGGTACCGCGCACCCCCTCGCCGAGTTGGCCGCCGATCTGGGCAACACGCAGATCGCGCTGATCGCCCTGGTGGCGGCGATGGGCTTCTCGGTGTGGCGGGGCCTGCGGATGCGCCTACGGCGCTGGTGGCTGCCGCCGCTCACCGCAGCCGCCGCGATGGCGTCGGTCCCGGCGCTCGTCGTCCCCCTGAAGGACCTGATCGGCCGCCCGGGTCCGCTCGGCCCGGCGGAGAACTACGGCTGGTACCCCTCGGGCCACGCGGCGACCGCCACCATCGCCTACGGCGCAGCGGCCCTCCTCCTCGCGCCCGCGCTGCGCCGCGCCCTGGCCCGCCTGCTGCTGGCCGGCGCGGCGCTGCTGCTCAACCTCCTCGTCGGGGCGGGGCTGATCCGGTGCGGATACCACTGGCCGATCGATGTGCTCGGCAGCTGGCTGCTGTTCGGCGGACTGCTGTGCGCACTGTGCGTACCGGCGATGCGCCGACCGTCCGCCCCATGGCACGCACCCGCGGCGGGGGGTTCGGCTACGAGTCGAAGCCCAGCCCGATCCGGTCCATCGCCTTGAGCCAGAGGTTGCGCCGGCCGCCGCCCGCGTCCGCGCGAGCCAGCGACCACTGGGTGATCCCGATGCCCGCCCAGCGCACCGGTTCGGGCGGGAAGGGCAGCGGCTTGGAGCGCACCATGTCGGTCTGGGTGCGCTCGGTGCGCTCGCCTGCGAGCAGATCGAGCATCACGTCCGCGCCGAACCGGGTGGCTCCGACGCCGAGGCCCGTGTAGCCGACGGCGTACGCGACGCGCCCCCGGTGGGCCGTGCCGAAGAAGGGCGAGAACCGCGAGCAGGTGTCGATGACCCCGCCCCAGGTGTGGCTGAACCGGACGCCCTCGAGCTGCGGGAAGCAGCGGAAGAAGTGGTCGGCGAGCTTGAGATAGGTCTCGGGGCGCTGGTGGTACTCCTCGGCGATACGGCCGCCGTAGTGGTACACGACGTCGTAGCCGCCCCACAGGATCCGGTTGTCCTCGGTGAGCCGGAAGTAGTGGAAGTGGTTGGCACTGTCCGACAGGCCCTGACGGTTCCGCCAGCCGATCGAGGCGAGCTGCTCCTGGCTGAGCGGCTCGGTCATCAGCGCGTAGTCGTAGACCGGCACCACGTACGGGCGGACGCGCCGCACCAGGTTCGGGAAGGCGTTGGTGCCCAGTGCCACCTGCCCGGCCAGCACCCGGCCGTACGGGGTCCGCACCCCCATGCCGGCGCCGCGCGGGGCCAGTTCGGTGGCCGGGGTGTTCTCGTGGATCCGCACCCCCTTCTCGAGGCAGGCGCGCTTCAGGCCCCAGGCGAGGCGGGCCGGGTTGAGCATGGCGACGCCGGTGCGGTCCCAGAGCCCGGCGAGGAAGGTCGGCGAGTCGACCTCGGCCCGTACGGCGTCGCGGTCCAGGTAGGACAGCTCGGTGCCGAGCTCTGCCGCCTGTTCGGCGGTCTCGCGCAGGTCGGCGACCTGGTGCGGTTCGGTGGCGAGGTCGATCTCGCCGGTGCGCTCGAAGGAGCAGTCGATGCCGTAGCGGTCGACGGCGGACTCGATGGCGTCGAGGTTGGTCCGGCCCAGCTCCTGGAGCGTGGATATCTCGCCTGGCCAGCGGGAGAGCCCGTTGGCCAGGCCATGGGTCAGGGAGGCGGCGCAGAAGCCGCCGTTGCGGCCCGAGGCCGCCCAGCCGATCTCCTTGCCCTCGATGAGGACGACATCGCGGGCGGGGTTGCGCTCCTTGGCGATCAGCGCGGTCCACAGTCCCGAGTACCCGCCGCCGACGACGAGCAGGTCGCACTGCTCGTCGCCGACGAGAGCGGGCCGGGCAGCGGGCTTGCCCGGATCGTCGAGCCAGTACGGGACGGGGAGGGCCTCGGCGAGCGAACGGGCGGCGGAGGACGGTGCGGTGTGTCCCCCGGAGGGGAGAGGCATGGCACGGACGGCCATGGTTTCAGCTCCTCTTGCGGCGGCCGCTGAGCAGTTGCCCGGCGAGCACGCACAGGACGGCGACGGCGAACATCGCCGTACCGATGACATTGATCTGGACGGGCGTGCCGCGCTGCGCCGAACCCCACACGAACATGGGGAAGGTGACGGTCGAGCCCGCGTTGAAATTGGTGATGATGAAGTCGTCGAAGGAGAGCGCGAAGGCGAGCAGCGCTCCGGCGGCGATGCCGGGGGCGGCGATGGGCAGGGTGACCCGCAGGAAGGTCTGCACCGGGCCGGCGTAGAGGTCCTGGGCGGCCTGCTCCAGGCGCGGGTCCATGCTCATCACCCGGGCCTTGACCGCGGTGACGACGAAGCTCAGGCAGAACATGATGTGCGCGATGAGGATCGTCCAGAAGCCGAACTGCGCGCCCAGGTTGAGGAACAGGGTGCCCAGCGAGGCGCCCATGACGACCTCGGGCATGGCCATCGGCAGGAAGATCAGGCTGTTGACGGCGCCGCGCGCGCGAAAGCGGTAGCGGGCCAGCGCGAAGGCGATCATCGTGCCGAGGGCGGTCGCGCCGACGGTCGCCCAGAACGCGATCTGCAAACTGAGCGAGAGCGAGCCGCACAGATCGGCCACACCGCAGGGGTCGGTCCAGGCGTCGGTGGAGAACCGCTGCCACTCGTAGTTGAACCGCCCGTTGGGCTTGTTGAACGAGAAGACCAGAACGATGACGTTCGGCACGATCAGATAGGCGAGCGTGAGCACACCCGCGATCACCACGAGATTGCGTCGGAGCCAGCTCATCAGACGAGGTCCTCCGTCCCGGACTTGCGGATGTAGACGGTGACCATCGCGAGGATCGCCGCCATGAGGATGAAGGAGAGCGCGGCTGCCGTCGGGTAGTCGAGCACGCGCAGGAACTGCGACTGGATGACGTTGCCGACCATCTTCTCGTCCGTGGAGCCCAGCAGTTCGGCGTTGATGTAGTCGCCGGTCGCCGGGATGAAGGTGAGCAGGGTGCCCGCGACGACGCCCGGCATCGACAGGGGGAAGGTCACCTTCCGGAATGCCGTGGAGGGACGGGCGTAGAGGTCGCCCGCGGCCTCGTGCAGCCGGCCGTCGATCCGCTCGAGCGAGGTGTAGAGCGGAAGGATCATGAACGGCAGGAAGTTGTACGTCAGACCGCAGATCACCGCGAGCGGTGTGGCGAGCACACGGTTCCCGTCCGTGACGCCCAGCAGCGAGGTCACGTCCAGGACGTGCAGGGTGTTGAGCACCTCCACCAGCGGGCCGCTGTCGGCGAGGATCGTCTTCCAGGCCAGCGTGCGGATCAGGAAGCTGGTGAAGAACGGCGCGATGACCAGGATCAGAACGAGGTTGCGCCAGCGGCCCGCGCGGAAGGCGATGGTGTACGCGAGCGGGTAGCCGACCAGCAGGCACAGCACGGTGGCGGTGCCGGAGTACAGGACCGACTTCAAGAACTGCGGGTAGTACTCGGTGAGCGCGTCCCAGTAGGTCTCGACGTGCCAGGTGACCTGGTAGCCGGTCTCCAGGGTTCCGGTCTGCACCGACGTCGACGCCTGGTAGATCATCGGCGCGAGGAAGAAGACCACCAGCCAGACGATGCCCGGCAGCAGCAGCCAGTAAGGGACGAGCCGCTTGCGGGTGGCCGGTTTCCGTACGGGGGCCTCCGGCGAGGGCGGTGCGGGGGGCGCTTCGGCCGCCTGGGTCGCGGTCATGCGCTCTCCTTGACGATCTCCGTGCCCGCGGTGCCCACGGTCCCGGCAAGCACGGACTGGGCCGCGTCGAGACCGAACGTATGGGCCGGGTTCCAGTGCAGGACGACCTCGGCGCCGGGCACCAGACGGCTGTCCCGCTCGACGTTCTGCTCGTAGACGGCGACCTCGGGGCAGACGGAGGTGTGCACTACGTACTGCGTGGAGACGCCGATGAAGCTGGAGTCGGCGATGCGTCCGGTGATCCGATTGCGGCCCTCGGGGATGGTCCCGGCATCGTCGGCGTGCGCGAGGGACACCTTCTCGGGACGTACGCCGGCCAGAATCTTCCCGCCGGTACGGACCGTCGCCGAACATCGCTGCGCGGGCAGCCGGAGCTTGGACTCCCCCGCCTTGAGCAGGACCTCGTCGCCGTCGGTCTCGGCGACCTCGGCCTCGATGAGGTTGGAGGTGCCCAGGAAGTTGGCGACGAAGGTGGTGCCGGGGTTCTCGTAGAGGTCGGCGGGGGCGCCGAGTTGCTCGACGCGGCCCGCGTTCATCACCGCGACCGTGTCGGCCATGGTCATGGCCTCCTCCTGGTCGTGGGTGACGTGCACGAAGGTGATGCCGACCTCGGTCTGGATCCGCTTGAGTTCGAGCTGCATCTGGCGGCGCAGCTTCAGGTCGAGCGCACCCAGCGGCTCGTCGAGCAGCAGCACCTGCGGGTGGTTGATGAGCGCGCGGGCCACGGCCACGCGCTGCTGCTGGCCGCCGGAGAGCTGGTGCGGCTTGCGGCGCGCCATCTGCCCGAGCTGGACCAGCTCCAGCATCTCCCCGACCTGCTTCTTCACGGACTTGACGCCGCGGCGGCGGAGCCCGAAGGCGACGTTCTCGTAGATGTCGAGGTGCGGGAAGAGCGCGTAGTTCTGGAAGACGGTATTGACCGGGCGCTTGTACGGCGGCAGGGCGGTGACGTCCTTGCCGCCCAGCAGGACCGTGCCCGTGGTGGGCTCTTCCAGGCCGGCGATCATGCGCAGCGTGGTGGTCTTGCCGCAGCCGGAGGCGCCGAGCAGGGCGAAGAACGAGCCGGCGGGTATGGAGAGGTCGAGCGGGTGGACGGCGGAGAAGGACCCGTACTTCTTGCTGATCCCGGTGAGGCGGACGTCTCCGCCGCTGCTGTTGGAGGCGGTCTCTTTCATGGGGGCAGTCCAGTGTTCTCGTGGGCGGTCGGGAGCCGGTGGCCGTCAGGCGCCGATGAGCTTGGCGAACTTCTGCTCGAACGACGTCTCTTCCTCGGCGGAGAGCAGCCGGAAGTTGTGCGACTTCTTCGTGAACTCCGCGTCGGGGAGGATCAGCGGATTGGCCGCGAGCTCCTTGTCGATCTTCGCCAGCTCGTCGCGCACGCCGTCGACGGGACAGACGTAGTTGATGAACGCGGCGATCTTCGCGGCGACCTTCGGCTCGTAGACGTAGTCGATGAAGCGCTCGGCGTTCCGCTTGTGCCGGGCCTTGTTGGGGATCAGCAGGTTGTCGGTCGCCATCATGAAACCGGCGTCCGGGATGGTGAACTTGATCGCCGGGTTGTCGGCCTGGAGCTGGACCAGGTCGCCGGCCCAGGCCACGCAGGCGGCGATGTCGCCCTTGCTGAGGTCGTCGACGTAGTCGTTGCCGGTGAAGCGGCGGATCTGCTTGTTGTCGACGCCCTTCTGGAGGCGCGCGATGGCGGCGTCGTAGTCGTCGGCGCGGAAGTCCTCGGGCCGCTTGCCCATGTCCAGGAGCGTCAGCCCGACGGTGTCGCGCATCTCCGTCAGCATGCCGACCCGGCCCTTGAGGCTGGGGTCCTCCAGGAGCTGGGTGACGGAGGTGACCTTGCGGCCGTCGGTCGCCTTCTCGTTGTACGCGATGACCGCGGGGATGCCGGTCCAGGCGTAGGAGTGGGCGCGGACCGGGTCCCAGTCGGGGCTGCGGAATCCCTCGGCCAGATTGGCGTACGCGTTGGGCACGTTGGTCTGGTCGAGCTTCTGCATCCAGCCGAGCCGGATCATGCGTCCGGCCAGCCAGTCGGTGACGCAGATCAGGTCACGGCCGGTGTCCTGGCCCGCGGCGAGCTGCGGCTTGATCTTGCCGAAGAACTCGACGTTGTCGTTGATGTCCTCGGTGTACTTGACCCTGACGCCGGTACGGCGTTTGAACTCCTCCAGCGACGGGCGGTGCTTGTTGTCGTCGCTGACGTCGATGTACTCCGTCCAGTTGGAGAAGTTGAGCCACTTCTCCTCGTCGGAGTGGTCGTCGGCCTTGCTCGTCTCCGCGGTCCGGGTGGCGGGCGGGATGCCGCAGCCGGAGAGGGCACCCAGCCCCCCCACGGCCAGTGCTCCCGCACCGGCGGAGCGCAGCAGGGCCCGGCGGCTCATCGCCATGCGGCCCTCGGTCATGCTGCGGCGTATCGCGGCGAGTTGGGGCGCCGACAGGGACTGAGGCTCGTACTGCTCCATTGCGCTGTGCCCTTTCACGGCTGTCGGTCAGCGGTCACCGAAGACGGTGCGGTGCCAGTCCTTCCGCGCCACCGCGGTGTTGTCGTACATCACGTGCTTGACCTGCGTGTACTCGTCGAAGGAGTACGCCGACATGTCCTTGCCGAAGCCGGAGGCCTTGTAGCCGCCGTGCGGCATCTCGCTGAGGATCGGGATGTGGTCGTTGATCCACACGCAGCCCGCCTTGATCTCGCGGGTGGCACGGCCGGTGCGGTAGACGTCGCGGCTCCAGGCGGAGGCGGCGAGGCCGTAGGGGGTGTCGTTGGCCAGCGCGATGCCCTCGTCGTCGCCGTCGAAGGGCAGGACGACCAGGACCGGCCCGAAGATCTCGGCCTGGACGATCTCGCTGTCCTGGGCGGCGCCGGTGACCAGGGTCGGGCGGTAGTAGGCGCCCTTGGCCAGCTCGCCCTGCGGGGCTTCTCCCCCGGTGACGACCGTGGCGTAGGAGCGGGCGCGGTCGACGAAGCCCGCGACGCGGTCGCGCTGCGCATGCGAGATGAGCGGGCCGAGGTCGGTGGCGCGGTCGGCGGGGTCGCCCAGGCGCACGGTGGCCATGAGGTCGGCGACGCCGGAGACGAACGCGTCGTAGAGCGGCCGCTGTACGTAGGCGCGTGTCGCGGCGGTGCAGTCCTGGCCGGTGTTGATGAGGGCGCCGGCGACGGCGCCGTGCACGGCGGCCTCCAGGTCGGCGTCGTCGAAGACCACGAAGGGGGCCTTGCCGCCGAGTTCGAGGTGGAGGCGCTTGACGGTGCTCGTGGCGATCTCGGCCACGCGCTTGCCGACGGCCGTCGAGCCGGTGAAGGAGGTCATGGCGACGCCCGGGTGGCCGACGAGGTGCTCGCCCGCGTCCCGCCCTGCACCGCTGATGATGTTGATCACCCCGGCGGGGATGCCTGCCTCGTCCGCGGCCTGGGCGAACAACAGCGAGGTGAGCGGGGTGAGTTCGGCCGGCTTCAGCACGATGGTGTTGCCCGCCGCGACAGCCGGGAGGACCTTCCAGGCGGCCATCTGCAGCGGGTAGTTCCACGGCGCGATGGATCCGACGACACCGATGGGCTCGCGACGGATGTACGAGGTGTGGTCCCCGGTGTACTCCCCCGCCGACTTGCCTTCGAGGTGCCGGGCCGCACCCGCGAAGAAGGAGGCGTTGTCGATCGAGCCGGGGACGTCGAACTCCCTCGACAGCTTGATCGGCTTGCCGCACTGGAGCGTCTCGGCCTGCGCGAACTCCTCGGCCCGGTCGCCGAGGACGGCCGCGAAGCGGTGGAGGGCCTCGGACCGCTCGCCGGGGGTCGCGCCCGCCCACTCGGGGAAGGCGCGGGCGGCGGCGTCGACGGCAGCGTCGACCTCGGCGGTACCGGCCAGTTCGTAGGTGTACACCGCCTCGCCGGTGGCCGGGTCGACGACCGCGTGCTCCCGGCCGGAGGTGCCGGGACGCAGTTCACCGGCGATGTACTGGGCACCGTCGGCGAAGCGTTCGTCCGCCTGGAAGGGATTGCTCATATCGCTCTCCTCCGCCGACCCGGCCCCCTGTGACAGCGGTCGGCGTAGCTCCAGCTTCGATTGAACGCCGATCCTGACAGAGCAGGGGGCATTCAACAAGTGATTCCGTTGTTGCCTTTTGGTTACGCGACGGAATCTGTCGGTCATTGTGTCGGGCGGTCCATGAATTCGATGGACGCAGTGTCAGGGGACGGTGCGAGACTCCCATGCCATGGGGACGAACGACGAGAGCACGTCCGCGCTGATCGGGCGGGCGGAGCAGGGCGAAAAGATCATGTTCGTGCACTTCTGGCGGCACCACCCGCAGCAGGAGGGCCGCGTGGACGCGGCGTGCTTCTCCCAGTGGTGGCCCTCGCCGTTCACGGTCGACGGCATCGCGTATGCCACGGCGGAGCACTGGATGATGGCGGAGAAGGCCCGTCTCTTCGGGGACGGGGAGGCCGAGCGCAGGGCGCTGGAGGCGACGAGCCCGGCGGCCGCGCAGAAGGCCGGCCGCCTGGTCAGCGGCTTCGACGAGGAGACCTGGCGGACGCACCGCTACGGAATCGTGTTGGCGGGCAGCCTGCACAAGTTCGGCCGCGACCCGGAGCTGCGCGCGTATCTGCTCGGCACCGGCGACCATGTGCTCGTCGAGGCGAGCCCGGTGGACCGGATCTGGGGGATCGGGCTGGCCGAGGACGCCGAGGCGGCGCACGATCCGGCCCGCTGGCGGGGGCTGAATCTGCTGGGCTTCGCGCTGATGGAGGCCCGGGAGCGGCTGCGCGCGGACGGTGGCGCGGAGGCCGGCACGGCCTGACGGCTTGCCCGGCCTGACGGCGGGCGCGGGACCCGGTCGTGAGCAGCGCGCGCTACGGCGTGACGCTCACGGCCGCCCGGGAGGGGGCAGACGCGTCGCCGGTGTAGTTGTCGCCGTCGTCCTGGGAGCTGGCGATGAGCAGCACCAGCATCAGCGCTCCGGCGACGACCGCGACGACGCCGAGGATCACCCCGGCCAGGGCCTGACCTCCGCCCCCGGCCTCTCCCCGGGTCGCCTTTCCGCGGCCGAGGGCGCCGAAGATGATCGCCAGCACACCGAGGATGATCGCGAAGACGCTGGTGAAGAAGAGGACGGTGCCGACGATGCCGACCACCATGCCCGCGATCGCCAGCCCGTTCGTCGGAAGAGGCTGCCCGGACTGCCAGCCGGCGCCGTAACCGCCCGACCCGTAGCCGCCGGGAGCCCCCGAGTAGCCGGGGTAGGCCGGGTAGCCGCCGTACGGGCTGCCGCTGCCGTAGCCGGTGGAGCCGTAGGGGTCGGCGCCGTACGCGGGCGCGTACGAGGCGGGGCCGGTGGGGGCGATCGGAGGTGGCGGCACCGCGCCGGCTCCGCCCGGGGGCAGAGGCTGGTGGGCCGCCGGGGGCTGAGGCGGAGGCTGATGGGCACCGGGAGGCGGAGGCTGATGGGCGCCGGAGGGCGGCATGCCGGAGGCCGTGGGGGGAGCCGCCACCGGCGGTACGGGCCGCTGCTTGTCCAGGGGCACCGGCTGCTCCGGCGGCGCCCACGGGTCCCGCCGTTCGGGCTGCTGGGGCTTCTCGGCGTCGGACATGTTCCTCCCCTTCGAACGTCCGGCAATGCTACGGCCTGGGGCCCGGACGGTCTCCGGAACTGCTGCACCCCGGATCCCGGCCGCCCCTCGCCGGTCCGCCCGCTCGCTGTCCGCCCCCAACAGGGCCCCCGCCAGGCCGCGCCGTGCCCCGTGCCTACGATGATCCCTGCCCGCCACCACGGAACCAGCACGCTTGTCCCCAGGAGGACCGATGGCCGATCTCCACACCTTCATCGCGGGACTGCCCAAGGCGGAACTCCACGTCCACCACGTCGGCTCGGCCTCTCCGCGCATCGTCGCCGAACTGGCCGCCCGCCACCCCGACTCCAAGGTCCCCACCGACCCCGAGGCGCTGGTCGACTACTTCACCTTCCGGGACTTCGCCCACTTCATCGAGGTCTATCTCTCCGTGGTGGACCTGGTGCGCGATGCCGACGACGTACGGCTGCTCACGTACGAGGTGGCCCATGAGATGGCCCAGCAGAGCATCCGGTACGCCGAGCTGACCGTCACCCCCTTCAGCTCCGTCCGGCGCGGAATCCCCGACGTGGCGTTCGTCGAAGCCATCGAGGACGCCCGCAGGGCGGCGGAGGCCGACCTCGGCGTGATCCTGCGCTGGTGCTTCGACATCCCGGGCGAGGCAGGGCTGGAGGCGGCGGAGGAGACGGCGCGGATCGCGGTGGACCTGAACCCCGAGGGGCTGGTCTCGTTCGGTCTGGGCGGCCCCGAACTGGGCGTTCCCCGGCCGCAGTTCAAGCCGTACTTCGACCGCGCCATCGCGGCCGGGCTGCACAGCGTGCCGCACGCGGGCGAGACCACGGGCCCGGAGACGATCTGGGACGCCCTGACCCATCTGCGCGCCGAGCGCATCGGGCACGGCACCAGCTCCGTCCGGGACCCGCGGCTGCTGGCGCACCTCGCCGAGCACCGCATCCCGCTGGAGGTCTGCCCGACCTCGAACATCGCGACGCGCGCCGTGGCGCACCTCGACGAGCACCCCATCAAGGAGATGGTGGCGGCCGGCGTGCTGGTGACCGTCAACAGCGACGACCCGCCGATGTTCGGCACCGACCTCAACACCGAGTACGGGGTGGCCGCCCGGCTGCTGGACCTGGACGAGCGCGGCGTCGCCGGCCTCGCCAGGAACGCCGTCGAGGCGTCCTTCCTCGACCCGTCCGGCAAGGAGAAGCTCATCGCCGAGATCGACGGGTACACCGCCTCATGGCTGCAGTAGCCGTCGCCCATCGCGGCGACCCGTACCGCGTACGCGAGAACACCCTGCCCTCCCTGCGCTCGGCGGTCCGGCAGGGCGCGGACGCGGTCGAGTTCGACGTACGGCTGACCCGCGACGGCGTGCCGGTGCTGCTCCACGACGCGACCCTGGAGCGGCTCTGGGAGGTGGAACGGCCGCTCTCCGAGGTCACCGCCGCCGAGGTACGTGTCCTGACGGGCGGCGGTGTCCCCGCGCTCGCCGAGGGCCTGGCGGCGGTATGCCAAGGGTCCGCGGCCCGCCCGATGATCGATCTGCCGGATCCGGCGGCGGCGCCTGCCGCGGTCGCCGAGGTCCGCGCGGCCGGGCTCGCCGGCCGCGCCTACTACTGCGGCGGAGCCGCCGGCATGCTGGCCCTCCGCGCGGCGGACCCGGACGCCGAGATCGCCCTCACCCGGACCACGCTCGCCCCGCCGCCTCCCGCGCTCCTCGCGGCCGTGCGCCCGCGCTGGCTCAACTACCGCTTCGGGCTGGTGAGCGAGGACCTCGTGGCCCGCGACCACGCCGGCGGCATGCTGGTCTCCGCCTGGACCGCGGACACCGGCCGCACGATGAAGCGCCTGCTGCGGCACGGCGTCGACTCGGTCACCACCAACCGCATCGACTGCCTGCGCCGCCTGCTCGACCGCTGAGCCCGCCGCCGTACGAACCCGGGACCGCCGTCCGTACGAGCTCGGGACCACCGTCCGTACGGCCGTGGCACCGGGCCCGGGCAAGGAACCGGGTCCGTACGGGCCGGGTCCGTACGGGCCGGGTCCGTACGGGCCGGGTCCGTACGCACCGGGTCCGCGCCGCCGACTCCCCTGACCGGCACGCCCGTTCAGAGGCCGACGATGGCGTTCCACTCCCGGGCGAAGTCCCGGCGCTCCCGCGGGGTGATGTCGCGCGCCACGGCCAGCCGTGCGCGCATCGCCTCGTCCGGGAAGATCAGCGGATCCTCGGCCAGTTCGGCGGTCTCCTCGTCCTTGGCGGAGGCCAGGACGTCGCGGGCCGCGGGCACCGGGCAGACGTAGTTGACCCAGGCGGCGAGCGCGGCCGCCGTCTCCGGCTCGTAGTAGTAGTCGATCAGCGCCTCGGCATTGCGCTTGTGGCCGGCTCTGTTGGGGATCATCAGGCTCTCCGACCACAGCTCGGCGCCCTCCTCCGGCACCACGAACTCGATGCCGGGGTGGTCGGCCCGGAGCTGGATGACGTCACCGGAGTACGCCTGGCAGGCGAGTACGTCACCGGAGGCCAGGTCCTTGATGTAGTCGTTGCCGGTGAAGCGGCGTATGTGGTGGCGGGAGACCAGGCGGCGCACCTGGTCGGTGACCGTATGGAAGTCGTCCGCCGTCCAGCGCGTGATGTCCGCGCCGTTGCCCTGCATGAGGAGGGCGAAGGCCTCGTCGAGGCCGGCGAGCAGCGTCACCTTGCCGCGCAGGTCGTCGCCGAAGAGCTCGGCGGTGCTGCGGATCTCCCGGCCCAGGGCCTCGCGGTTGTACGCGATGCCGGTGATGCCGGACTGCCACGGCACGGCATGCCGGCGCCCGCGGTCGAAGGCCGGGTCGCGCAGCAGCGGGTCGAGATGGCGTGTGACGTTCGGCTGCGCGGCACGGTCCATCTCCTGCACCCAGCCCAGCCGGACGAACCGCCCGCACATCCAGTCGCTCATCACCACGAGGTCCCTGCCGGTGTCCTGATGGTTCATCAGGGCCGGGCCGACCTTGCCGAAGAACTCGTCGTTGTCGTTGATCTCCTCGGTGTAGTCCACGGAGATGCCGGTGCGTTTCTCGAACGCCGCGAGCGTGGGCCGCAGTTGCGCGTCGCCGTCGTCGACGTCGATGTAGAGCGGCCAGTTGGCGAAGGCGAGCCGCCGTTCTCGTACGGAGCGGTCGGGCACCGTACGGTCCGCGGGTGCCACGTAGGCGGGCGGGATGCCGCATCCGGCGAGTGCAGTGGCCGCGGCCCCGCCGCTCAGGGCGCGCAACACGGTTCTGCGGGACGGCGCGTGGCGCCTGGTGACCGTCGTGATCTCCGGCATTGGCGCAGGATGCCGTGGACATGGCGGGGCGGCAAGGGACGGTGCGTCCGGAACGGCGACGGCGCGCCCCGACGATGGGTCGGGGCGCGCCGTCTTCCGGTCTCCGGGACGTCCGTGTGCTCAGTCCAGGGACGTCATCACGTGCTTGATGCGGGTGTAGTCCTCGAAGCCGTAGGCCGAGAGGTCCTTGCCGTAGCCGGACTTCTTGAAGCCGCCGTGCGGCATCTCGGCGACCAGCGGGATGTGGGTGTTGATCCACACGCAGCCGAAGTCGAGCGCCTTGGACATCCGCATGGCGCGGCTGTGGTCCTTGGTCCACACCGAGGAAGCGAGCGCGTACTCCACGCCGTTGGCGTAGGTGACGGCCTGCTGCTCGTCCGTGAACCTCTGGACGGTGATGACGGGACCGAAGACCTCCTTCTGGATGATCTCGTCGTCCTGCTTGAGGCCGGAGACGACGGTCGGGGCGTAGAAGAAGCCCTTGTCGCCGACCCGGTGGCCGCCCGCCTCGACCTTGGCGTGCGAGGGCAGACGGTCGATGAAGCCGGAGACCTGGGCGAGCTGGTTGGCGTTGTTGAGCGGGCCGAAGAGGACGTCGTCGTCGTCCGGCTGACCCGTCTTGGTGTCGGCCGCGGCCTTGGCGAGCGCGGTGACGAACTCGTCGTGGATCGACTCGTGGACGAGAACGCGGCACGCGGCCGTGCAGTCCTGGCCCGCGTTGAAGAAGCCCGCGACCGAGATGTCCTCGACGGCCTTGGGGATGTCGGAGTCATCGAAGACCACGACCGGGGCCTTGCCGCCGAGTTCCAGATGGACCCGCTTGAGGTCCTTGGAGGCGGTCTCGGCGACCTGCATGCCGGCCCGCACGGAGCCGGTGATGGAGGCCATCGCCGGGGTCTCGTGCTCGACCATCAGGCGGCCGGTGTCACGGTCGCCGCAGACGACGTTGAAGACGCCCTTGGGGACGACGGAGCCGATGATCTCGGCGAGCAGGACCGTGGACGCCGGAGTGGTGTCCGACGGCTTCAGGACGACCGTGTTGCCCGCGGCGAGCGCCGGGGCGAACTTCCACACGGCCATCATCATCGGGTAGTTCCACGGGGCGACCTGGGCGCAGACGCCGACCGGCTCCCGGCGGATGATCGAGGTCAGCCCCTCCATGTACTCGCCGGCCGAGCGGCCCTCCAGCAGCCGGGCCGCACCCGCGAAGAAGCGGATCTGGTCGACCATGGGAGGGATCTCCTCGGACCGGGTCAGTCCGATGGGCTTGCCGGTGTTCTCGCTCTCCGCGGCGATCAGCTCCTCGGCACGCGCCTCGACCGCGTCGGCGATCTTGAGCAGTGCCTTCTGGCGCTCGCCCGGTACGAGGTCGCGCCAGGCCGGGAACGCGGCCTCGGCGGCCGCCATGGCGGAGTCGACGTCCGCGGATCCGGACAGCGGAGCGGTCGCGTACACCTCTCCTGTGGCCGGATTGACCACCTCGGTGGTCCGCCCGTCGGCGGCATCCCGGAACTCCCCGTCGATGTAGTTGCGCAGACGACGCAGCTCGGTGGTCACTGCCACCCCTCCTAATCGGTGTCCGATGGGTGAGACATCCAGCCTACTGACTGTGGCGACGCTTTCGACATACCCGCCACCCACTACCTACGGAATCAGTGATATTCGACGATCGCAACAACGAATTTCATCGCTTGGTAGTTGCCAGACTGTCGACTACTCATGCACAGTGTTGCCCGTGGCCACACGAGACAAGAACGGCAACGCGACGATCGACTCCGTTTCCCTGGCGATCATCGAGCAGCTCCAGGAAGACGGACGGCGTCCCTACGCGGCGATCGGCAAGGCCGTGGGCCTCTCCGAGGCCGCGGTCAGGCAGCGCGTCCAGAAGCTGCTCGACCAGAACGTGATGCAGATCGTCGCCGTCACCGACCCGCTCACCGTGGGCTTCCGGCGCCAGGCGATGGTCGGCATCAACGTCGAGGGAGACCTCGACCCGGTGGCGGACGCGCTGACCGAGATGGGCGAGGTCGAGTACGTGGTCGTCACCGCGGGCTCCTTCGACCTCATCGTGGAGGTCGTCTGCGAGGACGACGACCACCTTCTCGCAATGATCAACAAGCGGATACGCGCGCTTCCCGGCGTGCGCTCCACCGAGAGCTTCGTCTACCTCAAGCTCAAGAAGCAGACCTACACATGGGGAACCCGATAGCCATGAGCGCCGACCTCTCCAAGACGGCGTACGACCACCTGTGGATGCACTTCACCCGCATGTCGTCGTACGAGAACGCCCCCGTCCCGACGATCGTCCGCGGCGAGGGCACGTACATCTACGACGACAAGGGCAGGAAGTACCTCGACGGCCTCGCGGGCCTGTTCGTGGTTCAGGCCGGCCACGGCCGCCAGGAGCTGGCCGAGGTCGCCGCCAAGCAGGCGGCCGAGCTGGCCTTCTTCCCCGTGTGGTCCTATGCGCACCCCAAGGCCATCGAGCTGGCCGAGCGCCTGGCGAACCACGCACCCGGCGACCTGAACAAGGTCTTCTTCACCACCGGCGGCGGCGAGGCCGTCGAGACCGCCTGGAAGCTGGCGAAGCAGTACCACAAGCTCACCGGCAACCACACCAAGTACAAGGTGATCTCGCGGGCGGTGGCCTACCACGGCACCCCGCAGGGCGCCCTGTCCATCACCGGTCTGCCCGCCCTGAAGGCACCCTTCGAGCCGCTGGTCCCGGGCGCGCACAAGGTGCCCAACACCAACATCTACCGCGCGCCGATCCACGGCGACGACCCGGAGGCCTTCGGCCGCTGGGCCGCCGACCAGATCGAGCAGGAGATCCTCTTCGAGGGCCCGGACACCGTCGCCGCCGTCTTCCTGGAGCCGGTGCAGAACGCGGGCGGCTGCTTCCCGCCCCCGCCCGGCTACTTCCAGCGGGTCCGCGAGATCTGCGACCAGTACGACGTGCTGCTCGTCTCGGACGAGGTCATCTGCGCGTTCGGCCGCCTCGGCCACATCTTCGCCTGTGACAAGTTCGGCTACGTCCCGGACATCATCACCTGCGCCAAGGGCATGACCTCCGGCTACTCCCCCATCGGTGCCGCGATCGTCTCCGACCGCGTCGCCGAGCCCTTCTACAAGGGCGGCAACACCTTCCTGCACGGCTACACCTTCGGCGGCCACCCGGTCTCCGCCGCGGTCGCCCTGGCCAACCTCGACATCTTCGAGCGCGAGGGCCTCAACCAGCACGTGCTGGACCAGGAGCCGGCGTTCCTGCGGACCCTGCAGAAGCTGTACGACCTGCCGATCGTCGGCGACGTCCGCGGCAACGGCTTCTTCTACGGCATCGAGCTGGTCAAGGACAAGGCGACCAAGGAGTCGTTCACGGACGAGGAGTCCGAGCGGATCCTCTACGGCTTCGTGTCCAAGAAGCTCTTCGAGTACGGCCTGTACTGCCGTGCCGACGACCGCGGCGACCCGGTCATCCAGCTCTCGCCGCCGCTGATCTCGAACCAGTCGACGTTCGACGAGATCGAGCAGATCATCCGTCAGGTCCTCACCGAGGCCTGGACCAAGATCTGACGACGGCCCGGAGCCCGTCGGCTCCAGGTCCGGCCCTCCCCCGTGGCCCCATCCCTCCACGGGGGAGGGCCGACGCCTTTCCGGGACGGCTGCGGTTGTGCGGGCCCTGGTTCTGCTGGCCCCCGGTTCTGCGAGCCTTGGTTCTGCGAGCCTGCGTCGGTTCGCCGGGGCCGCTCCCGCCGGGCAGTTCGGCGCCGTCAGGGCCCGAGCCACTTGAGCGCGAACCAGAGATCCATGCGCACGTCCGCATCCCCCAGGTCCGCCTCCAGCAGCTCCGCGGCGCGGGCGATCCGCTGCCGCACGGTGTTGCGGTGCACCCCGAGCGCCACGGCCGTACGGTCCCAACTCCCGTGCAGGGAGAGCCAGGTGCGCAGCGTCTCGGTCAGGGCGGGTGACGCGGACAGCGGAGCCAGCCGGGTGCGTGCGAGCGCGCGGGCCTCGCCGGGCGGGACGAGCGAGGCCACACCGGCCGCCGCGTCGTCCCGGTGCCGTACGAGCGGGGCGCGTTCGGCCAGCGCGCGGCGCAGGGCGCGCTCCGCCTCCTCGTCGCCGCGGGCGAGTTCGCCCGCGCGCACGGGCGGCCCCGCGCCCAGGGTCCAGCCGGCCTGGGCCGTCACCGGTTCGCCGCCGGGCACCAGCGCGCGCAGTTCGTCCCCGTCCACGTCGATGAGCGAGGTCCGCAGGCCGGCGGCGAGTTCGGCCGCCCACAGGGCCTCGCCCGCACGCGCCCGTACCCGACGGCGTCCGCGCACCACCGTCCACAGGTCCGGCGGCGCGCTCTCCTCCGAACTCCCCGTCACCGTACGGCCCTTGGTACCGCCACGACCCGACTCCTCGTCCGGCGCCGGGGCCCGCGGAGCCGTGCCCCGGCCGGAGGCGAGGAGCAGCGGCGCGACGGCTTCCGGTGCGGCGCCGAGCATCAGCCGCACCAGGGCCGCCGTACGCCCGGCGCCCGCACCCGCCGTACGCGCCCCGGTCAGCAGGGAGAGCAGGACGACCGCGACACCCGCGATGGCCCCGTCGACCGCGTCCCGGTGGGCGGCGCACACCCCGAGAGCGAGGCGGCCTCCCGCGGGCGCCGGGCCCGGCAGGCCGTACACGCTCAGGTGCAGCTCGCCCTCGGGCCCGGTCACGGTGTCTGACGCCGACGACAGCCGGCCCGGGCGGAGCCGCGCGGCCAGCGCCGGCAGTGCCGCGCGCACCGCGGACCCGGTCCGGGTGCCCGCCGCGGACAGCTCCGCACCGTCGGGTCCGAGCAGGACAGCCCAGCCGCCGATGCGCTGCGCGAGCTGACGCAGGACGGCGGGGACCGGGTGCGCCCGCGCCGCCGCGCCCGCGAGCGCCTGCTGTGCCTCGGTCAGACGTCGCAGCTCGTGGTGGCGGCGCTCCGCCGACGCCTGCCACATCGCGCGTGCCACCGCCGTGAAGGTGGTGTCCCGCGGAACCTCGACCAGGGGAAGTCCGTGCAGGTCGCAGGCGTCTGCCAGCGCCCGCGGCACGGTGTCGTGCACCGGTGCGATCCCGAAACCGAGCGCCGCCGCGCCCGCCTCCACCGTCCGGGACACATACCGGTCCCAGTAGGCCCCGGTCCCCTCGGTCTCCGGGCAGTGCACCCCGGCGCTGAGCAGCATCTCGCCGCCCAGCAGATACGGCACCGGGTCCTCCATCTCGCTGGTGTGCACCGCGTACACGGGCCGGTCCTCGCGCGCACCCGCGACCTGGCGCAGACCGAGTTCCCGCTGGCCCAGCAGGAGGGACAGCGGTACGGGGACGGTGGGCGGGGTGAGCTCGGACATGGCCGGATCCCTATGGATGGTTCGTATGGTCCAGGGGGTCCTGGTGGAGGAAACGTACACTTCTCGGCCACGTCGACGGCCCCTAGGGTCACACCCCAGACATGCCGCCCCCATGAATCAGCCACCCGACTCCGAGGAGCACCCATGGCCGTCGACTACGCGGTGATCGTCGTCTATCTGGTGGGCATGCTCGCCGTGGGCTGGTGGGGCATGCGCCGCGCCAAGTCCAAGAGCGAGTTCCTGGTGGCCGGGCGGCGGCTGGGCCCGACGATGTACTCCGGCACGATGGCGGCCATCGTGCTCGGCGGCGCCTCCACCATCGGCGGCGTCGGCCTCGGCTACCAGCACGGCCTGTCCGGCGCGTGGATGGTGATCACCATCGGCCTCGGTCTGCTGGCCCTGAGCATCTTCTTCTCGGCGCGGATCGCGCGGCTGAAGGTCTACACGGTCAGCCAGATGCTGGATCTGCGCTACGGCGGCTCCTCCGGCCTCATCTCGGGGATCGTGATGTGGTCCTACACCCTGATGCTCGCGGTCACCTCGACCATCGCCTACGCCACCATCTTCGACGTGATCTTCGGGCTAGAGCGGTTCGTGGCGATCATCCTCGGCGGGACCATCGTGGTCGCCTACTCGACGCTCGGCGGCATGTGGTCGATCACCCTGACCGACATGGTGCAGTTCGTGGTCAAGACGATCGGCGTCCTGCTGCTCCTGCTGCCCATCGCGGTCGTCAAGGCGGGCGGCTTCTCGAAGATGGCCGCCGAACTCCCCGACGACTACTTCTCGCCGATGAGCATCGGCGGCCAGACCGTCTTCACCTACGTGCTGATCTACTCGTTCGGCATGCTCATCGGCCAGGACATCTGGCAGCGGGTGTTCACCGCCCGCGGCGACAGGGTCGCCAAGCTCGGCGGCACGGCCGCGGGCGTCTACTGCCTGGCCTACGCGGTGGCCGGCGCGGTCATCGGCACCGCCACCAAGGTCCTCTACCCGAACCTCGGCAGCCCCGACGACGCGTTCGCGACCATCGTGAAGGACGCCCTGCCGATAGGCGTGAAGGGCCTGGTGCTGGCCGCCGCGCTGTCGGCCGTCATGTCGACGTCCTCCGGCGCCCTCATCGCCTGCGCGACCGTCGCCAACAACGACATCTGGTCGCGGCTGCGCGGCAAGGTGGCCCCGGACGGCGACGACGCCCCGCACGACGAGGTGAAGGGCAACCGCATCTTCATCCTCGTCATGGGTGTGGCGGTCATCTGCACCTCGATCGCGCTCAACAACGTCGTCGAAGCGCTGACCGTCGCGTACAACCTGCTCGTCGGCGGGCTGCTCGTGCCCATCCTCGGCGGCCTGCTGTGGAAGCGCGGTACGGGGGCGGGCGCGCTCGCCTCGATCGGCGTCGGCGGCGTGACGGTCCTCGCACTCATGGCCTGGAAGGGCATCCTCGCCAACGAGCCCGTGTACTACGGCCTGCTGGCCTCCCTCGCCGCCTATCTCGTGGTCTCCCTCGCCACGAAGCCCACCGACGCCGAGGTCCTCGCCGCCTGGCGCGCCCGCCTCGCGGGCGGGACACCGACCGACGCGTCCGCCGAGGCATCCCCCGCCACGGCGGGCGCGTAACCCCTGCCGCTGGTCACGGCAGGGACGGCCCCCGCTCCCGGGGGGCCACGGCGTGGGGGGGGCGCCCCCCCCCCCCCGGGCCCCCCCCCCCCCCCCCCCCCCCCCCCCCCCCCCCCCCCCCCCCCCCCCAACCCCCCCCCCCCCCCCCCGCCCCCGGCCCCCCCCCCCCCCCCCCCCCCAGCCCCCCCCCCCCCCCCCCCCAAACCCGCCGCGCCCCCCCCCGCCCGGGGGGCGCCCCCCCCCCGGGCGGGGGGGGGGGGGGGGCCCGCCCCCGGGGGGGGGGGGGGCGGGGGGGGGGGCCCCCCCCCCCCCCGCGGGCCCCCCCCACGCCCACCGTCTCGCGCCACCGGCCAACCGGCCGCAGAATGACGGGACTTGACTCCCGTACGCGCATCGGCCCGCCTCCGCATGCCGCGGAATCGGCCACGAACGGAAAGGCACCCCACCCCATGAGCAGCGCCCAGCGGCCCCCGCGGAACGGCGGCGACGTCGTCGTCGAGTCCCTCGCAGCGCTCGGCGCCGGCACCGTCTTCGGGCTGCCGGGGCAGCACGCCCTCGGCGCGTTCGACGCGCTGCGCCGCTCCCCGCTGGAGTACATCGGCCTGCGGGTGGAGAACAACGCCGGCTTCGCCGCCGACGCGTACGCCCGGGTGACCGGACAGGTCGCGCCGCTGCTGGTGTCGACCGGCCCCGGCGCCCTGATGACGCTGGCTGCGCTGCAGGAGTCGGCCGCCGCCTCCGCACCGGTGCTCGGCATCGGCAGCCAGGTGCCCACGGCCGGGCTGGGCGGCGGCCGCCACGGCTATCTGCATGAACTCGCCGACCAGAAGGCGTCGTTCCGCGATGTCGTGAAGTCGGTGCACACCGTCCGCACGGCCTCGCAGATCCCCTCGGCGCTCGCCGCCGCCTGGGCCTCGGCACTGGAGGCACCGAGCGGCCCGGTGTGGGTGGAGATACCGCAGGACGTACTGCTCTCGCCCACCTCCGTACCGCCCGTCGAGTCGCTGAGCGCCGACCCGCGCCCGCTCGCGCCCCGCACCGAACTGGTCGACGCGGCGGCGGAGTTGCTGGACGGCGCGGAGCGGCCGGTGATCCTCGCCGGCGGAGGAGTCGTACGCGCCGGGGCGCAGGCGGCCCTCCGCGCGCTGGCGGAGAAGCTCGACGCGCCCGTCGCCACGACCTTCGGCGGCAAGGGCGCCTTCCCCTGGGAGCACCGGCTGTCGCTGCAGTCGTGGCTGGAGGACCGCTACACCACCGACTTCCTGGAGGACGCCGACGTCCTCCTCGTCGCCGGCTCCGGACTCGGCGAACTGTCCTCGAACTACCACACGTTCCGCCCCCGCGGCCGGGTCGTCCAGATCGAGGCGGACCTCGGCAAGCTGGAGTCCAACCACCCGGCCCTTGGCATCCACGCCGACGCCCGGCTCGCCCTCGACGCCCTCGCGGACCGGGTCGGGCGGCGCCCCGAGGGCCGCGCAGCCAAGGCCGCGGCGGAGCTGCTGACCCGGGTGCGGGACCGTATCGCCGCCCAGGGCCTGGAGCTGGAGCAGCAGGTCCTCACCGCCGTGCGCGGCGCGCTGCCCGACGGCTCCCCCAGCTTCTGGGACATGACGATCCTGGCCTACTGGGCCTGGTCCGCCTTCGACCCGCGGGCCGGCGCGATGCACACCGCCCAGGGTGCTGGCGGCCTCGGCTACGGCTTCCCCGCCGCGCTCGGCGCCGCCGCCGCCGATCCGTCGAAGCCGGTACTGGCCGTCTCCGGTGACGGCGGCGCCATGTACTCGATCGCCGAACTGGCCACGGCACGCCAGTACGGACTCCCCGTCACCTGGCTGATCGTGGACGACGGCGGCTACGGCATCCTCCGCGAGTACATGACCGACGCCTTCGGCGAGGCCACCGCGACCGAGCTGGCCCGGCCCGACTTCGCCGCCCTGGCCGAGTCCTTCGGCGTCCCCGCGCTGCGGTCCGCACCGGACCGGCTCGCCACCGACCTGGCCGCCGCCCTCGGCACCCCGGGGCCGTCGGTGGTTGTCCTCCCGGCTCTGCTGCGGATGTTCGCACCCACGCACCTCGCCGACCCCACCTGACGGTCCCGCACGGGGGCCGCGGGCCCCTCCGTCCGGGTTCGGCCGGACGAGGGAACCCCATCGGTTCATATGAGCCTTTCGAAGGAACATCGGCCGACCCGGGCCGTGCGAGCCGCGTCCCGCACGGCCGAGTCCTTACGGTGCCAAGTGACCGATTGGGCTCATGTTCGTTCACCCGGCCAGGGGAACGGACTGTCGCAACCAAGCCGAGGTGTTCGCCATGGAGGCCCCACCGGACAACGACGTGCTCTGGGCACGTTCCCTGCACTATGCGCACGGCGAGACACCCGCACTCGCCGGTGTCTCCGTCGGTGTGCGGGAAGGCGAGATCCTTGCCGTCACCGGGCCGCGCGGCAGCGGGAAGACCACGCTGCTGCGGTGCCTGGCGGGGCAGTTGGCCCCGCAGAGCGGCGAGGTCTGGTTCAACAGCGCCCCGGTGCACACGCTCGGCCCGGTGGGGCGCGAGCGGCTGCGCCGGGACCGGTTCGGCTGGATCGACACCGAACCCCAGCTCGTACCGGAACTGACCGGCTGGGAGAACGCGGCCCTCCCGCTGCTGCTGCGCGGCACGCCGCACCGGGCCGCGAAGACGTCCGCGCTGGAATGGCTGGACCGCCTCGACGTCGGGGATGCCGCCCGCAAGCGGCCGTCCGCGATGCTCCAGGCCCAGCGGCAGCGCATCGCCATCGCCCGCGCGCTCACCTCCGAGCCGTCGGTGCTCTTCGCCGACGAGCCCTCCGCGCCCCTGCACCGCGCCGACCGTGCCCATGTGCTGCGCACGCTCACCACTGCGGCGCGCTCGCACAGCATCACGGTCGTGCTCGCCACGCACGACGCCGAGGTGGCGGCGCTCGCGGACCGTACCGTCGCGCTGGTGGACGGCCGCCGGGTCGGCGGCATCCCCCTTCCGGACAAGGAGGGTAGAGCCGAGTGCTCGCTCTCCGTCTAGCCCGCGGCACCCATCCCCTCGTCCTGCTGCGGCGGCTGATGGTCGCCGCGGCCTCCGCCGGCATCGGCTTCCTGCTGCTGTCCGCGCTCGGCCACGCGCTCGCGCACCCCGAGCAGGCGACCGGTTCGGCCGTCCGCCTTCTGTGGTGTCTGGTCCCGATCGTCGCCGTCGTCCAGCTCGCCGTAGCCGTGGCCCGTACGGACCCCGCGGCACGCACACAGCCGGGCCTGTCGTCGGTCGGGCTCGGCCCGGTCGGCATGGCGCTGCTCGCGGCGGTGTCGACGGCCGTGTCCTGCACGCTGGGCAGCGTGTTCGCGCTGGTGGCCTTCCTGGGGCTGCGCGGCGACATCGGCCGCGCCCCCTACAGCGGCGTCGCGGACATGCTCGGCGCCGGCCATCCGCTGCCCTACGCCGGGCTGCTGACCCTGCTCTTCGTCGTGCCGGTGCTCTCCGGTGTGACCACGGCCGTCGTGCTGCGACCCCGCAAGCCGGCGCCCGGCAACTCCCCGGAACCCAGCCGTCCCGCGGCCGCCGAAGGGCAACCCGCGTCCGCCAGCGCCGCCGTCTCCACAGGGCTGCCCTGGGGTGTGGCGCTGACGGCGGCCGGCATCGCCCTCGGCTCGTACGCTGCGAGGACCACCCCGGCCTCCTCCGACCGCCTGCTGCCGCTGCCCGGCCGGCTGGACACGATTCCGCCGGGCGTCGTCGGCGGCTGGGTGTTCATCGTGATCGGGCTCGTCCTGGCCTGCCCGGGCCTGACCCACCTCTGCGGCAAGCTGCTGGCCTCGGGCCGCCCCGGCGCCCTGCGGCTGCTGTCCGGCCGCGTCCTTCAGGAGGAGTCGACGCGGCTGGGGCGCCCGCTCGGCGTGCTGTGCGCGGTCGCCTCCGGCGTGCTCGCCGCGACCCAGCTCTACGGGACGGCGCTCGACTCGACCGGCCACCGCCCGTTCGGGCCGCTCACCGGGGTCGGTGCGGCCCTGGTGATGGCCTGCGCCACCGCGACGGTCCTCACAGTCGCCCTGGAGACCAAGGGCGCGCGCAGCGACACCACGGCGGCACTGCTGCGGATCGGGGCCTCCTCGTCGCTGCTGCGCCGTGCGGCCGCGCTGCGCGGCGTGGTGATGCTCGCCGTCCTCGCGCCCATCTCGTGGGCCGTGGCCGAACTCGCCGCGCTGCCGCTCTCCTCCCGATGACCCCGACAGCCTGAATCCGGCGGCCTGTTGCCGGACGCCCCCGCTGCCCTCCGCCGATGCCTCGTCAGCCGGCGGAGGGCAGCATCACGACATCCTCGCCCCGGAAGGCGACGCCCACGTCCGCACCCGGCTCAGGAGCCTCGTGCAGGGCGCAGGCGGCCTCCAGGCGCGGCCCGCCCGCGGGGTGGAGCAGCAGCGCGACGTGGTTGCCGCGGAAGGTGCGGGCCGCGACCGTGCACGGCAGTCCCTCGGCGACCGGGACGAGCCGGACGCCGGCGGGGCGGACGAGCAGGCGGCACGCGCCCTCGGCGGTCCCGGGCGGTACCGGGATCTTGCCCCACGCGGTCTCGGCCGCCTCACCCCGTACGGTCGCCGGAACCACGTTGTCGAAGCCGAGGAAGCGGGCGACGAACTCCGACGCCGGATGCTGCCAGACCTCCAGCGGCGTGCCGGTCTGCTCGATCCGCCCCTCGCGCATCACCACCACCCGGTCGGCGAGCGCGAACGCCTCCCCCTGGTCGTGGGTGACGGCCAGGACCGTGGTCCCCAACCGGCCGAAGAGTTCGCGCAGTTCGACGACCAGGCGCTCCCGCAGGCTCCGGTCGAGCTGGCCGAGCGGCTCGTCGAGCATCAGCAGCCGTGGCTCCGGCGCCAGAGCGCGGGCGAGCGCGACCCGCTGCTGCTCGCCGCCCGACAGCTCCGTGACGGCCCGCCGCTGCGCCCCGGGCAGTCCGACGAGATCCAGCAACTCCCCGACCGCACGGCGCTGTTCCGCGCGCGGGACCCGGCGCATCCGCAGCCCGAAGGCCACGTTGCCGCCCACGTCGCGCTGCGGGAAGAGCTGGTGGTCCTGGAACATCAGGCCCACTCCGCGCCGGTGCGCGGGCACACCGCTCTGGTCCCGCCCTGCGAGCAACACCCGCCCGGCGTCGGCCCGTTGCAGCCCGGCGACCACGCGGAGCAGGGTGGACTTGCCGCTGCCGCTGGGCCCGAGGACGCAGACGGTCTCGTGTCCGGCGACTTCCAGGTCCACCGAGTCCAGCACCGCGCGCCCGCCGAAGCGTACGGTCACGCCGTCCAGTCGCAGCAGGGACATCTAGAACCCTCCCGGGCGGTCGGCCGGTGCCCCCGCAGACGTCCGCGGGGCGATGCGCTCCAGCGCCAGCAGCGCGCCCGCGCACACCAGCATGAGGATGGTGCTCAGGGCCATCGCCTGCCCGTAGTTGAGCTCGCCCGCACGCCCCAGGAAGCGAGCCACGGCGACCGGAAGCGTCGGGGTGCCGGGCCGGGCGATGAACACCGTCGCGCCGAACTCCCCCAGCGACACCGCGAACGCGAAGCCCGCCGCCACCAGCAGCGCCCTGCGCACCAGCGGCAGGTCCACCTCGCGCCAGGCGCGCAGCGGGGAAGCACCGAGGACAGCGGCCGCTTCGCGCAGCCGCTCGTCGACGGCGCGCAGGACGGGCAGCATGGTCCGTACGACGAAGGGCACGCCGACAAGGGCCTGGGCCAGCGGCACCAGCAGCCACGAGGAGCGCAGATCGAGCGGCGGCTCGTCCAGGGCGATCAGGAAGCCGAAGCCGACGGTCACGGCGGAGGTGCCGAGGGGCAGCATGAGCAGCGCGTCGAAGCCCCGTACGAGCCGTCCGGCGCGCCGGGTCAGGGCGGCGGCCGCGAGTCCGCCGATCAGCAGGGCGATGACCGTGGCCGCGGCGGCGTACCGCAGGGAGTTCCCGACGGCCTCCAGCGGGGCCACGAGGAATGTGCCGCCGCTGCCGGCGGCCGACTGCAGGGCCCGGTAGAAGGTGAACCCGTACCCTCCGGGTGCGGCGAGCGACCGCTCGATCAGGACACCGAGGGGCAGCAGGATCAGGACCGCGACCACGGCCAGCACGCCCGCGAGCAGTGCCCATTGGCCGGGCCCCTGCGGGCGCCGGGCCGTCCGCGCGGGGTCCACGAGCGCGAGGGCGCTCTCCCGGCGCCGTACCGTCCAGGCGTGCAGCGCGAGGATGGCGGCGACCGCGGCGAACTGGACGAGGGTGAGGACGGCGGCCGTCGGCAGGTTCAGGAGCTGCGCGGTCTGCCGGTAGATCTCGACCTCCAGCGTCGCGTAGCGCGGCCCGCCGAGGATCTGCACGGCCCCGAAGGAGGTGAAGGTGAAGAGGAACACCATGAGGGCGGCGGCCGCGACCGAGGGCGCCAGCGCGGGCAGCGTCACCCGGCGCCAGGCCGCGAAGCGGCTCGCGCCCAGGACGCGCGCCGCCTCCTCCTGACGCGGGTCGAGCTGGGCCCAGAGCCCGCCGACGGTGCGGATCACGACCGCGTAGTTGAAGAAGACATGGGCGAGAAGGATCGCCCAGACCGTGGTGTCCAGGCGGAAGCCCCACAGGTCGTCGAGCATCCCGCCCCGGCCGAGCAGCGCGAGGAAGGCGGAGCCGACGACGACCGTCGGCAGCACGAACGGCACCACCACGACCGCCCGCAGAACTTCCTTGCCGGGGAAGGCGAACCGGGCGAAGACATAGGCGCCGGGCAGCGCGATCGCGAGGGTCAGCGCGGTGGAGGCGGCGGCCTGCCAGGCCGTGAACCACAGGACGTCCAGGACGCCCGGATCGGTCAGCGCCTGGGCGGCCCGCCCCAACCGCCAGTGTCCGCCCTCCTTGAGGCCCCGGCCGACGATTGCGGCGACCGGGTATCCGAAGAAGACACCGAAGAAGGCGGCGGGCACGGCCATGAGCGCGAGCCGCAGCGCCGTCTCCCGGCGGCCACGGGGCCGGGACCGGACGGGTTCCGCCTCGGCGGTGGTTACTTCAGGACCAGCGAGGACCACTGTTCGACCCACTGCTCACGGTTCTCGGCGATCTTCCCGGGCGCCATCGTCGCGGGCTTGTCGATGCTCTCGCCGTACTTGCTGAACAGCTCGGGCAGCCGGGCGTCCTGGCGCGCCGGGTTGACGAACATCTTCAACGGGACGTCCTCCTGGAAGGTCTTGCTCAGCAGGAAGTCCAGCAGCGCCTTGCCGCCCTTCTCGTTCTTCGCGCCGTTCAGCAGCCCCGCGAACTCGATCTGCCGGAAGCAGGTGCCGGTCGCGACCCCCGTCGGCGCCTCCTTCGGCTGCGGCTTCATCTCCAGGACCCCGGCGGGCGGGCTGGAGGCGTACGACACCACGAGCGGCTTGTCGCCCTTGCCCGCGCCCGAGAAGCGGTCGAAGTAGGCCTGCTCCCAGCCGTCGACGACCTCGACGCCGTTGGCCTTCAGCTTCTTCCAGTAGTCCTGCCACGTGTCCTCGCCACGGGACGCGGCCGTGCCGAGGAGGAAGCCGAGGCCCGGGGAGGACGTGGCGGCGTTCTCCGTGACCAGGAGGTTCTTGTACGCGGGCTTGAGCAGGTCGTCGAAGGTGCGCGGCGGCGCGAGCTTCTTGCCGGCGAAGTACTTCCGGTCGTAGTTGACGCAGATGTCGCCGGAGTCGACGGGTGTGACGCGGTGCCGGTCCCCGTCGAGCCGGAGCGCGGCCGGGACCTTGTCCAGGTCCTTGGCCTCGTACGGGGTGAACAGGCCGGCGTCGAGGGCCCGGGAGAGCAGGGTGTTGTCGACGCCGAAGAAGACGTCGCCCTGCGGATTGTCCTTGGACAGGACGGCCTGGTTCACCGCCGAACCGGCGTCACCGCCGCGCAGCACCTCGACCTTGTAGCCGGTCTCCTTCGTGAACTGCTTGAGGACCTTGGCCGAGGCCTGGAAGGAGTCGTGGGTGACAAGGGTGACGGTCCTGCGGTCCGCGGCCTTGTCTCCGGTGTCGTCCGAGCCGCCGCACGCGGCGAGTGCCGAGACACCGAGGGCGCCGAGCAGCGCCGCGCCCATGGCACGCCGAAGGTTGGTGTTCATCGTTGAGCAGACTCCCTACGCCGGTATTACCCGGATCAGGTCCGAGGGTCTGCGGCGTCGCACGGCCGCACTCTCAGCGCTCGGTGCGCTCCCCTGTCGGAGTGTTCATTTGTACGAATGCACGCTATCAGCGCCGTCAACGCTCGGTCGCGGCCAGCTGCCCGCAGGCACCGTCGATCTCCTGCCCCCGGGTGTCCCGTACGGTCACGGGCACACCGTGCGCCTCGAGTGCGGCGACGAACGCCCGCTCGTCCTCGGGGCGGGAGGCGGTCCACTTCGACCCGGGGGTCGGGTTCAGCGGGATGAGGTTGACGTGCACCCGGCGGTTCTTCAGGAGCCGGCCGAGGAGATCGGCCCGCCACGCCTGGTCGTTGATGTCCCTGATCAGGGCGTACTCGATGGAGATCCGGCGGCCGGACTTCTCCGCGTACTCCCAGGCGGCGTCGAGGACTTCGCGCACCTTCCAGCGGGTGTTGACCGGCACGAGGGTGTCGCGCAGCTCGTCGTCGGGGGCGTGCAGGGACACCGCGAGACGGCACTTGAAGCCCTCGTCGGCGAAGCGGAGCATCGCGGGCACGAGACCGACGGTGGAGACGGTGATGCCGCGCTGCGACAGGCCGAGGCCGTCCGGCTCCGGGTCGGTGAGGCGGCGGATGGCGCCGACGACCCGGTTGTAGTTGGCGAGCGGCTCACCCATGCCCATGAAGACGATGTTGGACAGCCGCGCCGGGCCACCCGGGATCTCGCCGTCGCGCAGCGCCCGCATGCCGTCGACGATCTGGTGCACGATCTCGGCGGTGGAGAGGTTGCGGTCGAGCCCGGCCTGGCCGGTCGCGCAGAACGGGCAGTTCATGCCACAGCCCGCCTGCGAGGAGATGCACATGGTGACCCGATCGGGATAGCGCATCAGCACGGACTCGACGAGCGTGCCGTCGAAGAGCCGCCACAGCGTCTTACGGGTCGTGTCGTCGTCGCAGGAGATGTGCCGCACCACGGACATCAGCTCGGGCAGCAGCCCGGCGGCCAGCTTCTCGCGCGAGGCTGCGGGGATGTCGGTCCAGGCCGCGGGGTCGTCGGCGTACCGGGCGAAGTAGTGACGCGACACCTGACCGGCGCGGAACGGCTTCTCACCGAGCGCGGCCACGGCGTCACGGCGCTCGGCGGGCGTGAGATCGGCAAGGTGCCGCGGCGGCTTCTTGGCACCGCGCGGCGCGACAAAGGTGAGTTCTCCGGGTGCAGGCATAACTGCACCAGTGTGGCAGATCAACTACGGCGCCCCAGGCCGGAGCGGTGGGAGACCGGTCACCCCCGGGCCCCGTCTCCTATGGCCGAAGGCGGTCGATGGCCTCTCTGCCGTATGAGACCTCGGGGGCCGGACGAACTCATCGGCGGCACAAGGTCACGTCCAGCGGCTACGACAACGGCCCCGCGCCCACCGCGCCAGGACATCGGACGGAAGGCAGCGAGCAGGGCACGCCGGAGTGGTAGCAGAACGTTCCCGCAGGGCGGCCTTCCGTAACCGTTCGCCCTCCGATCCTGTGCGGTCCCCCTTGCATCACCACGCCTGGCATCCGTTCACGCCGGGCCGTCGTCCCCCGTGCCCCGGGCCGTCTCCGCGCGGGTGCGTTCGTACGCGGCGCGGTCGCGGATCTCCCAAGCGGCCTGGCCGATGGCGAGGACTCCGCGTGCGGGGAGGGTGACGTCCCCGATGCGCGGACTCTCCCGGAGGCGGACCGGGGACCCCAGGTCGATGCCGTCGAGCGTGGCCCGCGCATGGTCGATGAAGTACATCTGCTGCGGCATCAGCGTTCCGGTGTGACCGCTGGGCATCACACCGGACAACTGAAGCCGCCCCAGGCCCAGGGCGCCTGCGAGGCGCTCTCGCAGCCGGAGCAGGAAGGGGGAACGCCAGGTGGCGGCCGGCATGCCTGCACCGGCGGCGTTGAGGAGGGTCAGCAGCGGGGTGACGGACGCGGTCAGGGTCCAGTCCAGTGCAGGTGAGTCGGCCCCGTCCATCACGACCCGCAGGGACGCCGGCCCCGTCCAGGTCAGCTCGATACGAGCATGCGCCGTACGGACACACGCCGGGCCGTAGTAGCGGGGGCAGGCGGTGTCGAGACGCGGCCCGTCGACGTAGAGCGACCACCGGCCCTGCGGGTCCCGGTGCCAGAGCGTGCGGTAGGGGGCGAAGGAGTTCTCAGGGAAGACCCGCAGGGCGAGGACGTGCCCGGAATCGAGGGGGAGCCCGAAGACGCCCCAGCCCTTCACGTACTCACAGCCGGGCCATGGGGCCTCGCCGCGCCCCATGGGGAGTGCCGAGAGCCGGGAGGCCAGGTCGAGCATGCTCATCACCCCGCGCGGTCGGGCGGCCCCCGCCTCAAGGGTAGGGCGGTACGCAGCCGGACGCGGTCCGCGCTCCGGTACGGTGAGGCGGCCCGGCGGCCGTGCCGGGTACAGGGGATGGGGGGAACGGCGCATGCGCGTCGCACTGTTCGCACTCGGCGGCACCATCTCGGTGTCCGGCGGGCCCGGCCGCGACGGCGGGGTGCCGCGACTGACCGGGGCCGAAATCGCCACGGCCGTACCGGGGTTGGCCGAGGCCGGGATGGAGCTCGATGTCCGCGACGTCCAGGCCGTGCCCAGCGCGAGCCTGACCTTCGCGCAGGTGCTGGACGTGGTGGCCGCCGCCTCCTCTGCGGTGCGGAACGGTGCCCTCGGCGTCGTCGTCACCCAGGGCACGGACACCCTGGAGGAGACGGCTTTCCTGGCCGATCTCGTCTGGCCGCACGAGGCACCCCTCGTCTTCACCGGTGCGATGCGCAAGCCCACGCTCGCCGGCGCGGACGGCCCGGCGAACGTCCTTGCGGCCGTACGGGTCGCTGCCTCGGACCGCGCCCGGTCCCTGGGCGCGCTGGTCGCCGTCAACGACGAGATCCACGCGCCGCGATGGGTCCGCAAGGCCCACAGCACCAGTACGGCGACCTTCGTCTCCCCCAACGCCGGCCCCGTCGGGCACGTCGTCGAGGGACGGGTGCGGATCATGGCAGTGCCGCCGCGCCACGAGCCTCTACCGCTCCCCGCGGAGCCCTTCGCCGCGGCGCGCGTCGCCCTCCACTGCGTCACGTTCGACGACGACGCCGCACTCCTCGGCACGGCCGCGGACACCTGTGACGGTCTCGTCGTCGCCGGTTTCGGGGTCGGCCACGTGCCTTCCGCGCTCGCGCCGGTGCTCGGCACCCTGGCCGAACGTATGCCGGTCGTGCTGACGTCACGGACGGGCAGCGGGTCCGTGTTGCGGAACGCCTACAGCGCGGCCGGGTCCGAGACGGACCTGCAGCGGCGGGGGCTGATCAACGGCGGGATGCTCGACCCGTACAAGGCCCGGGTGCTGCTGCGTCTGCTCCTGGCCACCGGTGCGGGGTCCGAGGAGATGGCGGCGGCCTTCGTCCGGCATGGCTGAGCGGGGCCGACGGGCACGGCGACATGGCGAAGGGGCCCGCACGCAGAGCGGCGGACCCCTTGATGTCGTACGTCCCGGTCAGCCCGAGCCGACGAAGACCACCAGCAGCAGCCAGACCACGGGCGCGGTCGGCAGGAGCGAGTCCAGCCGGTCCATGATCCCGCCGTGGCCCGGCAGCAGGTTCCCCATGTCCTTGATCCCGAGATCTCGCTTGATCATGGACTCGCCGAGGTCGCCGAGGGTGGCGCTGACCGCCACGGCGAGACCGAGCAGCAGCCCCTGCCACCAGCTCCCGCCGTCGATCAGGTACTCCATGCACAGCGCGCCCGCGGCCATCGCGAAGCCCACGGCGCCCAGCAGCCCTTCGCGGGTCTTGCCGGGGCTGATGCGCGGGGCGAGCTTGTGCCGGCCGAAGCGCCAGCCGATGGCGTACGCGCCCGTGTCGCTGACGACCGTGAGCAGCAGGAAGGTGAGCACACGCCACGGGCCGTCGTCCGCGGCGAGCATCAGGGCCACGAACGAGGCCAGGAACGGCACGTAGAACGCGGCGAAAACACCGGCCGTGACGTCCCGCAGATAGTCCTCGGGAGGCTCGGCCATCCGCCACACCAGTGTGGCGAGCGCGGTCAGGGCCATGGCGACCGACGCGCCCTCCGCGCCCCGCAGATAGCCGGCCACGACCATGGCGGCCCCGCCGACCGCGAGCGGTACGAGCGGGATGCGGATGTACTTCTTCTCGGAAAGCCGGGAGGAGAGTTCCCACAGGCCGACGATCACCGCGGCAGCGATCACCGCGACGAAGACGGCCTTCTCGATGAAGAGCGACGCGATGATCACCGCGCCGAGGCCGAGACCGACCCCTATCGCGGCGCGCAGGTCCCGCCCGGCCCGCTTTTTCTGCGGGGCGGCCGGCGGCTGCGGCGGAGGGCCGCTGTGGCGAGCGGCCCCCCGGTCACGGTCGTCCTGGTTACCGCCGGAGTCGGACACGCTGGGCATGGCCCGAGTCTGCTGCCCTTCGGGCATCCCGTGCGCGGGACCCGCCGGTGCGGACCCCTGGTCTATCGGTCTCCAGAAGCCGGCGGCCGACGGCACCGCGCCGTGGCTCCCCCTGGCTTCGCCGGGGACACCCCGTTCGGCATGGGGAACCGGTGCCCCACCGGCCCAGGGCATGGGGCGGCCCCCCCAGGAAGAGTCGTTCATCAGACCTCGAGCAGCTCGGCTTCCTTGTGCTTGAGCAGCTCGTCCACCTGCGTCACGTGCTTCGCCGTGGTGTCGTCGAGCTCCTTCTCGGCGCGGCGGCCCTCGTCCTCACCGACATCGCCGTCCTTGATGAGCTTGTCGATGGACTCCTTGGCCTTGCGGCGGACGCTGCGGATCGAGATCTTCGCGTCCTCGCCCTTGCCCTTGGCGACCTTGATGTACTCGCGACGGCGCTCCTCGGTCAGCTCCGGGAACACCACACGGATGATGTTGCCGTCGTTCGACGGGTTGACCCCGAGGTCGGAGTCGCGGATCGCCTGCTCGATATTGCGCAGCGCGCTCTTGTCGAAAGGAGTCACGACCGCCATGCGCGGCTCGGGCACCGAGAACGACGCCAGTTGGTTGATCGGCGTCATCGCACCGTAGTAGTCCGCCACGATCTTGTTGAACATCGCCGGGTGCGCACGCCCGGTGCGGATCGCGGCGAAGTCTTCCTTGGCGACCACGACGGCCTTCTCCATCTTCTCCTCGGCCTCGAGGAGGATCTCTTCGATCACCACTTGCTCCTGGTCTCGTGAGTGAGCACAGCCTCGCCCCTCGCGCGTGTTTCCTGCACGGTGTAGGACCGGCAGGTCGTTGTCCATCCCCGTGCCGGGCTGTTCGTGCGGCCCGGAGTTGCCGGGTTTCCCCGGCCGTACGGGTCGGTGGTCAGGCCCGCGTACCCTGATCGCTGACGAGCGTGCCGATCTTCTCACCCTTCACCGCACGCGCGATGTTGCCCTCGGCGAGCAGCTCGAAGACGAGGATCGGAAGCTTGTTGTCCATGCACAGAGTGATGGCGGTGGCGTCGGCGACCTTGAGGCCGCGGGCGATGACCTCGCCGTACTCGAGCGCGTCGAACTTCACCGCGTCGGGGTTCTGCTTCGGGTCGGAGTCGTAGACCCCGTCCACGCCGTTCTTGCCCATCAGAAGCGCCTCGGCGTCGATCTCCAGGGCGCGCTGGGCGGCGGTGGTGTCGGTGGAGAAGTACGGCATGCCCATGCCCGCGCCGAAGATGACGACGCGCCCCTTCTCCAGATGCCGTACTGCCCGCAGAGGGATGTACGGCTCCGCGACCTGTCCCATGGTGATGGCGGTCTGGACGCGGGAGTCGATGCCCTCCTTCTCCAGGAAGTCCTGGAGGGCGAGGCAGTTCATGACCGTGCCGAGCATGCCCATGTAGTCGGAGCGGGCCCGGTCCATGCCGCGCTGCTGCAGTTCGGCACCGCGGAAGAAGTTGCCGCCGCCGATGACGACCGCGACCTCGTAGCCGTCACGGACCACCGCGGAGATCTCACGGGCCATCTTGTGCACCACGTCGGGGTCCACACCGAGCGCCCCTGAACCGGCGAATGCCTCGCCGGACAGCTTCAGCAGGAAGCGGTGGCGTTTCTTCCCGTAATGGCCGTGGCCGGCCTCTTCTGCCGTGTCAGCGGTGTCCGCGCCCTGATTCATGGAGATCTCCTCATGCACATACGAGAAGGCCATTGCCGTTGGGATCTGGTCGAGCCCTCTGCGGCAATGGCCTCCTCGTCACATCTGCGGTCGTCCGGCGTAGAGGCGGCCGACTGCCCCCGACCCTAGCGGGTCGGGCGAATTCCGTCGCTGAACGGAGTTGTACCGAGCCGTACGACGTCGGTACGGATCAGGCGCCGACACGGAAGCGGGCGAACCGCTTCAGGGTAACGCCGGACTCGTCCAGAATCTTCTGCACGCTCTTCTTGTTGTCCTTGGCGAACGCCTGGTCCAGGAGCACGTTCTCCTTGAAGAAGCCGTTCACCCGACCCTCGACGATCTTCGGGAGGGCGGCGTCGGGCTTGCCCTCCTCGCGGGCGGTGGCCTCGGCGACACGGCGCTCGTTCTCCACGGTCTCGGCCGGGATCTCCTCACGGGAGAGGAACTTCGGCGCGAACGCGGCGATGTGCTGCGCGACGTCCTTGGCCACCTCGGCGTTCTCCTGGTCCAGCTCGACCAGGACGCCGACCTGCGGGGGCAGGTCCGGGCTGGTGCGGTGCAGGTAGGAGGCGACGTAGCCACCGGAGAACTGCGCGAAGCGGTCGAGGACGATCTTCTCGCCGAGGGTCGCGTTGGCCTCGTCCACGAACGCCTGGACGGTCTTGCCGGCCTCGATCTCGGAGGCGAGCAGGGCCTGCAGGTCGGCCGGGGAGGTCTTGGCGACGTGCTCGGCGATGGTGTCGGCGACGACCACGAACTTGTCACCCTTGGCGACGAAGTCGGTCTCGCACTTCAGCTCCACCAGAACGCCGGAACCGTTGTCGGCGGAGAGGCGGGAGACGAGGGCGCCGTTCTCGGCACTACGGCTCTCGCGCTTGGCGACGCCCTTCTGGCCCTTGACGCGGAGAATCTCAACGGCCTTGTCGACGTTGCCCTCGGCCTCGTCCAGCGCCTTCTTGCAGTCCATCATGCCGGCGCCGGTGAGCTCACGGAGCTTCTTGACGTCAGCGGCGGTGAAGTTCGCCATGGTCTGTCAGTCTCTTCTCGAAAGTCGATCGGATCTACGGGTGGGACGGCGGGGGCACAGGCCCCCGCCGTCGGCAGCCGTGACGGTGTCGTCAGGCCTGCTCGGCGTCCGCGGGCTTGGCCTCGGCCTCGGCCTCGGCAGGCTTCTCGGCCTCGACGGGCTTCTCGGCCTCCGCGGGCTTCTCAGCCTCGACGACCTTGGCCTCGGCGGGCTTCTCGGCCTCGGCGGCCGCCGGCTCTTCGGCCTTCTTCTCGCCCTCGAGCAGATCGCGCTCCCACTCGGCGAGCGGCTCGCCCGCGGCCTTCTCGCCCTTGCCCTCGGCGGAGCCGGAGCGGGCGATGAGACCCTCGGCGACCGCGTCGGCGATCACGCGGGTGAGCAGGGTGACGGACCGGATCGCGTCGTCGTTGCCCGGGATCTTGTAGTCGACCTCGTCCGGGTCGCAGTTCGTGTCGAGGATCGCGACGACCGGGATGTTGAGCTTGCGCGCCTCACCGACGGCGATGTGCTCCTTCTTGGTGTCCACGATCCAGACGGCGCTGGGCACCTTCTGCATCTCGCGGATACCGCCGAGGGTCTTCTCCAGCTTGGCCTTCTCGCGGGAGAGGACGAGGAGCTCCTTCTTGGTGAGGCCGGAGGCGGCCACATCGTCGAAGTCGATCCCCTCGAGCTCCTTCAGGCGCTGCAGGCGCTTGTAGACGGTCGAGAAGTTGGTGAGCATGCCGCCCAGCCAGCGCTGGTTGACGTACGGCATGCCGACCCGGGTCGCCTGCTCGGCGATGGCCTCCTGGGCCTGCTTCTTCGTGCCGACGAACATGATCGAGCCGCCGTGGGCGACGGTCTCCTTGACGAACTCGTAGGCGCGGTCGATGTACGACAGCGACTGGAGCAGGTCGATGATGTAGATGCCGTTGCGCTCGGTGAAGATGAAGCGCTTCATCTTCGGGTTCCAACGGCGGGTCTGGTGCCCGAAGTGGACGCCGCTCTCCAGCAGCTCCCGCATCGTGACGACGGCCATGGCCGTTCTCCTTGAGGTACTCGGTTCCACGTCGGCCGGTCGGCCGTCGTGCCTGACGCCCCGGCGCGTCTGCCATGGAGGGCACTCTTGCGAGGACCTGCCGTGGACCGAGGGACGCGGCCGCGGAGCTGCCCGATGGGAAGTGGAAGCGCCGGCGGCGGGGCGTGCGAAGTCGACCCGGTGACCCGGATCGCCACCAGAAGTGTACGGGACCGCCGAGCCGCCGAGCGACACACGGCGGCTTCCCGCCGGGGCCCGCGGGCGGCCTGCCGGACGCGGCGTCGCTCGCCGGAGATGCCACCCGTACGAGTGACCCCTTTGTCCACATGCGGCGGCCCGTCCACAGCTTTTCACCATGATCCCTGAGCGCGGTGAGAACGGGCCAGGCTCGGGCCATGCGAGGAGATGAGGGACGGCGGGCAGAGTCGCGGTGGCGGTGGCCGGGGCACCCGGGGCGGAGTGACCGGGGCCGGGACCGGATGCGAAGCCGGGGATCGTTGTGGGGGCTGCCGGGCGGGGTCCCGTGGTGGCCGGTGCGCTGGCCGGTTGGGCCGGCTCTCCTGCCGGCCATGGCCCTGGTACTGGTCCTGATCTCGACGGTGCGGGCGCCTGGCCAGGGTTCGGGTGGCGTGGCTTGGGCCAATCCGGCACCAGGGATGTCCTCGGCGTCAGCCGGGCTCTCGGCCGCCGCCGAGGACAGGCACAGAGATGCCGAGGACAGGGATGGAGATGGGTACGGGGACAGCGGGCCCTCGGGCCGAAGCGGCGTGCGCGCCTGGCCGCTGGACGGCTCGGCGGGCAGTCCGCGCCCTGAGGTGGTGCGGGCCTGGGAGCCTCCCCCGTCGCCATACGCGGCGGGGCACCGCGGAGTGGATCTCGCGGCCCGGCCGGGCCAGGAGATCCGGGCCGCGGGCGCGGGCCGGGTCTCGTTCGCGGGGAGTGTCGCGGGCCGGGGGGTGCTGGCCATCGAACTGGACGGCACGGGGCGGCCACCGCTGCGCATCACCTACGAACCGGTGCGCCCGGACGTCGCGAAGGGAGACCGTGTCACGGCGGGCGAGCGGGTCGGCGCGCTCGACGATGGCCCGTTCCACTGCCGGGAGGGCTGCCTCCACTGGGGACTCAGGCGCGGTGATCGCTACCTCGATCCGCTGTCCCTCTTGCCCGGCTGGATGCTGCGCGGCGGTCCGTCCCGGCTGCTCCCGGTCTTCGGGGTGCCGGAGCCGCGTACGGGCACGAAGGACGAGGCGGCGGCTTCACGTGGCACACCAGGGCCGGCCGCGACGAAGGAGACGGTTCCCGCGCGGCCCACGGCCGCGTCCGGTCCCGGCCCGGTGCCGTTGGGGTGGAGTGCTGCCCTTGCCGCGGCTGCGCTCTGGGCGCACCGTCGTCTGCGTGTTCGGCGGGTGAGCCGCGGACCAGCGGGCGATTCAGCCCCGGACGCCGCGCAGGGCCATCCCGACGGCGGCTTCGGTGATCTGTCCCGGATCCTCGGCCGCGCCGATCTCGATACGGCGCACCGCCGCGTCGACGACACCCTGCAGCAGCATTGCCGCGAGCCGCGGCTGCTCGTGGCCGAGGGCTCCGAGCGCTTCGACGATCATGGCGATGAGTCCGCCGTGCGCGGCGCGGATCTTCTCGCGCGCACCGGCGTCCAGCTCGCCCGCCGAGATCGCCACGACGGCCCGGTGCCGCCGGTCGCCGACGAGTGCGAGCTGCTGCCGCACATACGCCTCGATCTTGCCCTCGGGCGTCTCGGCGCGCTCCATGGCGGCCTCGACCTCCGCTGCCCAGACCGGGAAGTCGACGGCGCACAGCTCCTCGACGACGGCCGCGCGAGAGCGGAAGTACTCGTAGACGGAGGAGCGCGCGAGCCCGGTGCGTTCGGCGAGAGCGGGGAAGGTCAAGGCTTCCGTGCCGCCTTCCGACAGGAGGGATCGGGCAGCGTCCAGCAGGGCGTTGCGCTGCATGGTCCGGTGCTCGGCCACGGAGGCCGCTCGAATCCTTGGCACGCCTCCACTGTACGGACGACATGTGGGCCGTTGCACTCCCCGCGGCGACATCGCGTCACAGCGGAGGGACGATTCAGCAGATTCAGCGGCCCACGTCGGCGAGTTTCGCCCGGAGCTGGAGCACGGACTTGGTGTGGATCTGGCTCACCCGGCTTTCGGTGACGCCCAGAACCTGGCCGATTTCCGCAAGGGTGAGTCCCTCGTAGTAGTAGAGGGTCACCACCGTCTTCTCGCGCTCGGGCAGGGTGTTGATGGCCCGGGCGAGCAGCCGGCGCAACTCGCGGTCCTCGGCGACCTCCACCGGGTTGTCGGCGGCGGTGTCCTCGAGGGTGTCCATCAGACTGAGCCGGTCGCCGCCCTCGCCGCCGACGTGCAGCAACTCCTCCAGGGCGACCACATTGGCCAGGGACAACTGGCTGAAGACGTTGTGCAGTTCGTCGAGGCCGATGTCCATCTCCTCGGCCACCTCGGCCTCGGACGGGCTTCGTCTGAGCTTCGCCTCGAGGGTGGCGTAGGCCCGTTCCACGGCACGGGCCTTCTGTCGGACCGAGCGGGGGATCCAGTCGAGTGCGCGCAGTTCGTCGATCATCGCCCCGCGGATCCGGGTGATCGCATACGTCTCGAATTTGATCGAACGGTCGAGATCGAACTTCTCGATGGCGTCGATGAGCCCGAAGACTCCCGAGGAAACGAAGTCCGCCTGCTCGACGTTGGGGGGCAGGCCGACGCTGACCCGGCCCGCCACGTACTTGACCAGCGGGGAGTAGTGGAGGATGAGCTGCTCCCGCAGCCGGCCGTCAGCCGTGGCCTTGTACGACCGCCACAGCTCGTCGAGTGACGAGGGTGCGGGCGGGCGCACGCTGCCGCGGGCGGCGGGTGGCACTGCCGCGCGGTCAGACCCGGAGGTGTGCTGGGGCATTCGTCGCCTTGAGCTGTTCTGCCGTCACTGGGGTGAGGACGTCTGTCGTGGTCGGAACGCTTGTGAGCGTAGCGTGACTGACCTGTCGCAGCGTGCGAACGCTCCAGGCTCGCGCTGGGGCAGATACGTTCCGCGTGCCGCTCTGCAGGGTTACGACACCCCGGGTGCTCGGCGGTCGTGAACGGAACACAGAGTCGGCTGTTGCGGTCATCGGCCCCACCCTGTCACCCGAACGTCGCAGGTCAAGGACCGCCTCGCGGTTCACCTCCGGACCCCGGTGAATTGCGTGTCAACTGCCAGCGTTCGCCGTGCCGTTCGACGAACCCCAGTGACTGGAGTTCGTACAGCTTTGCCAACGCCTCGTCATGTCCGGTCCCTGCATCCCGCGCGAGCCGCCGCGTGTTTCGGCTCGCGCTCGCGGGCAGCGCGTCGAGCACCTTCGCCGAGACAGGATCCAGCAGATCCCTCGCGATCACGGGTCCATGGCGCTCGGGGGCCAGTTCGCCGATGCGTCCGATGAGTTCATTGACCTCCGCCGCGTCGGTGACGAGGGCGGCCTCGCCGCGCAGCAGTTCGTGGACACCGGCCGAGAGCCCCGAGGTCACGGGACCCGGTACGCCCATGACCACCCGCCCCAGCTTCTGGGCACGGCGAGCGGTGCCCAGCGATCCGCTGCGGTACTCCGCCTCCACCACCACGGTGCCCCGGGTGAGCGCGGCGATGACGCGGTTGCGCATCACGAACCGGCTGCGCGTGGGATGGCCGCCGGGCGGCAACTCCGCCACCAGCAGGCCGCGTTCGGCGATGCGGGCGATCAACTCGGTGTGTCCGCGGGGATAGGCGGCGTCCACACCACAGGCCAGAACGCCCAGGGTCGCGCCGTCCACGGCCAGGGCACCGCGGTGGGCGGCACCGTCGACACCGTAGGCCGCCCCGGAGACCACGACCCAGCCCGCCTCCGCGAGCCCTGCGCCGAAAGCCGCCGCAACGTGGGCGCCGTAGTCGGTGCAGGCCCGCGCGCCGACGACGGCGACGGACCGCAGGGCCCACTTGCGCAGCGAAGGCCGCCCTCGCACCCAGAGGCCGATCGGCCGCGCGTCCCGGAGGTCGTCGAGCTGCCGGGGCCACTCGGTATCCCCGGGGCATACGAAGCGGCCGCCCACGGCTTCCACCGCGGCGAGGTCCGCGGCCGGGTCGAGCCCTGCGGCACGGATGCGGTAGCCGGCCATCCGCTCCGCGCTCACCGCCTTCCCCGCGACCACCGGTGGCGGCTCCGCTGCGCCGGTGAGAAGCCGTATCAGCGGGACGGGGCCGATGTCCCGCAACCAGGCGCCGATGACCTCGTCGCCCGGTTCCGCGACTCTGCTGAGCGCGGCTCGCGCCAGCCGCTCCCGGTCCGTGCAGGGCCCCGGCCCCGGCCGTGGCCCGGCGTGTGTCGCGCAGTCAGCGCTCATCGCGGACCTCCCGTCAGCACCGCGGCGCGCTCGACTCCGGTCCGCAGCTGGAGCGCAAGGTTCACGTCCTGCGCCTCGGGGACGTCACGCCCCGAGAGGTCGGCAGCTGTCCAGGCCACGCGCAGCACCCGGTCCAGCCCCCGAGCGGTCAGCAGCCCCCGCTCCATGTCGCGCTCGGCCTCCAGCATCGCCCCCGGCGCCGGCCGCCAGCGGGTGCGCAGTTCGTGCCCGGGGACCTCGCCGTTGAGCCGCCAGGGCGTGTCCCGCATCCGTGCGGCGGACCGCTGGCGCGCGGCCAGCACTCGGGCGCCCACGGTCTCGCTGGATTCGCCGCCGCCCGTAGCGCCGATCAGCTCGGCCCGTCCGACCGCCTCGACCTCGACCCGCAGGTCCACCCGGTCCATCAGAGGCCCGGATAACCGCGACCGGTAGCGGCGCACCACGGATGGCGGGCACTCACAGCCGGTACGGACCGTGTGCCGTCCGCACGGGCACGGATTGGCGGCCAGCATCAGCAGGAACCGTGCGGGCAGCCGCACCACTCCGGCGCTGCGGGCCACGACCACATGCCCGGACTCCAGCGGCTGGCGCAGAGCGTCCAGGACGCGGCTGCTGAACTCCGGTGCCTCGTCCAGGAACAACACACCCCGGTGCGCCAGCGAGACGGCTCCCGGCCGGGGCAGTCCGTTCCCGCCGCCGACGAGGGACGGCATGGTCGCCGAGTGGTGGGGAGCGCAGTAGGGCACCGACTCGACCAGCGGCCGGCCGGGCGGGAGCAGCCCGGCCACCGAGTGCACGGCGGTGACTTCCAGGGACTCCTCCCGGGTCAGCGGCGGCAGGATGCCGGGCAGCCGCTCGGCCAGCATCGTCTTGCCCGCTCCCGGCGGCCCCTTGAGGAAGATGTGGTGGCCTCCGGCTGCCGCGATCTCAAGGGCCAGGCGCGGGCCTGCCTGTCCGGCGACGTCCGCCAGGTCGGGCGCCGGCCCGGTCTCGGAGCGCAGGAGTCCCGCACCCATCCCACCGCCGGGCACGATGAGCCCGGCGAGCATCGGGTCGGGACCGCCGTGGTCCCGGAACTCCTCCTCCTCGGGGACCGGTTCATCGGTCAGGACCGCGATGAGCTGGCGCAGGCTGCGCACACCGAGCACCGAGACGCCGGGGACGAGCGCCGCCTCGGCCGCCGTGCGCTCGGGGACCACCACCTGGCGGTAGCCCGCCTCAGCGGCCGCCAGGACGGCGGGAAGCACCCCGCGCACGGGCCGCACCCGGCCATCGAGACCGAGCTCGCCGATCATCACCAGGTCGGTGAGTTCCCGTGGATCGATCCGCTCGGCGGCCCCGAGCACGGCGCAGGCGACCGCCAGGTCGAACCCGCTGCCGCCCTTGGGCACCGACGCGGGGCTGAGCCCCACCGTGAGCTTCTTCTGCGGCCAGCCCACCCCCGAGTTGACCACCGCGGCACGGACCCGGTCCCGGCTCTCCACCAGGCTCTTGTCCGGCAGACCCACCAGAGTGAAGGCCGCGACTCCGGGTTCGAGGTCCGCCTGGACCTCGACCATCACGCCCTCGACCCCGACCAGCGCGACCGAGCAGGTACGGGCGAACGCCATCACGCCACCCCCCGTACGTGTTCCACGACCGGGGCGCCGCGCCGCGGCAGCAGCACGCCGACAAGATCGATCCGCACCCCGCCCTCAGGCGGGCCGTCGTGGCTCGCCAGCCAGCGGTCGGCGAGCCAGCGCTCCGCCAGCCGTCTCAGCCGCTCGGCCTTGCGGGGTGTGACGGCCGCCATCGGATGCTCGTAGGCACTCTCGCGCCGGGTCTTGACCTCGCACACCACGACCGCGTCACCATGCGCGGCGACGATGTCGATCTCACCGGCCCGGCAGCGCCAGTTGCGCTCCAGAACCGTCATGCCGCTCTCGGCCAGCTTGCGGACCGCTACGTCCTCCCCGTAGCGGCCGAGCGCTCCTCGCGCGTTCATCGGCCCCACCTCCGTCACCGACAGTGACGTATGAGGCGGGTTTCAGGGGATCATGGTCGAGATCGGTGGACAGCCTGCGGATTGTGGATATCCCGGCCACTCGATCGGGTTACTCGTTGAAGCCGGACTCCCCGGACGGCAACTCGAGGTCGTTCTTGTTGAGCTCCTCGATGTTCACATCCTTGAACGTGAGCACCCGGACCTGCTTGACGAAACGGGCCGGCCGGTACATGTCCCACACCCAGGCGTCAGCCATGGAGACCTCGAAGAACACCTCACCCTGAACCGAGTGCACCTGCATCTCGTAATCGTTGGTGAGGTAGAAGCGACGCTCCGTCTCGATCACGTATTTGAACAAGCCGACGACGTCGCGGTACTCCCGGTAGAGCTTCAGCTCCATCTCGGTCTCGTACTTCTCGAGGTCCTCGGCGCTCATGGCATGTTCCCCTTCAGCCGTGCGTCCCCCTATTGTGCGTCAGACGCGCGGGCCCTAGACGACTTCCGCCGCCAGGATCACCGGCTTGCTCGGGGGACCCTCGTCGAACAGCGTGCGCAGCAGCCCGGCGAGCCTGGTCGGATACACCGTCTCACGCGTCGCCGACAGCTCCTCGTACGTCCACCATCGCAGGCCCGTGACGCTGCGCCGCTCCAGGTCGGTGTGCCCGCTCGTCTCCGTCCGCGTCTGGTCCGTGCGGGCCAGGTAGTACCACTCGTCCTGGTCCCAGCGGCGCCCGTCGAACGGGAACGAGCAGCGGCGCCGCCACAGCACGGGCCCGAGTCGGACGGCCGTGATCCCGGTCTCCTCGGCGAGCTCCCGCCGGGCCGCCTGCTCGCGGCTCTCGCCCTCCTCCAGGCCGCCGCCAGGCGTGAACCACCACGTCGACGCGGGATCGGCGGGCTCAAAGCCGTGCAACAGCAGGATCCGGTCCTCGGGGTCCAGCAGAACGACCCGCGCGACCTTGCGCGCACCAGCTGGAACGGAACCCCCTGCGACCACGCCGGCCTCAGGCGGTCCGGACACCGGCCCGCCCCTTCCGGCTGCGCCCCGAGCGCCGTGCAAGCGGCCCGTACGCCGCGCCGCCCAGGATGAGCACCGCGCCCGCCACCACGGCCAGGAAGATCGACCGCAGCGGCCCGGGCTCGGAGATCCCGCCGGGCAGATCCTCGAACGGGGTGGCCTGCGCGAGCATCCCGAAGCCGTCCAGCGGCCATGCCGTCCCCTCCACGCGGGCGTTCACGGCTCCGCGCGGCACCGACCCGTGGTCCCCGTCGGCCATGTGGACCCGCGAGTCCTGGGACGTGCTGCGGTGGTCGCCCAGCAGGAAGAGGTTCCCCTTGGGGACCGAGGTGTCGAAGTCGGACGGCGAGGCCGGCTCGCCCTTGGGGAGATACGACTCCGCGACCGGCTTTCCGTTCACGGTCAGCCGGCCCTGCTTGTCGCAGCACGCGACCTTGTCCCCGCCGACACCGACAACGCGCTTGACCATGGGCAGGTCGCCCCAGACCTCGTCCTTGAAGACAACGACGTCCCCGCGCCGGACGTCGCCGCCGTCTATGCGCTGGGCGAGCACCCGGTTCCCGGCGTCCACGGTGGGCGCCATGGAATCGGTGGGGACCGTATAGGGCTGGTACAGGATCGCGCCGAAGACGAAGCCACCGAGGAAGAGCACGCAGCCGACGGCCACCGCCAGGCCGGACAGCTTGCTGCCCAGCCGGCCGTGGCCGTCACTCGTACCACCGGTACGTACTGCTGCGCTCATCCCAGCTCCTCGGGTGCGTCGAAGATCTGGGCGGCACCCTACCCGGCGGTACCCCCGGCAGTCAGCCGCCGCCGGCGCCAGAGCACCAGCGGGACCGCGCCGGCGAGCCCGAGGGCGCCGGGGGCCACGGCGCCGGCCGCGCCCATCGCCTGCTGGGCGCCCAGGCCGGGCTGGTCGAAGGTGCCCGGGACGGGCAGCGTCGCCCAGCGGTTCAGGGGCCAGGCCACGACGATCGCCCGGCCGACCACGTCGTCCTCGGAGACCGTGCCCTTGCCCGGGAGGTTCTGGTGGTAGCGCGAGTCCAGGGAGTTCTGGCGGTTGTCGCCCATCACCCAGATCCGGCCCTCCGGCACCTTCACCGGGCCGAACGGCTTGTCCCCGCAGGGCGTGCTGCCCGGCCGCAGGTACGGCTCGTCCAGCTGCTTGCCGTTGACCTCGACCTTCTGGCTGCCGCCCTTGCACTCGACGGTGTCGCCGCCGACCGCGATGACCCGCTTGATCAGGTCCTTCTCCTCGGAGGACGGCATCAGCCCGATGAAGCTCAGCACGTTCTGGATGCCCTCGGCCACCGGCCCCGCGTCGGACTGCGGCACCTCGCCCAGCCAGCCGCCCGGGTCGTGGAAGACGACGACCTCGCCGCGCTCGGGCTCCGAGCCGAACCACGGGGTCAGCTTGTCGACGAGCACCCGGTCGCCGCGCTGGAGCGTGTCCTGCATCGAGTCCGAGGGGATCGAGAACGCCTGCACCAGGAACGTCTTGATCAGGAGGGCGAGCAGCAGCGCGATGCCGATGAGAATCGGCAACTCCTTCCAGAAGGAGCGTTGCTTGCTGCTCCTCTGCTGCTTCACGCGGCTGTCGTCCTCCTTCGCCGCGGGTGGTTCAGCGAGCTCATCGCGCCGTTCTTCCGGCTGGTTCTCGGGCTCTTCGTGACCGGATCGTGCGCCGACCGCCAAATCCCCCACATCCACTCCTCACTCCGCGCTGCCGCCTGCCCCATGCACGGTGCAGGCCCACCACTCCCATAACGAGCGGGAGTTCCGCAGGGCTCGGGAGACGGGGCGCCACTTGCACGTCCGGGGATTTCCGGGACCCTTCGGGCCCCGACGACAGCCTAGAGGCAGCGGACCCCGCAGCCGTCGACGCACCGCCCGAGTCGGGCACGGAGGCGTACGTGCCGGGTTCCTCGAGTCGGCGCCAGTGGCCGAGCGGCCAGGCGATGACCTCGGCCCTGCCGACGACAAGGTCCTCCGAAACCGTGCCGTTTCCGGGCTCGTTCAGGTGAAAGCGGGAGTCGGCGGAGTTGTCCCGGTGATCGCCCATGACGAAGATCCGTCCCGGCGGGACGGTGACCGAGAACTTCATCTCGGACGGGGCGTTCCCGGGGTGGAGATAAGGCTCGTTCAGCGGAGTGCCGTTGACGGTGACCCGCCCGTCCTTGCCGCAGCACTTGACGGTGTCCCCGCCCACGGCGACGACCCGCTTGATCAGGTCCTGCTCGTCCTCCGAGGGCAGCAGACCGATGAAGGTCAGGAACTCCTTGCCCTGCTTGATGACGACCGGGTCCTCCTTGGGCGGCGCCTGCTCCTTCTCCAGCCAGCCGCCGGGGTCCTTGAAGACCACCACGTCGCCGCGCTCCGGCTTGGACCCGAACCACGGCGTGAGTTTGTCCACCAGCACCCGGTCGCCGATCCGGATGGTCTGCTCCATCGAGCCGGAGGGGATGACGAAGGCCTGGACGAGGAACGTCTTGAGCACCAGCGCGATGAGCAGGGCGACCCCTACGAGGATCGGCACTTCGCGCACCGCTTTGGTCCGGCGGCGCCGCTTGACCCGCTTCGCGGCCTTGCGCCGCTCGGCCCGTCCGGGCGTGACCCGGCCGGTGGTCGGGCGCGTGCCGGTGGGCAGCCGCGTGTCCATGCGGTGCTGCCCGTACTTCGGCCGCCCTCGTTTACCCATGCCCGCGCCCGTGGTCCAGCTCGGTCCAGCGCTCCTGCGGCCAGCCGATCCAGTCCGCTCTGCCGATGACCCGGTCCACGGGAACCATGCCCCCGCCCGGCTCGCCGAGATGGTCGCGTGAGTCCCGGGATTCGCTGCGGTGGTCCCCCATCATCCACAACTTGCCTTCGGGTACCACGATGTCGAAGGGCACCCGCGACGGGGCGTCCCCGGGGTAGAGGTAAGTCTCCTCGACCGCCTCGCCGTTCACTGTGATCCTCCCCCGCTTGTCGCAGCAGGTGACCCGGTCGCCGCCGACGCCGACCACGCGCTTGACGAAGTCGGTCTCGTCCGGCTCGGCAAGGCCCACTGCGGCCGCCCCCTCGCGCAGCAGTCCCGTGACCGGGTCCCCGGTCGGTCCGCCGCGGACGAACGAGTCGGTGCCGTCGAACACCACCACATCGCCCCGCCGCGGCTCATCACCGAAACGGTACGCCAGCTTGTTCACGAGTACTCGGTCTCCGGCCCTCAGCGTCGGCTCCATCGATCCGCTGGGGATCAGGAACGGCTGGACCACATAGGCGCTGAACAGTCCGACGAGAACCGCGCTGATGCCCATGAGCACAGCGGCGCGACGCCACATGCCACGCCGCCGGAGCCAGGAGAGCCGTTCCTTCCCCGGAGCCTCCCTTCGCGGAAGTTCCCCTCCCGGAATACGCACGGAGCGCGACCGGTGTTCATGCCCCTGGTCGGGGGCCGAAGAGCGGTCGCGCTCCGAAGGCTGCGTGTCGGTGTCCATCGGGCCAGAGCCTATCCGGCCGGGCCAGGACGCCCGGCGAGAACTCAGTTCTCGCGCTTCTCCTTGATCTTCGCGGCCTTGCCGCGCAGCTCGCGGAGGTAGTAGAGCTTGGCGCGACGCACGTCACCACGGGTGACGACCTCGATCTTCTCCACGATCGGGGTGTGCACCGGGAAGGTGCGCTCGACGCCGACGCTGAAGCTCACCTTGCGGACCGTGAAGGTCTCGCGCACGCCGGCGCCCTGGCGGCGGATGACGACGCCCTTGAACTGCTGGACACGGGAGCGGTTGCCCTCGATGACGCGAACGTGGACGTTCACGGTGTCGCCCGGGCGGAAGGCGGGGAGGTCGCTGCGCAGCGAGGCCGCGTCGACGGTGTCGAGAAGGTGAGCCATGGTGTCGTCTGCTTTCCTCGCCGATGCCACAGGTCATCGGCGGTACGTCGTGATGAGTTTCGGGAGCCGCGTCGTCGGGCGGGCGTCGTTCCCCCTGTGGCAGGGGACACGCGCCGGACGCACACAGCAGCGGCTTATTCTTCCATGCCACCCTGCGGCCGCAAAATTCGGCCCTCGGGGTCCTCGGTCCAGCCCAGCCCAGCGAGGATCTTGCGGTCGTGCTTGTCCAGCGCGGCCGGGTCGCAACACTCCAGCAGTTCGGGCCGGTTGGCGACCGTACGGCGGATCGCCTCGTCGCGCCGCCAGCGGGCGATACGGCCGTGGTGGCCGCTGAGGAGGATCTCGGGGATGCCGCGGCCGCGCCACTCGGGGGGCTTGGTGTAGACGGGGCCTTCCAGGAGGTTCTCCATCGCCCCGGGGGCGAACGAGTCGTCCTGATGCGAGGCCGCGTTGCCTAGTACGCCGGGCAGCAGGCGGGCGACCGCCTCCGTGATCACCAGTACCGCGGCCTCGCCGCCGGCCAGCACGTAGTCGCCGATGGAGACCTCGTGCACATCGAGCCGCTCGCCGTACTCGTCGATCACTCGGCGGTCGATGCCCTCGTAGCGGGCGGGCGCGAAGACCAGCCAGGGGCGCTCGGAGAGCTCGACGGCGAGGGCCTGGGTGAACGGGCGGCCGCTCGGGGTCGGGACGACGAGGGTGGGCCGCGCCCCCTGGGGACCGGCGCCCGACGCGATGACCGCGTCCAGCGCCTCGCCCCACGGCTCGGGCTTCATGACCATGCCCGGCCCGCCACCGTAGGGAGTGTCGTCCACGGTGTTGTGCCGGTCGTGGGTCCACTGCCGCAGGTCGTGGATGTGCACATCGAGCTGCCCGCGCAGGCGCGCCTTGCCGACCAGCGAGACGTTCAGCGGCTCCAGGTACTCCGGGAAGATCGTGACGATGTCGAGCCTCATGCCGTTTCACCCTCGTCGAGCAGGCCCGGGGGCGGGTCGATGATCGCCTTCTGCTCCTCCAGGTCGATGTCCGGCACGATCTCGCTCACGAACGGCACCATGACCTCGCTGCCGTCGGGGCGCTTGACGATCAGCATGTCCTGGTACGGGAGATGGCTGATCTCGCTGATCCGCCCGACCTCCGTGCCGTCCACGGTCACCACGTCGAGGTCGATGAGCTGGTGGTCGTAGAACTCCTCGGGGTCCTCGGGGGTCTCCTCCGGATCCACTTCCGCGATGAGCAGGGTGTTCCGCAGCGCCTCGGCGCCCGTACGGTCGTGGACACCCTCGAAGTGCAGCAGCAGCCGTCCACTGTGGACGCGACCGCTCCGGATCGTCAGCGGACCCGCCGAGGCCGGGTCCGTGGCCAGGACGGCTCCGGGGCCGAGCCGCAGCTCCGGCTCGTCGGTGCGCACCTCCACCGTGACCTCGCCCTTGATCCCGTGGGCTCGGCCGATCCGCGCGACTACCAACTGCACTGTTGCTGCTCCCTTTTGCGGCTGAACCACCGCCGCTCTCCCGCGGAGGTGGTTTCCCACCAGAGGTTCTCCATCGATGGTGGGCTGTCGACAAAGGCCGGGGAGGGCCCTGGCCCTCCCCGGCCTCAGCCGGTGTTCTGCGCGCCGCTCAGCGCACGTGATCCACGTCGACGAGGTCGACGCGGACGCCACGGCCGCCGATGGCGCCGACGACGGTGCGCAGAGCGCGCGCGGTGCGGCCGTTGCGGCCGATCACCTTGCCGAGGTCATCGGGGTGGACCCGGACCTCGAGTACGCGCCCCCGCCGCAGGTTGCGCGAGGCGACCTGCACGTCTTCGGGGTTGTCGACGATGCCCTTCACCAGGTGCTCGAGGGCCTCCTCGAGCATCCTCAGGCCTCGGTCGACGCGGTGGACTCGGCGGACTCGGCCGCCTCATCCGCCTTCTTCTCGGCCTTCTTCGCCTTCGGGGTGATGGCCTCACCCTTCGGCTCGTCACCGGTCTCCTTGGCCGCGGCCTCGAAGAGCGCGCGCTTGTCGGCCTTCGGCTCGGCGACCTTCATCGGCTCCGGGGCGGGCAGGCCCTTGAACTTCTGCCAGTCGCCGGTGACCTTGAGGATGGCCATGACGGGCTCGGTCGGCTGCGCGCCGACACCCAGCCAGTACTGGACACGCTCGGTGTCGACCTCGATGCGCGAAGGGTTCTGCACCGGGTGGTACAGACCGATCTCCTCGATGGCCCGGCCGTCACGGCGGGTACGGGAGTCCGCAACGATGATGCGGTAGTGCGGCGACCGGATCTTGCCCAGGCGCTTCAGCTTGATCTTGACTGCCACGAGTGTGGTGTCTCCTGCTCTATGACGTGTTTGAGCGCGACGGTTTCCACGTGGGGTTGTGGGATCCGGGGCGCCCGGTGGACGCGTCAGCCGAGGGAGAGAGGGGTCCGAACCGGCTGTCGAGTACTCAGCGGACTATTGTGCCACACCCCAGACATGCCGCCGTACGCCCCCGGGTGACCTCGACGATCACTACGGGGCCGTACAACGTGCGGGCCTAGGCCGCCGCGGCCGTCTCGGGGATCCTGAAGGGCTTGCCGCACCCGCCGCAGACGATCGGTGCCTGGGCGAGCACGGACGGAACCACTCGCACATTCCTCCCGCAGTCGCACACCGCCTTGACGCGCACGCCGCCGCCGGAGGAGCCGTGCCGGGCGGCAGGGCCCCGGAAGCTGCGGGTGGTGTCCGCCGTCGTGGCGACCGAGTGCGCCTTGAGGGCGCGGTGGAGCCGCTCGATGGTGGTGCGATAGCGCTTCTTCGCGTCGGGGCTGAGCACGACCAGGGAGAAGCCACTGCTGGCATGCGGCTCGTCGGGGTGGTCGAGTCCGAGCTCCTCGGCGATCGCGAGGAATCTGCGGTTGTGGTAGCGGCCGGCCCGCGAGGTGTCACGGACGCCGCGGGACGCGGCGATGCCGTGGACGGCTTCGTGGAGCAGCCGCTCGAAGGAGAGCTCCGCGCCGCAGGCGGACGAGGATTCTCCGATCAGCGATTCAGGGGCGGCGAGATCCGGCAGCTCGGGGTGGTGCCGTTGAATATCGGCCCACGCCTGCGCCAGCTCCGCGGCGAGAACAGGTGGTGTCGTGCTCACGTCGTAAGAACGATCCGAGGTGCCCTGGTGTTCCGATTCCGGGCCATCCCAAATATTTTGCACGTACCAGTCAGTTTCAGCTCATGCGCCGTGACGAGGGCAGGATCCGTAGATCTATGGAGAAGCGGCGCAGCTCCTGCCAAGCCGGTGCGTACCGGCCCGTACGCCCCGGCGCGTAGAAAATCTGCGACACCGGAACGCTTCCTGCCCGGGACATGGAGGCCCCGCGCCCGCCGGGCGGGCGATCAGTAGGAGCGGGCGACGACCGCGAGCGTACCGGGGGCGTCGTCGGAGGCCGGGACGGACCCGTCCTCCCCCACCAGGCAGCGGACGGTCACCGCCTGCTCGGCCAGCTTCGCCTCGCCCTCCTCGCCGAGCACGGCCCAGGGGATCCGGGCCCAGCCGCCCGCCACCGCCGCCTCCGCGGCCTCCTCGACGGTGGTCACCTCCGAGGTGCGCGCCTCACGGCGCTCGCGGGACTGCCGCAGCAGGAGCGCCTGGTCGTCCTCGAGGATCTTGGGGAGCAGCGTCTCCAGGGCCTCGGTCCGCACCGGCTCCTTGCCGCCGGGGATACGGCGGGCCACCATCGCCGTGCCGTTCTCCAGGTCCCGGGGGCCGATCTCGACCCGGACCGGTACGCCCTTGAGCTCCCAGTCGACGGCGCGGCGGCCGAAGGGGGTGTCGGTGCGGTCGTCGACCTGGACCCGGATGCCCGCGGCGGCGAGCCGGTCGCCGATCTCGCGCACCGCGGCGATCACCGCGTCGTCGCCCTTGATGGCCAGGACCACGACCTGGACGGGCGCCAGGCGCGGCGGGACGCGCAGGCCGTTGTCGTCGCCGTGGGACATGATCAGCCCGCCGACCATGCGCGTGGAGGCGCCCCAGGAGGTCTGCCAGACCAGCTCCTGCCGGCCGTCCTTGGAGAGGTACTGGGTGTGGAAGGCCTTGGCGAAGTTCTGCCCCAGCTCATGGCTCGTGCCCATCTGGAGCGCCTTGCCATCGCCCATCATCCCTTCCAGGGTGAGGGTGTTGATGGCGCCGGCGAACCGCTCCTTGGCGGTCTTGCGGCCCAGGACGACGTCGATCCCGAGGACGTTGGCCATGAAGTCGGCGTAGACGTCGGTGTGGATGTGCGCCGCGTAGTCCCGGGCGTCCTCGTACGTGGCGTGAGCGGTGTGGCCCTCCTGCCAGAGGAACTCGGTGGTGCGCAGGAAGACGCGGGGGCGCATCTCCCACCGGACCACATTGGCCCACTGGTTGATGAGCAGGGGCAGGTCGCGGTAGCTCTGCACCCACTTCGAGAAGTACTCGTTGATGATCGTCTCGGAGGTGGGCCGGACGACGACGGGCTCATCGAGCTCCTTGCCGCCGGCGTGCGTGACCACCGCGAGTTCGGGGGCGAAGCCCTCGACGTGCTCGGCCTCGCGGGTGAGGTAGGACTGCGGGATGAAGAGCGGGAAGTAGGCGTTCGAGGCGCCCGCGGCCTTGATACGGGTGTCCAGCTCCTGCTGCATGCGCTCCCACAGGCCGTAGCCGTACGGCCGGATGACCATGGTGCCGCGCACCGGGCCGTTGTCGGCCAGCTCGGCCTTGTTGATCAGGTCCTGGTACCAGCGGGGGAAGTCCTCCGCCTGGGGAGTGAGCACGGGAGCTTTTGCCATGGCGGAGATGGTACGGGGGTGTCACCCTGAAATGTGAATCCGAGGGTGCACGGGCTGACACCGGGGGCGCACGCAGGGTGCACGCAAGCACCCTCGCGCAACCCCTGGACTCCGGGACGGATCGGCAGTTACCTGGCATCGGGGATTCCCGGCTCCCCCGGGCTGCGACCCGGGACCGGCGCCGGGGGGATCTGGCTGCATGCACATTCTCACGGGGGCGGATCAAGGGCAGGACGGCAACGGCTCTCGGCGGATTGGGGCGCATCGATGACACCCACGCTCGTATCGCAGCACCACCTTCACCCCGTATCCCCTCCCGATCGCAGCGGCTCCTCGCGCGACCGCGACTGGGCGGAGATCCAGGAACGCATGCTGGTGCCGCTGTACGAAGCGGTGTACGAACGCCTGGAGGTCGGCTCCTCGACCCGGATGCTGGGCCTGGGGTGCGGGTCCGGCCTGGCCCTGCTCATGGCGTCCGTACGGGGCGCGAGCGTCGCCGGGACCGATGCCCATCCGCGGCGGCTCGCACTGGCGCGGGAACGCCTGTTCCCGGACGACGGCGGGCCGGAGGGCCGGGTCCCCGGGCGACTGCTGGGCGGCACCCCGGAGGAGGTCGCCGATCCCCACGGCGCCCGGTTCAACCTGGTGACGGCCTTCGACCCGCACGCGTACACCGGAGGCGACCTGGTGGTGGCGCTGGCCGAGGCGGCCGCGGCCGCCGAGCGCGGCACCGCGGTCGTCCTGGCCGGCTGGGGTCCCGCCGAGCGGTGCGCCACCGCCTCGGTGCTGCGGATCGCATCCCGTCTCGCGGAACCGCTGCCCGCGCCCGGCGGCGGCCGGCAGCCCGGCGGCCGGGACGACCTGGAGGAGCTGGCGCGCGGGGCGGGGCTGTGGCCCGACGGCTCGGGCCGGGTGGCCTGCCCGTTCGGGTACGCCGACATGGACAGCGCCGTGCGCGGCCTGCTGTCGACCGGGCTGTTCGACGCCGCCGCCGAGGCCACGGACCAGGCGCAGGTCGACAAGGAACTGACCGAGGCCCTGCACCCGTACGCACGCCCGGACGGCACGGTCTGGATGCCCAACGTCTTCCGCTACCTCATCGCCCGCGTCTGATCCACCCGGCCCACGACGACGGCCGCGGCCGGGAGACCTGCTCCCGGCCGCGGCCGTAACGCGTCGTGGCGTACGAACGCGTGGTGGTGGCTGAACGCGCCGTGGCGCGCCCCTACTTGTCCTGGGGCGGGAGCATGTCCCGGAATTCCTTGGGGAGTTCGAAGGAGCTCGCGTCCTGGCCGGCACCGGGAAGGCCGAACGCGCCGCCCTGCTCGCCGCCCGCGCCCGCACCCGCCGCCTTGCGCTCCGCCGCGGCCTGCTCCTCGGCCTTGCGCTTCATCGGATTCCCGCTGCGCTGCTTGCCCTTGGCCTGCTTCTGCTTCTTCTTCTGCCGACCGGGGCCGCCACCCATGCCCGGCATCCCGGGCATCCCCGGCATGCCGCCGCCCTGGGCCATGCGCGACATCATCTTGCGGGCCTCGAAGAAGCGCTCCACCAGGTTCTTCACCGCACTGACGTCGACGCCGGAACCCCGGGCGATACGGGCGCGGCGCGAGCCGTTGATGAGGTGCGGGTCCTGGCGCTCACCGGGCGTCATCGACTTGATGATCGCCGCCGTGCGGTCCACGTCCCGCTCGTCGAGGTTGTTGATCTGGTCCTTCATCTGACCCATGCCCGGGAGCATTCCGAGCAGCTTGGAGATGGAGCCCATCTTGCGGACCTGCTCCATCTGGGCCAGGAAGTCGTCGAGCGTGAACTCCTTGGGGCCCTTGGCCAGCTTGGCGGCCATCTTCTCGGCCTCGGCCTGGCTGAAGGTCTGCTCGGCCTTCTCGATCAGGCTGAGCATGTCGCCCATGCCGAGGATGCGGGACGCCATGCGGTCCGGGTGGAACGCGTCGAAGTCGTCCAGCTTCTCGCCGTTGGAGGCGAACATGATCTGGCGGCCGGTGACATGCGCGATCGAGAGCGCGGCACCACCGCGGGCGTCACCGTCGAGCTTGGAGAGCACGACACCGTCGAAGCCGACGCCGTCGCGGAACGCCTCTGCGGTGTTGACCGCGTCCTGGCCGATCATCGCGTCGACGACGAAGAGGATCTCGTCCGGGCCGACGGCATCGCGGATGTCCGCGGCCTGCTGCATCATCTCGGCGTCGACACCGAGACGTCCGGCGGTGTCGACGATCACCACGTCGTGCTGCTTGGAGCGGGCGAACTCGATCGAGTCCTTGGCGACCTGCACCGGGTTCCCGACGCCGTTGCCCGGCTCGGGCGCGAACACCGCGACCTCGGCGCGCTCGCCGACGACGCTGAGCTGGTTCACCGCGTTGGGGCGCTGGAGGTCGGCGGCGACGAGCACCGGGGTGTGGCCCTGTGCCTTCAGCCAGAGGCCCAGCTTTCCGGCGAGGGTGGTCTTACCGGCACCCTGCAGACCGGCGAGCATGATCACTGTCGGCGGCTGCTTGGCGAACCGCAGCCGGCGGGCCTCGCCGCCGAGGATGCCGACGAGCTCCTCGTTGACGATCTTGATGACCTGCTGAGCGGGGTTCAGCGCCTGGGAGACCTCGGCGCCGAGCGCGCGCTCCTTGATCTGCTTGATGAAGGCCCGCACCACGGGCAGCGCGACGTCCGCCTCGAGCAGCGCGATGCGGATCTCCCGCGCCGTGGCGTCGATGTCCGCCTCGGTGAGGCGGCCCTTGCCCCGGAGGCTCTTGAACGTCGCTGCGAGGCGGTCGGAAAGAGTGTCGAACACGGCGGTCGCGAATCCTCGGATCAGGGGGCAGTCGGGCGGATGACTCCCAAGGGTATCCGTACGGTCCGGGTGCGGTCTGCCCCGCATCCGGACCGGCCCCCGCGCGGGGGACTCATGCCAGGGCGTTCTCCACGGCACGGGCGACCTGTGCGGCCTGTCCTTCGGGCAGCGGACCGCCGGCCGGATCCGTGACGTAGAACGCGTCGACGGCGTTCGCGCCGAGCGTGCTGACATGGGCGCTGCGCACCCGTACGACCTCGGCGTCCAGTGCCCGGCCGATGCGGTGCAGCAGCCCCGGCGCGTCCTGGGCACGCACCTCGATGACGGTGGCGAGGCGGGAACCGGCCGGGGCGACGGTCACCCGCGGCGGCGGGGCCACCACACCGCGGCGGCGCGGGTAGGCGGCCTCGCGTTCGGCGAGGCGGGCGGCGATGTCGAGCGAGCCGCCCAGCGCGCGGACCAGGTCGTTGCGCAGCCGCGCCGCCTGCGGCAGGGAGCCGTACTCGGCGGCCACCCGCCAGCTCAGCAGCAGCACATCGCACGGCCGCTGCCCGCCCGGCGGCTGCGCGGCCACGTCGGCGGGCAGTTCGACGGCGCGCAGATCCGCGGCGCGGACGGTCAGCCGGTGCATGGCCAGGACCCCGGCGACCGCGGGCAGGACGCCCTTCTGGTCGGGTACGGCGATGAGCAGTTCCACGCCGACGGGTTCGGGCCGGGCGTCCGCGTCGGGGGCGCCGGTCTCCTCCTCGCCGGGCAGCGCGGGCTCGGTCTGCGCGTGCAGTGCCAGGACGGGCCCGCCCGTGCGCAGGGCCTCGACGGCCAGACGCTCCTGCTCGGCGGTGGTCTCCTCGGACACGGCCTGGTCCTCGACCGGTTCGCCGGCGAGCACCGCGGTGACACGTTTCACCAGATCGGCGACCAGCGAGCCGCGCCAGGCGCTCCAGGCCGCGGGTCCCGTGGCCAGGGCGTCGGCCTCGGTGAGGGCGTGCAACAGCTCCAGGGTTCCGGCGCTGCCGACGGCCTGCGCGACCGAGGCGATGGTGGCCGGGTCGTCCAGGTCGCGCCGGGTCGCGGTCTCCACGAGCAGCAGGTGGTGGCGTACGAGGGTGGCCAGGACCGCGGTGTCCGCACGGTCGAAGCCGATCCGTGAGGCCACGTCCTTGGCGATGACCTCGCCCGCGACCGAGTGGTCGCCGGGCCAGCCCTTGCCGATGTCGTGCAGCAGGGCCGCGACGAGCAGCAGGTCGGGGCGGCTGACGCGGCGGGTCAGCGCGGCGGCCCGTACGGCGGTCTCTACGAGGTGGCGGTCGACGGTCCAGCGGTGGACGGCGTTGCGCTGCGGGCGGCACCGTACGCGCTCCCAGTCCGGCAGGAACCGGGTGATCAGCCCCTCCGCCTCCAGCGCCTCCCACACGGGGATCGTGGGCGCACCCGCGCCGAGCAGGGTGACGAACTGCTCCCGGGCCTCGGCCGGCCACGGCACGGGCAGGGGGCGTGCGTGAGGTTCCCCCTGCCGAAGACCGGGCGAGGCCATGCGCCGTACGGCGTGCAGCGAGAGGGGCAGCCCGGCCTGGGCCGCCGCGGCGGCGGCACGGAGGGGGAGCACAGGGTCGCGGTCGGGGCGCGCGGCCCGTGCGAGCACCACCTCGCCGTCCTGTTCCACGACGCCTTCGGCGAGCGGCGTCCGCTCGTACTCGCCCTGCGGTCGGCCCGTGCGGCCGCGACCGCCGAGCAGGGACCGCAGCTTCGGCCGCGCCGACCGGGCGCGCAGCACCCGCCCGACCTCGCGCCAGGTCACGTCCCCGGCGTACGCGATGCGGCGCGCGGACTCGTACACCTGGCGCAGCAGAGTGTCGGCGTCCAACAGACCCAGATCGGCGGCCACTTGGTCCTGTTCCTGGAGGGCCAGCCGGTCGGTGGCCCGCCCGGTGGCCAGGTGCAGCGCGTCGCGGACGTCCAGCAGTCGGCGCCGGGCGTCCTCGAGACCCTCGCGGGGCGCGTCGGCGAGCCAGGAGGCGGCGACGGCACGGAGAGCGGTCACATCCCGCAGTCCGCCCCGGGCCTCCTTGAGGTCCGGTTCCAGCAGGAACTGCAACTCGCCCTGCCGCTCGGCCCGTTCCTGGCACAGCTCCCGTAGTTCGGGCAGCCGTTTGAGAGCCTGGTTGCGCCAGTCGGCGAGTACGGCGGTGCGCATTCCGGCCGTCAGCCCGGCGTCGCCCGCGACATGGCGGGCGTCGAGCAGGCCGAGCTGCACCTTGAGGTCCTCCCCCGCCATACTGCGTGCCTCGGCGGGGGTGCGGACGGAGTGGTCGAGGGCGAGCCCGAGGTCCCAGACGGGGTACCAGAGGCGGTCGGCCAGCGAGGCCACCGCAGCGGCGTCCGCGGACCCGTCGTGCAGGAGGAGCAGGTCGAGGTCGCTGCGCGGGGAGAGTTCGCCGCGTCCGTAACCGCCGACGGCCACCAGGGAGACGCCGCCGAGACCGGTGTCCCGGACGCCCCGGCGCAGCAGCCCGGTCAGCCAGTCGTCGGTGAGACCGGACAGCGCGGAACGGCGCGGCGGCCCGGGCTGCGTCTCCTCCTGGAGGAGGCGCAGCCGGGCCGCCGCATAGCTGCCGGGTCCCGAGCCGGAGGCTTCCCCCGTGGGTCCGGGGTTCTGCTCGTCGAGGCGTTCCGCCGTCACTCGGGCTCCTTGTCCGGTCGGTTCCGGTGGGTTCCGGTGGGTTCCGGTGGGTGTCAGAGGGCGTCCGGCCCGCGTTCGCCGGTCCGTACGCGGACCGCCGAGTCGACCGGGACGCTCCAGACCTTGCCGTCGCCGATCTTGCCGGTGCGCGCCGCCTTCACGACGACATCGATGAGCTGGTCCGCGTCGGCGTCCTCGACCAGCACCTCGATGCGGATCTTCGGGACGAGGTCGACGGTGTACTCGGCGCCGCGGTAGACCTCGGTGTGGCCGCGCTGGCGCCCGTAGCCACTCGCCTCGGTGACCGTCAGGCCCTGAACGCCGAAGGCCTGCAGGGCCTCCTTGATCTCGTCGAGCCGGTGCGGCTTCACGACTGCGGTGATGAGCTTCATACGTCCACCTTCTTGTTCGCCGCAGCGGCGGCGCGGGCGTCCTGGTTCGTGGCGGGGACGGCCTTGCGTGCCACCGAGCCGCCGCCGGCTCCGCTGAAGTCGTACGCGGTCTCGGCGTGTTCGTCCTGGTCGATGCCGGAGACCTCGACGTCCTCGGAGACCCGCATGCCGATGACCTTGTCGACGGCGAAGGCGAGGAGCGCGGAGACGACGAGAGAGTACGCGAGGACAGCGAAGACGCCCGTGGCCTGCTTGCCGAGCTGGTCGAGGCCGCCGCCGTAGAACAGGCCCTTGGCGTCGGACTGGACCCCGCCGGTGGCGAAGAGGCCGACCAGCAGGGAGCCGACGACACCGCCGACGAGGTGAACGCCGACGACATCGAGGGAGTCGTCGTAGTTGAGGCGGTACTTGAGGCCGACGGCCATGGCGCACAGGACACCGGCGATGGCGCCGACGGCGATCGCGCCGAGCGGGCTGATGGCGCCGCCGGCCGGGGTGATGGCGACCAGGCCGGCGACCGCGCCGGAGGCCGCGCCCAGGGTGGTGAACGCGCCGTGCCGGATCTTCTCGTACGCGAGCCAGGCGAGCATCGCCGCGGCAGTGGCGACCTGGGTGTTGATGAACATCACCGCGCCCACGCCGTCGTCGTTGCCCAGCCAGGAGCCGGCGTTGAAGCCGAACCAGCCGAACCACAGCAGACCGGCGCCGAGCATCACCAGGGGCAGGCTGTGCGGACGCATCGGGTCCTTCTTGAAGCCGACGCGCTTGCCGATCACCAGGATCACGCCGAGGGCCGCGGCACCGGCGTTGATGTGGACCGCCGTACCGCCCGCGAAGTCGATGACGCCCATCTCGAAGAGCCAGCCGCCCGCGCCCCAGACCCAGTGGGCGACCGGGAAGTAGACGACGGTGACCCAGAGCGCGATGAACAGGGCCCAGGCGGTGAACTTCACGCGGTCGGCGAGAGCACCGCTGATGAGAGCGGGCGTGATGATCGCGAACATGAGCTGAAAGACGGCGAAGACGTAGATCGGGATCGTGTAGCCGTCCCAGAGCTGGGTGATGCCGATGCCGCTCAGTCCGACGAAGTCGGAGGACCAGCCGATCAGGCTCCCCGAGTCGGTGCCGAAGGCGAGGCTGAAGCCGTACAGCACCCACAGGATCGTGACGATCCCCAGGCTGATGAAGCTCATCATCAGCATGTTGAGGGTGCTCTTGACCCGGACCATGCCTCCGTAGAAGAAGGCGAGGGCCGGAGTCATGAGCATCACCAGGGCGGAGCAGATGAGCACGAATCCGGTGTTGGCGGCAGACAGCTCAGGAGCTTCTGCGGCGAGTGTGGTGATGCCTGGGGGCATCGGCGTCTCCTCGTCGTGTGCGGCCCGTGCGGGCGGTGCCTGAAGCGGAGGGGGGTGGGCCGGTTATGCGCCTCGACATTGACGCAGGCCGGTTTCAGTCGATGCCGCACGGTGTTTCGCCGCCGTGACGAAGAGGGTGGGCGTGTTACGCGCGGATGAACTGCGGGTGGTCCGCGGGGCACCGCCGATACTCTGCCGCGAGCAGGCGCCAAAGGCGCGGCGCCCAACCGGCTGACCTGGGGAAAAGGAGCCGGTTGGGCGTACGGGAGCGGTAGGGGCGGGCGGCTGCCCACGGCAGGGAGTAACGGTGCCGTTACGTCGCGAATGGGCCGGGACGTGGTGTCGTAACGCGCGCGACGGTCACGGACGGGCCCGTACGGACCGTGCAGTGACCCCGCGCAGGACCCGGTTCACCGGTTCACCAGGTCGTCGGGAGCGGTCAGACCGCCTGCGCCGTCTCGACGCTGTCCGGGAGCTGCAGCGCGAGCTGATCGGCGACGTGGGCGACCTCGGCCACGTCCGCGTAGTCCCGGGCCGCGGTGTCCACGGTCTTGCGCAGCCGGGTGTTCACCCGCTCCGACCGGACCCGCCTGGCGACGGTCAGTGCCTTCTCGGCCGCGGCCGCCGACTGCTCGGGCTCCTTCTCCAGCAGATGAACCGTGGCCATGCCGATGAGGTTCAGGGCGTACGAGCGCTGGTGGATGTCGTCCTTGCCGAAGAGCTCGACGGCCCTCTCCATCTCGGGCCGGGCGAGCGAGGCGTACGTCGGGCTGCGCCCGGCCACATAGGCCAGGTCGCGGTAGGAGTGCGCGTTCTCGGCGTGCAGTTCGGCCTCGGAGAAGAACCGCATCCAGTCCGGGTCTCCGTCGGACCCGGCGATCTCGGTGAAGGTGTCCTGGGCCATCCGTACGGCACGGTGGCACTTGTTCGGCTGGCCCATGTTCGCGTACGCCCGGGCCTCCATCGCATACAGCATGGCCTGGGTCCGCGGGGTCGAGCAGTCCCGGCTGCCGTACTGGGCGAGGTGGATCAGCTCCAGCGCATCGTCCGGCCGGCCTACATGGATCATCTGCCGGCTCATGTTGGACAGTACATAGGAGCCGAGCGGCTTGTCCCCGGCCTCCTTGGAGGCGTGCAGGGCGAGGACGAAGTACTTCTGAGCGGTGGGCTGGAGACCCACGTCATAGCTCATCCAGCCCGCCAACTCTGCCAGTTCGGCGGCAACTTTGAAAAGGCGGCCGGAGACCGCGTCCGGCTGCGGCTCCTGCAGAAGATCGGTGACCTCGTGGAGCTGGCCCACCACCGCTTTGCGGCGCAGTCCGCCGCCGCACTGGGCGTCCCACTGCCGGAACATCCTGGTGGTCGCCTCGAGCAGATCCAGCTCCGGCCCGGACAGCCTGGTCGCACGGCGCGGGGCGGCCTGGGCGGGCACCACCGGGAAGTCGGCCGGCACACCGGGGGGGCTGGGCACCAGCCAGCGCTGCATCGGCTCGATGAGGGCGGGGCCCGCCGCGAGGGCGAGGGAGGTGCCGAGGAAGCCGCGTCGGGCCAGCATCAGGTCGCTGCGCGAGAACTCGCTGATCAGCTCGACGGTCTGCTGCCCGGCCCAGGGAAGGTCGACGCCGGACACGGAGGGTGACTGGTGGGCGGCGCGCAGGCCGATCTCCTCGATCGCGACGACACAGCCGAAGCGCTCGGAGAACAACTCGGAGAGGATCCGCGGAATCGGCTCGCGCGGCTGTTCGCCGTCGAGCCAGCGGCGTACGCGGGAGGTGTCCGTGCTGATGTGGTGCGCGCCCATCTGGCGGGCGCGGCGGTTGACCTGGCGCGCCAGCTCGCCCTTCGACCAGCCGCTGCGCACGAACCACGAACCGAGCTGCTCATTGGGGCGCTTGTCGATGCTCGACCCGCCACCGCTGTTGCCGCTCACCGGAACGCCCCCAACCCACACTTCGACGTCGTCCGCGAACCGTCCCCAGGATGCCGCCTCGTGCGGTGCCCTGTCCCACGAAGTGGCCTGCAGGGAGGGCGGGAAGACGGGGCGTCATGCCACCGGCATACCCAACAGCGGGCGCGCTCACGGGAGTTCGTGCACTCAAAGTAATCCCGCGATCACCGTGCTCGCGAGGCGATTCCCGGAATCGCCACCATTCGCCACCCCTTCGAATGAACTCACCCGCAGCGCTTCGCGATTCACTTGACACAGGGCGACGAGAAGGGGGCGGAGAGGCGCACACGGGAGCGCACACTCCGACGCACACCACCTGCTGAGCCACGCCACGCCGCCGCGGACGCGGGATGACAACGGACGGTCACGGCGAGACTCCATGACGTAACCATCGGCGACTTTGACCCGTTGGAGGGAGCATGGGCTTCACGATCGGCGGCATCCGCGACATGCGGTCCGGCTCACGCAGGCGTACCCGTGCGACCGAGTGCACGGCCGTGGCGGAGTACACGGGCCTGTGGGGATGGGACGTCGCCCCCGGCGCCCGCGCGAAACGCGGACCCGGTGACGGCGACGGCGAGTGCTCCTGCGGGGCGGTCGACTGCCTCCGCCCCGGGGCCCACCCGCTGGACTTCGCACCGGAGGTGAAGGCGGGCGCCACGCTGGATGAGGTCACCACCGCCTGGGCCGAAGTGCCGGGCGCCGCCGTGCTCCTGCCGGTGGGCAGGTCGTTCGAGGTGATCGAGGTCGCCGAGACCGCGGGGCGGCACGCCCTGGTCCGCCTCGAGCGGATGGGGCTGCCACTCGGCCCCGTCATGGTGACCCCGCACGGCAGGGCGCAGTTCTTCGTCGCCCCGGGCGGCGCGGCCGAACTCCCCGAGCTGCTCTACCGGATGGGCTGGGACGACACCGGCCTCGACCTGCACGGCATCGCCGCAGGCAGCCACATCACCGCGCCGCCCTCCGACCTGGCCGGCCTGGGTCCGGTGCGCTGGCTCCGCCCTCCGACCCTCGACACCGCGGGCCGACCGCCGCAGGCCCGGCTCCTGCTGGGCACGCTCGCCTACGTCTGCCACCGCTCGGCGGCCTGAGGGCCCCCGGCGGCACCGGACCGCAGGTCGGCACCGCACCGGCCGCATGTCCGCACCGGACCGGCCCCAGGTCGGCACCCGCACCGGCCCCCGGCGGACACCTGCCCCAGGGACACGGAGGCCCAAGGGGTCCTGACAACGGGAACGGCCGGGCCCCGCCGCATCGGTCACCTGCGACGGGGCCCGGCCGGGCCACCCACGTGGGTACCGCTCAGTCGCCGATCAGCGCGTCCACGAACGCCTCCGGCTCGAACGGCGCGAGGTCGTCGGCCCCCTCGCCCAGCCCGACCAGCTTCACCGGCACGCCCAGCTCCCGCTGAACGGCCACGACGATGCCGCCCTTGGCGGTGCCGTCCAGCTTGGTGAGCGCGATCCCGGTGATGTCCACGACCTCGGCGAAGACCCGCGCCTGCACCAGGCCGTTCTGCCCTGTGGTGGCGTCGAGCACCAGCAGGACCTCACTGACCGGCCCGTGCTTCTCGACGACCCGCTTCACCTTGCCGAGCTCGTCCATGAGCCCGGTCTTGGTGTGCAGCCGGCCCGCGGTGTCGATGAGGACGACGTCCGCGCCCTCGGCGATGCCTTCCTTCACCGCGTCGAAGGCGATCGACGCCGGGTCGCCCGCCTCGGGCCCGCGGACCGTACGGGCGCCGACCCTCTCGCCCCACGTCTGGAGCTGGTCGGCCGCCGCGGCGCGGAAGGTGTCGGCCGCGCCGAGGACCACGCTGCGGCCGTCGGCGATGAGCACCCGGGCCAGCTTGCCGGTGGTGGTGGTCTTGCCGGTGCCGTTGACGCCGACGACCATGACGATGCCCGGGATCTCCTCACCGTCGGCGGCTCCCACGGAACCGTCGGTGTGCACGGAGCGGTCGGCCTCGGTGCCGATCAGCGTGAGCAGCTCTTCGCGCAGCAGGGTGCGCAGTTCGTCGGGCGTACGGGTGCCGAGCACCTTCACGCGCTCACGCAGCCGCTCGACCAGCTCCTGGGTCGGGGCGACGCCGACGTCGGCGGTCAGCAGGGTGTCCTCGATCTCCTCCCAGGTGTCCTCGTCCAGGTGCTCGCGGGAGAGAAGGCTGAGCAGGCCCTTGCCCAGGGTGTTCTGGGAGCGGGAGAGCCGGGCCCGCAGCCGGACGAGGCGGCCGGCGGTGGGCTCGGGGACCTCGACCGGCGGGACCGGCTCGGTGACGATCGGCGCCCCGGGGGCCGGAGCCTCGGCCTCCGTATCGGGGAGGCCGACTTCTTCGATGGTGCGGCGCGGTTCGTCGCGCGGGGTCTCGGCCTCATCGCCGACATGTGGCTCGGCGGGGGGCGCGGTGATGGTGGGCGAACTCGACGGGCTCTCGGGCTTCTTCTTCCGGCGGCTGCCGATCACGAGCCCGCTGATCGCGCCGAGCGCGATCACGGCGATGACTACAGCAAGGATGACGGTGTCCATAACGGACCCAGTATCGGCCACACGGCCACGATGGCGAGCCCTAGGGCGGCCGCATCCGCAAACGTGGCAAATCGCACGTCGTGGCCGCACATCCGTGCCCCCCTACACTGGTTCGGGGCCGTACGGCGCACCTGGCGTCCTTCCGGCCCTTTTCCCTGCCCCCACCAGGCCATTCAGTCGCCGCCAACCGCTTCGGAGCCGCTTCTTCATGGGCACCTCTGCGTCCACTTCCCCGGCCACGCCCGAGACCGACCGCGCCGTCGAGACCCGTGGCATCGAACCCGTCCCCGACCGTGAGCGCGGAGGCAGGGTCCGCGAGCTGTTTCCCACCTGGGTGGCGGCGAACATCAGCGTCCTCCTGCTCACCATGGGTGCCGGGCTGGTGGTGTTCAACGGGCTGAGCCTCTGGCAGGTCCTGCTGGTCGGCGTGTGCGCGTCCGCCGTCTCGTACGGGATGGTCGGGCTGCTGTCCGTTTCCGGGAAGTGGGGCGGGGCGCCCGGCCTGATGCTGTCGCGCGCGACCTTCGGCGTGCGCGGCAACTACTTGCCCGGAGCGATCATCTGGGTCGCCCGGTTCGGCTGGGAGACGATCAATGCGGTGACCGGGTCGTACGCGATCCTGACCGTGCTGGACCTGGTCTTCGGCATCGAGAGCGGCGGCGTGCTGATCGCCGTCACGCTGGTCGCCTTCGTCGCCTGCACGTTCCTGGTGAGCGGCATGGGACGCAAGGTGCTGGCCGTGTGCAACACCTGGTCGACGTATCTCTTCGGCGCGTTCAGCGTCCTGGTCCTGGGCTACCTCATCACCCATGTCGACTGGCACGAGGTCCTCTCCCGACCCGCGGGCAGCACATCCCTGCTCGTGGCCGGAATCGGCACCATCGCGGCCGGCGGGATCAGCTGGGTCCCCTCGGGCCCGGACTTCACCCGGTATCTGCCGCACCGCGCCTCCGGCCGCGGGATCGTCGGCGCGACGGTCTCCGGCGCGGGACTGGTCGTCGTCCCCATGGTGGCGATGGGCGCGGTGATGGCGGTGGTGACGCCCGACCTGGCGTCGGCGAAGGATCCGGTCTCCTTCCTGGGCGATGTGCTGCCGACGTGGATCGCCGTCCCTTACCTGGTCACGGCCCTGGTAGGGATGCTGCTGATCAACAGCCTGTCGATGTACTCGGCGGGCTTCACGGCGCAGACGATGGGTGTCCGGCTCCCGCGGGCGCTCGCTGTGAGCGTCAACGCGGTCATCAGCCTCATCGGCGGCCTGCTCCTGATGCTGGTCGCGAAGAGCTTCCTCGGCTCCTTCATCACCTTCCTGACCCTGCTGGCCGTCTCGTTCTCGGCCTGGATCGGGGTGTACGGCGTCGACATGGCCCGCCGCCGGCGGAAGGCGGTGCGGTACGACGTGAGCGGCCTCATGGACACCGGGCGCACCAGCCGCTACTGGTACCGGGGCGGCTTCTGCTGGCAGGCGCTCACGGCCTGGGGCGTGGCCCTGGCGGCGGGGGTCTGCCTCACGAAGCTGGAGTGGTTCACCGGCCCGCTGGCCACCACCTGGATCGGCCGGAACGGTCTGGGCTGGGCGGCCACCATCGCGCTGGCCGCCGTCGTCTTCGCGGTCCTGCCGACGCCCCGGGAGAACCACCGGCGGGAGGAGGCGGACCGGGAGAGCGTATCGGCGGGCGAAGCGACGGCGGACGGGGACGCGGGCAAGGTCCCCGCGCAGGCCCCCGCCCGCTGATCCCACCGGCCGCACCCGGCCGGAACCCCTGGCGATCTGACGCATCGTCAACTACCGTCCCCTCGCCCGCTCACCGCGAAGGCGAAGGGGACGTCCGCCATGCCCGTCACCGTCGTACGGTTCAACCTCGTCGACCCCGGCGCCTCACCGGAGTCGCTGTCCCACCGCTACCGCTCCGCCGTGGAGATGGCGGCCTACGCCGACGACCGCGGCATCACCATGATCCAGACCGAGGAGCACCACGGCGCCGAGAACGGCTGGCTGCCCTCGCCGCTGGTCTTCGCCGGCGCCGTCCTCGGCGCGACCCGCCGCGTCTCCGTCACCGTCTCCGCTCTCATCGCCCCGCTCTACGACCCGCTGCGCCTGGCCGAGGACCTCGCCGTGCTCGACCTCACCAGCGCCGGGCGGATCATGACGGTGGCGGGCATCGGCTACCGGCAGGAGGAGTACGCGATGCTGGGCCGCCCGTGGGAGCGGCGGGGCCGGCTCCAGGACGAGGCACTGGAAACGCTGCTGACGGCGTGGACGGGCGAGCCGTTCACCTACGAGGGGCGGACGGTCCGCGTCACCCCCCGCCCGTACACCCGGCCCCACCCGCTGCTGCTGGTCGGCGGCAGCTCCAGGGCGGCGGCCCGGCGCGCGGCCCGCCTGGGCCTGCCCTTCTTCCCGAGCGCCCATCTGCCGGAGCTGGAGGCGTACTACCACGCATGCCGCGAGGAGTTGGGCACGGACGGCTGGTGCATGATGCCGCCCGCCCGGACCCCGCTGCTGCACATCGCGGAGGACCCGGACCGCGCCTGGGCGCTGTACGGCGAACACCTGCTGCACGAGGCCCGGATGTACGCGTCCTGGCAGTCCGCCGGCGGTATCCACTCGGCCGTACGCTCCCGGGCCGACGCGGTCGGGGAGCTGCGCAGCGAAGGCGTCTACCGCATCCTCACCCCCGACGCATGCGTGGAGCTCGCCGAATCCGCCGACGGCGCGGGGAGTTTGGTGCTGCATCCGCTGTGCGGCGGCATGCCGGTGGACGAGGGCTGGCGCAGCCTGCATCTGTTCGGCGAAAAGGTACTGCCCCGGCTTCAGGGATGAGCCGGGGCAGCGACCTGCCACGAGGAGAGGGCGGCGGGGGGGGTTAGCCCATCTCCTCCAACGCCTTGCCCTTGGTCTCCGGCACCCACTTGAGGATGAACGGGACCGAGAGCAGAGCGAAGACCGTGTAGATCACGTACGCGCCGGAGAGGTTCCAGTCCGAGAGGGACGGGAAGCTCACGGTGATCAGCCAGTTGGCGACCCACTGGGCGGAGGCGGCGACACCGAGCGCGGCGGCGCGGATCCGGTTGGGGAACATCTCGCCCAGCAGCACCCAGACCACCACGCCCCAGGAGAGGGCGAAGAACAGCACGAACGCGTGGGCGGCGACGAGCGCCACCGTGCCCTGGAGGTCGGGCATGGAGATGTCGGCGCCGCTGCCGGTCTTGTACGAGAACGCCCAGGCTGCCGCGCCCAGCGAGAACGCCATGCCGATGGAGCCGATGAGGGCGAGCGGCTTGCGGCCGATGCGGTCCACGAAGACCATCGCGATCACCGTTCCGGCGATGTTGATGATCGACGTGGTGAAGCTGTAGAGGAACGAGCTGCTCGGGTCGATGCCGACGGACTGCCACAGCGACGACGAGTAGTAGAAGATCACGTTGATGCCGACGAGCTGCTGGAAGACCGAGAGGCCGATGCCGATCCAGACGATGGGCAGCAGGCCGCCGCGGCTGCCGAGCAGGTCCCTGAACGTGGACTTGTGCTCGCTGCGCATCGCCGTCTCGATCTCGGTGACGCGGGTGTCGAGGTCGACGCCCTTGCCCTCGACGTCCGCCAGGACCTTGCGCGCCTCGTCGGTGCGGCCGGCGGATATCAGGAAGCGGGGGGACTCCGGGATCACGAAGGACAGCGCGCCGTAGAGGACGGCGGGGACCACCATCACGCCGAGCATCCACTGCCAGGCCTCGAACCCGGCGATCTCGCCGCGCTGTTCACCGTCGGCCAGCTTCAGGACGCCCCAGTTGACGAGTTGGGAGACGGCGATGCCGATGACGATGGCGGCCTGCTGGAAGGACGCGAGCCTGCCGCGGTACGCGGGCGGGGCGACCTCGGCGATGTAGGCCGGGCCGATCACCGACGCCATACCGATGGCGACACCGCCGAACACCCGCCACATCGCCAGGTCCCAGAGCGCGAACGGCACCGCGGACCCGACTGCGCTGACCGTGAAGAGGGCGGCAGCGATCTGCATCACACGGATACGGCCGATGCGGTCGGCGATCCGGCCCGCGGTCGCGGCACCGACGGCACAGCCGATGAGCGCGGCCGCGATGACCTGGGCGAGGGCTTCGGAGCCGATGCCGAACTTGCCGCGGATGGCTTCGACGGCACCGTTGATGACCGAGCTGTCGTATCCGAAGAGGAACCCGCCCATCGCGGCGGCGGCCGTGATGAAGATGACGTGGCCGAGATGCTCCGGGCGGGCTTTGCGCCCTTCGGTCTGCGGTGGCTGCGCGGTGGTGGTCAACGTGTACTCCTTGGCCCGGCAGCGCCGCCGGGTCTGGGGGTCGGCCCTTCTGATGGCACGCGGACATGGGTGTGCCACCACTTGAAGGTAAAAGCAATGTTACAGAGACTATGCCTTCAAGTTTCGAAGTCAATAGCCCATGGGAAACAAGCACCGTTGACGGGATGTGAGGATTTCGTTCAACACTTGTAGTTGATCATCGCAGGCGCTGGCTGATGACCTTCGAGACGCCGTCACCCTGCATCGACACGCCGTACAGCGCGTCCGCGACCTCCATGGTCCGCTTCTGATGGGTGATCACGATGAGCTGGGAGCTCTCCTGCAGCTCCTCCATGATCCGGATCAGACGCTGCAGATTGGTGTCGTCGAGGGCGGCTTCGACCTCGTCCATCACATAGAACGGGCTCGGCCTGGCCTTGAAGATGGACACCAGCATCGCCACCGCGGTCAACGACCGCTCGCCGCCCGAGAGGAGCGAGAGCCGCTTGACCTTCTTGCCCGGCGGGCGCGCTTCGACGTCCACGCCCGTGGTGAGCATGTTGTCGGGGTCCGTCAGGATGAGCCGGCCCTCGCCGCCGGGGAACAAACGGGAGAAAACACCCTCGAACTGACGGGCGGTGTCCCGGAACGCCTCGGTGAAGACCTGCTCGACGCGCTCGTCGACCTCCTTCACCACCTGAAGAAGGTCGGCCCGGGTCTTCTTCAGGTCCTCGAGCTGCTCGCTGAGGAACTTGTGGCGTTCCTCCAGCGCCGCGAACTCCTCCAGCGCGAGCGGATTGACCTTGCCGAGCTGCTGGTACGCCCGCTCGGCTGCCTTGAGCCGCTTCTCCTGCTGCGCCCGGACATAGGGGACGGGCTGATTGCGCGGATGCTCCGGATCCTCCGGCAGCTCCTCGCCCTCGGCCGGCGGGGACGGCGCTACGAGCTGCTCAGGACCGTACTCGGCGATCAGCCCCGCCGGTTCGACGCCCAGCTCCTCCAGCGCCTTCGTCTCCAGCTGCTCGATCTTCATCCGCTTCTCGGCGCCCAGCACCTCACCGCGGTGCACCGAGTCGGTCAGCTTGTCGAGCTCCGACTTCAGATCGCGCCCGTGACCGCGCTCGGTGCTCAGCTCCCGCTCGCGCTCCGCCTTGGCACGCTCGGCCGCCGCACGCTCCTCCTCGGCGCGTACGAGCGAGACCTCGACGTGGGCCAGCAACTGCCGGGCGCCGTCCGCGACGGCCGCGGCGACCTCGGCCTCATGCCGCATCCGGGCACGCCGCTGCTCGGCACGCGCCCGCGCCTCACGTTCGGCGCGGGCCGCCCGGTCGAGCGAATCCGCCCGCCCGGCAAGGCCCTTGACCCGCTCCTCGTGGGTACGGACCTGCAGCCGCGCCTCCATCTCCGTCTGCCGCGCGTTGGCCCCGTCGGCCGCGAGCCGGTCCCGTGCGGAGGTATCGGGCTCCTCCTCGGCCGGCGCTTCCTCGGCGGTGCGCAGCCGCTCGGCGAGCTCCTCGGCCTCCTCCGTCGCCCGGCCGAGTGCCTCCTCGGCCTTGGCCGCGGCCGCGGTCATCCGCTCGGCCTCGCCCGCGGCACCGCGGGCCTGCCCGGCGAGCCGGCCGAGCGACTGGGCGACGGATGACTTCTCCCGGTCGGCGGCGCTGCGCTGCGCGGCCAGTTCCTCGACGAGCGCCGCGCTCGCGATGCGCTCCTCGTTCGCACGGTGCTGCGCCTGCGCCAGGTCCTCGCACCGTACGGCCAGCTCTTCGAGCTCGGCCGCCGCCTCGTCGACGGAGGCCTGCACCTCCAGCAGGCTCGGCGCACCGGCCGAGCCGCCCTGCGCGAAGTGCGCGCCCAGCACGTCGCCTTCGGCGGTGACGGCGATGATCCCCGGGCGCGCGGCGACCAGGTCCTCGGCGTCCTCCAGGGTTCCCACGACCACCACGTCGCGCAGCAGCCGCCGCAGAGCGGGCATCAGGTCCGCGGGGCCACGGACGAGGTCATGGGCGTACGGCGGGTCCCCGGCGCCCGTCTCCGTCGCGCCGTCGTGCGGGGCCTCGGAGCCGCGGGGCTGCGGTGCGTCGGACCGCTGCCCGGGCAGCGCGCCCGGCCCGCCGGCCGCTGCCGTGTCCGCGTTCGCCTCGCCGCCCGACGCTGCCTCTCCGGAGCGGGGCGCGCCCAGCGTCCCCTCCCCCGGTCGCGCGAAGGCCTCAGGACCGCCGCCGGTGTGCGCCTGCTGCGGAGCCGCCCCTCCGGCCGGGCTGTTGCCCAGCGGGTCCTGCCGGCTCAGCTGCCCGGTCACGCCGGGGTACGTCCTGGCGTCCGCCGCTGCCGTTCCCGCGGGCGCCGGGCGGCCCTCGCCTCCCACCCCACCGCGGTCGTCGGCGGGGCGTGAGTACGGGACCTCGTGGCCGTCGCCCGGAGTCGTGCCGGTCCGGCTGGAAACGGACGTGACAGGCTCCGCCGCCTCTGCTGCGGGGAGGGAAGTTCCGGCGTCCTGGGCGCCCACCCCCACCCGGTCCCCCGCGTCGCCGGGCGCCGGGGCGGGGCCGGGAACCCTTCCGGACGACCCGCCGGCCGACTCGTACGCCGTCGCGACGGAGCCGGGCTCCGGAACCGCGGCCAACAGGATCGCCGCGCGGCCCGCGTCCTGCTTGCGCAGCAGGCGGATCGCGTCGGCGGCGGTGGCCGGGTCGGCCACCGCGACGGCGTCGGCGGCGGCGCCCAGGGCGGCGGCGACCGGCACTTCGTAGCCGGGTGTGACGGTCAGCAGTTCGGCGGCGGGACCCAGCAGGCCGCTCAGACGGTCGGCGGCGGCCAGGAGCGCGCCCGTACCGTCCTTGCGGCGCAGGCCCATGGCCAGGGCGTCGTGCCGGGCCGAGGTCGCCGCGCGCTTGCGCTCGGCAGCGGTGGCGGCCTCGCGTGCCTCGCCCAGCGCGGTCTCGGCGTCGGCGAGCTCGCGCTTGGCCTGTTCGTGGCGCTCGGCCAACGCGGCGTCACCCGCGTCCAGTCCGTCGACCTCGGCCTTGAGCTGCTCGTACTCCTCCTGGGCCGCCACCGCGCGCTCCTGCGCCTCGTCGCGCGCGCTGGCCAGCCGGTCGATCTCGGCCTGGGCGGAACCGGCCCGGCTGCGGGCGGCGTTGACCTGGCCGTGGAGGCGGGCCAGACCCTCACGGCGGTCGGCGATGGCGCGGGCGACGTCCTTCAGACGCCGCTCCTCCATGGCCAACTCGCGCTCGAGTTCGGCCCGGTGGGCCACCGTGTCGTCCAGCGCCCGAGTCGCCGCATCGAGCGCGGCCTCCAGTTCCGCCTCCTGCTCGCGGATCCTGGCGGCCTCCCGCTCCATGTCCTCCGGGTCGCGGCCGCGCCGCTCCTCAGGAGGCGCGGAGGTCGCGCTCTTCACACGGGCGTCCGCGAGGCTGATGGTGCCGCGCACCCGCTCGGCGAGCTGCGACAGCTCGTACCAGGTCTGCTGGGCCTGCTGAAGTCGCGGTGTGAGCCGGCGCACCTCGTCCTCGAGGGCGGCCTCGCGCTGCAGCGCCGCGCGCAGTTGGGCCTCCGCGGTCTCCTTCCGCTCCTTGAGCGCCGCCTCGTCGGCGACCTCGGCGCTCAGCGCCTCGCGGAGCGTCACCAGGTCGTCGGCCAGGAGCCGCAGCCGCGCGTCGCGGAGGTCGGCCTGGATGACGGCGGCCCGCCGGGCCACCGCGGCCTGTCGGCCGAGAGGCTTGAGCTGTCGCCGCAGTTCGTCGGTGAGGTCCTGCACGCGCGCGAGGTTGGCCTGCATCGCATCCAGCTTCCGCAGCGCTTTCTCCTTGCGCTTGCGGTGCTTGAGGACGCCGGCGGCTTCTTCGATGAAAGCCCTGCGGCCCATCGGGTCGGCGTGCAGTACGGAATCGAGCTGCCCCTGGCCGACGATGACGTGCATCTCGCGGCCGATACCGGAATCGGAGAGCAGCTCCTGAATATCCAGGAGCCGGCAGGTGTCCCCATTGATCTGGTATTCGCTGCCGCCATTGCGGAACATGATCCGCGTGATGGTCACTTCGGCGTAGTCGATGGGCAGGGCGCCGTCGGCATTGTCGATCGTGAGGGACACCTCGGCGCGCCCGAGCGGCGGCCGGCCGGTGGTCCCGGCGAAGATCACGTCTTCCATCTTGCCGCCGCGCAGCGACTTCGCACCCTGCTCGCCCATGACCCAGGACAGGGCGTCCACGACATTGGACTTGCCCGAGCCGTTCGGGCCCACGACACACGTGATGCCGGGCTCGAATCGCAGCGTCGTGGCCGACGCGAAGGACTTGAACCCGCGCAGGGTCAGGCTCTTGAGGTGCACGCCGTCGGACTCTACCTTCGCGCTCGGGTGTCTCCGGAGAGTTTCACCGGAGGATACGCAGGGCACATCTGTCGATAAGGGAGGCGCCCTACGGATGACCGGGCGGAAAGAAAGAAGGGACGCCGAAGCGTCCCTTGCAGATTCTTGAGCGGCTGACGTTGCAGCCCGACCGGCCGATGATGACGGCTGCGGTCAGGTCAGCGCAGGCTCCGCCTTGGGTACGTCGATGTCGATGCCGTCGAGCAGCGAGTCGCCGTGGTGAGCGGCAGCTGCGAGCGCGTCGTTCTCGGCCTGAATCCGTACAAGCTCGGATTCGAGGTCCTGTACACGCTGCTGCAGCCGTCGCATCTCGGCGAGGAGTCGCGGGTCGGATCCGCCGACGTAACCGAGAAGCGCCTTTGCCATGATGGATGGTCCTCCACAAATGAGTGACCGACCGAAGCGGTGTGGGTCGTGAGGGAATGTCGCACCCGCGATGTCTGCCATCACCGTTGTTCACAATGTCAAACAGGTAGGGTGCGCGGGGATTCCAGCGTCTCACCAAAAGGTTGGACGGTCAACACGATCACACGCCGTACGGCCGGGCGGCCCGGTGGCGCGCGGCGGCTGCATGCGCGGCGCTGCTCACTCCAGGAGGCCCGTGGCGCTTGGAGATCATCCTTACGGCCGCAGCTTTCCATGGCCGCGCGTTCTTGGCAACCACCAGGTCATCCCGCCCCCGCGCACATGACAGCAGCACTTCGGAGCCCCTTCCCGGCACCTACGGAAGGGGTCGGGACGCGGAGTGGATCAACGGATCTCGAAGCCCTCGTACCCGCCCCGCGGAATGTCCCAGATATCCGTCACACCCTTGACCTGCCCGGGCGTGTCGCCGGCGCGCAGCCACCCCAGCAGCTTCTCGCAGCCCTCACGCGAACCTTCGGCCACGACCTGCACGCGGCCGTCGTAGAGGTTCGAGGCGAAGCCTGAGAGACCACCGATCTCCAGAGCCTCCGCTCGGGTGAACCAGCGGAACCCAACACCCTGGACACGGCCCCGCACCCACGCGGTGAGCCGGACATCTTCGCTCATGTCACCACGCTAACCGGCCAATTGCTCAAGAAGCACACGGGCCCCATCCGTGATGGCGTACAGTGCCCGCGAATAACAGCTCACTCATCCGAGTGAAACATGGTGTCTCCAACGCATGTGGAGGAAGGCAGCGATGGGCCGCCACCGACGCACTGCTTCCGCGCCCCCGCCGAGGATCGGCGCCGGCCGGCACCGAGGTGCACGACGGGGCTACGCGCCAGTCAGGACGGGTCTCCTCGGCGCTTCGGCCGCCATGGCCGTAGGAGCCGTGGCCATGGCCTCCGGGCTGCTGCCGGGAGGCGACGAGTACACGGTCGGCGGTGCCGTCGGCCAGGGCAGCCAGGTGGAGACCGGGGGCATACCCGGCTTCGACCCCCAGGGCACTGCCTCCACGAACCCCACGAGCCGCCCCTCGAGCCCGATCGGCCGCGGCAACGACCCCACGGGATCGCCCAGCTCGATCCCGTCCCGGTCGCAGCAACCGGAGAAACCCTCCGAACCGTCGCAGCGGCCCTCTGCTCCCTCGGACGACGAGAGCAAGCCGTCCACCTCCCGTCCGCCCAAGGAGAAGCCGGAGAAGCCGAGGCCCGGTACCGGCTCGCCCGGCTCCGAGTCCTCCGCCGAGGCCACGGTCCTGAGCCTGGTCAACAAGGAGCGGAAGGAAGCCGGTTGCCGTCCGGTGAAGCGCGACAAGGGCCTCGCCGATCTGGCCGAGGCCTTCAGCGAGGACATGGCCGACCGCGACTTCTTCGACCACACGGACCCCGACGGCGAGAATCCCTGGGATCGGGCGGATGTGCTCGGGATCCTCGGCCTGGGCGGCGAGAACATCGCCCGCGGCCAGCAGGACGCCGAGGGAGTCATGGACGCCTGGATGGCCAGCCCCGGGCACCGCGCCAACATTCTCAACTGCGACTACAAGAAACTGGGCGTGGGCGCCCAGTTCGGCGACGGCGGCCCCTGGTGGACGCAGGACTTCGGCTTCTGAACCGTCCGGTCGCGGACCGCCGCCCCGGCTAGGGCAGGCGGTCCGCCCCACGCGGACAACGCGGCACCGTCGTCCGCCACAGCCGTACGCAGGACAGCAACGTCGCCGCGAGCAGCAGGCCGTTCCGCAGCACCACCACGGCGACCCCCTGCCATGAACTGCCCACCACAGCACCGAAGAACAGCGGATAGTCGACGGTGGTCACCGCGGCCGCGAGCAGCAGCAGCACCGCCACCGGGCGCTGCGTCGTCCGCCCCACCGTCAGGCACACCGCGGCCAGTCCGATCAGCCAGATCAGGTACTGCGGGCTGATGACCCGGCTCGTCGCCGTGAAGAGGAGTACGGCGGCGAGCGCGGCATCGTAGGGCGTGGCATCGGTCCAGCGGCGGGCGCGCACCCGCCACAGCAGCAGCCAGGCGAAGGCCACGGCGGTGAGCAGCAGCGACGCCCCCGCCACCGTGGAGACGTACGGGCCGACGAACTCGAACGAGCCGTACTGATGCTTGATCTCCCCCGGCCAGCCGAACAGCCGCGCCGCGTGCAGCACCGCGCCGCCCATCGACTCGATCTCCACACCCCGCTCCTGCTGGGCGAAGAGAAAGGCGAACGCGCCCCGGAATCCCACCGCGAGCAGCAGCAGCAGGACACCGGCGGACGCGGCGAGGGCGAACCAGGCCTCGCGCGTCGTACGACCCCGGGGTGTGCCGAGCACGGTCAGCACCGGCCAGACCTTGATCACCGCGGCGAGGCCGGCCAGAGTGCCGCCCAGCCGCGGGCGGACCGGCAACGCGAGCAGCGCGAGGACGGCGAGACCGGTGACCAGGACGTCGTAGCGGGCGAGCGGCAGGCTCAGCAGCAGCGGGAGGGCGAGCGCCCACATCCACGCTCCTGCCAGGCTGCGTCCACGGCCCCGGTGCGCGGCCAGCACCAGGGCCAGCAGGACCACGGCGTCGGCGACGAGCATGAGCAGCACGAAGGCCTGGAGGTAGCTGATCCGGGGGACCAGGCCGGGCACGACCATGACGAACGCGGCTCCGGGCGGGTACTGCCAGCTCACGTCCCCGATGGGGAACGATCCGCCGCGGAGCTGCTCGTCCCACCCGTGGTAGAGCACATGGACCTCTGCCGCGATGTCGTCGTGCCCCTGGCGGAGCAGGGCCAGCATCAGCAGGCGGGAGGCGGTCCAGTACGCGGCGAGGACCAGCCAGTCGCGCGGCCAGGTCCGCGGCCGGTGCCAGCGGAGCCGACCGTCCGGAGCGTCCCGTACCGGAGCGGGGCCGGCCTCCTTCCGCGCCGACGGCGGGGCGGCTTCGCGCACCCTTCTGGGCTCTTCCAGGCCAACCGCCGTGGGCGCTTCCGTCACCATCGCCTCCGCGTACGCCGATGAGGGTTCGTGAGGATCCCTGAACCGAAGTAGGACAAACCTCACTGAATATAGGCAATTAGTGACCTTGTGTGGTTCACGCGCGCCGGGCGGAACGGACGCAGGAACCCGCGCGGCAGGGCCTGTTCGGATGCGGCGGGGCGACGGGGCGGCGGGGGCTCAGGGCGGGGCGGCCGGGCTCAGCGCGGGGCGAGGGTTCTGCGGACCGGAGGGCGCTGGCAGCGAGGGCAGTAGTAACTGGAGCGGTTCATCCAGGGGCGGCGGCGGATCGGGGTGCCGCAGCGGCGGCAGGGCTCGTCCTCGCGGCCGTAGACGTCCAGGGAACGGTCGAAGTAGCCGGATTCGCCGTTCACATTGACGTAGAGGCTGTCGAAGCTGGTGCCGCCGACGGCGAGGGCTGCGTTCAGCACATCCCGTATGTGGCCGAGCAGTTCGGCGCTCCGGGGCCGGGTCAGGGTCGCCGTCGGCCGGTCGTAGTGCAGCTTGGAGCGCCACAGGGCCTCGTCGGCGTAGATGTTGCCGACGCCGCTGATGAGGGACTGGTCGACGAGGGCGCGCTTGACGGTCGTACGGCGGCGGCGCAGCGCGGCATGGAACGCGGGCTCGTCGAAGGCCGGATCGAGCGGATCGCGCGCGATGTGGACGATGGCGTCCGGCAGCCCGTCCGGCGCCCCCGGCACCTGGGCGTGCAGGGACAGACCGCCGAACGTCCGCTGGTCGACGAAGCGCAGCTCCGTCCTCGTATCGTCGGCGAAGCGGAAGCGGATGCGCAGATGGGTCTCGTCGGGGGCGTCCTCGGGCTGGACGAGCAGCTGACCGCTCATGCCGAGGTGGCCGAGGACGGAGGTGCCGGTGCCCTCGACGGGCAGCCAGAGGTACTTGCCGCGGCGGTGGACCGGGCCGAAGGTGGCGCCGACGAGCCGGTCGGCGAAGTCGGCAGGGCCGGCCAGGTGGCGGCGGATCGCGCGGGCGTGCAGCACCTCGACCGAGGCGATGGTGCGCCCGGACACCCACCGGTCCAGGCCGCGGCGGACCACCTCGACTTCGGGCAGCTCTGGCACGGGGGTTCCTCCGGGAGGATCGACGGATCACAGGCGCGCCCCAGGTCATTCCCCCGGGCGGCGCGCGGACACGTCCGCGAGTGTGCCGGGCGGAGTGGTGTGCCCCACGTCCGCGGCGGACGTGGGGCCATGACCGGTTTTGCGGACCCCGTGCGGTGCGCGTGGGCGCGAGCGGACATGACGGTGCCCGCGACCGCACGAACAGCGGCGGCCCGGCGCAGGCCGGGCCGCGGGAGAAGCCTTCGTGACGCCTCCCGCCCGTCCCCGCGGAGGGGCCGGGCGGGCCGCTGCGTCAGCCTGCCGAGTGGTCGGCGTTGGCGCGGGAGTCCTTCGACCCGCCGTCACCGACGGCTTCGGGCTTTCCGGTGCCGGAATCCCCCTCCGCCTTCGCCTTGGCCGCGGCGTCCGCGGCCTCGCGGATCGCACGCCAAGCGGTCTCCGCCGCCTGCTGCTCGGCTTCCTTCTTGCTGCGGCCGGTGCCGGTGCCGTACGCGACACCACCGACGCGGGCAGCAGCCGTGAAGGTCTTCTCGTGATCGGGCCCGGTCTCGGTGACCAGGTACTCGGGCACACCGAGCCCCTCGGTGGCGGTCAGCTCCTGGAGGCTGGTCTTCCAGTCCAGGCCCGCTCCGAGATTCGAGGACTTCTCGATCAGCGGGTCGAAGAGCCGGTGCACCAGCTCACCTGCCGCCTCGAGACCCTGATCCAGATAGACCGCGCCGATCACCGCTTCCAGGGTGTCCGCGAGAATCGATGCCTTGTCCCGGCCCCCTGTGCCCTCTTCGCCCCGGCCGAGCCGGATGAACGAGCCCAGTTCCAGGCCGCGGCCGACCTCCGCGAGCGCGCGCGAGTTGACCACCGCGGCCCGCAGCTTGGCCAGCTGGCCTTCGGGCAGGTCGGGGTGGATGCGGTACAGCGTGTCGGTGACCACCAGCCCGAGCACGGAGTCCCCGAGGAACTCCAGCCGCTCGTTGGTGGGCAACCCGCCGTTCTCGTACGCGTAGGAGCGATGGGTCAGCGCACGCACCAGAAGGGCGGACTCGAGCCGATAGCCGAGCCGCCCTTCCAGAAGCGCATGGGACGAGGCCTTGTCTGCCTGAGCCTTTTTCGGCTTACTGGCGTCCGACATGAAGCCTGTCACCCGCCGTTCAGACCTCGAGGACCTGGCGGCGGTTGTAGGTGCCGCAGCTCGGGCACGCGATGTGCTGCAGCTTCGGCTCGTGGCAGCGCTCGCACGCCACCAGGGTGGGGACCGCAGCCTTCCACTGCGACCGGCGGTGGCGCGTGTTGCTGCGCGACATCTTCCGCTTCGGAACAGCCACGGCTACTTCTCCTGCTTCTCGTCGACGCCCGCTTCGGCGCCGCTCATGTCGTCCTTCTCGCCGCCCTTGAGTGAATCGGCGAGTCCCTGCAGTGCCGCCCAACGGGTGTCGGCGGCGTCGTGTCGGTGGTCCGGGTCGTCCGCGAGCCGTGCCCCGCACTCGGGGCACAGTCCGGGGCAGTCCTCCCGGCACACCGGCTGCAGCGGCAGTGCGAGCACCACCGCGTCCCGCAGCACGGGTTCGAGGTCGAACATGCCGTCCTCGAGGAAGAGCATGTCCTCGTCCTCGGCGTCGTCGCCGGATTCCGCTTCGCGGCTCCGGTCATCGGCGTCGGGGTAGGAGAACATCTCCTGGAAGTCCGCTTCGAGCTCTCGCCCCAGCGGCTCCAGACACCTTACGCACTCCCCCTTGAGCGGCGCACGGGCGGTGCCTGTGACAAGCACCCCTTCCATGACCGACTCCAGGCGGAGGTCGAGCTCCACCGTCGCGTCGCCGGGCACCCCGATGACCTCGATGCCGAGGTCCGCCGGGGCGTCGACGGAGCGGGTGAGCCGCTGGAGCGCGCCGGGACGCCGACCCAGCTCATGCGTGTCGAACACGAGCGGGTTGCGGTGGTCGAGGCGGGCGTTCAGGGCTTCCTGCTTTCTACGCTGCGGTTCCGGCCGCCCGGACGTCCGGAGCGATCACTCCGGGCGGGTGCGGGCAGCCTTGATCGCGGACGTACACGCGACCGAAGGGCCCAGGATACTGGACGGGGCGCTGTGGACCCAATCCGCCCGCTGCCGGGGCCGACCCGGCCCCGGAGCGCGGGTCGGTCAGCGGCCCTGTTCGTACTGCCGGAGCTGGTCGAGGTCGATCATGCTCGTGTCGAACAGGCTCGTCTCGTCCAGCGCCGCCGCGCTCTGTGGCGCCTGTTGCTGCTGTTGCTGCTGCTGCTGGGCCTGCTGCTGCGCGTACGCCGGGTCGTACCCCTGCTGGTATCCGTACGGGTCCTGGTAGGTCCCGTACGCGTCCTGCTGCGGGTACGCCTGCTGGTATCCGTACGGGTCCTGCTGCTGATAGGCGGCGGAGGCCGTGTAGTAGTCCTGCTGGGGTTGCATCTGCGCCGGCACATGGGCCTGGGCCGCGGCCTGCTGGGGCTGGGCCGGGACCCGGACCTGCTGGTCCTGGCCGGCCAGGCCCGCCAGGTACTCCGCGTCGGAGGTCTGCGGGACCTGAGCCATGCCGTCCTGCGCGGCCATGTGCGCGCCCAGCTCGTCGCTGGCCTGCCGCCCGTGCAGCTTCTGCCGGCCGCGGCCGACCGCCTCCAGGGTCTTGGACAGCACGGCCTCGAAGGCGCCGAGCTTGGTGTCCACGTAGACGTCGGCACGATCGCGCAGGGTGGCGGGGTCGGCGCTGCGCTCGGGGGCGTCCTCGTCCTCGTACCCCTGCTCGTCGAGGCCGGGGCCGCGGCCGAGCAGCTTCTCGCGGCCGCGGTCGACGGAGCCGATGGTCTTGGTCAGGACGACCTCGAAGTTGGCGAGCTTGCTGTCGACGTAGTCGTCGGCCTCGGCCCGGATCTCCTCGGCCTCGCGGCGGGCCTCGGCCACGATGCGGTCGGCCTCCTGCTGGGATCGCAGGGCGACCTCGGTGCCGGACACCATGGAGCCGCGCTCGGCGTGCGCGCCCTGGATGATCCGCTCGGCCTCGGTGCGGGCCTCCTCGACCATCCGCTCACGGCCGCCGAGCAGTTCCTGGGCCTGGGCGAGCGAGCCCGGCAGAGCGGCGCGGACCTCTTCGAGCATGGCGAGCAGCTCGGAGCGGTTGACCACGCACGAGGCCGACATGGGCATGGACCGGGCGCTGCCGACGGCCTCGACGATCTCGTCGAGTTTCTTCTGCACGTCCACGTTGGGGTTCGCCACTCTCTACCGGGATGGGTCGGGTCGTGACGACTGTACGACCACGGGGCACCCGCCGACACCTGTTGACGAACTGTCAGATCGGAGGGGAGTCCGGCGAGTCGCCGCCCGTCGTCATGCGTCGCGCTCGCCGAGCCGCTTGACCAGCTCCTCCAGCACCAGCGGCGGGACGAGATGGGACACATCACCGCCCCAGGCCGCGACCTCCTTGACCAGGCTGGAGGAGAGGAAGCTGTAGGTGGGGTTGGTGGGGACGAAGAGGGTCTCGACGCCCGAGAGGCCGTTGTTCATCTGGGCCATCTGCAGCTCGTAGTCGAAGTCGCTGACCGCGCGCAGGCCCTTGACGATCGCCGGGATGTCGCGCTGCTTGCAGAAGTCGACGAGCAGGCCGTGGAAGGCCTCGACCTTGACGTTGCCGTACTCCGCGGTGACCTGTCGCAGGAAGTCGATCCGCTCGTCGACGCTGAACAGGCCCTTCTTCGACTTGTTGATCATCACGGCGACGTACACCTCGTCGTACAGCTTCGAGGCGCGGCCGATGATGTCGAGGTGTCCATTGGTGACGGGGTCGAAGGACCCCGGACAGACGGCGCGGCGCAACTGTGGTTCCTCGCTCTCCGGTCCGGTCATGACACGCGGGTGGGTGGTGCTGCGGTGCGCGTCGAGGCGGCGCGACCGTACCAAAGCGTGCCCTCGCCGTAGCGACGGGCTCGCAGCCCTTCGAACCCGGCCGGCCACCGGAATTCTCCGCTTCTGGTGCTGCGCTCCACGGTGACCAGCGTGTCACCCGCGAGCCAGCCCTCCGCACGGAGTGTGAGGAGGATCTCGCGAAGATCGTCATCCGTGACCGCGTAGGGCGGGTCCAGGAAGACCACGTCGTACGGGTCGGCCGGAGCGGGTCCCGTCAGCAGCTGCTCGGCCCGGGCGTTGCGGACCTCGGCGCCGGGGAGGCCGATCACGCGCACGTTGTCCCGTATGACCCGGGCCGCGCGGGTGTCGGCCTCCACGAGCAGCACATGCCCGGCCCCGCGGGACAGCGCCTCGAGCCCGACGGCACCGGATCCGCCGTACAGGTCCAGGACCCGGGCTCCGTCCAAGCCGCCGAGCAGCGACTCCCAGGTGGAGAACAGGCCTTCGCGCGCCCGGTCGGAGGTGGGGCGGGTGCCGGTGCCCGGCGGTACGGCCAGGCGGCGTCCGCCGGCGGCTCCGGCGATCACGCGGGTCATGGGTGTCCGGTCCTTCTCGTCTGGAGGGGCAGCGGCCCCGCACGGCCGCTGCCCCTCCACGATATGGCGTCCGGCGCCGTCCGAACCCCCGCACCTCGCCAGCACGGGAGTCCGGACGGCGCCCGGGGCTAGTTCTGCGCGGGCGCCTCGACCGCGCCGACGAGCGCGGGCGAGGCGTACCGCGACCAGGACAGGCAGCCGTCGGGCGGGCAGGACTCGGGACGGCGCGGGTCGTGGCCGAGCTCGCGGAGCTTGGCGCGCACCGAGTCCGGCGTACGGCCGAAGCGCGCGGCTATCCGGGCGATCGTCTCGCCCTCGTGGAACCGCTGGGTGAGGTCCTCCTCGTGCTGCGGCACCCAGGGTGCGCCGTGACCGGGGAACAGCTCGCGCAGCACGTCGCGGTCGGGGATGGGCTCGGCCACGTCGGCGACGAGGGCGAGGGCGCGCAGGGCGCGGTTGAGCGCGATGCGCAGCGGCGGGACTTCGGTGAGCGGGAGAGTGAGGGCACCGGAGGCGAGGAGGGTCTCCGGGGTGTCTTCGTGCCAGCCGGTCAGGGTGAGGGTGACGGTGGAGTCGTCGTCGCTCGCGAGCTCGATCCGGAAGATCTTGTCGCCGAGCGGCAGTTCGTTCAGATGCCGGAATGCCATGAAACAAGCCCCCAATGGTCCAAGTCGGCCGATCACAGGGCGGATCGGTTCGGACTGGTTCCATCTTCTCAGGGGGGTCTGACAATCGGGCCTGCCGCCAAGGGAGTTGGGGCGGTGTGCGGAGAGGTGCGGAGGAGATGTTCCGAGGCACCCACGCCCGCGCCCCCTGCGCTGGTCGCGGCGGCTCTCAGCCCTTGTCGAGATCGCGCGGCTCTCAGCCCTTGTCGAGATACTGCTCGCGCTCGGCGTCCAGCAGCGCGTCCAACGCCGTGCGCAGCTCGGGGAGTCCGGTCAGCTCGGGGTCGGCGGAGACGATCGCCACGGCTTCCTCGCGGGCCGCCGTGATCACGTCCTCGTCCTCGATGACGGCGAGCATCCGCAGCGAGGACCGCACGCCCGACTGGGCCTGTCCGAGCACATCGCCCTCGCGCCGCTGCTCCAGGTCGATCCGGGACAGCTCGAAGCCGTCGAGGGTGGCGGCGACGGCGCCCAGCCGCGCGCGGGCGGGGCTCGCCTCCGGCATGTCGCTGACCAGCAGGCACAGTCCCGGTGCGGTGCCGCGGCCGACACGGCCGCGGAGCTGGTGGAGCTGGGAGACGCCGAACCGGTCCGCGTCCATGATCACCATCACCGTGGCGTTCGGCACGTTGACGCCCACCTCGATGACCGTGGTCGCGACGAGGACGTCCACCTCCCCCGCCCCGAACCGCCGCATCACGTCGTCCTTCGCGTCGGGATGCATCCTGCCGTGCAGGATCTCCACCCGGAGACCGGCCAGCGGGCCCGTCGTCAGCTTCTCCGCGGTCTCCAGCACGGCGAGCGGCGGCCGCCGCTCGGCGTCGTCCTCCGGGGAGGTACGCGCCTTGGCGGCCTTGTCGTCCTCGTCGTCCCCGATGCGCGGGCACACCACATACGCCTGATGGCCGTTCCCGGCCTCCTCGCGCACCCGCTCCCAGGCGCGCGTGAGGAAGTGCGGCTTGTCCTGGGCAGGTACGACATGGCTGGCGATCGGCGAACGCCCGGCGGGCAACTGGTCCAGGACGGAGGTCTCCAGATCTCCGAACACCGTCATCGCGACGGTGCGCGGGATCGGGGTCGCCGTCATCACCAGCAGATGCGGGGGCCGTTCGGCCTTCGCGCGCAGCGCGTCGCGCTGCTCCACCCCGAAGCGGTGCTGCTCGTCGACCACGACCAGTCCGAGGTCGTGGAACAGCACCTTGTCCTCGATCAGAGCGTGGGTGCCGATGACGATCCCGGCCTCGCCGGTGACCAGGTCGAGCAGCGCCTGGCGGCGGGCGGCGGCACCCATCGAGCCGGTCAGCAGCACGACCTTGGTGGCCTCCTCCGCCCCTCCGAGCATGCCGCCCTCGGCCAGCTCGCCCATCATCTCGACGACGGACCGGTGGTGCTGCTGGGCCAGCACCTCGGTAGGCGCGAGCATGGCGGCCTGCCCGCCCGCGTCGACGACGCCGAGCATGGCGCGCAGGGCCACCATCGTCTTGCCGCTGCCGACCTCGCCCTGGAGGAGCCGGTGCATCGGGTGCTCGCCCGCGAGATCGCCGAAGATCTCGGCGGAGACCTTCCGCTGGCCTTCGGTGAGCGTGAACGGCAGCTTGGCGTCGAAGGCGTCCAGCAGGCCGCCCTCGCGCGGTGCGCGGGGCACGGCGGGCAACTGGCCCTCGGCGTGGCGGCGCCGGGCCAGGGCGACCTGGAGCACGAACGCCTCGTCCCACTTCAGGCGGTCCCTGGCCAGGGCGATATCGGCCTTGGTACGCGGCCGGTGGACGCGGTGGAACGCCTCGGGGAGCGTGGCCAGCCCCCGGCTCTCCCGCAGCTCCGGGGGCAGCGGGTCGACGAGGTCGCGCCAGCCGTCCGCCTCGAAGGTGTCCAGCAGCGCGCCGACCGACTTGGCGATCTTCCAGGACGGGAGCTGCTTGCACGCCGGGTAGAGCGGCAGCAGCTGGTTCGCGAAGGCGTCGGCCGCCTCGGCGGCGTCGCCGTCTCCGGCGCGGTCCAGCAACTCGTAGTCGGGGTGGGCGAGCTGGCGGACGCGGTTGAAGACCGAGACCTTGCCGGCGAACATCCCCCGCCGTCCGGGCAGCAGTTCGCGCTCGTGGTGGTGTGCGGCACGGCCGAAGAAGACCAGGGTGAGGGAGCCGCTGCCGTCGGTGACGACGACCTCCAGCCGGACCCCTTTGCCGCGGTTGAAGGTCTTCTTCGCCGCCTTGGCGACCTGCGCGACGACCGTGACGTGCTCGTCCAGCGGGAGGTCGGCGAGGCGGGTCAGCTCTCCGCGCTCGGCGTAGCGCCTCGGGTAGTGGTGCAGCAGGTCGCCCACCGTGTGCAGGCCGAGATGGTCGGCCATCACCTTCGCGGTGGTGCCGCCGACGGTCTTCTTCAGGGATTCATCGAGCGCGGGCACGCGGTCCATTGCACACCATGGGTGTGACAGAACCGGCACTGCTCCGTCCCCGCGTGCCCCGGGCGTCCCGTCCGCCGCACCCGCCTCACGAGCAGCACGCCGCCCGTACGGGCCGTCGTACGCCCTGCCCGGACTCCGGCCTCACTCGACGCCGATGAGCAGCGGTACGGACGGCTGGCCGCCCCGGTAGATCACGGTGTCCACGGCGAGATGGCTCTCCCGTACCTGCGCCTCCAGGGTCTCGCCGAGGTCGTCGGGGATGCCGGAGCCGAGCACGAGGGTGACCATCTCGCCGCCGGCGGCGAGCATCCGGTCGAGCAGGACGGCGGCGGTTCCCGCCAGATTGGCGCCGATCACCGCCACGTCGCCGTCGATCATGCCGAGGACGTCCCCGGCCTCGCAGACCCCGGCCGTGGTGAACGACTGCCGCTCGGCGACGGCGAGTTCGGCGTAACGGGTGGCGCCGGCGGCGGAGGTCATGGCGACGACGTCCTCGTCGAAGCGGCGGTCGGGCTCGTGCACGGCGAGGGCGGCGATCCCCTGGACGCTGGAACGGGTCGGGATGAGCGCGACCCGGATCCCTTCGGCGCGCGCCTGCTCGACGGCCGCGGCGGCGGTGTGGCGCAGGGCGGGGTCGTTGGGCAGCAGGACGACCTCGCGCGCGTGCGTCCGGCGGATGGCATGCACCAGTTCGCCGCTCGCGGGGGGCTCCCCGGGGCGCGCGGTGACGACGGTCGCACCGGCCTCCCGGCACAGTCCGGCGAGCCCTTCGCCGGGGACGACGGCCACGACGGCGCGTCCGGCCCGTTCGGTCCGCTCGCGCTCCTCGCCCGGGGCGCCCGGGGTGCTCTCCGCGGCGGCCGCTGCCGCGCCGAAGTGGGTGATCCGGATCCGGTACGGGCGGCCGGCGTCGACACCCGCCTCGACGGCCGCTCCGGCGTCGTCCACATGCACGTGGACGTTCCAGAGCCCGTCACCGCCGACGACGACGAGGGAGTCGCCGAGTACGTCGAGGCGTGAGCGCAGGACGGCGACGGCCTCGTCGGTCGCCTCCAGGAGGTAGATCACCTCGTAGGCGGGCCCCGAACGGGTCTCGCCCGGCGGATGGCCCTCCCCGGAGGGGCGGCCCTCGCCGGGGTGGTGGAACGCGGCGGGGAGCACGGCCGCGGACAGGGGCCCGGTCGACGAGGCGAGTTCGGACGCGGTCGCCTGTGGGGGCGTACAAGCGGCCTCGTACGCCGCGTCGCGGTGTTCCCGTGCCGTCCGGCGAGGGGCGGTGCCCGCGCGGTCGGAGGCGTCCCCCGGCCCGCCCTCGGCGACGTGCGCCCCGGCGGGGCCTTCGCCCGGGAGACCGGTGGGCCCGGCCGCGCCCGGCAGCGGCGCGGCATCCGTACGCCCCTCAACTGCCGCAGCACTCTGCCCGGTTGACGGCCTCCCCGTCGGTGCGCCCACGACCTCCGGGGACAGCGGCGTCACCCTGTGCATCTCCCCCGCGGCGACCGCGGCAGCGTCGGTGGCGCGCCGCTGCGCGGGCGCCGAGGCCGCGGTTGCCGTACGGGCGGGGGCGGAATGCCGGGACGAGGTGGCGGCGTGGCGGGACGGTGCCGCCGCGATGGGGCCCATGGCCGTCTCGCCCGAGACGGCCTCGACCAATGACCCCAGGACCGTGACGAGTCCGGAGCCACCCGCGTCCACGACACCGGCACGGGCCAGGACGTCGAGCTGCTCAGGGGTGGCGTCCAGGGCCGTACGCGCTCCCTCGTACGCCGCGCGCGCCACTGCCGCCGCGCCGCCTTCCGCGGCTTCGGCGGCGTCGGCGGCCGCGGAGGCCACGGTGAGGACGGTGCCCTCGACGGGATGGGCGACGGCCTCGTACGCCGACTCCGCGGCCCGTCGCAGCGCGCGCCGCAGCACCTCGGCGGCGTCGGCACGCCGCGGTCCGACCGGGCCGTCGTCCCGGTCACCGGAGCCGGTGCTGCCGGTGCCGGAGTCGCCGGGCTCCGCCGCCAGCACGTCGGCCATGCCGCGCAGGAGCTGGGCCAGGATCGTGCCGGAGTTGCCGCGTGCACCGATCAGCGCGCCGTGGGCCATGGCCCGTACGGCGTCGGGCAGGTCGGGCCCCTCCTCGTCGGCCACCGCCGCGTGGGCCGCGAAGACCGCGTCCACGGCCTGCGCCGCCGACTCCAGGGTCAGGTAGAGATTGGTCCCGGTGTCCCCGTCCGCGACCGGATAGACGTTGATCGCGTCGATTCCCTCACGGGCCTGCCCCAGGGCTTCGAGGGCCAGGCCGCACCACGTGCGTACCGTGGAGGCGTCGAGGGTGTGCGGCACCAGCGTCCTCCTCGGACCGGGGCGGAGGGATTGCGCGGAGGGGATGCTCCGCAGGGTAGCCGCGGGGCCGGACGAGGCCGGGGCCGGGGCCCCGGCCGGTCATGGTAGTTTCGTTCTACGGGAGCGGCCGTTGTATGCTGCTCCGGTTGCCCGGCGAGAGCCGGGCCATTCCCACCCGGAACTGCCGGTCAGTGACTGATTTCGGCGAGGCCGGAATTTCACTGTAAGTGCATCTGAAGTCTTTGGAGTGACCCGTGGCTGCCAACTGCGACGTCTGCGGCAAGGGGCCGGGCTTCGGCAACAACATTTCGCACTCGCACCGCCGCACTCGCCGTCGTTGGAATCCCAACATCCAGACGGTGCGCGCAGTGGTCGGGCGGACGCCGAAGCGGCTCAACGTCTGCACCTCGTGCATCAAGGCCGGCAAGGTCGCGCGCTGACGTAACGTCGTAGCGCAGCCCTCGCCGGTTGCCGAAGCCGGTCCGCCCATGGCGGGCCGGCTTTTTCGCTTGCCCGCATGCCTGAGCGCCCGCGCTCCTGACCACGCGTACGCCGCCCGTACGCGCGCACGCGGTCCTAAGGGCCATCCTGGCGCCACCGCCACCCGTGGTCGACCGGGCCGATCCCCTCACCCAGCGGGAAACCCGCGGCGATCGCCCCCGTCACGTACTCCTTCGCCGCCGCCACCGCCTCCGGTACCCCCTGCCCCTTGGCCAGTTGTGCGGCGATCGCGCTCGCCAGGGTGCAGCCGGTGCCGTGCGTGTGGCGGTTGTCGTGGCGTTCGGCCCGGAGCCAGTGCTCCTCGGTGCCGTCCGTGAGCAGGTCCACGGCATCACCGTCCAGGTGCCCGCCCTTGATCAGAGCCCAGCGCGGGCCGAAGGCGAGCACGGCGTCCGCGGCCGGGCGCAGATCGGACTCCGCCGCGACGCGCACGCCGGTGAGTTGTGCCACTTCGTCGGTGTTCGGGGTGGCGACCGTCGCGAGCGGCAGCAGCGCGTCGCGTACGGAGTCCAGGGCCTCGGTGGCGAGCAGCGGGTCACCGTGCTTGGAAACGCTCACCGGGTCGACGACGACGGGGACTTGGAGGCCCGCGAGCAGATCCGCGACCGCACCGACGAGTTCGGCCGTCGCCAGCATGCCGGTCTTCACGGCCTGTACGCCGATGTCGTCGACGACGCTGCGGAACTGCGCCCGTACGGCGTCGGCCGGCAGCTCCCACGCGCCTTGCACGCCACGGGAGTTCTGCGCCGTGACGGCCGTCAGCACGCTCATCCCGTGCGTGCCCAGCGCCAGCATCGTCTTGAGGTCGGCCTGGATGCCCGCGCCTCCGCCGGAGTCGGAACCGGCGATCGTCAGAACGCGCGGCGGTATGCGGGGCGTCGCCCCCGGGCCAGTGTCCATACGGCGCTCCCTGCGGCGGTCACTGCCTGCGGCAGATCCGGCGGTGCCTGCGGAGGATCTCACGACCACCGCATCCGGATCACGGGATCCGCAGCCGCGTCAGTCTAGGGGGCGTCCTCGATGTCCCCGAAGTGGTCCCAGCCGCCCTTGTCCCACGGTGCTCCGTCCACCGTGACCCGGGGCAGCGCGGAGGGGTTGAGGACCTCCCCGATCACGCGCCAGCGGGCCGGGAGTTTCACGTCCGGCGGGAAGGTCGCGACGATCGCATGGTCCTCTCCCCCGCCCAGCACCCAGGTCATCGGGTCGACGCCGACCGCCTGTCCGATGTCGGACATCTGCGTGGGGATGTCGATGGCCGCGGCCTGCAGGTCGATCCGCACCTTGCTCGCCTCGGCGATGTGCCCGAGGTCGGCGACCAGTCCGTCGCTCACGTCCGTCATCGCGGTCGCGCCGAGCCCCGCGGCGGCCGGGCCCGCGTGGTACGGCGGTTCGGGCCGCCGGTGCGCCTCGACGAACGCGCGCGGCGAGCGGAATCCGCGGGAGAGGACCGCGTGCCCGGCGGCGGACCAGCCCAGCCAGCCGGTCACCGCCACCACGTCCCCGGGCTGTGCGCCGGCACGGGTCACCGGCTCGTGGTTGCGCAGATCACCGAGTGCGGTGATGGCGAGGGTGATGGTGTCCCCGCGGACTACGTCACCGCCGACCACGGCGGCGCCCGCCACCTGGCACTCGTCCCGGATGCCGTCCATCAGCTCGGTCGTCCAGGTCACGGGCAGGTCGGCGGGGACGACGAGGGCCAGGAGGAGAGCCGTCGGTACGGCGCCCATGGCCGCGATGTCGGCGAGGTTCTGCGCGGCCCCCTTGCGCCCGACGTCGTATGCCGTGGACCAGTCGCGACGGAAGTGCCGTCCTTCGAGGAGTACGTCCGTACTGGCCACCACCCTCCGGTCCGGCGCGGCAACGACCGCGGCGTCGTCCCCCGGCCCGAGCCGTACGGCGGGGGTGGTGGTGAGCCGCGAGGTCAGCTCCCTGATGAGCCCGAACTCCCCCAGCTCGCCCACGGTGCCCTTCATCGGTGTGCCCCTTCTGCCCCAATGGTTTTGCGCTCGCGTGCCGACTGTGGTGCCGGTACGGTCATCCTGTTCCACTCCGCCGCGGTGAGCACGCCGTGCGCCGCGCGGGTCTCCCCGTGCCGCTGCGCGACGCGATACCGTGGCGTCCCTTCTCTCCACATGATCCTCGTGGCCGCCCTGGAGGTTCCGTGGTACAGGCGTACATCCTGATCCAGACCGAGGTCGGCAAGGCCTCGACCGTCGCCGAGACGATTGCCAAGATCCCGGGGGTGATCCAGGCCGAGGATGTGACCGGTCCGTACGACGTGATCGTGCGGGCGCAGGCCGACACCGTGGATGAACTGGGTCGCATGGTGGTGGCGAAGGTCCAGCAAGTGGACGGCATCACGCGGACCCTGACCTGCCCGGTGGTTCATCTGTAGCCCCCGTCTATGCTCGGCCGGTGAGTGATTCTCCTCTCCGGCGCTTCCCCCTGCCCGTTGCCGCACTGCTGACCGCCGTCGGTCTGTCCGCTCTTTCCGGCTGCTCCTTCAGCGACGAGAGCGGCGGCCGCCCGGTTCCCACGCCGTCCTCGGAGGCCGCCGACCTGTGCCGGAAGCTCCAGGAGCGGCTGCCGGGAACCCTGGACGGGCTCGACCGGAGTGCCGACGGGCCCGATTCGGACTTCGCGGCGGACTGGGGGGACCCAGCCGTGCAGCTGCGCTGCGGGGTGCCGCGGCCCGAGCTGCTCACGCATGGAAGTGAACATTACAACCCCACGGCCAAGGGGTTGGAGGTGAACGGCGTGCTGTGGCTTCCCGAGAAACAGGACGACGGCTACCGCTTCACCACCACGGGACGCCTGGCGTACGTGGAAGTGACGGTGCCGGGGACGTACGCGCCCGAGACGAACCCGCTGCTCGACCTCGCCAAGGCCGTGAAGAAGAGCGTGCCGAACGAACTCTGAGCCCCGGGCTCGGGGCCCGGGGCTCTGGGATACCGCGTGCCGTACGGGATTCAGCGCAGCCCGGTGGGGCGGCGCAGCGCGGCCTGGATCAGCCGGTCGATCAGCTCCGAGTAGCTCACTGCGGTCTCCTGCCACATCCGCGGGTACATGGAGATCGGCGTGAAGCCCGGCATCGTGTTGATCTCGTTGATCACGAACTCCCCGCTGTCCAGCAGGAAGAAGTCCGCGCGGACCAGGCCCTCGCAGGAGGCGGCCTCGAAGGCCCGGACGGCCAGTTCCCTGACGCGTGCCGTCTCCTCCTCGGTGAGCGGGGCGGGCACGATCCCCGCGGCGGAGTCGATGTACTTCGCCTCGAAGTCGTAGAAGTCGTGGTCGCTGCCGGAGGGGATCTCGGCGGGGACGCTCGCCCGCGCTCCGTCCTCGAACTCCAGCACCCCGCACTCGATCTCCCGGCCGCGCAGCAGGGACTCGACCAGGATCTTGGGGTCGTGGCGCCGGGCCTCCTCGACGGCCTCGTCCAGACCCTCGAGTCCGCTGACCTTGGTGATGCCCATCGAGGAGCCCGCGCGTGCGGGCTTGATGAACAGCGGCCATCCGTGGTCGCCGGCGAAGTCCACGATCTTCTTGCGGGCGGCCGCGGGATCCTGCTCCCATTCGCGGGGCCGGATCACCTCGTACGGGCCGACGGGCAGCCCGTAGGAGATGAACACCCGCTTCATGTACTCCTTGTCCATGCCGACGGCGGAGGCGAGGACACCCGAGCCGACGTACGGGATCCCGGAGAGCTCCAGCATGCCCTGGATCGTGCCGTCCTCGCCGTACGGCCCGTGCAGGACGGGGAAGACGACGTCGACCTCGCCGAGCGCCTTGGGCACCGAACCGGGCTCGGAGTACACGACCTCGCGGCTGGCCGGATCCACCGGCAGCAGCACGGCCCCCTCGGAGGAGGACTCGGCGAGCTCCTCGACGCTGGGCAGCTTCCGGTCGGCGATCGCCATGCGCTCGGGGGCATCGGCGGTGAGCGCCCAGCGGCCGTCGGGGGTGATGCCGATCGGGAGCACGTCGTACTTCTCGCGGTCGATGGCGCTCAGCACGGCGCCCGCGGTGACCACGGAGATCGCGTGTTCCGAGCTGCGCCCGCCGAAGACGACGGCCACACGCGGCTTGGGGCTCTGGGGGGAGTGCTCGCTGCTCATATCGCGACGACCCTACCGAACAGTTCGGGCCACGTCAGTGCCGCTCGGCCTTGGCGCTCCGCGACATCAACTCCTTCAGCGCCACAAGCGGCTGCTTTCCGTCGTGCACGATGCCGACCACGGTCTCCGTGATGGGCATGTCGACCCCGTGGCGCCGGGCCAGATCGAGTACGGACTCGCAGGACTTGACGCCCTCGGCGGTCTGCTTGGTGACCGCGATGGTCTCCTCCACCGTCATGCCGCGGCCGAGGTTGGTGCCGAAGGTGTTGTTGCGGGACAGCGGCGAGGAGCAGGTGGCGACGAGGTCGCCCATCCCCGCAAGACCCGCGAAGGTACGGGCATCGGCGCCCATGACCAGTCCCAGGCGGGTGGTCTCGGCCAGACCGCGGGTGATGAGGGACGCCTTGGCGTTGTCGCCCAGCCCCATGCCGTCGGCGATGCCCACGGCGAGCGCGATGACGTTCTTCACGGCGCCGCCCAGCTCGCAGCCGACCACATCGGTGTTGGTGTACGGCCGGAAGTACGGCGTGTGGCAGGCGGTCTGGAGGCGCTGGGCAACCGCTTCGTCGGCGCAGGCGACCACGGCGGCGGCGGGCTGCCGGGCGGCGATCTCCCGGGCTAGGTTGGGTCCGGTGAGAACCGCGACGCGCTCCGCAGGAGCCTTGGCGACCTCCTCGACGACCTCGCTCATGCGCTTGGCGGTGCCGAGCTCGACACCCTTCATCAGGCTGACGAGCACGGTGTTCGCGGGCAGCAGCGGCGCCCACTCGGCGAGGTTGCCGCGGAGCGTCTGGGAGGGGACGGCGAGCACGGTGAACTCCGCACCGCGGGCCGCCTCCGCGGGATCGGTCGTCGCGGTGACGGAGACGGGAAGTTCGGTCCCGGGAAGGTAGTCGGGGTTCGTGTGGCCGGTGTTGATGGCGTCGGCCACTTCCGGGCGGCGGCCCCACAGGGTCACCTCGCAGCCGGCGTCGGCGAGCACCATCGCGAAGGCCGTGCCCCAGGATCCGGTGCCGAAGACGGCGCAACGCGTCACGAGCTCTCCCCCTGCTCCTGGACCTTCTTCCGCTCCGGGGCGTTCGTCTGCTCCCGTTTCGCCCTCTCCGCCTGCAGGCCCGCCTTTCTGCGCTGCTCGGCGCGCGCCTGGCGGTGGTCGTACGGCTCCGCGGGCACGGGCTCCTCGCGCAGTTCGGCGAGGAGTTCCGTGACGGCCGCCATGATGGTGTCGGTGACGGCGCGCAGGACCTCGGAGCTCGGCTCCATCCCGTAGTAGGCGGAGAGGTCGACCGGCCGACCGGCCTTTACCAGCAGCGTCTTGCGCGGGAGGAGACGGAACTTCCTCTCCACCGCGTAGGGCGGCATCGCATGGTTGGCGCCCCACTGCGCGACGGGGATGACCGGCGCCTTGGTCATCAGCGCGACGCGGGCGGCGCCCGTCTTGCCCTGCATCGGCCAGTGGTCGGGGTCGCGGGTGAGAGTGCCCTCGGGGTAGAAGGCCACGCACTCACCGCGTTCGATGGCGTCCACGGCGGCGCGGAAGGCGTCTATGGCGTCGGTGGACTCGCGGTAGACGGGGATCTGGCCGGTGCCGCGGAGCATGGTGCCCACGAAGGGCGCTTTGAAGAGCCCGGCCTTGGCGAGGAATCGCGGGACGCGACCGGTGTTGTACTGGAAGTGCGCATACGACAGCGGGTCCAGATACGAGTTGTGGTTCACCGCCGTGATAAATCCGCCCTCGGCCGGAATGTGCTCCATTCCTCGCCAGTCCCGCTTGAACAGCACCACCAGCGGCGGTTTTGCGATGACCGCGGCCAAGCGGTACCAGAAGCCGATTCTGCGGCGGGACACTCGGACACCCTCCTCGTGGGACCTGCTGAGCTGCGGATCGACAGCCGCACAAGTGTCGCCCCAGGGTCCCGGTCTGTCGAGAACACCGTAACCCCGTGCCATCCGGGCGGCTGCGAGGGCCACCGAGGTGCCAGGCGAGAATGGACGCGATGCGAAGAGTCGGAGAAGCCGTCCCGGACGCCGGTTGGTCACTGGTGGTGCCGCTCAAACCGCTGCCCCTGGCCAAGAGCAGGCTCGCGGAGACGGCCGGCAACGGTCTGCGGCCCGGCCTTGCCCTCGCGTTCGCCCAGGACACCGTGGCCGCCGCCCTGTGCTGCCCGGCGGTTCGGGAGGTCGTCGTGGTCACGGACGACCGGAAGGCAGCCGCGGCGATGACCGCGCTGGGGGCACGGGCGGTGCCGGACGCTCCGGGCGCCGGGCTGAACGCGGCGCTGGCGCATGGGGCGCGAACGGTGCGCGTGGCCGTCCCGCGGGCGCGGATCGCGGCACTCAACGCCGATGTGCCGGCTCTGCGACCGGCGGAGCTGGCCCGTGTTCTGGCGATTGCCGGGACTTTTCCGCGGGCTTTTCTCGCCGATGCGGCGGAAATCGGCACAACGCTTCTCTCGGCGGCTCCGGGAGTGGACCTGGCCCCTGCTTTCGGAGGAGCCTCCCGGGAACGGCACAGGGCGTCCGGAGCGCGGGAGATCGTGCTGGACGGCGTCGATTCGGTGCGCCGTGACGTGGACACCGGTGAGGACCTCCGCGCCGCTCTGGCTCTGGGCGTGGGGCCCTACACGGCCCGGATGTGCGCGACCGTGCCCTCCGGATCGGCCGCGGGCCAAGGCTCGCACCCGCCCCAGGACTCCCGTACGGCGCCGGGAGCCGGCGATCCGTCGCCCTGGTCCGCTACGGGTTCACAGACCCGTAGCGCGGCCGGGGACGGCGACTGACGGGGGCTGTGACGGTGACCGGCACCACGGGCCCGCCGAGCTGCGGGAGCGCAGGGGCGGCGGGCGGGTCCGGGGCGGCGCCGGACTAGGCTGAGCCGCATGCAGGCGACCTCGTTCACGTACGACTCCGAGACCCGCAGCGGCAGTGTGCTGCTCGACGACGGGACTCCCCTGTCCTTCGACGCGGCGGCGTTCGACGCGGGCGGCCTGCGACTGCTGCGGCCCGGCCAGCGGGTGCGGATCGAGGTGGAGGGCGACGGCGACGGACGCCGGATCGCGTTGGTGACGCTCCAGACGCTCTGAGGTGCGGCGGCGGACGCGTTGCGAAAACGCCGCCCACGCCTGAGCCGTACGGGGCTGTGAGGCGGCATGTGTCCTCTCCCGCAAAACACCGCGGGCCGGGCTCCCTGAGGGGAGTCCGGCCCGGCGCGTTGGGGAGGGGAGGGGAGGGTGCTTACCTCGCCGCCGCCCTCTTGGCGGTGGTCTTGCGGGCCCCGGTCCTACGGCCCGGCGCCTTCTTGGCCGTGGTCTTCTTCGCCGGCGACTTCTTCGCCGTGGTCTTCTTGGCGGTGGTCTTCTTCGCCGCGGCCTTCTTGGCGGTGGTCTTCTTCGCCGCCGTCTTCTTGGCCGTGGTCTTCTTCGCCGTGGTCTTCTTCACGGTCTTCTTCGCGGCCTTCTTCGCCACCGACGTCCGCTTCGCCGCCGCCTTCTTGGCCGCCGCCGCCTTCTTGGCGGTGGTCTTCTTCGCGGCAGCCTTCTTGCCCGTGGTGACCTGGAGGCTGCCCTTGGGCGCCTTCTTCACGGCGACCTCGCCGCCACGAGGCAGCCTCTTGGAGCCGCTGACCAGGTCCTTGAAGCCCTGACCCGCACGGAAGCGAGGCACCGAGGTCTTCTTGACCCGGACGCGCTCACCGGTCTGCGGGTTGCGGGCGTACCGCGCCGGGCGGTCGACCTTCTCGAATGAGCCGAAGCCGGTGACGGAGACCCGCTCCCCGGATACAACTGAACGGACGATTGCGTCCAGTACAGCGTCGACAGCCTCGGCGGCTTGCTGCCTGCCGCCCATCTTGTCGGCAATCGCTTCTACGAGCTGCGCCTTGTTCACGTCTTCCCCTTCGGAGACATTGCCGGAACGGAACTGTTCAAGCCTTTTCGCACGTTAGGCAGATATATACCGCAAATCAAACGCGAAACGGGCTAATCACCCTTGTGCCGCAACCGACTCGACCATCACGCCCGGTTCGGTCGCAGCCTCAGCCGCCTTCGGGAAAGCGGCCCTCGTCGAGGTCCTTCATGAAGCGGTCCAGCCGCCTTGCCGCGTTGGCGAGATCGTGCTTGGACGCACCAGTGATGACCAGCAGCTTCCGGGACAGTGCCATACGCACGCCCTCCGGGACTTGCAGCGAGCGCACCCTGCTGTGCGCCTCCTTGAGCCGGTCCGCGACGAGCCGGTGTAGCTCGAGTTGGCTTTCGCGGTCCATGCACCGATTGTGCCACCTGGGGCGAGTTGTCGCTTCGCGAGATCTCAACAGACCCCTCAACCCGACTGCGCCCCCAGCCGGTCGGCTGGGGGCGCAGAGGGGAAACCGTGCTGATCAGACCTCTAGAGTCCGCGGTTTGAACGACGGACGGCCCGCCTCGTACTTCGCAATGTCGGCTTCGTTCTTGAGAGTGAGACTGATGTCGTCCAGACCCTCCAGAAGCCGCCAGCGGGCGTTCTCGTCGAGCTCGAACTCGGCGGTGATGCCGTCGGCTCGGACCTCCCGCGCGACCAGGTCGACGGTGATCTCGGCGGTCGGGTCGGCCTCGCTCAGCTCCCACAGGCGATCCACGGTCTCCTGCGGCAGCACGACCGTGAGCAGGCCGTTCTTGAGCGAGTTGCCACGGAAGATGTCGGCGAATCGGGACGAGATCACGGCCTTGAAACCGTGGTTCTGCAGCGCCCAGACGGCATGTTCGCGCGAGGAACCGGTGCCGAAGTCGGGTCCTGCGACCAGTACGGTCGCGCCCTTTCGCTCGGGCCGCTCCAGCACGAACTCCGGGTCCTTGCGCCAGGCCTCGAAGAGCCCGTCCTCGAAACCGTCGCGGGTGACCTTCTTCAGCCAGTGCGCGGGGATGATCTGGTCGGTGTCGACGTTGCTGCGCCGCAGCGGGACGGCCCGGCCGGTGTGCGTGGTGAAAGCTTCCATGGTCCTCAGGCCTCCACGAGGGTCGGGGCGTCGGCGAGGTCGGCCGGGGAGGCGAGATGCCCCAGGACCGCGGTGGCGGCGGCCACCTGCGGGGAGACCAGGTGCGTACGCCCGCCCTTGCCCTGCCGCCCCTCGAAGTTGCGATTGGAGGTGGAGGCGGCGCGCTCACCGGGCTTGAGCTGGTCGGGGTTCATGCCCAGGCACATCGAGCAGCCCGCGTGCCTCCATTCGGCCCCAGCGGCGGTGAAAACCTTGTCCAGGCCTTCTTCGACGGCCTGGAGGGAGACGCGTACGGAGCCGGGGACGACCAACATGCGGACGCCGTCGGCGATCCGGCGGCCCTCGACAACGGCCGCGGCCGAGCGCAGGTCCTCGATGCGGCCGTTGGTGCAGGAGCCCACGAAGACGGTGTCGACGGTGATCTCGCGCAGCGGCTGACCCGCCGTCAAACCCATGTATTCCAGGGCCTTTTCGGCGGCGAAGCGCTCGGATGCGTCGGTGTACGAGGAGGGGTCCGGCACCGTCTCGGAGAGGGGCGCACCCTGGCCCGGGTTGGTGCCCCAAGTGACGAACGGCGCGAGCCCGGAGGCGTCGATGACGACCTCGTGGTCGAAGACGGCGTCCTCGTCGGTGCGCAGCGTCCTCCAGTACTCCACCGCCGCGTCCCAGTCCTCTCCCTGAGGTGCGTGATCGCGGTCCTTGATGTAGGCGAACGTCGTCTCGTCCGGGGCGATCATGCCGGCGCGGGCGCCGGCCTCGATCGACATGTTGCAGATGGTCATCCGGGCTTCCATCGAGAGCTTCTCGATGGCCGGACCGCGGTACTCGATCACGTAACCCTGGCCGCCGCCCGTCCCGATGCGCGCGATGATCGCCAGGATCAGATCCTTGGCGGTGACGCCCTCGGGCAGCTCGCCCTCGACCGTGATCGCCATGGTCCTGAAGGGGGCCATCGGCAGCGTCTGCGTGGCCAGCACATGCTCGACCTGGCTGGTGCCGATGCCGAATGCCAGCGCGCCGAACGCTCCGTGGGTGGAGGTGTGGCTGTCACCGCAGACCACGGTCGTGCCGGGCTGGGTGAGTCCGAGCTGTGGTCCCACAACGTGGACAACGCCCTGCTCGACATCGCCCAGCGGGTGCAGCCGGACGCCGAACTCCGCGCAGTTCTTGCGCAGCGTCTCGAGCTGCGTACGCGAGACGGGGTCGGCGATCGGCTTGTCGATGTCGAGGGTGGGGGTGTTGTGGTCCTCTGTGGCGATGGTGAGGTCGGTTCGCCGGACCTGCCGAGCGGTCTTGCGCAGGCCGTCGAACGCCTGCGGGCTGGTCACCTCGTGCAGCAGGTGCAGGTCGATGAAGAGAAGGTCGGGCTCGCCCTCCGCGCGCCGGACGACATGGTCGTCCCAGACCTTCTCCGCGAGTGTCCGTCCCATCGCTTTCCCTCCGGCCGGCCGGTCCGCCGGCCCTGCTCGATTCCCTGGGTCGATTCCCATGGGCGTCCGCCCGCCCCCGTGCTGGGCGGCGCCTGCGGGCCGTGGTCTGCGCCCGCCTCAACCAGAGTGACGGGTTACGCAGGAAATTGAACTTGCGTTTCACAGAGTGAGACGCGAATATCGTTTCATGGACAACTCTAGCGGCGTCGGTGTTCTCGACAAGGCAGCGCTGGTTCTCGGCGCCCTCGAATCCGGTCCGGCCACCCTGGCCGGGCTCGTCGCCGCGACCGGTCTCGCCCGCCCCACGGCACACCGGCTCGCGGTCGCCCTGGAGCACCACCGCATGGTGGCGCGCGACATGCAGGGCCGTTTCATCCTGGGACCGCGGCTGGCGGAGCTGGCCGCGGCGGCCGGCGAAGACCGGCTGCTGGCCACGGCCGGCCCGGTGCTCACGCATCTGCGGGACGTGACCGGGGAGAGCGCACAGCTCTACCGGCGCCAGGGCGACATGCGGATCTGCGTGGCCGCGGCGGAACGGCTGTCCGGACTGCGGGACACCGTGCCCGTCGGCTCCACGCTGCCCATGAAGGCGGGCTCCGCGGCGCAGATCCTCATGGCCTGGGAGGAGCCCGAGCGGCTGCACCGGGGCCTCCAGGGCGCCCGTTTCACGGCCACCGCGCTCTCCGGCGTACGGCGCCGGGGCTGGGCCCAGTCCATCGGCGAACGGGAGCCGGGCGTGGCCTCGGTCTCCGCTCCTGTGCGGGGTCCGTCCAACCGCGTGGTCGCCGCCGTCTCGGTCTCCGGACCGATCGAGCGGCTGACCCGCCACCCGGGCCGGATGCACGCCCAGGCGGTCATCGACGCGGCGGGCCGGTTGAGCGAGGCCCTGCGGCGCAGCAGCTGACCCTCAGCCCCTGCGGAGCCGCTGCGCGGCGCTGTCACCGCGGCGACCGACCGGCTCGACCCCGGTGGCCGCACCCAGGCCGAACGCGGGCATGTTGACGTACACCGACTCATGACCTCCGGCCGGGACGACGTACGTCTCGTGCCAGAAGCCGACATGCCCCTTCCCCTCGCGCATACGGCGGTTGAACGCGGCCCACGCCGGGCGGTGCTCCTTGCCCGCGTCCGCGGCGTACGCGAAGAGCTTCTCGTGCGACTCCCAGTACTGGACCACGTACAGGACGCGGGGGCCGCCGAGCAGGAAGCGGAAGCCGAGCATTCCGATGCTTCCGTCGCGCGCCAACTCCTTGAGCATCCGTGGCATCGCGGTGAAGACCGGCCACCAACTGCGCACGGCGCGAAGGCGGTTGATCCGCATGCCGATGAGGAAGACGGTCACCTCCCCGTCCGCCGCCGCGGTCTGCCGTCCCGGAATCACTGCACTGCCCATGACCATTCCCCCTGCCGTCCATCGATTGGATAGTGTCGCTATCCATGATTGGATAGTGCCACTCTCCAATGAAGGGTGCAAGGGCAATGCGGCTCGCGGAGTTGAGCGAACACAGCGGGGTCCCCACCGCGACGATCAAGTACTACCTGCGCGAACGCCTGCTCCCTCCCGGCCGCCGGATCAGCGCCACCCAGGCCGAGTACGGCGAGGAGCACCTGCGCCGACTGCGGCTCGTACGGGCACTGATCCAGGTGGGGCGCATGCCGGTGACGACCGCGCGCGAGGTGCTCGCCGCCGTCGAGGACGAGTCGCTGGACCAGCACATGCGACTGGGAGCCGCGACCTGGTCGCTGCCCCAGGGCCCGGAGCCGGACGAGGACGACCCGGCGGCCGAGACAGCGCGCGCGACGGTGGCCGAACTCCTGCGGCAGCTCGGCTGGACCTTCGAGGAAGGGGGCGAGCCGTCCCCCGCCCGCCAAACGCTGGTCGCCTCGGTCGCCGCCCTGGAGCGGCTCGGCTACCGGTGCGACACGGCCCACTTGGAGCCCTACGCCCGCGCTGCGGCCGAGATCGCCGCCCATGACCTGGATCTGGTCGAGGAGTACGCGCAGCCGGCCGAGCAGGTGGAGGCCGCGGTGGCGCTGACGGTGCTGTACGAGCCGGTGCTGCTCAGTCTGCGGCGGATGGCTCACGCGGAGGAATCCGCGCGGCGGTTCGCCCGCTGAGCGGGTGGCAGAGACGGGAAGCGGGCACGAAAAAAGCCCCTCCGCGAGGAGGGGCTTTCTCTGCTGTACCCCCGACCGGATTCGAACCGGCGCTACCGCCTTGAGAGGGCGGCGTGCTAGGCCGCTACACAACGGGGGCCCTGGCGATCCTTGACTCGTCGCCGCCTCCGGGAGCGACCCGGATGGTGACGGAAGGCAGGATCTGTACCCCCGACCGGATTCGAACCGGCGCTACCGCCTTGAGAGGGCGGCGTGCTAGGCCGCTACACAACGGGGGCTAGGCACTGCTCCAAGAGCCACGCGAGGTGAACTCTTGCTGGGGTACCAGGACTCGAACCTAGACTAAGTGAACCAGAATCACTCGTGCTGCCAATTACACCATACCCCACCAAAACGCAACCCCCTGCGGGGGGTTTTGTCCGGCTTGCGCTTCCTGGTCGACCTTTCGGCCCGCTCGGCGGCGCAGGAAGAACATTACCCGATCGAAGACCACGCTCCAAAACGGGTATCGAGCACGCCGAGCCGTGCCGCGGGCACGGCTCCGTTCAGGTTCCGACCTCGGCCCACACCATCTTGCCGGGCCCGTCCGCACGGGCGGCGACCCCCCAGCGCAGCGCGAGTTGGGAGACCAGCCACAGCCCCCGGCCCGACTCCGCCGACGGCGGTGGCTCGGCCACGGCGCTCGGTGGCCGACGTTCGGCCCGGGTGTCGGTGATCTCGACCCGGAGGCACGCGCGGCGCAGCTCGAGCCGGAGGCGGAAGTCGCGGCCGGGTACATGACCGTGCCGCACCGCGTTGCCCGCCAGCTCGGCCACGATCAGGGTCGTCTCGTCGTTCACCCGCGTCCCGTACGGGTGCCCGCAGCTCTCCAGCCGCTGCGACGCCAAACGCCGCGCCAGGCGTGCCCCGCGCGGCGTGGAGGTGAAACGCATCGTGAACTCATGGGTGAGCGGGGCCGGTTGGCCTGTGGCCGAGGACGAGGGAATTGCGGTCGTCATGCGTACGAGCGTGCCGAGACGCCCCTAGCCTGACCAGCAACGGCATGCGTACGGAGCGTGACTGTCGGGGTCGGTCCCCCGACTGTCGGGGTCGTGCGGGGACGCGGGCGGAGGACACACGGTGACGGAGCCGAAGCGGGAGACGGCATCGGGCCGCGAGGATCCGAGCGGCGAGTTCATGCGGTCGTTCGGGCGGCAGATCAAGCTGTTCCGGGAGCGGGCAGGGCTCACCCAGGCGGAACTGGCCGGGCACCTCGGGTACGGGGAGGCCCAGATCGCCGCCGTGGAACAGGGCCGCCGCATCCCCCGCCCGGAGCTGATCGAGAAGGCGGACGACCTCCTGGACGCGGGCGGCGTCCTGCTCGCGATGAAGCAGCAGGTGGCCCGCGCCCGCTACCCGGCGTTCTTCCGCGACGCGGCACGGGTGGAGGAAGAGGCGATCGAGTTCCACGCGTATGCGACGCACGTCGTGCCGGGGCTGTTGCAGACGGAGGAGTACGCGCGGGCCGTGTTCGCGATGGGACGCCCACGCTGGGACAAGAGCGCCGTTGAGCGTCAGGTCACGGCACGGCTTGCCAGGCAGGCCATCTTCTGTCGCAAACCAGCGCCCACGCTCAGCTTCGTCCTCGAAGAGATCGTGCTCCTACGGCACTTCGGCGGGCCCTACGTCCGGAGAGGCCAACTCGAGCAACTTCATCTCACCGGACAGAACCCGGATGTGGAGATCCAGGTCATGCCGTTGGACGTCACCGACAATGCCGGTGTGGATGGGCCCTTCACACTGATGACGCCTATGAACGGTGACCAGGTGGCCTATCTGGAGAGTCAAGGTCACGGGAGGCTCATCTCCGAACGGGAGAGGGTCCGAGTGCTTGCTCTGCGGTATGGAATCATCCGGGCACAGGCGCTGAGCCCGCAGGAATCCCTGCTGCGCATCGAGAAGTTGCTGGGAGAAGCATGATGATGAAGCAGTCCGAGACTGGTCAGCTCACCTGGCTGAAGAGCAGCCACAGCGGAGCCGAAGGCGGCGAGTGCATCGAGGTCGCCGCTACCCCCTGCGCCGTGCATGTGCGGGACTCCAAGAACCCCACCATGGGCACGCTCACCTTCACATCCGAGGAGTGGGCCGACTTCGTCGACTTCGCACGACGTTCCCATCGCTAGGTCCGGAGGCGGCATGGCATCGGAACAGCACACGACTTATCCCACCTGGGTGAAGAGCAGCCACAGCGGCGGCGCCGGAGGCGAGTGCGTCGAGGTCTCCGCCGGTCCCTGCGCCGTGCACGTACGGGACTCCAAGAACCCCACCGGCCGCCATCTCACCTTCACACCCGCCGCATGGGCCGACTTCGTCGACTACGCACGGCAGCACGCCTGTTAGAGGCGGGAGTTGACGCACGAAGGGCCCGGAAGCGCGCGCTTCCGGGCCCTCCGCCGTGCGTGCGGCCGTTACGCCGACAGCTTCGCCAGGGCGGCGTCCACGCGGGCCAGGGTGCGGTCGCGGCCCAGGACCTCCAGGGACTCGAAGAGCGGGAGGCCGACCGTACGGCCGGTGACCGCGACGCGGACCGGGGCCTGGGCCTTGCCGAGCTTGAGGCCGTGCTCCTCGCCGGCGGCGATGACGGTCTCCTTCAGCGCGTCGGCGTTCCAGTCGGAGGTCGCGAGCTTCTCGCGAGCCGTCCTGAGCAGCGCGTCGGCGCCCGGCTTCATGGCCTTCTGCCAGGACGCCTCGTCCTCGACGGGCTCATCCAGGAAGAGGAAGTCGACATTGGCCGTGATGTCGGACAGGACCGTGAGCCGCGTCTGGGCGAGCGGGGCGAGGGCTGCGAAGGCCTGGGCATCGAACGCCTCGGACGTCCAGGGCGCGTGGGGCGCGCTCAGCCACGGCTCGCAGGCGGCGATGAAGTCCTTCACGTCCATCATCCGGATGTGGTCGGCGTTGATGGCCTCGGCCTTCTTCAGGTCGAAGCGCGCCGGGTTGGCGTTGACGCCGTCGATGTCGAACGCGGCGACCATCTCGTCGATGGTGAAGACATCGCGGTCGGCGGCGAGCGACCAGCCCAGCAGGGACAGGTAGTTGAGGAGTCCCGCGGGCAGGAAGCCGCGCTCGCGGTAGAGGTTGAGGTTGGCCTGCGGGTCGCGCTTGGAGAGCTTCTTGTTGCCCTCGCCCATCACGTACGGCAGGTGGCCGAACTGCGGGGTGGTGCCGTTGCCGACGCCGATCTCGGCGAGGGCGGCGTAGAGCGCGATCTGCCGCGGGGTGGAGGACAGCAGGTCCTCGCCGCGCAGCACGTGCGTGATCTCCATCAGCGCGTCGTCGACGGGGTTGACCAGTGTGTAGAGCGGAGCGCCGTTGGCCCGGACGATGCCGAAGTCGGGCACGTTCTCCGGGCTGAAGGTCAGCTCGCCGCGCACCAGGTCGGTGAAGGTGATCGGCTCGTCGGGCATCCGGAAGCGGATGATCGGCGTGCGGCCCTCGCGCTCGTACGCCTCGATCTGCTCGGCCGCCAGGGTGCGGCACGCGCCGTCGTACCCGGAGGGCTTGCCCGCGGCGCGGGCGGCCTCGCGGCGCTGCTCCAACTCCTCGGTGGTGCAGTAGCACGGGTAGGCGAAGCCGCGCTCGCGCAGCCGGCGGGCGACGTCAGTGTAGACGTCCATGCGCTGCGACTGGCGGTACGGCTCGTGCGGGCCGCCGACCTCGGGGCCCTCGTCCCAGTCGAAGCCCAGCCAGCGCATGGAGTCGAGCAGCGCCTCGTAGGACTCCTCGGAGTCGCGGGCCGCGTCGGTGTCCTCGATGCGGAAGACCAGGGTGCCGCCGTGGTGGCGCGCGAAGGCCCAGTTGAAGAGGGCGGTGCGGACCAGGCCCACGTGGGGGTTGCCGGTCGGCGAGGGACAGAAACGTACGCGTACGGGTGCGCTAGCCACGCTTGATCACCTTGTTGGTGAGAGTGCCGATGCCTTCGATGGTGACGGCGACCTCGTCGCCGACGTTGAGCGGGCCGACCCCTGCCGGGGTGCCCGTGAGGACGACGTCGCCGGGGAGCAGCGTCATCGCCTCCGTGATGTGCACGATCAGGTCCGCGACGGAGTGGACCATGTCGCTCGTACGGCCGAGCTGACGTTGCTCACCGTTGACGGTGCACATGATCCCCAGGTCGGCGGGGTCGAGTTCGGTCTCCACCCAGGGGCCGAGCGGGCAGGAGCTGTCGAAGCCCTTGGCCCGCGCCCACTGCGACTCGCTCCGCTGGACGTCCCGTGCGGTGACGTCGTTGGCGCAGGTGTAACCGAGGATGACGTCCTTCACGCGGTCCCGCGGCACCTCGCGGCACATGCGGCCGATGACGACGGCCAGCTCGGCCTCGTAGTGCACCTCGCTGGAGAAGGCGGGGTACGCGATGGGGTCGCCCGGGCCGGTCACGGCGGTGGACGGCTTGAAGAAGGCGACCGGGACGTCGGGGACCTCATGGCCCAGTTCGGCGGCGTGCTCGGCGTAGTTGCGGCCGATCGCGACGACCTTGCTGGGCAGCACGGGCGGCAGCAGCCGGACCTTGCCGATGGGAACCGTCTGGCCCGAGCGCTCGAATTCGGCGAAGGGATGGCCCTTGATGATGTCGAGGACGGGTCCCTCCTTGGCGGAGGAATCTCCTTCCACCACGCCGAAGGCGACGTTGCCGTCGATGGAGAACCTGGCGATGCGCACGCGAAGCCGCTGCCCCTCTGGATCACTGCTGAAGACTGACACTCCAGGCTATCGCGGGGGCGCGGCCCGGCCTCGCGGGCGTTCTCGGGGCGAGCGGAGCCACGGACGGAGCGGGATGCGCGAAGATCCCGGCCCACGACATGAGGCCGGCCCCCGCAGAAGGGGGCCGGTTCGTCCGGACCGGATCACGCGCCTACGGGATTCAGACCTCGGGCACGTCCATGAGGACGGTGCGACGCGGGTTGGCGGTCTGCGCGGGCAGATCGGCACTGTGCTCTGCTGTGACGGCGCCTGCGGTGTGCATTTCCTCGGCGTCCTCGAGGTGGGCGAGGGTGGTGCGGCGCGGGTTGGCTATGTTGCCGAACAGCATCGTGGTCTTCACCGGTGTCTGCCTCGTGTCGTCGCTTGTCGAATCACTTATTTTTGTCAACCAGAAGGCTAGACGCGCCATTCCCATGCCCTTGCAGCGGGAAGCCTCAACTCCCTTGATCCTCATGTGATTTTGGTCACCGACCCCACCGCAAATCACCCATTACGGACACGACTTACAGCAACCCGAAACGGACAATGGCCACTGAAGGGAATGTTCCGCTCCTGATCACCGCTACTGGGACACCGGAGCCGACCGCGCGTCTGGTGGAAAAAAGTCCGTTATCGCTGAATTCGGTTTCCACGGGCGGTGATTCCCCGCGTACACAGCGTCATGTCTGTCACGCTCTCACCCGCCGGTCTTGTTGCAGATCCGGCACTGTGCTGGAATTCCACGGACCGCCGGGGCCGATGTTCCCCACAATGACTCGACACCGTCCCACTGCTGACGCAGCGGGACGCCTGGTCCAGAGGTTGCGACGCTAGTGCAGGGACGTTTCAAGAGGGATGACAGCGCTGCGGCGGAGCCCGAGCCGCGCGGTGGAACCGATCGTGGCTCCACACCCCAGCGTGCCCAGGGTGCGGGTTCCACGCCTGAGAGCAACGGGACGCTGAGTCCTGCCCGCCCGGGCCCGATGGGCAACGGCGAGTCCGCCGAACCGCCCCGGACGAGGCCCGCGCCGAGTGCCGGCTCTCGGATGGCCCTGCGCAACTGGCGCATCAGCACCCGTCTGGTGTCCCTGCTCGCGCTGCCCGTCGTCGCCGCGACGACCCTGGGCGCGCTGCGCATCGACAACTCGATGGACAATCTCAAGCAGCTCGAGAACATGAAGCTGCTGACCGAGATGACCAAGCAGGCCACCGAGCTGGCGTCCGCACTCCAGGAGGAGCGCGACCACTCGGCGGGGCCGCTGGCCACCGGGGACGACAAGAACGACGACGTCGTCTACTCCCGCATCAAGAGCGACCGCGCCAAGCAGTCGTTCCGCGAGGCCACCCAGGACATCGAGGCCTCGAACTCCGAGGCCCTCGTCGGCGTCAACTCCTCGCTCGTCAACATCCTCAAGCAGCTCGAGAAGATCAAGACGATCCGGGCGAACGCGTACGACGACAGCGACTACATCGCGCAGACCGCGAGCAGCTACAACGAGCTGATCACCTCGCTGCTCTCGCTGTCCCAGGACATGGCCCAGGCGACCAGCAACAGCGAGATGATCCGCTCCACCCGCGCCCTGGCCGCGTTCTCCTCGGCCAAGGAGTACGCCTCCATCCAGCGCGCGGTCATCGCGGCCGGTCTCGCCAACGAGCCCAAGCCGAAGCTGTCCGCCAACGACCGGCTCTACGGCCAGTCGGCGCAGCAGAGCGAGGAGTCCGCGCTCGCCCAGTTCATCCAGGTCTACCGCGGGGGCAGCAAGTCGACCTCCCAGGAGCTGCTGCAGGCCCTGGAGGACGGCGGCAACTCCGAGATCATCCTGGCGGACACCTACGCCGCCCGGGTCCTGAAGACCGACGGCCAGATCTCCAACGAGAAGCGCTCGTACAAGGACTGGTACGACCAGGACAGCACCAAGATCGACGAGATGTCCCGGATCGAGCAGACGCTGCTCTCCGAGATGGAGGAGAAGGCGCGCGAACTGCGCTCCGACGCCCAGCAGGAAGCCATCCTCAACGGTGCCGTCATCCTGCTCGTCCTCGGTGTCTCGCTCGTCGGCGCGTTCGTCGTGGCCCGCTCCATGGTGCGCTCGCTGCGCCGGCTGCAGGACACCGCGCAGGACGTCTCGCAGAAGCGCCTGCCCGAGCTGGTCAAGCAGCTTTCCGAGTCCGACCCGCAGGACGTGGACACCTCCGTCCAGTCCGTCGGTGTGCACAGCCGGGACGAGATCGGCCGAGTGGCCGCGGCGTTCGACGACGTGCACCGCGAGGCGGTCCGCCTCGCGGCCGAGCAGGCGCTGCTGCGGGGCAACGTCAACGCGATGTTCACCAACCTCTCGCGCCGCAGCCAGGGCCTCATCCAGCGCCAGCTCTCGCTGATCTCCGAGCTGGAGAGCCGCGAGGCCGACCCGGACCAGCTCTCCTCGCTGTTCAAGCTGGACCACCTCGCGACCCGTATGCGCCGGAACGGCGAGAACCTCCTCGTCCTCGCCGGCGAGGAGCCCGGCCGCCGCTGGACCCGCCCGGTCCCGCTGGTCGACGTGCTCCGCGCCGCCGCCTCCGAGGTGGAGCAGTACGAACGGATCGAGCTGAGCGCCGTCCCGACGACCGAGGTCGCCGGACGCGTCGTCAACGACCTCGTGCACCTGCTCGCCGAGCTGCTCGAGAACGCGACGTCCTTCTCCTCACCGCAGACCAAGGTCAAGGTCACCGGTCACGCGCTGCCCGACGGCCGCGTGCTCGTCGAGATCCACGACACCGGTATCGGCCTCTCCCCCGAGGACCTGGCGGCGATCAACGAGCGGCTGGCCAGCCCGCCCACCGTGGACGTCTCCGTCTCGCGGCGCATGGGCCTGTTCGTGGTCGGCCGCCTGTCGCTGCGGCACGGCATCCGCATCCAGCTCCGCCCCTCGGACTCCGGCGGCACGACCGCGCTCGTCATGCTGCCCGTCGACGTCGCCCAGGGCGGCGCGAAGGCGGCCGGCAAGCCCGGCTCCGCCCCCTCGGGCGCTTCGGGCGGCGGCGCTCCCGCTCCCGGAACCAACCGCCTCGCCGGCATGACGCCGCGCGGCCAGGTGTCGGGCGGCGGTGCGCGCGCCGCGCTGCCGAGCCGCGACCCCGGCGGGACCCCGGGCCCGAGCGGCCCCGGTTCGAACGGTCCGGGCTCGGGCGGCCCCGGCTCCGGTGGCTCCGGTGGCCCCGGTGGCCAGCAGAGCCGTACCAGCGGCAACCCGCTGCCCGCCCGCCCCACCGCGGGTGCCGGCACGGGCAGCGCCTTCGCTCCCGGCGGCCGTCCCGGCGGCGCCGAGGACACCTCCCGGACGCGCGACGGCGGGCTCTTCTCCCCTGCCGCACGCCCCGGCAGCGGTCCGGGCCGCCCCGGCGGTTCCGCACCCGCCGGAGCAGGCGCGGGCAACGCCCCGGGCTCCCGTACGGGCATGCCTCCGGCGGCACCGGGCCGGACCGAGGACCAGGGCCGCGCTCCCGCCCTCCCGCCGCGTCCCGGCGCGAGCGACGGACGCGGCTCCGCTCCGACCGTCGCCTCGCCCAGCGGGGCCCCCTCCACCGGTCCCGCGGGCCGAGGGCCGGCGTCCGGCTCCGACCGCGGCGGACGGCCTCAGCTTCCGCCGCGCGGACCCGCCGCCGAGCTGCCGGGCGGCTCCGGCGGCCCGGGAAGCCAGCAGCCGGGGACCAGTTGGGGCGCCCGCCGCGCCGCCGGTTCCGACGACTGGCCGACCACGGCCCCCCGCGACAACGCCGACACCCCGCGCGGCCACGAGGACGTCGAGTCGACGGCGCAGTTCCCGCGCCCGGACTACGACGAGGCACCTCAGCAGCAGCAACAGCCCCAGGAGAGCGGCCAGTTCGCGCTGCCGCCCTCCGAGCTGGACGGGCCGGCGAGCGTTGGTGGGGACGCCCGCACGCCGCTCTTCGACACTCTGGAGTCCGACTGGTTCCGCGGTGGCGGCCGGCTGGCCGAGCGCCCGGGCCGCACGCAGGGCCACGAGCCCCGCCCCGCGCCGCAGCAGCCCTCGGGACGCCCGGCGTCCTCGGTGCCGCCGCAGCAGCCCGCACCCCGGCACGAGCCCGCCCGCGGCCAGAACGGCTCGGAGTCCTGGCGCTCGTCGCCCAACGACGAGCTCGGCCGGCAGGCCGAGCGGGTCCGGCAGCCCGCCTCCGGCGGTGTCACCACCTCGGGCCTCCCGCGCCGCGTCCCGCGCGCCAACCTCGTGGCGGGCACCGCGTCACAGCAGCAGACCCACCCCACGGCACCGCAGGTCTCCCGTGCGCCCGACGACGTGCGCGGACGGCTGACCAACCTCCGGCGGGGCATCCAACGAGGCCGCCAGGCCGGGACGGACGGCCACGACAGCAACAACCAGGGCTACGGCCCCACTTACCAGCAGGAGCGTTAGTTGAGTCCGATGAGCCAGGCGGCGCAGAACCTGAACTGGTTGATCACCAACTTCGTGGACAACACCCCCGGGGTGTCGCACACGGTGGTGGTTTCGGCCGACGGCCTGCTGCTCGCGATGTCCGAAGGGTTCCCGCGCGACCGTGCCGACCAGCTCGCGGCCGTGGCCTCGGGTCTGACCTCGCTGACATCCGGTGCCTCCCGCATCTTCGAAGGCGGCGTGGTCAACCAGACCGTGGTGGAGATGGAGCGCGGCTTCCTCTTCATCATGTCCGTCTCCGACGGTTCCTCCCTGGCCGTCCTCGCCCACCCCGATTGCGACATCGGCCTCGTGGGCTACGAGATGGCTCTGCTCGTCGACCGCGCGGGCAGCGTCCTCACCCCGGACCTGCGCGCCGAATTGCAAGGAAGCCTTCTCAACTGAACACGAACGACCTTTCCGAACCGACTGACCGAAACGCCCGTCCGACGTACGCTCAACCGACCGACCTCGTCGGGCCGATCGCACCTCCCAGCGGCCCCGCGAGACGACAACCGTTGTCCCGCCCGGAGGACTCATGACCCCGCCCCATTCGCTCGGCCCGTACGGCGCCTACCAGGACGCGCCGTACGGGGACGATGGCGACCAGCCGCTGGTGCGGCCGTACGCCATGACCGGGGGCCGGACCCGGCCGCGCTACCAGCTCGCCATCGAGGCCCTGGTCAGCACCACCGCGGATCCGGCCCAGCTGGGCGGACTGCTCCCGGAGCACCAGCGCATCTGCCACCTGTGCCGCGAGGTCAAATCCGTCGCCGAGGTATCCGCGCTGCTGGCGATACCGCTGGGAGTGGCCCGGATCCTCGTGGCCGACCTGGCGGAGGCCGGCATGGTGGCGATCCACCAGCCAGGCGGCGCCGACGAGGCCGGCGGTACGCCGGATGTGACTTTGCTCGAAAGGGTGCTCAGTGGACTTCGGAAGCTCTAGCGGCGGAGCGGCCCGCTCCACCACTTCCGCGAAGATCGTGGTGGCGGGCGGCTTCGGCGTGGGCAAGACCACGTTCGTCGGCGCGGTCTCGGAGATCAATCCGCTGCGCACCGAGGCCGTGATGACCTCCGCCTCGGCGGGGATCGACGATCTGAGCCATGTCCAGGACAAGACCACGACGACCGTGGCGATGGACTTCGGCCGTATCACCCTGGACCAGGACCTGATCCTGTACCTCTTCGGTACGCCCGGACAGGACCGCTTCTGGTTCATGTGGGACGACCTCGTCCGCGGCGCCATCGGCGCGGTCGTGCTGGTCGACACCCGGCGGCTGGCGGACTGTTTCCCCGCAGTGGACTACTTCGAGAATTCGGGCCTTCCGTTCGTGATCGCCCTCAATGGATTCGACGGACATCAGCCGTACACTCCGGAGGAAGTCCGCGAGGCGCTGCAGATCGGACCCGACGCCCCGATCATCACCACCGACGCCCGCCACCGCAGCGAGGCCAAGAGCGCGCTGATCACGCTGGTGGAGCACGCTCTGATGGCTCGGCTCAAGTAGCCGTCCGGAGGCGGAAGTTGATCGACCGGCGGGCTGTGTCCTTTGACACGGCCCGCCGCTGTGTTCATAACGTTTCGACAGAGAATTGTTCAGCGGTCAACACCCGATGCATTCGGGTGGCTTCGCTGTGCGCACAATCTCCCGGAGCTTTGCGGGAAATTCAGAGGTGATGCCCCAATTATCTCGCCCTTATGCCCGCCGGAACGGCCCCCACCGGGTGTTTGGAATGCGCGCCCCTGACGTGCTGCAATTCCCTGAACTGCCGAGTAGTAACGGCTCTGAAAGTCCCGGCACACCCCTGGGTGCCGACGCCGAGAGGTTGTTGGTCGAGTGAGGCGAAGCAAGCCCGGTCCCGCGTCGCATCAAGCGGCACGAGGCAACTTCACCCCGGCGCCGCGCCCCGCGGCGTCCACCGCCGATGTGCCTGACGTCGCCCCGGCGAGCGGCAGCCGGCTGTCGCCCCGCAACTGGCGGGTGCCCACCAGGCTGAACGCGATCCTGCTCATACCCGTGCTCGTCGGGCTCGTCTTCGGCGGTTTCCAGGTGAGCAGTTCCATCGACACCTGGCGCGAGGCGCAGGACGCCGAACGCACGGCGCGTCTCGTCAGGGCGGCGGAAACTTATGGTCACGCTCTCATTGACGAGCGTGACCGCACGGCGGTTCCACTTCTGAGCGGTGATCGTGACAGCAAAGTCGTCACGGACGCGCGGGCGGCGACCGACAACGCCCGCAAGGACTTCGAAACGGCCGTCGCCGACATGCCGGACCGCCCCGGACTCCAGCGGCGTCTGAAGGCCTTCCGGGACGGCGAGGGCAACCTCGGCAAGCTCCGTCAGGCCGCCTACTCCTCGGCACTGCCCGCGGTGCAGACCGAAGAGGGCTACGTCCAGGTCCAGCACCCGTTGATGGAGTTCGCCAACGAGCTCGGCCTCGGCACCGGCAACATCACCAGCTACGGCCGTACGGTCTACGCGATATCTCTGGCCAAGGGTGCTGAATCGCTTCAGCGCTCCATCGGCACCCACCTCCTGGTGAAGCCCGGCCCGGCCGCGAAGGACCGCAGCGCCCAGGTCACCGCCTTCACCTCGTACGCGTACCTGGAGAACATCGCCCTCGCCGAGTACGTCTCCGGCGGCACCGCCCAGGACCAGACGGCGCTGCGCAAGGCGATGGCCGACGCACAGGCCAAGGGCAAGCGGCAGGTCGCGGAGGCCAAGCAGCAGGCCGAGGCCGCCGACGTACCGTTCGTCGAACCGCCGGCCATGAAGGACATGGTCACGGCCATCGGCCGGGGCACCGGCGCGAAGGACCTCAAGCCCGAGGGCATCACCCCGGAGACCTGGTTCGCCACGGCGACCGGCAAGTTCGACGCCTACCGGTCGGTCGAGACGGACCTCATCGACAAGGCCGTGAACGAGGCCTCGCAGATCGCCGACGACGCCAAGCAGGACGCCATCGTCAACGCGGCCATCGTGGTCGTCGCGCTGCTCACCGCGTTCATCATCGCCGGGCTGATGGCCCGCTCGATGAGCCGCAGCATGCGGCGGCTGCGCACCGCCGCCTTCGACGTCGCCGAGCAGCGCCTGCCGATGCTGGTCGACCAGCTCTCCCGTACGGACCCGGGCCGCGTCGACACCCGCGTCAAGCCGATCCCGATCACCAGCCAGGACGAGATCGGCGAGGTCGCCCGCGCCTTCGACCAGGTGCACCGCGAGGCGGTCCGGCTCGCCGCCGAGCAGGCGCTGCTTCGGGGCAACGTCAACGCGATCTTCACCAACCTCTCCCGCCGGAACCAGGGCCTCATCGAGGGACAGCTCACCCTGATCACCGAGCTGGAGAACAACGAGGCCGACCCGGACCAGCTCGAGAGCCTCTTCCGCCTGGATCACCTGGCGACCCGCATGCGGCGGAACGGCGAGAACCTCCTCGTCCTCTCGGGCGAGGAGCCCGGCCGCCGCTGGAACCAGCCCGTCCCGCTGGTCGACGTGCTCCGCGCCGCGACCTCCGAGGTGGAGGCGTACGAGCGCATCGACATCACCGGCGTACCGGAGAGCGAGATCCACGGCGCCGCCGTGACCGACCTCGTGCACCTGCTCGCCGAGCTGCTGGAGAACGCCACCACGTTCTCCTCGCCGCAGACCAAGGTGCGGGTCACCGCGACCCGGCTGCCCGACGGCCGCGTGATGGTCGAGATCCACGACAAGGGCATCGGCCTCACCGCCGAGGACTTCGCGGACATCAACCACAAGCTGGCGAACCCGCCGACCGTGGACGCCGCGATCTCCCAGCGCATGGGCCTGTTCGTGGTCGGCCGGCTGGCCGACCGGCACGGCATCCGCGTCCAGCTCCGCCCCTCCGGCGAGCAGGCCGGTACGACGTCGCTCGTCATGCTGCCGGAAGCGATCACCCACGGTGGTGGCGGCGAAGAGGCGCCCGAGGACGACTTCACGGTCTCCCGGATCATGCCGGAGCAGGACGCGCCCTCGTTCAACGGCTTCGCTCAGCCCCCGTTGCGCACCGCCGCCGAGCTGGGCTTCGACGACAGCCGTTACGAGGTGCCGGACGACGCCCGCGAGCTCGACCCTGTGGGCCGTTCGCTGATGCGGGAGGAGCTGCGGGCCCAGCTCGAGGCGCAGGCCGCCGACCACTACCAGGACGGCCGCTACCAGGACGACCGGGACCGGAACGGCTACCAGGACGAGCAGCGGGGCTACGACACCGCCGAGTTCCCTCGCGCCGCCTATCCGGAATCCGGATACCAGGCCCCGGCGTACCAGGAGCCGGCCTACGACGAGCCCGCCTACAACGAGCCGTCGGACACCGAACACGGTACGTATGCCCAGTACGACGCCCCGTCGCCGCGTGCCGACTGGGATGCGCCCCTCTCCTACGAGCCGCGTCACAGCGCAGGCTACGGAGCGGAATCGGAATCTCGGGCGGCTCCCGCGGAAGCGTCCGAACGCGTAGGCTTCGACCGTCCGGGACCGACCTCGAGCGGTACCCACTCCACGACCGGCGCCGGCCTGCCGCGCCGGGACAGGGCGTGGCAGCCTCACGAGGAGGCGGAGCGGACCCAGCAGGTCCCGCAGGCCCGGAGCGTCCCGCAGGACAGGCAGGAACCGCAGGACCGGCAGGACCGGCAGGACAACGGTGACGACTGGCGCACGTCGAACGACGACCGCTGGCGGCGCGCCGAGCAGCTCCGCGACCCGAAGGCCGGCGGAGTCACACCGTCCGGACTCCCCCGGCGGGTGCCCAAGGCCAACCTGGTCGAAGGAACCGCAGAGCAGACCCCGCAGGGCGGCCCTCAGGTCTCCCGCGCTCCCGAGGACGTCCGTGGCAGGTTGAGCAACCTGCGGCGGGGTGTCCAGCGGGGACGCAACGCAGGGATGAACACCAACGGCCAGGGCTTCGGCCCCGGCGGCAGCACCTACGATCAGGAGCGTTAGTGTGAGCCCGATGAGCCAGGCGGCGCAGAACCTGAACTGGTTGATCACCAACTTCGTGGACAACACCCCAGGGGTGTCTCACACCGTGGTGGTCTCCGCCGACGGACTCCTTCTCGCGATGTCCGAAGGGTTCCCGCGCGACCGTGCCGACCAACTTGCGGCCGTGGCTTCCGGCCTGACGTCACTGACGGCCGGCGCCTCCCGCATCTTCGAGGGCGGATCGGTCAACCAGACCGTGGTGGAGATGGAGCGAGGCTTCCTCTTCATCATGTCCGTCTCCGACGGTTCCTCCTTGGCCGTCCTCGCCCACCCCGATTGCGACATCGGCCTTGTCGGTTACGAGATGGCCCTCCTCGTCGACCGCGCGGGCAGCGTCCTCACCCCGGACCTGCGCGCGGAACTGCAAGGAAGCCTGCTCAACTAGCAGACAGCCGTGCGTTTCGCGTCACCGCGCCATAGGGTGCGGTGGCGCGGATCCTCAGCAGGGACCGGCAGAACGGAAGTTGGAGGAGGAGAATCGTGGCAACACCCCCAAGCGGCTACCCGTACGGCGGTGGTCAGCAGCCTCATTCGCAGGGTGGTGAGCAGCCCAACCGCTTCAACTTCCCCTCCACGCCGAGCCGTCAGGGACCGCCGCACCGCCGGCAGCAGCCCGGAGGACCGTACGAGCCGTACGACCCGCCGCCGCCGCGGATCCAGCCGGTGCAGCCTCAGCGTCCGGCGCCGCCGCCCGCTCCGGCCGGCGGCAGCTCCAACCCGCTGGTGCGTCCCTACGCCATGACGGGCGGCCGGACCCGGCCGCGCTATCAGCTCGCGATCGAGGCGCTGGTGCACACCACCGCGGCGCCCTCGCAGCTCCAGGGGCAGCTTCCGGAGCACCAGCGCATCTGCCACCTCTGCCGGGAGATCAAGTCCGTCGCCGAGATCTCCGCCCTGCTCTCCATCCCCCTCGGCGTCGCCCGTATCCTCGTCGCCGACCTGGCCGAGGCCGGGCTCGTCGCCATCCATCAGCCCGGCGGCGACGCGGCCGCCGGCGGACAGCCAGACGTGACACTGCTCGAAAGGGTGCTCAGTGGACTTCGGAAGCTCTAGCGGTGCAGCCCGCTCCACCACCTCCGCGAAGATCGTGGTGGCGGGCGGCTTCGGCGTGGGCAAGACCACGTTCGTCGGCGCGGTCTCGGAGATCAACCCACTGCGCACCGAAGCCGTGATGACCTCCGCCTCGGCGGGGATCGACGACCTCACGCACGCCCCGGACAAGACCACGACGACCGTGGCGATGGACTTCGGCCGTATCACCCTGGACCAGGACCTGATCCTGTACCTCTTCGGTACGCCCGGACAGGACCGCTTCTGGTTCATGTGGGACGACCTCGTCCGCGGCGCCATCGGCGCGGTCGTGCTGGTCGACACCCGGCGGCTGGCGGACTGTTTCCCCGCAGTGGACTACTTCGAGAATTCGGGCCTTCCGTTCGTGATCGCGCTGAACGGATTCGACGGGCACCAGCCGTACACCCCCGAAGAGGTCCGCGAGGCGCTGCAGATCGGACCCGACGCCCCGATCATCACCACCGACGCCCGCCACCGCAGCGAGGCCAAGAGCGCGCTGATCACGCTGGTGGAGCACGCCCTGATGGCCCGGCTGCGCTAGCACCTCCGGGCACGAGCACACGAAATCCCCCTCCAACTCCGGGAGTTGGAGGGGGATTTCGTCGTTCGGGCGACGCTCTCAGCGCCGTTCTCAGGGCCTGGTGCTAGCCCTGCCAGCTGTGCGGCGCACGGAACCCGGACTGGCGCTCCAGACGGCGCCAGCGGGCCGTGGAGCGGTGGTTGCGGGCAGCCGCCACATCACGGTGGTGACCGCCGCCGGCGGCGCGGGCGAGCAGGACCGCGGTGAGCGCGGCCAGTTCCTCGGGCTCGGCGTGGCCCTTCTCGACGCGAAGGAAGTTCTCTGAACTCATGGGATTCTCCGTGCCTTTCGTGGGCCGCGTCACTGCGGGGGGTTGCCGTGCTTGCGGGAGGGCAGGTCGGCGTGTTTGGTGCGGAGCATGGCCAGGGAGCTGATGAGGACGGCGCGGGTCTCGGTCGGGTCGATGACATCGTCGACCAGACCACGCTCGGCCGCGTAGTACGGGTGCATCAACTCCGCCTTGTACTCCTTGACCATCCGGGACCGCATCGCATCCGGATCATCGGCCTCGGCGATCTGCTTGCGGAAGATGACATTCGCCGCACCCTCCGCACCCATCACCGCGATCTCATTCGTCGGCCACGCATACGTCAGATCCGCCCCGATCGACTGCGAATCCATCACGATGTACGCCCCGCCGTACGCCTTCCGCAAAATCAACGAGATCCGCGGCACCGTCGCATTGCAGTACGCGTACAACAACTTCGCCCCGTGCCGGATGATCCCACCGTGCTCCTGATCCACCCCCGGCAAGAACCCCGGCACATCCAGCAACGTCACAATCGGAATATTGAACGCATCGCACATCTGCACAAACCGCGCAGCCTTCTCCGACGCCTCGATGTCCAGCACACCCGCGAGCGTCTGCGGCTGATTCGCAACGATGCCCACCACCTGACCGTCAAGACGCGTCAACGCACAGATGATGTTCCGCGCCCAACGCTCATGAACTTCCAGATAGTCACCGTCATCGACGATCTCCTCGATGACCTTCCGCATGTCATACGGCCGGTTGCCATCAGCAGGCACCAGATCCAGCAACACATCCGAACGCCGATCCGCCGGATCCTCCGACGCCGAGACCGGCGGATTCTCCCGATTGTTCGACGGCAGCATCGAGATCAGATACCGCACCTCCGCCAGACACGTCTCCTCGTCGTCATACGCGAAGTGACACACCCCCGAAGTCTCGGCGTGCACATCCGCACCACCCAGACCGTTCTGGCTGATCTCCTCACCCGTCACCGCCCGCACCACATCCGGACCGGTGATGAACATCTGCGAGGTCTCCCGCACCATGAACACAAAATCCGTCAGCGCCGGCGAATACGCCGCACCACCCGCACACGGACCCAACATCACCGAAATCTGCGGAATCACACCCGAAGCACGCGTATTGCGCTGGAAGATGCCGCCGTAACCCGCCAGCGCCGAAACACCCTCCTGAATACGCGCACCCGCACCGTCGTTCAGCGAGACCAGCGGAGCACCCGCCGAGATGGCCATGTCCATGATCTTGTGGATCTTCGTCGCATGAGCCTCACCCAGCGCCCCACCGAAGATCCGGAAATCATGCGCATAGACGAACACCGTCCGCCCCTCGACCGTCCCCCAACCCGTCACCACACCATCGGTGTACGGCTTCTTCGCCTCCAGACCGAAACCCGTAGCACGATGCCGCCGCAACGGCTCCACCTCATGGAACGAACCCTCGTCCAGCAGAAGGTCGATCCGCTCACGCACAGCCAGCTTGCCCTTGGCCTTCTGAGCCTCGGTCGCACGATCACTCGGCCCACGCAGAGCCTGCTCACGGATCGCGTGCAGCTCGGCCACTCGCCCACGGGCATCGTTCGCCCCGGTGGGCGACTCGTCGAGAAGGGTCATGTAACGACCCTACGAAAAGAGGGCCCGAAATCGGCCCGTTGACTTCTAACAGTCTCCTCAGGGTTTTCCTGGAACCCTTGGACAGAACCGCCACCGTAGACCTGAGTAGCTACGACTGAGGCGGCTCTGCGCTGTGCACATCCCACAAAGGCGTTCCGCCGTGTCCCCCGCGTTCACGCAGTGGAGACCGTACAGCCATGCGTGTTGCCTGCCTACAGCCGGGACCTGTGCGCCACTCCACACCCATGATGTTGATTCATCAACCACATTCCCCTACAGTGGAGCTTGCTAGTTGAACCTTAAACCAATGCACCTGGAGGAAGCCATGGCTCTGTTCAACCGCAAGAGCGCAGACGTCCCGGCCGCCGGCTCCGCCGCACCGGCCGCCCTTGATGCGGCGCTCGCCGCGCTCACCGGGGACTACACCATCGACCCGGCGCACAGCAGCCTCGGCTTCACCGTCCGCCACGCCATGGTCACCAACGTCCGGGGCGTCTTCGGCGACTTCGAGGGGACCCTCTCCCTCGACGGCAGCGACGTCTCCCGCTCCGGCGCCTCCCTCGACGTACGGATCGCCGGCATCGACACCGGCATCGCGGACCGCGACGGCCATCTGCGGAGCGGTGACTTCTTCGACGCCGAGAAGTTCCCGCTGATGACCTTCCGCTCCACCGCCGCGGAGCACATGGACGGCGACACGTACCGGATCACCGGCAATCTGACGATCAAGGACGTGACGCGTCCCCTCAGCATCGACCTGGAGTTCAACGGTTCCGCCACCGACGTCTACGGCAACGAGCGCGTCGGCTTCGAGGGCCGCGCCGACATCCTCCGCTCCGACTGGGGGCTGACCTGGAACGCCGCCCTGGAGACCGGCGGCGTCATGGTCAGCGACAAGGTCAAGTTGTCCTTCGACATCTCCGCCATCAAGTCCGCGCCGCAGGCGGCGTGACGACCACGCGCGTGCGGCCGGACCCCGGCCGCCCCACGGCACCGCGCCCCGGCCGGGGTCTCCCCTCCCCGGCCGGGGCGCCGCGCTCCCGCCGGTCGGGGAGGGGCAGCTACTCCTGCGGGTCGACGCCCGCCCGCAGCAGCCCGTAGGTGTACGCGTCCTCCAGCGCCTGCCAGGACGCGGCGATCACGTTGTCCCCCACGCCGACCGTCGACCACTCGCCCTGACCGTCGGTCGTTGCGACCAGCACCCGCGTCGTGGACTGCGTACCGTGCTTGCCCTCCAGGATGCGGACCTTGTAGTCGACCAACTCCAGCTTCGCGAGCTGCGGGTAGATCCGCTCCAGGCCCACGCGCAGCGCCCGGTCGAGGGCGTTGACGGGGCCGTTGCCCTCGGCCGTCGCGACGATCCGCTCGCCCTTGGCCCACAGCTTCACCGTGGCCTCGTTGGCGTGCGTCCCGTCCGGGCGGGTCTCGACGATCCCGCGCCAGGACTCGATGCGGAAGTAGCGCCGGGCACGGCCCTCGGCCTCCTCGCGGAGCAGCAGTTCGAAGGACGCGTCGGCGGCCTCGTACGTGTAGCCGGCGAGTTCGCGCTCCTTGACGCGCTCCACGACCCTGCCGACCAGTTCCCGGTCCCCGCCGAGATCGACGCCCAGCTCCTTGCCCTTGAGCTCGACGGAGGCGCGGCCGGCCATGTCGGAGACCAGCATCCGCATGGTGTTGCCGACGCACTCGGGGTCGATGTGCTGGTAGAGGTCCGGGTCCACCTTGATGGCGGAAGCGTGCAGCCCGGCCTTGTGCGCGAAGGCGGAGACACCGACGTAGGGCTGGTGCGTGGAGGGGGTGAGGTTCACGACTTCGGCGATGGCGTGCGAGATGCGGGTCATCTCCTCCAGCGCGCCCTCGGGCAGCACCTGGCGCCCGTACTTGAGCTGGAGCGCGGCGACGACGGGGAAGAGGTTGGCGTTGCCGACCCGCTCGCCGTAACCGTTGGCCGTGCACTGGACGTGGGTGGCACCGGCGTCGACGGCGGCGAGCGTGTTGGCGACGGCGCAGCCGGTGTCGTCCTGGGCGTGGATGCCCAGCCGTGCGCCGGTGTCCGCCAGCACGGTGGCGACGACGGCCTGGACCTGGGCGGGCAGCATGCCGCCGTTGGTGTCGCACAGCACGACCACGTCCGCGCCCGCCTCTGACGCGGTGCGCACGACGTCCTTGGCGTAGGCGGGGTTGGCCCGGTAGCCGTCGAAGAAGTGCTCGCAGTCGACGAAGACGCGGCGGCCCTCGGAGCGGAGGTGGGCGACGGTGTCGCGCACCATCGCCAGGTTCTCCTCCAGCGTGGTGCGCAGCGCCAGTTCCACATGGCGGTCGTGCGCCTTGGCGACCAGCGTGATCACCGGGGCGCCCGAGTCCAGCAGGGCGCGCACCTGCGGGTCGTCGGCGGCGGACACCCCCGCGCGCCGGGTCGCGCCGAAGGCCACGAGCCGGGCGTGGCCGAAGTCGATCTCGGCCTGCGCACGGGCGAAGAACTCGGTGTCGCGGGGGTTCGCACCGGGCCAGCCGCCCTCGATGAAGCCCACACCGAAATCGTCCAGGTGCCGGGCGATGGTCAGCTTGTCCGCGACGGTGAGGTTGATGCCCTCGCGCTGGGCACCGTCGCGCAGCGTGGTGTCGAAGACGTGGAAGTCGTCCCCGGGAGAAGAGGGACCGTTTGCGTCCGTCATGCTGATCTGACTCCTGTTGGATCTCGGTCTACCTGGGACCCCCGGAGGTGAGCCACGGGGGATCCGGCTCCACCGTCCCTCATGACTCCTCGCGCTCCGCGTCCGGCACGAGTGGGCCGGAAAACGAAAAAACCCCTCGCGGGTGCGAGAGGTCTGCGCGCGGGTCATAGGACACGGTGCCCGCTCCGTAATGGGTTCTACGGGGCGGTCACTGCGGACCGGCGCGCCCTGCCAATAATCATGGCGAACGAGAGCACGCGGGCATTCTTGCACGGAATCCGCTCAGGGCGAGACAAGGTCTCACGATGTGGGCAGATCGGGGCGGTGGCCCCCGCACGCGGTGCCGGTGACCGGCCCGCACCCGGTGAGCCCGACGGCCAGGGCCGCACCCCGACGACGTGTATCCGTCGGTGCGCGGCCCTGGTGCCGTCGTACGGGGACGTCAGCCGCCCAGCGGGTGCATCCAGCCGTGCGTGTCCGGAGCCTGGCCCATCTGGATGTCCAGCAGCGACTTGCGGAGCCTGGTGGTGACCTCGCCCGGCTCACCGTCGGCCACGGTCCAGTTCCCCTTGGCCGACTTCACCGAGCCGACCGGGGTGATCACGGCGGCGGTGCCGCAGGCGAAGACCTCGGTGAGCGTGCCGTCGGCGTTGCCCTCACGCCAGTCGTCGACCGAGATCCGTCCCTCGGAGACCTCGTACCCCAGGTCGGCGGCGATCTGCAGCAGCGAGGCGCGGGTGATGCCGGGCAGCAGCGATCCGGACAGCTCCGGCGTCACGATCCGGCGCCTGCCGTCCTCCTCCCCGTACACGAAGTACAGGTTCATCCCGCCCATCTCCTCGATCCAGCGGCGCTCGATCGCGTCCAGCCAGACCACCTGGTCGCAGCCCTGCTCGGCGGCCTGCGCCTGGGCGACCAGGGAGGCGGCGTAGTTGCCGCCTGCCTTCGCCGCGCCGGTGCCCCCGGGCGCGGCCCGGACGTACTCCTCCGACAGCCACACCGAGACGGGCTTCACGCCGCCGGGGAAGTACGCGCCGGCGGGAGAGGCGATGACCATGAAGAGGTACTCGTTGGCGGGCCGCACCCCCAGCCCGACCTCGGTGGCGAAGAGGAACGGCCGCAGGTAGAGCGACTGCTCACCCTCGCTCGGCACCCACTCCTTGTCCTGGGCGACCAGGGCCTCGCAGGCCGCGATGAAGGTCTCGACGGGCAGCTCGGGCATGGCCAGGCGGCGGGCCGACGCCTGGAAACGCTTGGCGTTCTCCTCCGGGCGGAAGGTGGCGACGCTGCCGTCGGGCTGCCGGTACGCCTTGAGCCCCTCGAAGATCGTCTGCGCGTAGTGCAGCGTCATGTTCGCGGGGTCGATCGAGAGGGGGGCGTAGGGCACGAGCTGGGCGTCGTGCCAGCCGCGCCCCTCGGTCCACTTGATCGTCACCATGTTGTCGGTGAAGTGCCGGCCGAAGCCGGGGCTGGCCAGGATCGCCTCGCGCTCCGCGTCGGCGAGCGGGTGGGCCGATGGCTTGAACTCGATCGAGGGGGTCGTCATGTCTGTTCTGTCCTTCACCGTGAGGTCGTGGCGGACCGCGCGCTCCGCCTTCGCCATGGCGCGCCGCCTCAGGCGATGCTAGGACGTCCGAGCTTCTCTCCGGGATGCGGCCCTCGTTCGATTATCGCGAATCGCGCCGCAAGGGAGAGTACGGGCGCCGGCGGGCTCGGCAGTCGCGGTCCAGCATTGATGGTCGCACCCGGGCTCCGCCGTTGTCAGCGGGCCGAGCCGTCAGCGGTGCGGTGTGTCACCGACAGGCCGGGGTGTGAGGCTCGCGGGATACGCGAGTGAGCAAGACTGCGGCGCGGCGCCCCGGGGAGGGGCGGACGCGTCGTGAAAGCGGGTGCACTGCCGGGGGCGGCTCCCAGCGGTGGCCGAAAAGGGTCAGCCGGATACTCGGGCGGCCAGCGCGTCACCGATCGTGTCGGTGGTGCGCGGCGCGTCGCCCCTCCCCGCGAGGTCCGCGGCGACGGCGGCCTCGATGCGGGCCGCCTCGTCCGCGTAGCCGAGGTGCTGGAGCAGCAGAGCGACGGAGAGGATCGTCGCCGTCGGGTCCGCCTTGCCCTGGCCCGCGATGTCGGGCGCCGAGCCGTGGACCGGCTCGAACATCGACGGGAACCCGCGGGTGGGGTTGATGTTGCCGGAGGCCGCGAGGCCGATACCGCCGGTGACGGCGGCGGCCAGGTCGGTCAGGATGTCACCGAAGAGGTTGTCGGTGACGATCACGTCGAACCGCTCGGGCTGCGTGACGAAGAAGATCGTCGCCGCGTCCACGTGCAGGTAGTCGGTGGTGACCTCGGGGTACTCCTCGCCGACCTTGTCGAAGATGCGCTTCCACAGGTGACCGGCGTGGACGAGGACGTTGTTCTTGTGAACGAGCGTCAGCTTCTTGCGGGGGCGCGCCTTCGCCCGCTCGTACGCGTCCCGGACCACGCGCTCCACGCCGTACGCCGTGTTGAGGCTGACCTCGGTCGCGACCTCGGCGGGCGTACCGGTGCGCAGGGAACCGCCGTTGCCCACGTACGGACCCTCGGTGCCCTCGCGGACGACGACGAAGTCGATGTCGGGGCGGCCGGCCAGCGGGGTGGCGGTGTTCGGGAACAGCTTCGACGGACGCAGATTGATGAAGTGCTCGAAGGCGAACCGGAGTTTGAGCAGCAGCCCTCGCTCGAGGACGCCGGACGGCACGGACGGGTCACCGATCGCGCCGAGCAGGATCGCATCGTGTCCGGCGAGGGACTCCAGCTCCGTGTCCGGGAGGGTCTCGCCCGTGGCGTGCCAGCGCCGGGCGCCCAGATCGTAGGTCCTGGTCTCCAGCTTCACATCCTGCGGGAGGACGGCGGAGAGGACCTTGAGGCCCTGGGCCACGACTTCCTGGCCGATGCCGTCACCCGGAATCACTGCGAGATCGATGCTGCGAGACATGCTTGGCACCCTACTCCCCGTCCCATCGTTCGACACGCCCTGTCCGCCATCCGGACAAGCCGGGCCGCGGCCAAACTCTGTTCACCTGGCGGATAGCGGGGAGTTGAAAGCTACTGGCAAGTTGTTCGACATGACTGATACCCCACGTGTCGGCATCCCGGAGCAACTGCAGAGCCGGATGAGCATGCCGGAGCAGCACGAGTACCTGCGCTCGAAGCTGTCACGCCGCAAGGTGCTGGTGGGCGGTGCGGCCACCGCGGGGACGGCCGGGGGTCTCGGCCTCCTCGCCGGTTCCGCGGGAACCGCCCACGGCAACCCCTCCCCCACACTCGTCACCGCCCGCGCGACCGCCGAGGTCGACGGCGCGCTGGTGGCCCCCTTCGGTCGCCATCTGGCCTTCGGCGCCGACCCCAGGACACAGATGCGGATCTCATGGCAGGTGCCGTTCGCGGTCAAGCGGCCGTATCTGCGCGTGGGGACGAAGCCCTGGGAGCTCAGCCGCAAGATCGAGGCGGAGGTGCGCGATCTGCACACCCCGTCGCTGTCGAAGAAGCTCCCGGCTGTCGACCAGTACTACCTCCACGTGGCCTTGGACGGGCTGCGCCCGGGAACCACGTACTACTACGGCGTCGGACACGACGGGTTCGACCCGGCCGAGGCGAGCCGGCTCTCCACCATCGGATCGTTCCGCACGGCCCCGGCCTCGGCGGAGAAGTTCGTCTTCACGGCCTTCGGCGACCAGGGCGTGAGCTACGACGCCCTCGCCAACGACCAGTTGATCCTGGGGCAGAACCCGTCCTTCCATCTGCACGCGGGCGACATCTGCTACGCCGACTCCTCGGGACAGGGCAAGGAGTCCGACACCTACGACGCCCGCGTGTGGGACCAATTCCTGGCGCAGACCGAGTCGGTGGCGGCGAGCGTGCCGTGGATGGTGACCACCGGCAACCACGACATGGAGGCCTGGTACTCCCCCAACGGCTACGGCGGCCAGTCCGCCCGCTGGTCCCTCCCCGAGAACGGGCCGGACCCCGCGCAGGCGCCGGGCGTCTACTCCTTCACGTACGGGAACATGGGCGTCGTCGCCCTCGACGCGAACGACGTCAGCTACGAGATCCCGGCGAACCAGGGCTGCACCGACGGCAAGCAGACGGAGTGGCTCGACAAGCGCCTGCGCTCACTGCGGGCGGACTCCGGCATCGACTTCATCGTGGTCTTCTTCCACCACTGCGCGTACTCCACGAGCACGCACGCCTCCGACGGCGGAGTGCGGGACGCGTGGGGGGACCTCTTCGAGAAGCACCAGGTCGACCTGGTCATCAACGGGCACAACCACGTCTACGAGCGCACCGACGCCATCAAGGGCGGCGAGGTCGGCAAACCGCTGCCGATCGGCGCCACGACGGACCCGACCCGCGACGGCATCGTTCATGTGACGGCGGGCGGCGCGGGCAAGGACCTCTACGGCTTCGGGCCGGGCGTCAAGGACAGCTACGAGGGCCATGTCCACGACCACGACCACATCCTGACCTTCCACTGGACGAAGTCGCGGCTGCCGGACCCGGACACGGTGGAGTGGTCGCGCGTCCGCTACACCGGCTTCTCGTTCCTCGCGGTGGAGGTCGAGCCGGGCAGCCGCCCGCGGATGAAGGTCACCGCGCTGGCGGAGAGCGGCGAGCGCATCGACGCGTTCGAGATCGTACGGCCGGGCAGCTAGCGGGTGCTCCATGTCGCGGTACGGCGCGAGCGGGTGGTGCCGGCGCATGGGGCGATGCTCGTGAGGCACCCCCACGCCATGGGTCGGGGGGGGGGGGGGGGGGGGGGGGCCCGCCCCCCGCGGCGGGGGGGGGGGGGGCGGGGGGGGAGCTCGACCCTGTGGGGCGGGGGGGGGGGGGGGGGGGGGGGGGGGGGGGGCCCGCCCCCCCCCCCCCCCCGGGCGCGGGGCCCCCCCCCCCCCCCCCCCCCCCCCCCCGACCCGGTGTGCGCAGACGCATGCGGCCGTGCTGCAGCGCGGCCGTATCGCGTGGAGGCGACCGTGGTGACACGGCACCGCACCGCCCTGTACCCGGCGACGGGCGCTCAGGCCGGGGCAGTGCCGCGCCGGGACGCCGGTCGCGGCGTCCCGGCGCTCGCTGTCGTGGTGGTCAGTTCCCGTGCCCGGTGGAGCCGCCGTTGTCCCGGCGGTCCAGCGCCCGCTGAAGGGCGGCCGCGGCGTTCTTGCGGGCATCGGCGTCGGCGTTGCGGGCGGCGGTGTGGCGGACCTTGCGGAGGGTCTCGTTCATGAGTGCACGTCTCCAATAACAGAGCGAGGAAGATCCCCGAGATTGCTGTTCGGGACGCCGGAGGGGCGGGGGGCCATGGCTCAGCAGGGGTCACCTGCGAGGGAGCGCTTGCCCTCATCCGCCGATCGCTGGATCGAGCGAGACGTTCGGCTCCTACAAAAGTAAGCGAGGTGAGCGCTGCTGTCTGCACAAATACTTGGGCTTCCTACTATCTGAGACGCCCACGGCGAACATCACACGTGTGGGTGCGCTCAGCGTGCGCCGGGCACGACCCCTTCGCCCCGGGCCGGCGACCCTCTCGTCGTCCCGTTCCGCCCGTGCGGGGGGCCGGTCGGAACGGCGGCTGCGGCATGACCGGGCTCGGGGCCGCCTGCGGGAGACCAGGTCTCCAGGGCATGCGGAGGACCGTCGAACCGTTTCGTGGATCTCGCGGTCACCGCGCTCGTGCCCTCTCCCTGCTCCCCGTGGGCAGGGATCCGCTCAGGTGCCCGCGGACCTCCGCGGTACCTGGACGGTCAACCGCGCCCGGCGCTACGGGAATTCACCATCCGCGACGCCAACCGCCCCCGCCCGGAAGCGAATCCGGTGCGGGGGCGGCGAGATGCCCGAAGGCCACGAGCTTGTGACGAGGTGTCAGCCCATGTGCGGGTAGCGGTAGTCCGTCGGCGGGACCAGCGTCTCCTTGATCGAGCGGGTGGAGGTCCAGCGCATCAGGTTCTGCTTGGCGCCCGCCTTGTCGTTCGTGCCCGAGGCACGGCCGCCGCCGAAGGGCTGCTGGCCGACGACGGCGCCCGTCGGCTTGTCGTTGATGTAGAAGTTGCCCGCGGCGAAGCGCAGCATCTCGCCGGTGTGCGCGGCGGCCGCGCGGTCCTGGGCGATGACGCAGCCGGTGAGGGCGTACGGCGAGGCCGACTCCATCTGCTGGAGCATCTCGTCGTAGCGGTCGTCCTCGTAGACGTGGACGCCGAGGATCGGGCCGAAGTACTCGGTCTTGAAGATGTCGTTGTCCGGGTCGGAGGAGACCAGGACCGTCGGGCGGACGAACCAGCCCTCGCTGTCGTCGTACGTGCCGCCCGCCACGACCTCGATCGTCGGGTCGGAGGTGGCCCGGTCGATCGCCGCCTTGTTCTTGGCGAAGGCGCGCTCGTCGATGACGGCGCCCATGAAGTTGGACAGGTCGGTGACGTCGCCCATCTGGAGGGAGTCGACCTCGGCCGCCAGCTCCTCCTTGAAGCCGCTCTCCCAGATCGAGCGCGGGATGTACGCGCGGGAGGCCGCGGAGCACTTCTGACCCTGGAACTCGAACGCGCCGCGGGTCATCGCGGTCCTCAGCACGGCCGGGTCGGCCGACGGGTGGGCGACGATGAAGTCCTTGCCGCCGGTCTCGCCGACCAGTCGCGGGTACGTCCTGTACTTCTCGATGTTGTTGCCGACCGTCTTCCACAGGTACTGGAAGGTCTTCGTCGAGCCGGTGAAGTGGATACCGGCCAGGTCCGGGTGCTCCAGGGCCACGTCGGAGACGTCCTTGCCGTCACCGGTCACCAGGTTGATGACGCCCTTCGGCAGGCCGGCCTCCTCCAGCATCTCCATCAGCAGCACGGCCGCGAGAGTCTGCGTGGGGGACGGCTTCCAGACCACCACGTTGCCCATCAGGGCGGGGGCGGTGGGGAGGTTGCCGGCGATGGCCGTGAAGTTGAACGGCGTGATCGCGTAGACGAAGCCCTCGAGCGGGCGGTGGTCGGAGCGGTTCCACACGCCCGTGGCGTTCGCCATCGGCTGCTCGGCCAGGATCTGGCGCGCGAAGTGCACATTGAAGCGCCAGAAGTCGATCAGCTCGCAGGGGGTGTCGATCTCGGCCTGCTGCGCGGTCTTGCCCTGGCCCAGCATGGTCGCGGCGGCCAGGGTCTCGCGCCACGGGCCCGACAGCAGCTCGGCGGCCTTGAGGATGATCGCGGCGCGGTCGTCGAAGGCCATGGCGCGCCATGCCGGGGCCGCGGCAAGGGCGGAGTCGATCGCGTCCTGCGCGTCCTGGTGGGTCGCGTTGGCGTACGTGCCGAGGGTGGACGCGTGGTTGTGCGGCTGGACGACGTCGAAGCGCTCGCCGCCGCCCATCCGCTTCGCGCCGCCGATCGTCATCGGCAGCTCACGCTGGTTGCCCGCGAGCTCCTTCAGCTTCTTCTCGAGCCGGGCGCGTTCCGGGCTGCCGGGTGCGTAGGTGTGCACCGGCTCGTTCACCGGCGCGGGGACCTGGGTCACAGCGTCCATGGTTGGCCGTTGTCTCCTTCGATCGATCGGGGACGGAGAGTCGGGGGAACGGTGTCGGGGCGGCCTCAGCCGCGGGTGGCGAGCGAGCGGAGGAAGAAGGCGAGGTTGGCCGGCCGCTCCGCGAGCCGCCGCATGAAGTATCCGTACCAGTCCGTTCCGTACGGAATGTAGACCCGCATACGGTGCCCTTCCGCCACGAGGCGCTGCTGCTCGGCCTCGCGGATGCCGTACAGCATCTGGAACTCGTAGTCGGCCGGCTTGCGGCCGGCGCGGAAGGCGAGCTCCTGGGCGATGGCGACCATCCGCGGGTCGTGGGAGCCGATCATCGGGTAGCCCTGGCCCGCCATGAGGATCTTCAGGCAGCGGACGTATGCCCGGTCGACCTCTCGTTTGTCCTGGTGGGCGACGGATGCGGGCTCCTTGTACGCGCCCTTCACCAGTCGCACCCTGGATCCTTCCCCGGCGAGTGCGCGGCAGTCGTCCTCGGTGCGGAAGAGGTAGGACTGCACGACGGCACCGGTCTGGGGGAAGTTCTTCCGCAGCTCGGCCAGGATGGCGAGCGTGGAGTCGACCGTGGTGTGGTCCTCCATGTCGAGGGTCACGGTCGTCCCCGCCGCCGCGGCCGCCTCGACGACCGGGGTGACATTGGCCAGGGCCAGGTCGTGACCGCCGGACAGGGCCTGCCCGAACGCCGAGAGCTTCACGGACATCTCGGCCCGCACGCCCAGGTTCTCGCGGCCCAGGGCCTCGGCGAGCGCGAGGTAGGCGTCGCGGGTGCGCAGCGCCTCGACCGGATCGGTGATGTCCTCGCCGAGGTGGTCGAGCGTGACCTCCAGGCCGCGAGCGCTCAGCGACCGTACGACCGCCATCGACTCGTCGAGATGCTCACCGGCGACGAACCGGTCCACCACGGGCCGGGTGACCGGTGCGGCCGAAACAAGGCGTCGGATGCTGTCGCTGCGCGCGGCGGCGAGGAGCACGGGACCCAGCACGGGGCACCTCCACGATGAGGACGGAAGCGCCGTTGCGGAAGTTTCCGCAACGGCAAGGAGAACCACCGTGAAACCTAGGGATCGCTTTGATGGTCGGCCATCGACAGCTGTCACGCATCCGTGGGACGGATCTCAGACAGATGTATGAGAATGGGTTTCGGTCACGGAATCACGGTGGCGGCGGCGAGGAACTCCGGCACCAGGACCACCTGCACGAACAACCGGAGCGGTGTCATGCGCGGCGACTATCAGCAGCTCGTGGACGAGATCTCGTCGGTGCTCGGCGCCCCCGCGACGCTCGAGGACCGCGACTTCGGGCTCATCGCCTTCGGTGCGCACGGCAGCGCCTCGGACGACGACAGCCAGCTCACGATGGATCCCGTACGGACCCGGTCGATCCTGCACCGGCGCTCGACCGCGGCCGTACGGGCGTGGTTCGAGGCGTTCGGCATCACCCGCGCCACCGGTCCCCTCCGCATCCCGCCGGACCCGGCGGCCGGGGTGGTCATGGGGCGGATATGTCTGCCGGTACGCCACGCCGGCGTCGTCCACGGCTACGTCTGGCTGCTCGACGACGGCCATCTCTCTCGGCTGGAGACCGGCCGGCCCGGGGTACCGCCCGACCCGGTGCTGGAGCAGGCCATGGACACGGCGGCCCGTATCGGCGCGCTGCTCGCGGCGGAGGTCCGGTCGGGGGCCGAGGCCGGTGAGCTGCTGCTGGAGTTGCTGACCGGACCGCCGGGCGGCCGCGACGCCGCCCTGTCCGGCCTCCGGGGCGCGCTCGGCACAGCGGCCGACGGCCCGCTGGCGATGGTCGCGGTGATGCCGTGGCGGAGCGGGACCGGTAGGGGCGGGGACGGCTTCGGTGAGGGCCCCGGCTCAGGGTTGGCCGGACAGCCGGGCGTGGCCGCGATGTGCATCGTGCCGGTTCCCGGCGGGGCGCAGGGCACCGGGGATGCCATGGCTTCGCACGGGCGGCAGGCCGAGGGGACCGCGGAGGCGGACGGTACGGCCGAGGGACTCGCGGCGCTCGTACGGCTCCGGACGACGACCGCCCTCGACCCGGCACATGCGGCGGCGGAGCGCCTGCTGCGCTCGCCGCGCGCGGGGACCGGCGGCGGCGGTCGCGGTCGCCGCGACGCCGATGCGACGGCACTCTCCCCGGGCGGCCCGAACGCCCGGACAGGCGCGGGCCCCAACGCCCGGGCGGGCAGCGGGGTCTCCGCCCGGAACGGGACCGCCACCGCCGAGCGCCCGGCCGCCGACCGGGCCGCAGCCGTCCAACCGGCTGAACAGGCAGATGGAGCGGCCGGGATCAGTGAACCGCGGCGCGGCCTGAACGGCCTGCACGCCGCATGGCACGAAGCCGTGGCCGCGGCCCGCGTCGCCCGGGGTGACGCCCGGCTCGGCCCGGTCGCCGAATGGGCGGCGATCGGCCCGTACCGTACGCTCACCCGGCTGCCGGTCACGGGCCCGGCGGATCCGGCGGTCGCCCCGCTGTTCGAGCCCGGACAGGTGCAGCTCGCGCACACGGCCGAGGTGTTCCTCGACTGCGCGGGGCAGGCGGGGCGGGCGGCGGCGGCGCTCGGGATCCACCGTCAGACGCTCTACTACCGGCTGTCGAGGGTGGAGAAGCTCACCGGGCTCGATCTGAACGTGGGCGAGGACCGTCTGCTGCTCCACATGGCGCTCAAGGCCGCCAGGATCTAGCGGTGCCGCTCCGGCGGTCCGGGGTCATCGCAGGCGCATGCCGGCTCCGCACGCGCAGCCCACTCGGTACGGAGTGGGCTCCTCACGCGCAGCCCACTCCGTACCGATGAACCGGGGCAGCGCCGGTCAGCGGCGCCGGAGATATGGCGAAGCCCGGCGCGGGATCGCGCCGGGCTTCGCTCTGTGCACCGCTATCGTGGCCCGCTGCCGTGCGGGCGGACCGCGTCAGTCCTGCAGATTGACCGTGCGGGCGGAGGCGGCGCCGATCTCCTCGGAGATCTCGGTGAGCACACCCGCCGGAACGACATCGTCCACGGTCAGGACGACCAGCGCCTCACCGCCCTGCGCGTTCCGCGAGACCTGCATGCCGGCGATGTTGAGGCCGGCCTCGCCCAGAATGCGGCCGACGGTGCCGACGATGCCGGGCCGGTCCGCGTAGCGCAGGAAGACCAGGTGATCGGCGACCGTGAGGTCCACGTCGTGCTCGCCGACGGCGACGATCTTCTGAATGTGCTTGGGACCGGCCAGGGTGCCGGACACGGCGATTTCCTCGCCGTCGGCGAGGGTGCCGCGGACCGTCACCACATTGCGGTGGTCGGGCGACTCCGAGCTGGTGGTCAGCCGGACCTCGACGCCGCGCTCCTGCGCGAACAGCGGCGCGTTGACGTACGAGACGGTCTCGTCGACGACATCCTCGAACACGCCCTTGAGCGCGGAGAGTTCGAGCACCTTGACGTCGTGCTGGGTGATCTCGCCGTAGACCTCGACGTCGAGCCGGACCGCGACCTCGCCCGCCAGGGCGGTGAAGATCCGGCCGAGCTTCTCGGCGAGCGGCAGACCGGGCTTGACGTCCTCGGCGATGACACCGCCCTGGACGTTGACGGCGTCCGGCACGAGCTCACCGGCGAGCGCGAGGCGCACGGACTTGGCGACGGAGATGCCCGCCTTCTCCTGGGCCTCGCCCGTGGAGGCACCCAGGTGCGGGGTGGCCACCACGTTGTCGAACTCGAACAGCGGGGAGTCGGTGCACGGCTCCTTGGAGAAGACGTCCAGACCCGCGCCCGCGACCCGGCCCTCCTTCAGCGCACTCGCCAGGGCGGTCTCGTCCACGATCCCGCCGCGCGCGGCGTTGACGATCCGCACCTCGGGCTTGACCCGGTGCAGCGCCTCGTCGCCGATCAGGCCGACGGTCTCCGGGGTCCTCGGGAGGTGGACGGTGATGAAGTCCGAGACCTCGAGCAGCTCGTCGAGAGAGAGCAGCTTGACGCCCATCTGCGCGGCGCGCGCGGGCTGCACATAGGGGTCGAAGGCAACGATCTTCATGCCGAAGGCGGCCATCCGCTGGGCGACCAGCACGCCGATGCGCCCGAGGCCGACGACGCCGAGCGTCTTCTCGGACAGCTCGACACCGGTGTACTTGCTGCGCTTCCACTCGCCGTCCTTGAGGGCGGCATTGGCCTGCGGGATGTTGCGCGCGGTGGCGACGATCAGCCCGCAGGCGAGCTCGGCAGCGGTGACGATGTTGGAGGTCGGAGCGTTCACGACCATGACGCCGGCCTTGGTGGCGGCGGAGACGTCCACGTTGTCCAGGCCCACACCGGCGCGGGCGACGACCTTGAGCTTCTTCGCGGCGGCGATGGCCTCGGCGTCGACCTGGGTGGCGCTGCGCACGAGGATCGCGTCGACCTCGGCGATCGCGGGGATCAGTGCGGCTCGGTCGGCGCCGTTGCAGTGGCGGATCTCGAAGTCGGGGCCGAGCGCGTCGACGGTGGCGGGCGACAGCTCTTCGGCAATGAGTACGACAGGTTTCGGGCTCACGGGGTCCTCAGTCCTCACTTGTCCTTTGGGGGCCCCTCCCGGACCCGAAGGGTCACGGGGGAGGACGGCCGTCCCGACGGCCGCAGGCGTGAAGGGGGGCAGCCGCGTGGAAGACGCACGACGCTGTGAGCCTGACGCGCTTGTCTTTGCAGTGTATCGGCGTATCGGGGCGCGTCATGCGCCTCCCGGGAAGGATCACTCGGTCGTGGCCGGCCACGCTGGACAAGGGGCCGCGGCGCCGGCCGCGGCCCCTCGGGCGTGATGCCTTACGCGTCCTCGTCGACCCAGCTCATGAGCTTGCGCAGCTCCTTGCCGGTGGTCTCCAGCTTGTGACCGGAGTCGGCCTTCTTGTACTCGTTGTACTTCGGCAGACCGGCGTGGTACTCCTCCATCCACCGACGGGCGAAGCTCCCGTCCTGGATCTCGGAGAGGACCTTCTTCATCTCGGCCTTGGTCTGGTCGTTGATGATCCGCGGGCCGGTGACGTAGTCGCCCCACTCGGCGGTCTCCGAGATCGACCAGCGCATCTTCTCCAGGCCGCCCTCGTACATGAGGTCCACGATCAGCTTGAGCTCGTGGAGGCACTCGAAGTACGCGATCTCCGGCTGGTAGCCCGCCTCGACCAGGGTCTCGAAGCCCGCCTTGACCAGGGCGGACGCGCCGCCGCAGAGGACGGCCTGCTCACCGAAGAGGTCGGTCTCTGTCTCCTCGGTGAAGGTGGTCTTGATGACGCCGGCGCGGGTGCCGCCGATGCCCTTGGCGTAGGAGAGCGCCAGCGGGAAGGCGTCGCCGGAGGCGTCCTGCTCGACGGCCGCGATGCAGGGCACGCCGCGGCCCTCTTCGTACTGGCGGCGGACGAGGTGGCCCGGGCCCTTGGGGGCGACCATACAGACGTCCACGTTGGCCGGGGGCTTGATGAAGCCGAACCGGATGTTGAAGCCGTGGCCGAAGAACAGCGCGTCGCCGTCCTCCAGGTTGTCCTTGATGGACTCCTCGTAGACCGTGGCCTGGATCGGGTCCGGCACCAGGACCATGATCACGTCGGCCTCGGCGGCGGCCTCGGACGGGGTGGTCACGCGCAGGCCCTGCTCCTCGGCCTTCGCCCGCGACTTGGAGCCCTCGGGAAGGCCGACGCGCACGTCGACGCCCGAGTCGCGCAGCGACAGCGCGTGGGCGTGGCCCTGGCTGCCGAAGCCGAGAACCGCGACCTTGCGGCCCTGGATGATGGACAGGTCGGCGTCGTCGTCGTAGAAGAGCTCGGCCACTTCGGGTTTCTCCTTGATTGGGGTTGTGCGCCCCACCGTATGACGGCGGGGATGGGAAGGAATCTCGGTCTCGTTATGCGGATCGGTCGAGCGCGCGGAGCGACCGGTCGGTGATGGAGCGGGCACCACGGCCTATGGCGATCGTGCCGGACTGGACCAGTTCCTTGATGCCGTACGGCTCCAGCATCTTGAGCATGGCGTCGAGCTTGTCGCTGCTGCCGGTGGCCTCGATGGTGACGGCCTCCGGGGAGACGTCCACGGTCTTGGCGCGGAAGAGCTGGACGATCTCGATGATCTGCGAGCGCGTCTCGTTGTCGGCGCGGACCTTCACCAGGACGAGTTCCCGCTGCACGGCCGCGCCCGGCTCCAGCTCGACGATCTTCAGCACGTTGACGAGCTTGTTGAGCTGCTTGGTGACCTGCTCCAGCGGCAGTGATTCCACGTTCACGACGATGGTGATACGGGAGATGTCGGGGTGCTCGGTGGTGCCGACCGCCAGGGAGTCGATGTTGAACCCGCGGCGGGAGAACAGGGCCGTGATCCGGGCCAGGACACCGGGCTTGTTCTCCACCAGGACGGAGAGCGTGTGCTTTGACATGGGCTGCTCGAATCTCTCTGCTTGAGGGGCGCTGGTCCCGGTCTCAGTCGTCTTCGTTGTCGCCGAAGTCGGGACGGACACCCCGGGCGGCCATGACCTCGTCGTTGGAGGTGCCGGCCGCGACCATCGGCCAGACCATCGCGTCCTCGTGGACGATGAAGTCCACCACCACGGGGCGGTCGTTGATGGCATTCGCCTCGGCGATGACCTTGTCCAGGTCGGCGGGGTCCTCGCAGCGCAGCGCCACACAGCCCATGGCCTCGGACAGCTTGACGAAGTCGGGGATGCGGGTGCCGGCGCTGGGCTGCTTGCCCTCGGCGGAGGCGGCCCGCAGCGCCTCGGGGCCGGAGTGCAGGACCGTGTTGGAATACCGCTGGTTGTAGAACAGGGTCTGCCACTGGCGGACCATGCCCAGCGCGCCGTTGTTGATGATCGCGACCTTGATCGGGATGTTGTTCAGCGCGCAGGTGACCAGCTCCTGGTTGGTCATCTGGAAGCAGCCGTCGCCGTCGATCGCCCAGACCGTACGGTCCGGGGCGCCCGCCTTGGCACCCATCGCGGCCGGGACCGCGTAGCCCATGGTCCCGGCGCCGCCGGAGTTCAGCCAGGTGCCGGGCTTCTCGTAGTCGATGTAGTGCGCGGCCCACATCTGGTGCTGGCCGACTCCGGCCGCGTAGACGGTCCCCTCCGGGGCGAGCCGGCCGATCTGCTGGATGACCTGCTGCGGGGAGAGGCTTCCGTCGTCGGGCTGGTCGTAGCCCAGGGGGTAGGTGTCGCGCCAGCGGTTCAGGGAGCGCCACCACTCGGTGTAGTCGCCGCTGCGGCCCGCGTCGTGCTCGGCCTGGACCGCGACGACGAGGTCGGCGATCACCTCGCGGGCGTCACCGACGATGGGGACGTCGGCGGCACGGTTCTTGCCGATCTCCGCCGGGTCGATGTCGGCGTGGACCACCTTGGCGTACGGGGCGAAGGAGTCCAGCTTGCCGGTGACGCGGTCGTCGAAGCGGGCGCCCAGCGCCACGATGAGGTCGGCCTTCTGCAGTGCGGTGACAGCGGTGACCGAGCCGTGCATGCCAGGCATGCCCACGTGCAGCTGGTGGGTGTCGGGGAAGGAGCCGAGCGCCATCAGAGTGGTGGTGACCGGGGCACCGGTGAGCTCGGCGAGGACCTTCAGCTCGGCGGTGGCACCGGACTTGATCACGCCGCCGCCGACGTACAGCACGGGGCGGCGGGCCTCGGCGATGAGCCGGGCGGCCTCGCGGATCTGCTTGGCATGCGGCTTGGTCACGGGGCGGTAGCCGGGCAGGTCGGTCTGCGGCGGCCAGACGAAGGTGGTGCGCGCCTGCAGGGCGTCCTTGGCGATGTCGACCAGGACCGGTCCCGGGCGGCCGCTGGACGCGATGTGGAACGCCTCGGCGATCGTCTTCGGGATCTCGGCCGCGTCGGTGACCAGGAAGTTGTGCTTGGTGATCGGCATGGTGATGCCGCAGATGTCCGCCTCCTGGAAGGCGTCCGTGCCGATCGACTTGGCGGCGACCTGGCCCGTGATCGCGACCATGGGGACGGAGTCCATGTGGGCGTCGGCGATCGGGGTGACGAGGTTGGTGGCACCGGGGCCGGAAGTGGCCATGCACACCCCGACCTTGCCGGTCGCCTGGGCGTAACCGGTGGCCGCATGGCCGGCGCCCTGCTCGTGCCGGACCAGGATGTGACGGACCTTCGAGGAGTCCATCAGCGGGTCGTAGGCCGGGAGGATCGCACCACCGGGAATGCCGAATACCGTGTCGGCGCCGACCTCCTCGAGAGAACGGATGAGGGACTGCGCACCCGTGACGTGCTCGGTGATGGAGGGCTGCTGTCCGCCGTTACGGGCCCGTGGGTGCGGATGCTGGGCCCCGGAGGCCTGCTCGGTCATCGGCATTCTCTTCTCGAAGATGAGGGTTTTGTGGTGTTCTGCGAAGTTCGGTGCAACAAAAAACCCCTCGTGCCGTGAGGCAAGCGAGGGGAGCGCGCCGGTGCGGTCCGCAGGGCGATCAAGTGGGCCCTGCTTCAGCCGACGCGCTTTCCAAGTACGAGAATTCGGGTGCGCATGGCTTGACCCTCCCCCCGGCGCCTAGGAGGTGTCAAGTGGGTGGGACGGGCGTCTCACTATTTGAGCGCAATGGTGGATGCACAACGGAGTCCGGAGCTGCCGCTCCGCCCAACCGTACGGGCAGTGCACCGCTGGTCAGAACGGCCTTGCGGGCAGCGCCCGCCGCGTCGGCGAAGTCCGGCACCGGGTACTCCCCCAGGGTGAGGGCACGGCGCAGCCGGTGCTCGTCGAGCGGCCCGGAGAAGGCCATGCCCTGTCCGTGGGTGCAGCCCATCGACTGCAGCGCCACGACCTGCTCGGGCAGGTCGACACCGTCGGCCACGGACTGGACCCCCAAGTCCGCCGCGATGCGCAGCAGACCCGCGGTGATCTTGTGAAGCCGTGCGGAGTCCACGACCCCCGCGACGAGTGACCTGTCGAGCTTGAGTACGTCGACGGGAAGCCTGCGCAGCGCGCCGAAGGCCGCGCACCCCCCGCCGAAGCCGTCCAGCGCGATCCGGACGCCAAGGCGGCGGAGCGCCACCAGACGCCGCTCCAGCTCGTCGAGGGGAACCCGTGGATCGCTGTCGGCCAGCTCGAGGATGAGCGCGCCCGATGGCAGGCCGTGCCGCGTGAGCAGCGTCTCCACGCTGCGCTGGCCCATTCCGCGGTCCATCACGCGCCGGGGCGAGAGACGGACGGCGACGGGAGAGGGGTGACCCGCGCGGTGCCGCTCGGCCGCCTGCGCGACGGCCTCGTCGAGCAGCCACCGGCCGAGCTCCGCTCTGCCGGAGCCCTCTTCGCCTCCGGGGCGGGGGCTCCGCTCCCCGCCGCTGTGCTCGCACACGCGCAGGAAGTCGGCGGGGGTGAAGAGGATGCCCTGCTGGGAACGCCAGCGAGCCTGCGCCGCCACCGCGGTGATCCGGCCGCTGTCGAGCGCCACCACGGGCTGGTGCAGCAGCGCGAACTCGCCGTCGTGGAAGGCGGCTCGGGGCCGGGCCGCCAGCTCGGTGCGGCGGACGAGGTCGGCCTGCATCTGCGGGGCGTACAGCTCGACCCGTCCCTTGCCGGCCGCCTTGGCGCGATACATCGCCAGGTCGGCGTTGCGCATCAGGTCGGTGGGGGTGATCCCGGGCTCGGCGAAGGCCACGCCGATGCTGGCGGCGACGCGCACGTCCGTGCCGGAGACGCGGTAGGGGCGGGAGAGCCTGTCGCGCAACCGGTCGGCGATCTCCAGGATGCGGCACTCGCGTTCGGCGTCGTCGAGGGTGCCGTCGCCGAGGATGAGCGCGGCGAACTCGTCGCCGCCGAGCCGGGCCGCGGTGTCCCCGGCCCGTACGGACTCCTGGAGGCGGCGGGCGGCATGGATCAGCAGCTCGTCGCCCGCCTGGTGGCCGATCGTGTCGTTGACCGCCTTGAAGCCGTCGAGGTCGATGAACAGCGCGGCGGTGCCGGGGTCGGTGGTGCGGCGGCCGCCGAGAGCCTGGCGGACCCGCTCGGTGAACAGCGCGCGGTTGGGCAGGTCGGTCAGCGGGTCGTGCTCGGCGCTGTGCTGCAACTGCTCCTGGAGCCGGACGCGTTCGGTCACGTCGCGGCTGTTGAGGATCAGGCCGCCGTGGTGGCGGTTGACCGTGGACTCGACGTTGAGCCAGGGGCCGCCGCCCGTACGGCACCGTCCGGCCCGGAAGCGGCACTCGATACGGGTGTTGGGCTCGTCGTCGGCCCGGGCGGCGATGAACCGGCGCAGCTCGTGGACCACCGAGCCGAGGTCGTCGGGGTGGATGAGGGACGAGAGTTCGCTGCCGACGAGGTCGTCCGGTTCGATGCCGTAGACACCGGCGGCGGCCGGGCTGACGTAGCGCAGCACTCCGCTCGGGGCGGCGATCATGATGACGTCGCTCGACCCCTGGACCAGGGAGCGGAAGTGGTTCTCCTTCTGGGCCAGTTCCTGGGTGAGGTTGATGTTGTCGAGCAGCATGATGCCCTGCCGAACGACCAGGGCGAGGACGACCGTGCACGCGGTGAAGATCACCACGCGGTCGGGGACCCTGCCGTCGATGATGTTGGAGAGGATCCCCAACGTGCAGACGGCGGCGGCCAGATACGGGGTGAGCGCGGCGATGGAGCCCGCGGTGGGGCGGGTGCCCTGGGCGGGCCGGCGGTAGCGCGCGGCGGCGGCCGGATCCCATCCGTCGATGTCGCGGCGGCTCACCCAGGGCGCGTAGGCCAGGAGTATGGAGCCCGCGAACCAGCCCGCGTCCAGGAGTTGGCCCGAACGGTAGTGCTCGCGCAGCATCGGCAGGGTGAACAGGGCGTCGCAGAGGACGGTCAGGGCGAGCGCCGCGATGGCGGTGTTGATGGCCGGGCGGTTCGTGGGGCGCACGGCAGTCCGGTTCGCCGCCCGGTTGGCGGAGGCGGACCGGAAGTGCAGGGCCAGGACCATGCTGACGAGCACGATGTCGAGCAGCGGGTAGGCGAGCGAGAGAGCGGCACGGGCCACGGACTCGCCTTCCCAGTGCGCGGTGTGGGCGAGCGCCAGGCTCCAGGAGAGCGTCAGGAGCGAACCACCTATGAGCCACGCGTCGAGCGCCAGGCAGGTCCAGCCGGCCTTGGTCACGGGCCGCTTGGCCAGGACGAGCAGGCCCACGATCGCGGGCGGTGCGAACAGAAGGAAGCAGAAGTCGGCGGCGGACGGGGTCGGCACCGGCTGCTGCAGCACGACCTCGTACCAGCCCCAGATCACATTGCCGAACGAGGCCATGGCCGAGGAGACGGCGAAGAGTACCCAGGCCGGACGGAGGCGGCTGGAGCTGATCCGCGCGTAGCACAGGCAGGAGACTGCGGCGATCATGGCCGCTGCTCCCAGCCCGAAGTCGCCCATGACGAGGGCGAACCACTGCGACCCCCAGCCCATCGCGGAACCGAGGGCGTATCCCCCGCAGACCAGGGCGAGAGCGAGTTGGGGAAGCATTCCGGTCCCGCCACCGGAGATCACCCGGCGGGAGATCGCCTCCCCGGGGGAGCTCACCGGACCGCCCTGGGGGGCTCGGTCCTCGGCTCTTGTCTGCGCGGGGATACGTACAACAGGGGCTGTCCGCAGCCGGGTCCGCGCCGTTTCGGGAAATTCGTCCATTGGCCGTGCACTGCCCGTCGCCCCCCTAGAGTCCTGTCCGTCGCTGCCGCCGCCGTACTGCTCCGCGGGACAGCCCCCGTCGGGACGATACACCAGGAATGTCACTCAGGGACATAGCATCTCTACACAGCGTAACTACCAGGGGAATTAAGGAAACTGCGCGCAACTGAACGATCTCAGAGCGTGCCGAAACGAGCAGAGAGTGACTCTGGGACCCCTGCTCAGCCCGTCGTCGCGACGACGTTGGCCAGGGGTTCACCTGCCTCGAACCGGAGCAATTGCTCACGCAACAGGCGCTTCGCACGCGGCAGGAAGGCCGACGTCGGACCGCCCACATGCGGCGTGATGAGCACGCCGGGGGCGTGCCACAGCGGGTGCCCGACCGGCAGCGGCTCGGGGTCCGTCACGTCCAGCGCGGCCCGCAGCCTCCCCGACTCCACCTCCGTGAGCAGGGCTTTGGTGTCCACGACCGCACCGCGGGCGACGTTCACCAGCAGCGCTCCCGTCTTCATCCGGGAGAGGAAGTCGGCCCCCGCCAGGCCTCGGGTGCCGTCGGTCAACGGGGTCGAGAGGATGACGACGTCCGCATCCGGAAGCAGTGAGGGAAGTTCGGCGAGTGGATGCACGGGACCGCGCAGGGTGGTGCGGGCAGAGCGCGCAACGCGCACGATGCGGGCGCACTCGAACGGCGTGAGCCGGTCCTCGATGGCACTGCCGATCGCGCCGTAGCCGACGATCAGTACCGACTTGTCGGCGAGCGCCGGGCGGAAGCCCTGCCGCCACTCCTCGGCGTCCTGGCCCCGCACGAAGTCGGGGATGCCGCGCAGGGATGCGAGGGTGAGGGCCAGCGCGAGCTCGGCGGTGCTCGCCTCGTGCACACCGCGGGCGTTGCAGAGGCGTACGCCGGGCGGGAGCCCGGCCAGTGCGGGGAGTACGTGGTCGATGCCGGCGGTGAGGGTCTGCACCACGCGCACGGACGTCATCCGCGGCAGCGGACGGGCCGGAACATCCGTCCCCTTCATGTAGGGGACGCCGTAGAACACGCACCGTGCCGGATCCGCGGGGAAATCCTGGTCACCGTCCCAGAAGAGGTAGTCGAAGCCGTCGGGGAGCCCGTCGATCCCACCGGGCGGCATGGGCAGCCATACGTCAGCACTCATGGTCGAGAGGCTAGGCGAAGAAGGGCCGGCGGCAGAGGTTAGTTTGGAGGACCGATCAGGGAGGGGTGCAGGACGAGGTGGAGCTTCGGACCGTCGGTGCGGGCGCGCTCACGGTGGGCGCGATAGGCCTCGGATGCATGCCGATGAGCTGGGCGTACACCGCCTCCCAGCAGCGGGGCGAGAGCTCGCTGCGGGCCGTGCACACCGCCTTGGACCAGGGCATGTCCCTGCTCGACACCGCCGATATGTACGGGCCGTTCACCAACGAGCTGCTGGTCGGCCGGGTGCTCAAGGAGCGCCGCTCGGAGGCCTTCGTCGCCACCAAGTGCGGGCTGCTGGTGGGCGAGCAGCACATCGTCGCCAACGGCCGGCCCGGCTATGTGAAGCGGGCCTGCGACGCCTCCCTGCGGCGGCTGCAGACCGACGTCATCGACCTCTACCAATTGCACCGGGCGGACCCGGAAGTGCCCGTCGAGGACACCTGGGGTGCGATGGCCGATCTCGTCACGGCGGGCAAGGTGCGGGCCCTGGGGCTGTGCGCCGTCCAGAAGGGCGGTGCGGAACGTGTCCGCCGGAGGCCGGCAGGCGGCGAGCGGGAACGGACGCGGGCCGAGCCCCGGGCGGGAGCCGGGACACCGGGGGCCGGGGTGTACGACGCGACCGTGCGGCAGTTGGAGCGCGTGCAGCAGACCTTCCCGGTGAGCAGCGTGCAGGCCGAGCTCTCGGTGTGGTCGCCGGAGGCTCGGCACGGGCTGCTGCCGTGGTGCGAGTCACGGGGCATCGGCTTCCTCGCCGCGATGCCGCTGGGCAACGGCTTTCTGACCGGCACGCTGACCCCGGGGCAGGGGTTCGAGCGGGAGGACGTACGGGCCCGGCATCCCCGGTTCACGGCGGAGATGATGGCGGCGAACCAGCCGGTCGTGGCCGGGCTGCGTCGGGTCGGTGACCGGCACGGGGCGACGCCGGCGCAGACCGCGCTGGCGTGGGTGCTGGCGCAAGGGCGGCACGTCGTGCCGCTGCCGGGCACGAAGAAGGACCACTGGGCGGAGGAGAACGCTCGGGCGGCGACGCTCCGGCTGACGGCCGAGGATCTCGCGGAGATCGGCGCGCTGCCGCCGGCGAAGGGTTCCTGGGACTGATCGGGAACCTCATTCGTTGCACCGGTGTATGAGAGGTGTGATGCACTTCTTGCGAGCGAGAGGACCGGCCATCGTGCGACGCCCTGCTGTGACTGCCGTATCCGCCGCTGCCGCCGCGCTGCTGCTGGCCGTGGGCTGTTCGTCCGGGGACGGGGACACCGGCCCACCCGAGAAATCGCCGGAGACATCCGCTGCGAGGACCTCCCCTCCCCCGAGCGCCTCGGCGCCGCCTGCGAAGGGCTCGGTGAAATTGGAGCGCACGGTCGCCACGGGCCTCAAGTCCCCCTGGGGGCTCGCTGCGCTGCCCGACGGTGAGCTGCTGGTCTCCTCCCGTGACGACGGGAAGATCTTCCGGGTCTCGGCCGAGAGCGGGAAGAAGACCGAGCTCGGTTCCGTGCCGGGGGTCTCCCCCGCCGGTGAGGGCGGTCTGCTGGGTCTCGCCATCGCGCCGACGTTCGGCGAGGACCACCTGATCTACGCCTATCTGACGACCGAGTCGGACAACCGCATCGTGCGGATGATCTACGACGAGAAGAGGCCCGAGGGCAGTCGGCTGGGCGCGCCGGACACGGTGCTGAAGGGCATCCCCAAGGGGGTCATCCACAACGGCGGCCGGATCGCCTTCGGCCCGGACCGGATGCTGTACGCGGGGACGGGCGAGAGCGGTGACGAGGGTCTGGCCCAGGACAAGAAGTCGCTGGGCGGCAAGATCCTCCGGATGACCCCGGACGGCCAGCCGGTGCACGGCAATCCGGACGCGGACTCGGTTGTCTACTCCTACGGTCACCGCAATGTGCAAGGTCTGACCTGGGACGCGGACAAGCGTCTCTGGGCGGCCGAGTTCGGCCAGAACACCTGGGACGAACTCAACCTCGTCCAGCCGGGAAAGAACTACGGCTGGCCGGAGGTGGAGGGCAAGGGCGACAAGCCCGGCTATGTCGATCCCGTCGAGCAGTGGACGACCGACCAGGCTTCACCGAGTGGCATCGCGTATGTGAAGGGCTCGATATGGATGGCGGGTCTTCGCGGCGAGCGGCTGTGGCGCATTCCCCTGTCCGGCACCAAGCCGGTCGCCGAGCCACAGGCCTTCCTGGACGGTCGCTACGGCCGGCTGCGGACCGTGCTGGCCGACGGCTCGGACGGCCTGTGGCTGGTCACCAGCGAGACGGACGGCCGCGGAAGCCCGGGCGGAGGGGATGACCGCATCCTCCAACTGCGGGTGAGCTGAGGCCGGTTGGGCGTTCGCCCCCCGGCCGGGCCGTTACGCGGCGGGCTTCCCTCCCGTGCAGGGATGGCGGTCTCAGCAGGTCTGGGCGGTGCGCGACGGCCGGCGTGCGACCTTCCGGAGAGCTCTGCTCACCCGCCCCTCGGCTTCCGGTTCGCCGGACGCCGGCTTCGCGGCGGACCCGCGGGTGCCGGCCTGGGCCTGGCGGGCGCGGCGGTACTCCTCGGCCTGGCGCCGCAGCTCCGCGGTGCGGTTCCGCATCAGTTCGTGCTCGACCATCTCGAACATGTCGTATCTCCTGGTGACGAAGGTGTCGTGGTGTCGTGCATCCACTTTCGTCTCGCAGGTGGGATCGCCACATCGGGCGACTTCCCGATCTCTCCGGGGGCTGATGCCTTAGTCCGCCGCAGCGAAGGCCTTAGACAGCTCAGGAGCCCGGGTGCGGCCCCGAGTTACGGGCCCGAGCTACGAGGGTTGCCGGTGGCGTGATTCGGGTTCGTCGTCCGGAGCGTCAATGCGTCGATGCTTCGCGTGGGCGAAGCGGGGGTGGGCAAGGCGTGCCGTAGAGAAGCGCGACAGGGAGGAGCGAAACCGGGGAGGTGTGGACGGGCATGCGGCAGGGGCGCTGCCCATAGGGACTGAGCCAGGTGAGGCGGCAGAGTCCTGGGAGAGCGGAGCCGAGGAACGGAACGGGCCGGGAGGGGCGGAGCCGCGGCGGAGCGGGACCGGGACTGGGACTGGGACTGGGACTGGGACTGGGACTGGGACCGCAGCTGGAACGGGGTGGAGCCGCCGGGCGTAACGGAGTCTGGCGAACGGCCGGAGCCGCGGGGACGGGACCGGTGTCAGGGGCGAAGCCGCGGAACGGGAGCGGAACGGCGGGGACGGGACGGGCTCGCGGGCGAAGCCGCGGAACGGGAGCGGTGGCCTCGGGGCGGGGCGGTGGCCTCGGGGCGGGGGCGGGCCAGAGCTGCCAGGAGGGAGCCGAGTGAAGGGCGGAGCCGCGGGAATTGGCGGCGCCCCTCCACCCGCCTGACCTCGGGTGGAGGGGTGCCGTGCTGGGGGCGCCTGCGACGCCGGGACATGCCGTCAGGCACGGCCCCTGCGCCCGACGCTCAACTCTCGCGCTCCGTCCGGGCCTGGGCGTCACGCCCTTCGGCCGTCCCCGTCGTGTCGGCCGTCCTGATCGCGCCCGTCGTGCCGTGCGTGCGGGGCTCCCGGATCGCACGGGCATTACCGCCCGCGCGCTGTGAGGGAAGGAGGATCTTCGACGGGTCGGGCTCCCGCCCGAGTTCGTTGCCGCGCTCCGGCTTGGAGAACGACACCGGCACCCGATCCCGCTGCATCGCGGGCTCGGACACGGGCACCCGCCGCGCGCCTCCGGACGGAACCGGCTCGGGAACCAGGTCCGGCTCCGGCACCAACTCGGGCTCCGGGGTCGCGGTCGGGGCCTCCTCCGGCGCCTCGATGCTGAAGCGCGGCAGGATGCGGTCCATCCACTTGGGGAGCCACCAGTTGGCGCCGCCGAGCATGTGCATCAGCGCCGGAACCAGGAGTGTCCGGAGCAGAAAGGCGTCGAGAGCCACGGCGGCTGCCAGCCCGATGCCGAACATCGCGATGATCCGGTCGCCGCTGAGCACAAAGGCGCCGAAGACCGAAATCATGATGACGGCCGCGGAGTTGATCACCCGGCTCGTCTCGGCGAGCCCGACCCGTACGGCCCGCCGGTTGTCGCCGGTCTGCCGCCATTCCTCGTACATCCGACTCACCAGGAAGACCTGATAGTCCATGGAGAGCCCGAAGAGTACCGAGACCATGATCACGGGCAGGAAGGGTTCGATCGGTCCCGCGCTGCCGAGTCCGAGCAGCTCGCTTCCCCAGCCCAGCTGGAAGATGGCGACAACGATCCCGAACGAGGCGGCGACCGCGAGGATGTTCATCAGAGCCGCCTTGAGCGGTACGCCGATGCTGCGGAAGGCGAGCAGCAGCAGCGAGCAGCCCAGCGCCACCACGACGGCGACGAACAGCGGGAGCTTCCCGATGATCACGGAGCCGAAGTCCTCGTACGCCGCTGTCTGGCCGCCGACGTGCGTGTCCAGCGAGGTGCCCTCCTGCGCCTTGGGGAGCACGTCGTCCCGCAGTTCGTGGATGAGCTGCGAGGTCTCCTCGTCCTGGGGTGCGTTCTCCGGGACGACGGTGATCACGCCGGCGTCACGACTGCCGTTGAGCGCGGCGGGCGACACCTGGGCCACACCCTCGGTGTCCCGCAGGGTCTGCGGCAGCTTCTCGAAGGCGACCCGATCGCCGGCGTCGTCGAGATCGGCGACGAGCGTCAGGGGACCGTTGAAGCCGGGCCCGAAGCCGTCGGAGAGCAGGTCGTACGCCTGCCGCGTGGTCGAGGTGGTCGGGTTGTTGCCCTGGTCGGAGCTGCCCAGATGGAGATGGAACGTGGGGATCGCCAGCACGACCATGACGACGGCCGCCACGGCGCCGAGCAGCTTCGGGTGCCGTTCGACGAACGCCGACCAGCGGGCCGCGAAGCCGGTGGGCAGCTCGGGCTGCGGTCCGTGTTCGAGCAGCCTGCGGCGCTCACGCCGGTTGAGGGCCCGCATCCCGATCATGCCGAGCAGCGCGGGCAGCAGCGTGATCGAGGCGGCCACGGTGAGCACGACGGTGAGCGAGGCCGCGATCGCGACACCGTTGAGGAAGTCCAACCGCAGGACCAGCATGCCGAGCAGCGCGATACAGACGGTCACGCCGGCAAAGATGACGGCACGCCCCGAGGTGGAGACCGCCCGTGCTGCGGCCTCCTCCACCGATAGCCCCTGTCTGAGGCCCTTGCGGTGGCGGGTGACGATGAAGAGCGCGTAGTCGATCCCGACGCCGAGGCCGATGAGCATGCCGAGCATGGGAGCGAAGTCGGCGAGGGTCATGGCGTGCCCCAGCAAACCGATGGCCAGATAGCCGGTGCCGACGCTCACCAGCGCGGTGGCGATGGGCAGCAGCATCGCGAACAGCGAGCCGAAGGCCAGGAAGAGGACGACCGCCGCCGCGAGGATGCCGACGACCTCACTGATGTGCGCCGTCGACTTCTCGGTCAGCCCGATGCCGGTGCCGCCCAGCTCGACCTGGAGTCCGTCCTGCTCGGCCGACTTCGCCGTGTCCACGACCTTCTGTACTTCCGCGCGGTCGAGGTCGTCGGCCGGCTTGTCGAAGGTGACCGTGGCGTACGCGGTGTGGCCGTCGCGGCTGATCTGGCCGGCGCCCTCGGTGCCGTAGGGGCTGGTGACGCCCGAGACACCGGGGAGGTGCTCGATCTCGTCGATCGTCTCGGTCATCCGGTCCTCGACCGAGCCCGCGCGGACGCTGCCGCCGTCGCCGTCGCCGGTGTGCCAGACGATCGTGTCGCTGTCGCCGCTCTGGCCGGGGAAGGCCTCCTGCACGATCTGCGTGGCCTTGCCCGCTTCGGTGCCTGGGATGTCGTAGTCGTTGGAGTACGAGGACCCCGCCACCCCCGCGGCGACGGCGACGCCGACGAAGGCGGCGAGCCACAGCAGGATGACGGTGAGACGGCGACGAAGACACCACCGGGCAAGTGCGGGCATTCCCTGAACTCCCTGAGGGTTGTCGTGGATCTTTTCGGGACAACAGCCGTTAAAGATCACAAGACGTACGCCGAACACTGTGGCAGTGGCGCAAGATCAATGGACCCTTTCGTGTGGTTAGTCACACCAAAATGCCCGGAAGGCAGATCCTGCCCTGGAACCACCCTTTTCGGGATGTGACAGCGTGCGTACCCCGGGTCAGCCGCTGAGGCTCTCCTGTCCGTTCTCGATGTGCCCCATCAGCCGGCGATGGAAGGCCGGGGCCTCCGCGACGGCGACGATCAGGTCGTACCAGCCGTGCGCGTCCGCCGCCGAGTGGACGACCGACCGGCTGCGTCCGGGCTTTACGACGATCTCGCGCGTCCAGTCCCCCAGGTCCTCCTCGTCGAGGTAACCCGTGGGGCGCACGGTGAAGGTGAGAGGCGTGGTGCCCCGGTTGGCGAGAGTGAGGTGGACGTCGCGGTCCCGCGGGTCGATACGGGTGGCGAGCTCGGCGGCGGCGCCCGCCCCCGTTACGGACCCCGCGAACTCCCGGCGGAAGCCGTTCGGCCCGGTGACCGTGAAGCGGTACTCCTCCTTCACGATCGGCACCTCCCAGCCCGCGATGCCCTTCACATCCCGGTGCTGCGGCGCCGGGAACTCGCCCGCGTAGGGGTAGAGGGCGAAGTGGGCGCTCCGCCTGCCCGTGTTGACCAGGAGCAACCGGACTCGGCGTCCGTCGACCCGACCGTGCGCGTCCGGCTGGTACGGCAGCGGGCGCGCCCGCCGGCACCCCGGCTCCTGGACCGGCATCTGCTGCTCGGACGGGGGCTCGGGCCGCCATCGCCCGGTGAACGGCGGGATCGGTGCGGGACGGTCCGGCGCGGGCAGCGGCCGCGCGCGGCGGAAGTCGAAGGCGGAGGTGAGGTCACCGGTGATCGCACGGCGCCACGGGGTGATGTTGGGTTCCTCGACGCCGGTCCACCGCTCGAGGAACCGCACGAGCGAGGTGTGGTCGAAGACCTCGGAGCAGACGTAGCCGCCGACCGTCCATGGGGAGATCACCAGCAGCGGGACGCGGACCCCGAGGCCGGTGGGACGGCCGCGCCACATCTCGTCGGCCTCGCCCCGCGGCGGAACCGGCGGCGGGACGTGGTCGAAGAAGCCGTCGTTCTCGTCGTAGGTGACGAACACGGCGGTATGGCGCCAGACGTCCGGGTGGGAGGCCAGCGCGTCGAGCACCTGGTGGACGACGGTGGCGCCGGCCACCGGGGAGGACGCGCCGGGATGCTCGGAGTCCGCCGCCGAGGGCACGAGGTAGGAGACCTCGGGCAGCCTGCCCGCGGCGACATCCGCACGGAAGTCCGTGGCCAGACGGCCCGTTTCACCACGCCGCAGGCCGCGCTCGAAGAGGTTGCGGTCGGCCGGGCTCAGCGCGGCGACCCCCTCCTCGAGCAGGCCGAGCAGACGCCTGCGCTCCGCCTCGGGCGTCGTGGCGGCCCGGACTCGGGCGTAGAAGGCCTCGGTGTTCCGGAAGTCGCCCGCCCGGGAGAGGGCTTTGCGGGCGACTGCCTTGAACGCCGCGAAGAACTCCAGGTTGTTGTCCTGGAAGTTGTCCCACTCCTGGTAGGTCTTCCAGGACCGTCCGGCGTTCTCCAGCCGCTCGGCGTACGTGGTCCAGCTGTATCCGGGGTGGTGGTCCTCGTCGTAGGCGTCGTTCCCGACGGCGCGGTTCCCGTTGGGCTCGTAACCGGTCCAGCCGCTGACGAGGTGGTTGCGGTTGGGGCTGGTCGAGCTGTGGATGGAGGAGTGGTAGGCGTCGCAGATGGTGAAGGCGTCCGCGAGTTCGTAGTGCAGGGGCACGTCGCGGCGGTCGTAGTACGCCATGGTGGCCGCGGTCTTGGCGGAGACCCAGCGGTCCGACCAGCCGTTGTCCCAGGCGCCCGCGCCGCCGTCCCAGCTGTGGTCGAGATCGCCGATGTACTGCAGGTCCTTCTTCTGCGCTTCGGCGGCGTCACGTACGGGGAAGGGGAGGACGGGTCCCAGCGGCCCCGGCTGCTCGAACACGGGCCGGCCGGTGGGCAGGGTGATCGCGTTGCGGTCGCCGAAGCCGCGTACACCGCGCAGGGTCCCGAAGTAGTGGTCGAAGGAGCGGTTCTCCTGCATCAGGATCACCACATGCCTGATCGCGCGCAGTCCGCCGGGGGCGGGCTCGGCGGCCAGGGCCGCCTGGAGCGAGGGCGGCAGCAGGGAGCCCGCCGCGGCGGCGCCGGCCGTGCCCGCACCGAGGGCGAGCAGCCGCCGCCGTGAGATGTCCGTTGCCAAAGCAGCCTCCCGATCGTCCTGTTGACGGCCGGGACGGTAGCGAGGGCAGGTGGCGACGGACAGACATGTGGACGGCTTGGCGGAAAACGTACGGGGCCAGCGGTCCCGAGGTGCGCCGCACGACCGTATGTCCGGCCGCTTACGGGGCCCGTGCTCCGGTGCCGGTACACCTCCCGGGAACGGCAAAGGGCCCTCCCGGTCGCCCGGGAGGGCCCTCCGTCCGTGAGCCGGCGGGCTCCTGTGAGGCGTGAGCCCCGCGAGACATCAGGTTCGCGAGGTCAGCGCGGAGAGACGTCAGGGTCGAGAGGCGTGAGCCCCGTGAGAGTCAAGGTCACGAGGCGTCAGACCCGCGAGACCTCAAGGGTCACGAGGCGTCAGGCCCCGTAAGCCGTCTCAAGGTCGCGGCACGTCAGCCCTGAACACCCAGCTTCTCCAGGATGAGTTCACGCACACGCGCCGCGTCCGCCTGCCCCCGCGTGGCCTTCATGACCGCGCCGACCAGTGCGCCCGCGGCCTGCACCTTGCCGCCGCGGATCTTGTCGGCGATGGCCGCGTTGCCCGCAATGGCCTCGTCGACAGCGGCACCCAGCGCCGAGTCGTCCGAGACGACCTTCAGGCCGCGCTTCTCGACGACCTCGTCCGGGCCGCCCTCGCCCGCGAGCACGCCCTCGATGACCTGCCGGGCCAGCTTGTCGTTGAGCGACCCCTCGGCGACGAGCGTGCACACCCGGGCGACCTGCTCCGGGGTGATGGGCAGGGCGGTCAGGTCGACGCCCTCCTCGTTGGCGCGGCGGGCCAGTTCGCCCATCCACCACTTGCGGGCCTGGTCGGCCGGGGCGCCCGCGTCGATCGTGGAGAGGATCGGGCCGATCGCGCCCGCGTTGAGGACGGACTGCATCTCGTGCTGCGAGATGCCCCACTCCTCGCGCAGCCGGTTGCGGCGCAAACGCGGCAGCTCGGGCAGCGTGCCCCGCAGTTCCTCCACCCACTCCCGCGCGGGGGCGACGGGCACCAGGTCCGGCTCCGGGAAGTACCGGTAGTCCTCGGCCTCCTCCTTCACACGGCCGGACGTGGTCGATCCGTCCTCCTCGTGGAAGTGGCGGGTCTCCTGCACGATCGTGCCGCCATCGGACAGCACCGCGGCGTGGCGCATGATCTCGAAGCGCGTCGCCCGCTCCACACTGCGCAGCGAGTTGACGTTCTTCGTCTCGGAGCGGGTGCCGAACTTCTCGGCACCGTGGGGGCGCAGCGACAGGTTCACGTCGCAGCGCATCTGGCCCATCTCCATACGGGCATCGGAGACGCCGAGCGCCTTGATCAGCTCGCGCAGTTCGGCCACGTACGCCTTGGCGATCTCGGGTGCCTTGTCCCCGGCACCGACGATCGGCTTGGTGACGATCTCGATGAGCGGGATGCCGGCGCGGTTGTAGTCCAGCAGCGAGTGCGTCGCGCCGTGGATACGACCCGTGGCGCCGCCCACGTGCGTGGACTTGCCGGTGTCCTCCTCCATGTGGGCGCGCTCGATCTCGACCCGGAAGATCTCGCCGTCGACGTCGACGTCCAGGTAGCCGTTGAAGGCGATCGGCTCGTCGTATTGCGAGGTCTGGAAGTTCTTCGGCATGTCCGGATAGAAGTAGTTCTTCCGGGCGAAGCGGCACCACTCGGCGATCTCGCAGTTCAGGGCGAGGCCGATGCGGACGGCGGACTCGACGCCGCTCGCGTTCATCACCGGGAGCGAGCCGGGCAGGCCGAGACAGGTCGGGCAGGTCTGCGAGTTGGGCTCGGCGCCCAGCTCCGTGGAGCACCCGCAGAACATCTTGGTCGCGGTGCCGAGCTCGACGTGGACCTCCAGGCCCATGACGGGCTCGTAGGTCGCCAACGCGTCCTCGTACGACACCAGTTCAGTGACGGTCACTTTCCCAAAACCCTTCAGCCCAGGAGGACGTCGTCGTCGCCGATGCGGCGCAGCTCGCGAACGAGCAGGGCGACGCCGGTGACGATGGCGGCCGCCGAGACGACCGCGTCGGCGAGCATCAGCGAGTCGTTCTCGACACGGGCCCTCTTCACCTGCTTGACGATGCCGAAGGAGCCCAGGAGCGATGTGCCGATGGACAGGTACAAGCCCGGCTTGGACTTCTTGAAGCCTTTGGCCTTCTGCAGGTTGCTCACAGCGACGGTGCCTCCTCGAGCAGGGGGTGTCCCCAGCGTTCGGTGTACGCGGCCTCGACCGCGGCGCCTACCCGGTAGAGCCGGTCGTCAGCCATGGCGGGCGCGATGATCTGCAGCCCCACCGGCAGCCCGTCCTCGGGGGCGAGACCGCAGGGCAGCGACATGGCGGCGTTGCCCGCCAGGTTGGACGGGATGGTGCACAGGTCGGCGAGGTACATCGCCATCGGGTCGTCGACGCGCTCCCCGATCGGAAACGCGGTCGTCGGGGTGGTCGGCGAGACCAGCACGTCGACCTGCTCGAAGGCGCGGTCGAAGTCCTGCTTGATGAGCGTGCGGACCTTCTGCGCGGAGCCGTAGTACGCGTCGTAGTAGCCGGAGCTGAGCGCGTATGTGCCGAGCATGATCCGGCGCTTGACCTCGGCGCCGAAACCCTCGGCGCGGGTGAGGGCGGTGACGTCCTCGGCGGAGCGCGTACCGTCGTCACCGACGCGCAGGCCGTAGCGCATGGCGTCGAACCGGGCGAGGTTCGAGGAGCACTCGCTCGGCGCGATCAGGTAGTACGCGGCGAGCGCCTTGTCGAACGACGGACAGGAGATCTCGACGACCTCGGCGCCCAGTTCGCGCAGCAGCTCCACCGACTCGTTGAACCGCTGCATCACGCCGGGCTGGTAGCCCTCGCCGCTGAACTCCTTCACGACACCGATCCGCAGGCCCTGGACCGAGCCGTTGCGGGCCGCCTCGACGACCGGCGGGAGCGGGGCGTCGATGGAGGTGGAGTCCATCGGGTCGTGCCCGCCGATCACCTCGTGGAGCAGCGCCGCGTCCAGGACCGTACGGGCGCAGGGCCCGCCCTGGTCGAGGGACGAGGAGAAGGCGACGAGGCCGTACCGGGAGACGCCGCCGTAGGTCGGCTTGACGCCGACAGTGCCGGTGACGGACGCGGGCTGGCGGATCGAGCCGCCGGTGTCCGTGCCGATGGCGAGCGGGGCCTGGAAGGACGCGATGGAAGCGGAGGAGCCGCCGCCGGAGCCGCCGGGGATACGGGTGAGGTCCCAGGGGTTGCCGGTGTGTCCGTACGCGCTGTTCTCGGTGGAGGACCCCATGGCGAACTCGTCCATGTTGGTCTTTCCGAGGATGATGACGCCCGCCTCCTTGAGGCGGCGGGTCACCGTGGCGTCGTACGGCGGGATCCAGCCCTCGAGGATCTTCGACCCGACGGTGGTCGGGATGCCCTCGGTGGTGAAGACGTCCTTCAGCGCGAGCGGGACGCCGGCGAGCGGGCCGAGCTCCTCGCCGCGGGCACGCTTCTCGTCGACGGCCCGGGCCTGCGCGAGCGCGCCCTCCCGGTCGACGTGCAGGAAGGCGTGCACCTTCTCGTCGACGGCCTCGATACGGGCCAGGTGGGCCTCGGTGACGGCGACCGCGGTCACCTCGCCCGAGGCGATCTTCGCGGCGGTCTCGGCGGCCGTGAGCCTGGTGAGGTCGGTCATGCTCAGTCCTCCCCCAGGATCTGCGGCACCTTGAAACGCTGCTGCTCCTGCGCCGGAGCGCAGGCCAGCGCCTGCTCCGGGGTCAGTGACTGACGGACCTCGTCGGCCCGCATGACATTCGTCAACGGCAGCGGGTGGGAGGTCGGCGGTACGTCCTCGTCGGCGACATCGGAAACGCGGGCGACCGCGCCGATGATCACGTCGAGTTGTCCGGCGAAGTGGTCGAGCTCTTCACCGGACAGCTCCAGACGCGACAGCCGGGCGAGGTGGGCGACCTCCTCGCGCGTGATGCCAGGCATGCAGCGATCCTCAGGGTGGGTGTGTAGGTTTCCGCCCAATCCTATGGCTGCGGCAGGGGTGGGAGCGAAACGCATTGATATCCCGCCGCCGACGGCGCCCGCGGCCCCGCCCCGGCCGGCCGACGTCGCCCCCCGCGCAAGCCCTGCTGACGGGCCGCGCCGGTCGCCCGCGCGGAGTGATCACCATGGGTACGAGGTGCAGGCCGAGGGCGACCGTCCACCACGGGCATCGGGCCGTGAGCCTGGATTCGCCGGCCGGGCAGGCGGGCCGGATACGCCGCGCGCGGAAGGCCGGTTCGGCGTCCCCGGACCGGCAGGCGCGGAGCGGTCTGCTGTCGCGACGGGCAGATGATGCGCAGCCCTCGATGCACGAGGCCGCCGGGGAATGGACCAATCCACCGCATCGCCGGGTCCGCGCCACGACACATTCCGCCACCGGTACGCGTCCCCCGAACCGGAAAGCGCGGAGCAGCCCCCCATCGCGACAAGCAGACGATGCGCCGCGCCCGCGACGCGCTGAGCCGCCTCGAACCACCCGAGCCGCTCACCCGCTCACCCGCTCACCCGCTCACCCGCCACGGTGCGCAAGGTCCGCATCACGACAGATGCCACCACCGTTGCGGCACCCCCGGACCCGGCAGACACGAAGCGTCCCTCCACCGCCACCGCGCCCCCGCCACCGCGACCCCGACCGCCACCACGACCGGACAAAAGATGGACCGCCGCGCCTTCTCGAACCCCTTCGCCCCACCCACCCGCAGGACGGAGGGAGGCGAAGGGCCTGGCGTCAGTTCACCGGCTGGCTCGAGGGGTGGTCCGCTTCCTCGATCGCCGCGTGTTCGGGCTCCGGTTCGGTGCCGTCCTCGGCCGGGACCACGCGCTGCCAGCCGCGTTCGCCGCGGAGACGGAGCCAGGCCGTCGTCTCGTCCGGCGGCATCGCGGCCGCGACCAGCCAGCCCTGGACCGCGTCGCAACCGAGGTCGCGCAGACGCTCCCAGGTCTCGTCGTCCTCGACTCCCTCGGCTACCACGAGCAGGCCGAGCGAGTGGGCGAGGTCGACCGTGCAGCGAACGATCTCCGCGTCCTCCGTGTCGACCGCCAGCCGTGCCACGAACGAGCGGTCGATCTTCAGTTCGCTGACCGGCAACCGCCGCAGGTGGACCAGCGAGGAGTAGCCGGTGCCGAAGTCGTCGAGCGACATCTTGACCCCGTGGCCGGTGAGCCCGGCCAGGGTGTCGGCCGCGCGCTGCGGGTCCTCCAGCAGCACGTGTTCCGTTATCTCCAGTTGCAGCGCGCCGGGCGGGACGCCGTGGCGCGCCAGGCGGGCCGCGACCGCGCCCGCGAAGCCGGGGGTGTGGACGTCGCGCGGCGAGACGTTGACGGCGACCGGCACCTCCAGGCCGGTGGCGCGCCACTGGGCGACCTGGCAGAGCGCGGTCTCCAGGACGTACTCGGTGAGGTGGGGCATCAGGCCGGAGGATTCGGCGATGGCGATGAACTCGTCCGGGCTGACCCGCCCGCGCTCCGGGTGGACCCAGCGGACGAGCGCCTCGAGGCCCACGACCCGGCCGTCGAAGCCGACCTTGGGCTGGTAGTGCAGTTCGACGTCGCCGGCGTCGAGGGCGCGGCGGAGGTCGCCCAGAAGGCCGAGGCGGTCGGGGGTGTTGCCGTCCCGCTTCGCCTCGTAGACCTCGACGCCGCTGCGGTCCCGCTTGGCCTGGTACATCGCGACGTCCGCGCGGCGCAGCAGACCCTCGGCGTCCAGGGCGTGGTCGGGGAAGACGGCGACTCCGGCGCTGGCCTCCAGTACGAGCGTGAGCCCGTCGAGGTCGAGTGGTGAGCCGAGGGTGGCGACGAGCTGGCGGGCCACGCGCTGGGCACTTGTGGTGGAGTCCGCGGTGGGCAGCAGGACGGCGAACTCGTCGCCGCCGAGCCGGGCCGCCTCCGCGCCGCGGGGCAGCGCCACACGCAGCCGCTCGGCGATCTGGAGCAGCAGCCGATCGCCCGCCAGGTGTCCGAGCGTGTCATTGACCGAGCGGAAGCGGTCCAGGTCGATCAGGACGAGCGCCGATCGCGCACCGATCCGCTCGGCTTCGTCCAGCGCCGTCCACGTACGCTCCAGCAGCCACTGACGGTTGGGCAATCCCGTGAGGGGGTCGCGGAGTTGCTCCTCCGCCCTGGCGCGGGCGATCCACAGCGTGGAGTCCAGAGCGACCAACGGCACGGCGAACAGCGGCAGCAGCACCGGCATCGTGGTGGCCACGACGCAGATGAGCGGGGCGATGCCGAGCAGAGCGACCCCGACGAGCGCCTGCCGCGCCAGAGCGGTACGGGCAATGGTCCGCAGGCCGCCGTCGCGCGAAGTGCGGGAGTACCAGAGCAGGGCGCGCGTCACCGCGAGGTAGGTGAGCGCGGCCAGGATCACCTGGGGGACGGCGTAGAAGTCCCAGGTCGAGGGCAGCCACGGCTCCTCGACGGTGGGGACGGTGCCGCAGGCGGCGAGCGCGAGTCCGGCCGCGCCGATGCCGAGGATGTCCACGGCGCCGTGGAGTACGCCCTGCTTCCAGCGGTGCCGTCGGGCGGTGCTGACCAGGACGACGACGGCCAGGCTGACCAGGACGGCGGGGATCCAGCCGTGGAGGAGCAGGACGGCGAGGGTGAGGGCGGCGCCGGAACCGGTGCCGCCCCACCATCGGTCACGGCCGAGGGCCACCAGGTGGCCGACGATGATGCCGGTGAGGACGGCGAGCGACCAGCCCACCGTCGCGTCGGGGAAGAGCGCATGGCCGTCGCCGAGAACCCGGATGACCCCGGCGGTCAGCGCCGCGACGGCCACGACGACCACGAGGGCCGGTAGTCCGGGCACAGCGACCCGGCGCGGTGGTGACGCCGAATCGGCGCCTTCGGTGGGTTTCATCTCCCGTCCCTCTCACAGCCGGCGGTGCCCACGCGACAGAGCGGCACCCCTTCCGATGCCACCACGTCAAGTCCCACCACGCAGCCGTGCACGGGAGGCGCACACCTCAACAGTAGGCCGCGAAAGGCTGGAACGGGCAGCGATCCGCAGCGGTTGCCCGAATGCGACCCTGGCACCCGGAACCATCTGATATGCGCCGTACGGGTGATCCCTGACGGCTATTCGGGTGACACCTCGGCAACTTCCCGGGCGGCGTCGGGCCCTTGCTGCAGCAGTACGGTGAAGCCGTCCTCGTCCAGCACGGGGACCTTCAACTGGAGTGCCTTATCGTACTTCGAACCCGGGTTGTCACCTACGACAACGAAGCTGGTCTTCTTCGAAACGGAACCGGCTGCCTTCGCCCCCAGGTTCTGCAACGCCTCTTTCGCGCCATCTCTCGTGTAGGACACGAGCGTTCCCGTGACGACCACCGTGAGCCCCGCGAGCGGGCGAGGACCGACGTCCTCACCGCCCTCCTCCTCGAGCCGGACTCCAGCGGCACGCCATTTCTCCACGATGGCGCGATGCCAGTCCTCCGCGAACCACTGCTTCACCGAGGCCGCGATGGTCGGCCCGACGCCCTCCACGGCCGCCAGTTCCGCCTCGTCCGCCTCGGCGATCCGGTCCACCGAGCGGAACTCCCTGGCCAGGGCCTCCGCAGCGACCGGTCCGACGTGGCGGATGGACAGGCCGGTGATGATGCGGGCGAGCGGACGCTGCTTGGCCTCCTCGATGTGCTGGAGCATCGCGAGGGTGTTCTTCTTCGGCTCGCCCAACTGGTTGGCGAAGAGCGTGACGACCTTCTCCTCGCCGGTCTTCGGGTCCCGCTTGGGCAGCCCGGAGTCCATGTCGAGGACGTAGGACCTGATGGGCAGGAGCAGGTCCACTGTCAGGTCGAACAGATCGCCCTCGTCGGTCAGTGGCGGCTGCGACGGCTCCAGCGGCTGGGTCAGCGCCGAGGCCACGACATAGCCGAAGTTCTCGATGTCCAGGCATCTGCGGCCCGCGAGATAGAAGATCCGCTCCCGCAACTGGGCAGGGCAGGAACGGGCGTTGGGGCACCGAAGATCGATGTCGCCCTCTTTCATCGGGCGCAGCGCGGTGCCGCAGTCCGGACACCGGGCCGGCATGACGAACTCGCGCTCGCTGCCGTCCCGCAGATCCACCACGGGCCCGAGGATCTCGGGGATCACATCGCCCGCCTTGCGCAGCACGACGGTGTCCCCGATGAGCACGCCCTTGGCCTTGACGACGTCCTGGTTGTGGAGCGTGGCGAACTCGACCTCGGAGCCGGCGACCTTGACCGGCTCGACCACTGCGTAAGGCGTCACCCGCCCGGTGCGGCCGACGCCGACGCGGATGTCGACCAGTTTGGTGTTGACCTCCTCGGGCGCGTACTTCCACGCGATGGCCCAGCGCGGGGCGCGCGATGTGGACCCGAGTCTGCCCTGCAGCGGCACCTCGTCGAGCTTGACGACCACGCCGTCGATCTCGTGCTCCACCGCGTGGCGGTTCTCGCCGTAGTACGCGATGAACTCCCGCACGCCGTCGAGGGAGTTCACGACCTTGTACGCCTTCGAGGTCGGCAGGCCCCACTCGTGGAGCAGCCCGTACGCCTCGGACAGGCGGGCGATGTCGAAGCCCTCGCGGGCGCCGATGCCGTGGACCACCATGTGGAGCGGGCGAGTGGCCGTGACCTTGGGGTCCTTCTGCCGGAGCGAACCGGCCGCGGCGTTGCGCGGGTTGGCGAACGGCGGCTTGCCCGCCTCCACCAGACCCGCGTTCAGCTCCACGAACTTCTCCATGGGGAAGAAGACTTCGCCGCGGATCTCCACCAGGTCCGGGACGCGGTCCCCGTGCAGCCGGTCCGGGATCTCGGCGATCGTCCGGATGTTGGGCGTGATGTCCTCGCCCGTGCGGCCGTCGCCGCGGGTGGCGGCGCGGGTGAGACGGCCGTGCTCGTAAGTGAGGTTGACGGCGAGTCCGTCCACCTTCAGCTCGCACAGGAAGTGGTAGGCGGAGCCGCTCAGTTCACGGGCGACACGGTCGGCCCAGGACTCCAGCTCCGCGTCGTCGAAGGCATTGTCGAGGCTGAGCATCCGCTCGCGGTGCTGCACGGCGGTGAACTCGGTCTCGTACTGCCCGGCGACCTTCTGGGTGGGAGAGTCCGGGGTGCGCAGCTCCGAGTACTCCTCCTCCAGCGCCTCCAGGGACCGCAGCAGCCGGTCGAACTCCCCGTCGCTGATGACGGGAGCGTCGTTGACGTAGTAGCGGAAGCGGTGCTCCTCCACCTGCTCAGCGAGCTGTGCATGCTCCTCCCGCGCCTCGGCGGGCACGCTCGCCTGCTGTTCGCCAGCCACCGTTGCTTCCTCCCGTTACTCAGGGTTGTCCGCGAGCCGTCTCGCGGCCCGGACGCAGTGGGCCAGCACCTTCCGGGCGTACGCCGGTGAGGCACCCGCGAGACCGCACGCCGGAGTGATCACCACGGACTCGGTGAGAGTCCCCGGTGACAGCCCCAGCCTGCGCCACAGCGTCCTGACACCCCCGACGCTACCGGCAGGGTCCGACAATGAGGTGTCCGTGCCGGGCACGATTCCGGCGAAGAGCGCGGTGCCGCCCTCGACCGTCTCGCCGATCTGCTCGTCCTCACGCTCCGTGAGGAGAGCCGCGTCGAACGAGATGCCCGTCGCACCCGCGCGCCGCAGCAGCGCGAACGGCACATCGGGCGCGCACGAGTGCACCACCACCGGGGCACCCCCGGCCGCGCCGAACGCCTCCCGCAGCGTGCCCTCGACCACGGCCCGGTCGACGGCGCGGTGCGTGCGATAGCCGCTGGCCGACTTCACATGGCCGCGCAGCACGGCGGTGAGCGACGGCTCGTCGAGCTGGAGCACGACCTCCGCACCGGGCACCCGGCGGCGCACCTCGTCGAGGTGGCCGCGCAGCCCCTCGGCCAGCGACCCCGCGAGGTCCCGGCAGGCACCCGGGTCTGACAGGACGGCTTCGCCGTTCCTCAGTTCCAGCGCGGCCGCGAGTGTCCAGGGCCCGACGGCCTGCACCTTCAGCGGGCCCGTGTACCCCTGGGTGAACTCCTCGAGCGCGTCGAGGTCCTCGCTCCGCCAGGACCAGGCGCGCCGGGTGTCGCGGCCCGGCCGGTCGCCGATGCGCCAGCCGCTCGGCTCCACGCGCGCGTACATCTCGACCAGCAGCCCGGCCGTGCGGCCGATCATGTCGGCGCCCGGTCCGCGGGCGGGCAGTTCGGGCAGATACGGGAAGGTCTCCAGCGCACCGGTGACGGTCTTCGCCGCCTCCCGCGCGTCCGTCCCCGGCATCGAGCCGATGCCCGTCGCGGCCGCGGGTCCCCAGGGGAAGCGCGGTGCGTCCACGCCGCTCACCGGCCGGGCCGTACGGAGAGGTCGGTGACCTCGGCGTCGCGGGGCAGATCGAGGGCGGCCAGAATCGTGACGGCGACGGACGCGGGGTCGATCCAGCGGGACTCGTCGTACATCCTGCCTTCCTGCCGGTGCACATCTGCCTGCATGGGCGTCGCCGTACGGCCCGGGTAGACCGAGGTGACGCGCACACCGGCGTCGTGCTCCTCCAGGCGGAGGGAGTCGGCCAGCGCCTTGAGGCCGTGCTTGGTCGCGGCGTACGCGCCCCACTCGGCATTGGCGCGGAGGCCCGCGCCGGAGTTCACGAAGACCACATGGCCGTGTGCGACGCGGAGTTGGGGCAGCAGCAGGCGGGTCAGCTCGGCGGGCGAGACGAGGTTGGCGGCGAGCTGCGCGTTCCAGCTCTTGGGGGTCATCTCCCCGATGGTTCCCAGCTCCACGACTCCGGCGATGTGCATCAGGGAGTCCAGCCGGTCGGGGAGTTCCTGGTGGCCGAACGCCCAGGACAGCTTCTCCGGGTGGGCCAGGTCGCCGACGACCGTACGGGCACCGGGAAATCGCTTCTGGAGCTCCTTGCCGCGGCCCGCGTCGCGCGCCAGCAGCCACAGCTCGTCACCGCGTTGGGCCAGCCGCTCGGTGACGGCCGCGCCGATGCCGGATCCCGCCCCGGTGATCAGATGTGCAGTCATGTCCCTCAGCTTGCCTCACCGCAGGCGCGCTGCTTCCTCCAGGTGCGCCAGAGCTCGCACCGGATCCTCGGCGAAGACGACGAGTTCGCTGAGCGGCAGGGGCAGGAAGCCTTCGTCCTCCATGCGCTGGAACTGCTGTTCCAGACCGTCGTAGAAGCCCGCGGTGTTGAGCAGCAGGACCGGCTTTTCATGGATGCGGTGCTTCTTCAGCTCCAGGATCTCTGTCGCCTCGTCGAGCGTGCCGGTGCCGCCCACCATGATCACGACTGCGTCGGCGCGTGCCAGCATCTCCGCCTTGCGCTCGGCGAGGTCCTTGGTGATCACCATCTCGTCCGTGCCGGTACGGGCCACGTGGGACAGGAACTCCACCGAGACCCCGGCCAGCCGGCCGCCCGCCTTCTGCACCCCGTCGGCCACGACCTTCATCAGACCGACGTCCGAGCCACCCCAGACGAGCGTGTGCCCGGCCCTGCCGAGCAGCTCGGCGAACTCGCGGGCGGGGCGCGTGTAGCGCTCGTCGAGGTCGGCCGCGGAGCAGAAGACGCAGATGTTCATGCCCGCCACTCTACGAGCGCTCTGCCGTGCGCCCCCGGCCCGCGGAGGCCCGGGGCATGAGGCGTGAGGCGTGAGGCGTGAGGCGTGAGGCGTCACGCGTCAGGCGTCAGGCGTGAGGCGTCAGGAGGACGAGGGCACGGCCGGCCGGGCACGCTCCGTCGTCGCGATCGTCGCCGAGCCCACGACGCGCGAGCCGTCGTACAGGACGATCGCCTGGCCGGGGGCCACACCGCGGACGGGCTCGGCGAAGGCGACCCGCAACTCCCCGTCGGCGAACTCGGCGCTCACCTCGGTCTCCCCGCCATGGGCACGGAGCTGCGCGGTGTACGTGCCGGGGCCGGTGGGAGGCGTACCGCACCAGCGCGGCTTGATCCCGGTGAGGGCGGTGACGTCGAGGGCCTCGGAGGGGCCGACGGTGACGGTGTTGTCCACCGGCGAGATGTCCAGGACGTAGCGCGGCTTGCCGTCGGGCGCGGGGACACCGAGCCGCAGGCCCTTGCGCTGGCCGATGGTGTAGCCGTACGCGCCGGTGTGGGTGCCGACCTTGCTGCCGTCCTCGTCGAGGATGTCGCCGTCGGAGGTGCCGAGGTGCCGGGAGAGGAAGCCCTGGGTGTCGCCGTCGGCGATGAAGCAGATGTCGTGGCTGTCCGGCTTCTTGGCCACGGCCAGGCCCCGGGCCTCGGCCTCCGCGCGGATCTCGTCCTTGGTGGTGCGGGTGTCGCCGAGGGGGAACATGGCGTGGGCCAGCTGCCGCTCGTCCAGGACGCCGAGGACGTACGACTGGTCCTTGGCCATGTCGGTGGCGCGGTGCAGCTCGCGGCTGCCGTCCTCGCGCAGGACCACGGTCGCGTAGTGGCCGGTGCACACGGCGTCGAAGCCGAGGGCGAGCGCCTTGTCCAGCAGCGCCGCGAACTTGATCTTCTCGTTGCAGCGCAGACAGGGGTTGGGGGTACGGCCCGCGGCGTACTCGGCGACGAAGTCCTCGACGACGTCCTGGCGGAACCGGTCGGCGAGGTCCCAGACGTAGAAGGGGATGCCGATCACGTCGGCGGCACGGCGGGCGTCGCGGGAGTCCTCGATCGTGCAGCAGCCGCGGGCCCCGGTCCTGAAGGACTGGGGATTGGCGGAGAGCGCGAGGTGCACACCGGTCACATCGTGGCCCGCTTCGGCGGCGCGGGCCGCGGCGACGGCGGAGTCGACGCCGCCGGACATGGCGGCGAGCACGCGGAGGCGGCGGCCGTCGCGGGGACCCGCGGGCGCGGCCGGGCTGGGCTGGGGGACGGGAGAGGCGTTCATAGCGTCTCCAGGGTAAGGGGAACCGCGCGGGACCCCGAAGGCGTTATGTAGCGGAGGACCGCGCACATGAAGGGGGCGGATGGACGAGCAGGCCCGCGGGGAGACCCGCGCGGAGCGCCGCACCGGCAGCGGCACACCGCGCCGTGCCGGGCTGAGCCGTCGCGCCCTGATCGCCGGCGGAGCCGCCGCGGCCCTCGGCACGGCCGGGGTGCTGGGCTCGGAGCAGCTCTCCCGCTTCTGGTGGCGGATCCCCGGCAACGACAAGCCGCGCAAGGAGGGCGAGCTCGACCACCGCGGCGCCCAGTGGATCGCCGCTTCCACGGCGAACTGGCGCATGGCCGACCGGCCGGACGACTACGCGATCGACCGTGTGGTGATCCATGTCGTCGAGGGCAGCTATCCGATCGCGCTCAAGGTCTTCCGGGATCCGGAGCACGGCGCGGCCACCCACTACGTCGTGCGCAAGGACGGGCACATAGCGCAGATGATCCGCGAGCTGGACGTCGCGTACCACGCGGGGAACCGGGGGTTCAACGAGCGCAGCATCGGGATCGAGCACGAGGGCTTCGTGGACCGTCCCGGCTCGTTCACCGACGCGATGTACCGCTCCTCCGCGCGGCTGACCGCCGGGATATGCGCGCGGTACGCGATACCCGTCGACCGCGCGCACATCGTCGGGCATGTGGAGGTGCCCGGCACCGACCACACCGACCCCGGGCCCCACTGGGACTGGGACCGCTACATCAAGCTCGTCCGGGAAGCGAGTCGCCGGGCGGCGTAGCCCCCGCGACACCTCGACATCTCGGCGCAGGCACCCCCCGACGCCGCTACGAGAGCCCCGCCGTGCGCCGCTACGAGAGCCCCGCCGTGCGCCGCTAAGAGAGCCCTGCGGTGCGCGCCCGCTCGACCGCAGGACCGATCGCCGCCGCCACCGCGTCCACGTCCTCGGCCGTGGAGGTGTGCCCGAAGGAGAAGCGGAGGGTTCCGCGGGCCAGCTCCGGGTCCGTCCCCGTGGCGAGCAGGACGTGGCTGGGCTGGGCTACACCGGCGGTGCAGGCCGAGCCAGTGGAGCACTCGATGCCCTGGGCGTCCAGAAGCAGCAGCAGCGAGTCGCCCTCGCAGCCGGGGAAGGAGAAGTGCGCGTTGGCGGGCAGCCTTCCCGCAGGGTCCGGGTCCCCTCCGAGGACGGCGTCCGGGACCGCCGTGCGCACCGCGGTGATCAGCTTGTCGCGCAGCGCGCCGATCTCCCGCGCGAAGGCGGCGTGATGTCCGGCGGCGTGCTCGGCGGCGGCCGCGAAGGCGGCGACGGCCGGTACGTCGAGCGTCCCGGACCGTACGTGCCGCTCCTGCCCTCCGCCGTGGAGCAGGGGTACGGGCGTCTCCTCGCGGCGCAGCAACAGCGCCCCGATGCCGTACGGGCCGCCGATCTTGTGGCCGCTGACCGTCATCGCGGCGAGGCCCGATCCGGCGAAGTCGACGTCGAGCTGTCCGAAGGCCTGGACGGCGTCCGCGTGCAGCGGGATCCCGAACTCGGCGGCCACAGCGGCGAGTTCGCGGACCGGCATGACGGTGCCGATCTCGTTGTTCGCCCACATCACGGTCGCGAGCGCGACGTCCGAGGGGTCGCGGGCGATGGCCTCGCGCAGGTCGCCGGGGTGGACGCGGCCGTAGGAGTCGACGGGCAGGTACTCCACGCGCGCGCCCTCGTGCTCGGAGAGCCAGTCGACGGCGTCGAGCACGGCATGGTGTTCGACCGGGCTCGCCAGGACGCGCGTACGCCGCGGATCGGTGGCTCTGCGGGCCCAGTAGAGCCCCTTGACCGCGAGGTTGTCGGACTCCGTGCCGCCCGCGGTGAACACCACCTCGCTGGGCCGGGCGCCGAGCGCGGCGGCGAGGGTTTCCCGCGACTCCTCGACCGTACGGCGTGCCCGCCGGCCGGCGGCGTGCAGCGAGGAGGCGTTCCCGGTGACGGCGAGCTGGGCGGTCATCGCCCGCACCGCCTCGGGGAGCATCGGGGTGGTGGCGGCGTGGTCGAGGTAGGCCATGATGCCCACGATTCTACGAGCGGGGCCGGGGCCCTTCCCCCGCGCGTCCTCGAAGGCGCGGGGACGGGCGTGCGGCTGCCCCCGAGGCGTCCGGCCGCGGAAGCGGCGGGACCTGCCCGGGCACGGGGCATGGAGGAGCCGGCCGCCGCCGGTCGCGACGGCCCGGCCGAAGATCCAGCGGACCGGGGTGCGGGGAGGCCGGAGACCTCAGGGCCTCCGTACCGGAGTGCGGAGCACCGGGGCTTTCAGGCCCCCGGTCGGCGCGAGACAGGCCGGAGAGCCCGGTGACCCCGGGAACCCGGGTCAGGGAGCTCCGCGGCCTCAGATGAGCAACGCCCGTGCGAGCTGGCGGGATTGGGCCACCAGCCGGTCCTCGCTGTCCCAGACCTCGGCGTCCTCCTCCAGGAACCCGCCTGCCATGTTCCGGGTGGTGATGGAGACCCGCAGCGGACCGGGCGCGGGCCGGTGGCGTACGTGGGTGGTCAGTTCGACGGTGGGCACCCAGCCGACATGGCCGAGTTCGAATGCCGTGGGCGGCAGGGCGTCGACGGCGAGCAGCAGGGACAGCGGGTCGGCGTCGCGGCCGTCGGCGAGACCGAACCAGGCACGCATCTCGCCCCGCCCCGACGGCTGCCCGACGGCCCAGCCCGCGGTGGCCGGGTCGAGCCGGATGTCGAGGCGGTCGGTGATGGCCGAACTGCCGGGGAAGGGGGAGGCTGCCGGAGCGGCCGCGTTCTGCCCGTTCCGCGGCCCGAGGCAGTGCTCGTACGGGGGGATGGCCGGGGGCTTGGCCGAGGTGCGGATGTCGTCGGGGAGGGCGGCGAGGTCGCCGTAGTGCGCGGTGACGCGGATGCGCTCGACCTCGGCGCCGGTCTCGTCCCGCTGGACCAGGGACGCCTGGCCGGTGGACATGGTCCGGCCCGTCCGCACGGTCTCGGTACGGATCTCGGCGGGTCCGGGCCGGGACGCGGTGAGGTAGTGCGCGGTGATCGTGAAGGGGTCGGGGTGCGGGAGGGTCTCACCCAGGGCACGGCCGAGCATCGCCAGCAGGTAGCCGCCGTTGACGGCCCGGATGATGGTCCAGCCTTCGGACAGCTCGGCGTCGTAGATGCCGGATGCGCGCCGCGTGACGGCGGTGTCGCGATCGAACTCGCTGTCGCCGATGGTTGCCTGTGTCGTGCACTGTGCCATGGGCTGCACGCTACACCGTTTTGTTACTGACGGGTAGCTCGGGCCTCGGCTGAGATGATGCGCCGGTGCTCCGGCGGCCGGCGCACGGATCCGACCTGGGAACGATCATGCTGCACATGCTGTACCTGGTGGGCGTCTCCGCCTTCGCGGCGAGCGGGGTGCTGGCCGCCCACCGCGCCAATATGGATCCCTTCGGCGGCCTGGCCCTGGCCTTCGCCGCCTCCATCTCCGGTGGCACGCTGCGGGATCTGATGCTCGACCGGCATCCGCTGTACTGGACGCACGACTGGGTCCTGCTCACCGTCATCGCCGCCGTCGGCGGCGCCACGATCGTCTACCTCCGCTTCTGGTCGCTGCCCGAGCGCTCACTGCTGCTCGTCGACGCGCTCGGCCTCTCCGTCGTCACGGTGATCGGCGCCCAGGCGGCCATCGACTCGGGCGTCACACCGCTCGCCGTGATCATCTTCGGGGTCATCACCGGGGTCACGGGCGAAGTGGTGCGCGACGTGCTGTGCGGGGAGTTCCCGCCGCTGCTGCTCCGCGAGGACGTGTACGCGACGGCCGCGGCCGCCGGAGCCGGCGCGTATCTCGCCCTCGACGCGGCCGGTGTGGACGCGACGACGGCCACCGCACTGTCGGCCGCCCTGGTCTTCGCGCTGCGCCTGGCGGCCGTGTACTTCGGGGTGCACCTGCCCCGGCCGCAGGACAACCGGCCCGGGGCGGACGCGTAATGCCGCAGGCCCACACACCCCAGGGGCGCATGGGCCTGTGAACTCCGGCCGACGGACGGCCGGTTGGCGAGCGGCCCTGGTGGCGGGCCGACCGCCCTAGCCGTTCTTCGTGATGACTTCGGCCACCTCGGCCGCACCCGGAAGCGGCGCGTCCCCGGGCGCCTGGTCCGGCGCGTTCTCCGGGTGGTGGCAGGCCACCTGATGCCCCGCCCGCATGGCCACGAGCGGCGGCTCCTTCTTCGTGCACACCTCTGTCGCCTTCCAGCAACGGGTGTGGAAACGACAGCCGGACGGCGGCTGTATCGGCGACGGGACGTCACCCTGCAGCAGGATCCGGTCGCGCTTGGCACGCCGCCTGGGGTCGGGCACCGGCACCGCGGAGAGCAGCGCGCGGGTGTACGGGTGCATCGGAGTCTCGTACAGCGACTTGCGGTCGGTGAGTTCCACGAGCTTGCCGAGGTACATGACCGCGATCCGGTCCGAGACGTGCCGGATCACCGAGAGGTCGTGGGCGATGATCACGTACGTCAGGCCCATCTCGTCCTGGAGGTCGTCCAGCAGGTTGACCACCTGCGCCTGGATCGACACGTCCAGCGCGGACACCGGCTCGTCCGCCACGACCAGCTTCGGCTTGAGCGCCAGCGCCCGCGCGATGCCGATGCGCTGCCGCTGGCCGCCGGAGAACTCGTGCGGATAGCGGTTGTAGTGCTCGGGGTTGAGGCCGACGACCTCCAGCAGACGCTGGACCTCGCGCTTGACGCCGCCCTCCGGCCGCACGCCCTGCAGCTTGAACGGGGCACTGACGATCGCGCCGACCGTGTGCCGCGGATTCAGCGACGAGTACGGGTCCTGGAAGATCATCTGGACGTCGCGGCGCAGCGGCCGCATCCGGCCCGTGCCCAGGTGGGTGATGTCCTGGCCCTCGAACTCGATCGTCCCGGCGCTCGGTTCGAGCAGGCGCGTGATGAGACGGCCCATGGTGGACTTGCCGCAGCCGGACTCGCCGACGACGCCGAGGGTCTCGCCCGCCCGCACGTCGAAGTCGATGCCGTCGACCGCCTTCACCGCGCCCACCTGGCGCTTGAGGATGCCCTTGGTGATCGGGAAGTGCTTCGTCAGCCCCGTCACCCTGAGCAGCGTCTCACCGGGCCGTGGGTCCGGTGAGGTCGCCGTCGTGGCCACGGCTTCCGAGTCGGCCGCGCCGGCCTGTCCGGGGATCGTCATCGGCTCGTCCTCGCTCACAGCACCCTCCTCATCGCTTCTCCGCCCACTCGGCGCAGAGGTGCTGCCATCGTCGTCTCCCCCACAGCCTTCGGCGTGGGCAGTACCCCCGGCCGGCCGGCGGCCTCGCGTGCGTCGCTCACAGCACCCTCCTGATCACTTCTCCGCCCACTCGGCGCAGAGGTGCTGCCATCGTCGATCTGCCGGCCGGCGGCCTCGCGTGCGTCGCTCACAATTTCGGCGCAATCTCTTCGGTCCAGATCCGCTCCCGGTCCTCCTGCGCCATATGACAGGCGGAGAAGTGCCCGACGGCCACCTCGCGCAGCTCGGGCCGTTCGGTGCGGGTGACGCCGCCCTTGGGCACGTCCGCGTACGGGCAGCGGGGGTTGAACGCGCAGCCACTCGGGACGTTGATCAGGCTGGGCGGGGAGCCCTTGACCGGGATCAGGCGCTCGGTACGGTCGCGGTCGATGCGCGGCATGGAGCCGAGCAGGCCCCAGGTGTACGGGTGCTGGGGCTCGTAGAAGACCTTCTCCGCCGTGCCGCGCTCGACGCAGCGGCCGCCGTACATCACCAGGATCTGGTCGGCCAGCTCGGCGACCACGCCCAGGTCGTGGGTGATGATGATGACCGCGGAGCCGAACTCCTTCTGGAGATCCCGGATGAGGTCGAGGATCTGCGCCTGGACGGTGACGTCCAGGGCCGTGGTCGGCTCGTCGGCGATGAGCAGCTCGGGGTTGTTGACCAGCGACATGGCGATCATCGCGCGCTGCCGCATACCGCCGGAGAACTCGTGCGGGTAGCTGTCCACCCGCTGGTCCGGCTGCGGGATGCCGACGCGGTCGAGCATCTCGACCGCGCGCTTGCGGGCCGTCTTCTTGTCGACGTCGTGGTGGATCCGGTAGGCCTCCACGATCTGCTTCCCGATGGTGAAGTACGGGTGCAGGGCGGACAGCGGGTCCTGGAAGATCATGGACATCTCGCGGCCGCGCAGCTTGCGCACCTCGTCCGCGGGCGCGGTCAGCAGTTCCTGCCCGTCGAGCCAGATCTCGCCGGATATCTGCGTCTTCCGGCGGCCGTACTGGCCGACCCGGTGCAGGCCCATGATGCCCAGTGAGGTGACGGACTTGCCGGACCCGGACTCCCCGACGATGCCGAGCGTCTTGCCCTTCTCCAGCGAGAAGGAGAGCCCGTCGACGGCCTTCACCAGGCCGTCCTCGGTCGGGAAGTGCACCTTGAGATCGCGGACTTCGAGGAAGGCCGAGGACGGCGGAGCCGCCCCCGCGGCCACCGGCTCGCCCACGGCACCCGGCTTCGTCACCTGGGTTCCGGGGGTGTCCTCCGGGACGGATGCAGCGGTCATGCGAGCCTCACTCGGGGGTCGATCACGCCGTAGAGCACGTCCACAACGAGGTTGGCGACGACGACGGCACTGGCGGTGATCAGCGTGACACCGAGGACCAGCGGCAGGTCGCGCTCGCCGATCGCCTTGAGCACGGCCTGGCCGAGGCCCGGCAGGCTGAAGGTCGTCTCGGTCAGGATCGCGCCACCGATCAGGGCACCCAGGTCGACGCCGAGCAGCGTGATGATGGGGGTCATGGCGGAGCGCATGGCGTGCCTGCGGATGACGACCGGTTCCCGCAGGCCCTTGGCTCGGGCGGTGCGGATGTAGTCCTCCCCCATCACTTCCAGCATGGTGGCCCGGGTGAGACGGGCGTACATCGCTCCGAAGAGGAACGCGAGCGTCACCCAGGGGAGGATCATGCCGCTGATCCAGTCGCCGAAGTTCTCCTCGATCGGGGTGTACTCGTTGCTGACCCAGCCGAGGCCGTAGGAGAAGACCGCCAGCGAGACCAGGCCGGTGAAGTAGATCGGCAGCGAGACGCCGCCGAGCGCGACGACCATGGCGCCCCGGTCCCAGATGGAACCGCGCTTGAGCGCCGAGACGATGCCCGCGCACAGGCCGATCAGCAGCCAGATGACGGCGGCACCGGCGGCCAGTTGCATGGTCACCGGGAGACGGTCGGCGAGGACCGGCCAGATGGCCTGCTCGGTCTTGAAGGAGTATCCGAAACAGGGCGCCGAGCAGTGGATGGTGTCGCCGCCACCGGCGTAGTCGCGGCCGACGAGGATGCCTTTGAAGAACTCGAAGAGCTGGACCAGGATCGGGTCGCCCAGGCCGAGCTTCTCCCGGATGCCCTCCAGGGCCGCCGCGTCGGACTGCTTGCCGACGTACATGGTGGCCGGGTCGACACCCGTCCACTTCGGAATCAGGAAGAAGATGCTGAAGACCGCCAGCATGATGACGATCAGCATCACGGCGGCGGCGAACAGCCGCCTGATGATGTAAGTGAGCACTGCTCTCGGGCCCCTGGCGGGCCCGGTGAACTCCCGGAGGTCGTCCGGGAGTTCACCGGGCCGCCATCGCGGCCTTCACCTGCCCTTCGTGCCTAGCGGCGGGTGCGCCGGCGATCGGTTTACTTGACGCCCAGCGACGTGAAGTCGTACTGACCGCTGAACGCGAAGGTCGAGTAGACGTTGGTCAGCCGCGGGGAGCGCCAGTTGATGATCTTCTCGAAGACGAACGGCAGGTAGTAGCCGCCCTCCATGACCTGCTTGTTGATGTCGGAGGCGAGCTGCTCCCGCTTGGTGTCGTCCAGCTCCGCGACGAACGAGTCGAACTTCTGGTCGATCGACTTGTCCTCGATCATGGCGAAGTTGTTGTTGCCGTTCGGCAGGATGTAGCTGCTGTCCCACAGCGGCATGCCGAAGCCCTGGACGGTCGGGAAGTCGGGACCCCAGCCCATGATGATGATGCCGTAGTTCTTCTTCTTCACGACCTCGGGGTTACCGATGATGCCGCTGGTCTGGGCGCCGTCGTACTGGTCGACCTCGACGTCCACGCCGATCTTCTTCAGCGACGCCTGGAGCGACTCGGCGGTGGCCACCTCGACGTCCTTGTTGTTGCGGACGGCGATGGTGGTCTTGAAGCCGTTCGGCTTGCCGCAGGCCTTCAGCTCTTCCTTGGCCTTGGCGATGTCGGCCTTGCCGCCGTTCTTCGCCGTGCCGTACGGGTCGTAGCTCGGGTCGGAACCGGGCACCACCGGCGGGAGCATGTTGGTGCCGATGTCACCACCGGCCAGCGGGCCACCGCGGGCGTTCTGCAGCGACTTGTGGTCGGCACCGTAGATCACGGCCTTGCGGCAGTGGATGTTGTCGAACGGCTTGACCGTCTGCGGGAACGCCGCGTAGCGGACGTAGCCCATGACCGGGTTGTCCAGGCTCTCCTTGTGCTGCTTGAGCGCCTTGGTGCGGCCGGCGGGCGACATACCCGTCTGGTTGAGGTCGAGGTCGTAGTCACCGGAGATCAGACGGTTGTCCATCTCGTCGGCGTTGGTGAGCAGCGTGACCGTGACCTTGTCCGGCAGTGCCTTGCGGACGTCGTCCGAGGACTGCTTCCACTCGGGGTTGCGGACCAGGGTGAGGTTCTTGTTCGGCGTGTACGACTCGAACTTGTACGGGCCGGACGAGAACGGCTTCAGGCCGTACTTGGACTTGGTGTCCTTGTCCTGGCGGACGGGCGAGGCGAAGGGCAGCGCCAGGATCTCCTCGAAGTCGCTGTTGGCCTTCGGGAGCTTGAAGACGACGGTCTTCGCGTCCGGCGTCTCGATGGCCTTCAGGCCCAGCTTGTCCTTGGACTTGTCCTTGTACGGGCCCTTGTACTTGCCGTCCGGGTCCAGGATGTCCTTGAGGTAGACCGGCCCGCCGGACAGCACGTCCTGCGCCCACTGGCGCTCGATGCCGTACTTGATGTCCTGGGCGGTGATCGGCTTGCCGTCCTCCCAGGTGACGTCGTCCTTGAGCTGGTACGTGTAGGTCTTGCCGCCGTCGGTGATCTTCGCCTTGCTCTTGGCGAGGTCCGGCTTCAGCTCCAGGCCCTTCTCGCCCGGAGCCGTGTCGGAGGTGACCAGCTGACGGCTGTAGTAGCGCATGAAGTTCCATGCGAAGCCGTAGTAGCCGCGGGTGGTGTCCCAGGAGTCGGCGTCCTGCACGCCGATGAACTTCAGCGTGCCGCCCTTCTTCTCGGACGCGCTGGCGACCTTCTCGACGCCCGCGTTGAAGCCGGCCCCCTTGCTGTCGCTGTCGCTGCCGCCACCGCCACAGGCCGTGGTGGAGACCAGGGCCGCGACCGCCACGGCCGACATGGCGGCCAGTCTGCGCCTCGATGTGCGTTGGGTTGTCACGATCTCGGATCCTCCGTGTGTGTCACGGCCCGCACGGCTGCGCAGGGCCCAGGGGGTCTGGCTAAGTGGGGGGAGTCAGCGGGTTCCCTTGGGATCGAGGGCGTCGCGCACGCCGTCGCCGAAGAGATTGAACGAAAGGACGGTGACGAAGATGGCCACGCCCGGGATCACCATGAACATCGGGTCGGAGTCGTAGTAGCGCACCGCGGTGGAGAGCATGTTTCCCCAGGACGCGGTCGGTGGCTTGACGCCCACACCGAGGAAGCCGAGCGCGGCCTCGGTGAGGATGTTGGTCGGGATCATCAGCGTCGTGTAGACGGTGATGGGCGCGATGAGGTTGGGGAGCAGTTCCTTGAAGAGGATGTAGCGCTGCCCGGCGCCGAGGCTGCGGGCCGCCTCCACGTACTCGCGTTCGCGCAGGGACAGGGTCTGGCCGCGGACGATGCGGCCGATGTACGGCCAGCCGAAGAACCCGATGACCAGGATCATCACCAGCAGGCGCACGCCGGTGCCCTCCAGGCCCAGCAGCTGGACGGGCATCACGGAGATGAGCGAGATGATGAACAGGAGCTGGGGGAAGGCCAGCAGCATGTCCATCACGCGGCTGATCACCGCGTCGACCCAGCCGCCGAAGTAGCCCGCCAGAATGCCGAGGACCGTGCCGAAGACCACCGCGACCATGGCCGAGAGGAAGCCGACCAGCAGCGAGATGCGGGCGCCGAAGACGACCCGGCTGAAGACGTCGCGGCCGTTGACCGGCTCGATGCCGAGCAGGTGCTCGGAGCTGATGCCGCCCCAGGACCCCGTGGGGGTGCCGAACAGCGGGTCGATCAGGTCCTCGTGATGCTCATTCGGATCATGGCCGAGAACGCTCGTGATAAGCGGTGCGAAGACCGCGACCAGGATCAGGAGAAGCACCATCGCACCACCGGCGAGCGCCAGTTTGTCCCGCTTCAGCCGGTTCCAGGCGATACGGCCCAGCGAACGGCCCTCGACGGCCTTCTTGGTGACGTCAGCGGCAACACCGGCCTCGTCGCCCTTGACCGGGACCGTGTCGTGCATAGGTGCCGTCATCGTGGTGGGGACCCCTCTCGACCGGCGGTGGCCGGCCAGCGCCTGCCGCTGTAGCGGCCTTGATCTTCACATCGCACAAAGGGCCGATGGCCCGGCGAACGTGAGTCTTCATCGCGTTTGCGATCAGGGGCCAGTCCTCCTTGGGAAAGGATGCGCAACTGTGATGTGGCCTGGAAGCCTCCGGATTCCGGACGATCAGGGCTGCTCAGCGGATCATCGAGCCGCACACAACAGGCGCGAAACGGGCGGGCAAAACGGCCCGGACGCCCATCATTTGGCAAAGGCGAACGCGCTTGGACCCTTCACGGGGCAAGACCGGGCGTCCAGTTGTCCGGATGACGGACAGCGATGTCGAGGACTGAGCAGCCGTTCAGTAGGCGCGCTCAAACTGAGTGGCGGTTCAGTAGGCGTGCGGAGCGGGTCCCCACCCCTGGGGCGCCGCGTTCCCGCGCGCCGGACCCGGCGGCGGGTAGCCGTAGCCGGAGGCAGGGGAAACGGGAGCAGCGGGACCCTGCGCACCGTGCGCGTCCCGGTCGTAGAACGGGCGGGCGAAGCTCCGGAGCCACATCGCCACCGGGTCGTACTCGTCCGTCATCGCCACCGTCGACACCGGCAGCCCCTCGGGGACCGCACCCACCGACTGCTGCATCATCGCCCGCGCGGACTCCACGGCCTGCGGGCTCGCGTCGTAAAGATCCAGGCCGATCGCCAGATACGGCGCACCGAGCGCGGGCTGCACCCAGGCACGGCGCAGGGAACGCACCGCGGGCGCGTGATGGGCGTTCTGCGTCAAAAGCGCATAGAACTGGGCAATTTCAATGGTCGGTTCCGACAGCCGCAGCGGTCCGGCCGGAAGCTGGTCGAGTCCGACCGAGATCCGGCGCAGATCGGCCCACGGGATCCCGACGCCGCCGCCCGGAGCGTGCGGGTTGAGCCAGAGACCCCAGTGCTCGGGGTAGAGGGACGCGGCGACGTCGTAGCCCGAGACCACCTCATGAGCGCGGTTCCAGCCGCTGACCGCCAGTTCGTGGGAGGAGGTGACGCAGGGCGCGTAGCCCAGTCCGTCCACCTCCATGTTTCCGTACTGGGCGTCCGGCGATCCCGGCGAGCCCTTCCAGAGGAGCATCCACACCTGGCCGTCGGCGAGGGCGCGCAGCAGCGCCTCGTAGGCGTCGTACCGCCCGGGCGTCACCTGCCCCAGCATCTGCTCCACGGCCCCCGCCGCAGCCGTGCCGCCTCCCGCACTCACCGACTATCCGCCCTTTCTCCTCGGCACAGCGCGGCCCGCACCGGCCTGTCGCGTGCACCCCTCGTTCATCCAACCAGCTTACGGAGGTCTACGCGGTGTGGAACGGGCGTACCCGCTCCAGCATCCAGTCGACGACCGGATCCTGGGCGACGTCCAGCAGCACGAGTTGCACGGGCCAGGGCACCGGAACGGATCCCAGCGCCCGGCCGAGGGCGCTGAGCACCACGTCCCGGTCCTGCGGTTCCCAGCGCAGGAGTTCGACGCCGATGAAGAGCGCGGGGGCGTCGCCCTCGACACTGGCCAGCGCCCGGCGGGCGGTACGGACGAGACCGGTGACGGCGAACTCCCCCGCGGCGGCGCCGAGGAAGTCGCCCGGCTCCTCCTGCCAGTCCGGCTCGAACAGCCGCACCCGGCCTCCGGACGGCCCCCCGGCCCCGTACTCGGTCACCGGCATGTCCAGCGCGGAACGGCCGGTGCGACAGAGCTCGGCCACGGCGGGAGGAGGCAGCGGGACACCCACCGCGCCGCCGGGGTTGACCGCGATGCCGAGCTGCGGCGGAAGGCCGCGCGCGAACTCGCGGGCCGGGGCGACGGTGAAGGACATATGGGCGCCGGCGACCTGGAGGAACTGCTGCTCCGAGCTGAACACCGGGACGTACGCGGCGCCCCCGATCTCGACGGTGGGCAGGTCGAGGTTCCGGCTCTCGCGGCTGCCGCCTTCCGGCAGCGGCACCCAGACGTGACTGCGGCCCAGCATCTCGACGATGCGCGCGCCCGCGCCCGGCACCCCGACGGAGGCGGCGAGCGTCTCCTCCAGCGCGTTGCACGGAAAGCCCGCGACATGCCCGGGCGCGGCGGGGTGCGTGCCGTCGGCCGGCACTCCGTCGGAAGGAAGGGAGTAGCCGTGCTGCTCCGTCATGTTCACCGGGCCCATCCACTGTCTCGTACGAATCGCCCACGCACCCTAACGGCTGCACTTGCGCTTCTTCCCGGGGGCTGCTCGAAACCATGGGATAAGCCCAGGTCATCGGTGACGACTGGCACGCGCAGGTGTTGCGCCGGTTGCGTCGCTCTGCGTAACAGCCGAGTTGCACACCGTGCCACGGCTCCTGACGGTGGGATCAAGGCCGACCAACACCCGAAGGGAGCACTCCCCATGCATATGTCCCGGAAGAGCGGCGTCCTCGTCGCGTCCGCTGTGTGCGGCGTACTAGTGATCGGAACCGGTGCCGCCGTCGCCGTCACCGACACCGACACGCGGGCCACGTCCCGCACCGCGCCCGAGCGGAAGGCATCCGACGCCCCTCTGCCCGGCGCCGACAACCTGCTCGGACAGGCGAAGCTGCTCGGCGACATGGGCAGCATCACCCGTCCCGTCAACGATCTCGTACAGGCGGTGCTTCAGGCCCCCGAAGGCAAGCTGCCGGTCGCCGAGGCCACCAGCCGCGTGGAGGAGATCAAGCAGGCGCTCGCCTCGGTGACGCAGACCCCCGCACAGCCCTCCACCCAGCCCGCCCCCGGCCAGGACCCGGCCGTCCTCCCGGCCTACGACCTGCCCGGTCCCGCCGCACGGGCAAAGCGCGCCGGGGACCCGGGCCAGGACCTCAAGGCCAAGGCCGTCGCCGATCTGCAGAGCCGCCTCGACACCCTGCTCCAGGCCCTGTCGGCCGGCGACCCCAACACCATCGCCCCCGCCGTGCAGAACCTCCTCACCGGAACGGTCAACGTGGTGACCAGCGTCATGGTCGGCGGCGGTCTGCCCGCGGCGAACCTCGACGGCCTGCCCCGGCTGCCCCAACTCCCGGGCGTCCCGCAGCTCCCGGCCTCCCCCGACGCCTCCGAGGTGCCGGCGTCACCCGAGGTGCCGGGCGCCTCGCAGCCCTCGTCCTCCTCGGACGGCATCAACCTTCCCGCCGTCTGGCCCGCGCGCTGACGCGGACGACGCGACGCACGACGGGAAGGTCCCCGCGGAAGCCGCGGAGGGCGGTCCCGGCAACCGGACTGCGCGCAAAGGCGCCCGGCTACTCGAAGCCGACGCGCCGCACCGCGCTCGCCGACCTACGGTCCAGCAGCACGGCCGAGGCGCAGCCGTCCGGCAGCCGCCCGCCCTCCGCGTCCGCGACCAGACGCCCCACGGCGCGGCGGTGGCGGGCGAAGGCGTAGTGCGAGACCCCGCGTCCGCGCGTGGCCTGCCCCTCCAGAGCGACCCCCGGCGGGACGTCCATCAACGCGATGTGGAGCGACCGGCCGCGGCGCCGCGCATCGTGCGCCAGCCAGCGGCGCACCCAGGCGAGCGTCCCGCAGTCGTGGACGACGACGCTGTCGCCCGAGCGGAGGGCGCTGTGCAGACCGGCGTAGTGGGCCATCCGCACCAGCGGGCGGTACAGCGCATACGGGAGGAGGCCGCGCACCACGCGCTGCCACCGGTCGCGTACGTCCTGGGAGTCCACCCGCCGCACCCTCCGGCCGCGCTGGTCCAGGCCCGCGGCGGTGCGCTTGATCAAGGTGCTCTTGCCGCTGCCCGGCAGCCCGGAGACGACGAGCACGTCACCTGCCGGGTAACGGAGTTCACCGGTGGGCTCGGGCACGGGCCGTGTTCCGGCCCCGACTCCGAGCAGCTCGGCCGCGCTCCCGCGCAGATCGGTCACTGCCCCCCTGCGGGCGGGGCGGACCGGCGCGGGGACCGCGCGAGGCGGGACCGTCTCCTCCCGGCCCGGCCGTGCCGCCCCGGGCACGACCCGGGTACGGGCCTCGCCGGATGCGCCGGGCGGGGCACTCCCCGGTGCCGCCCCGGCCGAAGTCGCGTACGCACTGTCCCTGTGCACCGTGATCGTCCTCCCCGTTCGGTCCGGTCACTGCGCCCCTCCGGAGCAGAGTGTCAAGAAACGGTAATGCGGTACAAGCTCGATACCTCGCCACCGGCCCGCCCGAACATCGGACAGTCGTGCAATGATGGCCGCGCCAATTCCATACCGGCCGTTCGATCCCGCGCGGGAGAGTCCCCGGACCGGCAGTCGTGCCGGGCGCCGGGGCGCCGAAGGAGCAAGTCCTCCCTTGAATCTCTCAGGCCCCGTACCGCGCGGATTAGGCACATCTGAAAAGCGGACCGCCGTCGGCGGTCCCACCCAAGGTGCAAGCCGTAGCCCTGATGCGTGACCGGGGTCGTGGCGAACCTCTCAGGTTCCGATGACAGATGGGGAGGCTGTGTTCCCTACGACGTCAGCCTCGCCACCCCTGCCCGGGAGCCTGAAACATGACCGATTCCTCACGCCGTACCGCCCTCGACGCGCTGCACCGCGCGCTCGGCGCCACGATGACCGACTTCGCCGGCTGGGACATGCCGCTGCGCTACGGCAGTGAGCGCGACGAGCACCTCGCCGTCCGCACCCGCGCCGGCCTCTTCGACCTCTCCCACATGGGCGAGATCACCCTGACCGGTCCGCAGGCCGCCGACGCGCTGGACCACGCGCTGGTCGGCAACATCGGCAAGCTGGCCGTCGGCCGCGCCCGCTACACCATGATCTGCAACGCCGAGGGCGGCATCCTGGACGACCTGATCGTCTACCGCCTTCAGGACGAGCGGTTCATGGTCGTCGCCAACGCCTCCAACGCCCAGGTCGTCCTGGACGCGCTGACCGAGCGCGCTTCAGGGTTCGACACCGAGGTGCGCGACGACCGCGAGGCGTACGCCCTCATCGCCGTCCAGGGCCCGGAGTCCCCCGGCATCCTGAAGTCGCTCACCGACGCCGACCTCGACGGGCTCAAGTACTACGCGGGCCTGCCCGGCACCGTCGCCGGCGTGCAGGCGCTGATCGCCCGCACCGGCTACACCGGCGAGGACGGCTTCGAGCTCTTCGTCGCACCCGAGGACGCCGAGACCGTCTGGCAGGCCCTGACGGAGGCGGGCGAGCCGGCCGGCCTGGTGCCGTGCGGCCTCTCCTGCCGGGACACCCTCCGCCTGGAGGCGGGCATGCCGCTGTACGGGCACGAGCTGACCACCTCCACCACGCCCTTCGACGCGGGTCTGGGCCGGGTCGTGAAGTTCGAGAAGGCCGGCGACTTCGTCGGGCGTACGGCGCTGGAGGCCGCGGCGAAGCGCGCCGAGTCCAGCCCGCCGCGCAAGCTCGTGGGCCTGATCGCCGAGGGCCGCCGCGTGCCGCGGGCGGGCTATGCCGTGGTGACGGCCGGCGACGGCACCGTGATCGGCGAGGTCACCTCGGGGGCGCCCTCCCCCACCCTCGGGAAGCCGGTCGCCATCGCGTACGTGGACGCCGGGCACGCCGAGCCGGGCACGGCGGGCGTCGCGGTGGACATCCGCGGCAGCCAGGAGGAGTACGAGGTCGTCGCCCTCCCCTTCTACAAGCGGCAGCGCTGACCCCGTAACGCCCCGTCCATTCGGGCGTCGGATTGCGTCACGCCCGTCCCACCTGTCAAGACCGCGAACCGAGCACGCCCCCCGATCCAGGAGAATTCAGATCATGAGCAACCCCCAGCAGCTTCGTTACAGCAAGGAGCACGAGTGGCTCACCGCGGCCGACGAGGACGGGGTGTCCACCGTGGGCATCACCTCGCACGCCGCCGACGCGCTCGGTGACGTGGTCTTCGTCCAGCTCCCGGAGGTCGGCGACACCGTCACCGCGGGCGAATCCTGCGGCGAGCTGGAGTCGACCAAGTCCGTGAGCGACCTCTACGCACCGGTCACCGGGGAGATCTCGGCGATCAACCAGGACGTCGTGGACGACCCGGCGCTGGTGAACTCCGCCCCCTTCGAGGGCGGCTGGCTGTTCAAGGTGAAGGTGAGCGACGAGCCCGCCGACCTGCTCTCCGCCGACGAATACACCGCCTTCACCGGCAACTGAACCCACGCCCGCACCATCCTGATGGGGATCACGATGTCGCTTCTCAACCAGTCCCTGCACGAGCTCGACCCGGACGTCGCCGCCGCCGTCGACGCGGAGCTCCACCGTCAGCAGTCCACCCTCGAGATGATCGCCTCGGAGAACTTCGCCCCGGTCGCCGTCCTCGAGGCCCAGGGCTCGGTTCTCACCAACAAGTACGCCGAGGGCTATCCCGGCCGCCGCTACTACGGCGGCTGCGAGCACGTCGATGTGATCGAGCGGCTCGCCATCGAGCGGATCAAGGCGCTGTTCGGCGCCGAGCACGCGAACGTCCAGCCGCACTCGGGTGCGCAGGCGAACGCGGCCGCGATGTTCGCGCTGCTCTCCCCCGGTGACACGATCCTGGGCCTGAACCTCGCCCACGGCGGGCATCTGACCCACGGAATGAAGATCAACTTCTCCGGCAAGCTCTACACCGTGGCGGCCTACCACGTCGACGAGCAGACCGGACAGGTCGACATGGACCAGGTCGAGCGCCTCGCCAAGGAGCACCGGCCGAAGCTGATCATCGCGGGCTGGTCCGCCTATCCGCGGCAGCTCGACTTCGCGGCCTTCCGGCGGATCGCGGACGAGGTCGGCGCCTACCTCATGGTGGACATGGCGCACTTCGCGGGCCTGGTCGCCGCGGGGCTGCACCCGAACCCCGTACCGCACGCCCACATCGTCACGACCACCACCCACAAGACACTGGGCGGTCCGCGCGGTGGTGTGATCCTCTCCACGGCCGAGCTGGCCAAGAAGATCAACTCGGCGGTCTTCCCCGGTCAGCAGGGCGGCCCGCTGGAGCATGTGATCGCGGCGAAGGCGGTGTCCTTCAAGGTCGCGGCGACCGAGGAGTTCAAGGAGCGCCAGGAGCGCACACTGGAGGGCGCGAGGCTCCTCGCGGAGCGGCTCTCGCACACGGACGTCGCGGAGGTGGGCGTATCGGTCCTGTCCGGCGGCACGGATGTGCACCTGGTCCTGGTGGATCTGCGTAATTCCGAGCTGGACGGGCAGCAGGCCGAAGACCGGCTCCACGAGGTCGGCATCACCGTCAACCGCAACGCCATCCCGAACGACCCGCGGCCGCCGATGGTGACCTCGGGCCTGCGGATCGGCACTCCGGCACTCGCCACGCGCGGGTTCCGGACCGAGGACTTCACCGAGGTCGCGGACATCATCGCCGAGGCGCTGAAGCCGTCGTACGACGCGGAGGGGCTCAAGGCGCGGGTGACCGCGCTGGCGGAGAAGCACCCGCTGTACCCGAACCTCGCGAAGTAACAGACAACAGCACAGACAGCACCACCGGCCGGTCCGCACGGTTGACCGGCCGGCAGACAGCGGGGGCGCCGGTCCCGGCGCCCCCGCCACCACCAGCACGCCCCACGAGCACGCAAGGGAGCCCGCCCGTGGCCATCTCGGTCTTCGACCTCTTCTCCATCGGAATAGGGCCTTCCAGTTCTCACACGGTGGGTCCGATGCGCGCGGCCCGCATGTTCGTGGGCCGCCTGAAGAAGGACGGCCTGCTGACGCAGACGGCCGCCGTACGGGCCGAGCTCTTCGGCTCGCTGGGCGCGACCGGCCATGGGCACGGCACGCCGAAGGCCGTCCTGCTCGGCCTGGAGGGACACTCCCCGCGCACGGTCGACGTGGCGAGCGCCGACGACGAGGTGGAACGCATCCGCACCACCAAGCGGCTCCGCCTGCTCGGTGACGAGATCGGCTCCGCCCACGAGATCGACTTCGACGAGGGATCGCAGCTCGTCCTGCACCGCCGCCGCTCCCTGCCGTACCACGCCAACGGCATGACCCTCTTCGCGTACGACTCCGAGGGCCTGCCGCTGCTGGAGAAGACCTACTACTCGGTGGGCGGCGGCTTCGTCGTCGACGAGGACGCGGTCGGCGAGGACCGGATCAAGCTCGACGACACCGTGCTCAAGTACCCCTTCCGCACGGGCGACGAGCTGATGCGCCTCTCCCAGGAGACCGGCCTGTCCATCTCCGCGCTGATGCTGGAGAACGAGAAGGCGTGGCGCACGGAGGAGGAGATCCGCGAGGGCCTGCTGGAGATCTGGTCCGTGATGCAGTCCTGCGTGGCGCGCGGCCTCTCGCAGGAGGGCATCCTCCCCGGCGGCCTGAAAGTCCGCCGCCGCGCGGCCAACTCGGCCCGCCAGCTCCGCGCCGAGGGCGACCCGGCGGCACGGGCCATGGAGTGGGTGACGCTCTACGCGATGGCGGTCAACGAGGAGAACGCGGCGGGCGGCCGCGTCGTGACCGCCCCGACGAACGGCGCGGCCGGCATCATCCCGGCGGTGCTGCACTACTACGTCAACTTCGTGCCGGGCGCCGGGACGGCGAAGGACGAGCAGGACGGCGTGATCCGCTTCCTCCTCGCCGCGGGAGCGATCGGCATGCTCTTCAAGGAGAACGCCTCCATTTCCGGCGCAGAGGTCGGCTGCCAGGGCGAGGTCGGCTCGGCCTGCTCGATGGCGGCCGGCGGCCTGGCGGAGGTCCTCGGCGGCTCGGTCGAACAGGTCGAGAACGCCGCCGAGATCGGCATGGAGCACAACCTGGGCCTGACCTGCGACCCGGTCGGCGGCCTGGTCCAGATCCCGTGCATCGAGCGCAACGGCATGGCCGCGGTCAAGGCGATCACCGCGGCCCGTATGGCCCTGCGCGGCGACGGCCGCCACCATGTGTCGCTCGACAAGGTCATCAAGACGATGAAGGAGACGGGCGCGGACATGAAGGTCAAGTACAAGGAAACCGCCCGCGGAGGGCTCGCGGTGAACGTCATCGAGTGCTGAGAAGCAGCACCTGATCAGGGGTGTTGCCGGTGACGCGCTCAACCGGTACTGGAGCGAGCACGGCGACGCCGATACCCCTGGCGGGGGCCGTCTACCGTGACCTGCAGGAGGCCGCCGGACCGTCTGCGGCGCCGCACGAGGCGTACGTCGCTCTCGCCGTCGACATGAAGGCCGCCCGACGGTTGGTCAACCAGGGCGGTGGCGGGCTCACCGGGGCGTTCTCCGTGCTGGCCCGGCTCACCTCCACCTTCGACCTACGTGTGGGGCCGGACCGGATTCTCCGGTCCGGCCCCACACATGCTTGCGCTCTTGCCCACAGACGAAACACCGGGAAACACGAGGGTCTACTGGGTTGTGAATCCGGGCAGCTCGTATCAGCAGGGCCAGGGTGGGGACGCCACGCAGGGGACCTGCGCCTGGAGCGCTATCCGCTCAGGCGGCCTGGTCTACCGGTACACCGAACCGAGGTTCGTGGAGCGGTCCGCGGCGGCACACTGGTTTGTGTTCCGTGACCCGGATCCGGTCAGTTCCAGGTTGTTGAGGTTGCCGCAGCTGTTGTTCTGCCGGCCGTCCTGCGCGGTGTTCTGTTCAAGAACGTTGACCATGCTGGTGGCGGACTGGCCACTTCCGGAACCGCCGCCTGCACGCGCTCCACGACCCTTCTCGACGGCCAGTTCGCTCAAGGAGACATCGCGATCCGTGCAGTGCCCCTCCACACGGCCACCGGTGAGGGTGAGATCCGACTCGTCGAGATTCATGCAGTTGTTGTTCTGCTGCCCGCGCTGCGCCGTGTTCTGCTGAATGAGAGAGGTGACTGCGCTACCTCCCGCAGCATCGGCCTCCCCGCGATACACGCGGGAGAACTTGCGCACGGACCCGTCGGCGGTCACATATCGGCCGCGGAGCCGCCCCCCGGTGACCGTTACCGCCTCATCGTCATTGTTCGCGTGCGAGCAGTTGTTGTTTTGCCGCCCCGACTGCGCTGTGTTCTGTTGGAATGCCTCGGCTCCCAAAGCGGAGCCCCCCCGTCGCGGTCGCCTGGGGGCCATCCGCGAACGCGGCGCCCGCGCCGAGCGTCGCGAACCCGCTGACCGCCAGAACCACCAACGTGGCTGTCGCGACTCTTTGCACCTTCACCAATTCCTCCCGGGGCGGACACCGACTCCTTGAGATCTGCCCAACGTCGCTCCATCTGGCCGGATACGGCGGGTCCCATGCCCCCCAAAATGGCCGCCCAGGGCCTTGATGGCGGGTGTGGGCAGCTCCTCGCGACTTCCCCCGCCTCCATTTCCTGCACCCTGCGCTGGCGCGACTCGGAGGCGCCGACGAGCGAACTCGAAACACGACAGCGGAAGCCGGTCACGGTGCAGCTGGTACTCCGAGCAGCGACCAACGGTCTACGGTCGCCCCTCGGCCCCCCTGGTTTGTCGACGGCGCCCCGTCCGATCGCAAGCGGGCGCCCACATCTCCCGAACGCGCGATGTGGACACCGCGGTGAAGGGCCGGGCTGTTGCCGCTCAGGCGCCGTGCACGTACGGCGTCGTGGTGGTCAGTGGGACGAAGCCGAGGCGCTGGAGGATGGGGCGGCTGTCGTCCGAGGCGTCGACCTGGAGGTAGCGGTATCCGCGCGCCGCGGCGATACGGACCCGGTGGGCGACGAGTGCGCGGTAGATGCCCCGGCCCCGCCAGGCGGGCAGCGTGCCGCCGCCCCAGAGGCCGGCGAAGTCCGTACCCGCGTACAGCTCCATGCGCGCCGAGCACACCGGCACCTCGCCCGCCATCGCGACCACGATGCTCACCGCGTCCGGGGCGTGGGCGAGTTGATCCAGGAGCTGCCGGCGGAGAAAGGCATGGCTCATGCCGAACACCGCCTCGTGCACCCCGACGACGAGGTCCACGCCCGCCGCGTCCGTCACCGTGGACAGCCGGATTCCCGGCGGCGGTTCGGCGTCGGTGCGCAGACCGGCGGTCTCGGCGACCATCAACGTCTCCTCGGGCTCGGGCACGAAGCCCGCCGCCCGCAGGCGGGCGCCGAGGTCGCGCGGGCCGTCGTGGCCGTACAGCTTCCACTCGAACTCGCGCCCCAGCGAGGTGAAGTACCGCACCTGCGCGGCGATTTCGGCGTCCGCCGTCGCCTCGTCCAGGCCGGACCAGAGGACCGCGCTCCAATCGCCGTCGGCGCCCACCCGCCGTACGACCGCCCCCGAGCGCTCCACGCGGGCGTCCGGCCCGTCGGGGCGTGCGTCCCGGCGCATCTGTCGGTCGAAGCGGGCCAGTACCTGATCGCGATCCATGCGGTCATTCCAGCGCCGGACGGAATGCCGCGGCAACCGAATTCCGTACCGGTCCGCCGCAGGTCACGACCGCACCGGTCGCCACCGGCTCACGACCGCACCGGTCGCCACCGGCTCACGGTCGGATCGGTCGCCACCGGCTCATCGGCCCACGGGCCCACGGGCCCACGCCCAGGGCGTGCGGTACGTATGGTTCGCCGAGCGGCACCCCGCGCACTTCCGGGTCATGTACCAACCCGAGCTGTGGCGCCGTGACGACCCCGAACTCGCCGCCGCCCGGGACCGGACCGCCGAACTCCTGCGCGCGGGCCTCCCGGACGACCTCGACGCCGACGAGGCGGTGCGCACCGGCCTGGGCGCGTGGTCGATCGCGCACGGGTTCGCCACCCTGTGGCTGAGCGGCAACCTGGAGCGGGCCGTGGGCGACCGCGATCCGGCGGAGGCGTTCCGCGACCTCGCGGGCCTCCTGCACCCCGGCCGCCACGTCGCCTGATCGTCGCCCGACCGTCGCCCGGCCGTCGCCCGACCCGTTCAACGTCCGTACCGCGAGGATCGGTTGACGGCGGTCACCACGGCCCGGAGTCCCCTCCCAGCGCTGCCGAACGGTCGAGCAGCAGGGCCCGTTCGGGGGCGTTACGGGTGAGGGCTGCCGCGCGCTCCAGCTCCGCCCTGGCCTCCTTCGCGCGGCCGAGCCGGGCGAGCAGATCGCCACGGACGCTCGGCAGCAGGTGGTAGTCGCGCAGGGAGCCGTCCGCGGCCAGGGCATCGACCAGTTCGAGCCCCTTGGCCGGGCCGTACGCCTTGGCGACCGCCACCGCCCGGTTCAGCTCGACCACGGGGGACGGCATGCGCTCGGCCAGTGCTTCGTAGAGCGCGGCGATCTGCGCCCAGTCCGTGTCGCCGGCGGTCAGGGCACGGGCGTGGCAGGCGGCGATGGCCGCCTGGAGCACATACGGACCGGCCGGGCCGCCGAGTTCGCCGGCTCGGGCGAGGGCGGCGAAGCCGCGGCGGATGAGCAGGTGGTCCCAGCGCGAGCGGTCCTGGTCGAGCAGCAGGACGGGCGCGCCCGACGGGCCGGTCCGTGCGGCCGAACGCGATGCCTGGATCTCCATCAGTGCGACGAGACCGTGCACTTCGGGCTCGCGCGGCATCAGGCCGGCGAGGATGCGGCCGAGTCGCAGCGCGTCCTCGCACAGGGCAGGTCGCATCCAGTCGTCACCGGCGGTGGCGGCGTACCCCTCGTTGAAGACGAGGTACACGACCTCGAGGACCGAGGAGAGCCGCTCGCCGAGTTCGGGCCCCTGCGGGACCTCGAAGGGGACGCGCTTGCGGGAGAGCGTCCGTTTGGCGCGCACGATGCGCTGGGCGACGGTCGCCTCCGAGGCGAGGAACGCGCGCGCGATCTCCTCCGTCGTCAGCCCGCCCAGCAGCCGCAGCGTGAGCGCGACGCGCGCGTCCCGGGACAGTACGGGGTGGCAGGCGGTGAAGACCAGACGCAGCAGGTCGTCCTCGATCTCCTCGCCGTCGAGGGCCGCCTCGGCGGTGGGTTCGGACAGCCGCTGCTCGATCTCCAGCTCGTGACCGAGGAGTTGGAGCTTGCGCGCGAACCGCTCGTTGCGACGCATCCGGTCGATGGCGCGGTGCTTGGCGGTGGCCATGAGCCAGGCGCCCGGATTGCGCGGGACACCGGCCTCCGGCCACTGTTCCAGCGCCGCCACCAGTGCGTCCTGCGCCAGCTCTTCCGCGATGCCGACATCGCGCACGATGCGGGTGAGCCCGGCGACAAGGCGCGCCGACTCGATCCTCCAGACGGCGTCGATCGCACGCCGGGCATCGTCCGCACCCGTCTCGGCCACGCCCCGAGCCTACGGCCGGTACTGCCCCGGCCGCAGGCTCACCCCACTCCGTACCGGCGGTCGTACGGGTCGTGGACGCCGGCAGCGGGCCCAGGGCCCGTCAGGCCGCCTCGCCCGGCGGCTCCTCGACCTGCCGGACCTCCAGGGTCAGCTCCCAGTCCTCCCCGTGGATCCGCGCGAAGCGCCGGGCCCACTCGACGGCCTCCTCATTCGACTTCACCTGAAGGAGCGCATAGCCCCCGATCACCTCTTTGGTCTCGGTGAACGGCCCGTCGGTCACGCTCTCCTTGCCGTGGGACCAGTGCACCCGGGAGCCCTCGGCGGTGGGGCGCAGTCCGGCGGTGTCGAGCAGCACACCGGCCTTGGTCATCTCGTCGAGGAGCCGGCCCATCTCCTCCATCAGCTCCGGACCCGGGCCGCCCTCGGGGCCCGCGTTCTCGTCGATCCTGATCATCGTCATGAAGCGCATGGCTGTCTCTCCTCGTCGCTGTGATCGCCGTGCAGCTCGGGGTCCGGGGGCCGGACCGAGCGCCGGTCCAGGGCGCCCGAACCCTCCACTAGCAACACATCGAACGGGCCCTTCGCCGATCGACACGACGAGGGCAGATATTTCGCCACTCGGTTACGCTCCCCAGGGGGCCAGCCACTCCGACCCACGGAGGCCGCATGCCCGAGATATCCGCGCCGAGGCGGAGCCGGAACCGCTCCCGCCTCGCCCACAAGGTGAGCTACGCGGTGCGCCATCCGCAGCGCATACCCGCGCATGTGCGCCGGGCCGCGCGCGATGCCTGGCTCCGGGCACGACACCGCGACCACATCGCGTACTACCGGGCCGTCATGGCCTCGGACACGGCGCGGAGCCCCGAGGGAGCGGTGGGCAGCGCGACGCAGGAACGCTGGCTGGCGCTCGGGCAGATGCAGTTCGACTACCTGACGGAGCACGGGCTGAAGCCGCAGGACCGGATGCTGGAGATCGGCTGCGGGAACCTGCGGGCCGGGTGGCGCTTCATCGACCACCTCGAACCGGGGAACTACTACGGCATCGACATCTCGCCCGACATCCTCCTCGAGGCCCAGAGGACCCTGGTCAGGCGGAATCTGCAGGACAAGCTGCCGCATCTGATGCTGGCCACCGATCTGACCCTGGACTTCCTTCCCAGTGGCCGGTTCTCGGTGGTGCACGCGCACAGCGTCTTCTCGCACTCGCCGCCCGAGGTCATCGACCAGTGCCTGGCCCATGTCGGCCGGGTCATGGCGCCGGACGGCTTCTTCGACTTCACCTTCGACCGCACCGCCGGCGCCGAGCACCACGTCCTCCGCGAGGACTTCTACTACCGCACCGAGACGCTGGTCGCCCTCGCCGAGCGGCACGGCTTGGCGGCGCGGCTCATGGAGGACTGGGAGCGGCGGCCGCACGGGCAGTCGAAGATCCGGGTCACGCACTCGTAATCGATCCGCTGTCCGCCGGCGGGCCACTCGCGCCGGGCGGTTCGCTCCCCCCGGCGGGTCACCCGTTCGGCGGGCCGCGGAGCTCTTCCCCGGTGCGCGGTTCCGGGGCCGCTCCCGCCGACTAGCGGGGTGTTGCGGTCGGTGCCAGGGTGATGGGAGGACTGGCCGGGTACCGTGATCACGGTCCGTCACCGGGAGAGATCATGACTGAGACGCAGGTAGTCGTCGAGCGGCGGATCGGGGCCCCGGTCGACAGGGTGTGGGACGCACTGACGGACCTGGAGTCGGCGCCGCGTGTGCTCAGCGGTGTGCAGAGCATCGAGGTGCTCACCCCCGGCCCGTTCACCGAAGGCACGCGGTGGCGGGAGACGCGGCGGATGCTGGGGCGCACGGCCACCGAGGAGATGTACGTGACGGCGTGCCAGGAGCCCTCGCGCTGCGTCGTCGAGTCCGAGTCCCGCGGTGCGCACTACGTCTCGGAGTTCGACCTGTCCCCCGAGGCCGAGGCCGAGGGCGGGACGACGGTGCGGATGACCTTCTCGGCCACACCGCCCGGAGGTGTCGCGGGGATGCTCATGAAGGTCTTCGGCGGGCTCGGCACCAAGGCGGTGACGAAGGCGATCGAACAGGACCTCGCCGATGTCGCCGCCCATGTGGAGCGCCCCGCCCCCGGAGCGGAGCAGGACCCGCAGGCACCGTGAGCCCCGCGCCCGGACCCGCAGGCACCGTGAGCCCCGCGCCCGGACCCGCAGGGGCGGATCCCCTCCCGGAGGGAACCGGTGGCGCGCCGCAGGAGGCCGGGTGGCACGCCCCGCCCCGTCGGGCCGGGATGTCAGTGCCGCCCCCTACGCTCCCGGCATGAGCCACGCCGATCTGCTGGAACTGCGCAACGCGCTGTCCACCGCCTCGGACATCGCGTTCGGCCTCGAGGCCGACCCGTCGAGCCGACAGGCCGACCTGCTGGTCGATGCCCTGCGGCGCGCGCTGGCCGCCGCCGGCACGCTCTCCTCCGCGGTCGGCGCCACAGGATGCCCCGAGCATCCGCGGGGCGCCGTCGATCCGCTGTACGGGGATGCGGAGGACCCGCTGCCGCCGGGCTACGGCAAGTGCCTGCTGTGCAACGACCGCAGGCGGCGCGCGGGCACCCAGCGGCACGGACTCCGCTGACGCCCCGCGCGCCTGCCCGCGCGGCCGGGGCGGGCGGGGTTCAGCCCTGCTGGGTTGCCCAGAACTCGTCGAAGGAGAGCAGGCCGTCGCCGTCGGAGTCGGCGCTGTTTATCACGGCCTGCGCCACGGTCTCGGTCACATACGGATCACCGAGCTGGGCCATGACGCTCTTGTACTCGCTCGCCGAGATCAGCCCGTCCCTGTTCAGGTCGTACCGCTCGAACGCCCGCCGCGCAGCCTCGATATCGGCCACTGGTCCACCCCTTCGATGTTGCCTGCCGGTCCTGGCAGATGCCTGTCAAACGGGGACACAGTACCGGCTCGGGCCATCGCACTGACGTACGGCTATCGTCCTGGCATGAGTGATGCACTTTCGGCCCTGCTCGCGGACGCGGCACGCGGCCTCTTCCCGCCGACCGACGGGTCGGCGACCGTGCTCCCCCAGCCCAACTCCCGTGACGCCGGCGTGATCTCCTTCACGGCGCACGCGGTGATCTTCACGGACGAGGATCCGGAGTGGGTGCTGACGAGGCTGCGGAACGCACCGGGCGACCCGCTGTCCGCCCCGCTCTGCCCGCCCTTCCTGACCGCACTCACCGCTCGCACGGGCCGGATGGTGAACAACATCGATCTGCTGACCGTCGCGGAGCCGCTCCCCGGCGAGCCGCCCCTGCCGCTGACTCCGATCGAGGACCCGGACCACCCGCGGGTCGCCCGGGCGCGCAAGTTCCGTGACGAGGTACGGGTCTGGGCCTGCGAGGCCGGCGTGGTCGTGCTGGGCCGGGGCGTCGCCGGGCGCTGGGAGGCAGCGATCGAGGTGGATCCGGCTGCCCGCGGCAAGGGGACCGGCCGGGCACTGGCCGTGTCGGCACGGCATCTGGTCCCGCAGGGCGGGGTGTTGTGGGCGCAGCAGGCGCCGGGCAACGCCGCGAGCGTACGGGCGTTCCAGGCCGCCGGGTACCGCCCGGTCGGAGCCGAGGCGCTGCTCGTCGCCTCCTAGAGACCTCGGCGGGCGCCCCCGTGCCGATGGGGCCGGGGCGATGATGCCGGGATGCGCCGAGGCCCGGGACCGAAGCCCCCGGGTCCGCCGCTGACCCCCGTACACCGGCGGACCCGGGGCGGCGCCACGCATGGCGCCGTCCGGTCCCGGGCACCGCTCCGGCGCGGGCGCGCTCTCCCGCCGCCGGCCCGCTCCCCGTTCCGCGGGCCGAACCGCCGCCGCGCGCGCATCCGGACGCCCCCTGACTGTAAGGACGGCCGCCGGGCTGCTCCACCGAGTTTCCGTCGCCGGGCCCGGCGGCCCGGGGCGAGGGAGCCGAGGCCACCGGACCGCAGGACGCCGGGACACCGGGACGCCGGGACACCGGGACGCCGGGACACCGGGACACCGGGACACCGGGACACCGGGACACCGGGACACCGGGACACCGGGACACCGGGACGCCGGGACGCCGGGTCAGCGGAAGACGCCGGTGTGGCCGAGCGAGTAGCGGCCGGGCTGCGGGTAGACGGCGAGCCCGTGCGGCCCGCCGCCGACCTCCATACGGGCCAGCTGCTTCCCGGTGCGGGTGTCGATCGCGTAGACCTCGTCGTCGTAGCGGCCGGAGAGCCACAGCACCTTGCCGTCGGCCGAGACGCCGCCCATGTCGGGGCTGCCGCCGTCGGGGAGCCGCCACTTCTTCTTCAGCTTGCGGCTCGGGAAGTCGAAGACCGAGATCGTGCCCTCGCCGCGGTTGGAGATGTACATCGACTTCGAGTCGCGGCTGACGTAGAGGCCGTGGGCTCCCCGGCCGGTGGGCATCAGCTTCGGCTTGGTGAACTTGTCGCCGTTCAGCACCCAGACACCGTGGGCCATCATGTCGGCGACGTACCACGTCCGGCCGTCCGGCGAGATCTTCACGTCCTGCGGCATGGCGCCCCGGAACGGCAGCCGCTGCTGGCCGACGACCTTCATCTTCTCGGTGTCGACCTTGAGGAGCTCGGCGGAGAACTCGCAGGAGACGATGAAGTACCGGCCGTCGGGCGAGAAGTCGGCGTGGTTGACGCCGTAGCAGGAGACGGGGACGGTCTTCTTCACCTCCATCGTGTGCGGGTCGCGGAAGACCAGTTCGCGGTCGAGGGAGGCCATGACCACGGCGTATTTGCCGTTGGGCGTGAAGTAGAGGTTGTACGGGTCGTGCACGTCGACCGGCTTGCCCGCCTTGCCCGTCCGGGGGTTGATGGGCGTGAGCGTGTGACCGCGGTTGTTGTTGACCCAGAGCGTCTTGAGGTCCCAGGACGGAACCACGTGCTGCGGCTGGATGCCGACCTTGATGGTCTTGAGGACCTCGTACTTCTTCGGGTCGATGACGGTGACCGTGTTGGACGTGGTGTTGGGGACGTAGACCCGGGAGGGGAAGTCCTTGACCACCGGCGACAGCCGGTTGGGGCGGTCGGCGGCGTAGATGTCCCGGCTGTCGAGGACCGGCGGCATTCCGGGCAGGCCCGCGGGGGCGGCGGTCGGGGAACTGCCGGGTGGCTTCGAGGGGGCGCCGTGGCTGTGGACGGCACGACCGCGGTCCTCGGAGGAGGATGCGCATCCGGGGACGACGGCGAGGAGGGCGGCGGCGGCAAAGGGGGCGGCGGCGCGGGCGGCGGTGGATCTCACGCGGCCATTGAAAGGCCCGAAGGGGCGATAAGCCCGTTATTGACCCGTTTGACGGCTCGACGTGTCTTCTTCGGATCGAGTCGTGACGTATCAGCGATCGGTAACGCGCATTTCGAACCAGGTGGTCTTGCCGCGGGGTAAGAGGTCGACGCCCCAGCGGTCGGAGAGCTTGTCCACCAGGAACAGGCCGCGACCGCTGGTGTCGAGCTCGTGCACGGGCATCAGGCAGGGGAGGCCGCGGGAGGGGTCCCGCACCTCGATGCGGATCCATCCGCGGCGGCGCAGCATCCGCAGGCCGAAGGTGCGGGCCCCGGTGTGGCGTACGGCGTTGCCGACGAGTTCGGAGACGAGGAGGATCGCGTGCTCGGCCATCTGGACGGAGAGGCCCCACTGGCGCAGCACGACCGTCTGCGCCAATCGGCGGGCCGTCGCCGCGGATTCCGGGCGTGAGGGCAGCCGCACCTCCTCGACCGCCGGGTTGCCGAACAGGTCGACCGCCTTGAGTGCCTGCTCGTCCTCGACGGACGGCACCCATCGCGCGGCGGCAACGCCGCTGCGCGGCCGCGGCTGCTCCATCTCCTCCAGGCCCGCCATGACCCCATCATGACGGGCCGTCGGACCGCCCGTAGCGGGAACCGTGCAATTGCATTTGACGGAATATCGGATTCCGTACCGGCCACTGTCATATGCCGACGGCAGCGCGCACCGCATTTGCCGGGCTGACCTGCGATGACGTTCCGCATGCGGATGGTCGCCGAGCGTTGACAGAGGCTGGATCCCGGGCGCTCGATTTTTTCCGGGATTCGCCCGCACGGGGCCGGCCGGGCTTCCCCGCCCGGCCCCCAACTCGGCGATGATCAGCGGAAGTTGGCCTTGCCCGGGCCGTCCTCGACGAAGCTGCGCATGCCCGTCTCCCGGTCCTCGGTGGCGAAAAGACCGGCGAACCAGTTCCGTTCGACGGCGAGCCCGGTGTCGATGTCGGTCTCCAGACCCGTGTCGATGGACTCCTTGGCGGCCCGGAGCGCGATCGCGGGCCCCTGCGCGAGGCGGGCGGCCCAGGCGTGCGCCTCCTCGTACACCTCGGCAGCGGGGACGACCTTGTCCACCAGGCCGATGGCGAGGGCCTCGTCGGCCTTCACCTGCCGCCCGGTGAAGATCAGGTCCTTGGCCTTCGACGGGCCGACCAGGCGCGGAAGGCGCTGCGTACCGCCGGCGCCCGGGATCAGGCCGAGCAGGATCTCGGGCTGGCCCAGCTTGGCGTTGTCGGCGGCGATACGGATGTCGGCGCACAGCGCCAGTTCGCAACCGCCGCCCAGGGCGTAGCCGGTGACCGCCGCGACGACCGGCTTGGGGATGCGGGCGACGGCGGTGAAGGAGTCCTGCAGGGCACGGGACCTGACCACCATCGCGGCGTGGTCCATGTCCTGCATCTCCTTGATGTCCGCACCCGCCGCGAACACCTTCTCGCCGCCCCACAGGATCACGGCGCGTACGTCGTCGCGGCGCGTCGCCTCCTCCGCGAGTTCGCGCAGGCGGTCCTGGGTGGCGATGTCGAGGGCGTTCATCGGCGGGCGGTCGAGCCGGATGATGCCGACTCCTTCGGAGACCTCAAGATGCGCAGTCATGAGGGGAAGGTTAGCTTTCGGGGGCCGGGGGGCCACCACCCCCCGGCCCGGCTGCCACGAGGCGCCGTACCCCGCCGCCACTGCGGCGTCCGGGCCCCTCGGCCACAGCTCTACTGCGGCGCCTTCCAGGCGTCCCAGTCCATGTTCCAGCCGTTGAGTCCGTTGTCCGGCTGGATCTGCTTGTCCTTCGAGTTCTTCACGATCACGACGTCACCGATGATGGAGTTGTCGTAGAACCAGGCGGCCGGGGTGGAGTTGTCACCGGCACCGCGTGCGTCCTGCAGACCGACACAGCCGTGGCTGACGTTGGCACTGCCGAACGTGGCCGCTCCGGCCCAGTAGTTGCCGTGGATGAAGGTGCCGGAGGTGCTCAGCCGCATCGCGTGCGGGACGTCCTTGATGTCGTACTCGCCGCCGAAGCCCACGGTGTCGCCGTTCATCCGGGTCACCTTGTGCTTCTCGCTGATCACCATCTGACCGTTGTATGTCGGGTTCGCGGGGGCGCCGGCCGTGATCGGGATCGTCTTGATCACCTTGCCGTCGCGCTCGACCGTCATCTTCTTCGACTTGGCGTCGACGGTGCTCACCTGGGAGCGGCCGACGGTGAACTCCACGGTCTTCGCCTGCTTGCCGTAGACGCCGGGCCGGCCCTCGACGCCGTCGAGGTTCAGCTTGAGGCTCACCTTGGTGCCCTTGGCCCAGTACTTCTCGGGGCGGAAGTCCAGCCGGTCGTTGCCGAACCAGTGGCCCTCGATCGGTACGGACGGCTCGGCCGTGACCTTGATGGCCCGCTCGATGGCCTCGGGGTCGGTGATGCCCCGGCTGAAGCGGATGGAGACCGGCATGCCCGCGCCGACCGTCTGGCCGTTCTCCGGAGTGAAGTATCCGAGGAAGGTGTTCTCGGGGACGAACGTGGTGAAGCTCGCGTGCTTGGCGGACTCCCGGCCCTCGGAGTCCTTCGCCACCGCGTCCACCGTGTACTGGGTGCCCGATCCCAGGTGCCCGGTCGGCTCCCAGCGGGACCCGTCACCGTTGATCTTCCCCGCGATCCTGTTGCCCTTGGAGTCCTTGACCTTGACCGAGGTCAACTTTCCCTTGTCCGCCGTGACTTTGAGGGCGCCGTTGGTCATCACGTCGTCGGCGCCGTCCTTCGGGGCGATCTTGACGACGGCCTGCGACGCCTTGGTGTCGACTCCGCCGCCCTCGTCGTCCCCCGCATCGGACCCGTCACCGCCGCACGCGGTGACCGCGAGCAGCATGGCTCCGGTCAACGCGGCGAGCATAGTGCCGGCCCTGCGCCGACTCCGCCGTCCCGACGGCGCCCCCGATATCGGCTGCACGTTCACTTTCCTTCTCCCCTCGCGCGGGCTGCTGGCACGGCCCGAGCCGTTATCCCCCAGCGCGCAACGACCAGCGCGCACGTCGTTAGATAACCACACAGCTTTCACAGAGAGATCCCCGCGAATGTCACGGATCAGTCCCAAGTACGGGGTATAAGCGGTGCCGAAGGGAGCCGGGGCGCGGGCAGCGGCGCGGGAGGGAAAAGGGAGCCGTCGCGGGAGCGGGAGCGGGAACGGGAACGGGAACGGGAACGGGAACGGGAACCGTCGGGGAGCGTGAACCGCTCGGGGAGCGGGCCGGGAGAGCGGAGCCGGCCGGAAGAGAGTGCGGGACCGGCGGGGAGCGGGTCAGCGCAGGGCCGAACCCGCCCGCCACTGCGCCCACGTGAGGTTCCAGCCACCGAGGCCGTTGTGCGGGTCGACCGTGCGGTCCGCGCTGTTCACCACTTGTACGACGTCTCCGACGAGGGAGTTGTCGAAGAACCAGCGCGCCGGTGAGGGCGCACCGCCCCCCTGGACGTCGTGCAGCCCGATGCAGCCGTGGCTGGTGTTGACCGAGCCGAACGTCGCCCGCGGCGCCCAGTAGTTGCCGTGCAGAAAGGTGCCGGAGGTGGTCAGCCGGAGTGCATGCGGCACGTCCGGGATGTCGTACTCGCCGCCGAAGCCGACCGTGGACCCGTCCATGCGGGTCACCTCGTGCCGCGCCATCACCACCATCTTCCCGTTGTAGGTCGGGGTGTGAGGTGCGCCGGCGGTGACCGGCAGCGTGGCCAGCACCCGGTGGTTGCGGTACACGGTCATCGTGTACCTGGCGGCGTCGACGATGCTCACCTGCCGCCGGGCGACGGTGAACCGGGCCGTCCGGTGCTGGATTCCGTACGCCCCCGGCGCCGCCTTCACGCCGCGCAGCCGGATCCGGACGAGGACTTCGCTGCCGGGCTTCCAGTACGTCTGCGGCCGGAAGTCCACCCGCCGGTCGCCGAACCAGTGGCCGACAACCTTCACCGGGGGGTGCGAGGTGACCCGGATGGCGCGTTCGACGGCCGCGCGGTCGGCGATCGGGCGGTCGAAGTCGAAGGACACGATCATGCCGGCGCCGACGACCGCGCCGTGCTCGGGACGGAAGAACCCGATGAAGCGGTGCTCGGGCACCACGGTGGTGAACGAGGTGTGGCGCGCGATGCGGCGGCCGTGGCGGTCGACGGCGACCGCGTCCACCCGGTATTTGCTGGCGACTTCGAGGACGGCGTCGTCCGCGGGACTCCAGCGCAGCCCGTCCTCGCTCATCCGTCCGGACAGCGGGCGCCGCCGTACGTCCCCCGCCCTGACGACCCGGACGCGCTCCAGACGCCCGTCGGCCACGGACACCACGACCGGGGCCGACGACCGCACGTCCTTGGAGCCGTGCACCGGGGCGACCTGGATGACCTGTTCGGGTGGCGGCGGCGGGCCGGGCAGCCCGATCTCCCCCACTCCGCACCCCGCTAGGGCCACCACCGTCACGGCGACCGCGTACCACGCCCGTGGGCGCCACGCGCGCCTCGCATCCAGCCTCACGCGGATCCCAACGATCTTCCCCCGGTGAGGGAAACGTGAGGGCCGGGTCTCGAACGGGCAGGAATGGGAACAACCAGGGGTCGGGGCCCGCGGAAGGGACGCCGCGGGCCACCGCTCGATCTGCCGCGAGCCGCAGGAGGCTGCCACGTGTCGAGCGCACCCGAGCAGGAGCACCTGAGGGAGCGGGCCACCACCGCCGCGGAGCCGAACGGGCATCGCACCGCGCCACCCGGCACCAGGACCACGACGGTTCCGGTGCCGGCGCCGGTCCCCGGGCCCGCGGCCGGCAGGGCGGCGCCCGCGCGGCCGGGCAGCCCGCAGCCCCTCGGGGCACGGTTCCGGGTCGGGGCGGACGGAGTGCCCGGCACCAACTTCGCGCTGTGGGCGGGCGGGGCCGAGGCCGTCGACGTCTGTCTCTTCGACGAGGACGGCACGGAGACCCGCCACCCGCTGGGCGAGCTGACGCACGAGGTCTGGCACGGCTTCGTGCCCGGTGTCCTCCCCGGCACGCGGTACGGCTTCCGGGTCCACGGCCGCTGGGACCCCTGGACCGGCGCCCGCTGGAACCCGGCCAAGCTGCTGCTCGACCCGTACGCCCGGGCCGTCGACGGGGAGTTCACCCTCCCGGCCGAGGTGTACGGGCACGTACGGGACTGGCCCGAGCAGCACGTCGCCGACACCGTGCGCGACGACCGCGACTCGGCGCCGTACGTGCCCAAGGGCGTCGTCGTGCACGACGACGTGCCCGGCGACGAGTGGGCGGACGACCGGCGGCCCAAGACGCCGTGGGCCGACTCGGTCATCTACGAACTGCACGTGCGCGGCTTCACCATGCGCCACCCCGGCATCCCGCCCGAACTGCGCGGCACGTACGCGGGTCTGGCTCACCCCGCCGCGATCGAGCACCTCACCCGGCTCGGCGTCACGGCCGTAGAACTGCTGCCGGTCCACCAGTTCGCTCACGAGGACCATCTGCTGCGCCGGGGCCTGAAGAACTACTGGGGCTACAACTCCGTCGGCTACTTCGCCCCGCACGCCGCGTACGCCGCCTCCGGCACGCGCGGCGAACAGGTCGGCGAGTTCCGGCGGATGGTGCGGGCCCTGCACGACGCGGGGATCGAGGTGATCCTCGACGTGGTCTACAACCACACGGCGGAGGCGGGCGAACTCGGCCCCATGCTCTCCCTGCGCGGCATCGACAACCGCGGCTACTACCGGCTCCAGGGCGACCCCCGCCGCTACACCGACTACACCGGCTGCGGCAACACCCTGCATGTCGTCCGGCCCGCCGTCCTCCGGCTGATCACCGACTCACTGCGCTACTGGGTGACGGAGATGGGCGTCGACGGCTTCCGCTTCGACCTGGCCGCCGCGCTGGCCCGCTCGCTCCACGACGTCGACATGCTCTCCCCCTTTCTGGCGGTCATCGCCCAGGACCCGGTGCTGCGCCGGGTGAAGCTGATCGCCGAGCCGTGGGACGTCGGCGCGGGCGGCTACCAGGTGGGCGCCTTCCCCCCGCTGTGGACGGAGTGGAACGACCGCTACCGGGACGCCGTACGGGACTTCTGGCGCGGTGCGCTGCCGGACATACGGGACCTGGGCTACCGGCTGTCCGGCTCCAGCGACCTGTACGCGTGGGGCGGCCGCCGCCCGTACGCCTCGGTCAACTTCGTCACCGCGCACGACGGCTTCACCCTGCGCGACCTCGTCAGCTACGACCGGAAGCACAACGAGGCCAACGGCGAGGGCAACCGCGACGGCACCGACGACAACCGGTCCTGGAACTGCGGCGCCGAGGGCGCGACCGACGACCCGTCCGTGCTCGCGCTGCGGCGCCGCCAGCTCCGCAACCTGCTCACCACGCTGCTGCTGTCGACCGGGGTGCCGATGCTGGTCGCGGGCGACGAGATGGGCCGCTCCCAGGGAGGCAACAACAACGCGTACTGCCAGGACAACGAGACCGGCTGGGTCGACTGGTCGCTGCGGGACGACCCCGCCTGGAGCCCGCTGACCGATCTCGTCTCCCGGCTGACCGAACTGCGCCACCGCCATCCGGTGCTGCGCCGCGGCACCTTCTTCTCGGGACGGCCGCAGCGGCCGGACGGGCTGCGGGACCTGGCGTGGTTCACGGCGCGGGGCGAGGAGATGACGGAGGCCGACTGGTACGCGCCGACTGCCACTGTGGGGATGTACCTCTCCGGCCGCGACATCCCTCAGCGCCAGGAGAGCGGGGAGCCCGTCGTGGACGAGAGCTTCCTCGTCCTGCTGCACGCGGACCCCGAGGCGGCCGGCTTCCGGCTCCCGGGACCGCCGTGGGCGGCGGAGTACGAACTGCTGGTGGACACCTCGCGGGAGGACCAGTCGGAACCACCGGGCACGCGGCATGCGGCGGGAAGCGAACTGGCGCTGCCGGCACGGTCGTTGCTGCTGCTGCGGGTCACCGGTGAGGTCCCGGTGCCGGGTTCGCCATGACGGGCCGCGGGGGCACCGGGACGGTGCCGCGCCCGGTGGCCCTGTGGGGTGGCCGGGACGGTGCCGTGCGCGAAAAATCCGGATGAGTACTGTCAGTGGTGAACCGTACTCTCGCTCCTGATGCCTGAGAGCCGAGAGTCCGCGACCCCCGACCCCTCCCGACCGTCCGGACCGTCCGACGCCCCCGTACGGTCCGACGCCTCCGTACGGTCCGAGCAGCCCGAACGGCCCGAGCCCGCCGCCCGGCGCTCCACCGTGCGCTCGCTGCTGCGGCTGTGGCCGTACGTGCGGCCGGTGCGGGCGCGGCTGTTCCCCGCGGCGTTCGTGGGGATCGTGGCCTCCTGCATCGGTCTGGTCATCCCGCTCGTGCTCAAGTGGATGGTGGACGGGCCGGTGGCCGAGGGGGACCCGGGCGGCGTATGGCTCGGCGGCGCCTTCCTGCTGCTGCTCGGGATCGCGGAGGCGGCGCTGTTCGGGCTGCGGCGGTGGCTCGTCGCCCGGCCGCTCGCCGGGGTCGAGGCCGCGATGCGCGCGGATCTCTACGGTCATCTGCAGCGGCTTCCGGTCTCGTTCCACGACCGATGGCCGTCGGGCCAGCTCCTCTCCCGGGCCACCACGGACCTCCAGCTCCTGCGGATGTTCCTGGCCTTCCCGATGACGTTTCTCCTTGTCAACGCGACCACGATCCTGGTCGGGTTCGCGGTCCTCCTCGGGCAGGAGTGGACCCTCGGGGTCGTGCTGCTGGCACCCGTGGTACCGCTGTTGATCCTTTGCTCGTGGTTCGAGGCGCGCTACTCGATCGCCGCGCGCCGGGCGCAGGACCAGCTCGGCGACCTGACGACGGTCGTGGAGGAGGCCGTCCTCGGCATCCGCATCATCAAGGGCTTCGGCCGCCACCGCAGCCAGGCCCGGGCCTACCGGGCCCTCTCGGACCGGGTGCGCGGGACGGAGCTGCACAAGGCCCGCCTGCTGGCGGCGATCTGGGCTTTCATCCTCACGCTCCCGGAGATCGCCATCGGCGCCGCTCTGGTGCTGGGCACGGTGCAGGTCGCCGACGGCGGGCTCTCGGCGGGGACGCTGGTGGCCTTTGTGTCGACGGCGCTGGCGCTGCGCTGGCCGGTGGAGTCGATCGGCTTCCTGCTGGCGATGAGCCAGGAGTCGGCCACGGCCACGGAGCGCTACTTCGAGGTCCTGGACGCCCCGCCGCAGTCGGACGCGCGGGAGGCCGACCGTACGGACGCCACGGAAGCAGGTGCGCAGAAGGCGGACACCAGCGCGCCGGAGGCGGACCGCACGGACACCACCGCCCCGGAGCCGGACCGTACGGATGCCGGGGTCGGCGGACTCCGGTTCGACCGGGTCGAGTTCCGCTATCCCGACGCGCCCGCCGACGCCCCGGCGACGCTGCGCGGCGTGGACCTGCACATCCGGCCGGGCGAGACCATGGCCCTCGTCGGCGCCACCGGCTCGGGCAAGACCACGCTGACCGCTCTCGTCCCCCGCCTCCATGAGCGGACGGGCGGGCGTATCACTCTCGACGGCGCGGACGTCGAGGCGATGCCGCGCGCCCGGCTGCGCGAACTCGTCGCCGTCGCCTTCGAGGAGCCGACGCTGTTCTCCGCGACCGCGGGCGAGAACGTCCTGATGGGCGCGGACGGCGCCGGCCGGCCCGAGTTGCTGCGCGCCCTGGAGGTGAGCCAGGCCGCGTTCGTCCACGATCTGCCGCAGGGCTCGGACACACAGGTGGGCGAGCAGGGCCTGAGTCTGTCCGGCGGTCAGCGGCAACGGCTCGCGCTGGCCCGCGCGGTGGTCGGCACTCCGCGCTTCCTCGTCCTCGACGACCCGCTCTCCGCACTGGACGTGCACACCGAGGCGCTGGTGGAGGCCGCGCTGCGCCAGGTGCTGGCGACGACCACGGCGCTCGTGGTCGCGCACCGGCCGTCCACGGTCCTGCTCGCCGACCGTGTGGCGCTGCTCTCGGAGGGCCGGATCACCGCCGTCGGCACCCACCACGAACTCCTGCACACCAGCGCGGAGTACCGCTCGCTGATGGCGGGCGATCACGATGCGGGGCCCGGGCAGGACCTCGTACCCGAGCCCGCCGCGTCACCTCCGTACGCGCCGGACCCGCCCCCCGCTCCCGGCCCCGCGACCACCCGCGTACCGGATCCGACCACCACCCACGGGGGTACTGCCCGATGACGACAGCCGTGTCCGGACAGCCGGCTCCCGACGGCGGGGACGAGAGGCTCGGCGCCTCCGTTCCCCCGCACGCGGAGGGCGCGCCTGCCCCGTCCCGGGCGCCGTCCTCCGGCGACGCGTTCGACCAGGACGTGCTGCCCGCGCCCAAGGGAGCCTCCCGCACCCTGCTGCTGTCCCTGCTGCGGCCGCACCGCGGCCGGGTCCGGATTGCGGCCGTGCTCCTGCTGCTCCAGCAGGCCGCCATGCAGGCGGGCCCGCTCCTGGTCGCGCTCGCGATCGACCGTGCGGTGCCGGCGTTCCGCGCCGACGACTACGGTCCGTTGGCCGTCGTCGGCGCCGCGTACGTCCTCTGCTCGCTGGCCTCCGGGGTGCTGCAGTACGCCTTCATCCGGGCATCGGCCCGGGTCAGCCAGGACGTGCTGCTGGATCTGCGGGGCAGGATCTTCCGCCATGCCCAGGCACTGAGCGTGGACTTCCACGAGCGCTACACCTCGGGGCGCCTGATCTCCCGTGCCACCACGGACGTCGAGTCGCTGCGCGAACTACTCAACGAGGGCCTGGAGGAGTTGCTCGGCGTCTGCCTCTCGGTCGTGTACATCTGCGCGCTGCTCGTGTATCTCGACTGGGGTCTGGGGGCGGCGGCCGTGCTGTCGTTCTGGCCGCTGTACCTCCTCGTCCGCTCCTTCCAGCGGCGGTCGATGCTCATCTACCGCAAGCGGTCCACGGCCATCGCCGCGGTGATCGTGAAGTTCGCGGAGACGATGAACGGCATCCGGCCGGTGCAGGCCTTCCGGCGGGAGCGCCCCAACGACACGGAGTTCCGCAGGCTCAATCACCACCACGAGCGGGTCAACGGCGACGCCATCCTGGAGATGGCCCGTTATGTGGTCTCCTCCCGCCTCGTCGCCAACGTCGCGCTCGCCGCCATCGTGGTGTGGGGCGCCTACCGGGTGGCGGGCGGCGGGCTGGCCCTCGGCGTACTCGCCGCGGCCGCGCTCTACCTGCGGCGGCTGTACGACCCGATCGACCGGCTCGGCATGTTCCTCAACTCCTATCAGTCCGCCGCCGCGTCCCTGGAGAAGATCGCGGGCCTGCTCGCCCAGACTCCCTCGGTCCCCGAACCGGCCGAGCCGAAGTCGCTGCCGACGCGGGATTCCCGCCGACCCGGGCGTGAGGTGGTCTTCGAAGGCGTGAACTTCGCGTACCGCACGGGCGGCGAGGTGCTGCCGCGCTTCGATCTCACGCTTCCCGCGGGGCGGACGACCGCGGTGGTCGGCTCGACCGGTGCGGGCAAGTCGACCCTGGCGAAGCTGCTGGCCCGTTTCTACGACCCCACCACCGGCCGCGTCCTGCTCGACGGGGTGGATCTGCGCGATCTGGCGGGTCCGGATCTGCGCCGCGGTGTCGTGATGGTGACGCAGGAGGCGTTCCTCTTCTCCGGCACGGTGGCCGACAACATCGCCATCGGCAGCCCCGATGCGACCCGTGAGGACATCGAGCGGGCGGCGAAGGCCATCGGCGCCCATGACTTCATCACCGCGCTGCCCGACGGCTACGACACGGATGTGCGCAAGCGCGGCGGAAGGATCTCCGCGGGCCAGCGCCAGTTGGTGGCCTTCGCCCGCGCGCTGCTCGCCGATCCCGGCGTGCTGATCCTGGACGAGGCCACGTCCTCGCTCGACATCCCTGGTGAGAGGGCGGTGCAGCGGGCGATGCACACGGTGCTGCGCGGCCGTACGGCGGTGGTCATCGCCCACCGGCTGTCGACCGTGGAGATCGCCGACCGGGTGCTCGTGATGGCCGGCGGGCGGGTCACCGAGGACGGCTCGCCCGACGAACTCATCGCGGGGCGGGGCGCCTTCGCCTCACTCCATCAAGCGTGGCGGGACAGCCTGGTGTGAAGCGCGGGGGTGCGCCGGGCGCGTTCGTATAGCGGGCACCGATCACTACCAGACGGACGTTTTCCGGCCAACTTGTTGACGCGCTCCTGACATCAGGGGGGATCCGGTGGGACTCTTCCCTCGACCGGAGTCTCAGCACCCCCCACAGGTGCCACGGCTGTACGCCGGCCACGCCTGCACGGCTGTACGTCTCCCCCCACAGGTACTGCCTGTTCTTCCAGGTTCCACCTGTTCTGCGAACTGCTTGTTCTGCCCCGGCGGCACAACCCATGCCGTCCGGTCCCCCTGGGCCGACGCCCGACCCGGCGCGGCCACAGCAGAAGGAGTCCGCGTGAGACGCACCCCCCGCAACCCTCGTCGACGAGCCGTCGCCACCGGCGCCGTGGTCGCCGTCACCGCGATGCTCGCCGTCGGCGTCCAGACCGGCACCGCCACCGCCGGTCCCGAGACGAAGGCACCGGGCGGCACCATCGCCGCGAAGCCCGACCCGGGCGCGCTGCCGGCCAAGCTCTCGCCCGCCCAGCGTGCCGAGCTGATCCGCGAGGCGAACGCCACCAAGGCCGAGACCGCCAAGTCCCTGGGCCTCGGCGCCAAGGAGAAGCTCGTCGTCCGGGACGTCCTCAAGAACGCCGACGGCACGGTCCACACCCGCTACGAGCGCACCTACGCCGGACTGCCCGTCCTCGGCGGCGACTTGATCGTCCACGAGGCGAAGTCCGGTGCGGTCGAAGGCGTGACCAAGGCCGTGAAGTCGAGGGTCGCCGTCCCGTCGACGACCCCCCGGGTCAGTGCTGGCGCCGCCGAGGCCAAGGCCCTGGGCGCGGCGAAGGCCGACGGCTCGAAGAGCACGGAGGCCGACAAGGCGCCGCGCAAGGTGGTCTGGGTGGCCGAGGGCAAGCCCGTTCTCGCCTGGGAGACCGTGGTCGGCGGTCTGCAGCACGACGGCACGCCGAACGAGCTGCACGTCATCAGTGACGCGCGGACCGGCAAGACGCTGCACGAGTACCAGGCCGTCATGGAGGGCACCGGCAAGAGCCAGTACAGCGGTGACGTCACCATCGGCACCGCCGGGTCCGCCGGCAGCTACTCGATGACCGACACCACCCGCGGCAGCCACAAGACGTACAACCTCAACCACGGCAGCTCCGGCACCGGCACGCTCTTCACGGACGCCGACGACACCTGGGGCAACGGCACCAACAGCGATGCCGCCACCGCCGGCGTGGACGCCCACTACGGTGCGGCGCTGACCTGGGACTACTACAAGACCGTGCACGGCCGCAGCGGCATCCGCGGCGACGGCGTCGGCGCGTACTCCCGCGTCCACTACGGCAACAACTACGTCAACGCGTTCTGGCAGGACTCCTGCTTCTGCATGACCTACGGCGACGGCTCCGGCAACGCCAAGCCGCTCACCTCCATCGACGTCGCGGCCCACGAGATGACGCACGGCGTGACCGCCGCGACCGCGAAGCTCGTCTACGCCGGTGAGTCCGGCGGCCTGAACGAGGCGACCTCGGACATCTTCGCCGCCACCGTGGAGTTCTACGCCAACAACTCCAAGGACGTCGGCGACTACTTCGTCGGCGAGAAGATCGACATCAACGGCGACGGCACCCCGCTGCGTTACATGGACAAACCCAGCAAGGACGGGGCGTCCAAGGACAACTGGTACTCCGGTATCGGGAATGTGGACGTCCACTACTCCTCGGGTGTCGCGAACCACTTCTTCTATCTGCTGTCCGAGGGCAGCGGCGAGAAGGTCATCAACGGTGTGACCTACAACTCACCGACGTACGACAACCAGCCGGTCACCGGGATCGGCCGGGCCAACGCCGAGAAGGTGTGGTTCAAGGCGCTGACCGAGCGCATGAGCTCCAACACCAACTACGCGGGCGCCCGTACGGCCACGCTCGAGGCCGCCGCAGGCCTCTTCGGCCAGGGCAGCGCCTCGTACAACGCGGTGGCCAACGCCTGGGCCGCGGTGAACGTGGGCACCCGCATCAACGACGGCGTCACCGTCACCGGCCCGGGCAACCAGTCCAGCACGGTGGGGCAGCCCGCCAGCCTGCAGATCAAGGCGACCAGCACCAACACCGGTGCGCTGAGCTACACGGCGACCGGTCTGCCCGCCGGGCTCTCGATCAACGCCTCGACCGGACTGATCTCGGGTACGCCGTCGACAGCCGGTTCCAGCAACGTCACGGTCACGGTCAAGGACTCCGCGAACAAGACCGGTACAACTTCGTTCACGTGGACAGTGAACCCGACGGGCGGCGGAAGCGTCTTCGAGAACACCGATGACGTGTCCATCCCGGACGCAGGTGCGGCGGTCACGTCACCGATCAATGTCAGCCGAAGCGGAAACGCTCCGAGCAGCCTCAAGGTGGACGTGGACATCATCCACACCTACCGAGGTGACCTGGTCATCGACCTGGTCGCTCCGGACGGGACCGCCTACCGGCTGAAGAACTCGAGCGCTGTCGACTCGGCCGACAACGTCAAGGCCACGTACACGGTCAACGCCTCGTCCGAGGCTGCGGGCGGCACCTGGAAGCTCCGTGTCCAGGACGTCTACAGCATCGACACGGGCCGCATCAACGGCTGGAAGCTGACCTTCTGACCTCGTGTCGAAGCCGGCTCCAGCTGAACGCGGCGGCGCCCCGGGCCTCTTGGTCCGGGGCGCCTCTCGTTCGTAATCCGAACATTGAGCATTGCGCATCGAACGAAAATCGGCCAACATCGTGCACGCATCCTGACATGTTCGTGCAAGGAGTGGCAGGCTTCCGAGTCAAGCTCCAACAAGCACCTCCTAACCCCCCACCTTCATAGGAGTTCGTGTGAGTTCAGCAACCCCCCACATAGCCCGTCGTTCGAAGCTGGCCATCGCCGCCGCCGTCGTCGCCTCCGGCGCGATGCTCGCGGCCGGTGTCGCCGGTGGAGCCGACGCGACCCCCGCGGGCGACAAGTCGGCAGCCCCCACGCTGCTCTCCGGCTCGCAGCGCGTCGAGATGCTGAAGGCCGCCGAGGCCGAGGCCGGCGCCACCGCCAAGTCCCTGGCTCTGGGCGCCAAGGAGAAGCTCGTGGTCCGCGACGTCGTCAAGGACGCCGACGGCACGGTCCACACCCGCTACGAGCGCACCTACGACGGCATGCCCGTCCTCGGTGGCGACCTCATCGTGCACAAGGCCAAGGGCGGCGCCACCGAGGGCGTGACCAAGGCCACGAAGGCGAAGATCACCGTCGCCTCCACCCAGGCCAAGGTCACCCCGGCCGCCGCCGAGAAGAGCGCCGTTTCCTTCGCCAAGTCGGAGGAGGGCGCCAAGGCCAAGGGCGGCGCCGAGCCCCGCAAGGTGATCTGGGCGGCCGACGGCAAGCCGGTCCTCGCCTGGGAGACCATCACCGGTGGGGTCCAGAAGGACGGCACGCCGAGCAAGCTGCACGTCATCAGCGACGCCAACACCGGCAAGAAGCTGCACGAGTTCCAGGCCATCCACACCGGTTCCGGTGAGAGCCAGTACAGCGGCAAGGTCGAGCTGAGCACCAGCAAGGAAGGCTCGGGCTTCGCGCTCAAGGACGCCGACCGCGGTGGTCACACCACGAGCGACCTCGGTGGCAAGGAAGAGGGCGAAGGCAAGCTCTTCACCGACGACGACGACAAGTGGGGCACCGGCAAGGCCGACGACCCGCAGACCGCCGCCGTCGACGCCCACTACGGCGCTCAGCTGACCTGGGACTACTACAAGAAGGTCCACAAGCGGGACGGCATCAAGGGTGACGGCAAGGGTGCCACCACCCGCGTCCACTACGGCAAGGCGTACGTCAACGCCTTCTGGGACGACTCCTGCTTCTGCATGACGTACGGCGACGGTGAGGGCGACAAGCACCCGCTCACCTCGATCGACGTCGCCGCGCACGAGATGACGCACGGTGTCACCGCTGCGACTGCCGGCCTGGAGTACGCGGACGAGTCCGGCGGTCTCAACGAGGCCACCTCCGACATCTTCGCCGCGGCCGTGGAGTTCAACGCGGAGAACAAGGAGGACGTGGGCGACTACCTCGTCGGCGAGAAGATCGACATCAACGGCGACGGCACTCCCCTGCGTTACATGGACAAGCCGAGCAAGGACGGCGGGTCCAAGGACAACTGGGAAGAGGGCATCGGCAACGAGGACGTCCACTACTCCTCGGGCGTCGGCAACCACTTCTTCTACCTGCTGTCCGAGGGCAGCGGCGCGAAGGAGATCAACGGTGTGAAGTACGACTCGCCGACCGCCGACGGCAAGGAGGTCAAGGGCATCGGCCGTGACAAGGCCGAGCAGATCTGGTTCAAGGCCCTGACCACCTACATGACCACGAACACCGACTACAAGGGTGCTCGTGAGGCCACCGTGAAGGCCGCGGACGACCTTTACGGCAAGGACAGCGCCGAGACCAAGGGTGTCGAGGCCGCCTGGACCGGCGTCAACGTGAAGTAAGCGCCGGGACACCGGACCGGGCGATGCCCGGGGACGCCCTTCCTCGCCCCCGGGCATCGCCCTCACCGAGCAAGTGCTGTGTGCTGTGAACACTTCGGCCTTCTCCCTGATCACGGGAGAAGGCCGAAGTGCTGTCTCCGGGAGCCGGCCCGTCACAGACCCCGGCGGTTCACCGAGTCCGGGCCGTCACCGAGTCCGGCCCGTCACATGACCCGGACCCCGGCACCGAGTCCGGCCCGTCACATGACCCGGACCCCGGCACCGAGTCCGGCCCGTCACATGGCCCGGACCGGTCACGGACACCCGCCGGCTCAGCGCATCAGCACACCCGCCGCCTCACCCATGGCCGGTGAGGGAACGGCGATCAGCCCCATCTCCGCTCCGCCCGCCAGCAGCCGGTGCGCCGGCAGAATCCGTACGGTGTAGCCGAAGGGGCCCGTACGGTTCAGCGCGAGCGGCCCCTCGTACAGCAGCCGGCCCTCGCTGTCCGGTCCCCCGGCCTGTTTGAGCGGCACCGCCACCCCGTCCGTGATCCGGTCCTCCGCGTCCACCCGCCCCGCTACGAGCTGGACTTCCACGTCGTCGGCGCTCAGCGAGGACAGGGCCACCCGGACCCGCAGCGAGAGCGTCGCCCCCAGTTCGGCGCTGCCGCCCACCGCCGCGGCGGTCCCCGTCTCCACATGGTCGACGGTCACGCCCGGCCAGGCCGCGCGCACCCGCCGCTTCCACTCCGCCAGTTCACCCGCCGACGCTGCGTCGAGGGCCCGGTCGGCGCGGGCGGCCGGAGCGTACAGCCGCTCCACGTACTCGCGGACCATCCGCCCGGCCAGGACCTTGGGGCCGAGGCGGACGAGGGTCTGCCGGACCATCTCGATCCAGCGGTCGGGCAGTCCGCCGGGCCCGCAGTCGTAGAAGCGCGGGGCGATCCGCTCCTCCAGCAGCTTGTAGAGGGCCGAGGCCTCCAGGTCGTCGCGTCGCTCCTCATCGGTGGCGGCGCCGTCGGCGGTGGGGATGGCCCAGCCGAAGTCCGGCTCGCACCATTCGTCCCACCAGCCGTCCAGCACCGAGAGATTGAGGGCCCCGTTGAGAGCGGCCTTCATGCCGGAGGTGCCACACGCCTCCAGCGGGCGCAGCGGATTGTTCAGCCACACATCGCACCCGGGGTAGAGCTTCCGGGCCATCCCCATGCCGTAGTCGGGAAGGAAGACGATGCGGTGCCGCACCCGCGGATCGTCGGTGAACCTCACCAGTTCCTGGACGAGCCGCTTGCCGCCGTCGTCCGCCGGATGCGCCTTGCCCGCGACGACGATCTGCACCGGCCGCTCGGGGTCGAGCAGCAGCCGGGTCAGCCGGGCGGGGTCGCGCAGCATCAGGGTGAGCCGCTTGTACGAGGGGACCCGGCGGGCGAAGCCGATGGTGAGCACGTCCGGGTCGAGAACCCCGTCGATCCAGCCGAGTTCGGCGGTGCCGGCACCGCGCTGCCGCCACGACGCGTGCAGCCGGGCCCGCACCTCCTCGACCAGGCGCTCGCGCAGCGATCTGCGCAACTCCCAGATCTGCTCGGCCGGGACACCGGCCACGAGGTCCCGGCGCGGCGCGCCACCATCGGCGAGCGCGTCCTCGGCGCCGAGCGCGTCCTCGGCGCGGACCGCGCCGACCCGGCCGGCGCCGAGCCGCAGGACTTCGGGCGCGACCCAGGTGGGCGCGTGCACGCCGTTGGTCACGGAGGTGATCGGCACCTCCTCGGGGTCGAACCCCGGCCACAGCCCGGCGAACATCTCCCGGCTGACCCTGCCGTGCAGGGTGCTCACCCCGTTGGCGCGCTGGGCGAGGCGCAGCCCCATCACGGCCATGTTGAACAGGCCCGGCTCGCCGCCCTCGTAGCTCTCCAGACCGAGCTCCAGGATGCGGCCGGGGTCGAGGCCGGGCAGCTCGCCGCCGTCGCCGAAGTGCCGGGCGACGAGATCCTTCTCGAAGCGGTCGATGCCCGCCGGGACGGGGGTGTGAGTGGTGAACACGGTGCCCGCGCGGACGGCTTCGAGGGCCGCGTCGAAGTCCATTCCGGTCCCGCGGAGTTCGCGGATCCGCTCCAGGCCGAGGAAACCGGCGTGGCCCTCGTTGGTGTGGAAGACCTCGGGCCCGGGGTGGCCGGTGATGCGGCAGTAGGCGCGGACCGCGCGGACGCCGCCGATGCCGAGCAGTATCTCCTGCTGGAGCCGGTGCTCGCTGCCGCCGCCGTAGAGCCGGTCGGTGACGTCGCGGGCGCGCGGGTCGTTCTCCTCCACGTCCGAGTCGAGGAGCAGCAGCGGTACACGCCCGACCCTGGCCTCCCAGACGTACGCGCCGAGGGAGCGGCCGCCGGGCAGGGCGAGCGCGATCTCGGTCGGCCGGCCATCGGGTTCGCGGAGCAGGGACAGCGGCAGCTCGTTGGGGTCGAGGACGGGGTACTGCTCCTGCTGCCAGCCGTCGCGGGAGAGGGACTGCCGGAAGTAGCCGTGCCGGTAGAGCAGTCCGACGCCGATCAGCGGGACGCCGAGGTCGCTGGCGGCCTTGAGGTGGTCGCCGGCGAGGATGCCGAGACCGCCGGAGTACTGCGGGAGGGCCGCGGTGATGCCGAACTCGGGCGAGAAGTAGGCGATGGCGGTGGGCAGATCGGGGTCCGCGGTCTGGTACCAGCGGGGGTTTTGGAGATAGTCGTCGAGGTCGTCGGCCACTGCCGCAAGGCGCCGCAGAAACCTGCGGTCCCCGGCGAGGACGGCCAGACGCGAGGCGGACACGGAGCCGAGCAACCGTACGGGGTCGCCCCCGGCGGCATCCCAGCCCTCCGGGTCGACGGCCTGGAACAGCTCACGGGTCTCGGGATGCCAGGACCAGCGCAGATTGCGCGCCAGTTCGCTGAGCGGTCGTAGGGGTTCCGGAAGGACGGGACGCACGCTGAATCGACGAATGGCCTTCACGCTTCGACGGTAGCCGTGCAGAACCGGGAGAAACCACGGCACAACCCCCGTTGTGCTTCCATGCGCCCGATGGGTGCACCCGCGTGGGGAGTTTGTTGAGAAGCGTACAAGTCGGTTTGTCGAGAGTGACGCATGACGAAACTGTGAACAACGGGTTGACCCGAGGTCCGAGGAAGGGGATCCCATGTCATTGACCCGACGTCAGCATGTGCGTCTGTCCGCGGCCGTGACCGCGGCGGCCACCGCGGCCGTCCTCTCCGCCGTCACACTGCCCGCGCAGGCCGCTCCCTCCGAGGGCCGCATAGTGGGCGCCGGTTCGCCCGGCGCGATCGGCAGCAGCTACATCGTCACGCTCAAGTCCGGCTCGGGGGGCATGGCCGCCGGCTCCGACGCAGGCAAGAACCTCGCCCGCAAGTACGGCGCGTCGATACGCCACACCTACGGCGCCGCCCTCAATGGCTACGCGGTACGGCTTCCCCCGGGGCAGGCCAGACGGCTCGCGGCCGACCCCGGCGTGGCCTCCGTCGTCCAGGACACCGAGGTCTCGCTCGCCGGAACGCAAGTGAACCCGCCCTCCTGGGGCCTGGACCGCCTCGATCAGGCCAACCTCCCGCTCGGCAAGTCCTACACCTGGCCCGGCGGCGGTGGGTCGGGAGTGACGGCGTACGTCATCGACACCGGCATACGCACCGCGCACCGGGACTTCGGCGGCCGGGCCTCCAGCGGCTGGGACTTCGTGGACGACGACGCGGTCGCGAACGACGGAAACGGCCACGGCACGCACGTCGCAGGAACCATCGCCGGCAGCGCGTACGGCGTGGCCAAGAAGGCCCGCGTCGTGGGCGTACGCGTGCTCGACAGCGACGGTTCGGGCTCCACGGCCCAGGTCATAGCGGGAATCGACTGGGTCGCCGCGCATGCACGGAAACCCGCTGTGGCGAACATGAGTCTGGGCGGGCTGCTCAACTCCCAGCTCGACGCGGCCGTGCGCAACGCGATCGCCGCCGGGGTGACGTTCACCGTCGCCGCCGGCAACGACAACCTCCCGGCCGACCTCTTCTCACCCGCGCGGGTGAGCGAGGCCATCACCGTCGGCGCGACCGACCGGACCGACAGCCGGGCCTCCTTCTCCAACTGGGGAGGAACGGTGGACCTGTTCGCGCCCGGCGTCGACATCACGTCGGCCTGGAACTCCTCGAACTCCGGTTCCGAGACGATCTCCGGCACGTCCATGGCGGCGCCTCACGCCGCGGGCGCCGCGGCGGTGTATCTGGGCGACCATCCGTCCGCGCGTCCGGCCGGTGTGGCCAAGGCGCTGGTGGACCGGGCCGCGCAGGACAAGGTGGGCGGTGCGGGCCTCGGCTCGCCGAACCGCCTCCTGCAAGTGAAGAACTGACGCACCGGCACCGGCAGGGCGATTCCGGTGCCGTTACGGCCCCGCGGCACACGCCGCGGGGCCGTTGCGCGTTTTTGCCCTTACGCGGCAGTAGCCACCGCGTCGCCGGGTTGGGGGCGCGCTCCCCCGGGGCAGGCTCATCCGGTAACGGAACGAGCACGCCGCGCTACAGCCGCAGGACACAGTCGCCCACCTGAGTGAACGCGGACAGGAGCGTCCATGCCCGCAGCCCGTCCCTCATCCATGAAGCCGATAGAAAGTACAAAAGCCCGTAAAAAGGCTGAAACAGCGACGCTTCCAGGTGATTCCGTGATCGGACGTATTCCCGTCCTCGACATCCACCCGCTCGTCGACTGCGGGCGGCGCCCGGCGAAGGCGGTGGTCGGCGAGAGTTTCCTCGTCGCCGCCACCGTCTTCCGCGAAGGCCACGACGCGGTCGCCGCCAATGTGGTGCTGCGCGATCCGGGCGGACGCGCCGGGCCGTGGACCCCGATGCGCGAACTGGCGCCCGGCACCGACCGCTGGGGCGCCGAGGTGACGCCCGACGCCGAGGGCCGCTGGACGTACACGGTGGAGGCCTGGGGCGACCCGGTCGCCACCTGGCGGCACCACGCCGGGATCAAGATTCCGGCGGGCATCGACACCGAGCTCGTCCTCGCGGAGGGCGCGGAGCTCCACGAACAGGCCGCCGCAGGAGTCCCCAAGAGCGAGGGCCGCGAGGGCGTCCTGCAGGCGGCCGACGCGCTGCGCGACGAACTCCGGCCCCCGGCCGCCCGGCTGGCCGCGGCCCTGACCCCGGAGGTCGTCGAGACCCTCGGCCGTCACCCGCTGCGCGAACTGGTCAGCTCCTCCCGCCCCCTCCCGCTCCAGGTCGAACGGCGCCGCGCGCTGTACGGGTCGTGGTACGAGTTCTTCCCGCGCTCGGAGGGAGCCCTCGTCAGGGACGGGCGCGCCCCGGTCAGCGGCACCTTCCGCACCGCCGGCGAACGCCTGCCCGCCATCGCCGCCATGGGCTTCGACGTCCTCTACCTCCCGCCGGTCCACCCGATCGGCACCGCCCACCGCAAGGGCCCGAACAACTCCCTCTCCGCGGGCACGTACGACGTGGGCTCGCCCTGGGCGATCGGCTCTCCCGACGGCGGCCATGACGCGATCCACCCCGCCCTCGGCACGATCGAGGACTTCGACCGCTTCGTGGAGAAGGCGCGCGACCTGCGTATGGAGGTCGCGCTCGACTTCGCGCTCCAGTGCTCGCCGGACCACCCGTGGGTGGAGAAGCACCCCGAGTGGTTCCACCACCGCGCCGACGGCACCATCGCGTACGCCGAGAACCCGCCGAAGAAGTACCAGGACATCTACCCGATCGCGTTCGACGCCGATCTGCGCGGCATCGTGCGGGAGACGCTGCGGGTGCTGCGCTTCTGGATGGACCACGGGGTGCGGATCTTCCGGGTGGACAACCCGCACACCAAGCCCATCGCCTTCTGGGAGAAGGTCATCGGGGACATCAACCGGACCGATCCCGATGTCATCTTCCTGGCCGAGGCGTTCACCCGGCCCGCGATGATGCACGCGCTCGCGGCGATCGGCTTCCAGCAGTCCTACACCTACTTCACCTGGCGCAACGGGAAGCAGGAGCTGACCGAGTACCTCACCGAACTCTCCGGGGACGCCGCGTCCTACATGCGGCCGAACTTCTTTGTGAACACCCCCGACATCCTGCACGCCTACCTCCAGGACGGCGGCCGCCCCGCCTTCGAGGTCCGCGCCGTGCTCGCCGCAACCCTCTCCCCTGCCTGGGGCGTCTACGCGGGCTTCGAGCTGTGCGAGAACGCCCCGGCGCGCAGCGGGAGCGAGGAGTACCTGAACTCCGAGAAGTACGAGCTGCGCCCGCGTGACTGGGAGGCGGCCGAACGCGAGAACCGCACCATCGCGCCGCTCATCACCACCCTCAACCGGATCCGGCGGCGCCACCCGGCCCTGCAGCAACTGCGGAGCCTGCACTTCCACCGGGCCGACAACGACGCGGTGATCGCCTACTCCAAGCGATCCGGGAGCGATTGCGTCCTCACCGTGGTCAACCTCGACCCCCACCACACCCAGGAGGCGACGGTCTCGTTGGACATGCCGGAACTCGGCCTGGACCGGCACGAGTCCGTCCCGGTGCGCGATGAGCTCACCGGCGAGACCTATCACTGGGGCAGGGACACCTACGTGCGCCTCGAGCCGGGCATCGCGCCCGCGCACGTATGCACCCTGCGACCGTCCTCACCGATCGGAGGGTCACCCACCACATGATCGTCAACGAGCCCGTCCAGGACACCTTCGAAGACACCCCGACCAAGGACCGGGACCCCGACTGGTTCAAACGCGCGGTGTTCTACGAAGTGCTCGTACGGTCCTTCCAGGACAGCAACGGCGACGGCGTCGGAGACCTCAAGGGCCTCACCGCCAAGCTCGACTACCTCCAGTGGCTGGGGGTGGACTGCCTCTGGCTGCCGCCGTTCTTCAAGTCCCCGCTGCGCGACGGGGGCTACGACGTCTCGGACTACACGGCCGTCCTCCCCGAGTTCGGCGACCTCGCCGACTTCGTGGAGTTCGTCGACGCCGCGCACCAGCGCGGCATGCGCGTGATCATCGACTTCGTCATGAACCACACCAGCGACCAGCACGAGTGGTTCCAGCAGTCGCGCACCGACCCCGACGGGCCGTACGGCGATTACTACGTCTGGGCCGACGACGACAAGCAGTACCAGGACGCGCGCATCATCTTCGTCGACACCGAGGCGTCCAACTGGACCTTCGACCCGGTGCGCAAGCAGTACTACTGGCACCGCTTCTTCTCCCACCAGCCGGACCTCAACTTCGAGAACCCGGCCGTGCAGGAGGAGATCGTCTCCGCGCTGCGCTTCTGGCTCGACCTCGGCATCGACGGCTTCCGCCTGGACGCCGTGCCCTACCTCTACGCCGAGGAGGGCACCGACTGCGAGAACCTGCCGCGGACGCACGAGATGCTGCGCAGGGTCCGCGCCGAGATCGACGCGCACTACCCCGACACCGTGCTGCTCGCCGAGGCCAACCAGTGGCCGGAGGACGTCGTCGACTACTTCGGCGACTACGCCAAGGGCGGCGACGAGTGCCACATGGCGTTCCACTTCCCCGTCATGCCGCGCATCTTCATGGCGGTGCGGCGCGAGTCCCGCTACCCGGTCTCGGAGATCCTCGCCAAGACCCCCGCCATCCCGTCCGGCTGCCAGTGGGGCGTCTTCCTGCGCAACCACGACGAGCTGACGCTCGAGATGGTCACCGACGAAGAGCGCGACTACATGTACGCGGAGTACGCCAAGGACCCGCGGATGCGCGCCAACATCGGGATCCGCCGACGGCTCGCGCCCCTGCTCGACAACGACCGCAACCAGATCGAGCTGTTCACCGCCCTGCTCCTCTCCCTCCCCGGCTCGCCGATCCTCTACTACGGCGACGAGATCGGCATGGGCGACAACATCTGGCTCGGCGACCGGGACGCGGTACGCACCCCGATGCAGTGGACGCCCGACCGCAACGCGGGCTTCTCCTCCTGCGATCCGGGGCGGCTCTATCTGCCGACCATCATGGACCCGGTCTACGGCTACCAGGTCACCAATGTCGAGGCGTCCATGTCGTCGCCGTCGTCGATGCTGCACTGGACCCGGCGGATGATCGAGATCCGCAAGCAGAACCCGGCGTTCGGCCTGGGCTCGTACACCGAACTGCCGTCCAGCAACCCGGCGGTACTCGCCTTCCTCCGCGAGTACAAGGACGACCTCGTCCTCTGCGTGAACAACTTCTCGCGGTTCGCCCAGCCCACCGAGCTGGATCTGCAGACGTTCAACGGGTGCCACCCCGTCGAACTGATCGGCGGGGTGCGCTTCCCGGCCATCGGCGAGCTGCCGTATCTGCTCACGCTCGCGGGGCACGGCTTCTACTGGTTCAGGCTGCGCGCGCCCGGAGCGCAGTCCGCCGGAGCGCCGGGGGCAGGCGCGGCGGTCGCCGCCGACCCCGGCCGTACCCTCCCGAACCCGTTCCGTACCGGCCCGGATCCGGCGCCGCCCCTGGACATCGCGCTCTGATGTCCCGCGACATGGCGGGATGGCGCCCCTTCGGTTTCCGTCGTCCCGCCATGGGCACGCTCTTCCTCATGCACCACGCTGCGAAGGCAGCGCTGTACAGCGAGTAGTCCAATCGCTCTACCTGTACGGACGATCCTCTCCCGACACGTCCCGCACCGCCGGACAGCTTTGCCGCAATCCGGGACACTCTGCCCATCTGTGGTGTGCCCGGGGAAAGGACGCGACGCCATGTCGGAAGGCTCGACCCGCGCCAACCCGACCCGTGCGGCCACCCCTGCCCCTGTGTCCCGTGCACCCGACGCCGGGACGGGAACCGACCGGGGGCTGATGCCCTCTCTCGTACCGCTTCTGCGCGAATGGCTGCCCCGCCAGCGGTGGTTCGCGGGCAAAGGCACGCCGATCACGGGCTTCACCCTGGTCTCGGCGACCGAGTTGCTGCCCTGCGGGGCGGGCGGCGCGTCGCCGGGACTGCTCCATCTCCTCGTCACCGCCCAGCAGCCGTCCTCCCGGCCGCAGACCGGCGGCGGCAACTGCTACCAGTTGCTGCTCGGCATCCGGTCCGTGCTGCCGCCGCAGCTCGCCCATGCCCTGATCGGCCGGCCCACCGGCGGCCCGCTGCACGGCCGCACGGTCTACGAGGCGCTCTACGATCCGCGGCTCGCCGGGCTGCTGCTGGAACGGCTCCGGGTTCCGGGGCGGCTCGGGGCGCTGCGCTTCATCCGCGCTCCGTCCACCTCCATCCCCTCCGGGCTGATCCCCCGTCCCGTCACCGCCGAGCAGTCCAACTCCTCGGTGGTGTACGGCGATGCGTTCATCCTCAAGGTCTTCCGGAGGGTCGGCGCGGGCGTCAACCCGGACCTCGAACTGCCGCTGGCGCTCGCCCGCGCGGGGTGCGACCGGGTGCCCCATCCCACCGCGTGGTTCGAGAGCCCCACGGCCGAACCGATGACGCTGGGCATCCTCCAGCCGTATCTGCGCGGCTCCGCCGACGGCTGGCAGCTCGCCCTCAACTCCCTGGCCGTCAGAGCCGACTTCACCGGATCGGCGCGTGCGCTCGGCCGGGCCACCGCCGAGGTGCACACCGCACTGGCGGACGCCCTGCCCACCGCGGTCATGCGCCGGCGGCAGATCGAGCTGCTGGCGGCGGGCATGACGGCGCGTCTGGACGCGGCGGCCGCCTCCGTCCCCGCGCTGCGCCCCTACCGCGATCCGCTCCGCGCCGCGTTCGACAACCTGGCCGAACTGGGCCGGAGCGGCCGCACCTGGCCCGCTCAGCGCATACACGGTGATCTGCATCTGGGCCAGACGCTGCGCGGTGCGCGCGACGGCCGCTGGGCCCTCATCGACTTCGAGGGCGAACCGGCCCGCCCCATGGCCGAGCGCCGCCGCGTCCAGCCCGTGGCACGCGACATCGCCGGCATGCTGCGCTCCTTCGACTACGCGGCCCGCGCCTGCCGCCCCGGACCCGACTCGTCCGCCTGGGCGCTGGAGTGGGCGAAGCGCAACCGGGTGGCGTACTGCGACGGTTACGCGGAGGCGGCGGGCACGGACCCGCGCCGGGAGCCGGAACTGATGCGCGCCTACGAGACGGACAAGGCGGTGTACGAGGTGCTCTACGAGGCCCGGCACCGGCCGGACTGGCTACCGGTGCCGATGGCCGCCATCGAGCGGCTCGCCCGCCCCCACCACGCGGCGGCCGCTGCCGCGCCTGCGCCCAAGGGCCATGCCCCGAAGGCGCGTCCGGCGCCCGGGAGCGGACCGGGACCGGGGGGACCGCCCGCGGTACCGGGCGCAGGGGGCGACGGGCCCGGCCGGTCCGATGCCGGTGCCCGGCCCGCGCCGGACGCCTCGCCCCGACCGCCGTCCGCATGACCCCGTACGAACTCCCCCGTATGACCTCATACGGACGTCGCCGTGCGACATCCGTATGATCCGCCGGCTCCGGGTCACTCGTTCCCTCGGCGGGGCGGGTGTCCCGGGGCCGGTGCAGCCCGCTCCGACTCCCGTTCCCGGGAGGCCGCCCCGCCGCCGTACGGCGGACGCCCGACGCCCGCCCGTCCGAGGAGGACCCACCCCGTGACCCGCCGTCCCTCGCCCGAGACCCGCTCGTCCGACGCAACTCCCGTGCCTCCGGTGAGGGAATCCGGATCCGCCCCGGCGCCGGACGCGGCGCCGGTACCGTCCGCCGCCACCGGTACTGACGTCACGTCAGGCACCGCCACCGGGACCGCTCGTGGGCGGGGCACCGTACGGCCCGGCTCGGGCCGTACGGGAGTCCGGCCCGCGCCGCCGCTCGATCCCGGGGAGCGGCGGCGGCTGCTCGCCGGGGAGCATCACGATCCGCACGCGCTGCTGGGCGCGCACCCCTCCCCCGGCGGCGTCGCCTTCCGCGCGCTGCGCCCCTTCGCCCGCTCGGTCACGGTCGTCGCGGGCGGGCTGCGCGCGGAGCTGATGCACGAGGAGAGCGGGGTCTTCGCGGGTGTGCTGCCGCTCCGAGAGATCCCCGAGTACCGGCTGGAGGTGGCGTACGACGAGATCACGCTCACCGTCGACGACGCGTACCACTTCCTGCCCTCCATCGGTGAACTCGACCTGTATCTGATCTCCGAGGGCCGCCACGAGGAGCTGTGGCGCGCGCTCGGCGCGCATCCGATGACCCATCGGGGGGTCGAGGGAACCCGGTTCACGCTCTGGGCGCCGAACGCCCGAGGCGTCCGGGTCGCCGGGGACTTCAACTTCTGGGACGGCAGCGGTTCTCCGATGCGCTCGCTGGGGTCGTGCGGGGTGTGGGAGCTGTTCCTCCCCGGCGTCGGCGAGGGCACGCTCTACAAGTTCGACGTCGCGGGCGCCGACGGATCCCACTCGCTGCGGGCCGACCCGATGGCCCGGCGCACCCAGTGCCCGCCCGAGACCGCTTCGGTCGTCGCCGCCTCCCGGTACGTCTGGGACGACGAGGAGTGGATGGCGCACCGCGCCGACCGCCGTGTGCACGAGGCGCCCTTCTCGGTGTACGAGGTGCACCTGGGCTCCTGGCGGCCGGGACTGACGTACCGGCAGCTCGCCGATCAACTGCCCGCCTACGTCAAGGACTTGGGCTTCACCCATGTCGAGCTGATGCCGGTCGCCGAGCATCCCTTCGGCGGCTCATGGGGCTACCAGGTCACCTCGTACTACGCCCCGACCGCCCGCCTCGGCACGCCCGACGACTTCAAGTTCCTGGTGGACGCGCTGCACAAGGCCGGGATCGGCGTCATCGTCGACTGGGTGCCCGCTCACTTCCCGAAGGACGACTGGGCACTGGCCCGGTTCGACGGGACACCGCTGTACGAACCGTCCGACCCGAATCGGGCCGAGCACCCGGACTGGGGCACGCTGGAGTTCGACTACGGACGCACCGAGGTGCGCAACTTCCTGGTCGCCAACGCCGTGTACTGGTGCGAGGAGTTCCACATCGACGGCCTGCGGGTCGACGCCGTCGCCTCGATGCTCTACCTCGACTACTCGCGCGAGGGCGGACAGTGGTCCCCCAACGAGCACGGCGGACGGGAGAACCTGGACGCCGTCCGCTTCCTCCAGGAGATGAACGCCACCGTCTACCGGCGCTGCCCCGGCGTCGTCACCATCGCCGAGGAGTCCACGGCCTGGGACGGCGTCACCCGCGCCACCCACCACGCCGGGCCGGGCGGATTCGGCGGGCTGGGCTTCGGCCTGAAGTGGAACATGGGCTGGATGCACGACTCCCTCGGCTACATGTCCAAGGAGCCGGTCCACCGCAAGCACCACCACAACGAGATGACCTTCTCGATGGTGTACGCGTACAGCGAGAACTACGTCCTGCCCATCTCGCACGACGAGGTGGTGCACGGCAAGCAGGCCCTGGTGACGAAGATGCCGGGCGACTGGTGGCAGCGGCGCGCCGACCACCGGGCGTACCTGGGCTTCATGTGGGCACACCCCGGCAAGCAACTCCTCTTCATGGGACAGGAGTTCGCGCAGGGCGCGGAGTGGTCGGAGGCGCACGGCCCGGAGTGGTGGCTGCTGGACGACACCTACCACTCGGCGGGCGACCACCGGGGCGTACGCGATCTGGTGCGGGACCTGAACCGGACCTATCTCGACCAGCCCGCCCTGTGGGAGCGCGACACCGAACCCGCGGGCTTCGGCTGGGTCGAGGGCGGAGCGGCGGACGACAACGTCTTCGCCTTCACGCGGTACGACGCGTTCGGCAATCCGCTGCTGTGCGTGAGCAACTTCTCGCCGGTGATCCGGCACGACTACCGCCTCGGCGTTCCGGGCCGGCACTCGGGCTGGCTGGAGATCCTGAACACGGATGCTGCGCGGTACGGAGGCGGGGACGTCACCAACCCCGATCTGCTCAAGGCCGAGCCGACGCCGTGGCACGGACACGGCAACAGCATCACGCCCGTGCTGCCGCCGCTGGCGACGATCTGGCTGCGGCCGGCCTGACGACCGCGACAACGACGGCCAGGCGCCGGCGGGGTACGGAGAAGGGCCCGCGGACGACCAAGTCCGCGGGCCCGTACGGCTTTCCGGCCGGGCTTTCCGCCGGTTTCCCGCCGGGCCCGGCCGGGCCGGTCAGGTCAGACGACCGCCTCCAGCGCCTTCGGAAGCTCCCCGGTGTGCACGATGCCGAGCGCCTGCGTGGCCCGGGTCAGGGCGACGTACAGATCACTGGTGGTGTAGCGGGACGGCTCGACGACGATGACCGTGTCGAACTCCAGCCCCTTCGCCTGACGGGGGTGGAGAAGCACCACGGGCCGCGTCAGGTCGGGCTCGTCCCCGGCTGTCGCGTCCGGCAGGTGCGCGGCGAGTTCGTCGTGCAGGCCGGGCGGGGCGATCACGGCGAGCCGCCCCTCGTCCTCGGCGGCCTCCGCGACCCGCTCGGCCACGGTGCGGGCGAGGCCCTCGGCATCGGTCGCGCGCGACCAGGGGCGCGTACCGGTGGACCGCACCGAGCTGGGCGGTTCGAAGTCCGGGTACTCGGTGCGCAGCACGGCCGCCGCGACGTCCATGATCTCCGACGGTGTGCGGTAGTTGACGGCCAGCCGGGTGTGCTCCCAGCGGTCCTCCACGTACGGGTCGAGGATCCGGCTCCACGACCCGGCGCCCGCTTCCTCCGCCGTCTGCGCCGGGTCGCCGACGAGGGTCATCGAGCGGGTGGGGCAGCGCCGCATCAGCAACCGCCATGCCATCGGCGAGAGTTCCTGCGCCTCGTCGACGATGATGTGGCCGAACGCCCAGGTCCGGTCGGCGGCTGCCCGCTCGGCGGCGCTACGGTGGTCGGCCTCCTCGTGCCGCTCGGCCATGCGCTCGGCGTCGATGAGGTCGTGCGCGCCGAGGACCTCGGAGTCCTCGTCGTCCCGGTCCTCGAACTCATACGTCCGGGAGGCGTACGAGACGTCCAGCACGCCCTGTGCGTACGCGATCTGCTCCTGCCGCTCCAGCTCGGCCGCGGCACGTGCGGCCCGGTCGTCCTGGCCGAGGAGTTCCGCGGCCTCGTCGAGCAGGGGGACGTCGGCCGGGGTCCATGCGCCGCGCGTGCGGCGGACGGCGTCGGCGTCCTCGGCAGAGAGGTGGGTGGGGGCCGCGAGGAAGTCGGCGACCAGGCGCTGCGGGGTGAGGCGCGGCCACAGCTGTTCGACGGCGGCATGGACGTCCGGGTTGGCGTCGAGCTCCTCGCGCAACTGGGAGATGTCGCTCGGGTCGAGGAGGTTGGTGCCGTCGTAGGGGTCGGTGCCGATGCGCTCGGCGAGCATGTCGGTCAGCTCGTTGAGCAGGAAGCCCTCGAAGTACTCGCGGGCCGGGTTGTGCGGGAGCTTCGTCCTGCGGGCCCGGTCACGGCAGACCCGGACGAGGTCGGCGTCCAGCAGCAGCGCCTCCCGGTCGTGGATGACCGCGATGACGGGGTCGGGCAGCGCCTGGCGGTCGGCGAGGACGGCGGCGAGGACGTCCGCCATCTCCGCGCGGCCCTTGACGGCGGCGGCGTGCGGGGTGTCGGCGGCGGTGGCGTGGACGCCGGGGTACAGCTCGCCCAGCGTCGACAGCAGGACGCCGGTCTCGCCCAGGGAGGGCAGGACCTCGCCGATGTAGCCGAGGAAGGCGGGGTTCGGCCCGACGATGAGGACGGCCCGCCGGGCGAGCAGTTCCCGGTGCTCGTAGAGGAGGAAGGCGGCGCGGTGCAGCGCCACCGCGGTCTTGCCGGTGCCGGGGCCGCCCTCGACGACGAGGACACCGCGGTGCGGGGCGCGGATGATGCGGTCCTGCTCGGCCTGGATGGTCTGCACGATGTCGCTCATGCGGCCGGTGCGCGCGGAGTTGAGCGCGGCGAGGAGGACGGTGTCGCCTGAGGGGTCCTCGTGGCCGGTGCGGGTGGCGTCGGCGAGGTCGAGGATCTCGTCGTGGAGGGCGGTGACGGTGCGGCCCTGGGTGGTGATGTGTCTGCGGCGGCGCAGGCCCATCGGCGTATGGCCGGTGGCGAGGTAGAAGGGGCGGGCGACCGGGGCGCGCCAGTCGATCAGGATCGGGGTGCGGTCGGCGTCGTCCTCGCGGATTCCGATGCGGCCGATGTGATACGCGGCGCCTTCCCCCGCACCGGCGCTTTCCTCCGTACCGGCGCTTTCCTCCGTACCGGCGCTTTCCTCCGTACCGCGGCTCTCCGTATCCCCGGTCTCCGGGGCACCGCTTTCCTTGCCGTCGCGCTCCGCGCCGCCGCCGGAGGAGGACGTGCCGGGCAGCGAGGCGAGATCGATGCGCCCGAAGCAGAGAGAACCGTCGACCGCATTCAGAGCGGCGAGCAGCCCGGAGCGTTCGGCGACGACGACGTCCCGTTCCGCGAGCGCCTGCCGCCCGTTGCCCACGGGCGCCATCGCCTCGGCCACCGAGTCCTCGGCGGCCTTGCGCAGGGCGTCGACCCGCTCGTAGACGTGGTCGATGAATTGCTGCTCGTCCTGCAATTCCTCGTCCGGTGATTCTGTGTTTGACAATTCCACTCCCACCCGGATATGCTGTGCTCAGCACTTTTCTGCGACCCATATCTACGAAGTCGCGAAAGCTTCAATATACGCAAAGAAATCCCCCGGCTGTCAATTCGCCGGGGGATTTCTTTTGGGTGGATGACCCGGAGGGGTGCGGCCCGCGTTATGCGGGGGCCTTCTCCTTGACGCCGTCCCCGGGCTGTCCCGGCACACCGTCGAGGGGGCCCCGGTCGCCGCCGCTCCCGCCGTGGCTGTCGTCGAGGAGCGTCCGCTCGTCGAACGGCACCCGTCCCGCGAGCACCTCGTTCACCCGGGCCTTGTCGATCTCCTTGGTCCAGGTGCCGACGAGGACGGTGGCCACCGCGTTGCCCGCGAAGTTCGTCAGCGCCCGGGCCTCGCTCATGAAGCGGTCGATGCCCACGATCAGGCCGACGCCGTCGAGGAGTTCGGGCCGGTGCGACTGCAGACCGCCGGCGAGTGTGGCCAGGCCCGCGCCGGTGACACCCGCTGCCCCCTTCGAGGCGATGATCATGAAGACGAGCAGCGAGATCTGCTGCCCCAGCGACAGCGGGTCCCCCATCGCCTCGGCGACGAAGAGCGAGGCCATGGTGAGGTAGATCGCGGTGCCGTCCAGGTTGAACGAGTAGCCGGTCGGCACGGTGATGCCGACGACCGGCTTGCTGACACCCAGGTGCTCCATCTTCGCGATGAGGCGCGGCAGCGCCGACTCGGACGAGGAGGTGGAGAGGATCAGCAGGAATTCCCGGGCCAGGTACTTCAGCAGCGCCAGGATGTTGACCCCGGCGACCACCCGCAGCAGCAGCCCCAGAACGACGAAGACGAACAGCAGGCAGGTGACGTAGAAGCCGATCATGATGATCGCGAGCGACTTGAGGGCGTCGAGGCCGGTCTCGCCGACCACGGCGGCGATGGCACCGAAGGCGCCGATCGGCGCGACCCACATGATCATCGCCAGCACGCGGAAGACCAGCCGCTGGATGTGCCCGATACCGCGGATGACCGGCTCACCGGCGGACCCCATGGCCTGGAGCGCGAAGCCGACGAGCAGGGCGACCAGCAGGGTCTGCAGCACCTCGCCGGTGGTGAAGGCGGAGACGAGCGTGGTCGGGATGATGCCGAGCAGGAATTCCGGGGTGGACGTGGCCGTGCCCTCGGCCTGCGCCTCGCCCGCGCTGCGTGCGGCCTCGGTGAGGTGCAGCCCGGAACCGGGCTCGAGGATGTTGCCGACCACCAGGCCGATCGCGAGCGCCACGGTGGACATGACCAGGAAGTAGCCGAGCGCGAGCCCGCCCACCGCACCGACCTTGGCGGCCTTCCGTACGGAGCCGACGCCCAGCACGATGGTGCAGAAGATGATGGGCGAGATCATCATCTTGATCAGGTTCACAAAACCGTCACCCAGGGGCTTCAGCTCGACCGCCACCCCGGGCGCGGCGAAGCCGACCACGATGCCGAGGAGCACTGCTCCGATCACGGCGAGGTAGAGGTAGTGGGTCCGGTCCCGCTTCTTGCTCCCGCCGGTCTTCACCGGCGGCTGGTGTGGCGGGGTTTGCGCAGCCACGGTTGTCTCCTTGTTCTGGCGCAGTACGTGCGGCTCACGTCCTGGACGTCCAGCTGAATATCCTCCACGCTGTGACTTGCGTCTCCCTTGCGTTCATTTCGTTCACGAACGGATCTCCGCACCGCGCCGGAGGCCAGGCAGACTGGCAGCCATGCGCAGTCCCCGTCCCCGCAGCCTGGCCGGCCAGCTCTTCGCGATGCAGGTCGTGCTGGTCGCTGCCGTGGTGGCCGGGTGCGCGGTCTTCGCGTACCTCACCGCCCGGCAGCAGGCCGAGGACGCGGCGGAGCGCCAGACGACCGCCGCGGCCCGCGCCATAGCCGACTCCCCCTCCGTCCGGACCGCGATCCACGGCGATGCCCCCTCCGCGGTGCTCCAGCCGTACGCCGAGAAGGTCCGCAAGGAGGCGGGCGTGGCATTCGTCACGATGATGGATCCGCAGGGGACGCGCTGGACCCACCCGGACCCCGAGCGGATCGGCGAGACGTTCCTCGGCCACCGGGCCGAGGCACTGCGCGGCCGCACCTTCACCGAGACCTACACCGGCACGCTCGGCCCGTCCGTCCGCGTGGTCACCCCGATACGGGACGGCGCGAACGGGGACGGGCGGATCATCGGGCTGGTGAGCGCCGGCATCACCGTCGAGCGGATCAGCGCCCAGGTGGAGCGGCAGCTGGCCGGTCTGCTGCCGGTCGCGGCCGGAGCGGTGATATTGGGAGGTATCGGGACGTATGTGGTGAATGCCCGGCTACGTCGTCATACCCACGGGATGAACGCGACCGAGCTGAGCCGTATGCACGACTACCACCAGGCCGCACTGCACGCGGTGCGCGAAGGGCTGCTGATGCTGGACGGGCAGCGGCGGATCGCCCTGATCAACGACGCCGGGCGGGAACTGCTCGGCGTCGGTGCGGACGTGGTCGGACGGAACGTCGCCGAACTGGGCCTGCCCGCCCCGCTCACCGGCGCGCTGCTGGCCACCGAGGAGCGGGTGGATGAGGTCCACATGACCACCGACCGGATCGTGGTGGTCAACACCTCACCCGTCTCCAGCGGCGAGAAGCGCGGCACCGTCGTGACCCTGCGGGACCACACCGAGTTGCAGGCGCTCTCCGGAGAACTGGACTCGGTGCGTGGCGTCACCGAGGCCCTGCGCTCCCAGGCGCACGAGGCCGCCAACCGACTGCACGCGGTCGTCTCGCTGATCGAGCTGGGACGGGCGGACGAGGCCGTGGAGTTCGCGACGGCCGAACTCGAACTCGCCCAGGCCCTCACCGACACCGTGGTGGGAGCCGTGGCCGAGCCGGTGCTCGCCGCGCTGCTCCTCGGCAAAGCGGCCCAGGCGAACGAGCGCGGGGTGGAGCTCGAACTCACCCCGGACAGCAGCATCCACGACGGCGTGCTCCCCGACACCGTGCCGGCGCGCGACCTCGTCACGGTCCTCGGCAATCTCCTCGACAACGCCGTGGACGCGGCCACCGAGGGCCGGGCGGGCCGCCGCGCCAAGGTCACCGTCACGGCCCGCGCCGAGGACGGCGAACTGCTCTTCCGGGTCGCGGACACCGGGCCCGGCGTGGACGCCACCGAGATGGACGAGATCTTCCGGCGCGGCTGGAGCACCAAGGCCCCCTCGGCGAAGGCCGGGCTGGGCCCCGGCCGCGGCCTGGGCCTGGCCCTCGTCCGCCAGGCCGTCCGCCGCAACGCCGGCACCATCACGCTCGGCCGGTCGGCCGACGGCGGCGCCGAGTTCACCGTCCGGCTGCCGCTGCCCGCGCAGGTGCGCGCATGACCGGCCGCCCGGCGATCCGCGTCCTGGTCGTCGAGGACGACCCGGTCGCCGCCGACGCGCACGCGCTCTACGTCGGACGGGTGCCGGGCTTCGCCGTCGCCGGGAGCGTGCACTCCGGCACCGAGGCGCAGCGCCATCTCGAGCGCGAACCGGTGGATCTGCTGCTGCTCGACCTCTATCTGCCGGACGGCCACGGGCTCCAGCTCGTACGGTCGTTGCGCGCGGCCGGGCACACCGCCGATGTGATCGCGGTGACCTCGGCGCGCGACCTGACGGTCGTCCGGGAGGGCGTTTCGCTCGGCGTCGTGCAGTACGTACTGAAGCCGTTCACCTTCGCGACCCTGCGCGACCGGCTCGTCCGCTACGCCGAGTTCCGCGCGACTGCCGGTGAGGCGAGCGGCCAGGACGAGGTGGACCGCGCGCTCGCCGCGCTGCGCGCGCCCCAGCCGGCCGCGCTACCGAAGGGGTTGAGCGGTCCCACGCTGGAGGCGGTCACGCGCGTCCTGCGCGACTCGGGAACGCAGGGCGTCACCGCGAACGCGGCGGGCGAGGCGGTGGGCATCTCGCGAATCACCGCCCGGCGGTATCTGGAGCACCTGGTGGACGCGGCCCGCGCCGAACGCAGCCCGCAGTACGGGCAGGTGGGGCGGCCGGAGCTCTGCTACCGCTGGCTCAGCCCCCGTTGAGGGACGCCGGAACCGGAGGGCGGCTGAGACCCGTACATCCGGTCGAGGACGAACGGCATCACCGCATCGCCCGCCCACCGTTCCGCCGGGATGGCGAATAACAACGTTGTCACGGTTCTGACGAGGCGATATCCGGGGGCATTGACCGCCCGTTCAGCCGCTCGTACGGTCACCCAGCAGCCCGCCAGGTGCTCTCAGGAGGTCGTGCCGTGCGCCCCACAGCTCCTCTGCTCACCCTCTCCGCCGTCCTCGCCGCCTCCGCCCTCACCGCCTGCGGTGGCGGTTCGGGCAGCGATCCCGACACCGTGAAGGTCGCCTACAACCGCAGCACCGACAACAAGATCCGGTTCAAGGACAACCTGCTGGCCTCGGTGAAGAAGCAGTTCGAGAAGGCCAACCCCGGCAAGAAGGTGGAGCTCGTCCCCATCCAGGCGCCGGACAACGACTACGCCACCAAGGTCCAGCAGATGATGCGCTCCCCCAAGACCGCGCCGGACCTGGTCTACGAGGACACCTTCCGCATCAACTCCGACATCAAGGCCGGCTATCTCCGGCCGCTGGACGACTACTTGGGGTCCTGGGCCACCTGGGACAGATTCGTCGACACGGCGAAGACGGCGGCCAAGGCGGAGGACGGCAAGACGTACGGCGTCCCGGACGGCACGGACACCCGCGGCCTGTGGTTCAACAAGGACATCTTCGCCAAGGCCGGGCTCTCCGAGAACTGGCAGCCGAAGAACTGGGCCGAGATCCTCGACGCCGCCCGCACCATCAAGAAGAAGGTCCCCGGCGTCGTCCCGCTGAACGTCTACACCGGAAAGGCCCCCGGCGAAGTCGCCGCCATGCAGGGCTTCGAGATGCTGCTCTACGGCACGGGCGAGGACCCGCTCTACGACCCGAAGGCGAAGAAGTGGGTCACCGGCGGCCAGGGCTTCGAGGACTCCCTGGAGTTCGTACGCACCGTCTACGCCGAGAAGCTCGGCCCCGACCCGTCCGACGCCCTCGACCCCAACATCAACACCCATGTGGCCACCGAGCTTCTGCCCGAGGGCAAGCTCGCGATCAACCTCGACGGTTCCTGGATCGGCCAGCAGTGGCTGAAGTCCGGCGGGAAGCCGTGGCCCGAGTGGCCCGATGTGCTCCGCCAGGCGCCGATGCCGACCCAGAAGGGCCAGGCACCCGGAAAGGTCAGCATGTCGGGCGGCTGGACCTGGGCCATCCCCGCGAAGTCCGACAACCCGGATCTCGCCTGGAAGTTCGTCGAGCAGCTCCAGACGAAGGAGAACGCGGTCGAGTGGGACGTGGTCAACGCGCAGATCGCGGTCCGCGAGGACGTCGCCGCCGACCCGGAGTACAAGAAGTCCATGCCGGGCATCGAGTTCTTCACCGGGCTGGTGGAGCACACCCACTACCGGCCGGCGCTCCCCGTCTATCCGCAGGTCTCCAGCGCCATCGGCGAGGCGATGGAGTCCGTCACCACCGGTGACGCCTCGGCCGCCAAGGCCGCGCGGTCCTACGACGACCAGCTGAAGTCCGTCACCGACGGCGCCGTGGTGAACAAGCCCTGATGACCACCGCGACCGCGCCGCCCGCGAAGGCGGCGCCTCCCGAACGGCGCGCGGGCCGACCGCGCCCCCGCGCCCGCGGCACGCTGCGCCGGCTGCCGCTCGTCCCCGCGACTCTCCTGCTGCTGCTCTTCCTCGGCGGGCCGATCGGCTACTGCGTCTGGATCGCCTTCACCGACATGCAGCTGACCGGCTCGTCGTCCGCCGACTTCGTCGGGCTGGACAACTTCCGGCGGGCCTTCGCCGACGACGACTTCCGCAACGCGGTCGTCCTGACCCTCGTCTTCACCGTCATCTCCTCGATCCTCGGCCAGAACACGCTGGGGCTGGCGCTCGCCGGACTGCTCCGGCGCGCCTCGAAGCCGGTGCGCACCCTCACCGGCGCGATCGTCATCACCGCCTGGGTGCTGCCCGAGATCGTGGCGGGCTTTCTGCTCTACGCCTTCTTCCGCCGCGAGGGAACGCTCAACGCGATCCTCGACCACCTCCATCTCCCCTCCCAGAACTGGCTGTTCACCCTCCCCATCCTCGCGGTCTCGTTCGCCAACGTCTGGCGCGGGACCGCGTTCTCGATGCTCGTCTACTCCGCCGCCCTCTCCGAGATCCCGAAGGAGATCACCGAGGCGGCGGAGGTCGACGGGGCGCGCGGACACCGGCGCCTGTGGCACATCACCCTGCCGATGATCCGCCGCTCCATCGGCACCAACCTCATGCTCAACACCCTCCAGACGCTCTCGGTCTTCGGCCTCATCTGGGCCATGACGCGGGGCGGCCCGGGCAACCGCAGCCAGACACTGCCGGTGTTCATGTACGACCAGGCGTTCCTGAAGAGCCTGATCGGCTACGGCACGGCGGTGGCGCTGCTCCTCCTGCTGGTCGGAGCGCTGTTCTCGGTGCTCTATCTGCGCCTGCTGCGTACGGAGGTGTGACCGGTGACCTCGCCCCCGCGCCCGCCCCGCACGACGGCCCTCTCGCGCCGCACCCGCCGCCGCCTGGCCGCCGACGCCGCGCTCCTCGTCCTCGCGTTCGCCTTCGCCGTACCGCTGACGTGGCTGCTGCTGGCCTCGGTGGACGCCGACGCCACCCTGCGCGTACGGCCGCCCGGGTCCCCGACGCTGGACAACTTCTCCGCGGTGATGACGGACGACATCACCTTCACGCCGATGCTCAACAGCCTGCTGCTGTGCGGCGGTGCCACGGCCCTGACGGTGGCCTGCGCGGCCCTCGCGGCGTATCCGCTGTCCCGCTTCCGGTCGCGGCTGAACCGGCCGTATCTGCTGACGGTCCTGTTCACGACCTGTCTGCCGATCACCGCGGTGATGGTCCCGGTCTACGGTCTGTTCGTCCAGGTCGATCTGATCGACACCATGCACGGCACCGCGTTCTTCCTGGCCACCTCGCAACTGCCGTTCGCCATCTGGCTGATGAAGAACTTCATGGACGGCGTCCCGATGGTGCTGGAGGAGGCTGCCTGGACGGACGGGGCCTCCGCCCTGCAGACATTGCTCCGGGTCGTGCTGCCGCTGATGGGCCCGGGCGTGACCGTGGTGACGATCTACAGCTTCATCATGATGTGGGGGAACTTCTTCGTCCCCTTCATGCTGCTGCTGACGCCCGATCAACTCCCTGCGTCCGTCTCCATCTTCACGTTCTTCGGCAATTACGGGTCCATCGTCTACGGCCAGCTGGCCGCCTTCTCCATCCTCTACTCGACCCCGGTGGTGCTGCTGTACGTGCTGATCTCGGGGCGGCTCGGCGGCGGGTTCACGCTCGGCGGCGCGGTCAAGGGCTGAAGCCCGGTCCCACGTCGGCTGCGGCGGTCAGGACGGCTTGCCCGAGGACGGCTAGCCCGAGGAGGACGGGGTGCTCGATGCGGCGGTGCTCGATCCCGCAGGCGTGAGGTCGGCGCGGACCACCACGGCGTAGCCGCCGTTGCCGATCAGTGCCCTGCCCTCCAGGTCACCGGCCGTGGTGTGCAGGGTCAGGACCGCGCCGCTCTCGGGATCGAAGTCCACATCCGTGAGCGAGCCGAGTTCGTCACCGCGGTCGGTGAGGACGCGCTTCTGCGGCAGATCGCGGTTCTTGTCCGCGAGTTCCGCGAGGCCGCCCTCGGCGGTCTCCAGTACCTCCGGGTCGTCCACCATCACGGCGTCGGAGCCGATCGCTCGGGCGCGCGCCAGGGTGAGGATGTTCCGCTTGGAGTCCTTGGTCTTGTGCAGGCGGAGCGCCACGACACGGGCCAGGGCCGGGTCGACGACGCAGGCGTCCACGACACCGACCGTGCTCGCGTCGGCGACGCTCACCACGGGCCGGTCCTCGGTCTGGCTGAACAGCATCAGGCCTCCGATGAGGGTGAGCGGTCCCGGTACGCCCTGACCCGCTCCTCGAAGGTGGCGAGGTCCTCGGCTACGTACTCGGTCACCGTGGCGGGGACGACCAGGGCTTCGCCGGAGACCGCGATGGTCTCGGCGCGCGGCAGGAAGACCGTGCGGGCGCGGCGGCCGAGCGCCTCGGTCGGGGCGATCTCGTAGCCGACGACATCGGCGCCCGCATCGGGGTCGACGACGACGTCGACGATTTTGCCGATGTCGGTGCCGGCGTCGGTGAGGACGCGGGACGCCAGGACGTCCCCGCCCCGGGCCTCGCCCTTCTCCACCACGTCCGTACGGCCCTCCAGCACGTCCTCGTTCGCGATCATGAGGGCGTCGCGGCCCAGCGCGCGTACCGCCGTCCAGGGCAGACTCTGCTTCATCGGCCCGGAGAACCACTTGCGCCCGCTGAGGGTGAACCCCACGACGCGACCGCCCGCGCCGTCGAACACGACGTCCTTGACCTGGCCGACCGCGTCTCCGCCGAGCGTGACCACCGGACGCTTGGTGATCTCCGTCGCGAGCATCAGACCGGTCACTTCAGGCCACCCGTCCGGCCGCGTCCGCGCCGCTTCACGGCGATGACTCCGCCACTGCGGCGGCGGGCCTGGACCCCCATGATCGTCAGCGCCAGGACGCCGACGACCACCGCAATGACGACGATCCACACCCACCAGTCCATCGCGCACCTCTTCGCATCGGTCCACGTCGGTCCACGTCGGTCACGCCGAGCCGTGCACCGCCCGCCCGGCCGGTACTCCCAGGATCGGTCACTCTCCGCATGCTGTCCACGCGTGTCGTGATCACGCCTGCCCACGGACGCGTCAAGATCGATCCGGAAAGAGGCCGGGCCATCGGCACCACCGGCGGAAATGCGACGGGAAACCGCGGCGGCAGCGCCCTGCGGAAAAGGCGAAGGAGCGGGTGGAATGACTCTGCACCATGACGGCACGGAATCCGCGCAGCCCGGCAGGCGCGGTGTTCTCACAGCGGGAATCGGCACCGGTCTGGCACTGCTGGGCACCGGCACCGGCGCCGCGCACGCGGCGACACGAACAGTGCCGTCGGAAAGAAGAACATCGCCCTCGTCCCTGTCGGGCGAGAGTTACGAGATCTCCCGCGGAGAACAGCGCCTCATCGTCACCGAATTGGGCGCGGGCCTGAGGTCGTACACGGTGAAGGGGCATCAACTGCTCGACACCTTCAGCCCCGATTCCTATCCGACCGGGGCCTCGTACGGTCAGGTGCTCATTCCGTGGCCGAACCGGATCGACCACGGCACCTACACCTTCGACGGCACCGAGCAGGTGCTGCCCTGGAGTGAGCCCGCGCAGGCCAACGCCATCCACGGGCTGACCCGGTGGATGAACTGGGAGGTCGTGGAGCGCAGCACGTCCCGGCTGGTCATGGGGCTCACCCTGCACGCGCAGCCGGGCTATCCGTTCGTCCTGCGCCTGCGGCAGACCTACGAACTCACCGAGCACGGACTGCTCGTCACCAACGCCGCGCGCAACACCGGCGCCGACAGGGTCCCGTACGGCGTGGGCGCCCACCCGTATTTCACGCTGGGCACCGAGTACATCGACGACATCGTGCTCACACTTCCGGCCCGGAAGTGGTTCCGCACCGACGACCGAGGAATTCCCCTTCCGCCGCCCGTCCCCGTCGCCGGGACCTCATTCGACTTTCTGCGGCCGCGACGGCTGAGGGACACGGTTCTCGACACCGGATTCGCCGAACTCGTCCGGAACGGCGACGGATTGGCCGTGGTGCGGATGACCTCGCCCGAAAGCCCCGTCTCGCTGGAGGTGTGGCAGGACCGGCAGCACGAATTCCTTCAGGTGTACACGGGCGACACCCTGCCCGATCCCGACGGCCGCCGGCGCGGACTGGCCATCGAGCCGTATTCCTGCGCCGCGAATGCGTTCAACAACGGCTACGGGCTCAAAGTCCTTCCGCCCGGCGGCGAATTCCGCGCCCAGTGGGGTGTGCGTCCCGTCGTCCGGGGACGGCGCCGCTGAACACGGGCGGTGGGGCGGGCGAGCCTGTCACCGGTTGACATCTCGGTGCGATTGCACAAGTCGTGAGCTTCTGTGGACGAACCGTAGTAGTTACTCGCCAGTAGCCCCTAGCCTTTCGGCGTGCGTTCGTTCCCCCCACCCGACGCCCACAAACCCCCCTTTGACGCAACTACCGCACGCCGGTTGCGAGAAGGGCTGGGGATGGGCCATGCCCAGGTCGCCTACGGAATCTGGGCCTCCTACGGACTGCAGGTCAGTCCGGCGATGGTGGCTGCCTGGGAGCTCGGCGACGATTCACCGACCGAAGCCGAGCTCACCGCGCTGGCCGGAGCTCTCTGGTGCTCACCCGGCGATCTGCTGGGCTCACCGAGCACCCTGCGGGAGCACCGGCTGGCGCGCGGTTTAGCCGCCTCCGATCTGGCGCTGCACATCGGCATGGACCCGGCCGCGTACGAACTGGTCGAGCAGACGGGCAACTGGACCGGCAACGACCGGCAGGCCACGGCGCTCGCCGAGACCCTGGCGCTCCCGCTGCCCGCGTTCATCGAGTTCACCGGGCGCGCGGACGCCCTGACCGACCTGCTGCGCAACGCGGTCACCACGCGCTGGCAGGCGTACGTGAAACCCCTGACGAAGATGCTGCCGCTCCCCAAGCAGCGGCTCGGTGACGTCCTGCACCAGTTGCACTCCGACTACCAGACGCGGATGGTCGGCACGCTCAACTGGGGCGTGGGCACGACGTCGACGGCTTCCGGGGACGCGGGGAAGGCCTTCCTCGACGAGGTGCTGGAGCTCTTCTGGTCCCTGCTGTACGCGCAGGAGCGCGAGAGCCGGTAGCACCGGCGTCCGAGGTGGACCGGCGGAGGCTCGCCCGCCGGTCCGCGGGCAGCGGAGGCGCGTCGCCGGAGAGCCTCGGCGCCGGACAGCAGACACCGGACATCAGACACCGGACATCAGGCGTCAGGCGTCAGGCGTCAGGCGGCGGACACCGGGCAAGCCGGCTTCGGCGTGGACCCCTGCTGCTTCTTCCTCCGCACGACGATGTCCGTGAAGTACGCGCAGGGCTTCATCGCCGTCAGAAGACCGACTCCGCCTCGCGCATACGGAACTCGGGGACGGTCTTCAGCTCCGTGACGGCGTGCGCCAGCGGCACCATACGGATGTCCGTACCGCTCAGCGCGGTCATCCCGCCGAACTCGCCGCGGTGCGCGGCCTCGACGGCGTGCCAGCCGAAGCGGTTGGCCAGCACACGGTCGTGCGCCGTCGGCGTCCCGCCGCGCTGCACATGTCCGAGAATGACCGGCCGGGCCTCCGTGCCGAGCCGGCGCTCCAGCTCGGCCGCCAGCCGGTTGCCGATCCCGGCGAAGCGCTCGTGGCCGTACTGGTCGATCGCGCCCCGCTCGTACGGCATCGAGCCCTCGGCCGGGTGCGCGCCCTCGGCGACGCAGATCACGGCGAACTTCTTGCCGCGCGCGAAGCGCTCCTCCACCATCTTGCAGAGGTCGTCGACGTTGAACTGCCGCTCCGGCAGGCAGATTCCGTGCGCGCCGCCCGCCATGCCGGACTCCAGCGCGATCCAGCCCGCGTGCCGCCCCATGACCTCGACGACCATGACGCGCTGATGGGACTCGGCGGTCGTCTTCAGCCGGTCGATGGCCTCGGTGGCGACGGTGACGGCGGTGTCGAAGCCGAAGGTGCGGTCCGTGGAGGAGATGTCGTTGTCGATCGTCTTGGGGACGCCGACGACCGGCATGCCGGCCTCGGAGAGCATCCGGGCCGCCGTGAGCGTGCCCTCGCCGCCGATCGGGATCAGCACGTCGAGGCCGAGCTCGCGGCACAGTTCCTCGGCGTTGTCGGTGGCCTCGCTCAGTCGCGCACGCTCCAGCCGTGCGGAGCCGAGGATGGTGCCGCCGCGGGCGAGAATGCCGCTGACGGCCTCGAGGTCGAGGGTGCGGTACCGGCGGTCGAGCAGACCCTTGAAGCCGTCCTCGAATCCGATGACCTCGTCGCCGTACGCGGCCAGGGCGCGGTGCACGACCGACCGGATCACGGCGTTCAGGCCGGGGCAGTCGCCGCCCGCGGTGAGGACTCCGATGCGCATCGGCTCGACTCTCCTGCTCGGTACTCGGTGGCCGGGTGGTCGTACACATCGACCAGTTCGATTGTTTCACGTCGGGCGGACCGCTGTTCCGCCTCGCGCGGACCACCCGCGCCGACCGTGTCCACCCGGTCCCGGAGGCCCGTATGCCCCGCGACTACCCCCTCCACCCGGGCCCCGGCTCTACTCATCCCTGCAGGTATTGTCAAGAGGGTAAGCCCACTCTGTCGGCTGCATGTGAGCCGATCCGGCGTTCGAAGATCGGAGAGCACGCGTGACGAGCAGCGTGTACGTGACCGGGATCGACCGCGGCGACGGCCGCCAGGTCGTCGAGCTGGGAGTCATGGAGCTCCTGACCCGTCATGTGGACCGGGTAGGGGTCTTCCGCCCGCTCGTCCACGACGGTCCCGACCGGCTCTTCGAGCTGCTGCGGGCCCGCTACCGCCTGAGCCAGCCCGCCGAGAGCGTGTACGGGATCGACTACCACACGGCGGCCCGGCTGCAGGCGGAGCGGGGCACCGACGAGCTGGTCTCCCAACTCGTCGCCCGTTTCCACGAGGTGGCCCGCAGCTACGAGTTCGTGCTCGTCCTCGGCACCGACTACGCGGGCACCAACCTCCCGGCCGAGCTGAATCTGAACGCCCGGCTGGCGAACGAGTTCGGCGCTTCGGTGATCCCCGTCGTCGGCGGCCAGGACCAGGACGCCGTCTCCGTGCGCGCCGAGGTCCACAACGCGTACGCCGCGCTCGACTCCCTCGGCTGCGACATCACCGCGATGATCGTCAACCGGGTCGCGCGCGCGGACCACGAGGAGGTCGCCGCACGCCTGACGGACCGGCTGCCCGTCCCCTGCTACACCCTCCCCGAGCACGACTCCCTCTCCGCTCCCACCGTGCAGCAGATCGTGCACGCCCTGGACGCCGAGGTGCTGCTCGGCGACGCCGCCGGACTCGCCCGCGACGTGCGGGACTTCGTCTTCGGCGGCGCGATGCTGCCGACGTTCCTGCGCGCGCTGACCGAGGGCTGCATGGTGATCACCCCGGGCGACCGGGCCGACCTGATCGTGGGTGCCCTCGCCGCCCACAGCGCCGGCGCCCCGCCCATCGGTGGCGTGCTGCTCACCCTCGACGAGCGGCCGGGTCCGGACATCATGGCGCTGGCCTCGCGGCTCGCCCCCGGTACACCGGTGCTCTCGGTGCCGGGCCAGAGCTTCCCGACCGCGGGCGAGCTGTCCCGGATCGAGGGCAAGCTCAACGCCGCGTCCCCGCGCAAGGCCGAGACCGCCCTCGGGCTCTTCGAACGGCACGTGGACACGGCCGCGTTGACGCACCGGATATCCCTGGCCCGCTCCAGCCGCGTCACGCCGATGATGTTCGAGCACGAGCTGATCGAGCGCTCCCGGTCCCGGCGCCGTCGCGTCGTGCTCCCCGAGGGCACCGAGGAGCGGGTGCTGCGCGCCGCGGACGTGCTGCTGCGCCGCGACGTCTGCGACCTCACCCTGCTCGGCGACGAGGACCTGATCCGCAAGCGCGCGGCCGAGCTGGGCATCGACGTCTCCGGCGCCCACCTCATCGACCCGCAGACCTCGGCGCTGCGGGAACGGTTCGCCGAGCTGTACGCCACGATCCGGGCCCACAGGGGCATCGGGTACGAGCTGGCGTACGACATCGTCGCCGACGTCTCGTACTTCGGCACGCTGATGGTCCAGGAGGGCCTGGCCGACGGGATGGTCTCGGGCGCGGTCCACTCCACCGCCGCCACCATCCGTCCCGCCTTCGAGGTGATCAAGACCGCGCCGGGCGCCCAGATCGTCTCCTCCGTCTTCTTCATGTGCCTGGCCGACCGGGTGCTCGTCTACGGCGACTGCGCGGTCAACCCCGACCCGGACGCCGAGCAGCTCGCCGACATCGCCATCCAGTCGGCCGCCACCGCGGCCCAGTTCGGGGTCGAGCCGCGGATCGCGATGCTGTCGTACTCCACGGGCACCTCCGGCTCGGGCGTGGACGTCGACAAGGTGCGCAAGGCCACCGAGATCGTCCGCGAGCGACGCCCGGACCTGGCAGTGGACGGGCCGATCCAGTACGACGCGGCGGTGGACGCCGCCGTGGCCGCGACGAAGCTGCCGGACTCCGAGGTCGCGGGCAAGGCGACCGTGCTGATCTTCCCGGACCTCAACACCGGCAACAACACGTACAAGGCGGTGCAGCGCTCGGCCGGTGCCGTGGCGGTCGGCCCGGTCCTCCAGGGTCTGCGCAAGCCGGTCAACGACCTCTCCCGCGGCGCCCTCGTCCAGGACATCGTCAACACCGTCGCCATCACCGCCATCCAGGCCCAGGGCGAGCGGCCGGGTACGGCCGCTCCCTCGTCGACGTCCACGTCCACGTCCACGTCACAGAATGCGGAGACCGCGTGAGCGCCAGTCGCGTACTCGTCCTCAACTCCGGCTCCTCGTCGGTGAAGTACCAGCTCCTGGAGATGGCGGACGGCAGCGGCGAGCGGCTCGCCTCCGGCATCGTGGAGCGCATCGGCGAAGGCGATGTGGCCGACCACACGGCCGCGTTGAAGCGGGTCGCCGCCGAACTGGCCGCGCAGGGACTCGGCCTGGACTCCCCGGCGCTCGCCGCGGTGGGCCACCGGGTGGTGCACGGCGGCACCCGGTTCACCGAGCCCACCCTGATCGACGACGGCGTCGTGGCGGCCGTCGAGGAGCTGGTCCCGCTCGCGCCGCTGCACAACCCGGCGAACATCACCGGCATCAAAGTCGCCCGCGAGCTGCGCCCCGACCTTCCGCAGGTTGCCGTCTTCGACACCGCCTTCCACTCCACGATCCCGGAGGCCGCGGCCCGGTACGCCATCGACACCGCCACCGCCGACGCGCACGGCGTGCGCCGTTACGGCTTCCACGGCACCTCGCACGCGTACGTCTCGCGGGCGGCCGCGAAGCTGCTGCGCAAGGACGTCGCCGACACCAACGCGATCGTGCTGCACCTGGGCAACGGCGCCAGCGCCTCGGCCGTACGGGGCGGGGTGTGCGTGGACACCTCGATGGGGCTGACCCCGCTGGAGGGCCTGGTCATGGGCACCCGCTCCGGCGACATCGACCCGGCGGTGATCTTCCACCTGTCCCGGGTCGCGGGAATGTCCACGGACGAGACCGACACGCTGCTGAACAAGCGCAGCGGGCTGCTCGGTCTGTGCGGCGACAACGACATGCGGGAGATCGGCCGGAGGATGGGCGAGGGCGACGAACGGGCGCGGCTCGCCTTCGACGTCTACATCCACCGGCTGCGGAAGTATGTGGGCGCGTACTTCGCGGTACTCGGGAGGGTGGACGTCATCGCGTTCACCGCGGGAGTGGGCGAGAATTCCGCGGCCGTACGCGAGGCGGCCATGCGCGGGCTGGAAGGTCTGGGCATCGAGGTGGACGCGGTGCTCAATGCCGTACGAGCCTCCTCCGGGGGCACTCCCGGCGGCGGCCGGGGGAGGCTGATCTCGGCCGAGACGAGCCGGGTGGCGGTCGCCGTGGTGCCCACTGACGAGGAACTGGAGATCGCCACAGAGACATACGCCCTGGTCAGCGCCTAGCTCTCGGATGTAGCTACAGCACCAATATTCCGCTCGTAAACAAAACCGATAGGATCGCCCTCATGCGCCGTTCCAAAATCGTCTGCACCCTGGGCCCTGCCGTCGACTCCTACGACCAGCTGAAGTCGCTGATCGAGGCCGGCATGAACGTGGCCCGATTCAACATGAGCCACGGTTCCCACCCGGAGCACGAGGAGCGTTATCACCGCGTCCGCAAGGTGTCGGAGGAGACCGGCCGCCCCGTCGGCGTCCTCGTCGACCTGCAGGGCCCGAAGATCCGTCTGGAGACCTTCGCCGAGGGCCCGGTCGAGCTGGTGCGCGGTGACGAGTTCATCATCACCACCGAGGACGTGCCGGGCGACCGGACCATCTGCGGCACCACGTACAAGGGCCTGCCCGGTGACGTCTCCAAGGGCGAGACGATCCTCATCAACGACGGCGCGGTGGCGCTCCAGGTCGTGGAGGTCGAGGGCCCGCGGGTGCGCACGATCGTCATCGAGGGCGGCGTCGTCTCCGACCACAAGGGCATCAACCTGCCGGGGGTCTCGGTCAACGTCCCGGCGCTGTCGGAGAAGGACATCGAGGACCTGCGCTTCGGCCTCGCGCTGGGCTGCGACATGGTGGCGCTGTCCTTCGTACGGGACGCGGGCGACGTCCGTGACGTCCACCGGATCATGGACGAGGTGGGCCACCGCGTCCCGGTCATCGCCAAGGTCGAGAAGCCGCAGGCCGTGGACAACATGGAAGAGGTCGTGCTGGCCTTCGACGGCGTCATGGTCGCGCGCGGCGACCTGGCCGTGGAGTACCCGCTCGAGAAGGTCCCGATGGTGCAGAAGCGGCTCATCGAGATGTGCCGCAGGAACGCCAAGCCCGTGATCGTGGCGACCCAGATGATGGAGTCGATGATCAACTCGTCGCGGCCGACCCGCGCCGAGGCGTCCGACGTGGCGAACGCGATCCTGGACGGCACCGACGCGGTGATGCTGTCCGCCGAATCCTCGGTCGGCAAGTACCCCATCGAGACGGTCAAGACGATGTCGCGGATCGTGGAGGCGGCCGAGGAGGAGCTGCTCTCCCGCGGGCTGCAGCCGCTGGTGCCCGGCAAGAAGCCGCGTACGCAGGGTGGTTCCGTCGCCCGTGCGGCCGCCGAGATCGCCGACTTCCTGGGCGCGAAGTCACTGGTGGCCTTCACCAAGTCCGGTGACACCGCCCGCCGGCTGTGCCGCTACCGGGCGCAGCAGCCGATCCTGGCCTTCACCACGGACGTCGCCACCCGCAACCAACTCACGCTGAGCTGGGGCGTGGAGTCCTACATCGCGCCGTACGTGGAGAACACGGACGCGATGGTGGAGCTGGTCGACGCCGAGCTGCTGAAGCTCGGCCGCTACTCCGAGGGCGACACCATGATCATCACCGCGGGCTCGCCCCCCGGTGTCCCGGGCACCACCAACATGGTGCGGGTGCACCACCTGGGCGGCTGAGGCCGGCCACGCGGAAGGGGGGGGGGGGGGGGGGGGGGGGGGGCGCCCGCCCCGGCCGGGGGGGGGGGGGGGGGGGTTGGGGGGGGGGGGGGGGGGGGGGGGGGGGCCGGGCGCGGAACCAAAAAAAAAAAATGAAAAGAAGGACTCCCCCACCCCC
>NZ_JBICVP010000003.1:324148-408664 GCF_043199075.1 Streptomyces sp. NPDC048639
CCCGCCGCGGGGGGGGGGGGGGGGGGGCGCCCCCCCCCCCCCCCCCCCCCCCCCCCCCCCCCCCCCCCCGGGGGGCGCGCCCCCCCGCCCCCCCCCCCCCCCCCCCCCTTCTGTGTGCGTGTGTCCGGACCTACTCGGTGCTGAACTGCTGTATGCCCGGGACGGTGAGCGTGCCGCCGAACTGGCCGGCCTGGCGCACCTTGGCGTCGGTGAAGATCGCGAAGGGCACGTTGATCGGCGGCGGGCTGTCGGGGCTGAAGGTGACGGGGATCAGCCCGAACAGCTTGCCGCTCAGCTCCTCGGTGTACATGGTCACCGTGCCGCCGCGAAGCTCCGATGTGCTGCCTTCGGCGGCCTTCACATGGGCGGTGGTGCCCTGCGCGCCGGACACCGTCTGATGCAGGTCCTTGATGTCCGTTTCCTTGGCGGTGAACTTCAGGACCTTCTTGACGTTGCCGCTGTAGGTCTTGACCTCGACGATGCCCTTGAAGTCCAGGCCGCGCAGCGTGAGCTTGGAGGTCTCCAGGCGCCACGCCTCGTCCGGGAGCAGCGGGATGCCCTCCTCCAGGTCGGCGGCGGCCAGCGCCTTGGGGTCCTTCTCCGGGCAGGGGAACGGCTTCTTGCCGTCCTTGCCGGTCGCACCCTCGGTCGCGTCCTTGACGCCGTCGGAGGCCTTGTCCACGGACTTCTTGGCCTCGTCGCCGACCTCCTCGACCTTCGCACCGACCTTGTCCGCCGCATCCTTGATGGCGTCCTTGGTCTTGTCGACGGTCTCCGCGGGCTTGTCCGCGGTCTTGGAGGGCTTGGGTTCACTCGTCTCGGAACTCGGCGTCGCGGAGGGCGTGGAGCTGCTCTCGGCCGGAGCCGGCTCCTCTTCCTCTTCTTCCTCGTCGTCGCCGTCGAAGAGGTCCTTGAGCTTCTCACCGACACCCAGCGGGTCCAGTGGGTTCTTGGACTCCGTCGGGCTCGGCTCGGGCGAGGGGGTCTCCTCGGCCGGGGTGGACTCGGACGGCGTCGGCTCCGGCTTCTCCGACTTACCGGCGTCGTCCGCCTTGTCCCCGGAGGGACTCGGCTTCGCCGAGGACTTCTCGCTCGGCTCGGCCGACTTCGAGGCATCCGGCGACTCGGACGGAGAGGGCGACTTCTCGGCCTTCTCCTTCTCCTTCTCCGACGGCTCGTCGGAGCGCGTGACGCAGGGCCCGGGGGCGAAGGGATTCCCGGGAACCTCGTCCGCCTGGGCGAGCTTCGGGGTCAGGCCCATGCCCACGAACACCGCTGTGGGCATTGCGGCCAGGGCTATCGCCTTGCCTGCCGGAATCTGCAACTTGGTGAGCAGCGACTTCCGGGGTGCCGCGTGACGCGGCCCCGTTCTGACGGGGCGAGCCACGGGGGAGTCGCCGCTTCCGGCCGCGACCGGCCGGGCCTCGTCAGCCTGCACGGTGCCTCCCGCCATTCACTTCGACAACCCTTCCGGCTTCGTACGAGTCCCCGGCGTCCGTGGGCGCCGTGTCCGGCTGATCACCGGTCCGCACGGCCGGCCTGCCGCCGGCGCCGGCCGGCGCCCAGGCGATGGACAGAGCACCACCGGTCAGCGCGAACAGGAAGCCGACCAGAAAACCGCCGAGGTTGGACACGGGGATGGAGACCAGGGCCAGCAAAATCGTCGCAACACCCGCGAACACCCGGACGATGGGGTGGAACCACATGGTCAGGCCGAGTGTCACCAGCAGTACGCCGATGATCAGCGAGCCCGCGCCCGCCGTCGTCGCCATGCGGATGGTGAGCTGACCGACCTTGAGGTTGGCGTACGGCAGGTACGCGATCGGCGCGCCGCCGAGAATCGTCAGCAGGCCCGCCCAGAACGGCCGCCCGCCGCGCCATCCGCGGAAGCGAAGCCGCCAGTATCGAATTCGGTCACGCAGCCCTGGTGACTCGGCGCTCATGGAAAACAGCTCCTGGGGACGGCGTTGTTACAACAGAGTTCAGGGGTTGGGCGGGCGGGAAACCGGGGCTTCCCACCCGCCCGGCGAGTGCTTAGTAGCACTCCTTGACGCCCTTGTGGAGCTTCATGCTGAGCCCGCTCAGCTTGAAGGTTCCGGCGCTGGTGGCCCATGCGGTCTGCTTGACGTCGGTCAGGGTGGCGCTGTCGGCCTCCTGAGCGAAGCCGGCAGGGCTCGCGTGGTCACCCTTGTTGATGCCGGGGCCCTTGGTGCTGGAACCGGCGGCGACACCGATGTTGATGTTCTTGAACGTGGCGTTGGCGTCGAGCTGCGCCACGTCGATGTACAGGTTCTCGGCCTCGACCGGGGCCTCGCCACCTGCGTTGAGCTGCAGTGTCACAGTGCCGACAAGCGGGATGTCCGGCGTGACGACGGACTGGCACATTTTGTTGATCTTCGCGCTCTTGAACGCGGAGACCGCGACGGGGACGTTCTTCCCGCCGACCTGTGTGTCGTAGGCCCCGTACTGGACGAAACCCTTACCCTCGAGCCGCTCCGCGCTGACCTTGAACTGCTGGCCGGACACGCTGAACGATGCCGCGAGCGCACCCTGCGAGAGGGCGACGCCGATCGCGGCGGTCGCCGCGACGCTGGGCACCATGACAACGGCGAACCGCTTCCATCTGGTCCCGCCACGTGCCAGGGACTCCATGACTTTCCTCCTTCTCGGACGTACATCTCCGGCGGGGCCGGTGGGCCGGCCCTACCTGGGATGGGAGAAGTGCTACGTCCTCGGGAAGGAGAGCGCCGTCGTACTCGGAGGCGCGAACCGCACCCGAATCACCGGCGATCACCCCCGAGCGACAACCACTGGCCACGCTGTCGCGCAACCTCTCTGGACAGGCCCTGCCGAGGGTTCGGCAGAGACCCCCCTGTCCAAGGCCGGCGCCACTGCCGCCGGCCTGCTCGGTGGGGACCCAGGACGCCCGCAGCACCGAACGGATTCCGGGCTGCGGGTTTGGACCGAGCGTGGCCGATCGTGGTGCATCAACCGGGTCCGGCACAAGGCCCGCGTTACTGGGGAGTAACGGACGGATAACCGATCCGTGGCCGACGTATCTCGGCCGGGTACGCAGGGTCGCCGGTTCAATGCCCGATTGTGGAGGAGTAATTGGCACATACGCGGACAAGGGCCCGCGGTTCATTTACTGCCAGTAACAGCGGCCGCGATTACCAAGTTTTGGTAAAGCGCGGCCGCCGTGGTCACTTCAGGCCCCGGATGACGGTATGTCAGGCGTCCCCGGGGTGGGTAAAGGTGGCGGCTCGGCGGCCGTCACCCTGTACAACGCGGACAGAAGGCCCGTCCGTCGGTCACGGCAGGAGATTCTTCCCCCACCCCGCCGCCCTCCACTCCTGACCGGGGCGAAACGGTCAGAAGAGAACGCGTGCCAGCGCGTTGCGCGCGGCGGTCACCCGGGGGTCGTCACTGCCGATCACCTCGAACAGCTCCAACAGCCGGACGCGGGCGGCCTCCCGGTCGTCCCCCGCCGTGCGCTTGACGGCGTCGATGAGCCGTCCGAAGGCGTCCTCGACATGACCGCCGACCAGATCCAGGTCCGCGGCCGCGAGCTGTGCGGCCGCATCGCCCGGCCGGTCCGCGGCGGCCTTGCGCACCGCCTGCGCGTCGGCCCCCTCCACACGCCGGAGCAACTCGGCCTGGGCCAGGCCGAGCTTCGCCTCCGCGTTGCCCGGGTCGTCGGCGAGCACATTGCTGTACGCCTGGATCGCCCCGCCGAGATCACCGGCGTCCAGCGCCTGGTGTGCGGCGCCGAGCGCGCTGTCGTACGGGCCGGCGGGCACGCTCGGGGCCTCGTCGGCCTCCTCGGCACCTTCCTCGCCCGGCTCGACCGGGGCGCCCACGATCCCGAAGCGCTGCTCCGCCGCCTCGATCAACTGGTCCAGCACCTGGCGGATCTGCCCCTCCGGGGCGGCCCCCTGGAACAGCGGCAGCGCCTGACCCGCGATCACGGCGAAGACCGCGGGAATGCCCTGCACGCCGAACTGCTGGAAGAGCATCTGGTTGCTGTCGACGTCGATCTTGGCGAGCACGAAGCGGCCCGCGTACTCGGTCGCGAGGTTCTCCAGCACCGGGCTGAGCTGCTTGCAGGGCTCGCACCACTCGGCCCAGAAGTCGATGACGACGGGAACCTCGGCGGAGCGCTGGAGGACGTCGCGCTCGAAGCCCGCCTCGTCGACATCGAAGACGAGACGATCGGGGGTCGTCCGCGGCCCGCCGCCGCGGGCCGCCTCGGCCCGGGCCTGCTCCGCCTTCTGCTTGGCTTCCCCGGCGGCCTTCACCGCGCCGAGGTCGACGACTCCGCTCATGGACATGTTCCGTGGCTGCATGAGTACATCCTCCCCCTTCCGCGCAGAGATCGGAAAAGCGCCTGTTTCCGTCAAGGACACGGCGTCCTGATCGGCGCCGGGTCCCCACCCTCGCGCCTGTGGTTGTCGCATGTTCACCGTGTTTCGCTACGGGCCGTAGCGTATCTGATGGAACCCCGGGCGGAGCAACCCCGCCCCCCGGCATACCGCGCGGTAGGGTCGCCCGCATGTGCAGCATCTCCGGCCGTACGAGCCGCTCCGGCCGTACGGGACGTCCGCGCAGCGCCGAGGCTGACCAGGCCATCCTTGACGCCACCCGCGCCGCGCTCGTCGAACTCGGCTGGGGAAAGCTGACGATGGGCGATGTCGCCGCGCGGGCCGGAGTGGCGAAGACCACGCTCTACCGCCGCTGGGCGAACAAGAGCGAGCTCGTGGTCGACGCGGTCGCGATCCTCTTCGACGAGCTCGAACTCCCCGACCGGGGCGGCCTCCAGGGCGACATCAAGAGTGTGGTGCTGCAGTTCGCGGCGCTGCTGCAGCGGCCGGAGACCAAGACCGCGCTGATGGCGGTCGTCGCCGAGTCGACCCGCGACGAGGTGCTGCGGGCCCGTATCCGGTCGGCGATCGTGGACCGACAGAAGCGGCTGGTGCTGCTCGGCCGCGAACGTGCGCAGGCCCGGGGCGAGCTGCCGCCCGACGCACCGGGCGCGGAGGGTGCGACGGCCGCGGCACGCGCCGTGGACCTGATCTTCGACATGACGGCGGGCGCGGTGGTGCACCGCTCGCTGGTGAGCGGCGAGCGCGTGGACGAGGCCTGGGTCCGGGACTTCACGGCCGTCCTGCTCGGCGGGCTGGGGGCGGTGGGCCGGCCGGACTGACCCGGCCGGCGGAGCCGCCCCTCCGCGCCCCCTGCCGGCCGGCCTGCCGCGGCACGGCCCCCGGCAGCGCTCGTGGCGCGTGGGCCTACACGTCGTAGCGGTCGGCCGTGAAGCGGTGCAGGTGGTCCGCGACCCACCGGGAGGTACGGCGCAGGCCCTCTTCCAAGGTGACCTCCGGCTGCCAGCCCGCCCACTCCCGGGCGCGGGAGTTGTCGGACAGCAGCCGCTCCACCTCACTGCCCGCCGGGCGCAGCCGCGCCGGATCCACCACGACGCGCGCGGCCGAGCCCGTCGCGGCGATCAGCGCCTCCGCGAGCTCGCCGATGGCGATCTCCCGGCCGCTGCCGAGGTTGACCACATCGCCCAGCGCGCGGTCGCACTCCGCCAGCGCGAGGAAACCGGCGGCCGTGTCCGTGACAAAGGTGAAGTCGCGGGTGGGCGCGAGCGACCCGAGCCGTATCTCGCGGGCGCCGGCGTGGAGTTGGGCCAGGATCGTGGGGATCACCGCGCGTCCGGACTGACGCGGACCGTAGGTGTTGAACGGCCGCACGACCGTGACCGGCAGGTCGAAGGCGTGCGCGTACGACAGGGCCATCATGTCCGCACCGATCTTCGAGGCGGAGTACGGCGACTGGGGCTGCAGCGGGTGGTCCTCGGCGATGGGGGCGGTGCGCGCGGTGCCGTAGACCTCGCTCGTGGAGGTGTGGACCAGCCTGCGCACGCCGTACCGGTGACAGGCCGCGGCGATGTTCTGCGTGCCGGTGACATTGGTCTGCACGTAGGACTCGGGAGACTCGTAGCTGTACGGGATCCCGATGAGCGCGGCGAGGTGGAAGACGGTGTCGCAGCCCGCCACCGCGTCCATCACGCGCCCCGCGTCCCGTACGTCCCCGGCGAGCAACTCCACGGGGCTCTCCGGACCGAGGTAGCGGGCGAGGTGCCCAGCGGCGGCGTACGGCTTGTAGTGGACGAGCGCGCGGACCCGCGCGCCGCGCTCGACGAGCAGATCGACGAGGGTGGAGCCGATGAAGCCCTCGGCTCCGGTCACGAGGACGGTGCGGTCGGCCCAGGACGGCGAGGTCGGATCGGTCATGACGCGTACTGCTCCTTCGTACGGGGGTGGGGGTCGGTCGGCGCGGAACGCCCGGCGAGCCGCAGCACCTTGGCGGCCAGGAGGTCGGCGGCCCGTGCGTGGGTCCCCGGGTCGGCGGCGCCGCTCATGGCGGCGAGCCGCGCCGGGTCGTTCAACAGCGGTTCGGTGAGCTCCGCCAGCCTTTCCGCAGTCGTCTCGCCGTCCTGCAGCAGCAGGGCGGCACCGGCCTCGGAGAGCACGCGGGCGTTGTGCGTCTGGTGGTCGCCCGGGGCGTGCGGATAGGGCACGAGCACGGCCGGGAGGCCGGTGGCCGCCAGTTCGGCGACCGTCGCCGAGCCGGCACGGCACACGACGAGGTCCGCCGCCGCGTAGGCGAGGTCCATGCGGTCGAGGTAGGCCACGGCCTGCGCGACTCGCTCGCCGCCCTCGGCGGCGAGCCGGGTCCGTACACCTGCGAGGGCGTCCGGGCCGGTCTTCACCAGCAGCCGTACGTCCGTCCTGGCCCGCCAGCGCCTGGCGAGGCCCACGGCCGCTTCGTTGAGGCGCGCCGCACCGAGGCTGCCGCCGTTCACCACCAGCAGCCGCACCCCGTCGGGCACGCCGAACGCGCGGCGGGCGTCGGCGCGCATCCCGTGCCGGTCCAGGGTGGCGACGGGACCGACCAGCGGCATGCCGACGGTGTCGGCGTCCGCGCCGGACGGCAGGTGCGCGCGGGTGCGGTCGAAGGCGAGCGCGATGTGCGGGGTGAGGCGGGCGGCGAAGCGGTTGGCCCTCCCCGGCACGGCGTTGGACTCGTGGATGAGGCTCGGCAGCCCGGCGAGCCGCGCGCCGACGATGACGGGAGCACTGGGATACCCGCCCATGCCGACCGCGACCTGCGCGCCCCGGCGCCGCAGGATGCTCCGGACCTGGGCTCCGGAGCGCATCAGCGCGGCGGGCAGCAGATAGCGGCGGGCACCGAGCGCGGGATCGAACGGGATCATGTCGACGGTGTGCAGCGGGAAGCCCGCCGCGGGGATGAGCCGGGTCTCCAGGCCCCGCTCCGTCCCCACGAAGCTGATGTCCGCGTACGGGTCCGCACGGCGCAGGGCCTCGGCGAGCGCGAGGCCGGGATAGATGTGGCCCCCGGTTCCACCGGCCCCGATGACCACGGACAGCGGCCGTGTCGGGGCGCCCGGCGGGGGCTGGTTCGGTTTCGGCATGGACGTCAGGCTGCGGGGCGGGCCTAAGACGGATCTAAGAGCAGGGTTTGGCAGCCTTGGGTGCTATGAACACCGCACCGCCGACCGGTCACCGAGGCCTCCCGCCCCCGCCCACCGCCCCGGGCCGCGCGCCCCGCCACACTCTGCGGGACGCGGCCGGGTCCGGCGCCGGGCGGACGGCCGCGGCACCGCGCAGGCAGCCGGACGGGCCCGCGACGCCGGGCGGACCGCACCGCGGAGCACCGGCCGCGGCCGTCCGGGAGCGGAGGTGAGCGGGGTGGCCGACGGGGCGAGGATCCTCGTCGTCGACGACGACCCCGAGGTACTAGCCGCCGTCGAGGACGGGCTCACGATCGAGGGGTTCACCGTCCGCGGCGCCGCCGACGGCCTGGACGCGCTCAGTGCCGTGGCCGCGTGGCAGCCCGATGCCGTCGTCCTCGATGTGCTCATGCCCGTGCTCGACGGGCTCGCGGTGTGCCGCCGGCTGCGCGGGCTCGGTGACCGTATGCCCGTACTCGTCCTGACCGCGCTCGACGCCGTGAGCGAGCGCGTCGACGGCCTCGACGCCGGAGCCGACGACTATCTGGTCAAGCCCTTCGCGCTCGACGAACTGACCGCGCGCGTACGGGCGCTGCTGCGGCGCGCAGCCCCGGACGCCGCCGGGGACTCCCCTCCCAGCTCCTTCGCCGACCTCGTCGTGGACCCCGCGACCCGCACCGGCGTACGCGGCGGGCGGCGGCTGGAGTTCAGCCGGACCGAGTTCGCGCTGCTGGAGCTGCTGCTCGCGCACCCCGGGCAGGTGCTGCCGCGGGAACTGATCCTCGAACGGGTGTGGGGCGCGACGTTCGGCCCGGACACCAACTCCCTGGCGGTGTACGTGGGTTACCTCCGACGGAAGCTGGAGGCGGGCGGCGAGCCGCGGCTTGTCCACACCGTGCACGGCGTCGGCTACCGGCTGGACCTCGTATGAGCGCCCGCCGTTCGCTGGGCGCCCGCTGGCGCCGCCGCCGTCCGCTGCGCACCCGGCTCGCGCTGGTCGCGTCGGCGGCGGTGGCCGTGGTCGTGGTGGGGGTGTGCACGGCGGCGTTCGTCGTCCTGCGCTACGAACTCAACCGTCAGCTCGACCTCAGCCTGAGCCAGGCGGTGCGGGGCGTCGGCGGGGACGTGCAGGACGAGGGCCCGCAGGTGGTCTCCGGCGAGTGCCGGCTGCTCGGCTCCCCCGCCTGCACCCAGATCGTCCCGGCCGACCCCGCGGACGATCCGGACCGCCCGTACCTGCTGCCCGTCACCCGGGGCACCCGGGACGTGGCCGCGGGCCGCCGCCCCGCCGCTTACAAGGACATCTCCTTCCAGGGGCACCGGATGCGACTGCTCACCGAAAGCGTGAGGGAGGGCCAGGCCGTGCAGGCCGCGCTGCGCGCCGACACCGTGGACGACGGCGTACGGCAGGCCGGCCAGTTGCTGGGTGTGGTGGGCGCCGCGGGGGTGCTGGTCGCCGCGGGCCTGGGCTACTGGGTCTCGCGCACCGGCCTCGCCCCGGTCGCCCGGCTGACCGCGACCGCCGAGCGGATCGCGGCGACGCGGGACGCCCGGCACCGCATCGAACTGCCGCCGGGGCCGCCGGGGCGCGAGGACGAGGTGACCCGGCTGGCGAGCAGTTTCAACACCATGCTGGGCGAACTCGAGCAGTCGGTCGCCGCGCAGCGGCAGCTCGTCGCCGACGCCTCGCACGAGCTGCGAACGCCGCTCACCGCCCTGCGCACCAACGCCGAACTGCTCGCCCGCGGCGACCGGTTGACCGCGGCGCAGCGCGAGCGCGCGGCGGGCGCGCTGGGACGGCAGATCCGCGAGGTGGGGCAGCTGGTCGGCGACCTCATCGAACTGGCGCGGGACGAGGAGCCGCAGCCGCTGCTGGAGGACGTGATGCTCGCGGGCCTGCTGGAGTACGGGGTGGCGGCGGCGCGGGAGCACTGGCCGGCGGTCGCATTCACGGTCGAGGTCTCCCCCGAGGCATCGCGCCTGACGGTGCCGGGCGTCCCGTCCCGGCTGAGCCGGATGCTGGGCAACCTCCTGGACAACGCGGCGAAGTTCAGCCCGCAGGGCGGCCCGGTCGAGACGGCGCTGACGGTGGAGGGCGGCGCGCCGCACCTGGTCGTACGGGATCACGGTCCCGGTATCGCGGCGGCGGATCTCCCGTACGTCTTCGACCGCTTCTACCGCGCGGACGCGGCCCGGGCCCTGCCGGGCTCGGGGCTCGGGCTCGCGATGGTCCGCCGTATCGCGCAGGCCCACGGCGCGGAGCCGGAGGCGGGGCGGGCGCCGGGCGGCGGCGCGGTCTTCACGATCCGTTTCCCGCGCCCGGGTTGAGCCGCTCACGCGCAAACTGCCGAGTGGCCTTCCGCGGCCCTCCCGGCCCGCCGGACCCGGGCGCACAGCCGGCCCCGGCGGCCGGAAGGGCCGCCGGGGCCGGCTTGTGCACCGAGACGGGTAAGAGGGGAGGCGTCAGAAGCCGGCCGGCTCCGTGTACGTGCCCCACTCGTCGCGCAGCACGCCGCAGATCTCGCCGAGGGTGGCCTCGGCCCGTACGGCGTCCAGCATCGGTTCGATCATGTTGCCGCCGTCGCGTGCCGCCGCGACCATCGCGTCCAGGGCGGTGCGTACGCGCTCCTCCTCGCGTGCGGCCTTGCGGCCGGAGAGGGCACGCACCTGCTCGCGCTCGACCTCGTGGCTGACGCGCAGGATCTCCAGGTCGCCGGTGACCGAGCCGGTGTGGCAGTTGACGCCCACGACCCGCTTGTCGCCCTTCTCCAGGGACTGCTGGTACTGGAAGGCCGACTCGGCGATCTCGCCGGTGAACCAGCCGTCCTCGATGCCGCGCAGGATGCCCGAGGTGATCGGCCCGATCGGGTGCTTGCCGTCCGGGTGGGCCCGCAGGCCCCGCTCCTTGATGCGGTCGAAGATCTTCTCCGCGTCGGCCTCGATGCGGTCGGTCAGCGCCTCGATGTACCAGGAACCGCCCAGGGGGTCCGCGACGTTGGCGACGCCGGTCTCCTCCATCAGCACCTGCTGCGTGCGCAGCGCGATCTCCGCGGCCTGCTCGCTCGGCAGGGCGAGGGTCTCGTCGAGGGCGTTGGTGTGCAGGGAGTTGGTGCCGCCGAGCACGGCGGCCAGCGCCTCGACCGCGGTCCGTACGACGTTGTTGTACGGCTGCTGGGCGGTCAGCGAGACACCCGCGGTCTGGGTGTGGAAGCGCAGCCACTGCGCCTTCTCCGACGTCGCGCCGTAGACCTCGCGCATCCAGCGCGCCCAGATGCGGCGCGCCGCGCGGAACTTGGCGATCTCCTCGAAGAAGTCGAGGTGCGCGTCGAAGAAGAAGGAGAGGCCGGGCGCGAAGGTGTTCACGTCCAGGCCGCGGGAGAGGCCCAGCTCGACATAGCCGAAGCCGTCGGCGAGCGTGTACGCCAGCTCCTGCGCGGCCGTCGAGCCCGCCTCCCGGATGTGGTAGCCGGAGACCGACAGAGGCTTGTACGCGGGGATGGAGCGCGTGCAGTGCTCCATCAGGTCGCCGATCAGACGCAGATGGGGCTCGGGCTGGAACAGCCACTCCTTCTGCGCGATGTACTCCTTGAAGATGTCGGTCTGCAGGGTGCCGTTGAGGATGCCCGGGTCGATGCCCTGGCGCTCGGCGGCCACCAGGTACATGCAGAAGACCGGCACGGCGGGCCCGCTGATGGTCATCGACGTCGTGACGTCGCCGAGCGGGATGTCCTTGAAGAGGACCTCCATGTCGGCGGCCGAGTCGATGGCGACACCGCAGTGACCGACCTCGCCCAGCGAGCGCGGGTCGTCGGAGTCGCGGCCCATGAGCGTCGGCATGTCGAAGGCCACGCTGAGCCCGCCGCCGCCGTTGGCGAGGATCATCTTGTAGCGCTCGTTCGTCTGCTCGGCGTTTCCGAAGCCGGCGAACTGGCGGATGGTCCAGGTACGGCCGCGGTACCCGGTGGCGTGCAGGCCCCGGGTGTACGGGTACTCCCCGGGCCAGCCGATCCGCTCGAAGCCGGGCACGGTGCTCCCCGGCGGCGGGCCGTAGACGGGCTCCACGGGGTCTCCGGAGAGCGTGGTGAAGTCCGCGTCCCGCTTGCGGGAGGCGTCGTACCGGGCCTGCCAGCGGCGGCGGCCCTCTTCGATGGCGTCGGCTTCCATACCCTCGAATTTACTAGGACGTCCTAGTAATTGTCGACGGGAACCCGCCCCGCAGCACGTACGAGGCGGCGGCCTACGCCTTGGCCGGCCGCGCCTGCACGTCGCTGACCAGCGGCTTCACCCGAGCGACGACCTTGGGCTCGACGAAGAAGGCGGCGAAAGGAATCGTCCCGGACAGCAGCACCCAGAGCAGCTTGTCGAAGCCCCACTTCGCCTTGGAGCCCAGGTCGAAGGTCACGACCAGGTAGACGATGTAGAGCAGGCCGTGGATCTGCGAGACGACGAAGGTGACGTCCTCGCCGGTCTTGAAGCCGTACTTGAAGACCATGCAGGTGCACAGCACCAGCAGCATGACGGCGGTGACGTAGGCCATCACCCGGTATCGGGTCAGCACGCTCTTCTTCATGGCACACGAGCGTAACCGCAGGTGCCGGGCGGCCTTCCGGCGGGCCCCGCGCCCGCGCCCGGCCGCGGGGGCCTGCCGCGCCTCCGGCCGCCGCCGCGCCGGCGGCCGTGCGTCACTGGCCCTCGAAGTCCTCGGCCGCGATCCGCAGGGGCCGCAGCAGCGCGAAGATCTCCGCGCACTCCTCGGAGTCGTACGTCCCGAGGCCGAAGTCCATGGCCATCAGGTCGCGCGTCGCCTCGTCCACGACCCTGCGGCCCTTCCCGGTGATGGCGGCCAGCGTCCCGCGTCCGTCGTTGGGGTTGGGCCGCTTGCCGACCAGGCCCGACTTCACCAGGCGGTCCACGGTGTTGGTCACCGAGGTCGGATGCACCATGAGCCGCTCGCCGATCTTCGACATGGGCAGTTCGCCGGCCTTGCTGAAGGTGAGCAGCACCAGCGCCTCGTACCGGGCGAAGGTCAGACCGTACGGTTTGACGACCGCGTCGACCTTCGCGAGCAGGATCTGGTGGGCGCGCATGATCGAGGTGATCGCCGCCATCGACGGCACGGACCCCCATCGCTGCTTCCACAGTTCATCGGCACGGGCGATGGGGTCGAACGGCAGACTGAGCGGCTTCGGCACGCCTCGACCTTAGCGGCCGGTCACAGCGCGGTCAGCCCTGTCTCACGCTCCGGATTCACGTGAGCAGCAAAGGAGACATGCCCGGCATGTCCGCTGGGTAGATGCGCGGCGACGCAACGTTCTCGGCCCAGGCCGGAAGGCCGGCCCGGAGGGAGGTGCCGTCGGGTGCCGATCCATATCCGCTTCGCGGACGGGGACCCGCTGCGCTGCCGGTTCGCCGTCTCGCCCCTCTGGGAGGTGCGGGAGGCCGTCCGCATGCTCGGGCGCCCGCTGCGCCACGGCAGCCGTCTGCCGTGGCTGCGGCGCATGGGGACCGCCGCGGCGGGGCTGGACCTGCGGGCGCTGCGGCTGCTGATGCCGGAGCGGGGTCCCGTCCCGGCTTTCCTGTGCCCGCCGCCCGGCGGGCCGTTCTCCGTCATCGACGACGAGCTGGCCCAGGTGCGGGCCACGGATCCGGAGCGGGCGTACGCGGATCTTGCCCGCTCGCTGTCCGCGACTCCGGGTGCCGCCGCCGGACCCCTGGGCCGGACCCTGCTGGAGGACCCCGGGCGTACGGTGCGCGAGCTGGCGGATCTGCTGGAGCTGGCCTGGCGTGCCCTGGTCTCCCCGGACTGGCCGTCGCTGCGGAGCCTGCTGGAGGCGGACATCGCGTTCCACTCCCTGCGCCTCGCGGACGGCGGTCCCGAGCGGCTCATCGGCGAGCTGCATCCGAGGGTCTCCTGGTCCCGGGGGACGCTCACGGTCCGGGACGGCCGGGACGGCACGGAGGGCACGGAGGGCCGCTCGTACGGCGAGGAGCCACGGATCACGGGCGGGGAGGGGCTGGTCCTGGTGCCCAGTGTCTTCGTCGGGCCGGACGGGGTGCGCGGATTCGCCCCGGAGCGCGAGCCCGGCTCCACGCGCCCGGAGGCGGCGACCGTGGTGTACGCGGCGCGCGGGACCGGCGGCCTGTGGACCGAGCCGGGAGGCGGACCGCCCCAGGCGCTGGCCGCACTGCTCGGACGCGGGCGGGCCACCGTACTGGCCGCGCTCGCCGAGCCCGCGACGACGACCGCCCTCGCCCAGCGCCTCGGGCTCGCCCCGTCCTCGGTGTCGGCCCATCTCTCCACGCTGCGTGGTGCGGGCCTGCTGACCTCGTACCGCTTCGGCCACCAGGTCCTCTACGAGCGCACGCCGCTGGGCATCGCGCTGGCGGAGGCGGCCTGACCGCGAGGGCATCGCCCAGCGGGCCGGAGCTACTCCGCGCGGGTCACGCGTGCGTGGTCCGTGATCACGCGCCGGAAGAGGTCGTGTCCGGTGCGGCCGGTATGGCGTAGGCACCAGTCCTGGGCTGAGCCCTGCTCGTCCTGCGGGCCGGACGTCGCGTCGCAGCCGTGGCTCACACACAAAGCCTCGAAGGTGACCCCGCCTTCTGGAGCATGCCGGATCGTGTGGTTCACGAAGCGGAAGATCGCGCGGGTCATGGGGCCCCTCCCGAGGGGGCGACTACGTCGCCCTCAGTGGCGCTGTCGTCCCCGGTCTCACGCAGTCCCGCCAGGCGTAGACCGCGAGACTCGGCGACCCGGAGAACATCCGCCAGACACTCGATGAGCCGGATTCCGGCGTACTCCACTGCGGCACGCGTGGACAGGCGGTCGCCCAAGACCTTGCGAGTGTCCTCCAGGACATCGGCAGCCATGGCGAGCTGGGCCGCTTCCATGTCGTCGGCAAGACGAGACACGAACCCCGCTGGGTTGTCACTGCTCAACAGGCACGGTTTGCCGCTGTCGGTGGTCCAGGGCAGCAACCGGGGCACCCGACCCGCGTGGTCGACGGCGAGGCCCGACTCTGCCGTCTGGTCGGCGTAGGCGGCGGAACCGCCTTCTCTCGCGTTCGTCTTGGCCGTTGACAATGCCATCGACTCTCCTCGCTGCCTTCCCACTTGAGGCTTCAGGATCCGGTCGGGCGCTGGGACGTGGGAACCTCGCACATTTCCCACTTCGGGACGTCCCAAGAGGGGTAGAACGTCCCTATGGCTGCGAATGAACGACTACGGGCAACGATGGCCGCCGGAGGGTGGACGCACGCGACCCTGGCGGAACAAGTCGGCGTAGACCCGAAGTCAGTTGAGCGGTGGGTGAATCTCGCCCGAGTGCCCCATCGGGCAACCGCAGTGAAGGCCGCCCTGACCCTCCAAGCGGACGTACACGCGCTCTGGCCGGCCCTGCGCCAGGTGCGCACAGCGCGGGCCGTCAGCGCGGAACTGGTGGCCCTCTACGAGCAACGGGCAGACCTGCCGGTGTCCGTGTTCATCGACCTGTTGGCGTCAGCGCGGGAGCGCATCGACGTCCTGGTGTACGCGGCCGTCTTCTTGCATGAGGCGTACCCGAAGTTGAACGACCTTCTACGGGAGAAGGCGGAGGCAAGTTGCGCGGTGCGAATCGCCCTGGGGGACGCCGACTCGGCGAACGTGGCGGCCCGCGGCCGCGAGGAGAAGTACGGGCACGGCATTGAGTCACGCTGTCGCCTAGCCCTCCTCCACTACCGGTCGCTGATCGGTGTCCCGGGCATCGAGCTACGGACGCATGGGACGACGCTCTACAACTCGCTGTTCCGCGTGGACGATCAGATGTTGGTCAACGCTCACGTCTGGGGAGTGAACGCGTATGCCGCGCCTGTCTGGCATCTGCGCCGTGCCGAAGGTGGCCGCATGTTCGACGGGTACGCGGAGAGCTTTGACGCCGTCTGGCAGGCGGCCTGCCCTGTGGAGGCTTCCTAGTGGCACGCACTGAGTTCTTCGGCGACCCCAACGCCCCGGAGCCCAACAGTCTGGTTGTGGCTGCCTCCGCCGTGGTGGCCGACGGCCAGGGCCGCATCCTGCTTCAGCGACGGGCCGACTCGGGAAAATGGGCGCTGCCGGGCGGTGGCATGGAGATGTTCGACAGCCTGCCCGGGACGGCCGTCCGGGAGGTCAAGGAAGAGACCGGACTGGACATCGAAGTGACGGGCCTTGTCGGCACGTACACAGACCCCCGTCACGTCATCGCATACAGCGACGGGGAGGTGCGCCGACAGTTCAACGTGTGTTTTCGAGCTCGGGTCGTCGGCGGGGCGCTGGCAATCTCGGATGAGTCCCTGGAACTCCGCTGGTTCGACCCGAGCGCCCTGGACGACCTGCCCATGCACCACACCCAGCGGCTACGCATCAGCCACTACCTGGAGCACCGCTCAACTCCCTATCTGGGGTAACCGCCGGGAGGAGCAGGCGCCCATGGCGAAGGGTTCCGACCACTGCCGGACAGGGGCAGATCAGCCCACGCGGCCTGTGGCAGAGGCGGCGCTGCTCCTCTACGAGCGCACGCCGCTGGGCATCGCGCCGGCGGAGGCGGCCTGACGGGAGCGGTGCCGCGCGCGGCGGGAGGCATGCCGGGCCGGCCCCGCGGCGGGAGGCGTACGGCGGAGCCGCGTCAGTGGGCGGGGCGCTCCCCGAGGTGGCGCTCCACCGTCTCGACCTTGGAGGTCAGGCCGTCGGTGACACCGGGCCTGATGTCGGCCTTGAGGACGAGCGAGACCCGGCCTCCGGCGCTCGCCTCGACCGCCGCGACGGCCCGCTTGACGACGTCCATGACCTCGTCCCACTCACCCTCGACCGAGGTGAACATCGCGTCCGTACGGTTCGGCAGCCCCGACTCACGGACCACGCGCACGGCGTCGGCGACGTAGGCGCCCACGTCCTCGCCGACGCCGAGCGGGGTGACCGAGAAGGCGACGATCATGCGTTGACGGTGCCTTCCTTGCGGGCACGGGCGGCGATCACACCCGCCTCGGCCTCACGGCGCAGCCTCCGCTCGGCGAAGAAACCACCGGCGGGCAGGACGGAGAGGACGAAGTAGAGGGCCGCGGTGCCGAAGCTCCACTTGGTGCGGTTCCAGGCGTCTGCCCAGAAGAGCACGTACAGGACGAACAGCAGCCCGTGGACCGCGCCCATGACGGGCACCGCGTTGAACTCGGTGGTCCGCTTGAGCACCGAGCAGACGAGCAGGAGCAGAAAGGAAACCGCCTCCGGGGCGGAGACCAGGCGCAGGCGGCGGAGGGCGGAGGCCGTCTTCATGTCCACGGGAATTCCTCTTCGAGTTTGTGAACGGACGCACAAGCGAATCCATTGTGACAGCCCCTCCGCCGACTGCGTCCGCCCGGGTACCGTCAGCGCGTGGCTCAGTTTCGACTCCAAGGCAGCAAAGTGCTCGCCATCGACATGACCGGCGACGCCGTGAAGGCCAAGAACGGCTCGATGATCGCGTACGACGGCGACATGGCGTTCAAGAAGTTGTCCGGGGGCGGCGACGGCCTCCGTGGCATGGTGACCCGCCGGCTCACCGGCGAACAGCTCACAGTGATGGAGGTGAAGGGCCACGGCACCTGCTTCTTCGCGGACCGCGCGAGCGAGATCAACCTGGTGACTCTGAGCGGCGAGACGCTGTACGTCGAGGCCAGCAATCTGCTGTGCGCCGACGGCGGGCTGCGCACCGGCACGAGCTTCACCGGACTGCGCGGCGCCTCGCAGGGCAACGGCCTCTTCACCACGACCGTCGAGGGCACCGGCCAGGCGGCGATCATGTCGGACGGCCCGGCCGTCGTCCTCCGGGTGACCTCGCAGTACCCGCTCCAGGTGGACCCGGGGGCCTACATCGCGCACACCGGCAATCTGCGCCAGCACTTCCAGTCCGGCGTGAACTTCCGCACCTTCATAGGGGAAGGCTCGGGCGAGGCGTTCCAGATCCGCTTCGAGGGCGAGGGGCTCGTCTACGTCCAGCCCAGCGAGCGCAACACGGTCGGGGGCGAGGTCTGATGCCGTTCCGGGAGATCAACTCCAAGATGGTCGAGGCGCGGATCGTGCCCGGCCAGCGGATGTTCAGCCAGCGCGGGGCCATGCTCGCGTACAAGGGCGAGGTGACCTTCACCCCCAACATGCAGGGCGGGCAGGGCGGTCTGACCTCCATGATCGGCCGGCGGGTCGCGGGTGAGGCGACACCGCTGATGACCGTGGAGGGCAGCGGCACCGTGATGTTCGGCCACGGCGGCCACCACATCCAGGTGATCAACCTCTCCGGCGACACCCTCTGCGTGGAGGCCGACCGGCTCCTGGCCTTCGACGGCACCCTGGAGCAGGGCACGATGTTCATGGGCTCGCAGGGGGGCGTGATGGGCATGGTGCGCGGACAGGTCACCGGCCAGGGGCTGTTCACGACCACACTCAAGGGCCACGGCGCGGTCGCGGTGATGGCCCACGGCGGGGTGATCGAGCTGCCGGTCACCCCGCAGCGGCCGGTCCACGTCGACCCGCAGGCGTACGTCGCGCACCACGGCGACGTACGCAACAAGCTCTCCACCGCGCTCGGCTGGCGCGACATGGTGGGGCGCGGCTCCGGCGAGGCCTTCCAGCTCGAACTGTCCGGAAACGGCGCCGTGTTCGTCCAGGCCTCGGAGGAGAAGCTGTGACCGGTCCCGTGGTGTACGACCCGCACACGCTGCCGGTCGACGACAACGTCAACCCCTACACGTTCTGCGTCGACCTCAAGGGTCAGTGGTTCCTGCAGAAGGGGAAGATGATCGCCTACTACGGGCGGATCGACTTCCAGGGCATCGGCCACGGCGCCTTCGACGGCCTGATCGCGGCCAACTTCCACTCCCCGCTGCACGCGCAGGACTGGGTGGTGGCCGAGGGCCAGGGCAAGATGCTGCTCGCCGACCGGGCCTTCGACGTCAACTCCTTCGACCTGGAGGACGGCAACCTCACCATCCGCTCCGGCAATCTGCTGGCCTTCCAGCCGGGTCTGTCGCTGAAGCAGTCGATCATCCCGGGGTTCCTCACGCTCATCGGCACCGGCAAGTTCGTGGCCGCCTCCAACGGGCCGGTCGAGTTCGTCGAGCCGCCGGTCCGCGTCGACCCGCAGGCCCTGGTGGGCTGGGCCGACTGCCCCTCCCCGTGCCACCACTACGACCACCAGTACATGCGGGGCGTGCTGGGCAGCCTGCGGGCACTGACGGGGGTGGGCGGGGCCTCGGGCGAGGAGCACCAGTTCGAGTTCGTGGGTGCCGGGCAGGTCCTGCTGCAGTCCACGGAGGTGTTGATGGCCGAGCAGCCCACCGCGGCCGTACCGCACCAGGCGGGTGTGCCGGGCGGCGGTCACGGCGGTCAGCCCGGAGCGCCGCAGCTCCCTCAGCTCCCGGGATCCCTGGGGGGCCTCCAGCGCCGCTTCGGGCTGTGAGCGGTAGTCTGCGGAGTGTAACGTCGAACGCGTGCACCCACGCGTACGTCTCGGGGGGACGGACGGCGTTGCCTGACCAGCCAATAGTCCGTATTTCAACTTTTGTAGGTAGAATCAGTCTATGGAGACCGAGACGGATGTCCGCTGGCTCACCGACCAGGAGCAGCGGGCCTGGCGTACCCACCTTGATGTCAACAAGCTACTCATGCACCAGCTCGAGAAGGATCTTCAGCCGTTCGGTCTGACGAACAACGACTACGAGATCCTGGTGAACCTGTCCGAGTCCGATGAGCAGCGGATGCGGATGAGCGACCTCGCCGCCGCCACGCTCCAGTCCAAGAGCCGCCTCTCCCATCAGATCACACGGATGGAGAACGCGGGTCTGGTGCGCCGTGAGCACTGCGAATCGGATCGCCGCGGCCTGTACGCAGTCCTCACCGACCTGGGCTCCGAGACCATGCAGAAGGTCGCACCGCACCATGTCGAGTCGGTCCGCCGGCACTTCATCGACCTGCTGCCGGCCGATGAACTCGAGGCGCTGCGCACCTCGTTGACCCCGGTGGCCGACCATCTGCGCACCCAGCGCGGACGCAGCTAGAGCCTGTCGTCACCAGCGCGCCGCGAACAGGACGCTCTGCTGACGACAGGTCCTGGCCCCTGCTGCGCGAAGGGCCCGACGCAGCCGGGCTCGACACCGTACGCGGGCCCACGAGTCCGGCCGGCTCCGCCCCTACGAGCCCGGCCGGCTGCCGGCCCGCACCTCCTCCGCCGTATCTGCCACCGCGGCCGTCCCCGCCGAAGCCGTCGCCGTCGTCCCCGCCGCAGAGCTCGCCGAACGCGTCGCCGGGAGACGCAGGACGAACGCCGCTCCGCCCGACCGCGCCTCGCCCACCGTCAGTGTCCCGCCGTGCCGTTCGGCCACGTCACGGGCGATGGCGAGGCCCAGACCGGCACCTCCGTCGTCCCGGCTGCGGGCGTCGTCCAGGCGCACGAACCGCTCGAAGATCCGCTCCCGTTCCTCCCGTGGCACCCCCGCCCCGTCGTCGGCCACCTCCAGGACCGCGGTGCCGCCCTCGGACCGCAGCGTGACGCGTACCTCCCCGGCCGCGTGCCGCTGCGCGTTGTCCACGAGATTGCCCAGCACCCGCGCCAACTGGCCGCGCGAGCCCGCCACTTCCAGCGGTTGCGCGCCCAGGTCCGCGGCGACCGGGAAGCGGTCGCAGTGCCGCTGCGCCAGCTCCTTCCGCACCATCGCGGCCAGTTCGAGCCTGCTGCCCTCCTTGGGCCCCTCCCCCGCGTCCAGCCGGGCGAGCAGCAGCAGGTCGGCGGCGAGCTGCTGCAGCCGTACGGTGTCCGCGACCGCGCCGCCCACATCCAGCAACTCCGGGTGGGCGTCCCCCACTTCGAGCTGGGTGCGCAGGCTCGCGATGGGGCTGCGCAGTTCGTGCGAGGCGTCGGCGACGAAGCGCCGCTGCCGCTCCACGGCGGCCTCCAGTGCGGCCAGCGTCTCGTTCGTCGTACGGGCCAGGCGCGCGATCTCGTCCCGCGCGTCCGGCTCCGGCACCCGCCGGGACAGATCGGTGGAGGCCGTGATCGCCGCCATCTCGTTGCGGATGCCCTCGACGGGGCGCAGCGCCCGCCGCGTGACCAGCCAGGTCACGCCCGCGACGACCACCAGCAGCAGGGGCAGACCGACGAGCATCGCGTTGCGTACGACGCCGACGGTCTCCTGCTCGGGGGCCAGCGGGGCACCGGCGCGGACGGTCACCGTCGTGCGGTCGGGCGCCGTCGCCTCGACGGAGGCGAAACGGTAGTCGGCGGTCTTCCCCTCCACCGTCGCGGTGCCGCTGCTGACGTGCGCGTCGTCGGAGATCGTGCGGGGCTCGGGGTCGCTGTCCTGGGCGTCCTCGCGATCCTCGGCGGCGTCGCCGGGGTCGTCGCCCCCATCGCGCTCGTCCGCCTCCCGGTCCTCCCGGTCCTCCCGGTCCTCCGGGTCCTGCGCCCGGGTCTTCCCCTGCTTCTCCCCCGCGGCCGGTGCCCCGCCGGTGGACGCGGGGTCGGCCTTCTCGCCGTTCACGGCTCCGAGGCCCTCGCTCGCCGCCAGGACTCTCCCGCGCTCGTCGAGGATCTGGACCGCGTCGTCGTCGGCGTCCGGCAGGTCGAGCTTGTCGTACGTGACGCCCGAGGCGAGCTTCCCCGCGACCTCCCGGGCCTGCACCTCGGCCCGCAGGCTGACCTGCCCGTCCAGACTGCTCTGCAGCAGCATCAGCACCGAGATGCCCGCGGCGACCAGCGCCAGCGCCACGACGGCGGTGGCGCCGAGTGCCGCGCGGGAGCGTACGGAGCCGAAGACCCTACGCACGGTCGGCCACCAGCCGGTATCCGGCGCCGCGCACCGTGCCGATGGTCTGTGCGCCCAGTTTGCGCCGCAGCGCGCTGATGTAGACCTCGACGATGTTGGGGTCCCCGTCGTAGGCGAAGTCCCAGACGTGCTCGAGGATCTCGGACTTGGAGACCACTTCGCCCGCGCGCAGCGCCAGGTGCTCCAGCACGGAGAACTCCTTCGCCGTCAGGGTGACTTCGGTGTCCTCGAGGGTCACGCGCCGGGTCGCCGTGTCCACGCTCAGCTCCCCGACCGACAGCACCGGCGAGGCTGTACGGGCGCGGCGGCGCAGCAGGGCGCGCACCCGGGCGAGCAGCACGACGTAGCTGAAGGGCTTGGTCAGGTAGTCGTCGGCGCCGGTGTCCAGCCCCTCGGCCTCGTCGTACTCACCGTCCTTTGCCGTGAGCATCAGGACCGGCACATCACTGCCGGCGGCCCGCAGAGCCCCGCACACCCGGTAGCCGTTCATCCCCGGCAGCATGATGTCGAGGACGATCAGGTCGTACGAGCCCTCGCTCGCGCGATGCAGCCCCTCCGTCCCGTCGTGCACCACATCGACGGCGAAGCCCTCCGCCGTGAGCCCCCGGGCCAGCGACAGGGCGAGCCGCTTCTCGTCCTCGACTATCAGCAAACGCATGACGCCCAGAGTCGCAGACCGTTCCTGAAGAAACCTTCAGACGTCTTCAGCCTGGCTTCAGCCTCGCCCCGGCACGGTGGTTCCCATCGCAAGCAACCGCGATTCACCACACAGGGGAGGAAACCCTCATGAAGCGCAACATCGTGATCGCCACCGTCACCGCGGCGGCCCTCGTCACGGGTGGTACGGCCAGCGCCTTTGCCATCTCGGGCGACGGCGGCGCGACGGCAGCGCAGCAGTCCGGCGCGAGCCTGCGGGTCGCCGACGACGACCGGGACGACCGCGGCGACGACCGGGACGACCGGGACCGCGACGACCGGCGGGACGACGCGGACGACGCCAGGGACGACCGTGACGACGCCGGCCAGGACGACCGCGGACGCGACGACGCCCGTGAGATCCAGGCCGCGAAGGGCGCGCGGACGGACGCCGGCGAGGCCATCGCCGCCGCGCTGAAGGCCGTCCCGGGCACCGTCACCTCGGTCGACCTGGAGGACGACGGCCCGGCCTACGCCTGGGACCTCGAAGTCCAGGGCCAGGACGGCAAGGAGCACGACGTGCGGGTGGACCTGAAGACCGGCAAGGCCACGCAGGCGCCGGCGCAGGCGGACGACCGGGACGACCGGGACGGTGACGACGACCGCGCCGGCGAAGACCGGGACGACCGGGACGACGACCGGCACGGTGACGACCGGGACGACCGCAACGACCGGGACGACCGGGACGACGACCGCGGCGCGGACGACTGACCGGAGGAGCGCATCCCCCGCGCACCCGCACGAAGTACGGGCCCGGAGCCGCAATGGAGCGGCCCCGGGCCCGTCCTTCGTGTATGCGCCCCACGCCGGGGCGGGGCGGTGTCCGGGCGGCCGGTCAGCCGCCGTTCGTCACACCCTCGATCAACTCGTCCGCCGCGGCGTACGGATCGAGCTCGCCCGCCACGATCCGCTCGGCGAGCACGCCCAGGCGCCGGTCCCCGTGCAGGTCACCGATCCGCTCCCGCAGCGCGGTCATGGCGATGGCCTCGACCTCGCCCGCGGCCCGCCGGGCCCGGCGCTCGGTGAGTGCCCCCCGCTCCTCCATCCAGGCGCGGTGCTTCTCCAGCGCCTCGACGACCTCGTCGATGCCCTCGCCCCGCGAGGCGACGGTCTTGACGATCGGGGGACGCCAGTCGCCCGGGGATCGCGCCTCCCCGAGACCCAGCATGTGGTTGAGCTCCCGGGCGGTCGCGTCCGCCCCGTCCCGGTCGGCCTTGTTCACCACGTACACATCGCCGATCTCCAGGATCCCGGCCTTGGCCGCCTGGATCCCGTCCCCCATCCCGGGGGCCAGCAGCACCACGCTGGTGTCCGCCTGGGAGGCGATCTCGACCTCGGACTGGCCGACCCCGACCGTCTCGACGAGCACCACATCGCACCCCGCCGCGTCCAGGACGCGGATCGCCTGGGGCGCGGCCCAGGCCAGACCGCCGAGGTGCCCGCGGGTGGCCATCGAGCGGATGTAGACACCGGGATCGGAGGAGTGGTCGCTCATCCGCACCCGGTCGCCGAGCAGCGCGCCGCCGGAGAACGGCGAGGACGGGTCGACGGCGAGCACGCCGACCCGTTTGCCGATCTTCCGGTACGCGGTCACCAGCGCCGAGGTCGACGTCGACTTGCCGACACCCGGCGAACCGGTGAGCCCGACGACGTACGCACCGCCGGAGAGCGGTGCCAGGGCGGCCATCACCTCGCGGAGTTGCGGTGAGGCCCCCTCCACCAGTGAGATCAGCCGGGCCACGGCACGCGGCCGCCCCTGCCTCGCCTGCTCCACCAGGGTGGGGACATCAGCCATGAACGCTCCGCTCCTCGCTGCTCTTCACCGGTCGCCGACTGCTTCGGCCCGGCTCACTTCCCGCCGTTCCGCGGCACCCGGACGATCAGGGCGTCGCCCTGGCCGCCGCCACCGCACAGCGCGGCCGCGCCGACGCCGCCGCCGCGCCGCTTCAGCTCCAGCGCCAGATGCAGCACGATCCGGGCACCGGACATGCCGATCGGGTGGCCGAGGGCGATCGCGCCGCCGTTGACGTTCACCTTCTCGGGGGAAACCCCCAGGTCCTTCATTGACTGGACGGCGACGGCCGCGAACGCCTCGTTGATCTCGATCAGATCGAGGTCCTCCACGCCCAGGCCGTCCTTGCCCAGGGCCTGCCGGATGGCGTTGGAGGGCTGGGACTGCAGGGAGTTGTCCGGGCCCGCCACATTGCCGTGCGCGCCGATCTCGGCGATCCACTCCAGGCCCAGCTCCTCGGCCTTGGCCTTGCTCATCACCACGACGGCAGCGGCGCCGTCGGAGATCTGCGAGGCGGAGCCGGCGGTGATGGTGCCGTCCTTGGCGAAGGCCGGGCGCAGCTTGGCCAGTGACTCGACGGTGGTCTCGGCGCGGATGCCCTCGTCCTTGGCGAAGATCACCGGGTCGCCCTTGCGCTGCGGGATCTCGACCGGGGTGATCTCGGCCTCGAAGAGCCCGTTCTTCTGGGCGGCCGCGGCGCGCTGGTGGGAGTGCGCGGCGATCTCGTCCTGCGGCTCGCGGGCGATGCCGAGGCGGGTGTTGTGCTTCTCGGTGGACTCGCCCATCGCGACGTTCTCGAAGGAGTCGGTCAGGCCGTCGTGCGCCATGGCGTCGAGCATCTCCACCGCGCCGTACTTGAAGCCCTCGCGGGACTTCGTCAGCAGGTGGGGGGCGTTGGTCATGGACTCCTGGCCGCCGGCGACGACCACATCGAACTCACCCGCGCGGATGAGCTGGTCGGCCAGCGCGATGGCGTCGAGACCGGAGAGGCACACCTTGTTGATCGTGAGCGCCGGCACGTTCATGGGGATGCCGGCCTTCACGGCCGCCTGGCGGGCGGGGATCTGCCCGGCACCCGCCTGGAGCACCTGGCCCATGATCACGTACTGCACCTGGTCGCCGCCGATGCCGGCCCGGTCCAGCGCGGCCTTGATGGCGACACCGCCGAGGTCGGCCCCGGAGAAGGTCTTCAGGGATCCGAGCAGGCGCCCCATGGGCGTTCGGGCTCCTGCAACGATCACGGAGGTGGTGCCGGTCGAACCAGTCATGGAGCGGCCCCTTCGGGGAGAAGGATGTGAACGAGGGTTTACTTTCAATGTACTGAGCAGTACAGGCCCGGGTCATCGGCCGGACGGTGTGATGGCGCGCACGTTGCGTAACGAGCGGTGGGAAGGGTGCACTGGAGTCATGCTGACGCGTATCGATCACATCGGGATCGCCTGCTTCGACCTCGACAGGACCGTTGAGTTCTACCGTGCCACGTACGGGTTCGAGGTGTTCCACACCGAGGTCAACGAGGAGCAGGGCGTCCGGGAGGCCATGCTCAAGATCAACGAGACCTCGGACGGCGGAGCCTCCTACCTCCAGCTCCTGGAGCCCACCCGCGAGGACTCCGCGGTCGGCAAGTGGCTGGCCAAGAACGGCGAGGGCGTGCACCACATCGCCTTCGGCACCGCCGACGTCGACGGCGACGCCGCCGACATCCGCGGCAAGGGCGTGCGTGTGCTCTATGACGAACCGCGTCGGGGATCCATGGGTTCGCGCATCACTTTTCTGCATCCCAAGGACTGCCACGGCGTGCTCACCGAACTGGTCACGGCCGACCCCGCAGCAGGTGACGAGCACTGACCTCATCGAGCCCCGGCCGGTAGAGTGGCCGCTCGGCCGGGTACGGGTTGGGGGCTGTGACCCATGCCTCGCCGATGATCTGACACCATTCTCCGATAGGCACGTATCCAGACACGTACCGGAGAAGGGCAACAGTGCAGATCGGAGACCGGGCCGGCGCCTGGACGGGCAGGGATGGCGCCGGTGACGCGACCAGGGGACGGATGGGACCGCGCAGTGCGGGGCTACGACCGCTACGAGGCTGACGACCACCTCTCGAAGTTCGAAGCCGAGATGGAGCGGCTGCGGACCGAGCGCGAGAAGGCGGTCCAGCACGCCGACGACCTCGGCTACCAGGTCGAGGTGTTGCGCGCCAAGCTGCACGAGGCGCGCCGTAATCTCGCGTCCCGCCCCGCCTACGACGCCTCCGGACTCGGCTACCAGGCCGAGCAGCTCCTGCGGAACGCCCAGATCCAGGCCGACCAGCTCCGCACCGACGCCGAGCGCGAGCTGCGCGAGGCCCGTGCCCAGACCCAGCGCGTACTCCAGGAGCAGGCCGAGCGGCAGGCCCGTCTCGAAGCCGATCTGCACGCCGAGGCCGTCACCCGCCGCCAGCGTCTGGACGACGAACTCGCCGAGCGCAGGGCCACCGTCGAGTCGCACGTCAACGAGAACGTCGCCTGGGCCGAGCAGCTCCGCGCCCGCACCGAGGCGCAGGCCCGGCGGCTCATGGAGGAGACCCGGGGCGAGACCGAGCAGTCCCTCACCGCTGCCCGCGCCGAGGCGCAGCGCCTGGCCGAACAGGCCCGCGAGCGCCTCCACTCCGAGACCGAGACCGCCCGCGCCGAAGCCGAAGCGATCCTGCGCCGTGCCCGTACGGACGCCGAGCGGCTGCTGAACGCCGCCTCCACGCAGGCGCAGGAGGCCACGGACCACGCCGAGCAGGTCCGTACCTCCACGGTCACCGAGTCCGACAGCGCCCGCCGCCAGGCCGGCGAGCTGACCCGCGGCGCCGAGCAGCGCATGAAAGAGGCCGAGGAGGCGCTGCGCGAGGCGCGGGCCGAGGCCGACCGGCTGCGCGAGGAGGCCGAGGCGGCCGCTTCGAAGCGGCTGAGCAACGCCGAATCCGAGAACGAGCAGCGGACCCGGACCGCCAAGGGCGAGATCGCCCGGATGGTCGCCGAGGCCGTCAAGGAGGCCGAGGCCACCAAGGCGGAGGCCGAGCAGCTCCGTGCCGACGCCCGCGCCGAAGCCGAGCGCATGGTCTCCGAGGCCTCGGAGTCCGCCCACTCGCGCGCCGCCGAGGACTCCGCGGCCGCCCTCGCCAAGGCCGCCCGCAGCGCCGAGGACGTCCTCGACAAGGCGTCGAAGGACGCCAAGGCGACCACGGGTGCGGCACGCGAGGAGGCCGACCGGATCCGCCGCGAGGCGGAGGCCGAGGCCGAACGGCTGCGCAACGAGGCGCAGGACTCGGCCGAGCAGCTCAAGGGCGCCGCCAAGGACGACACCAAGGAGTACCGCGCCAAGACCGTCGAGCTGCAGGACGAGGCGCGGCGGCTGCGCGGCGAGGCCGAGTCGCTGCGCGCCGAGGCGGTCGCCGAGGGCGAGCGGCTGCGCGGCGAGGCCCGCCGGGAGGCGGTCCAGCAGATCGAGGAGGCAGCCAGCACCGCCGAGGAACTGCTGTCCAAGTCCAAGGCGGACGCCGAGGAGATGCGGTCCGCCGCATCGACGGAGAGCGAGCGCGTCCGCACCGAGGCGATCGAGCGCGCCTCCACCCTGCGCCGCCAGGCCGACGAGGCGCTGGAGCGGGCCCGCAAGGAGGCCGAGGAGCTGCGCGCCGAGGCCACCGAGCAGACGCGCCAGCTCTCGCAGGCGGCGGCCGACGAGGCCCAGCAGCTCCGCGAGGAAGCCGAACAGGCCGCCCGCGACCGGCGTGCGGAGGCCGCGGACGAACTGTCCCGGCTGCACTCCGAGGCCGAGACCCGGGTCACGGCCGCCGAGGAGGCGCTGCGCGAGGCCCGTACGGAGGCCGAACGGCTGCGACGGGAGGCGGCCGAGGAGACCGAGCGACTGCGCAGCGAGGCCGCCGAGCGGCTGCGCTCGCTGCAGCAGCAGGCCGAGGAGGAGTCCGAGCGGCTGCGTACCGAGGCCGCGGGCGACGCCTCGAACACCCGGGCCGAGGCCGAGTCCGCCGCCGTACGGCTGCGCGGCGAGGCGGCCGCTGAGGCCGAGGAACTGCGGGCGCAGGCCCAGGAGACCGCCGATCGCGTACGGGCGGAGGCCGCCGCCGCCGCCGAGCGCACCGGCACCGAGGCCGCCGAGGCACTGGCCGGCGCCCAGGAGGAGGCGTCCCGGCGCCGCCGGGAGGCCGAGACGCTCCTCGGCGACGCCCGCGAGGAGGCGCACCAGGAGCGTTCCCGGGCGCGCGAGCAGAGCGACGAGTTGCTGGCCACGGCCCGCCAGCGGGTCGAGGAGGCGCAGACCGAGGCCCTGCGTCTGGTCGAGGAGGCGGAGCGCCGGTCGGCCGAACTGGTCTCCGCCGCCGAGCAGACGGCGCAGCAGGTGCGGGACTCGGTGGCCGGACTGCACGAGCAGGCCGAGGAGGAGATCGTCGGTCTGCGGTCGGCCGCGGAGCACGCGGCGCAGCGCACCCGTTCCGAGGCGCAGGAGGAGGCCGACCGGGTCCGCGCCGACGCGTACGCCGAGCGAGAGCGGGCCTCGGAGGACGCCACCCGGCTCCGGCGCGAGGCGCAGGACGAGACCGAGGCCGCCAAGTCGCTTGCCGAGCGCACCGTTTCGGAGGCGATCGACGAGGCGGACCGGCTGGTCGCCGCCGCCCGCGATGACGCGGCGCGCAAGCGCGGCGAGGCCGCGGAGCAGGCGGACCGGCTCATGTCCGAGGCCACTTCGGAGTCGCAGCGGATGCGGACCGAGGCCGCCGACGCGCTCGGCACGGCCGAGCGGGAGGCCGGGCACATCCGCGAGGAGGCCCGCACCGAGGCCAACCAGCGCCGCTCCAGCGCCGCCGACCAGTCCGACCGCCTCGTGGCAGAGGCCCGGGCCGAGTCCGAGCGGCTGCACAACGAGGCGACGGCGAAGGCCGACGAGGCGCGCGAGGCGGCGGCCAAGCGTCTGAGCTCGGCGGCCGAGCAGGCCGACCAACTCGTCGCCAAGGCCCAGGAGGAGGCGGTACGCGCCGCAACCGCCGCCGAGGAGCAGGCCGACATGATGGTGGGCGCGGCCCGCAAGGAGGCCGACCGCATCGTCAGCAGGGCGACGAACGAGGGCAACGGGCTGGTGGAGCAGGCGCGTACGGACGCCGACACGCTGCTCGGCGAGGCGCGCCGGGACGCCACCGCGATCCGTGAGCGCGCCGAGGAACTGCGCACCCGTGTCGACACCGAGGTCGAGGAACTCCACGAGCGCGCACGCCGCGAGACCTCCGAGACGATGAAGTCCGCGGGTGAGCGGGTGGACAAGCTCGTGAAGGCGGCGAGCGAGCAGCTCGCGGAGGCCGAGGAGAAGTCCAAGTCGCTGGTCTCGGAGGCCAACAGCGAGGCCAGCAAGGTGCGGATCGCCGCAGTGCGCAAGGCCGAGGGCCTGCTCAAGGAGGCCGAGCAGAAGAAGGCCGAGGCGCAGCGGGAGGCGGAGCGCCTCCGGACCGAGGCGGCCGAGGAGGCCGAGCGGACGGTCGACGAGGGCAAGCGCGAGCTGGAGGTGCTGGTGCGTCGCCGCGAGGACATCAACGCCGAAATCTCCCGTGTCCAGGACGTCCTGGAGGCGTTGGAGTCCTTCGAGACGCCAGGTGCCGGAAAGTCGGGCGCCAACGGCAGCTCGACCGCGAGCGGTGTGAAGGCGGCAGCAGGAGCAGGTGCAACCCGAACGAGTGGCAAGCAATCAGAGGGCTGAGCCACCCGAAAGAGGGGTCATTCTCCGGACCAAACCCGCATTGACTCGATGACACGCCGCTCCCGCCCCTAGGATTCCCTCTATCACCTCACCGGTCTCTTTCGACAGGAACCTCATGAGCGACACTTCCTCCCCCTTCGGCTTCGAGCTCGTGCGGCGCGGCTACGACCGCGGGCAGGTGGACGACCGCATCACCAAGCTCGTCGCCGATCGTGACAGTGCACTGGCTCGCATCACCTCCCTGGAGAAGCGCATCGAGGAGCTCCACCTCGAAACGCAGAACGCGCAGGCCCAGGTCAACGATGCCGAGCCCTCTTACGCCGGGCTCGGTGCCCGCGTCGAGAAGATCCTCCGGCTCGCCGAGGAGGAGGCGAAGGATCTGCGCGAGGAGGCCCGCCGGGCCGCCGAGCAGCACCGCGAACTGGCCGAGGGCGCAGCGCAGCAGGTCCGCAACGACGCGGAGTCGTACGCCACCGAGCGCAAGGCGAAGGCCGAGGACGAGGGCTCCCGGATCGTCGAGAAGGCGAAGGGCGACGCCGCGTCCCTGCGTGCGGATGCGCAGAAGGACGCCCAGTCCAAGCGCGAGGAGGCGGACACCCTCTTCGAGGAGACGCGCGCCAAGGCCGCGCAGGCCGCCGCCGACTTCGAGACGAACCTCGCCAAGCGCCGTGAGCAGTCCGAGCGCGATCTGGCATCCCGTCAGGCCAAGGCCGAGAAGCGCCTCGCGGAGATCGAGCACCGCGCCGAGCAGCTCCGCCTGGAGGCCGAGAAGCTGCGTACGGACGCCGAGCGCCGTGCCCGCCAGACGGTCGAGACCGCCCAGCGTCAGTCGGAGGACATCGTCGCCGACGCCAACGCCAAGGCCGACCGGATCCGCAGTGAGTCCGAGCGTGAGCTGGCCGCGCTGACCAACCGCCGCGACAGCATCAACGCGCAGCTCACCAACGTCCGCGAGATGCTCGCCACGCTGACCGGTGCGGCGGTCGCCGCTGCCGGCACCACTGACGAGGAGCAGGCCACCCGCGGCGTGCCCGCCCAGCAGACGCGCTGAACCCTCCGCCCCGGAGGGCAAGCCCGCAGTCGACCGCGTGCCCCGCGCCACCTCGCCGTGGCGCGGGGCCGCGGCTTTTCCGTTGCAAAGCCACCTACGGGCAGGCGCATACGCCGTCTGGCCCGGTCGGCTGCCCTCGCATGGCACGCCGCCGCGAACCATGCTTAGCGTGAGGGATGATCGAGCTCGAGGGGCTGACGAAGCGTTACGGCGACAAGCTCGCCGTCGACCGGCTGACGTTCACGGTCCGGCCGGGCATCGTCACCGGCTTCCTGGGACCGAACGGCGCGGGCAAGTCCACGACCATGCGCATGGTGCTCGGCCTCGACCACCCCACCACCGGTGACGTCCGTATCGAGGGCCGGCACTATGCCGACCTCCGCGATCCGCTCACCTCCATCGGCGCGCTGCTGGAGGCCAAGGCGGTGCACGGCGGGCGCAGCGCGTACAACCATCTGCTGTGTCTGGCGCAGAGCAACGGCATCCCCCGCAGCCGGGTGCCCGAGGTGCTGGACGTCGTCGGGCTGACCTCGGTCGCGAGGAAGCGCGCGAAGGGCTTCTCCATGGGCATGGGGCAGCGGCTCGGCATCGCGGCTGCCCTGCTCGGCGACCCGCGGATCCTGATGTTCGACGAACCGGTCAACGGCCTGGACCCCGAGGGCATCCACTGGATCCGCAATGTGATGAAGCGCCTGGCGGCCGAGGGCCGCACCGTCTTCGTCTCCAGCCATCTGATGAGCGAGATGGCGCTGACCGCCGACCATCTGGTGGTCATCGGTCAGGGCAGGCTGCTGGCTGACACCTCGATGCGGGAGTTCATCAGGCAGAACTCCCGGTCGTACGTGCGGGTGCGCGCCCCCGAGCAGGAGAAGCTGCGCGATGTGCTGGACAGCGCCGGGATCGCCTCGGTCACCCCGGCGCAGGACGGCTCCATCGAGGTGGAGGACGGGGACGCGGCGCGGATCGGCGAACTGGCGGCGGAGCACCGGCTGGTGCTGCACGAGCTGAGTCCGCAGCAGGCATCGCTGGAGGAGGCGTTCATGCGGCTGACGGCGGGGGCCGTGGAGTACCACGCGCACAACGACACCCAGGACGCACGCGCCGTCCTGTCGAAGGAACCGGCGGCGGGACACGGTTCGCCGGAGCCTCAGGAACCCGCGGCTCCCGCGTGGGGCGCCGACTGGCGCGCGCGGCCGGGCGGCAAGCACGGAAAGGGGCGCTGACCCATGGCGGCGGCGAATGTCCTCCGGTCGGAGTGGACGAAGGTCAGGTCGGTTTCGTCGACGATCTGGACGCTGAGCCTGGCGTTCGTCGTCTCGCTCGCGCTCGGCGCGCTCATCAGCATCGTCACCCGCAACACCTTCGACGACATGCCGACGCGGGACCAGTTCGCCTTCGACGCCACGTTCACCAGCTTCGCGGGGATGGGCCTCGGCCAGCTCGCGATGATCGTCTTCGGTGTTCTGGTGGTCTCCAGCGAGTACAGCAGCGGCATGATCCGCACCTCGCTCGCGGCCGTACCGCAGCGCGCCACGTTCCTCTTCAGCAAGGTCGCCGTGGCGGCGGCGCTGTCCTTCCTCATCGGCCTCGTGACGAGCTTCGGCGCGTTCTTCCTGGGCCAGGCGCTGCTGGGCGACCACAGCGTCTCCATCGACGAGCCGGGCGTGCTGCGCGCGGTTTTCGGCGCCGGGATCTACATGGGCCTGATCGCGATGTTCTCGATGGGGGTCGCGGCGATGCTGCGCAGTCCGCTGCTGTCGCTCGGCATCCTGATGCCCTTCTTCTTCATCATCTCCAACGTCCTGGGCAATGTGGACGCCACGCGCAAAGTCGGCCAGTACCTCCCGGACCAGGCGGGCAGCCGCGTCATGCAGGTGGTCACGCCTCCGGACGACACCGCACCGTACGGGCCGTGGGGCGGGCTGGGCATCATGATCCTCTGGGTGGCCGCGGCGCTGCTGGGCGGCTATGCGGTCCTCCGGCGCCGGGACGCCTGAGGCCGGCGCGGCCCCTCGCCCGGTGCGCCCGTGGCCATGCGGCGGGTCCCGTACGCGATTGGTGCCGCTCCCCCGTTCCGGGTAGACCTGGTGGGGAACGCCGTTCCGCCCAGCCGCCCGGGAGGCGCAGCCGTGACGGACCGAAGCCTGGAGGCGCTGGGCCTCGCCGACGTACCGGCCCGGCAGCCCCTCACCTATCCCGGCCGCCCCGCACCCGGGCCCGGCCTTCTCACCGGCGGGGCCCTGCTGCCGCTGCGCGTCCGGCCGCGCCGCCTGGGCGCCTGGCCCGTGGAAGGACGCTCCGCCCTCGATGAGGTGCTGGCCGGCCTGGGCCAGGTGGCCACCGGCCGGCGGCACCCGGTGATCGCGGCGGGCTCCAACGCCTCGCCCGGCCAGGTCCGGTACAAGCTCACACGGCTCGGGCTGCCCGTCGCGGTGCCGATGGTGCCGGTGCGGGTGCGCGGCGTCGGCATCGGCTGCTCGGCGCACATCAGCCGGCCCGGTTTCGTCGCCGCGACACCGTACGCCGCACCGGAGGCCGAGCTGACGCTCGTGGTGAGCTGGCTGGACCCGGCCCAGTTGGCGGCTCTGGACAGCACCGAGATCCTCAACTACCGGCGGGCGCTGCTGCCGGGCGACCGGTTCCCGATGACGATGCCGTCCGGTGAGCGGCTGGGCGGCGCGTACCTCTACGTCAGCGAGCGCGGCCTGCTCGCGGGACCGGACGGATCGCCGCGTCCGGGCGGAGGCGACCAGCACGACCTGCTGTCGGCACTGCTCGCCGCGTCTCCCCGGCTGCGCGATGTCCTCGGCCCCGGCCCGGAGTCGTGGGTCGCGCGCGCGGGATCCGATGCGGGGGTACGCCAACTCGGCGCACGGATCTTCGCCGAGGAAGGCTGGGTGCTGCCGCCGACGGGGCTCCCGCCGTACGCCGACGACCAGGCGGAACCACGGCTCTACGACGAGCTGCCGCCGCTCGGGGACTCACTGACCGCCCGCCCCTGAGGCGGTGCCCGCGATTCCCCCGACTTGAAATGAACCGTCAACCCCGCGATATCGTCCTAACCCTTACCGGGGGCCCGAGCTGTGCCCCGACGAACCTGTCGAGGGGCAAGAATGATCGAGGCAGTCGGTCTGACGAAGCGCTACGGCGCCAAGACGGCCGTGTACAACCTGTCGTTCCAGGTGCAGGCCGGCACCGTCACCGGCTTCCTGGGCCCGAACGGCTCCGGCAAGTCCACCACCATGCGCATGATCCTCGGGCTGGACCAGCCCTCGAGCGGGCACGTGACCATCGGCGGTCACCCGTACCGCAAGGTGCCCAACGCACCGCGCCAGGTGGGCGCCCTGCTCGACGCGAAGGCCGTGCACGGCGGCCGCAGCGCACGCAACCACCTGCTGTGCCTGGCCCAACTCTCCGGCATCCCCGCCAAGCGGGTCGACGAGGTCCTGGGCGTCGTCGGTCTGCAGGACGTGGCGAAGAAGCGGTCCAAGGGCTTCTCGCTCGGCATGGGCCAGCGCCTGGGCATCGCGTCGGCGCTCCTGGGCGACCCGCAGGTGCTGCTCTTCGACGAGCCCGTCAACGGCCTCGACCCCGAGGGCATCCTCTGGGTCCGCAACCTCATGAAGCGCCTGGCGTCCGAGGGCCGCACGGTCTTCGTCTCCAGCCACCTGATGAGCGAAATGGCCCTCACCGCCGAGCACTTGATCGTCATCGGGCGCGGCCAGCTCCTCGCCGACATGACCGTCAAGGACTTCATCTCCGCCAACTCCGCCGACTTCGCGCGGGTCCGCACCCCCGAAGGCGACCCGACGCAGAACGAGAAGCTGCAGGGGGCGCTCAAGGAGGCGGGCGGCCAGGTGCAGCCGGAGCCGGACGGCGCGCTGCGCGTCATCGGACTGCCGCTGCCGCGCATCAGCGACGTCGCGCACGGCGCGGACGTACGGCTGTGGGAGCTCTCCCCGCACCAGGCGTCGCTGGAGGAGGCGTACATGCAGCTGACGCAGGGCGCCGTGGACTACCGCTCGACCGACGACCACCGGGCCGGACTGCAGGGCCCGCCCGCGGGCGGCTTCGCACCGCAGGGCGCGCCCGGGTTCGGCCCCGGCGGCCAGGTTCCGCCCGGCGGCTTCGCACCGCAGCAGGGCGGCTGGGGCCAGGGCGCCCCCGGCGGCCAGGGCTGGGGCGCACCCGCTCCGGGCCAGGCTCCCGGTGCCGCCGGTCCGCAGCCCGGTGCCGCCAACCCGTACGCACAGCCCCCGGCCGGCCCGCCCGCCGGCACGCCGAACCCGTACGGCGCGCCGCAGGCCGCGTGGCAGCCGCCGCAGCCGCACGGCGGAGCCGGTGCCGCTCCGCAGGCCCCCGCCGTCCCCGACCCGACGACGCGCAACAGCGAGGACGCCCGATGACGACCCCGTACCAGCAGCACGGCGCGGCTCCTCTGCCGCCGCAGGCGCCCCCGCAGGGCGGCCCGCCGCCGGCCGCGCCGCCGCACGCGCAGGACCCGCAGCAGGCACCGGGCGGGTACGCACACGGCGAGCACCGGAGCGGACACGCGCAGGGCGGGCAGCAGCACGGGCACCAGCCCGGGCCCGGCGGGCACGGCATGGGCTACCACTCGCCGATGCCGGTGCGCCGTACCCACATCGGCCACGCGCTCGCCTCCGAGTGGACCAAGATCCGTACGGTCCGCTCCACGATGTGGACGCTGGGCATCATGTTCGCCCTGGTCGTCGGTATCGGCCTGCTCACGGCCGTCGGCCTCAGTGGCTCGGACGAGACCCAGACGCCGCTGCTGTCCGGCGGCTTCTTCGGGCTGATGCTCGGTCAGATCTGCATCATCACGCTCGGCGTGCTGGTGGTCACCTCCGAGTACGGCACGGGCATGATCCGTACGACGCTGACCGCCTGCCCCTCGCGCGGCCGGGTGTTCGCCGCGAAGGCGATCATCTTCTTCCTGCTGTCGTTCGTCATGACGACCGTGGCCACCGGGCTGACGGCGCTCATCAACTCCTCGATGCTGGGCGGACGGCCCCCCAGCGAGTTCGCCGCCATCCCCAAGGAGTCCATCGAGGCCGGCAAGGTCATCGCCACCAGCAGCGAGTGGCTCGGCGCGACGGTCGGCGCAGGACTGTACGTGGCGCTCCTCGGCCTGCTGTCCCTGGCCGTGGGCGGGATCCTGCGCCACTCCGCGGGTGCGATCACCGCGATGCTCGGCGTCGTCCTGCTGCCGCTGCTGCTGGCACTGTTCATGTCGAGCGAGAGCCTGGAGGACGTCCGCGAGGCCCTGGTCGAGTACTCGCCGCTGAACGGCCTGGCCTCGCTCTACCGCATTCCGATGGACGGCGGCAACGGCACCGGCTGGGACCTGCTGTGGATCCTCGCGGGTGCGACCGCCGCAGCCCTGGCCGCCGCCTTCGCCCTGCTGGAGAAGCGCGACGTGTGACGACCGGCCCGGTCAGTACCGCGGAGCGTTACGGGACCGCTGCACCCGCGTGGTGCGGCGGTCCCTCGCGTTCCAGCACGCCCGGTGCCAGTGGCGCCGGTCGTCGACCGCGCCGTCCTGCGCCCAGGCGACGACGTGCGGGAGGCCGGGCGGGATCTCCTGGTCGCAGCCGGGGCAGCGGTAGTGCTTCGTCGCGGCACTGCCGCTGACCTGCCGCACCACCCAGGGCTCGCCCTGCCAGCTCTCCGACCTCTCCAGCCCGTAGCGGTCGCCGGTGACACGCGGAGGCGGCATCTGCCCTGCGCCGGGCGGGCGGTTACGACGCGGAGACACGGGCACCTCGCGATCATCGGGGAATGGGCCGGCCGTCCCAGCCTACGCGGCGGAACCCGGGCCCCTCGGACGACGCCGTCCAGGCGCCGGCACCCGCGCAGCGTCCTTCACACACCGGCGGAATACCCGCCTCCATCACCGGAACGCCCGCCTCCACGGTCGAGGGCGGCCTATCGCGCTGATTATCGGCAAAAACTCTTGCGAGGCCGTGCCTTTGGCACGTGTCAGGCGTTAATGCCAGTAAGGGGGAAAGCCGCGTCGGCCCGCGAGGAGGCAGAAGGCGATGCGCGTAGGAATTTTTGTACTGGCCGCCCAATTCCCGGGCCAGGGACAGGGGGAGGCGCTGCACCGCGCGGTGCGGTCCGCCGATGTCGCGGAGGCGTCGGGGCTCGACGCGGTCTGGCTCGCCGAGCACCACTTCGTACCGTACGGCGTCTGCCCGTCCGCCGTGACGCTCGCGGCGCTGCTCCTGGGCCGGACGCGGCGGATCGGCGTGGGCACCGCGGTCAGCGTGCTGCCGAACGTCCATCCCGTCGCCCTCGGCGAGCAGACGGCGTTGCTGCACCTCACCTCGGGTGGCCGGTTCACCCTCGGGGTGGGACGCGGCGGCCCGTGGGTGGACCTCGAGGTCTTCGGCTCGGGGCTGGAGGCGTACGAATCGGGCTTCCCGGAATCCCTCGATCTGCTGATGCGCTGGCTGCGCGACCCCCACGTGGGGGCGGACGGCGAGCGCTTCGCCTTCCGGGACGTCCCGGTCGTGCCGCGGCCTGACGAATCACTGGACGGACCCGGGAGTCCGCCCGTCGTCGTCGCCTGCACCTCCCCCGCGAGCGTGCGCCTGGCGGCCGAGCGCGGGCTGCCGATGCTGCTCGGCATGCACTGCGGTGACGAGGAGAAGGCGGAGGCGGTGGCGCTCTGGCGGAAGTCGGCGCTGGCGGCGGGCCGTTCACCGGACGAGGTCGCCTCGGCCGCTCATGTCTCCGCGGGCGTGGTGCAGATCGCCGACGCGCGGCGGGACGCGGCCGAGGCGCTCACCAAGGCCATGCCCGGCTGGCTGCGCCAGGGTCTGGGCGCGCATGTCACGGTCGACGGCAGGGCGCGGCGCATGCGCGATCCGCACGAGTACACCGAACTCCTCTGCGGGCTGCACCCGGTGGGGCCGCCCGCGCTGTGCGCCGACCGGCTCGCGGCCACGGCGGAGCGCACCGGCATCACGCGGTTCGCCCTTCTCGCCGAGGGGTCGGGCGACCTCGCCGCGACCGAGGAGAACGTACGACGCCTGGGCAGCGAGGTGCTGCCGCTCCTGCCCTGATGCACCTCCCCCCGCGGCAGAGCGGCAGCCAAGCCCTCAGCAGTCCCTGAACTCCGGCGACTGGTTGAGCAACTGCCCCCGCACGGACGTGAAACGGGCCAGACGGTCGTCGACCGACGAGTCCAACGGGAAGACCGCCACACGGTGGCAGTTCTGGAACGCCAGCCGCACCCCGAAGTGCCGTTGCAGCGCACCACGTATCGCGTCGCTCGCCAGCGCACGAAGCAACTGGCCGCGCGCCTGCTCGTCCGGCGGCGGCACCTGGTTGTCGGCGAACTCTCCGCCGTCGACCTTGAGCTGAGCCACCAGAGAGCTGATCATCTCCCACGCATAAGGCAGGGAGGTCCGGACGCAGTCGACGAATTCGGCTTCGTCGACCTCGCCTCGCTCGGCCTTCGCAAGCAGGGCCGGTGAGACGTCGAGCGACATGGGTTCTCCTCTCGCGACCCCGGGATCGGGGTCTTACGGGCAGGGAAGGGAAGTTGTCGCGCACGCAGCGTGCTCGTTCGACAACTTCCCGCATCAATCTAAGCCGGTCATCGCAGCCGCACCAGGAGAATGGGCACACAACCGGCCACTCCCGAACAGGTCCATCCAGGGCGAATCGCGTGGACGGCGGGGTGTCCAGTAGCGTGGCCGACCATGCGTCTCGTCATTGCCCGCTGCTCCGTGGACTACGCGGGCCGGCTCACGGCCCACCTCCCCTCCGCCCCCCGTCTGATCCTCGTGAAGGCGGACGGAAGCGTGTCGGTGCACGCCGACGACCGGGCCTACAAACCCCTCAACTGGATGTCCCCGCCCTGCACACTGAAGGAGGGGGACGACAGTGTGTGGACCGTGGTGAACAAGGCGGGCGAGAAGCTCATCATCACCATGGAGGAAGTCCTGCACGACTCCTCCCACGAACTCGGCGTGGACCCGGGCCTGATCAAGGACGGCGTCGAGGCACACCTGCAGGAACTGCTCGCAGACCGTATCGAAACCCTCGGTGAGGGCTATTCTCTGATTCGGCGTGAATTCCCCACCGCTATCGGTCCGGTCGACATCCTCTGCCGCGACGCGGACGGCGGGACGGTCGCGGTCGAGATCAAGCGCCGAGGCGAGATCGACGGCGTGGAGCAGCTCACTCGCTACCTCGAACTCCTCAACCGCGACCCTCATCTGGCGCCCGTGAAGGGCGTCTTCGCGGCCCAGGAGATCAAGCCACAGGCGCGCGTTCTGGCCACCGACCGCGGCATCGGCTGTGTCGTGCTCGACTACAACGCGATGCGCGGCCTGGAGGACGACAAGCTCCGCCTCTTCTGACCGCGGCGCCCCTCCGGCCCGCCGCACTCCTCCCCGTACACCAGAAACCCCGTGTGTCCCGGCCCTGTTGACGAAGGGCCGGGACACACGGGGTTGTGAAGCAAGGAGATGCTTCCGGGCGGCAGCGGTACGGGGATGCGCCCGGGATCAGGGCGTGGCCGTCCCCGTGCCCGTGGTGGGGGCGCTCGTCGTCGGCGTGGGCGTGGGCGTACTGCCGGTCTCCGTCGGCGAGGCCGGGCCGCTGTCGGACGGCGTGCCCGGCGCGGACTGGCTCGCGGAACCCGAGCCGCTGCCCGACGGCGAACCCGGCGAGGTCGGTGACGTCGGCGTCTGGCTCGGCGTCGGCGGACGGGTCGAGGACGGAGGACGCGTCGTCGGCCGGCTCGTCGTGGAGGACGGCGGCTTCGGCGTCTGCGGCGGGTCGTCCGTCTCCTCGGGCTTCGACGAACTCGGCTTGCCGGAGTCCGACGGCTCCTGCGACGTCTCCCCGCCACCGCTCGGGCTCGCTTCGTCCGGCGACCCGGACGAGGTGCTTCCGCTCGGCTTGCGCGGGCTGCTCGTGCCGTCGCTCGTGGACGGGTCCTGCGGCAGCAGACCGTTGTTGCCGTCGTCCTGGTTCGCGCTCTGTTCGGAGGTGACCCGGTCGGCCGGTCCGTCGTCGCCCGCGGTCATGCCGATCGTGACGTACGTACCGAGCACGGCGGCCAGCAGCGCGCCCGCGCCCGCCGCGACGACATTGCGCCGGGTCCCGCCCACGACAGTGCGGCGCAGACCGGACCGATGCCCGGAGCCCGCACCACCGCCGGCGGGTGCCGCCTGATGCGTCACGACCGTCGCCGTCTCGTCCGAGCCGGGCTTGAACAGTGCCGTACGCGCCGGGGAGGACGGGCCCGCGTCCGACCGCGAATCCGCGGTCTCCTCGCCGACTCCCGTACGCCCGACGCCCGGTACGAATCCGCCCGTCTTGTCGGTGACGAGCGCCAGCGCCCTGCGCCCCGCGACCGCTCCGCGCCGGTCCGAGAGCGCACCCCGCAGAGCTATCGCAGCCTCGAGTTCGGCGCGCGCCCGGTCCAGATTCCCGGTGCAGAGCGCCAGGATGCCCAACTCGTGGTGAAAGTACGCCTCTTCCGCGACCTCGCCGGCCACACGCGCGGCCTCCTGGCCGTGCCGCAGCGCCCGCTCCCAGGCACCCCAGGCTCCGGCCGCGGCGAACGCGGGCGCCGCCGTACGGGCCAGCAGCACGGCCGCGCTCGGCTGGCCCGCCTCGCCCTGTGCCACCAGCGCGGACAGTGCCGCGAGGATCGAGTCGGCCTCGGCGGCGACGCGCTCGGGCGTCACGGACGGGTGGCCCGCCCACCATGCGTAGTGCTGTGCGGCGCTGAGGACGCGTGCTCCCGCGCCTTCGTCGTAGCCCGCGGCGTCGAGCTGGACAGCGGTGCCCGGGGCGAGGCGGTAGTGCGTACCGACGATGGTGAGCAGGCCGCAGCCGAGCAGCTCACCGACGGCCGCGTCGGCGTGGGTGTCCCCCGCGAGCGCGGGCAGATGCGCCTGGTGCGGGCACTCGCCGCCGAGGGCGAGGGCGAACCGCATCGTCTCCCGCGCGGCCTCGCTGAGCCGCGAACCGAGCAGGGCGGCCGGGGCCGCGGCCTGGCCGACCGAGGGAAGCGCGAGGCTTGCGATGTCCTGGGCCAGGGGCGTGCCCATCGGGGGCGTGCCGTCGATGATGGGGATGCCCAGGGCAGGGGTCTCGTCGGGGAGGGGCAGGGCGGTCGCCGGTGCCGCCGGCCGGCCGGTCGCCGCGTCCGCGGGCTCACCGGTGCCGGTTCCGCCGTTCTCCGTCCCGCCCGCGGCACGGGACTCCGCTTCCGCCGCTTCCGCGCGCAGGGCGTCGCGCTGCCGCAGCAGCGCCCCGGCCTGGACGAAGCGCAGCGGCAGCCCCTCGGACTCGAACCACAGGTCTCCCGCCCACGACCTCTCGTCCTCGGCGAGCGGCCGCTGGACGGCCCGCTGCAGAAGGTCCACGCATGCGGAGCGGCTGAGCCCGCCGAGGAAGACCTCTTCCAGGTGCGAGTCGGGCGACGGAGCGGCCACGTCGGGGGTGGCGGCGATGAGGAAGGCACACTCGGGGGTTGCCGTGAGCAGCTCGTCGAGGGCGCCGCCGCCGAACTCGATGTCGTCGAGGACGACGACCGCCCCGATCTCCTGGACGGCGGCCAGCAGCGCCGCCCGTCCGGGACGGTGCGCCGAGGCGTCGTGGACGGTGGCGTACAGCTCGTACAGCAGGTCGGTGGGGGTGCGGCGGTAGCCGGAGAGCCGCACGAGGCCGTCGGGGGCCAGCGCCGCGCAGTCGGCGGCCACGGCGTCGAGCAGTGCCGTACGACCGGAACCGGCGGGGCCCGTCACCCGTACGGAACGGCCGCGGGACAGCAGCCGTACGAGCCGCTCCCGCTCTTCGTCGCGCTCCAGCACCGGCCGGCGCTCCGGCGCCGCGGGACCGACCGACGCGGGCGGCCGGGCGGCCCTGCTGCGGGCGGCGCGGCCCTCGGCGCTGCGGCGCGGCGGCAGACCGGTGGAGGACCCGGGCGGGCAGGGCTCGATCTCGCTGCCGTCGACGGGGTTGACCGTGAGCAGGTACTCGGCCGCCACGAGCGCGACGGTCCGCGCGAACGCCTGCCGCTGCGGGACCGTCGGGGCATCGCCAGGGGCGCCGCGGCGCTCTCCGTCGCGGCGCTCGGCCTCGTGGTCGAACCCTTCGGGTCCCGGGTTGTTCGGGTTCATGTCACAGCCCCCCAGATCCGGGTCTCATGCCGTTTTCCTCCCGGCCTGTCGGCACGCCGAACCCTAAACCCTGAGGAAGCGTCTCGGCACGAGCGGAGTGGCCCGCCGTGCGGAAGGTCACAGCACCGGATGGGCCGGACGCCCTGCCGCGGCGTCAGACGCGGGGCAGCGACTCCGCCTCGATGCCGCCCTCGATGGCGAGGATGCGGTGGAGCCGGGTGGCGACGAGCAGGCGCTGCATCTGGGGCGGTACGCCGCGCAGCACGAGGCGGCGGTTGGCCCGGCCGGCCCGGCGGTGCGCACCCATGATCACTCCGAGTCCCGTGGCGTCCCAGGAGTCGAGTTCTGTCAGGTCGAGCACAAGGTCACCGCGGCCGGAGTCGACGGCGGTATGCAGGACCGTACGGGCGTCCGCCGCGCTGCGGACGTCGAGGCGGCCCCCGACTACCAGCTCGGTGTGGTCGCCCCTGATGTGCATATGCGCTCCCCTGAACGTGATGCGTTACCTGGTCAACATCTACAGAACTGACTGCCTCTCACGCGGCAAAGTTGCCGCCCGTAAGCGAACCGATACCGAATTCACCCTTTGGGGGGACCCCCCCGAGGTTGACGGGCGGTCAGTGCTTGTAGAACCCCTGCCCGCTCTTTCGGCCGATGTCACCCGCGTCCACCATCCGGCGCATCAGCTCCGGCGGGGCGAACTTCTCATCCTGCGTCTCCGCGTAGATGTTGCTCGTCGCGTGCAGCAGGATGTCGATCCCGGTCATGTCGATCGTGGCGAGCGGGCCCATGGCATGACCGAAGCCCAACTGGCAGGCCACGTCGATGTCCTCGGCCGAGGCCACCCCCGACTCGTACAGCTTCGCCGCCTCGACGGCCAGGGCCGAGATGAGGCGCGTGGTGACGAACCCGGCGACGTCGCGGTTGACGACGATGCAGGTCTTGCCGATGCCCTCCGCGAACTCGCGGGCGGTGGCGAGGGTTTCGTCGCTGGTCTTGTAGCCCCGTACGAGTTCGCAGAGCTGCATCATCGGGACCGGTGAGAAGAAGTGCGTCCCGACGACCTGTTCGGGACGGCTGGTCACCGCCGCGATCTTGGTGATCGGGATGGCGGAGGTGTTGGAGGCGAGAACGGCGTTCTCCCTCACCACCTTGTCGAGGCTGCGGAAGATCTCCTGCTTGATCTCGATCTTCTCGAAGACCGCCTCGACGACGATGCCGGCATCCGCGACGGCGTCGAGGTCGGTGGTCGTGGTGATCCGCGCCAGGGATGCCTCCGCCTGGGCCGCGTCGAGCTTCCCCTTGGAGACGAACTTCTCGTACGAGGCCTCGATGCCGCTCGCGCCACGGGCCAGCGCCGCGTCGGTGACGTCGTGCAGCACGACGTCCCAGCCCGCCTGGGCGGAGACCTGAGCGATACCGGACCCCATGAGTCCGGCACCGATGACGGCGAGCTTCCTGGCCACTGCTGCTCCTCTGGTTCTTCGTCGCGGTCGCGCGCGGGCGCCCCGAGGCTCTCCGGAGGGCGTCGTACGGATCGGCTCTTCGGCGGACCATAGCGCTCGTGAGGGCCGGTGGGGCGCGGAAGAGATGCGCGTCACGTCTCATCAGACGGACATCACACCGAGATGGCCATGCCGTTGACCGGAGTGCGCAGTTGGGCCCGTTTTCGCGTGACAGGTCGGGCCTTCCGGATCGGTGGCGCCACGGCGGGGCGGGGACGCGATCCTCCGGCACGTGCCCGTACGCGCGGGAGTACGGCCCGGCGTTCCGCCCTCATGCGCCGGACATCGACCGGGAGCCGCGGACCGGAACGCGCCGCTCCGCACAGTCCGTCATCGGCACCGGCCGCATGGCGGCGGCAGCCCGCCCGCCCGGCGGCCGTGACCATCGGCACAGGGTCCGTGACAGAGCCGGGAGCTAGGCTCGGACTCATGGTCAATCTGACGCGCATCTACACCCGGACCGGGGACACCGGCACGACCGCCCTCGGTGACATGTCCCGCACGGTGAAGACCGACTCGCGGATCGGGGCGTACGCCGACGCGAACGAGGCGAACGCGGCCATCGGCGTCGCCATCGCGCTCGGCCAACTGCCCAAGGACATCGTCGAAGTGCTGGTCCGGGTGCAGAACGACCTGTTCGACGTGGGGGCCGATCTGGCCACCCCGGTCGTCGAGGAGCCGGAGTACCCGCCACTGCGGGTCGAGCAGACGTACATCGACCGGCTGGAGGGGGACTGCGACCGCTTCCTCGAAGGGGTGGAGAAGCTGCGCAGCTTCATCCTCCCCGGCGGCACGCCCGGCGCGGCGCTGCTGCACCAGGCCTGCACGGTGGTCCGGCGGGCCGAGCGGTCCACCTGGGCGGCGCTGGAGAAGCACGCCGACATCATGAACCCGCTGACGGCCACCTATCTCAACCGCCTCTCCGACCTGCTGTTCATCCTCGCCAGGACGGCGAACAAGGAGGTCGGGGACGTGCTCTGGGTGCCGGGCGAGAACCGCTAGGACGTCGTACGGCCGTGCGGGCCCGGGAGCGCGGCACCGGGCCCGGTGAGTCCGGCCCGCCGGGTCCCGGCTCCCGTACGCGTCTTGCATCTCCGCTTACGACTTGGTGAGCGGGCGGGACTCCTGCTCCCCCGCGGGCCCGGCAGGGTCCTTTTTCGGCCAGACCGTGTAGCTCGTTGCGATCACCAGGTTGATGCCGATCACGAACAGCATGCGCACCTGCCAGCTCCGCAGGGAATCGGTCTGGTCCGGGTCGCCCACGTACCAGGCCGCGCCCTGGAGCAGGGCGATGGCGATCACCGAGGCGAGGACCCAGCGGGCGGCCGTCTTCCACTCGTGGACGGCGCGCGCCGTCCCGTACTTGGGCGGCTTGACCGGCGGCGGGCCGCCCGCGAAGCGATGGGCGAAACGTGCGTCGGCCCATGTGATCAGCGAATGCCCCATGGCCAGGGTGAAGCCGATGTAGACCGCGGCCAGTCCGTGCTTCCAGTCAGGTTCGGCGCCGTTCTTCAGGTCGATGGCGGTCGCGATGAGCAGGACGAGCTCCAGCAGGGGCTCCATCAGCAGCACGGCGGCCCCGGCCCGCTTCATCCCGGCGAGGTAGCGCAGGCTCAGACCACCGGCCAGCAGGACCCAGAAGCCGACCTCACAGGCGATGATCAGCGTGACGATCACGGGAACTCCTCTTGACGGCGGTTCACGGACTTCTGCCGGCGCGGCCGGTATCTCCGGCTTCTCCGGCGCGGCCGGTGTCCCCGGCGCTTCCGGCCCGACCGGCTGTTCCGGCCCTTCCAGCCTCTGTGCCGCCGCGGCCTGCCGCGTCGTCGTCACCGACGATCCTCGACTGCATCCTTCGATGTAGCGGAACGCGTCCCGTTCCGGACCCGGGAGGGGAGGCGGAGCTTCCGCCCGGCCGTGTTGGATGGGGGATGTGACCGCCCGCTTCCTCGCCGTACCCGGCCACCCGCACCGGCACGACGTGCTGATCGCCGTCGTGGGGCTGGCAGGCGGGCTGATCCTGTGGGCACTCGGACTGGACGCGCAGGGGAGCGCCGCGGTCGGCGCCCGGTGGGCCGCGCTGATTCCGCTGACCGTGATGGCGGCGATGGAGCTGCTGCGCAGGACCAGGCCTCAGACGGCACTGGTCGTGGCCACGCTCGCGCTCGTCGCGGATCAGGTGACGGTCGGCAACCTGGGCACGATCCTGATGTTCACGGACGTCATCTACGCCGCCGTGGTCTACGGAACTCCCGCCGCCGCACGGCGGATTCCGGTGACCAGCGGACTGATCACGGTGGCCGTGGCCATCGGGTTCCTCGCCTGGTTCCAGAAACCCGAAGCACTGCTCATCGGCGTCGTCACGGGCCTGGTCTCCTTCGCGCCCGCGACCACCGGGGCGATGATCCGCAACCACCGCGAGGCCGCCGAGGCGGCCCGGCTGCGCGCGGAACAGACCGCGCTGCTGGCGGAGATTGACCGCACGCAGGCGGTGACGGCCGAACGGGCGCGGATGGCCCGGGAGTTGCACGATGTGGTGGCCAACCACCTGTCCGCCATCGCCATCCACGCCACCGCGGCGCAGTCGATCGGCGACCCCGAAGCCACCGGTGAGGCGCTCGCCGTCATCCGCGAGAACAGCGTGCAGGGGCTGGCCGAAATGCGCCGCCTCATCGGGCTGTTGCGAGACGCCGGTGCCGCGGACGAGCCATCGGCCGCACCACGCCTCGACGGTCTCGAGGCGCTCCTGACGCAGGTCCGCCGCGCGGGCGCGGCCGCCCGCGGCGCCTCAGCCCCCGTCCCGCCGGACGGCAGCGCTCCGGACAGCAGCTCTCCGGACAGCACCGCCCCGGGCGGCCTCCGCTTCGTGCTGCGCGACGAGCGCCCCGCGGACGCTCCCGCTCCCCCGGTCCCCGTCGAGCTCGCGGCGTACCGGATCATCCAGGAAGCCCTCACCAACGCGCTCAAGCACGCGACTGCCGGCGAGGTCCTCGTACGGCTCGGCTTTGACGCGCGGCCCCCGGGCACCGCCCCCGACGCCCGGGGCCCGCTGACGGTCCAGGTCATCAGCCCGTACGGCGACGCCTCCGGCCCTCGCGCTCCGGGTTCGGGTGCCGGGCTCATCGGGATGCGGGAGCGGGTGGCGCTGCTCGGCGGGGAGTTCGACGCGGGCCCGGTCGCCGCCCCCGCGCACGGGCAGGCGGGCGTGACCGCCCGCGCACAGGTCTGGCAGGTACGGGCGGTGCTGCCCGTCGGCGAAGAGAGGACACGATGACGGACATGCCGTCCACACCGCCCACACCCGGAGCAGCCCCCCGCCCCGCACCCGCCGGGGAGTCCGCGGTCCCGGCGCGTACGGTCCGCGTCCTGGTGGCCGAGGACCAGTCAGCCGTACGGGCCGGACTCGTGCTGATCCTGCGCTCGGCACCGGGCATCGAGGTCGCCGGGGAGGCCGCCGACGGCGAGGAGGCGATCCGGCTCGCCCGTGAACTGCGCCCCGATCTGGTCCTGATGGACGTTCAGATGCCCCGCCTCGACGGGGTGTCGGCCACCCGGCAGATCGTGGCCGAAGAACTGGCGGACGTGCTGGTGCTCACCACGTTCGACCTCGACGAGTACGTCTTCGGGGCGCTGCGCGCCGGTGCGGCCGGCTTCCTGCTCAAGGACAGCGACGCGGCCGGACTGGTGGAGGCGGTACGGACGGTGGCGCGCGGAGAGGGTCTGATCGCACCGGCCGTCACCCGCCGGCTGATCGCCGAGTTCGCCGCGCCCGGGCCCGTGGCGTCGCAGGGCACCGACCCCGCGGTGCTGGACGTGCTCACCCGGAGGGAACGGGAGGTGCTGGGCTGTGTGGGCGAGGGCCTGTCGAACGCCGAGATCGCGGTCCGGCTCTCCATGGCGGAGGCGACGGTGAAGACCCATGTGAGCCGTCTGCTGAACAAGCTGGGGCTGCGTAGCCGGGTCCAAGCGGCAGTCCTGGCCCAGGAGTTGGGCGTCTGACCGCTCGCAGGGCCATCACCCTGTGGTCCGGAACCAGTGATCGCCGATCCGGACCTCCTGACGCTCCCCCACTGCGGTGAGCGAGCCGTGCCCTCCGGGCGACAAGGTCGACGCCGCCGACTTGCGCGGATCCGCTCTGCACGTCGACGGCACAACCCATGACGTACGACGTCTTCGGCGCCCGGATCGCCGACGGGCCCACCATCGACGTCGCCGTCCGCAAACCCAGGGCCCAGGGGAAGCCCGGGCGGCAAACCGCACCTCGGGATCGGCTTCCGCGGGCGCGGCTGGACGGGGTCACGCAGAAGGAGCCCGCCGACGCGGCGAACGGCCCCGCTCCCGGCGCGTACGAGCAGGGCATCGAGTACGACAAGGCGGTGAAGGAAGATGCGCGGCGAACGGCGGTCCGGCGGTCACCGTGGTGGGCACCGCGTACGCCCAGTGCGGCAGCCAGTGGTGGAGCCACGACACCCTGTCGACGATCGGCGGGAAGACGGCGTACGTGAAGGACCAGGACCTGGGCGGCGCGTTCTTCAGGGAATGCAGCGGTGGCGGGGTCGACACCGAAGGCGCGACCGCGATCGGCAGCGGTCCGAAGCAGAGGGCCGGAGGGAGAAACTCCGGGGAGGAGGTGTCGCCCCGGCCTTCCGGTCTCTCGTCGACCGGGACCCCAGGACCACACCAGGACAGCCGGAACCCGGCGGCCGTCGGGACATTCGCCCCGAGCCGGTCCCGTGCGTCCTCTACGCGACGTTCACCCGCTGACCGGGCGGTGCCGCCTCGAGCCACGCCAGGAAGCCCGTCAGCGCGTCCTCGCTCATCGCCAGCTCCAGATGCGTACCGCGGTGCACACAGCCGAGGATGATCGCGTCGGAGAGCAGTGCCAGTTCCTCCTCGCCCTGCGGGGTACGGCGGGACAGCACCTCGATCGCGGAGCGCTCCAGGACGCGGCGGGGGCGGGGGTCGTACGAGAACACGCGGAACCACTCGACCCGGTCACCGCTGTAGCGCGCGACACCGTAGATCCAGCCCTTGCCCCTCGGGCCGTGGGCCTCCGGCCCGGCGTCCGGGTCCTCCGAGACGGGCACATTCCAGCACAGGCTGCAGTCGAACGTGCCGCCGGACCGCTGGATCAGCCTGCGCCGCAGACCGAAGACGAACAGTCCCAGCAGCACCAGTGCGATGACCACGCAGCTGACCAGCAGTGCGAGGAGCATCCTTCACCGACCTCCTCGCTTCGGGGGCACCGCCCAGCGGTAGCTGGGGGGGTACCGGACCGAGTATGACCTCTCGATCCGCCACAGCCGCGGACCGCTCTGGTGAGTCCCAGGGCAGTCCGCGGCTGAGTGACAATGGTTCGCCGGGCGGCTCAGCGGTTGCCTGCCGCCGTCGCGGCCAGCCGGATCTCGGCGCGCCGCTCGGCGGACGCGTCGGCATCCGACTTCGCCCGCTCCAGCGCGCGCTCGGCGCGGGCGATGTCGATCTCGTCCGCCAGCTCCGCGATCTCGGCGAGCACCGAGAGCTTGTTGTCGGCGAAGGAGATGAAGCCTCCGTGCACCGCAGCGACGACGGTACCGCCGTCGGTCGTACGGATGGTCACCGGGCCGGACTCCAGCACACCGAGCAGAGGCTGGTGGCCGGGCATGACGCCGATGTCACCCGATGTGGTGCGCGCAACGACCAGGGTGGCCTCGCCGGACCAGACACTGCGGTCCGCGGCGACCAGCTCGACGTGCAGCTCAGCAGCCAAAACGTGGCTCCTCGGGTCTCCACCTGCCGGAGCAGGTGCCCAGTTCGGTTACTGGGGTGTCAAGAATAACGGGCGTACGGGTCAGGGGCGGAGGCGGCCCACCCCTGACCCGCTCGAACCGGGCTCAGGAGACGCCCAGCTCCTTGGCCTTGGCCTTCAGGTCGTCCAGGCCACCGCACATGAAGAACGCCTGCTCGGGGAAGTGGTCGTACTCACCGTCGGCGATCGAGTTGAACGCGGCGATCGACTCGTCGAGCGAGACATCCGATCCGTCGAGACCGGTGAACTGCTTCGCCGCGTGGGTGTTCTGCGACAGGAAGCGCTCGATACGGCGGGCGCGGTGGACGACGAGCTTGTCCTCTTCGCCGAGCTCGTCGATACCGAGGATCGCGATGATGTCCTGGAGGTCCTTGTACTTCTGCAGGATCCCCTTGACGCGCGAGGCGCAGTCGTAGTGCTCCTGCGTGATGTAGCGCGGGTCCAGGATGCGGGACACCGAGTCCAGCGGGTCCACCGCCGGGTAGATGCCCTTCTCCGAGATCGGCCGGGAGAGCACCGTCGTCGCGTCGAGGTGCGCGAAGGTGGTCGCCGGAGCCGGGTCGGTCAGGTCGTCCGCCGGCACGTAGATCGCCTGCATCGAGGTGATCGAGTGGCCGCGGGTCGAGGTGATGCGCTCCTGCAGGAGGCCCATCTCGTCCGCGAGGTTCGGCTGGTAGCCCACCGCGGACGGCATGCGGCCGAGCAGGGTGGACACCTCGGAACCGGCCTGGGTGAAGCGGAAGATGTTGTCGATGAAGAACAGCACGTCCTGCTTCTGCACATCGCGGAAGTACTCCGCCATGGTCAGACCGGCCAGGGCGACGCGCAGACGGGTGCCCGGGGGCTCGTCCATCTGACCGAAGACCAGCGCGGTCTTGTCGAGGACGCCGGACTCCTCCATCTCCTGGATGAGGTCGTTGCCCTCACGCGTACGCTCACCGACACCGGCGAACACGGAAACGCCCTCGTGCAGCTTCGCCACACGCATGATCATTTCCTGGATGAGAACGGTCTTGCCGACGCCGGCGCCGCCGAACAGACCGATCTTGCCGCCCTTGACGTACGGGGTCAGCAGGTCGACGACCTTCAGGCCGGTCTCGAACATCTCGGTCTTGGACTCGAGCTGGTCGAAGGCCGGAGCCGTGCGGTGGATCGGCCAGCGGTCGGACTCGTTGCCGTTCTCCTCCGGGAGGTTCAGCACCTCACCAAGGGTGTTGAACACCTTGCCCTTGGTGAAGTCGCCGACCGGGACGGTGATGCCGTTGCCGGTGTCGGTCACCGCGGCCTGGCGGACCAGACCGTCGGTCGGCTGCATCGAGATGGCACGGACCACGCCCTCGCCCAGGTGCTGGGCGACCTCGAGGGTCAGGGTCTTGGTCTTGCCCTCCTCGGTCGGGTCCATGACCTCGACGGTGAGGGCGTTGTAGATCTCCGGCATCGCGTCGACGGGGAACTCCACGTCGACGACCGGGCCGATGATCCGCGCGACGCGACCCGCGGCCACGCCGGCGGAAGCGGTCGGCTCAACAGTGGTGGTCATAGTTGTCAGTCACTCCCCGCGGTCGCGTCGGCCAGGGCACTCGCGCCACCGACGATCTCGCTGATTTCCTGGGTGATGTCGGCCTGGCGGGCCGCATTGGCAAGCCGCGTGAGCGACTTGATGAGATCCTCGGCGTTGTCGGTCGCCGACTTCATCGCACGGCGGCGGGCGGCGTGCTCGGAAGCGGCCGACTGCAGCAGCGCGTTGTAGATCCGGCTCTCGACGTACCGGGGAAGCAGAGCGTCGAGGACGTCCTCGGAGGACGGCTCGAAGTCGTAGAGAGGAAGGATCTCGCCCTTCTTCTCGTTCTCCTCGGTCTGCTGGTCCGCCTCGAGGCTGAGAGGCAGCAGCCGGCGGTCGATCGGCGTCTGCGTCATCATCGACACGAACTCCGTGAAGACGATGTGCAGCTCGTCGACGCCGCCCTCGGCCGTTTCCTTGGTGACGGCCTCGATGAGCGGGGCCGCGACCGCCTTGGCATCCGCGTACGACGGGTTGTCGGTGAAGCCGGTCCACGACTCGTCGACCTTGCGGCCGCGGAAGCCGTAGTAGGCGACACCCTTGCGCCCGACGACGTAGGTGACGACCTCCTTGCCCTCGGCGGTGAGCCGCTCGGTGAGCCGCTCACCCGCCTTGATGGCGTTGGAGGAGTAGCCGCCCGCCAGACCACGGTCGCTCGTGACGAGCAGGACCGCGGCCCGGGTCGCGTTCTCCACCTCGGTGGTCAGCGGGTGCTTGGTGACGGAGCCGGTGGCCACCGCGGTCACCGCGCGGGTCAGCTCACTCGCGTACGGCGACGAGGCGGCGACCTTGCGCTGCGCCTTGACGATCCGCGACGCGGCGATCATCTCCATCGCCTTGGTGATCTTCTTGGTGGCGGTGACGGACTTGATGCGGCGCTTGTAGACCCGAAGCTGGGCGCCCATGCTCAGTCCTCACCCAGCAGCTTGCCGTCCGAGGTCTCGAACTGCTGCTTGAAGGAGGCGACGGCGTCGGCCAGGGCCTGCAGGGTGTCGTCGGACATCTTGCCGCCCTCGCGGATGGAGGTCAGCAGGCCCTTGTGCTCACGGTGCAGGTAGTCCAGCAGCTCGCGCTCGAACCGGCGGATGTCCTGGACCGGCACATCGTCCATCTTGCCGGTGGTGCCGGCCCAGATGGAGACGACCTGGTCCTCCGTCGAGTACGGGGCGTACTGGCCCTGCTTGAGCAGCTCGACCATGCGCTTGCCGCGCTCCAGCGAAGCCTTGGAGGCCGCGTCCAGGTCGGAGCCGAAGGCGGCGAAGGCCTCGAGCTCGCGGTACTGGGCGAGGTCCACACGGAGGCGGCCGGAGACCTGGCGGACGGCCTTGTGCTGGGCGGAACCACCCACACGGGAGACCGAGATACCGACATTCAGCGCCGGGCGCTGGCCCGCGTTGAACAGGTCGGACTCCAGGAAGCACTGGCCGTCGGTGATGGAGATGACGTTGGTCGGAATGAACGCCGAGACGTCATTCGCCTTGGTCTCGACGATCGGCAGACCGGTCATCGAGCCCTTGCCCATCTCGTCGGAGAGCTTGGCGCAGCGCTCCAGGAGACGGGAGTGCAGGTAGAAGACGTCACCGGGGTAGGCCTCACGGCCCGGCGGGCGGCGCAGCAGCAGGGAGACGGCGCGGTAGGCGTCGGCCTGCTTCGACAGGTCGTCGAAGACGATCAGTACGTGCTTGCCGTCGTACATCCAGTGCTGGCCGATGGCCGAGCCGGTGTACGGGGCGAGGTACTTGAAGCCGGCCGGGTCGGACGCCGGAGCCGCGACGATCGTCGTGTACTCCAGGGCACCGGCCTCCTCCAGCGCGCCGCGCACGGACGCGATGGTGGAGCCCTTCTGGCCGACGGCGACGTAGATGCAGCGGACCTGCTTGTTCGGGTCGCCGGAACGCCAGTTGTCGCGCTGGTTGATGATCGTGTCAACAGCCAGGGCGGTCTTGCCGGTCTGGCGGTCACCGATGATCAGCTGACGCTGGCCGCGGCCGATCGGGGTCATGGCGTCGACGGCCTTGAGGCCCGTCTCCATCGGCTCGTGCACCGACTTACGGGCCATGACGCCCGGGGCCTGCAGCTCGAGGGCGCGGCGGCTTTCGGTCTCGATCTCGCCGAGACCGTCGATCGGGTTGCCCAGGGGGTCGACGACCCGGCCCAGGTACCCCTCGCCGACGGCGACGGACAGGACCTCACCGGTGCGGCGCACCGGCTGACCCTCCTCGATGCCGCTGAACTCGCCGAGAACGATCGCACCGATCTCGCGCTCCTCGAGGTTGAGGGCGAGGCCGAGGGTGCCGTCCTCGAACTTCAGCAGCTCGTTCGCCATGGCCGAGGGGAGACCCTCGACCTTCGCGATGCCGTCTCCGGCAACGCTGACCGTCCCGACCTCCTCGCGCGAGGCCGCGTCCGGCTTGTACGACTGGACAAAGTTCTCCAGCGCGTCCCGGATCTCCTCCGGCCGGATCGTGAGCTCCGCCATCTGGGTTCCCTGCTCTCCTTGTTGGGCCCGAAGTCTTTTGGGGATCTGGGGGCGACCCCCAGAGGACTCTGCACGGCCCAACTCGGGCCGCTGTGAATCGTGTTGAGTTGGTGGTGGTCAGCCGGCCATCCGCCGGGCCACCTCGTGGAGGCGGTCGGCGATGGTCCCGTCGATGACCTCGTCGCCGACCTGCACCGAGATCCCGCCGAGGACGCCGGGGTCCACGTCGAGATTCAGATGCATCGGCCGGCCGTACATCGTGGCCAGGGCCGCGCCGAGGCGCTGCCGCTGCTGGTCACTGAGCGGCACCGCGGAGGTGACGACCGCGACCATCCGGTTCCGGCGCTCGGCGGCCAGCTTGGAGAGGCCCTCGAGCCCTGCCTCCAGGCTACGGCCCCGCGGCCGGGTCACAAGGGTGACCACCAGCCGGACGGTGACCGGATTGGCCCGGCCGCCCAGCAGGCTGCGCACCAGCTCCGCCTTGGCGGAGGCCGTTGCGGCACGGTCGGTGAGCGCGGAACGCAGGTCCGGCGTGGACGAGACGATCCGGCCGAACCGGAACAGCTCGTCCTCGACGTCGTCGAGAGCGCCCGTCCGCTGCACCGTCACGAATTCGGCGCTCGCGGCCAGCTCCTCGATGGCGTCGACCAGGTCGCGCGACCGGGACCAGCGGGAACGGACCATGCCGGACACCAGGTCAACGGCCTCGCCGCCGACCTGGCCACCCAGCAGGCGCCCCGCCAGCTCGGCCTTGGCCTCACCGGCCTGCGCCGGGTCGGTGAGGACCCGACGCAGCGACACCTCGCGGTCGAGCAGCCCCGTGACGGCGACCAGGTCCTCGGCGAGCTTCTCCACGTCGACGGACGTGTTGTCCGTCAGCGCGTCGAACCGCTCGCGCGCGGAGGCCTGTGCCTCGCGGCTCGCTCCATTCATCGGGCTGCCTCGGCCTTCTCCTCGAGGTCGTCGAGGAAGCGGTCGATCACACGGCTCTGCCGGACCTGGTCCTCGAGGGACTCACCGACGAGCTTGCCGGCCAGATCGGTGGCGAGGGCGCCGACGTCCTGGCGCAGCGCCGCGGCGGCCTGCTTGCGCTCTGCCTCGATCTGGGTGTGACCGGTGGCGACGATCTCCTCGCGCTGCCGCTGGCCTTCCGCACGCATCTCGGCGATGAGCGCGGCGCCCTGCTCCTGCGCCTCCTGGCGCAGACGCGCGGCCTCGTGCCGGGCCTCGGCAAGCTGAGCCTTGTACTGCTCGAGCGTGTCCTGGGCCTCGGCCTGAGCTGCCTCGGCCTTCTCGATCCCGCCCTCGATCTGCGTGCGGCGCTCGTCCAGAACCTTGTTGATGTTCGGGAGGAGCTTCTTTGCGAGGAAGCCGAAGACGATGGCGAAGGCGATCAGGCCGATGACGACTTCTGGAAGCGCGGGGAGAAGTGGATTCTGCTCCTCCGCCGCAACCTGTACCAGGGCGTTCACATCAGTGCCTTTCGTCGAATCGGGCAGGTAGGTATGCCGCGATTACTTCGGCACCGGGTAGACGAACGGCATGACCAGACCGATCAGGGCGAGCGCCTCACAGAGCACGAAGCCGAGGATCTGGTTGGCACGGATCAGACCGGCAGCTTCGGGCTGACGGGCAAGCGCCTGGGTGCCGTTGCCGAAGATGATGCCGACGCCGACGCCGGGGCCGATGGCGGCGAGGCCGTAGCCGATCGCGCCGAGGTTGCCCTGGATGTTGACCGCGGCGAGGGTCTCAAGAGCGGACATGCCGTATCTTCCTTCTCTTTACGGACCGATGGGGGTTGGCCACCGGACGACTTTCGGTTTGGGGCTGGCTGCTCAGTGGTGCTCGGCGAGAGCGCCCTGAATGTAGTTGCAGGCCAGGAGGATGAAGACGTACGCCTGCAGGGCCTGGATGAACAGCTCGAAGGCCGTCAGCAGGATGACCATGGCGAACGAGACGCCGGCGTACGCGATGCCGATGCCGTTGAGCATGTACCAGGTGGCGATGGTGAAGATCAGCAGCAGCACGTGCCCGGCGAACATGTTCGCGAAGAGCCGGACCGCGTGCGTGAAGGGCCGGATCAGCAGGTTCGAGAAGAGCTCGATCAGCATGACCATGGGAAGGACCGGGCCGAGCGACTTGTCGTAGCCGGCGATGTTCTTCCAGCCGCCGACGAAGCCGTGACGCTTGAAGGTCAGGCCCACCCACAGGACATAGACGATCAAGGCCAGCGCCACCGGGAACCCGATGATCGACGGCACCGGGAACTGGGCGAGCGGAATGATCGCCCAGATGTTCATGATCCAGATGAAGAAGAACAGCGAGACCATGAGGGGGACGTACTTCTCACCCTCGCGCTTGCCGAGCGTCTCGTAGACGACACCGCGGCGCACGAAGTCGTAGCCGGCTTCGCCCACCATCTGGAGCTTGCCGGGGATGACCTTCGGCTTGTTGAACGCGGCCCAGAAGAATCCGATGACGGCGACGGTGCTGACCAGCGCCAGCAGCATGGGCTTGTTGAACTCGATGCCGCCAGCGTGGAACAGCGGCTGGAAAAGGAAGGAGTGCAGCCCAGGGGACACTTCATTGAAGCCGCACCCGTCGAAGATGTGGCAATCGGTCTCGAAGGCGAGCGTCATCTGGTCAGCACTCACCGCGAGCTCCTTCAGCGTGGCGCATAGGTACGGCAACCTCGATGTGTCGGCGCGGCAGGAAGCCGCGGGTCGGCACTGGACTGGTCTTACGAATGTGGGGGCGACTGTTCGGACCGAGCGCGTGGATCGGCCGCTGAGAGAACCCGCTCTGTTCCTTGGAACCGGAGAACTCTGCCGCCTGCGCCCGCGATGCCGCAACTGGCACCGGACGATAGCAGGCGCTCAGGCCTTCCTTTATCCCGGCCCTACCCGTCACGCCGCGGACCCCGTGGGCTCGGACGTGCGGTCGTCGGCGGAATCCGGCTGAACGTAGAGGATCTTGGCCTTCATGTGGGCCCTGATCATCGACGCGACCCACGTCAGGGTTGCGGCGATGAGCGCGATGGCGAAGGCCCGGGGGTTGAACATGGTGGTGTCCTTGAACACCGCCATGAAGATGAAGAGCAGCAGGATCTGCGCCGTATAGAGGGCCAGGCCCATCATCTGGAAGAGCTGCGGCAGGGCCCTTGCCGTGCGCAGCAGAACGGCCAACCCGACCCCCATGGCCGCGATCACCACCAGCGTCCCGACGCCCGCTCCGATCGCCGCCTTTTCGCCGCCGAGTACGCCACCCGCAACGACGGCGATCACGCCGACGGCGGCTGTGGGTACGGCAGTTTGAAGAAGCGTTCGGGCGTCGTTTGACTGCATGGCGGCAACTCCGCTCGGGGTTGGGGCGAGTGTCGTCATGGACGAGAGTAGGGGCCTGTTGAGGTCACACCTCACACCGAAGGACCGTCCAACTGGAGGCGCTTCGGTGCTGGCCACCGGGTTTCGTGAACGGTATCACAAACTATTTGATGAGGTCTTTACCTAGTTGGTGTGCTGCCCGTCACACAGACGAGCTACCTCGCGCACTGATGAGCTGACGCGAAGTTCCGCATCCCCTATGGGTGTTATGCCCGTCTTACGTGACGGGATCGCGCCACCACCTACGCCGGAAACAGCCAACTACGTGATCGATTCCTGCCCGATCACCAATTGCGGGAGCGGCCGCCGATCGCGGTCGCGCCCGCCGGGATGCGCGTCGTGGTGGGCTTCTCCGGATCCCCCGACGTCTTCCCCGCGCCGTCCGCGGTGGTGCCGTTCTCGCCATTGCTCCGCGCGGACACCCCTTCCAGCACCGGGAGTTCGGCCTCTGCGGCCTCTGCGGCCTCTGCGCCTTCCTCCGTACGGCGCCCGCGGCGGTAGCGGGGCGGGACGAAGGAGTTCGCCCACCGCGGGGTGCGCGGGGTGAAGCGCGGCATCAGCAGCAGGAGCAGGCCGACGGCGCTCAGCGCGACCACACTGAGCACGATCCAGAGGTTGGCCGAGTGCACCGAGTAGCCGACAGCGCCGAAGGCGATCAGCGCCGACCAGAAGTACATGATCAGCACGGCCCGGCTGTGGGAGTGACCGATCTCCAGCAGCCGGTGGTGGAGGTGGCCGCGGTCGGCGACGAACGGCGACTGGCCCTTCCACGTACGGCGGACGATCGCCAGCACCAGGTCCGCCACCGGCACCATCAGCACCGTGAGTGGCAGCAGCAGCGGGATGTAGACGGGCACCGTCGCGTGGACCGCCGCCCGCTCCGATCCCTCGAAGAAGAGGCTGAGTGCGTCGGGGTCCACCTGGCCCGTGATGGAGATCGCGCCCGCGGCCAGCACCAGGCCGATGAGCATCGAGCCGGAGTCGCCCATGAAGATCCGCGCGGGATGCATGTTGTGCGGCAGGAAGCCCAGGCACATGCCCATGAGGATCGCGGCGAAGACGGTGGCCGGTGCGGCGGCCTCCAGCCCGTAGCCGAACCACATGCGGTACGCGTAGAGGAAGAACGCCGCGGCCGCGATGCAGACCATGCCGGAGGCGAGACCGTCCAGGCCGTCCACGAAGTTCACGGCGTTGATGGTGATCACGACGAGGGCGACGGTGAGCAGCGTGCCCTGCATGGAGGTGAGTGCGACCGATCCCACGCCGGGGACCGGGATCCACAGGATCGTCAGACCCTGCATGACCATGACGCCCGCGGCGATCATCTGGCCGCCGAGCTTCACCAGGGCGTCCACGCCCCACTTGTCGTCGAGGACCCCGAGCAGCCAGATCAGCGCGGCACCGGAGAGGAGTGCGCGGGGCTCGTTGGAGACCTCGAAGACCTTGCCGACGTTGGGTAGGTGTGCCGCGACGAGCAGTCCGGCGCACAGTCCGCCGAACATCGCGATCCCGCCGAGCCTCGGGGTCGGCTCACGGTGCACGTCACGGGCGCGGATCTCCGGCATGGCCCCGATGGCGATGGCGAACTTCCGCACCGGCCCGGTCAGCAGGTATGTCACCGCGGCCGTGACGCACAGCGTCAGCAGATATTCACGCACCGATTCCCCAGACGTTTCGAGGTCCTACCAGGCCACACCCTAGGCCAGGGGTGGGCCGCACGCAGGCAAGCCCTGGATGGCTGCTCAGAGGGTAGCCCCGGCCGTACCGCATGTCAGGCCGTGGTCCTCCGCGTCCCAGGATGCCCGTACGCCGGTCCTAACGGACCGGTACCGGCCCTTCCGTGACGGACTTCATGATGAACAGCAGCCGGTCCGGGACAACTTCACAGGACGCGGACGGTGAACGCGCCTCCCGGCTCAGCAGCGCTCCTCCGCCCCGACCGGGATCTCGTGCAGCCGCGGGCTGGGGTGCCCGGGGCGGCTCCACTCGCGCGGGTAGCCGACGGAGACCTCCTCGAAGCGCACGCCGTCGTACCAGGTCGTCCGGGGGATGTGGAGATGGCCGTAGACGACCGCGGCGGCGCGGAAGCGGCGGTGCCAGTCCGCGGTGCGCACGGTCCCGCACCACTGCGCGAACTCCGGATAGCGCAGGACCCGCGTCGGCTCGCGCACCAGCGGATAGTGGTTGACCAGGACGGTCGGCAGGCCGGGGTCCACGGCCTCCAGCCGCGCCTCGGTCTCGGCGACCCGCGCCTCGCACCACGCGTCCCGGCTGGGGTAGGGGTCGGGGTGCAGCATGAATTCGTCCGTGCACACCACGCCCGCCTTCTCGGCCTGGGCGAGCGACTCCTCCTTGGTGGCGGCGGTCTCGGTCCTGAACGTGTAGTCGTAGCCGACGAACAGCGGCGCGACGACCGCGGGGCCACCCGGCCCTTCCCACACCGCGTACGGGTCCTCTGGCGTCAGCACGCCGAGGCCGCGGCAGATGTCCACGAGGTGGTGGTAGCGCGCGACGCCGCGGAGCTGGACCGGGTCCGCGCGGTGGGTCCACAGCTCGTGGTTGCCCGGCGTCCAGACCACCGTGGCGAAGCGGTCCTTCAAGGTCTCCAGGGCCCAGGAGATGTCCTCGACCTTCTCGGCGACGTCGCCGGCCACGAGGAGCCAGTCGTCCCGGGATTCCGGGCGCAGCCCTTCGAGGAGGGTGCGGTTCTCGGTGTACGCGATGTGCAGGTCGCTGATGGCGAGCAGGCGCCCGTGTCCCATGGTCACCGCCTCCCGGACGCGCATTCGGGGGCGTGGGCCCGCGCCGGGGCCGAACGCGCCCTGCGGGGGCGGGACTTGCAGGAATTCGCTGGTGCTGGCAACGAGGACTCCGAGCGCTCACCGACGTCTGGCACGATCCGGCGTACCGGACGAAGCGGTACGGCCTCTCCCACCTTCTCGCAGCGGCCCGCGGAATTCCGTGGGATGCGGCGGTGGCACGCCGTCCGCCTCGTGAGTTCACTCACACCCCGAACTTCACTGCACGTCACAGGAGTCACAGGAGTCGCAGAAGTCACCGGCCGTCATGTGGACGAAGGGACAGCCGCCGTCACCGGCGCTCCGGCCGTCATCCCCGAGGAACGGTGCCCCGCTCACCCCTCCGCCGGGTACGGGGGGAACGCCTCCGCGAGTTCCGTCGCCTGCGGGCCCGCACCCGGGTCGTCCCGCAGCGCCGCCCCCAGCAGTTTCGCGATCCGCCGCATCTCGGTCTCCCCCATCCCCTGGGTGGTGACCGCCGCGGTCCCGAGCCGGATACCCGTGGCAGGGGCGGGCGGTGGGGCTCCCTGGGGCAGACAGCAGGAGTCCAGGACCATACGGGCGGCGGCGCAGCGGCCCCGCGCGGTGCGTCCGTCGAGGTCCAGCGGGGCCACGTCGGCGGTGATCATGTGGGTGTCGGTGCCGCCGGTGGTGACCGCGACGCCCTCGGCGGCGACGGCCTCGGCGAGCGCCTGCGCGTTGGCGACGACCGCCTGCGCGTACGCGGCGAACGCCGGGGTCGCCGCCTCCCCGAAGGCCACCGCCTTGGCCGCGATGGTGTGCATCTGCGCACCGCCCTGGGTGAAGGGGAACACGGCCCGGTCGATCCGCTCGGCCAGGTCGGCGCCGCACAGGATGAGCCCGCCGCGGGGTCCGCGCAGCACCTTGTGCGTGGTCGCGCACACCACGTCGGCGTACGGCACGGGGTTCGGCGCCACGCCGCCGGCGATGAGCCCCATCGGGTGGGCGGCGTCGGCGATCAGATAGGCGCCGACGTCGTCCGCGATGGAGCGGAAGGCGGCGTAGTCGGGGTGCCGGGGGTAGGAGATGGAGCCGCAGACGATGGCCTTGGGCTGGTGCTTGCGGGCCAGGCGCCGGACCCGGTCGTAGTCGATCAGTCCCGTCTCCGGGTGGACGCCGTATCCGACGAAGTCGAACCAGCGGCCGGAGAAGTTCGCCGGGGAGCCGTGGGTGAGGTGGCCGCCGTGCGGGAGGGCCATGGCCAGCACGGTGTCGCCGGGGCGGAGCAGCGCCGCGTAGGCGGCCAGGACGGCCGAGGAGCCGGAGTGCGACTGGACGTTGGCGTGCTGGGCGCCGAAGAGGGTGGTGGCCCGCTCGACGGCGAGACGTTCCGCGAGGTCGACCAGCTCGCAGCCTCCGTGGTGGCGGTGGCCGGGATAGCCCTCGGCGTATTTGTTGGCCAGCGGCGAGCCGAGCGCCGCGAGCACGGCGGGCGAGGTGAAGTTCTCGGCGGCGATGAGCTGCAGTCCCGCCGACTGCCGCTCCAGCTCGGCGAGCAGCAGCCCGGCGAGCTCGGGGTCCTGGCGGCGCAGCATCCCGAAGTCCGGGCCCCAGGTGGCTTCCGCGGAGGAGTCGGTGATCGCCTCGGGACGAGCGCGGGCCCCGGCCCCGCCGCGATCCTCCGGATGTGCGGCGGATCCGGCCGGCCGCACGCCGGTGGCGGATGTGTCGGCTCGGGCGCCGGGCTGCGCCCCCTGGCTGCCTGATGTTTTGACCGGCATCGCGTGCTCCGGGCCTCGGGTGGGTGCACTGCCAGGGAGGAGTGCACCGGGCGTCGACACCCAATCTAGGGCCGCCGAGCCGGGGCCGCGCGGTGTGTGCGGCTATCCGTTCCCCGCCGGAGGGCAGGTGGCGGCGGGAACGCCGGTCAGCGCCGTGACGACCGGGTCGAGCGCCTGGTGGATGTCGTCGCCGATGCTGCGGAAGAAGGTGATGGGCGCGCCGTACGGGTCGTACACCTCGTCGGCGTCCGGGCTCGGCGCGAGCAGCCAGCCGCGCAGGGCCGCCGCCGCCTGGACCAGGGCGCGGGCCCTGCCCACGACAGAGCCGGAGGGCGCGGGGTCGGGCAGTGTCGCGAGGTCTATCGCCCGTACGAGCCGGGTGAACTCCTTGAGGGTGAAAGTGCGCAGCCCCGCCGAGTGCCCCATGGAGATCACCTGCGCCCGGTGGTCGCGGGTCGCGGTGAGGACGAGGTCGGCGCGGATGACGTGTTCGTCGAGCAGTTCGCGGCCGGTGAAGCCGGACGGGTCGGCGCCGAAGTCGGTGAGGACGGTCGAGGCGTGGGCCTCCATCGGGGCGCCCTCGTGGCCCCAGGTGCCCGCGCTCTCCACGATGAGCCCGCCCGTCGTGGCGCCCTCTCCCCCACGCTGCGCCGGCGGCGCCCCGGCGGCGCGGGGACGGCTCCCGAGCCGGTGCGCCAGGGCATGCCGCGTCAGCCGCTCGGTGATCGGCGAGCGGCACACGTTGCCGGTGCTGACGTGGAGGATGCGGAAGGTGTCGTACGTTCCGGTGCCCGCTATGCCACGCCCCTCAGGGGCTGTCAATTGGCCACCTCGAGGTCGGGTACGACCTCCCGGAGCTGCTCGGCGCTCAGCGCGCCCGCGCGCAGCAGCACCGGCAGCTTGCCCGTCACGTCCACGATCGAGGACGGTACGGCGGCCGGGGTCGGGCCCCCGTCGAGGTAGACGGAGACGGAGTCGCCGAGCATCTCCTGGGCGGCGTCGCAGTCCTGGGGAGAGGGGTGTCCCGTGAGGTTGGCGCTGGAGACGGCCATCGGGCCGACCTCGTTCAGCAGCTCGATGGCGACCGGGTGCAGCGGCATCCGCACCGCGACCGTCCCGCGCGTCTCGCCCAGATCCCACTGCAGGGACGGCTGGTGGCGGGCGACGAGGGTGAGGGCACCGGGCCAGAAGGCGTCGACGAGTTCCCATGCCTGCTCGGAGAAGTCCGTGACCAGGCCGTGGAGGGTGTTCGGGGAGCCGACGAGGACGGGCGAGGGCATGTTGCGGCCGCGGCCCTTGGCCTCCAGCAGGTCACCGACGGCCTCGGAGCTGAAGGCGTCCGCGCCGATCCCGTAGACGGTGTCGGTGGGCAGCACGACCAGCTCGCCGCGGCGGACGGCGGAGGCGGCTTCGCGCAGACCGGCGATGCGGTCGGTCGCGTCGGTGCAGTCGTAGCGCCGTGCCATCTAACGGGCCTCTCTGTTCCGGGACTTGGGGCGTGGGGGCGGTCCGCCGGGCGCTGTCATGGCGTGGCCCGGCGGGCCGTGGCGAACCGCGGCCGCTTGTTCAGGTCGGGATGGTCCGCGGCATCGGCCCAGCCCCGTTCCTCGGTGAAGATCCACGGCACTTGGCCTCCCTGGGTGTCGGCGTGCTCGATGACGACGACACCTCCCGGGCGCAGCAGCCGGTGAGCGGTGCGCTCGATGCCGCGGATGGTGTCCAGTCCGTCCTCCCCCGAGAAGAGGGCGAGTTGGGGGTCGTGGTCACGGGCTTCGGGGGCGACGTACTCCCATTCGGTGAGCGGGATGTACGGCGGGTTGGAGATGACCAGGTCGACCTGGCCGTCCAGTTCGGGGAAGGCGGTCAGGGCGTCGCCGTGCCGGAGCCGGACGCGGGAGCCCTCGACGTTCTTGGCCGCCCACTGCAGGGCGCCCTCGTCGAGTTCGACGGCGTGCACGCGCGAGCGGGGCACTTCCTGGGCGAGGGCGAGCGCGATGGCGCCGGAGCCGGTGCACAGGTCGACGATCAGCGGCTCGACGACGTCCATGGCCCGTACGGCGTCTATGGCCCAGCCGACCACGGACTCGGTCTCGGGGCGGGGCACGAAGACGCCCGGCCCCACCTGGAGTTCGAGGTAGCGGAAGAACGCTCGGCCGGTGATGTGCTGGAGGGGCTCGCGGGCCTCGCGGCGGGCGACGGCCTCCCAGTAGCGGGCGTCGAAGTCGGCGTCCGCCACCGTGTGCAGCTCGCCCCGCTTGACGCCGTGGACGAACGCGGCGAGCTCCTCCGCGTCGAAGCGCGGCGAGGGCACGCCGGCATCGGCCAACCGCTGGGTGGCCTGGGCCACCTCGGCGAGCAGCACGTTCACGTCAATCCTCCAGCGGGGTTCGTCACGAAGCCGGTTACTGCGCGGCCGCCAGCTTCGCGGCGGAGTCGGCGTCGACGCACGCCTGGATCACCGGATCCAGCTCGCCGTCGAGCACCTGGTCCAAGTTGTACGCCTTGAAGCCGACCCGGTGGTCGGAGATGCGGTTCTCCGGGAAGTTGTACGTCCTGATGCGCTCGGAGCGGTCGACGGTGCGGACCTGGCTGCGCCGGGCGTCCGACGCCTCCTTCTCGGCCTCCTCCTGGGCGGCCGCGAGCAACCGGGCGCGCAGGATGCGCAGCGCCTGCTCCTTGTTCTGGAGCTGGCTCTTCTCGTTCTGGCAGGAGACGACGATGCCAGTGGGGAGGTGGGTGATGCGGACGGCGGAGTCGGTGGTGTTGACCGACTGGCCGCCGGGGCCGGAGGAGCGGTAGACGTCGATCCGCAGGTCGTTCGCGTTGATCTCGACGTCGACGTCCTCGGCCTCGGGCAGGACGAGGACACCGGCCGCGGAGGTGTGGATGCGGCCCTGGGACTCGGTGGCGGGCACGCGCTGCACGCGGTGCACACCGCCCTCGTACTTCAGCCGGGCCCAGACGCCCTGGCCGGGCTCGGCTGCGCCGCCGCCCTTGGTCTTCACCGCGACCTGGACGTCCTTGTAGCCGCCGAGGTCCGACTCGTTGGCCTCGATGATCTCGGTCTTCCAGTTGCTGCGCTCGGCGTAGCGCAGATACATGCGCAGCAGGTCGCCGGCGAACAGGGCGGACTCGTCGCCGCCTTCGCCGGCCTTGATCTCGAGGATGACGTCCTTCTCGTCGCTGGGATCGCGCGGGACGAGCAGCAGCCGCAGCTTCTCGGTCAGCTCCTCGCGGTGCTTCTCCAGCTCCTTGACCTCGGCCGCGAAGTCCGGGTCGTCGGCGCCGAGTTCGCGGGCGGTCTCGATGTCGTCCCCGGCCTGCTTCCAGGCGCGGTAGGTGGCGATGATCGGAGTGAGTTCCGCGTACCGCTTGTTGAGCTTCCGCGCGGTGTCCTGGTCCGCATGGACTGCCGGGTCGGCGAGCCGCTTCTCGAGGTCGGCGTGCTCACCGATCAGTTCCTCGACCGCCTCGAACATCGTTTTTCCTTTGCGTGAAGAAGGGGGTCCGGCCATCGCAAAAGCGCCGGTCCGGCCGCCCGGGAGGGGCGGCCGAGGACCGGCGCTAGTGAGTCGCTACTTCTTCGCGGACGCGGCGCTCTTGCCGAAGCGAGCCTCGAAGCGGGCCACACGGCCACCGGTGTCCATGATCTTCTGCTTGCCCGTGTAGAACGGGTGGCACGCGGAGCAGACGTCGGCGCGGATGCTGCCGCCGGACACCGTGCTGCGCGTGGTGAACGAGGCTCCGCAGGTGCAGCTCACCTGGGTCTCGACGTACTCGGGGTGGATGTCGCGCTTCAAGGGATCTCCTAGGTTCGGGAGGGCTCCGGGTCGCAGCGGGCGGGATGCCCATGCGTGAACCGGGGCCGACGTACCAGTCTGCCAGGACCGGTCGTGTCCTCCAAAACCGGGGTACGTGTCCCGGTATTCCCGGCGCCGTTTCCGGGGCCTCAGGAGCCCTCGACGACACCCTCCGTCTCGGCCGTGTCACTGGCCGTTCCCTTGGTCGCGGAGGCCGGTATCGGCTTGTCCGCGCGCAGCGCCGCCCAGACGGCGTCGGCCTGCTCGGTCATCGGGATGACGCGGTTGGGATCTTCCTTGTCGTACGCCACGGGCAGCGTCGCCATCCGTACGTCCTTGGCGTCGATGCCCTTCAGGCCCTTGCTGAAGCCGAGGAGCTTGTTGACCGAGGCAAGCTCGGAGTCGGTGGTGACGGTGCTGGTCGCGGTGTCGGCGACTCCGTAGAGCTTGCGGGGGCTGCCGAACAGGTCGATGTCCTTGACCTGCGTGATCAGCGCCTTCATGAAGGCCTGCTGGAGCTTGATCCTGCCCAGGTCGCTGCCGTCGCCGACCGCGTGGCGGGTGCGGACGAGGCCGAGGGCCTGCTCGCCGTTCAGCTTGTGCGTGCCGGGCCGCAGGTCGAGGTGGCTTTCCTTGTCCTTGATGGCCTGGCTGGTGGTGACCGGCACTCCGCCGAGCTCGTTGATGAGCTTCTTGAAGCCGGAGAAGTCGACCTCGAGGTAGTGGTCCATGCGGATGCCGGACATCTTCTCGACGGTCTTGACCGCGCAGGCGGGGCCCCCGACCTGGTACGACTCGTTGAACATCGCATGCTTCGCGGCCGGGGCGGTGCCCTTGCCCCCGGTCTTCCTGCACTCCGGGCGGCTGACCATCGTGTCGCGGGGGATGCTCACGACGCTGGCCTTCTTGTGGCCCTTGTAGACGTGCAGGATCATCGCCGTGTCGGAGCGGGAGGTGCCGTCGTCCGCGCCGTACTTGGCGTTGGCGCCCTTACGGCTGTCCGAGCCCATGATCAGGATGTCCATGGATCCGTTGTCGACGTTCCGGGGGCGGTCGGTGCCCAGGGCCGCGTTGATGTCGATGCCCTTGAGGTTGCCGTCGAGCTGGAAGTAGACGAAGCCCATGGCGCCACCGCCGGCCAGCACCAGGCCCACGGCGGACCAGGCCGCGATGGTGACCGCCCTGCGGCCGCGACCGGGCGGCTTACGGCGCCGCCCGGTGGCTCGTATGCCACCGGGCCGTGATTCCTTTGCGCTGCCCTCGTCCGCCATGTGCTCCTCAGTCCTCGCTGGTCTTCACCGGGTTCCCCTGCAAACCCGACCGACACGGCCATATGGGTAGTCGGCCAAGTGCGGAATGTCGTCACCTGTCAGGACGACGGGTCCCGGAGCGAGGTTCAGGCTCGCACGGCGCCCTTGGGGGCCCTCGGGCCCGGAATCCGGGGGTACCATGCGGGCCCTCGGAGCGGAAAATCGGCTCTCACCTGCGGGTTCACCCGAAGATGCGGTACCGGTTCCGGCCACTGTCGATCTTGATGCGTGTGGCAGAAATCTCCGACGACGCATTGCCGGCGCCGGGGCGGAGATACAGCGTGCCGCCGGGCGTACGCGCTGCGCAGTCGGACTTCCGTCGCCCGTCACGTCGCCGGTGCCGCGTAGGCGTCGCAGCCCTCCCAGGTCCCCGCACCCGCCGACCCTCGGCTCGAAGGCGGGCGGAGGTCTGTCGGGTGCCCTTGAGCAGGCGCACCGCTCCCCCGCTGCGCGGGGCGGCAGGCCGGGCCTCGCTGCCGTCGGTGCGGTCACCTTGCCGGGGAGAGAGCTGTACACCGTACAGTGGCTACCCTCCGTGACCCTCGCCCGAAGGTCGCGTCCCCCTCGCCCGGGTCGAATACAGCGCTCCGCCGAAGGCCACCGACAGCAGGTCCGGCAGCGCGCCACCGTTCAGGGCGCCGGGAGCGGCCGTGAACCTCCGGGCCGTCCAGCCGCCCGCGATCCTGGTGTCGATGGACGTCGACGTACGGGAGGTGGGTCGTCCTGGGCGCGGTGGTCATCGACGTCGTGGAACCACCGATGACCTTCGGCCCGGATCTGGACTCCGGATCGGCGTCCGCACCCTCGACGGTCTTCCGCGCGGGCCCGTCGAGGGACTTCTCGCGGGGCGGCGGACACCACCCGCTCGTGGAGCTGTGCCCCTCAGCCATCGCCTTCGCTCGCACCGGCGTTGGCGGCCACGAGGCCACCGCCGGCCGGAGCCAGGACGAGACCGGCGGAGACGGGACCATGCGGCTGACGCGGCGTCTGTTCCGGCCGCCGCGACGAGGGTTGCGCACTCCGTCGCCCGTGTCTGGGACCGGAACCCGAAGTGCTTCCGGTAAGGAACATCGGCGTGCCACGGCGTCGCAGGGCAGCGGTTGCGCCTGCACTCCGACCCGCGTGCAGCACGAAGAGCGGTCTGTGACGGCTGCGTTGACGAGTCCCGGGAACAGCCCCCGCTGCTCGGCAGCGAAGTCCCCACCTTCGGCCGCCCGATGCCGTACGCCGCAGGGCCCCCTTGCCACCGGCAATGATGCGGTGACGAGGGGGCCCTGAGGGTTGCGGCTGAGGTGCTGCCGGTCCGGAGTGTCAGTCGCCGTTCGGTGTCGGCGTCGTCTTCTGGATCTGCAGCAGGAACTCGGCGTTGGACTTGGTCTGCTTCATCTTGTCCAGCAGCAGCTCGATGGCCTGCTGCGAGTCGAGCGCGTGCAGCACCCGGCGCAGCTTCCAGACCACACCCAGCTCTTCGCCGCCGAGGAGGATCTCCTCCTTGCGGGTGCCGGAGGCGTCCACGTCCACGGCCGGGAAGATGCGCTTGTCGGCGAGCTTCCGGTCGAGCTTGAGCTCCATGTTGCCGGTGCCCTTGAACTCCTCGAAGATCACCTCGTCCATGCGCGAGCCGGTCTCGACCAGCGCGGTGGCCAGGATGGTCAGCGAGCCGCCGTCCTCGATGTTCCGCGCGGCACCGAAGAAGCGCTTCGGCGGGTAGAGCGCGGTCGAGTCGACACCACCGGAGAGGATGCGGCCGGAGGCAGGCGCCGCGAGGTTGTACGCGCGGCCCAGGCGGGTGATGGAGTCCAGCAGCACGACCACGTCGTGGCCGAGCTCCACCAGGCGCTTCGCCCGCTCGATGGCGAGTTCGGCGACCGTGGTGTGGTCCTCGGCCGGACGGTCGAAGGTCGAGGAGATGACCTCGCCCTTCACCGACCGCTGCATGTCGGTGACCTCTTCGGGCCGCTCGTCGACGAGGACGACCATGAGGTGGCACTCGGGGTTGTTGTGCGTGATCGCGTTGGCGATCGACTGCATGATCATGGTCTTGCCGGCCTTGGGCGGCGAGACGATCAGACCGCGCTGGCCCTTGCCGATCGGCGCGACCATGTCGATGATCCGCGTGGTCAGCGCGCCCGGCTCGTTCTCCAGGCGCAGCCGCTCCTGCGGGTACAGCGGGGTCAGCTTGTTGAACTCCGAGCGTCCGCGGCCGGTTTCGGGCGCCATGCCGTTGACGGAGTCCAGGCGGACGAGCGCGTTGAACTTCTCGCGGCGCTCGCCTTCCTTGGGCTGGCGGACCGCGCCGGTGACGTGGTCGCCCTTGCGCAGACCGTTCTTACGGACCTGGGCCAGCGACACGTACACGTCGTTGGGGCCCGGGAGGTAGCCGGACGTCCGAATGAAGGCGTAATTGTCAAGAATGTCCAGAATGCCCGCTACGGGAATCAGAACGTCGTCATCGGAAACCTGCGGCTCGCCGCCGAACTCCTCACGGCCGCGACGCCCCCGGCGGTCGCGGTAACGGCCGCGGCGTCCGCGCCGTCCGCCCTCGAAGTCGTCGTCGTCCTGCTGACCTTGGCCCTGGCCGCCGCCGCCCTGGCCGCGGCCGTCGCGCTGCTGGCGGTTGCCACCGCCGCCGCTCTGGCCGTCCTCGCCGCCCTTGCCACGGCGGCCACGCTCACGGCGGTCGCCCTTCTGGCCCTGACCGCCGCCCTGGCCGCGGTCCTGGCGGTCACCGCCGCCCTTGCCACGACCCTCGGCCGTGTCCACGGCAGCCTCGGCCTTGGTGTCGGTCTTGGTCTCGACCTTGGTGTCGGTGCCGGCCTCGGCGGTCTCGGGGCTGCCGGCCTGCGCGGTGGCGCGACGGCGGCGGCGCTCTCCGGCCGGCTGCTCGTCGCTCGCCGGCTGACCGGGGATCTCGATCTGCTGCTGCGACGTGGCCTTCTCGGCGGGGGCGTCCGCGGGGGCCTCGGCACGGGCGTCACCCGTACGGGCCCGGGAGGTGGCACGGCGCTTCGGCTTGGTCTCGGTGTCGGCAGCGGGAGCGTCGGCTCCCTTGGCAGGGGCTCCGCCCCCGGCCTGCTTCTCCTTGATGACCTCGATGAGCTGGCTCTTGCGCATCCGCGCGGTGCCCTTGATCCCGAGGCCGGAGGCAACCTGCTGGAGCTCGGCCAGGACCATGCCCTCGAGCCCGGTGCCGGAGCGGCGTCGCCGCGAGGTCGTACCAGAGGCAGCACCGGCGGCAGGCGCGGCAGCGTCCGTGGAGGGCGCGGAGGCAGCGCCGACCGTGTTGTCGGCAGTCACGCCCATCAGATCGGTGGTGTCGCTCACGAAGGGTCCTTCCCTGGAGCGGGCGTCGGCCTGTCTGGCTCGGCGACCGGTTGTGCTGTCCGGCTTGCGATCCTGTGTGCGGACCGGGCCGGTGCGGTGGTCCGCCGGTACGGCGGAAAGAACAATTGATGACTCCGGCGCTCATCGCGCCAATTTCCGGAGCGTGCTCGAAATCTGCTCAGGCAGGCTGCTCAGGCAGTTTGGGAGGCTCCCGGAAGAAGGTCGTCCCGACAGGGGGACATGGAGCACCGCACCATGCAGGTGTCGGGTGCAGACATGAGGTTAACACTACCGGATCCAACAAACATTCCCCCTCTCCGAGACCGGCAATCGTGTGTCATGAGAGCGGCAGAACACTCGCGCCTGCCATGTCGAGCGCCAGACGGTTGGCCGCCCATCCTTCGCCCGCCAGCTGTGCGACCTTGTCGGCCGCACTGTCCTCGGCCAGTGCGAGCACCGTGGGGCCCGCACCGGAGATGACCGCGGGGACACCGTCCGCCCGCAGCCTGCCGACCAGGGCCGCGCTCTCCGGCATCGCCGGAGCCCGGTACTCCTGGTGGATTCGGTCCTCGGTCGCGGCGAACAGCAGCTCGGGCCGCCTGGTCAGCGCCTCGACGAGCAGGGCCGCACGGCCCGCATTCGCCGCCGCGTCCACATGGGGGACCGTACGCGGCAGCAGGCCGCGCGCGGTCTCGGTGAGGACCGGATTCGCGGGTACGAAGACCACCGGAACGATGGAGTCCGCAGGCTCCATCCTGATGGCCCGCGCCGCCCCCGCCTCGGTCCATGCCACCGTGAATCCGCCCATCAGGCAGGCGGCGACGTTGTCGGGGTGCCCCTCGATCTCGGTGGCCAGTTCGAGGAGCGCGGTGTCGTCGAGTTTCTCGGCTCCGCCTATCGTCACCGCGCGAGCGGCGGTAATCCCCGCGCAGATGGCGGCAGATGAGGAACCCAGGCCGCGGCCGTGCGGAATGCGATTGGCGCAGACCACCTCCAGACCGCGCGGCTGCCCTCCGAGCAGATCGAACGCCGTCCGGAGGGACCGTACGAGCAGGTGGTTCTCGTCGCGCGGGAGGGTGTCGGTCCCCTCGCCCGCGATGTCGACGTGCAGGCCGGAGTCCGCCACCCGGACGACCACATCGTCGTAGAGCCCCAGGCCCAGGCCGAAGGCGTCGAAGCCCGGGCCGAGATTGGCACTGGTGGCGGGGGTGCGCACCCGTACGGCGGCGGCGCGGAAGGCGGGACCGGCCATCGCTCGATGACTCTCCTTGGTGTGGATCTTCAGAATTGCCCCTGAGCGTCCCCGGGGCGCATCCCCTGGCCCGGCGACAGCAGCGCACATCCAGGGCGGAAGGGCTGCGGCGGGGCGGGGTTCGGCTTCCAGCTTATCGAAGGAAGGTTCTGTGGCGACATAGGGCGCACGGGAGGCGCACGAAGCGTGTCGCGCATTTTCCCGTGCTTCCCCGGTGCGTTTCGGCCTTCACCGGCGGTTCGCACCGCGTCGACCGGCGGTCATGCCAGGCCCAGCCGTTCGGCCGCGGCGTCCGCGTCCACCGGCACCGTGACGGGCTGCGGCGCACCGGCCACCGCCCAGTCCGGGTCCTTCAGACCATTGCCGGTGACCGTGCAGACGATGCGCTGGCCCGGGTCGACCTTGCCCTGTTCGGCCGCCTTCAGCAGCCCCGCGACGCTCGCCGCCGAGGCCGGCTCGACGAAAACGCCCTCCTGCGAGGCCAGAAGGCGGTACGCCGACAGGATTTGACGATCCGTCACCTCGTCGATGAACCCGCCCGACTCGTCCCGCGCCTGCTCCGCCTGCGCCCAGGACGCCGGGTTGCCGATCCGGATGGCGGTGGCGATGGTGGCCGGCTCCTTGACCGGGGCGCCGCGCACGATCGGGGCCGCGCCCGATGCCTGGAAGCCCCACATCCGGGGGCGGTGCGAGGCGTCGCCGCTTTCCGCGTACTCGCGGTAGCCCCGCCAGTACGCGGTGATGTTGCCGGCGTTGCCGACCGGCAGCACATGGATGTCGGGGGCATCGCCGAGCGCGTCGACGACCTCGAACGACGCGGTCTTCTGGCCCTCGATGCGGTAGGGGTTCACCGAGTTCACCAGCGCCACCGGGTACTTCTCGGACAGACTGCGCGCCAGGGTCAGGCAGTCGTCGAAGTTCCCGTCGACCTGCAGGATGCGCGCGCCGTAGACCAGTGCCTGGCCCATCTTGCCCAGCGCGATCTTCCCCTGCGGCACGAGGACGGCGCAGACCATCCCGGCCCGTACGGCGTACGCGGCGGCCGAGGCGGAGGTGTTGCCCGTGGAGGCGCAGATGACCGCCTGCGCGCCCTCCTCCTTGGCGTGCGTGATGGCCATCGTCATGCCGCGGTCCTTGAAGGACCCGGTGGGGTTGGCGCCCTCGACCTTGAGGTGGACCTCGCAGCCGGTGCGCTCGGAGAGCACCTGGGCGGGCACCAGCGGCGTCCCACCCTCACGGAGCGTGACGACCGGCGTCTTCGGGGTCACCGGGAGCCGGTCGCGGTACTCCTCGATGATGCCGCGCCACTGGTGGGTACCGGTGGGCCGGTCGACGATTGCAGGCATGGTTCCTTGACTCCCTATTCCCCTTCGACCCGCATGATGCTGGCGACGTCGCGCACGGTGTCGAGCTGCCGCAGCGCCTCGACGACCGCCGAGAGAGCGGCGTCCGGCGCCCGGTGGGTGACGACCACGAGCGAGGCCTCCCCGTCCTTGCCCTGCTGGCGGACGGTGTCGATGGACACGTGGTGCTCGGCGAAGATCGTGGAGACCTGGGCCAGAACACCCGGCTTGTCGGCCACATCGAGGCTGATGTGGTAACGCGTGACGACATCTCCCATGTGGCTCACCGGCAGTTGTGTGTACGCCGATTCGCCCGGCCCCGTCGTCTCCCCCACCTTGTTGCGGCAGACGGCGACGAGGTCGCCGAGAACGGCGGACGCGGTCGGTGCGCCACCCGCGCCAGGCCCGTAGAACATCAGCCTGCCGGCGGCCTCTGCCTCGACGAACACCGCGTTGTACGCCTCGCGCACGGAGGCGAGCGGGTGGGTCAGCGGAATCATCGCCGGGTGCACGCGCGCGGTGACCGAGCGCCCGTCGGGGGCGCGCTCGCAGATCGCGAGCAGCTTGACCGTACAGCCCATGCGTCTGGCGGAGACGATGTCCGCGGTGGTGACCTCGGTGATGCCCTCGCGGTGCACGTCCTCGATGGTCACGCGGGTGTGGAAGGCGATCCCGGCGAGGATCGCGGCCTTGGCGGCGGCGTCGAAGCCCTCGACGTCGGCGGTCGGGTCGGCCTCGGCGTACCCGAGGGCGGTGGCCTCGTCGATCGCCTCGCTGTAGCCGGCGCCGGTGGAGTCCATCTTGTCGAGGACGTAGTTGGTGGTGCCGTTGACGATGCCGAGGACACGGTTGACCTTGTCTCCCGCGAGCGACTCGCGCAACGGCCGCACCAGCGGGATGGCGCCGGCGACGGCCGCCTCGTAGTAGAGGTCGGCGCCGTGCTGTTCTGCCGCGGCGTGCAGGGCCGCGCCGTCCTCGGCGAGCAGAGCCTTGTTGGCGGTGACGACGCTGGCGCCGTACGCGAAGGCGGTGGTGATGAGGGAGCGGGCCGGCTCCAGACCGCCGATGACCTCGATCACCACATCGATGTCGCCCCGTTTGACGAGCGCGGTGGCGTCCGTGGTGACCAGCTCGGCGGGCACCCCCTCACGCTCCCTGCCCGGACGGCGTACGGCGATCCCGGCCAGCTCCACCGGGGCGCCGACGCGTGCCGCGAGGTCGTCCGCGTGCGTCGTCATGAGGCGCGCCACCTCTGAGCCGACCACTCCACAGCCCAGCAGCGCCACCTTCAGCGGACGCGTACGCATCATCCGACCTCACTTCCCTGCCTATAGGTGCTGAACCAGTCTCACTCACCGGACCGGACTTTCTATCCCCGTTCCAGGATCCGAGACTCACATCCCGGAATACGGTTCCGGTAACCGCGGTCTCCTTGTGTGCTCACCCGCTCCGGGGCCCCGATCCGCCCGGGCTCATCCGACGTCCAGGCGCAGCAGGTCGTCCTCGGTCTCGCGTCGCACGATCACCCGCGCCTCGCCCTCGTTGACCGCGACCACCGGCGGACGCAGCGCGTGGTTGTAATTGCTCGCCATGGAACGGCAGTAGGCGCCGGTGGCGGGCACCGCGATCAGGTCGCCCGTCGCCACGTCCGCGGGCAGGAAGGCGTCGCGTACGACGATGTCGCCGGACTCGCAGTGCTTGCCGACGACGCGGGCGCGCATCGGCTCGGCGTCGGAGCGGCGGGAGACCAGGGCGACGCTGTACTCGGCGTCGTAGAGAGCGGTGCGGATGTTGTCGGACATGCCGCCGTCCACGCTCACGTACGTCCGCAGGCCGGGCAGCGGCTTGACCGTGCCCACCTCGTACAGCGTGAAGGCGGTGGGGCCGACGATCGCGCGGCCCGGCTCGACCGAGATCCGCGGCACGGTCAGCCCGGCGGACTCGCACTCGCGGGTGACGATCTCGCCGAGGGCCTTGGCGATCTCGTGCGGCTCGCGCGGGTCGTCCTCCGAGGTGTACGCGATGCCGAGGCCACCGCCGAGGTCGATCTCGGGCAGCTCGACCCCGTGCTCGTCGCGCACCTGCCTCAGCAGCCCGACGACGCGGTGGGCCGCGACCTCGAAACCGGAGGTGTCGAAGATCTGCGAGCCGATGTGCGAGTGGATCCCGACGAGTTCGAGGTGCTCCAGGCCGAGCACGCGCCGTACGGCCTCTGCCGCCTGGCCGTTCGCGAGCGGGACACCGAACTTCTGGTCCTCGTGCGCGGTCGCGATGAACTCGTGCGTGTGCGCCTCGACGCCGACGGTGACGCGGATCTGCACGCGCTGGCGCCTGCCGAGCTGCTCGGCGATGTGCGCGACGCGGACGATCTCCTGGAACGAGTCGAGGACGATCCGGCCGACGCCCTCCTCTACGGCCCGCCGGATCTCCTCGGTGCTCTTGTTGTTGCCGTGCAGGGCGATGCGCTCGGCGGGCATGCCCGCGGCGAGCGCGGTGGCCAGCTCGCCGCCGGAGCAGACGTCGAGGTTCAGCCCCTCCTCGTGCAGCCAGCGGACGACGGCGCGCGACAGGAACGCCTTGCCGGCGTAGAAGACGTCGGCGCCGTCCCCGAACGCCTGGCGCCAGGCGCGGCAACGGGAGCGGAAGTCGTCCTCGTCGAGGATGTACGCGGGGGTGCCGAACTCCTCGGCGAGCTGCTGGACGTCGCGCCCGCCGACGGTGACGACACCCTCGGCGTCGCGCGCGACCGTACGGGACCACACGCGCGGGTCCAGCTCGTTGAGGTCGGCGGGCGGTGCGGTGTAGTGGCCCTCGGGCAGCACGTCGGCGTGGCGGGGGCCGGCGGGGTGGGCGGAGCGGCTCATGGTCCTTCAGTCTCCTCGGATCCTCGTCAGAGGTGTGCGGGCGCGGTGATGCCGAGCAGGTGCAGGCCGCCTGCGAGCACCGTCCCGGCAGCCTGGGCGAGGGCGGCGCGGGCGCGGTGGGCGGCCTCGGGTTTCTCGTCACCGCGAGGCAGTGCGGGGCAGAGCGCCTGGAAGCGCAGGAACGCGTCGGCCGTCGCCTCGAGGTGCCGCGCGACCCGGTCGGGTGCGCGCAGTCGGGCGGCGGAGGCGAGCACATCCGGGTACTCGGCGAGAAGGGCGGCGGGGTGTTCGGCCGCCAGGGCGTCGGACGCCGGGTGCGTGGCGTCCGGGGTACCGGAGGCCGAGCCGGGTGCGGAGGCGTCGGGGTCGGGGTCGGGGTCGGGGTCGGGGTCGCCGACTGCGGGATCGGGTGCCGACGGGTCGGGGGTGATGCCCAGATCGGCGGCGTTGCGCAGCAGGGCGCAGGCGCGGGCGTGGGCGTACTGGACCTGGAAGAGGGCGTTGGACTCGCGCTGGGCGAGCAGCTCCGCGGGTTCGGTACGGGGGTGGTCGTGCGCGGCGGGCCGAAGGAGCGCCCAGCGCGCAGCGTCCGGGCCGAGGGACCGCAGCAGCTCGGGGGCGGGGAGGGCGGCGGGGACGGGGCGGAGCCTGACGCGGGCGTCGTCGCCGCCGGAACGGTCGCCTCCCTGTCCGGCCGGACATACGCGAACGGCGTCGATCCCCAGCTCTTCCCAGACGGGATCGGGCGTGCGGTCGCACAGGAGCCGGACGTCGGCGGCGCCCTGGGTGCGGAGGATGCGGGCGAGGGCGTCGGCGGTGACGGCGGCCCGGGTCTCGCGGGGGAAGCGGAGCTCGACGGCAGGACGGTGGGCCCAGGTGTCCCCGTGGCCGTACGAGGCGCCAGCCCCGAGGACGTCCCGTACGACGGCGCTGTGGCCACCGCCGTCGAGGGTGATGTTGAGGAAGCCGGGATCGGCGATCTCGACCCGGGCGACGCCGGCGGTCCGCTCGATCCGGGGCCGGAGGATCTCGGCGACCTGACGCGGCGGACGCCCCGCGTGCGGGGCGAGCTGCATGGCGATGTTGGTGGCGTAGTCCCCGCAACCGGGCCGCGGCGGCCGCCGCACGACGACGCGCGCCGGGACGGGCGCACGCAGCTCACCTGCCTCGACGGCACAACGCACGGTGCGGAGCACGGTGCGGGAGAGCTCGGCGGGGGTCACATGCACAAGCGTATGGGAGGTGGGGGGTGCGTCCGCGAACAGGTTTCCCCGGCGGTGGAAGCGCAGGGGGAGCGTAGGGGGTACGCGGGGTGCGGACAGGGGGCGGCCGGGACCCGCTCGGCGGCACGGCCGGGAGCCGGCTCAGCACGCGGGCCGGGACCCGTACGGTTCCGGCTCAGGTATGGACGGGGGTGCGGGTGCGGGCTGCGGTGCGCCCGGACTCGGCCCAGCCACCCAGCCTCAGCCGGCGGGGTGGACGGCGGGCTTTGCGCCGCCTCCCCCTCCATCGGCGGGTCCGCGCAGACAGGAGTCGGCGGCCCCGGCGGCGGTGCGCCCGGCGAGCCGCCCCACGAGCCGTACGAGATCGGCGGGCTCGAAGGGCTTCGCCAGGAACGCGGCCACGCCCACGGATTGCCCGCTGTCCAGCTCGAGTTGGGTACAGGCACTGACGATGGCGACGGGGATGTGCCGCGTACTCGGGTCGGCATGCAGCCGCGCCGCTGTACGCAGCCCGTCGAGTCTGGGCATGACGACGTCGAGCGTGATGACATGGGGCCGCACGCGCTGCACAATGTCCAGGCACTCGGCACCATCGGCCGCGGTCACGACCTCGAACCCCTCAAGTTCGAGATTGACCCTGATCAGCTGCCGGATGACCTTGTTGTCGTCGACGACAAGGACCCGACCCGTCGAGCCAGGCACAACCCGAGAGTAGGTCGAGGACTCCGGCTGCGTCCGGGTTTTGCCCACTTCCGACACCTGCGGGGGACCTCGCGGGGCGCGTCATCACCCGGAAAACGCTGTTCATGGGCACCCCTACGGAACTGGTAGGGTTCTAACCGTCGCCGCAACGCGACGTGTCGCCCCCGTAGCTCAGGGGATAGAGCAACGGCCTCCGGAGCCGTGTGCGCAGGTTCGAATCCTGCCGGGGGCACTCACCCGCTTCACCTACGAAGATCCGTACGTGACCAGGGTGGATGCCGACGGAAGTGGGCGGGAGTCAGTCTCACTGACTCCCGCCCTCTCTCGTTGTCCCTCAGCGGTCGCGCAGCTCCGACACGCTCCGAAGTTCGTCACCAGATGTGCACTCGACGGGGCGACCAGGTTCGCCGGGACAACCACCGCCGAGACAACAACCCGAGCCACTCGGTTCGTTGAGAAACCCGCTGTCTGCCTCAGCGAACCGGGTCAACGCCACGGACAGCGCCCGGAAGCGTCGCCACGACGTGAACCGCAGGCGCCCGCGCGCTCCGGCGACTGCCTTCCCCCTCCCCGACTCCCGCTCAACGGAGCATCGCCATCGGGGAGTTCAATACGGTGATCTCCGAACTCCCGCCGCGACGTGTGGCGTAGGGATACGGCGACCACGTGCTCGGCTAGCATCGGCGGACCGCTGCGCCCGAGAGGAACCCATCCCCACCATGGCCGAGACCGCCTTTCTGTTCGCTCTGCCCGAAGCCGGTCCTCATCCGGGTGCCCAATTGGCAGCAGTGGGGCGGCTGGACTGCCTCGAGACGCCGGCCGTGATGGGCTGGCTGCACGCGCACGACATCACCGCGGGTGACGATCGGCTCAGGATCGTGCCGGAGGAGGCGGAAGGCACCATCCCCGAGGGGGCTGAGCGCCTTCCCGTACCGCTCGGCGAGGAGGAGGCGGCGCGGCTGCGCAGTGCGTGTGCGCCGCGGGCCGTGGCCGAAGTCGAGGCGGAGTTGCGGGCGTTCCGGCATACGAATGCCGACCGCGACCGGCTCATCAGCCGTGCCGTCGACGGTGGCGTGCCGCCGCACCGGATCGCCCAGTTGACCGGGCTCGACCCCAGCGTCGTCGCCGACATCTCCCGGCAGTAGCCCGGGACGGGCCTCAGCGGGGCGGGCGGGGCGGGCGACAGCCACCTCTCACTCCGTGTCGATCGCCGTCAGGAACGGGTCGCCCAGAGGGGCCGTACGTTCGTTGTAGCCCGCCTCCTTCAGCGCTTCGTCGGCGATCGACAGCACCTCGAGCCGGGCGGCCTCGCTGTCCTCGGCCTCCACCTCCAGGCGGAGTGTGAACGTCCGGTTGGCGTCGTCGACGCTCAGGACGTCCAGTTGTGGGGGTACGTCGCCGACCTCTTCCGGGTCGGCTCCCTGGAGGGCGGTGAGCAGTCGCGATTTCGCGTCGGCCCCCAGGGGCTCGGTGAAGGTTCCGGGGATGGAGACGATGAAGTTGGTCATGCCAGTGCCCCTACCCGAAGTCGGCCCGTCCGTTCATGGAATCCCCCGACCGGCGCCCTGATCCAGGACGGCGGCTCCGCCCGCCCTGATCCAGGGACGGCCGACGGCCGCTCCGCTAGAACGGCATGTGGAAGCGGCCCTTGCGGCCGGCCCTCCCGCTGCGGCCCACGGCGCGATTGCTGGAGTGGAACGGCTTGCTCAGCCAGCGCCCCAGGCTGCCGGGGGCCTTGCCGGCGCCCCGTGCGCCCATGCCGAGCGACTTCTGGGCGCCGCGCTGCGGGTGGCGGGACAGCCTCGGCGCCAGGAATGCCAGGACCAGGAGCAGTACGCACACTCCGGCGACGGCGACGAACACCATGACGACTCTCCTTTCCGCTGCCGGCTCTCGTACGGATATCCGTGGCGGATATCCCTGTCCGGCCGAGCTTCTGTGCCTGCGTCTACCCGCCACGGTCGAGCGGATGTCAGGTCACTCCGCGGGGGGGCGTCGCCGCCCCCGCGCCCATACGTACCTCGCCGCGCCCATGCGCACCTCGCCGCGCCCGCAACCGCGCTCACGCACGCGCCCACGCCCGTCGCCCGCGCCCGCGCACGAGCCGACCGGCCTCGAAAAAACCGCCGCGGCGCCTTTCGAACCGGGTGCCTTCCGGCTCGAAAGACGCCGCGGGCGTCAGGGGAGAATTCCGCCTAGTAGACCTCGTTGACCCACTCGGGGTGGTCGATGAACGGGTTCCTGTTGTTCTGGAACTTCTCGAATATCAGGTCGTTGCGCTTCTTCTCGAAGTCGCTCGGCGGGTCCTGCTTGCTCCACTCCTGCAGCACCGACAGGCGGCCGATGTGGGGGGCCTTGCCGTTGTCCACCTTGTCGTTGGGCTCGAGGTCGGGGAAGCTGTCCTCCCCGTCGTAGCGGACGCCCATGTAGAGGATCATGCGGGCGACGTCGCCCTTGTCCTCGTCGCGCGGCTCCCAGGAGTCCTGGTCGGTGCGGTTGCCCGGGGCGTCCTCGACCTCCTCGCCGCCGTTGTCGAAGTCCTTGTTGTTGCGGGTGCTGTTCACCGTGACGTCGGCGGGGCGCAGGTGGTGGATGTCGGTGCCGGGGCCGGTCGCGGTACCGAAGTCGCCGTGCGACTTGGCCCAGACGTGCTCGCGGTTCCAGTCGTCGTTCCCGGTGCCGTTGCTGTCCTTGCTCTGTGATTTGCCGGTGTAGAGCAGGATCACGTTGGAGGAGTTCTCGGGGTCCTCGTCGGTGACCTTCAGCGCGTCCCAGACCTCGTCGTACGAGAGCTTCTTCTGTTCGCTGATGATCGTGTGGAGCGCCTTCTTGAGCTCCGGGCCGGTCTTGCCCTCCGCGTCTTTGTAGTAGTCGTCGACGACAGCGCCGGACGTCTTCTGCACCGCCGTCGGCGGATTCACCGGTGCTTGGGTGGCGATCGCGGACGCGGGCAGGGCGATTCCGGCGATGACCGCACCAGCGGCTATGAGGGGCAGCGGCTTGAGCCGCCGCGGGCGAAGGACGGACATAGGTGGGGGGTGTCCTCTCCCAGACAGGCGCGCCCGTCCACCCGTGACAACTCGCGGTGGGGGACGCGATGTGACGGTAAATCGAACACCCGAAAGCTTTCCATGGCCCGAGCCTCACCGTGTGTACGTGGTGAAACGGTTCTGTGATGACACTGAAATGACCCCCCGACTAGGTACCGACTGCTCACGACCGGGCCCGACGCATCGTGGTGGGCTCTGGTGGTACGGCGGAGATTCGGCATGCGTGACGGCGTGTGTCCCCTTCTGGGGATCTCCGCCGTCACCACGACCACTTCTCAACGCTCAAGGAAATGGGATGCGTTCTCGTCTCTCGCTCTACGCCGCAGGCACGGTTCTCGCCGCATGCAGTCTGGTTCTCTCCGGCTGCAACGGGGACGAGGACTCGGCCGGTGCGCCCGCCTCGACCGCATCCTCCGCCGAGTCCGGAAAGGACGGCGGCAACGCGTCCGACGGGAAGGGCGATTCCTCAGGCGGCAAGGAGAACGCCGACGACGGCGGCAGCTCCGGCTCGACCGCGGGCCAGGGTGAGGGCGGGAGCAACCACCTGCCGGACGCGCCCGCCTGCACCGACAAGAACTCCACAGTGACCGTCGTGGCGTCCAACGGCACCGGCAAGGCCCACATCAAGCTCGTGAACAACGGCGACAAACCGTGCTCGGTCGTCGGCACCCCGTCCGTCGAGCTGCTGTCCGCCAAGGACAAGACCCTCAACCCCGACGCGGTCGAGGCCCAGAACCAGGAGACCCACCTGATCCAGGTGGACGGCAGCGGCTTCGCCATCGCCGAACTGGACTACGAGGGCGGCACCGTGAGCGAGGGCGGCTCGCAGGACGGAATCACCTGCGGGTACGAGGCCGTCAGTGCCGTCGTCTCCCTCGAGGCACAGCAGTGGACCGCCGAGGTCCGCACCAACGAGTCCGGCGGCATCGCCGACTCGGTGCCGGGCGGGATGATCGTCTGCGACCCGAAGTCCACCGTGGGCCCGTTCCACGACTGAGGCAGGGTCGCCCCCTCAAGCTGCGGCACGTCTGAGCGGATCGTGCCGCATACGTCCGGGGCGGCGGAGGTTGCGAGCCCCCCGCCGCCCCGGACGCCCTTCACGGGCTGCCGGGACGTATCGGCCGGGCCGGTGCGCCCGAAGCGTTCTGTTCGGCCGACCCGGCTTCCACGCCCGGCAGTCGGTGCCCCCTACTCCCCCGCGTACACCCGCTCCAGCTCGGCGATGTCGAACTTCTTCATCCCGAACATCGCCTGGGTGGTGCGGTGCGCCTTCTCCTGGTTCTCGTCGCCGATCATCTCGATGAGCCGGGTGGGGACGACCTGCCAGGACACCCCGTACTTGTCCTTCAGCCAGCCGCAGGCGACCCCCTCACCGCCCTCGGTGAGCCGGTCCCAGTAGTAGTCGACCTCGGCCTGGTCCGCGCAGTGGATCTGGAACGACACGGCTTCGTTGAACGTGAACTGCGGTCCACCGTTCAGCGCGATGAATTTCTGGCCGTTGAGCTCGAATTCCACGACCATCACCGATCCGGCGGGCCCCGGTCCCGCTTCGGTGTAGCGGCCGATTCTCCCGAGCTCGGAGTCCTTGAAGATCGAGAGATAGTGGTGCGCCGCCTCCTCCGCCTGTCCGTCGAACCAGAGGCAGGTGGTGAATCCGTCGGTGGCCATGGGTCCTCCTCGCGTTGCGGCGTTCTCACCCCTACAGACCGGTGCCGCCGGCGAAACTCATCGGTCGCCGGGGACAGCCGAAGAGGGCCGGAGCCGCCGGCAGGGCGCCCGTCCCGTACCGGAGATGCCCGTACGGGTACGAGCGCCGGCCCTGCCCTCAGCGCGCCCCCTTCAGCACACTCGGCGCGCCCCTTCAGCCCGCGCCCGGCGGCCGCCGGCCGTTCCCCGGCACGTCGCCGTTGCGCAGCGCCTCCCCCTCGGTCATGCCCACCGCGTCGGCCAGATCGGCGAAGGCACCGAAGCCGCCGGGGCCGGGATGCTCCGTGCCCTCGGGGCGCAGAGGCTGCTCGGTCCAGGTGGTCTTGCCGCCGCCCGGGTCATAGCGGGTGCCCCAGCGCTGCGTGCACTGCGAGACCAGGAACAGCCCCCGGCCCCCCTCGTCCGTCGTCCGGGCGTGCCGCAGATGCGGTGAGGTGCTGCTGCCGTCGGAGACCTCGCAGATGAGGCTGTCGTCGCGGATCATCCGCAGGCTGATCGGTTCGGCGGCGTGTGTGACGGCGTTGGTGACCAGCTCGCTGACGACCAGTTCCGTGCCGGCCGTGAGGTGGTCCAGGCCCCAGTCCGCAAGCTGCCGGGCGGCCCTCCCGCGCGCCTGCCGGACCGAGGCGGGTCGCGCGGGGAAGTCCCAGGTGACGACGTTCTCCCGGCGCAGGGCACGGGTGCGTGCCAGCAGCAGGGCGACGTCGTCGATCGGCCGGTTGATCGGCATTCCGTTGACGAGCGCCTCGCAGAGCTCCTCCAGCGGGGCCTCCGGCATCGACAGGGAGACCTGCAGCCGGGCGAGCCCCTGGTGGGTGTCGAGGCCCTGCCCCAGGATCAGGCCGTTGGTGTAGAAGACGAGCAGGCTGTCCTCGGGAACCGTGAGCGAGGTGGCCTCGAACGGCATCCCGCCCATGCCCAGCGGCGGCCCCGCCGGGAGGTCGACGACCCGCGCCGCGCCCGCGGGCGAGACGGCGATCGGCGGCGGATGGCCCGCCCGGGCCATGGTGCACATGCGGCTGACCGGGTCGTAGATCGCGTAGAGGCAGGTGGCCCCTGTCAGGCCCGGGCCGTCCGCCTTCTCGTCGGCGATCCGCCCCGCCATGTCGTCGAGGCGCCCCAGGACCTCGTCGGGTGCCAGATCCATGTCGGCGAGGGTCTGTACGGAGGCGCGTACGCGTCCCATGGTGGCCGCGGCGTGGATGCCATGGCCGACGACATCGCCGACGACCAGGCCGACCCTGGCGCCGGACAGCGGGATCACGTCGTACCAGTCGCCGCCGATGCTCACGCCCGTATCGGCGGGGAGGTAGCGGCCGGCGGCCTCGACCGCGCTCAGAGCGGGCAGCTCGTGCGGGAGCAGGCTGCGTTGCAGGGTCAGGGCGGCGGCGTGCTCGCGGGTGTAGCGGCGCGCGTTGTCGATCGAGACCGCGGCGCGTGTGACGAACTCCTCCGCGAGCAGCAGGTCGTCCGGCTGGAACGGGCCTTTGTGCTGCCAGCGGTAGAACGCGGCCGCGCCCAGGAAGATCCCGCGCGCCCGCACCGGCACGACCATCAGCGTGTGGAACCCGTGCCGGCGCATCATCCCCGCCCGGGCCGGGTCCTCCGCCGCCCATGCGCTCTCCTCGGGATCCGCGTCGAGCGACTGGATCAGCGAGGAGGTGCCGCTGAGCAGGCTGAGGACGACATGGGATGCGTGCGGGTAGCCGCTCGGGCGGCCCACCTCGACGACCGCTTCCGGGATGTCGTCCCGTACGGATTGCTGGGCCGCGCGGCGCAGCGAGGCCAGGGCGGCGGTGTCGACGGGGCCGGGCTTCGGTTCGTCGCCGGTGAGGACGGAGTCGAGGAGGTCGACGGTGACGAAGTCGGCGAGTTCCGGGACCGCCAGCTCGGCCAGTTCCTGGGCGGTCCGCAGGACGTCCAGGGTGCTGCCGATGCGTTCGCTGGCCCGGTTGAGCAGGGCCAGCTTCTGGCGGGCACGGTAGCTCTCGGTGATGTCGAGCACCATGTAGCAGACGCCCAGCGGCGCTCCGGCGTCGTCCTCCAGCCGGAAGAACGAGGTGGTGTACGCGTGCTCCCGCTGCGGGTCCGACTGCGGACGGCCGAGGTACTCGTACCCGACGGTGGGCTCGCCGCTCTCCAGCACCCGCCGCATCTCCGCCTCGACGGCCTGCACCGCCAGGCCCGGCTGCACCTCGGCCAGCGTCCGCCCGATGCGGCGCTCACGGGGGATGCCGCCCATGCGCTCCAGTGCCTCGTTCATCCACACGTACCGCAGGTCGGTGTTCATGATCGCCACGCCGACGGGTGCCATGGCGGCGATCCCGTCCAGCAGCGAGCGGCCTGCGCCCGACCAGGGCGTACGTGTGGTGTCGGCGGCCAGGAGGAGGCGGAAGGGGCGCCCGTCGGCGGCGCGCAGCGGCAGGATCCTGATCTCCAGGTCGAGCCGGTGGCCGTCCCGGTGCCGTACGGCGTGCATGCCGCCCCAGCCCTCGGGCGCGCGGAGGCGATCGGTGAGGGTGGACCCGCCCGCGGTCTCCGCGGCGTGGCCGGATGCCGCGCCGGGAAGGGGGTCCGATGCTGTGCCGGGCACGGGGTCGGCGCCTGCTCGTCCGCCGGTGTCGCCGGGATGCGCCTTCTCGGGGCCGGCGCCGAACTCCTCGGGGGGACCGACAGCCGGTCCGTTCCCGGCTCCGGCCGCCGGGCGGACCCGCGCCGTGGCCGGTGACTGCCCGTCGGGCGAGGGGATGTCCTGAGGCGTTTCGCCCGGGGAAGAGGGGTGGGGGGGGGGCGGGGGGGGGGGGGGGGGGGGGGCGCCCCCCCCCCCGGGGGGGGGGGGGACGGCCCCTCGCCACCGGGCGGACGCCGGGGGGGGGCGGCCCGGGGGCCGGCCCCACCGG
>NZ_JBICVP010000003.1:408674-530088 GCF_043199075.1 Streptomyces sp. NPDC048639
CCGGGGGGGGGGGGTCGCCCCTGGGGGCGCGCGCGCGGCGCCCCGGGGGGCCCCCCCCCCCGGCGGGGGCGGCGGGCGCCCCCCCCCCCCCGCGACGAGGACTTCGGCCAGCCGTCTTCCCAGCGTCTCGGACGCCGGGTGGCCGAGCAGCGTCTCCGCACCCTCGGTCCAGCCGCGCACCACGGAATCGTCGTCGATCAGGAGCACGGCGGTCCGGGCGAACTCGAAGGGCCCGGCACCTTCCAGAGAAGGGGATCGTTCAGGTGTGTCCATAGCGGCCGTCCCGGTCGGCGCCATGCCCGCGAGGACGCCTTTCCGCGACCCGCTTCAACTGGACGCCGTCCTCTTTCCACCGTAACGCCGCCCTCTGTTCGGCGCGGACGGGAGAAAGCGGAGCGCACCGACAGCAGTCCGGGCGAATGCCGGGTACGCCCGCCGCGCCAACCACCCCACCGGTGTTGATACCGGAGCAATACGCGGCGTGAAGTGGACGTCACACGGGGGTACAGGAGAGACTGCACCGTCGCGCCGCCCCCGGAGGGAATCGGCGCGCAGCATGGGATTGAGAAGAAAAAGGCGGTATTGGCAGTGCAGCGGCGGTACTTGGGAATGGTGACGGCCGGTGTCGCGGCCATGCTGGCCTCCACCCTCTCGGCCTGTGGGCAGAGCGAGGCCGCCGGTTCCGGCGGGGTCACCATCAAGCTGGTGGCGGCCGAATACGGGGACCGGTCGGCCAACAGCTCCAAGCGGTACTGGGACCAGCTCGCCGGGGAATTCGAATTCCAGCATCCCGGCATATCCGTGGACGTCGACGTCTACACATGGAGCGAGGTCGACAAGAAGGTCGCCGCGATGGTGAAGGCGGGCCACGCCCCCGACATCGCGCAGATCGGCTCGTATGCCGACTACGCCGCTCAGAACAAGCTGTACCGCGCCGACGAATTGCTCTCGATCCCCACCCAGGCCTCGTTCGTGCCCGCGCTCGCCGACGCCGGGAAGGTGCGGCGCATCCAGTACGGGCTGCCGTTCATCGCGAGCACACGGGTCCTCTTCTACAACAAGGACCTGCTGGCCGAGGCCGGCCTGTCGGGCCCGCCGAAGACCTGGGACGAGCTGGCCTCGGACGCCGAGGCCCTCAAGCGCGCCGGGGTGAAGACCCCGTACGCCCTGCCGCTCGGCCCGGAGGAGCCGCAGGCCGAGACGCTGAACTGGATGCTCAGCGGCGGCGGCGCCTACCACGACGACATCGGCAGCTACACCATCGACTCACCCGAGAACGTCAGGACGTTCACCTGGCTCCGGGACGAATTGGTGGGCAAGGGCCTCACCAATCGCGACCCCGGTTCCCTGAACCGGCAGGAGGCCTTCAGCGCCTTCACACGCGGCGATGTCGCGATGCTCAACGGCCATCCGACACTGATGCAGTTGGCTCAGGAGAACGGCATCGACTTCGGTATGGCACCGCTGCCGGGGCGGAACGGCCAGTCCGAGGCGACCACGGGCGTGGCCGACTGGATGACGGCTTTCCGGCAGAACGGCCACCGCGAGGAGGTCGGCAAGTTCCTCGACTTCGCCTACAGCAACAAGAACGTTCTGAAATTCGCCGACCAGTACGACCTCCTGCCGGTGACCACCGCCGCCTCGGAGGCAATGCGCGCGGACGAGAACAACAAGGCCGTTTGGAAGTTCCTCGACGAGCTGCCCACGGCCAAGAGCTACCCGGTGGGCAAGAAGTCGTGGGGCGGTGTCGTCACCCGGCTGAAATCGGAGATCGGGGACGCGGTGTCGAAGAACGGCGATCCGGCGAGCGTGCTGGGGTCGCTGCAGCGCGAGGCGGAGACGACGGAGAACGCGGCGTCGTCCTCGTAAGGCGCGCGGGGTGGTGGGCGCACCGGGCGGGCGGCGGGCGGTCGGCGCACCAGGCGGGTTTGGACGCACCGGGCGGGCGGCGGGCGGTCGGCGCACCAGGCGGGTTTGGACGCACCGGGCGGGCGGCGGGCGGTCGGCGCACAGGAGGCTGCACCGCAGCGCGTACGACTCCCAACTGCGCCCGCGCTCAAGGCTGTTCGGCAGGCCGCCCCGCAGGGCCGCCCTGCCGGACCTTCCTGCCGGACCGCCCGTGGAGCGGTAGCTCCGGCCCGCTCCGCTACCGCACCCGGTCGGCCAGGCGGAACGCCACTTCGGTCTCCCAGGCGTTCATGTCGGGCTGCACCCGCGGATCCGTACGGTAGATCTCCAGGCGGCAGCCCCACTCCTCGCCCGCGCCCGTCTCCGACATGTCCCACGTCAGCTCGTGCCGAGCCGCCCAGTCCAGCAGGGACGCATGGACGTCCCGGAGCCGGTCGGGGTGGCCGATATGGGTCACGGTCACGTACCGGCCCGCAGGCAGGCTGCCCGCGAAGATCTCGCCCTCGGCCCCGGGGGCGGTGGCGGTGGCGGTGGCGACCGGAAAGCCCGCCTCGATGTCCAGCTTCCGGTCCATGTCGATGACCCGGTAGCGGAAGAAGGGCGGCCCTGCCGGCTCGACGCCCCGGGCGGCGAGCCAGCCGAAGATCTCGGGGAGGCGGTCGGCGATCTCGGCGATCGTGGTCATGGTGACCGTCTTCCGCACCGCCACGTAACTCTGCTCGGGACGTTCTACGATCATGGGCTCCGCCTGCGTGTTCGCGTTCATGCCGTAGGAGACCGGGCGGGCCGCCCTAACTCATCGCCCCCCCGGCGGCGAATACGGACAGTAACGAGTTGCGCGCAATGGGCGACACCCGTAGCGTGATCTGTGCGAGTCGGATAAGGGTTCATTTCACCGCAACTCGCCGCCGGGAAGGCCACGATGCCGCCCCTTCCGGGTGCAGGGCCTGGCCGACGTCGAACCGACGCCCGGCGCCCCGAGTCCCCCATGGGCTCTCCATGGGTTCTCACCTCCCCAGGAGGACAAAGATGCTGCAGTCCAAGTTCAGCAAGCTCGCCGTCTTCGCTGCTTCCGGCATCCTCGCCACCATGACCGCCGCCGGGCCCGCGCTCGCGGCCTCGGACAACGACCGCGACGACCGGGCCCCGTACAAGGGCCGTGTGATCGCCCGGACCGGCCTGCTCCTGCGGGACGCCCCCAACACGAACTCGCGGGTCGTCGGCAGCGTCGCCTACGGCAGCGTCGTCGGCATCCACTGCAAGGTGAACAGCCAGAACGTCGACGGCAACCCGCGCTGGTACCTGCTCGCCAGCGGCCACTGGGCCTGGGCCTCCGCCCGCTACATCGAGAACATCGGCGCCGCGCCGCACTGGTGCTGACGCCCGTACCGAACACCGGCTGACCGTGCTCCCCGTGCGCGCCGCGCGTACGGGGAGCACGCCTGTGCCGTCACCGATCACGCCTCACCGCGCGGATCTGCTCCCTACGTACCGGCTCCGGGCCCGGAGCCGCCCTCCGTGGCACCGGCGCCCGCGCCCGCCGCGATGGCCTCGGACACCTCCGCCGTACGGGCCGACTCCTCCTCCGCGAACCGTTCCGCGTCCAGCTTCTCCGCCAGCTCCTCGTCCTGGGCCATGAGCAGGTCGAGGCTGGAGTCGCCGAGTTCGAAGACACCCATGTCGACGTACGCGCGCTGCAGGCGTTCGCCCCACAGGCCGATGTCCTTGACACACGGGACGATCCGGCTGAACAGCAACTTCCGGAAGAGGTGCAGGAATTCGGACTGCTCGGTGTACTCGGCGGCCTCCGCGGCCGGGATGCCGAAGTTCTCCAGGACCTCGGTGCCGCGCAGCCGGTCGCGCATCAGATAGCAGCCCTCGATCACGAACTCCTCGCGCTCGCGGAGTTCTGCGTCGCCGAGCTGCTGGTAGTAGTCGCGCAGCGCCATGCGCCCGAAGGCCACGTGCCGGGCCTCGTCCTGCATCACGTAGGCGAGGATCTGCTTCGGCAGCGGCTTGGTGGTGGTGTCGCGGATCATGCCGAACGCGGCGAGCGCGAGGCCCTCGATGAGCACCTGCATGCCCAGGTACGGCATGTCCCAGCGGGAGTCGCGGAGGGTGTCGCCCAGCAGGGCCTGGAGGTTGTCGTTGATCGGGTAGAGCATCCCGACCTTCTCGTGGAGGAAGCGGCCGTAGATCTCGGCATGCCGGGCCTCGTCCATGGTCTGGGTCGCGGAGTAGAACTTCGCGTCGAGATCGGGGACGGACTCCACGATCCGCGCGGCGCACACCATCGCGCCCTGCTCACCGTGCAGGAACTGGCTGAACTGCCAGGCGGTGTAGTGCCGTCGCAGCTCGGCCTTGTCCTTCTCGGTCATCTTCGCCCAGTACGGGGTCCCGTGGAGGGCGAGGGACTCGTCGGGTGTGCCGAGCGGGTCGTACGGGTCGACCTCCAGGTCCCAGTCGATCCGCTTCGCGCCGTCCCACTGCTTGTCCTTGCCCTTCTGGTAGAGGGCGAGGAGGCGGTCGCGGCCGTCGTCGTAGTCCCAGTTGAAGCGGGCCGAGCCGGACGCCGGCACCTGCCACAACCCTTCCCCAGGATCTTGCGCGTAGAGCTCGTGCGTCGACACTGACGCCTCCTTCGCTTCGCGGACCAGACCGGAAACTCCCATGGGGGGCGGATAGTTGGCAGGCTCACACGTCTGTTACCGCCCAGTCAACAAGTCGTGCGAGAACTCGTGCACAGGGGATTGACGAGCTTGCTGACAAGTAGTCTCATAAGACGTGACCGGTGGTAACTCGTGGGCACCGGTGGCACTCAGCAGCGAGGAGCGCTCAGCCATGACGTCGTCCGTGACCGGAACCCGCCCGCCGCTTCGCGACGCGCTCGGGCTGCTCAAGGACCGCGAACAGGTCGCCCAGCGGCTGCTCGAGTCCTCCGCGAAGCACTCGTTCGACCCGGACACCGAGCTCGACTGGGACGCACCGCTCGAAGAGGGCAAATGGTTCTGGCCGCCGGAGCTGGTGTCGCTCTACGACACCCCGCTGTGGCGCCGGATGTCCGAGGAGCAGCGCATGGAGCTGTCCCGGCACGAGGCCGCCGCGCTCCTCTCCCTCGGCATCTGGTTCGAGGTCATCCTGATGCAGCTGCTGGTGCGGCACATCTACGACAAGAGCCTGGTCAGTTCGCATGTGCGGTATGCCCTCACCGAGATCGCCGACGAGTGCCGCCACTCCAAGATGTTCGCCCGGCTGATCGACAAGGCCGGCACCCCGGAGTACCGGGTCAAGCCCGCTCACCACACCCTCGGCCGCGTCCTGAAGACCGTCTCCACGACGCCCAGTTCCTTCGCCTGCACACTGCTCGGCGAGGAGATCCTGGACTGGATGCAGCGGCTGACCTTCCCGGACGAGCGGGTCCAGACCCTGGCGCGCGGCGCGAGCCGCATCCACGTGGTGGAGGAGGCGCGGCACGTCCGGTACGCCCGCGAGGAACTGCGCCGGCAGATGGCGACCTGCCCGCGCTGGGAGCGCGAGGTCACCCGCATCACGTGCGGCGAGGCCGCCCGGGCCTTCTCGGTCGCCTTCGTCAATCCGCAGGTCTACACGAACGTCGGACTCGACCGACGCGAGGCCGTCGCTCAGGTGCGGGCGAGCGGACACCGGCGCGAGGTGATGCAGACCGGGGCCAAGCGGCTGACCGACTTCTTCGACGACATCGGCATGCTGCGGGGGGTGGGCCGCCGCATGTGGCGCAGCTCCGGCCTCCTCGCGTAACACGGCCCCCGACCCCTGACACGGCACGCGCTTCGCGGCTTCGCCGATACGGCACGCCTCTTGGCCTGCTCCGGCACGGTGCGGCGGAAGCGACCGCGCCGCCCGGCCGGTCACCGGAACTGTCGCACCTGACGTGGACCGATACGCTTTTGGATATGAGAGGCAGTGATGTCGCGTACCGCAGAATGTCCGTCGAGCAGCGGCGGGCGCAGCTGATCAGCGCCGCCCTGGAGCTGTTCGCGCACTCCGCCCCCGAGGACATCTCGCTGGACGACGTCGCACACGCCGCAGAGGTCTCCCGTCCGCTCGTCTACCGCTACTTCCCCGGCGGCAAGCAGCAGCTCTACGAAGCCGCGCTGCGCACCGCCGCCGACGAACTCGAGCAGTGCTTCGCCGAACCGCAGTCCGGCCCGCTCACCCTGCGCCTCTCCCGCGCCCTGGACCGCTACCTCGCCTTCGTCGACGAGCACGCCCCCGGATTCACCGCCCTGCTGCAGGGCGGCAGCGTCGCCGAGACGTCCCGGACGAGCGCCATCGTCGACGAGGTCCGGCGCACGGGCGCCGAGCAGATCCTGCTGCACATGGAGGTGCCCGAGCCCGGCCCCCGGCTGCGGATGATGGTGCGCATGTGGATCACGACGGTCGAGGCGGCTTCGCTCATCTGGCTCGACGAGGACAAGCAGCCGCCCGTCGAGGAATTGCGCGACTGGCTCGTCGACCACTTCATCGCCCTCTTCACCGTGACCGCCTCGAGCGATCCGCAGACGGCGGAGGTCGCACGAGCCGCCCTGGCGATCGAGACCTCGGAGGGCGCGGCCGGTTCACTGGCCCGCCGCGTCCTGCCCGTGGTCAGCGACGCCGCGCACCTGCTGTGAGGCGACTGGCGTGAGAAGCGAAGAGACGCCCTTCGTGGGCGGCCCCCTGGACGGCCGGGTGCTCCCGGTCCTGGTGGGCGCGACCGGTCACCCGCCGAAGGTCTACGAGATCCCGGTGCCGGACCCGGACGGCGGCGAAGCTACGGTCCACATCTACCGCCGTGCACCGGCCGGGTATTCGAAGCGGCTGGGGCTGCAGCAGGGCTGGAAGTACGAGTACGACCCGGAGGGGAGGCCGAAGGGCGGCCTCAAGTGGCCCTGGTCCAAACCGGACTGAGCGGGACCGGCCGAGGGGTAGCGAGGCGGCGGGGCTGACTGCGGGACCGCGGAGCCGGCGGACGACCGGACGGCCGGACCGCCGGACCGCGTATGAGCGAGGCCGCGGACCCTAGGAGCGGGGGAGCATTTGGGCGCGCAGTCGGGACAGCGTACGAGCGAGCAGCCGCGACACCTGCATCTGGGAGATGCCCAGTTCAGCCCCGATCTGCGCCTGGCTGAGCTCTTCGCCGAAGCGCAGCCGCAGAATCAGCCGCTCGCGCTCACCCAGCCGGGCGACGAGCGGGCGGAGCGCCTCCATGTCCTCCACGGTCTCCAGTGCTTGATCCACATCGCCGATGCGGTCGGCGACCCCCTCCCCCGCCTCGCCCGGTGAGTCGTCGGAGGGCGCGTCGAGCGAGGTCGCGGTGAAGCCGTTGGCCGCCACGATTCCCTCCTCGATCTCCTCTCTGCTCATCCCGAGGTGCTCGGCGAGTTCGGCCGTCGTGGGCGCGCGGTCGAGTCGCTGCGAGAGTTCGTCGGTGGACTTGGCGATGTCGACGCGCAGTTCCTGAAGCCGGCGCGGGACGTGCACGGCCCAGCCGGTGTTGCGGAAGTGGCGTTTGATCTCGCCGGTGATGTGGGGGACGGCGAAGGTGGCGAACCCCACCTGCCGCGCGAGGTCGAACCGGTCGATGGCCTTGATCAGTCCGATGGTGCCGACCTGGACGATGTCGTCCATCTGGTCGGCCCGCCTGCGGAAGCGCGCGGCGATGTACCTGACCAGGGACAGGTTCATCTCGATGAGGGTGTTGCGCACGTACTGGTGCTCGGCGGTGCCTTCCTGGACCACGGCGAGGCGGTCGAGGAACACCTTCGAGAGTTCCCGGGCGTCTCTGGGGGCGACATGGAGCGGATCCTCGATGTACGGCAGTTCCGGGGCAGCATCGGAATTCGCCCGCACCGGCCCGTGCTCCGGCGAAGTGACGGGAACCACGGTTTCCGTTCTGCTCATGTCGCTCTCCTCTGGGCCTTGTTGACGCCTACGGCTCCTTCAGGAATTTTCGCGGCCTCTGCTCGGAACCCACGAAAACGCCGAACCTCTGGACGAGATGAGGACCGAATGTCCGCCGGGGGGGGGCGGGAAGAAGCCATTGCACGACTTCTTCCCGCCCAGTCCCCGAGATGGCGTTCTCCCCGGCTTTCATGGTCTCATCGCTGACATTCCCCCTTTCTTTTTCTCCGCGACCAGGAGGACGTGACCTGGCCTGTTGCGAGTGGCACCAACTCGTTGGGTGTCTCCGGCCGGTCATGGCCGGCGGTGTGCAGCAATCTCGGCTATCGCCTCTTCCGTTGCTGTTTCCGGGCTTCCTTCATGGCCACGCCACGGAACTCCCTTCATGATCGGAGCCTGATAGTGAGTCGAATGCCCGGGGCCTCCAGCCATAAACGTGCGCCATTCGAGGGACATATGGCGCCGCGCACCGCGTTCGCACGCACCGAGAAAAGCGGAAGTTCCGGGCAGGGCGGCGCCGGAGAGGAGGCGTGGGAGAACCATCCGGGCACTGCTGGGAAAAGCGTGGCGGCGCTCGGACGCACCGGCCGGAGGAAGGGGCTCGGCGACTCAGCGGGCCATGAGCACGCGGATGGTCTTGCCCCGCGTGCCGGCGTCCACCGAGACCGAGTGGGCGAGACGGCAGACCATGCGCCACCCGAACCCTCCGTTGGCGCCCGAGAAGTCGGGAACGCGCTCGCTGGGCGGGACGGGGCTGTCGTCGGTGACGGCGACCTCAATGCCCTCGGGCCGCACGGACAGCGTTATCGAACACGACGTACCGCCGGCGTGACGGACGGCGTTGGTGATCAGTTCGGAGATGACCAGTTCGACCGCGGCCGCGGTCTCGCGAGCCGGCGGCGGAATGAGGCCGCGCATGAAGCGATCGGCAATTCGGCGGGCTCGCGCGGGCGTTTCGGAGCTGATGTCCAGGACGGCAAGGGTGGACGGCACGGTGGTGCGCACCCCGATGTCATCCATGCAGTCACCCTCCGTCCCTATGTCGACGCACGCCATCGAAGGAGAAGCGTGCCCAGAAAGGCGGACCCCATTACACAAACAAGACCCCAATTGGAAGCGTTCGGCAAGTGGGACTGTTCGGGCTCGAGTTGAGCGGGAAGTTCCGGGCCGCCTCCGACCGGCCCGGGGCCGTCCGTGGGTGCGGCGTCACGCAGAGTCCGGATCGCGCCCCGCGCCGCCGGGCACACATGGGCCCCATACGGTTGAATTGGTGTGGACCACTGGTATACCGGCCGAGTTCTGACATCCGGCCGCGCACCGCGGCGCCATGGCCGGCACAGGACCGCCACGCCTCACCGCCACCCGGAAGCGCGCCGCCGGTCGGGTGGCCATAGCACGTCCGGACCCGGGCGCGCGGGAGCATCGCCGCAGCCCCACCGGTCCGGCACCCTGCGAGTGACTTCCTTGGTCGGTTCCGCGCAGTCCGGTTTGCCGACAATACGACCAACTCCGAAGATCGTCACGCGCGTGAAGGCGAGTGCTCACGCGCACCCCCATCAACGGAGGTAAGTCGGTGTCAAGACGGTTCGTAGTGTCGGTCCGCACGGCGGCGGTGGCCGCGGGTACGGCGCTCGCGGTGGCCGTACCCCCCTCGCCCGCCGTTCTCGCGGACCCCGCCGACCGGTCGGTGCAAAATCTGCTGACGCAGCTTCAGACGTTGTACCAGCGCGCGGAGGAGGCGGGCGAAGCCTACAAAACGGCCGATGAGGACCTCAGACGCCAGCACCAGCAGGTCCGGCGGCTCGGCACAGAGCTCGCGCAGGCGCGGGTGCAGCTCACCGCGGGCCGCAACGACGCCGGCCGGCTGGCCCGGGAGCAGTACCAGAATTCCGCCGGTGCGGTCTCCGCGTATCTGCAGCTCCTGATGAGCCGAAGCCTGCGGGGCGCCCTCGACCAGAGCCATGTGCTCCAGCGCGCCGCGAACAAGCGGAACCACACCGTGATCCGGCTGGCCGGGAACGAACGCCGCCTCGACGGCGTGACCACCCGGGCCCGTACCGCCCTCGACAAGCAGCAGACACTCGCCGAGAAGCGGCTGACCCTGCGCACGACCGCGGAGCGGCGCCTCGGTGAGGTGGAGAGCGCGCTCGCGTCGCTGTCCCCGCAGGAGCTCTCGCAGGTGGGCCGGCTCGAGCGGTCCCTCGTCGCCACCGCCCAGCGCTCCTTCATGGGATCGACCGGACTCAGCGCCGTACGGCAGACGCGCAAGCCCTCACGCGCGGGCGCGCAGGCGATCGAGTACGCCTTCGCGCAACTCGGCAAGCCCTACGAGTGGGGCGCGGAGGGGCCCGCCTCCTTCGACTGCTCGGGACTCACCTCCCAGGCGTGGGCACACGCCGGGAAGAGAATCCCGCGGACGAGCCAGCTCCAGTGGCGGAACCTGCCGCGGGTGCCGGTGAAGGAGCTGCGCCCCGGCGACCTGGTCATCTACTACCGCGGTGCCACCCATGTCGCGCTCTACGTCGGCAACGGCATGGTGGTGCAGGCACCGCGCCCCGGAGCCGTGGTCAAGGTCTCGCCGATCGCGGCGAACCCGCTCCTGGGGGCCGTACGCCCCGACGAGGGTGCGAGACCCCTGCAGCGGTACGCGCGTCCGGGACTCCCGAAGGGTTCCAAGCCCGGCGGCGACACCGGCTATGCCTCCCCCACCGCACCGGCGTAGCCACTCGACTCCGGAGAGGCGACCGGCGACACACGGACCCCCAACGCGCCGCCGCCCGCCCCCGCGCACGACGCGGCGGGCGGGCGGAGGGTCCCGGAGGTGATCAGGCGCCGGAGCTCTGCGCGGCGGTGACCTCGCCGAGGTACGCCTCGGCCTTGTCCGGCTCGAAGAAGAAGTTCTCGAAGTCCGCCGGGTCGTTGAAGCCGTTGGCGAAGCGGTCGGCGACCGGCTGCAACTGCCCCGCGGCACCGATGAGGTTCAGTACGTGCTCCGGCGGGGGCGCCAGCATCGCGTTCGTCCACTTGGTGACGTGCTGCGCGGTCTCCCAGTAGCGGTCGAACGCGGACTGCATCCACTCCTCGTCGAACGGCTGGTCGCCCTGCTCGACGATCGACGCGAGGTACGAGGCGGCGCACTTGGACGCGGAGTTCGAGCCCTGGCCGGTGATCGGGTCGTTGGCCACCACCACGTCGGCGACGCCCAGCACCAGCCCGCCGCCCGGCAGCTTCCCGATCGGGTTGCGGACGGTCGGCGCGTAGCGCCCGGCCAGCGTGCCGCCTGCGTCGGTGAGTTCGACCTTGGTGGCGCGCGCGTACTCCCAGGGCGTGAAGCGCTCCATCAGCTCCAGGGTCAGCGCGAGGTGCTCGTTGGGGTCCTTGACGCCCTGGAAGGCGTCCAGCGGACCGCCGGGGATGCCTTCCCAGAAGAGGATGTCCGCGCGCCCGGAGTTGGTAAGCGTCGGCATGATGAACAACTCGCCCACGCCCGGGACGAGGTTGCAGCGGACCGCGTCGAAGTCGGGGTGCTCGGGGCGCGGGCCGAGGCCGTGCACATAGGCGACGGCGAGTGCGCGCTGCGGAGTGTCGTACGGCGAACGGGAGGCGTCCCGGCCGAACATCGACACCAGCTCGCCCTTGCCCGCGGAGACCAGCACCAGGTCGTACCGCCGGGCGAAGAAGTCCAGGTCGGAGACTGCCGCGCCGTGGATGACGACCTGACCGCCGCGCTGCGCGAACGTCTCCATCCAGCCGGCCATCTTCAGGCGCTGGTCGACGGACTGCGCGTATCCGTCGAGCTTGCCGACCCAATCGATCGCCCTCCCCCCGGATTCCGGCGGTCCGGCGACGGAGACGCCGAGGCCCTCGATGTTCGGCGCCTGGCTCTCCCAGAAGTTGATCTGCAGATCGCGCTCGTGCTGGAGCGCGGTGTGGAACATGCACTGGGTGGACATGACCCGTCCCGCACGGATCTCGTCGGCCGTCCGGTTCGACATCAGGGTGACCTCGTAGCCGTGGGACTGCAGGCCGAGGGCGAGCTGGAGACCGGACTGGCCGGCCCCCACGACGAGTATCTTCCGCATGACAGGGGTCTTCTCTCTCGGTTGGTGCAGGGCGGTCGGGGGCGGCAGCGGCTGAGGCTACGTCACTCGGGCGACACGTCAAGGGCGTGGCCCACCAGGGCCAGCAGCGACTCGACGACGCTGATCCGCTTGCGCGCGTCCATGACGACGACGGGGACCTGCGCGGGGACCGAGAGGGCGTCCCGTACGTCCTCGGCCGCGTACTCCGGGGTCCCCTCGAAGTGGTTGACCGCCACGACGTACGGCAGTCCGCAGCTCTCGAAGTAGTCCAGGGCGGGGAAGCAGTCGGGCAGCCGGCGCGTGTCGGCCATGACGACCGCGCCTATCGCGCCGCGCACCAGGTCGTCCCACATGAACCAGAAGCGCTGCTGGCCGGGCGTACCGAAGAGATAGAGGACCAGGTCGGAGTCGAGCGTGATCCGGCCGAAGTCCATGGCGACGGTGGTCGTGGTCTTGTCCGGGGTCGCCTCGATGTCGTCGACGTCCTCGGAGGCCTGGGTCATCAGTGCCTCGGTCTTCAAAGGCACGATCTCCGAAACGGAGCCCACGAACGTCGTCTTGCCGACGCCGAAGCCGCCCGCGACGACGATCTTCGTGGCTATCGGTGCGCGGCTGCGGTCGGTCTGCCAGCCCTGCAGACCGTCCTCGGCCGCGACGGCGCCGTCCTCCTCGCCCCGGCCGACCGTACGTCCGGTGGCCGTGGATGTACGTGCGGTGGCCGCAGCCGTACGTCCGGTGGCCGTGCCGGAGTCTGCGACGTCAGAGCCTGCGAAGTCCACTCAGCACCCTCTCCAGCAGCGCGCGTTCGGGGCGGCCGGTGCCGTGCCCGGTGCCGTAGACGCGGATCATTCCCTGGTCGGCCAAGTCGCTGAGCAGGACGCGGACCACGCCCAGCGGCATGCTCAGCAGCGCCGAGATCTCCGCCACCGTCCGCATCCTGCGGCAGAGTTCGACGATGGCGAGCATCTCGGGCATGACCCGCTCGGCCCATGCGCCGGCGGTCAGTTCGCGCCGCTCCTCGGGGCCGTCGAGTGCGGCGACGAAGGTCTCGACGAGCAGGACATGGCCGAAACGGGTGCGGCCGCCGGTGAGCGAGTACGGGCGGACGCGCGCCGGCCGTGTGCCGGACGCCGGATCCGCCCCGCGCCGCGGCAGCTTGGGCGAGGAGGTCACTGGTGCCTCTCCATGGACGTGCGCAGTTCACTGCGGAGCTCGGGGGTGAGAACGTGGCCGGCCCGTCCGACGAACAGGGCCATGTGGTACGCCACGACGTTCATGTCGCAGTCCGGGGTGGCGTGCACACCGAGCAGCGAGCCGTCGCTGATGGACATGACGAAGACGCTGCCCTCGTTCATGGTCACCATCGTCTGCTTGACGGACCCGCCGTCCATCAGTTTGGCGGCGCCGATGGTGAGGGCGGCGAGCCCGGAGACGATGGTGGCGAGATCGGCGGACGATCCCCTGGGCCCGCGGGCGGCTCCCGGGGCGGCGCCGGACTGCTCGCGGCTCCCGTCCCCGCCCGCGCTCTGCCCGGCGTTCCGCCCCGGGACCGTGGGGGTCTCCGAGTCCGAGGAGAGCAGGAGCAGACCGTCAGAGGAGACGACGGCGACCGAACGGACGCCGGGCACCTCGTCGACCAGGTTGCTCAGCAGCCAGGCCAGATTACTGGCCTGGCTGCTCACTCCGAACGGCGGTGCGGTCCTGCTGCCCGGGTCCGTGCTCGGCTTGGTATACGCGTTCAACCGCGTGCCTCCTCGACTGTGCCACCCTCGTTCGCCGCCCCCGTCCGTCGCTCTCCGGCGCCCTCTCCTGGTGTTTCCTGTGCCCCGGTCGCGTGGGGGGTGGCGCCCTGGGCGGGTGTGCCGTGCGCGGGCGTGCCGTGCTCAGGCGGGCCGGGCTCCGGCGGGCCGGGCTCCGGCGTCGTGCCGACCGGTGGGTCCTGTGCGGCGATTTCCTGCGCGGCGACCCGCTGGCCGTCACGCGCCCCACGCTGGAAGCCGCCGAGCCTGCGCCGCAGTTCCTCGGCGTTGACGGGCCCCGTCCGCTTCTGCGCCGCAGGAGCGGTGGGTGCCACGGTCTTCGGTGTCCGCTTGGGCAGGCCCTTGTCGGTGACGCGCTCCCACTGCGGCGCGTCGCCGCGCCCCGCCGACTCGTCGGTCCCGTCCGGCAGTCCGGGGGTGGTGAACGCGCCGGTGCCGTGGGCCGTCGGGCCGTGCGGGTGGCCGGACGACGGGGGCTGACGCAGATCTCGCGTCTCCTGGTCGGCGACGGCGGCACCGCCTTCGTCCTCGGCGTGCGCGTGCTGGTCGGGCCCGATGGCGTACGGTCCCGCATCGGCCGCTGCGGCGGCCGGCGCTGCCGATGCTGCGAGCGATGCGGACGGAGTGGCAGGCAGTGCGGGGGGCGTGGCAGACGGGGACACCCCGTCGGCGAAGGGCTCCCCTGCCGGCGCGGCCGGCCCGTCGGCCGACAGCTCGGCCGGGGGCGTGGGCAGCGGGAACGTCCCCGTCACCTCCGACGGCGGTGTGACGGGCGGCTGTGGGGAGACATGGGGCTGCGGGGCGGTGGGGTCGGCGTTCGCAGGCGGAGCGCCCGTTGCCGTCGTCGCCGACTCGTCCGCCGCGATGGCCCGTTCGGCGGCAGCCACCACCGGGTCCTCGGCAGGAGCGGCGTCCGGCTGCGGGCTCCGCGGAGCCGGTGTACGCACCGGCAGGGTGTTGGAGTTGGCCTCGGCGACCGAGCCGGGCAGGCTCACCGCCGGCCGCTCCGGCGCACCCGCCCCGCCCGAGCCCGCCGGGGCCGGGCGCGTCGGCAGGATCGACTTGGGCAGGACGGCCACGGCCGCGGTGCCGCCGGACTTCTGCGCGCGGAGTTGCACACGTACGCCGTGCCGGGACGCCAGCCGGGCCACGACGTAGAGACCCAGTCCGAGCGTGCCGTCGTCCTCCTCGCCGGAGGCCGGATCCGGCTCCGCCAGGCGGGCGTTGACCGCCTCGATCCGCTCCTCGGGGAGACCGATGCCCTCGTCCTGGACGGAGAGCATGATCTCGCCGTTCTGCATCAGCCACCCGGACAGCTCCACCTGGGCGTCCGGTGGGGAGAACGCGGCGGCGTTCTCCAGCAGTTCGGCGACCAGATGGCTGATCGCGTCCGCCGCGAACCCTGCGACCTGTGCGTGCGGCGGCAGGGAGTGGATGGCCACACGGTCGTAGCGCTCGATCTCGCTGACCGCGGCGCGCAGCACGTCCAGCAGGGGGACGGGGGCGCCGACCTGCCCGCCGCTGTGGTCGGCGCCGGCGAGGACGAGGAGGTTCTCGCTGTTGCGCCGCATACGGGTGGCGAGATGGTCGAGTTTGAAGAGCGTGTCGAGGCGCTCGGGGTCCGCCTCGCGGTCCTCCAGGCCCTCGATGATGCCGAGTTGCCGCTCGACGAGAGCGAGCGTGCGCAGCCCCAGGCTGACGTAGCTGGCATGGGCGTGTTCGTGGATACCGTCGAGGCGTTCGGTCAACTCCCCGTGCAGGCACCGCAGTTCGTCACGCTGCTCGGCCAGGCGCTGCCTCTCGCCGACGAGCCGGGTCCGGTCCTCGCCGAGCTGCCCCACGCGGGCGTGCGCCCGTACGGCGTTCTGGTGCAGTTCGTTGACCGCCGCGACGACGTCGGCGAACTCGTCGTTGCGACCGTTCCAGCGGACCGGCTCCTGTTCGGCCGGGTCGTCCGCGACACGACGCGCGCCACGCCGCAGCACGGCCAGCGGGTGGGTCATGGACCGGGCGGCCGAGATGCTGATGCCGACGGCCAGCAGCAGGCAGACCACGGCGAGCCCGATCTCCAGCTCCAGCACGGTGACATCGTCGTCACGAAGGGCGGCGAAGCGCTCGGCCTCGGCCCGGGTGAGCGCGGATTCGGCGGCACGCATGCGGTCGATGCGGCCCGACAGCGCGGCGTCCACGCGCCCCCGGTCGAGCCGGAGGTCGGAGGCGGAGAGCTGCGGCTGGTCGGTGAGCCGGGCGAGGTAACGGTCGGCGCTGCTGACCTCGGTGCCGTTGACCGTGTTCGCGTAGCGGTCGACCGCTGTCTCGGGTGCCGTCTGGCCGAAGTCGGCGAGCGCCGCCTCGGACTGGACATGCGTACGCTGCGCGGCGGCGGTGAGCTGCGCCTGGCCGCGGCCGCCGGAGAGCGCGGCGAGCAGAAGACCGCGGGTGCCGGAGGCATGGTCGACGGCGCGGCCGAGCACGGGCAGTGCTTCGGCGGGCCCCGAGGCGCGCGGCGGGACGCGCCGGGCGAGGTCGGCGACGAGCGTACGGACCGCGTCGACGGCTTCGGTGTACGCCTCGAAGGTGTCCGAGGCACTGCCCCGTCCGGACTTCGCCTCCTGACGGATCTTCGGCAACCCGGCGAGGACGCGGCGCAGTTCGGCGGACGCGTCGGGGCGGATCTCGGAGACCTGGCGGTCGACGCGGGCGCGGCGGCTCTCGGAGGCGCCGTCGGCACCGGATGCGGTGGTGCGCCCCCCGGCAACGAACTCGGTCATGGAGTCGCGTTCATCGGCCAGCGAGTGAACGAGAACGACGGCCTGGGAGTTCACATCCGAAAGGGACACCAGCCGCTGCGACTCGGTCAGATCACCGGAAGCGGCGGCGATGCCCGGGGCTCCCGCGGCCAGTACGGCGACGCCCACCACGGCCACGGCGCCGACGAGCCGGTTGCGGACCAGGGCCTTGCGTCGCTGTGGCGCCGACGCGCCGTCCGAGGCGCCGCCCGTGGGCTTCGCCGAACCACGCTTGATGCCCCGAGGCAACATTTTCTGCACCGGTGCTCGCAATCTGTTTCTCGTCTGCCATGGCCGAGGTGTCAACAGTTCACTCGTGCCGGCCGCGCGTCGCGGAGCGCCGACGAGCCCCCGCCCTCACCCTTTGGTACGAAACTGACCATTCCAGTACCGCTTTGGGCGAGGCGGCCCTCACCCGCTTGGCCACCTGAACGAGTGAACATCACTCCGGAGTTGGCAAACAACTCTTGCCTTCGGGGTGCCACTGTGTTCCCCACCAAGACGGTTGGAAAACCTCACAGGGACTGGCAGGATGCTCCCCCACAGCGGACCGGAGTCGGCAATTCCGGGTAATTCCGGCATGGTTGACGCCCCCTCATTTTCACTCGACCGCAGGTCAGGGACGTTCCGGTGGGTCACCCGGAGGCCATCCGCCGGACACCCGGCAACCGCCCCTCCGTCCGGCAGACTGACGGCATGCGCGTCGACCTCAGCACCGAACCCGGTGACCCCCAACGCCCCAACGAGGACTACGTATCCATTGCCCTACCAGCGTCGGGGCAGGGCGGGACGCTTGTCCTCCTCGACGGCGTGACGCCGCCGGAGGGCGGCGGAGGATGCGTCCACGGGGTGCCGTGGTTCACGGCGCGGCTGGGCGGCACGATGCTCGAACTGTCCGGATCTCGACGGGATATGACCCTGGCACGCTGCCTCGCCGAGTCGATCCGGCTCACCGCGGAGGTTCACCAGGCCTCCTGTGAGCTTTCTCACCTACTGACACCGCAGTCAACAGTGGTCGCCGCACGGTGGGACGCGGACCGCGTCGAGCACCTCGTCCTCTCCGACTCCACCCTGCTCATCGAGGGCACGGACGGCAATGTCACAGCCGTCCTCGACGATCGCATCGACCGCCTGCGCGCCACGGGCCGGCGCGTCGCGCCCCTGCGGAACACCGAGGGCGGCTTCTTCACCGCCGCGGCCGACCCGGACGTGGTGCGGCGTGCCGTCACGGGGACATCGCCCCGCGCGAACGTACGGGCGCTGGCCGCGCTGACCGACGGCGCCGCGCGGTGGGTGGAGGTCTTCCACGAGGGCGACTGGACGGACTGCCTCGCGCTGCTGCGCGCGGAAGGCGCCCGGTCGCTCCTGGGTCGCGTACGGGCGGCGGAAGCGGCCGACCCCGACGGCACGGCCGCACCTCGCGGCAAGCCCCGCGACGACAAGGCGGCGGTCTTCGTCGAGCTCTGACCCAGGGCGGGTCCCGGGCCGGCCGGTGCCCTTGGGGCGTCGGAAACCCAGGGGACCGACGGGCGTCATCACCCGCCTCACCGGACGCGGACGTTCCGAAAACCGTCCGGCACCGGATACAACGTGGACCACGAGCCGTGCGTCCTGGAAGGTGCACCAGTAGCGGGAACCCGGCACACGGGCTCCGAGGAGGCGAACTCCTCGCGGCCCAGGCCGCCGTACGGAGCAACGGGGGACGTCATCACATCCCTGGATGGACCCACACCCTCGCGCGTCGCGCCGGCCCAGGGCCGGGGCATGACGCCCGGCTCCCCGGCTCCCGACCGACGGGCGCAGGGACGGCGGACGCACGTCGCCGTTCTGCCCGTGTTCGCGGCGCTGACGCTGGGGCTGTGGGGCATCCGGCGCGACGGCACGATGTGGCGGGACGAGTCCGTCACCTACCAGGTGGCCCACCGCAGCCTGCCCGAGCTGTGGGCGACGCTGGGGAACGTCGACGCCGTGCACGGCCTGTACTACCTGCTCATGCACGCCTGGTTCGCCGTGTGGGAAGGCGGGCTGCTCGCGCTCCGGCTGCCCTCCGTCCTGGCAGTGGCCGCGTCGGCCGGCGCGGTGGCGTGGCTGGGCAAGCGCCTGGTGGGCCCGCGAGCGGGACTGATCGCCGGGCTCGTCCTCGCCGTGCTGCCCCCGGTGCAGATGTACGCCCAGGAGGGCCGGTCCTACGCACTCGTCTGTGCCGCCGTCACAGCCTCGACGTGCCTGCTCGTACGGGCGGCCGCCGGGCGCGGCGGCGGATGGCGCGGCATCGCCGGGTGGACCGCCTACTCCGCGGTGACATGGGTGGCGTGCCTGCTGCACGAGTTCGCGATCCTGGCGCTGCTCGCGCACGGCACCACGCTGTACCTCTCCCGTCGGCGCGTGGCGAAGAAGACCCGGAGGGGATGGATCGTCTCGGCGAGCGCGGTGACCGCGGGCGTCCTCCCGGTCGTGGTGCTCAGCATGCGGCAGCGGGAGCAGCTCTCGTGGCTGGGGCGGCCGGGATGGGAGGAGTGGGCCGGATTCGTGGCGCTGGTCCTCGTCGGGGCGGCGCTGTCCCGGGTGCCCGTGAGCCACCGTGGCCCCGTCCGCCCGGCGGCGCTGGCGCTGCCCCTGCTGGCCCTCCCCGGTGCCGCGCTCATGACGGTCTCGCTGGCCGAGCCGCTCTTCATCGACCGGTACGTGCTGTACTCGGCGGCCGGTATCGCACTGCTCGTGGGTGCGGCGCTGGACTGGGTGCTGCAGCCCGGGAGGCTTGTGAGCCTCGTACCGGCCGCGGGTCCGCGGTACGCACAGGTCGCCGTGGTCGCCGTGGCGGCCGCGGCCGTGCTGGTGCCCTCGCACCTCGAACTGCGCAGCCCCGAAAGCCGCAAGGACGATGTCGCGGGCATCGCCCTTGCCGTCGAGAAGGCGGCCCGACCCGGGGACGCGATCCTGTTCATGCCGTCCCGGCGACGCGAGTGGCGCATGTCCTACGCGCCGCAGTACCGGGAGGTCCGGGACATCGCGCTGAAGCGGGACCCGGTCGCGTCGGACACCCTCCAGGGCTCGGAGCTGCCGGCGCGGGAGATCCGGGCGCGCATGCTGAGCGAGGACCGGATCATCACGACGAGTGACCCTGCGGGGCAGCTCCTGGACACGGTGGAGGCGGAAGTCGTCAAACGGGCCGTCCTCCGGGAGCACTTCGAGATGTGCTCCCGGACCGAGGTGAAGGGCGGCAGCATCACTCTCTGGGCACGGGAGGGCCGGTGCGGGGACGGCGGTGCCCGCTGAGGGACGGACGTCGGCGGGTCCGGCCGTTCCGGCGCACACCGGTCAGTCCTCCGCCGCGCCTCAGTCCTCCGCGCCTCAGTCCTCCGCGCCGGTCATCCTTCGCGCCGGTCAGTCCTCCGCGCCGCCCTGGAGGCTGTTCAACCGGTGCAGCAGGCGCGCCAGTTCGGCGATCTCCGCGCTGTCCCAGCCCTCCAGCTTCTTCACATAGCTCTCGCGACGGGCGTTGCGCACCGCCGAGAAACGGGTCCGTCCCTCGTCGGTGAGGGCGACGAGGGAGGCGCGGCCGTCGTCCGGGTCGGGGCGGCGGGCGATGAGGCCGAGGGTTTCGAGTGCCCTGAGCTGGCGGCTCATCGTCGCCTTGCCGACGCCGAAGTACGCGGCGAGGGCGGTGGCGCGCTGTTCGTCGGTCTCCTCCATGCGGACGAGGAGTCCGTACGCGGCGGGTTCGAGGTCCGGGTGGATCTCGCGGGCCATCTCGCCGGAGGACGCGCGGGCGCGGCGCAGGAAGACGGCCAATTCCCGTTCGAGTGCCAGAAACTCCCGGTCCACGCCTGTCACGGTCTTTGCACCTTTCCCCGTGGCCGATTTCTTTCAGCAGCTGCCGTTGCCGCAGCTCGTCCAGTATTTCGCAGGAGTAGACCAACGGCAGCACGCCGGGCCCCTTTGGCCGCGGCGGAGGCCGGGTACTTCATTTCTGGCATGGCCACACCAACCCTCCCCCGCATCGAGGCCACCGGAGGCACGCATGTCCGTGCACCCTTCCCTACGCCGCCTGTTCGCCGCTCTGCTCGCCGTTCTCCCCGTCCTGCTGATCGCCCTGTCCGCCACGGCGCCCACCGCAAGCGCCGCGGACCGCCCGGGCCGGCCCGACCGTCACCCGGAACGCAACTGGATGGGCTCGACCGTCCGGATACACGAGCCGGGTATCCCCGACCCCGTCCCCGCGCCGTGGCTCACCGCCGCGAGCGTCGAGGGCGTGGACGTCAGCGGCCACCAGGGCGCCGTCGACTGGGCGGCACTGTGGGACAGCGGAGTCCGCTTCGCCTACGTCAAGGCGACCGAGGGCAATTACTACCAGAACCCCTCCTTCGGTCAGCAGTACAACGGCTCGTACGGGATCGGGATGATCCGCGGCGCCTACCACTTCGCGACGCCGAACGACTCCGGCGGAGCCGAACAGGCCCACTACTTCGCCGATCGCGGCGGCGGCTGGTCCGCCGACGGCAGGACCCTGCCGGGGGTGCTCGACATCGAGTACAACCCGTACGGCGACACCTGCTACGGGCTGAGCCAGGCCGCGATGGTGAGCTGGATCCGCGACTTCACCGATACCTACCGCGCGCGGACCGGGCGCGACGCGGTCATCTACACGACCACCGACTGGTGGACGCAGTGCACGGGCAACAACGGCTCCTTCGGCGCCACCGACCCGCTGTGGATCGCCCGCTACAACACGACGCCGGGCACGCTGCCGAACGGCTGGGCCTACCAGACCTTCTGGCAGTACACCTCGACCGGGCCGATCGTCGGTGACCACAACCGGTTCAACGGCACATTTGAGCAGTTGCAGACTCTGGCCAACGGTTAGCGGCGCCCCTACCGTCGGACCGTTCGAACGAACCACGCGTGCAATGTCCCCTCCTGCGAGGGCACTTCGCTTCGCCGGAGGGGAGCCCCCCACCCACCGGGCCTCCCCACGGGCCCCGACACCCGGAGGCATCCCCCACATGCCCGTGTCCCGGCTTCGCCGACCCCCGTGCACCCTGCGCGCCGCCCTCCTCACCGCCGCCACCGCGCTGGTGTGCATCCTCACCCCGATCGCCGTACCCGCCTCGGCCACGGCCACCACCCCCGCCCCTGGCGGCGCGAGCGCCGACCAGGTGCCCGGCATGGACGTGAGCCGCCATCAGGGCACCGTCGACTGGCAGGGCGCCTGGGACAACGGCGCCCGCTGGGCCTACGTCAAGGCCACGGAGGGCACGGACTTCCAGAGCCCCACGTTCGCCGAGCAGTTCCAGGGCGCGTACGACGTGGGCATGATTCGCGGCGCGTACCACTTCGCCCGCCCCGACACCTCCGGCGGTGCCGAGCAGGCGCAGAACCTGGTCGACCACGGAGGCAAGTGGACCGACGACGGGCGGACGCTGCCGCCCGCCCTGGACATCGAGTACAACCCGAACGGCGACGACGTCTGTTACGGGCGGAGCCAGAGCGACATGGTCGCGTGGATACGGGAGTTCAGCGACACCGTCAACGAACTCACCGGCCGCCACCCGGCGATCTACACCACCGCCGACTGGTGGACGCAGTGCACGGGCAACGACGCGAGCTTCGGGTCCACCAACCCCCTGTGGATCGCGCGCTACGCGGCCTCGCCCGGCACGCTGCCGGCGGGCTGGTCCGACCACACCTTCTGGCAGTACGCCGACTCGGGCACCTTCCCCGGCGACCAGAACTGGTTCAACGGAACGCAGGAGGAGCTGGAGGCCCTCGCCAAGGGCTGATCCGGCCGGCCGGCTCCCCGCGGGGACCGGGCGCCGCGCGCCGTGCCCCGGCGCACGGGCCGCGCCCCGCGGGGAGGCTCCCCCTCAGCCGCCGAGACGTTCCTCGATCCGGTCCTTGATCTCCTGCGGAACGCCGTCGGGGTACCTCTGCCGGAGGAGCTTGAGGGCCTGGTCCGGGAGTCCTTCGGGCAGGCCCTGCTCCTTGGCCCAGTCGCGCAGGCCGCCGTCGTCCGTGCCGGGCGCCGACGGGCCCGAACCCGACGCCCCCGGAGAGGAGCCCCCGGGCAGGCCGCCTCCCCCGGCCAGGACGGACTGCATCGTCGACTTCATCTGGCCGACGAGCACGATGCCCGCGGTGCCGACGCCGGCCAGAAAGATCACGACAGCGGCCAGCACACCGGCGAGTACGCGCAGCAGCCTGCGATGACGCCGGGCGAAACCGGGAGAACCGGGCTCCGTACGGGGGCGGTCGGAGCGGACCGCGGTCCGGGTGGCGGGGGACGAAACCATGGAAGACCTTCCGTCGAGTGGTTGCGGTGGTTGGCGTACGAGCCGGGGCGGGCGGGTTACGAGCGGCCGCCCGCCCCGGCTCCCGAAGGCATCAGTGCACGGCGACCGGCTCCTCACCGGCCTCCGCCCGGCCGGGCGCATCGGACCCGCCGGGCTCGGCGGGCTCGCCGGACGCCGGGCGGCGGCGCGAGCGGTTCCGTACGGCGTCGGCCAGGGAGTACAGGACCGGGACGAGGATCAGCGTCAGCAGCGTGGAGCTGACCAGGCCGCCTATGACGACGATCGCCAGGGGCTGGGAGATGAACGCCCCGCCGCCGGTGAGCCCGAAGGCCATCGGCAGCAGCGCGCAGATGGTGGCCAGGGCCGTCATGAGGATCGGCCGCAGGCGCAGCCCCGCCCCTTCGACGATGGCGCTGTGGGCGGACAGGCCGGCCCTGCGCCTCTGGTTGACCAGGTCGATGAGGACGATCGCGTTGGTGACGACGATGCCGACGAGCATCAACAGGCCGATCAGCGCGGGCAGTCCGAGCGGAGTGCCGGTCGCCACCAGCAGCCCGAGCGCACCGGTGGCCGCGAACGGGACGGACACCATGAGGATCAGCGGCTGGAGGAGGCTGCGGAACGTGGCCACCATGATCACGAAAACCAGGAGGACGGCGACTCCCAGCGCCAGGCCCATGTCGCCGAACGCCTCGTCCTGCTGGCTGGTGGTGCCCCCGAGCGCGTAGCTCGCGCCGTCCGGGAGCCGGAGCTTGTCGAGGCTCTGCTTGAGATCCTTGCTGACGGCTCCGGTGTCCTCGGTCGTCGCCCGGGCGGTGACAGTGGCGGCGCGGGCGCCGTCGATGCGCTTGACGCTCGCGGGGGCGTGCGTCACCTCCACGTCCGCGACCTTGTCGAGGCGCACTCGGCCCTGCGGGGTGAACACGGTCGTGTCCTCCAGCGCATCGACGGCCTCGGTGGGATCGCCGGTGCGCACGACGAGTTCGGAGCTCTCGCCGCCGAGGCTGACCTCCCCGAGGCGTGTGCCGTCGAGGGCCTGGGTGACGGCCTGGTTGATCCGGTCCTCGCCGATCTCCTTCTCGGCGGCGGCTCGCTTGTCCGGCACCACCGTCACCTGCGGCATGTCCTCCGTCAGGTCCGTGGTGACGTCCTCGGTGCGCGGGGTGTCCCGCACCGTACGGCGTACCTGCTCGGTGGCCTTCTCCAAGGTGGCGTCGTCGGGGGCCTGGACGAGAACCTCCAGGCTCGAACCGCCCAGACCGCCCGCCTCCGTGGCCTCGACGGCGATCTCGCCCGCGCCCTTCACCGACGCGACGGCGTCGCGCAACTCGCGCTCGACGGCGGCCTGGTCGGCGTCGGGGCTCGCGGTGATGCTGTACGTGGCTGTGCCGGAGTCGGACGCCGTTCCTCCGCCCCGGAGCTGAACGCCCGCCTGGCCGCCGACGGTGAGCTGATAGGTGTCGATGTCGTCCACGTCGGCCAGCGCCGCCTCGACCTTCTTCGCGGCGTCGCCGGTGTGCCGCAGGCTGCTGCCCGGGGGCATCGTCTGGCGGATCGTGAAGGTGTTCTGGCCGGAGTTCCCGAGGAAGTTGGTGCTCAGCAGCGGCACCAGGGCGACCGTGGCGCCGAGGATCGCGAGGGCGGCGAGGAGGGTGAGGCCGCGGAAGCGCAGGGCGGTGGTCAGGAAGGGGAGATAGGCGCGCTGGAGCAGCGTACGGCCGGTGCCTTCGCCGGCGTCCTTCTTCTTCCGCTCGGCGGCGTCACCCTTCTTCTCGCCGGCTGCCCCCTTCTTCTCCTCCTCGCTCGTCCCGTTCTCCGTGTGGGCCTTCTCCTTCCGGCTCGTCTCCTCGTCCCTCTCCCCCGCGGGTGCCGCCTTGAGGAACCAGTACGCGAGGACGGGCACCACCGTCAGCGACACGAGCAGCGAGGCGAGCAGAGCGACCGTCACCGTGATCGCGAACGGCCCGAAGAGCTGGCCGACGATGCCACCGACGAACGCGATGGGCAGGAACACCGCGACCGTCGTCACGGTGGACGAGGTGACGGCGCCCGCCACTTCGCGTACGGCGTCGGTGACGGCCCTGCCCTTGTCCCGGGTGAGGCCGAGGTGCCGCTTGATGTTCTCCAGGACGACGATCGAGTCGTCGACCACCCGGCCGACGGCGACCGTCAGGGCGCCCAGGGTGAGGAGGTTGAGGGTGTAGTCCCACGCCCACAGCGCGATCAGGGCGATCAGCACGGACAGCGGTATGGACACCGCCGTGACGAGCGTGGACCGCACGGACACCAGGAAGAGCAGGATCACCACGACGGCGAAGGCCAGGCCGAGCCCGCCCTCGGTGGTCAGGTCGTCGATGGACTTCTCCACCGCCGGGGCCTGGTCGAAGACCACGGTCAGATCGGCGCCGTCACCGAGCTTCTTCTCCAGTCCGGGCAGGGCGTCGCGTACGGCGTGGGAGATGCCGACGGTGTCGGCGTCCGGCTGTGGGGTCACGGCGACGCCGAGGGTGGGTTCGCCGTTGGTGCGGGTGAGGGTGGTGGAGGGCGCGAGAGCCTGCCGGACGGTGGCGACGTCCTCCAGGCGCACCGGTTCGGCGGACTTGCCCGCTCCGGCCGCCGGCGCGTCGCCGCTCTGCGCGCCGGACGGTGCGCCGGACTGCCCGCCGTTCGGTCCGCCGGACTGCGCGCCCGACCGGGGCGCATCGCCCGTACGACCCGTGGCACCGGCCCCGGCACCGGTCGCCGCTCCGCTGCCGGACGGGGTCACATACAGCTCGCGCAGGTCCTTGACCGAGCCCAGTTCGCCGTCGACGGAGACCGCGTAGCTCGTGTCGTCCTCGGTGAGAGCGCCTGAGGGCAGGACGGCGCCGGCGTTCTGCAGGGACTGGGTGACGTCGGCCGGGGTGAGCCCGGCGTCCGCGAGGGCGTCGCTGTCGAGCGTCACCGTCACACGCTCGTCCCGGACACCGGTGACCTTCACCTCGCGTACGCCGTCGATGGCTTCGAGCTCGGGTACGACCGCGGAGTCGAGGCGGTCGGCGAACGCCTTCTCGCCGTCCGCGTCCTCCGCCTCGTCCCTGCCGCCCTCGCCGTCCTCGCTGTCCTTTCCGGCCTTGCCGTCGGCTTCCCCGGCCCCGTCCTGGGCGTCGTCGTCCGCGGTGTCCTCGCCCTCGGCACCCCGGTCCTCCGCGCCCCCGTCCCCGGCGTCCGTGTCCTTCCCGCCGTCCCCCGTGCCCCGGGCGGCCGCGAGCTGGACCGCGGGCAGATCCTCCGTGGACCCGGCCACGACCTCGGTCTCCACCCCGTCGGGGAGCCGCGGCTCCACCTCGTTGACCGCGTCCCGCAGTGTCGCGGTGCTGTCGTCCGCCGAGACCCCGAAGTCGAACTCGGCGACGACGGAAGCGGATCCGGACCGCGAGGTGGTGGTGACGGACAGCACGCCGTCCGCGTCCCGTACGGCCTGTTCCAGCGCCACGGCGACCTGGTCCTCGACGACCTGCGGCGAAGCTCCCGGATAGGAGGCCGTGACCGAGACCTTGGGGAAGGAGACGTCCGGCATCATCTGCTGCCGCAATGAGGGGAGGGCCAGCAGCCCCACCCCGGTGATCGCCAGCATGACGAACGCGACCAGGGCGCGGTTTCGCATGCTGAACGAGGTCAGCTTGATCATCGATGAGTTCTCTTCCTGTGCGTCACGCGATGGCGTCCGACGCGAGGGATCCCAGCAAGCCGATGCGCAGGCAGGGTGCAAGCAACCTGAAAGAACCCTGAAAATCCGGGCTCCCCCTTTGCCCGACCGGTGCCGCACCGCGTAGGAAGAAGCCCTCCCCCGAACGAGGAAGACCGCGTGCCCGCATCGACCGCCCACTCCCAGGAGAGCCCGACCCGGTTGCTCGTCGTCGACGACGAGGCGACCATCGCCGGGCTGCTCGCCGCGAGCCTGCGCCATGTGGGCTTCGACGTCACCACGGCCGGCACCGGGAAGGAGGCACTGGAGGAGGCGCAGCGGCGGCGGCCGCATCTGATCGTGCTGGATGTGATGCTGCCCGACCTCAACGGCTTCGAGCTCACCCGCACGCTGCGCGCCCGCGGGCTCCACATGCCCGTCGTCTTCCTGACCGCGCGCGACACGACGCACGACAAGATCGTCGGCCTGGGTGCGGGCGGGGACGACTACGTGACCAAGCCGTTCAGTCTGGACGAGGTCGTCGCCCGTATCCGCGCGGTCCTGCGGCGCACCCGCGGCCCGCAGCCGCAGGAAGCGGCCGACCCGGTGCTGCGCTTCGCCGATCTCGCACTCGACGAGGAGACCTGTGACGTACGGCGGTCGGGACGGCCCGTACGGCTGTCGCCCACCGAGTACAAGCTGCTGCGGTATCTGCTGCTCAACGCCGGGCGCGTGGTCAGCAAGGCGCAGATCCTGGACGAGGTGTGGGCGTACGACTTCGCGGGTGACACCCGGATCGTGGAGTCGTACATCAGCCTGCTGCGACGCAAGATCGACACCGTGGAGCCGCAGTTGATCCACACGCTGCGGGGCTTCGGCTACAGCCTGCGGCTTCCGGCATGACGTCCGCCGTGGACGGAACGACGGAGCCGGGGGCCCGCGGGTCGCGCCTCGCGCGGGGAGTGCGCCGCGTCCGCGCGTGGCTCGCCGCCCGTTCCATCCGTGCCCGGCTGCTCGTCGGGGCGCTGCTGCTGTGCGCCGTCGGGCTGGTCTCGGCCGAAGTCGTGTGCACCCAGCTCTTCCGCGGCTATCTGATGGACCGCACGGACGACCAGGCGCGCGTCCTGCAGAACCGGCTGGGGCTGCTGGAGGTCCTCGCGCCCCAGGTGAACCGGATCCCGAACAATCTGCGCAGCGTGCTGGTGCGGACCGGGGCCGTCGGCACCCACGCGGTCGTGGAGTTCCGCGACCCGTCGGGGAAGACCGAGCTCCGCTTCAGTACGGCGGAGGACTCCGCGCCCCGGCTCGCGCTGCCCCCCGTCGAATCCACGCCTGTGGGCGAGCCGTTCACCACCGGCACGGCGGACGACGACGGCCGGCGCTACCGGGTGCTCGTACGGGAGCGGCCCGGCGGCGGAACCGTGGCCGCCGCCATCGATCTGACGCCGCTCAACGACACCACCCGGCGTCTGATCCGCATCGAACTCATCGTCACCGCCGTCGTCCTGACCGGACTCGCGCTGCTCGGCTCCGCGGTGGTGCGGATCGGGCTGAAGCCGCTGGCGGATGTGGAGGCGACCGCCGAATCGATCATCGACGGCGACGATCTGTCCCGCAGAGTCCCCGAGCGCGCACCGCCCTCCACCGAGATCGGGCGCCTCTCGACGACGCTCAACACCATGCTGGCCCGCATCGACCAGTCGTTCGCGGAGAGTTCGGCCGCCCAGGAAAGGCTGCGCCGCTTCGTGGCCGACGCGGGCCACGAGCTGCGGACGCCGCTGGCCGCCGTGCTCGGTCTCGTCGAACTGCAGCGCAGCGGAGCGGCCGGATCGCGGCAGGACATCACCGGACTCCTCGACGGGATCGAGACCGAGGGGCGGCGGATGCGGCTGCTGGTGGAGGATCTGCTGCTGCTCGCCCGGCTCGACCAGGAACGCCCGCAGGCGAGCGAACCGGTCGACCTCGTACCGCTGGCCGTCGACGCGCTCGCCACCGCCCGCGCCACCGAACCCGACCGCCCCCTGCGGCTCGACCTGCCGCCCGACGGCAACAGCGACAGCGACAGCGAGGGCGAGAACGGCGAGGGCAGCGAAGGTGAGGACGGGCCACAGCCCACGGTCGTCGGGGACGACGTACGCCTCGCCCGCGTCCTGACCAATCTGGTGTCCAACGCCCTGCGGCACACCCCCGTGGGCACACCGGTGACCGTCCGCATCGGGACGGACGAGGAGGCGGGGCAGGCCGTCGTCGAGGTCGCCGACAGCGGCCCCGGCGTTCCGGAGGAGGAGGCCGGGCGCATCTTCGACCGTTTCCACCGCGTCGGCGACGGGCGGGACCGCGCCAGCGGCGGCAGCGGTCTGGGCCTGTCGATCGTCGCCGCGATCGTCACGGCACACGGGGGGACGGTCCGCTGTCTGCCCACGCCGGGCGGGGGCGCGACGTTCGAAGTCCGGCTGCCCCTGCGGGAGTCGGCGGGGCGGGAGGGCTAGGGGCCGGGAGCCGACGGGGACGGAAGGCTGGGGGCCGGACACGGATGCGGCCCCTCCCCCCGAAGGGAAGGGGCCGCATCGCCCCGGCCGGCGTCCGTCACGCCGCGACCGGAACCTCCGACTCCGGCTCGCTGTGCGCGGGCTCCAGAGCCAGCTTCAGCACCTGCCGGACGTCGCTCACGGTGTGCACGTCGAGCCGCTCCAGCACCTCGGCTGGCACGTCGTCCAGATCCGCCTCGTTCCGCTTGGGGATCACCACGGTCGTGATCCCGGCGCGGTGCGCGGCGAGCAGCTTCTGCTTCACCCCGCCGATCGGCAGCACCCGCCCGGTCAGCGACACCTCGCCCGTCATCGCCACATCGGTACGGGCCTTGCGCCCGGACAGCAGCGACGCCAGAGCGGTGGTCATCGTGATGCCCGCGCTCGGCCCGTCCTTCGGGACCGCTCCGGCCGGCACGTGCAGGTGCACGCCCCGCTCCTTCAGGTCACCGACGGGGAGTTCGAACTCCGCCCCGCGCGAGCGCAGGAAGGAGAGCGCGATCTGCGCGGACTCCTTCATGACCTCGCCGAGCTGGCCGGTCAGCTGCAGTCCGCTGCCGCCGGTCTCCGGGTCGGCCAGCGACGCCTCGATGTAGAGGACGTCGCCGCCCGCGCCCGTCACCGCGAGGCCGGTCGCCACACCCGGTACGGCGGTGCGCCGCTCCTCCGGGTCCTGCGCCGCCTCCGGTACGTGGTGCGGACGCCCGATCCACTGCCGCAGGTCCTCCGGGCCCACGGTCACCGGCAGCTCCTGCTCGCCGAGTTCGTGCCGGGCCGCGACCTTGCGGAGCAGCCGGGCAACGGCCCGCTCCAGATTCCGTACGCCCGCCTCACGGGTGTACTCCCCCGCGAGCCGGCGCAGCGCGCCGTCCTCCAGGACGACCTCGCCGGGCTCCAGGCCCGCCCGATCGAGCTGGCGCGCGAGCAGGTGGTCGCGGGCGATGACGACCTTCTCGTCCTCGGTGTAGCCATCGAGCCTGACCAGCTCCATACGGTCGAGCAGCGCCTCCGGGATGGCCTCCAGGACGTTCGCCGTGGCGAGGAACACCACGTCGGACAGGTCCAGTTCGACCTCCAGGTAGTGGTCCCGGAAGGTGTGGTTCTGCGCCGGGTCGAGGACTTCGAGGAGGGCCGCGGCCGGGTCGCCGCGGAAGTCGGAGCCCACCTTGTCGATCTCGTCGAGCAGCACGACCGGGTTCATGGACCCGGCCTCCTTGATGGCGCGGACGATCCGGCCGGGCAGCGCGCCGACGTACGTACGCCGGTGACCGCGGATCTCCGCCTCGTCCCGGACACCGCCGAGCGCGACGCGGACGAACTTCCGCCCCATGGCGCGGGCGACACTCTCGCCGAGCGAGGTCTTGCCGACGCCCGGAGGGCCGACGAGGGCCAGCACCGCACCGCCGCGGCGGCCGCCGACGATGCCCAGACCGCGGTCCGTACGCCGCTTGCGCACGGCCAGGTACTCGGTGATCCGCTCCTTCACGTCCTCCAGGCCCGCGTGGTCCGCGTCGAGCACGGACTTGGCGCCGGGGATGTCGTACGCGTCCTCGGTGCGCTCGCTCCAGGGCATCTCCAGGACGGTGTCGAGCCAGGTGCGGATCCAGCCGCCCTCGGGGCTCTGGTCGGAGGCACGCTCCAGCTTGTCGACCTCCTTGAGGGCGGCCTCGCGCACGTGATCGGGGAGATCGGCGGCCTCGACACGGGTCCGGTAGTCGTCGGACTCGTCCTCGGGGTCGCCGTTCAGCTCTGCCAGCTCCTTGCGGACGGCTTCGAGCTGGCGGCGGAGCAGGAACTCGCGCTGCTGCTTGTCCACCCCCTCCTGGACGTCCTTGGCGATGGACTCGGCCACGTCCTGCTCGGCCATGTGCTCGCCGAGCCAGGAGGTGGCGAGCTTCAGCCGGGCGACGGGGTCGGTGGTCTCCAGGAGCTGGACGCGCTGCTCGGGGGTGAGGAACGGCGAGTAGCCGGAGTTGTCGGCGAGCTGGCCCGGGTCGTCGATCTGCTGGACGCGGTCCACGACCTGCCAGGCGCCTCGCTTGCGCAGCCAGCTCGTGGCCAGGGCCTTGTACTCCTTCATCAGCTCGGTGACCGAGCCGGGCAGCGGATCGGGGACGACCTCCTCGATCCGGGTGCCCTCGATCCAGAGGGCCGCCCCGGGTCCGGTGGTCCCGGCCCCGACCCGGACCCGGCTCACGCCGCGGATCAGCGCGCCGGGGTCGCCGTCGGACAGCCGGCCGACCTGTTCGATCGTGCCGAGCGTGCCGACCGCCGCGTACGTGCCGTCGGTCCGTGGGACCAGCAGCACCCGTGGCTTGCCGCCGGATGAACGAGCCGCGGCCTGTGCGGCCTCGACGGCGGCCCGGACCTCGGCGTCGGACAGGTCGAGGGGCACCACCATGCCGGGCAGGACGACCTCGTCATCGAGCGGCAGCACGGGCAGGGTGAGCGGTGTGGACGTCGAAGCCATGATCTCCCTTTCGGCATTCAAGTTGAGCGTTATTGACTCAATGCACGGAGGTCTTCGACTGTTCCCCGGCGGTGTTCGCTGTGAGCGATCATCTCCCTACGCGGGATCGCACGCGGGGCGCGGAGGAAAGGGGAGGCCGTCGGTGCAGGTCGGAGCCGGTGCAGCCGGACGGGCCACGACCGATCGCCGCGATCGCGCCGACCGCTCCCGCGGCCGCACGGCCGCCCTGGACGCCGGACCGCTGCCCTGCCGCGACCGGCCGACCCCGTCCCGGCGATCGGCCGACCCCTGGACCCCTCAGCGCAGAGCGGCACCGACCCACCGGAGCGTGATGCCGCACTCACCGCAGCGTGATGCCGCACCCACCGCAGCGTGACGCGGGAGGCTCCCCGCCCCCGGCACCCCCTGCGAACCCCCTCAACGCGGACAGGATTCCCCTATGACTTCCGTCACGTCGGTCGTCCCGGGCACCGCAACCCCCGCCGCCCCTTCCCCCGCCCCCACCGCTCCGGTCAACAGCCGCGCCCCGCAGCCCCGTTGAGCCCGCGGAGGCTCGGACACGGACCGCTGCGGGACCGTCTCGTTACCCTGGGTGGCACCGGCGCCCGAACGCCCCCCGCCCCGATCCCAGGAAGACGGCGCACCATGCCCCTGCCCCCCGTCCCCGCCGCACCGGTCACCGTCGACCGCCGGGAGGGCCCGTACGGCGAGGTGGTGCTGCGTCAGCGCGGCGAGCACTTCGAAATCATCGCCAACGGCTGCTTCCTGATGGACACCTCCGACGGGCGCTCGGAGCGGCTGCTGATCGACGCGGCACTCGCCGCCCTCCCCGCCGACCGCACACAGCCGTCCCTGCTCATCGGCGGTCTGGGCGTCGGCTTCTCCCTCGCACACGCCGCCGCGGAGCCCCGCTGGGGCCGCATCGCCGTCGCCGAACGCGAGCCGGCCGTCATCGACTGGCACCGCTCGGGACCGCTGGCACGGATCACCGCGGACGCCCTCTCCGACAAGCGGAGCGCGATCCTCCACACCGATCTGGTCGCCCACCTGCGCGGCGGGACCGGTGGCGGCACCTCCCCCGCCCTTGAGGCTGCGGAGAACTACGACGCCCTGTGCCTGGACATCGACAACGGACCCGACTGGACCGTGACCGAGGACAACGACAGCCTCTACGGGCCTTCGGGACTTGCCAGTTGCCGGGAGCGCCTCTCGCCGGGCGGCGTCCTCGCGGTGTGGTCCGCGAGACCGTCCGCCGCATTCGAGGAAGCGCTGCGAAATGCCGGTTTCGTAGGTGTGCGTACGGAAGAGATCCCAGTTGCCCGGGGTGTCCCGGATGCCGTCCACCTCGCCGTACGGCCCCGGCCGCCTGCGTAGCCGAGGTGCGCACCGTGCCCGTACCCTGCTCCGTGCAGTGACGGAAAGCAGGCAAGGCTCGGCAGGTACACGGGGAAAATGCAGGGGCGGGCGATGGAGCAGACTCACAACGGCGTGGCGGGCAACACGGCCACTCCCGGCGCCCAGCGCCGCGTCCTGGTCGTCGAGGACGACCAGACGATCGTCGACGCCATTGCGGTGCGGCTGCGCGCCGAGGGCTTCCAGGTGCAGACCGCACAGGACGGCCCCGCCGCCGTGGACACCGCCGAGGCATGGCAGCCCGATCTGCTGGTCCTCGATGTGATGCTGCCGGGCTTCGACGGGCTCGAGGTGTGCCGGCGCGTCCAGGCCTCGCGGCCGGTTCCGGTCCTCATGCTCACCGCCCGGGACGACGAGACGGACATGCTGGTCGGCCTCGGCGTCGGCGCCGACGACTACATGACCAAGCCGTTCTCCATGCGCGAGCTCGCCGCCCGCGTGCACGTACTGCTGCGCCGCGTCGAGCGGGCCACCCAGGCCGCCAGCACCCCGCGCACCGGGATACTCCGCCTGGGCGAGCTGGAGATCGACCACGCCCAGCGCCGCGTACGGGTGCGCAGCGAAGACGTGCACCTGACCCCCACCGAGTTCGACCTGCTGGTCTGCCTGGCCAACACCCCGCGCGCCGTCCTCTCCCGCGAGCAGCTCCTCGCCGAGGTCTGGGACTGGGCCGATGCCTCCGGCACCCGGACCGTCGACAGCCACATCAAGGCGCTGCGCCGCAAGATCGGCGCCGAGCGGATCCGTACGGTCCACGGGGTCGGCTACGCGCTGGAGACCCCGGCGACCCCGACGTCCTGACCGGCGACCCGCGTATGAACAACCGGCCGCCCGAGCCCGTGTACCCCGGCCTGCTCTCCCGGATCTGGGCGCGGATCTGGGACGCCCTGCGGCCTTTCGACCCGTACCGGTCGGTCAAGGCCGCCCTCGGCGCCCTGGTCATCGTCTCGGTGACCATCACCACGCTGCTGGTCTTCGTCGCCATCCGCACCTCCACGGAGCTGCGGATCGTCACCATCTTCTCGATCATCGCCACGATGCTGATCACGCAGTTCGTCGCGCACGGGCTGACCTCGCCGCTGGACGAGATGAAGACCGTCGCCCGTGCGATGGCGAACGGTGACTACAGCCGGCGGGTCCAGGCCGTACGGCGGGACGAACTCGGCGATCTGGCGGAGACCTTCAACCACATGGCCGCCGATCTCGAGGCCGTCGACCGGCACCGCAAGGAGCTGGTGGCGAACGTCTCGCACGAGCTGCGCACCCCCATCGCGGGGCTGCGGGCGGTGCTGGAGAACGTCGTCGACGGCGTCTCCGAGGCCGATCCGGAGACCATGCGGACGGCGCTGCGGCAGACCGAGCGGCTGGGACGGCTGGTGGAGACCCTGCTCGACCTCTCCCGGCTCGACAACGGGGTCGTACCGCTGCGGTCCCGGCGCTTCGAGGTGTGGCCGTATCTGTCCGGGGTGCTGAAGGAGGCCAACATGGCCGCCGCCGCCCGGGCCCACATCGGCGGGCCCGGTGCCCGCGCCGACGTCCATCTGCACCTCGATGTCTCGCCGCCGGAGCTGACCGCGCACGCCGACGCCGAGCGGCTCCACCAGGTCGTGGCCAACCTGATCGACAACGCGGTCAAGCACAGCCCGCCGCACGGCCGCGTCACCCTGCGCGCCCGGCGGGGCACCGGCGGGCCCGACAGCCTGAACCTGGAGGTCCTCGACGAGGGCCCCGGCATCCCGGAGTCCGAGCGGCACCGCATCTTCGAGCGCTTCAACCGCGGCGGCGTCTCCACCCCGCACGGCCCGGGAAGCGACGGCGGTACGGGGCTCGGCCTGGCCATCGCCCGCTGGGCGGTGGATCTCCACGGCGGCAGCATCGGGGTGGCCGAATCGCCTCGCGGCTGCCGGATCCGCGTCACACTCCCGGGCACCCCCAAGGCGCACGGTTGACGTAGGGTCGAACACAAGGTTCCAAAACGGTTGCGGCGCAGTGTGCCGCACCCGCGAGCGGATCATCCCCCGGTCGGGCGCAACCTGACGTGTTTCCCGCCACATCACGCGCCGAAACCAGTCGATCAATGTGACTTGCACGACGACTGGCCCGCCCGGCCTGCAACCAGTGCGGTAGGAGGCGTAGCCTTTATTTCCGCTGTCCACCATCTAAGGAAGCGGAAGAGGGCGGTTGCCGCCGTGTCGCCACAGTCCCCCAATACCTCGAGCCTCTCGACCGACGCAGACGGACAGGGGAAGTCCTCCCCTGCGGAAGCGTTCGGCCCCAATGAGTGGCTCGTCGACGAGATCTACCAGCAGTACCTCCAGGACCCGAACTCGGTAGACCGAGCCTGGTGGGACTTCTTCGCCGACTACAAGCCGGGGCATGACACCGGTTCCGCGGTCGCCTCGCCGCCACAGGCGTCGGCCGGGACGGAGGCCCCCGCGGGCGAGCAGGCCGCGCCCGCCCCGAAGGCGGCGGCCGAGCCCGCCGCCCCGAGCGCCCCCGCCGGTGCGAACGGCGCTGCCGCCCAGGCCGCGCCCGCAGCCCCCGCGCCCGCCCCGGCGAAGCCGTCCGGGCCGAAGCACGCCGCCCCGGCCAAGACGGAGGCCGCGCCCGCGAAGCCGGCCGCCAAGGCCGCCGCGCCCGCCGCGCCGGCCGACACCGAGTTCGTCACGCTGCGCGGCCCCTCCGCCGCCGTCGCGAAGAACATGAACGCCAGCCTCGAGCTGCCGACCGCGACGAGCGTCCGGGCCGTGCCCGTGAAGCTGCTGTTCGACAACCGCATCGTCATCAACAACCACCTCAAGCGCGCCCGCGGCGGCAAGGTGTCCTTCACGCACCTGATCGGCTACGCCATGGTGCAGGCGCTGAAGGCGATGCCGTCGATGAACCACGCCTTCACGGAGAAGGACGGCAAGCCCACCCTGGTCAAGCCCGAGCACGTCAACCTGGGCCTGGCCATCGACCTGGTGAAGTCCAACGGTGACCGCCAGCTCGTCGTCGCGGCCATCAAGAAGGCCGAGACGCTCAACTTCTTCGAGTTCTGGCAGGCGTACGAGGACATCGTCCGCCGCGCCCGCGCGAACAAGCTGACCATGGAGGACTTCACCGGCGTCACCGCCTCCCTGACCAACCCCGGCGGCATCGGCACCGTGCACTCCGTGCCGCGCCTCATGCCGGGCCAGGGCGTCATCATCGGCGTCGGCGCGATGGACTACCCGGCAGAGTTCCAGGGCACCTCGCAGGACACCCTGAACCGTCTGGGCGTCTCCAAGGTCATGACGCTGACCAGCACGTACGACCACCGCGTGATCCAGGGCGCCGCCTCCGGCGAGTTCCTGCGGATCATGCACCAACTGCTGCTCGGCGAGAGCGACTTCTACGACGAGATCTTCCAGGCCCTGCGCATCCCGTACGAGCCGGTCCGCTGGCTCCGGGACATCGACGCCTCGCACGACGACGACGTCACCAAGGCCGCCCGCGTCTTCGAGCTGATCCACTCCTACCGGGTCCGCGGCCACGTCATGGCCGACACCGACCCGCTGGAGTACAAGCAGCGCAAGCACCCCGACCTCGACATCACCGAGCACGGGCTGACGCTGTGGGACCTCGAGCGCGAGTTCGCGGTCGGCGGCTTCGCCGGCAAGTCGATGATGAAGCTGCGCGACATCCTGGGCGTGCTGCGCGACTCGTACTGCCGCACCACCGGCATCGAGTTCATGCACATCCAGGACCCCAAGCAGCGCAAGTGGATCCAGGACCGCGTCGAGCGCCCGCACACCAAGCCGGAGCGCGAGGAGCAGCTGCGGATCCTGCGCCGGCTGAACGCGGCGGAGGCCTTCGAGACCTTCCTGCAGACCAAGTACGTGGGCCAGAAGCGGTTCTCGCTGGAGGGCGGCGAGTCCGTCATCCCGATGCTCGACGCCGTGCTCGACTCGGCCGCCGAGTCGCGCCTGGACGAGGTGGTCGTCGGCATGGCCCACCGCGGCCGTCTCAACGTCCTGGCGAACATCGTCGGCAAGTCGTACGCCCAGATCTTCCGCGAGTTCGAGGGCAACCTCGACCCGAAGTCGATGCACGGCTCCGGCGACGTGAAGTACCACCTGGGCGCCGAGGGCACCTTCACCGGTCTGGACGGCGAGCAGATCAAGGTCTCGCTCACCGCCAACCCCTCCCACCTGGAGGCCGTCGACCCGGTCGTCGAGGGTGTCGCCCGCGCCAAGCAGGACATCATCGGCAAGGCCGGCACGGACTTCACGGTCCTGCCGATCCAGCTCCACGGCGACGCGGCCTTCGCGGGCCAGGGCGTGGTGGCCGAGACGCTCAACATGTCGCAGCTGCGCGGCTACCGCACCGGCGGCACCGTGCACATCGTGATCAACAACCAGGTCGGCTTCACCGCCGCCCCGGCCGCGTCCCGTTCGTCGATGTACTGCACCGACGTGGCGCGGATGATCGAGGCCCCGATCTTCCACGTCAACGGCGACGACCCGGAGGCCGTCGTCCGCGTGGCGCGGCTGGCGTTCGAGTTCCGCCAGGCGTTCAACAAGGACGTGGTCATCGACCTCATCTGCTACCGCCGCCGCGGTCACAACGAGACCGACAACCCCGGCTTCACCCAGCCGCTGATGTACGACCTGATCGACAAGAAGCGCTCGGTGCGCAAGCTCTACACCGAGTCCCTGATCGGTCGCGGCGACATCACGCTGGAGGAGGCCGAGCAGGCGCTGCAGGACTTCCAGGGTCAGTTGGAGAAGGTCTTCACCGAGGTCCGCGACGCCGTCTCGAACCCGGGCCCGGCCCATGTGCCGGAGCCGCAGGCCGAGTTCCCGGTCTCCGTGGAGACCGGTATCTCCCGCGAGGTCGTCAAGCGGATCGCCGAGTCGCAGGTCAACATCCCCGACCGGATCACCGTCCACCCCCGCCTGCTGCCGCAGCTCCAGCGCCGCGTGAGCATGGTGGAGGACGGCACGATCGACTGGGGCATGGGCGAGACCCTGGCCATCGGCTCGCTGCTGGTGGAGGGCACCCCGGTCCGGCTCGCCGGCCAGGACTCCCGCCGCGGCACCTTCGGCCAGCGCCACGCGGTGCTGGTGGACCGCGAGACCGGCCAGGACTACACGCCGCTGCTCTACCTCTCCGAGGACCAGGCCCGGTACAACATCTACGACTCGCTCCTCAGCGAGTACGCGGCGATGGGCTTCGAGTACGGCTACTCCCTGGCCCGCCCGAACGCACTGGTGATGTGGGAGGCGCAGTTCGGTGACTTCGTCAACGGCGCTCAGACCGTCGTCGACGAGTTCATCTCCTCCGCCGAGCAGAAGTGGGGCCAGACCTCCGGCGTCACGCTGCTCCTGCCGCACGGCTACGAGGGCCAGGGCCCGGACCACTCCTCGGCCCGCATCGAGCGCTTCCTCCAGGTCTGCGCGCAGAACAACATGACGGTCGCCGCGCCCACCCTGCCGTCGAACTACTTCCACCTGCTGCGCTGGCAGGTCCACAACCCGCACCACAAGCCGCTGGTCGTCTTCACCCCGAAGTCGATGCTCCGGCTCAAGGCCGCGGCGTCGAAGGCGGAAGAGTTCATCGAGGGCGGCTTCCGCCCGGTCATCGGCGACGACTCGGTCGAGGCGAGCGCGGTCCGCAAGGTCGTCTTCTGCTCCGGCAAGGTCTACTACGACCTCCTGGCGGAGCAGCAGAAGCGCGGCACGAACGACACCGCGGTCGTCCGCGTCGAGCGGCTGTACCCGCTGCCGGGCAAGGAGCTCCAGGCCGAGCTGGCCAAGTTCCCGAACGCGGAGAAGTTCGTCTGGGCCCAGGAGGAGCCGGCGAACCAGGGTGCGTGGCCGTTCATCGCCATCAACCTGATCGACTACCTGGACCTGGCGGTCGGTGCCGACGTCCCGCACAAGGAGCGGCTGCGCCGGGTCTCCCGGCCGCACTCCTCCTCGCCGGCGGTCGGCTCGGCCAAGCGTCACCAGGCCGAACAGCAGGCTCTGGTCAGCGAGGTCTTCGACATCTGACCGGCACCCGCCGTCTCGTCACCCGAGGCCCGGTCCCGCATCCCGCGGGGCCGGGCCTCCGGCGTGTCTGCGTCCGGTGCTCCGCACCCGGCCGGTGCCGGACCCGCCGACCCGCCGGACCCGCCGACCGGAGGACCGGGCGACAGGGCGACCGGTCCTCCGGTCCTTGCGCTGCCGGCCGTCCTGCCGCCCGGCGTCCGGCCCGTGCCGTGCCGTGCCGTGCGCTAGATGGGCTGGGGCTCGAAGTCCCAGTACGGACGTACGCCCTCACGCATCGCCCGGGTGTGGGCGTGGTCCTCCCCCAGCAGTGTGGTGAGCGTGTCCATCGCCTCGGACCGGAGCGCGTCCGCCTCCTCGGTCTCGCCGGCGGCACGCAGGTCCTGGGCGAGGCTCATCCTGCAGTTGATGGTCAGGGGGTGCTGGTCGCCGACCGCCCTCGGCGCCCGTTCCAGGGCCTCGCGCCCCATCCGGACGGCGCCCGGGGTGTCCCCGGCCCGGTGACGTGCGGCGGCGGCGTTGAGCGCGCAGCCGACCGTCCAGGGGTGGTCGGCCCCCACGGCGCCGCCCATGCCGTCCAGCGCCTGCTCCGCCGTGCGGAGCGCGGCCCTGTGCTCGCCGGCCTCGCCCTGGACGAACGCGAGATTGGCGTGGGAACCGATGGCGTACGGATGATCCCTGCCGAGCTGGGCGCCGTACAACCTCGCGGTGGACTCGGCCAGTTCACGGGCGGCGTCGAGCTCGCCCGCCTGCCGCAGCAGCATGGCGAAGTCGGCCGAGGCGATCAGCGTTTCGGGGTGCTGCTGTCCGCGGCGGCTCACCAGACGGTCGCGCACCTTGCGCATCAGCGCCTGCGCGAACTGCAGGTTCCCGTTGCGCCGGGAGCAGAGGGCGAGGTTGTGCTCGGCGAGCAGGGTCTGGGTGTGGTTCTTGTCCAGGATCTGGCGGTGCAGACGGCAGTTGTGATCCTGAATGGCGAGCGCCTCGTCGTAGCGGCCGAGCAGGCGCAGCATCCAGGCCGTGTGCAGCGCGGAGTTGAGGGTGAGCGGGTCGTGCACGCCGAGGAGGACGGACCGGGAGTCCAGCAGTGAACGATGGAGGGCGAGGGAGTCCTCGTACCGGCCCTGGAGACCCAGCGAGACGGCGAGATTGCTGCGGATGGCCAGGGTGCGGGGGACGCCTTCGCCGAGCGCCTCGGTGGCGTCCCGGGCCGCCTCCTCGAAGAGGGCGGTCGCCTCACCGTGCTTCGCGAGCGCCATCAGCGTCCCGGCGAGGCCGTCCTTGGCGCGCAGCACCTCGATGGTGCGGGCGGAGGCGTCCGCCACCAGGGTGCGCAGCACCTCCCGGCCCACGGTCTCCGCCTCCGCGTAACGTCCCAGCCGGCGGAGCATGTTGGCCTGCTGGTGGACGGCGACGAGCACCCGGCGGTCGGTGAGGGCGGATGCCGCCCGCCAGCGCTCCACGGCCAGCCGGCTGAGCCACCACCCGTCGTGGTATTCGCCGCGCATGCGCAGGTACTCGACGCAGTTGAGCACCAGGTCGCGGACGTCGTCCTCGGCCGAGTCCAGGGCGCCCGACGGCTCCAGGTGCGGGATCAGCTCCGCGTAGCGCGCCCAGTTCCGCGGCGATGCCGGGGACCGGGGGTCTGCGGCGACCAGGACGCGGCAGGCGATGGCGGAGGCCCTCAGGCGCTCCTTGTGCGCCATGCTGCCGCGCACGAAGCGGTGGAAGAGCCGGTGCATACGCAGCGTGCCCACGGTCAGGATGTCCAGGCGCGGCCCCGTCTCGTACTCCAGACGCATCGAGGTCGCCTCGGAGAGCGTGCGCAGCGCGGTGTTCCAGCTGCTGGGTTCGGCAACCAACTCGGCCAGGTGGGGCGGCAGATCGGCCGCGCGCGCCGACTGCAGCAGGCGTACGGGGACCACGTCCGGGGAGAAGAAGGCGAGGAGCCCGAGGAGTTCGTCGACCTCGGGGGACCGTTCGCGGAGGGTGTTGAGCGTGATGGCCCAGGCGACCTGGAACCCGCGGGGGTACTCCTGGGACGGCAGGACGCCGAAGTCGTGCGGATCGCCGGAGCGGATGTCCGCGACGTAGCCGCTCACCGAGGCGGTGGGGTTGGTGTCGAGCCAGGCCGCCATCTGATCGAGCAGCAGCGGAAGATCCTCGAGAGCGTCGGCCAGCGTGTCCGCCTCGTCCTCCGACAGCCGGGAGGCCCGCCTGCACACGAACGCGACGCTCTCGGCCCGCCGGAACGGCTCCAGCGCGACCAGCTCCGCGCCCTGCTGGCCCCAGGTGGCCCGGCGCGTGGTGATCAGGACATGGCCGCGGCCGTCCGGTACGAGAGCCTCCAGCTCCTCGGGCTCCTCGGCGCCGTCCAGAACGATCAGCCAGCGGCGCGTGGTGGAGCTCAGCCGCTCCCTGACGGCCTCGATGAGCCGCCCCACCTCGTCGCCCGGCTTGAGGTCCAGCTTCTCCGCCAGCGCCGCGTAGCTCTCGCGGGCCGTGGCCCGGACGGCGGCGCTGATGTACCAGACGATGTCGTACTCGCCGGCGAAGCGGTGCACGAACTCGGTGGCCACCTGCGTCTTGCCGACGCCGCTCGGACCGTGCAGGGCCACGCACGTCGTCGCGTCGCCGCCCGCGGCGAACGCGTCGTGGAGCTTCTCGAGAACCTTCTCGCGGCCGGTGAACCGGCGGTTGCGCCGCGGGGCGTTCCAGACCTCCGGGAGGTCGTCGGGGAAGCGCCGGCTGCGCGCCAGTTCCACCGGCGCCGCTGTCGTCGCCGGGAGGTCCACGGCGGTCAGCAGGCGCCGCCGGGCCTGGTCCGGGCCGAGGCCGCGCAGATCCACCGGGGCCACGATCGCCGCCGCCGCCGGGAGCGGCTGCGGGGTGACACTGACGGCCGCGATCCGGCCCTGTCCCAGCTGAACGGCCCGGCGCAGCGCGGTGCTCCACTCCTCGTTGCGCCACGAGTCGAACCGGAGGTACCAGTCGTCGAGGACCAGCAGCACCCGCCCGCGATCCGCGAGCAGGTCCGTGATGGCGGCGGAGGCCGGAGCCCGTCGCACGGGATCCCAGCGGACCATGGCGGTGGTGCAGCCGGCCGAGGCGAGCGTCGCCGCGATCCACTCGGCCCAGGCATGGCTGAGGCCGGCGAAGACGACCGTGACGTGCTCGGGCTTGTCGGTCATGCAACCCCCGTATCCCTCGGATCCGGCCGGTTCGGCCGCGCCGGGGCGGGCCTCCCCACGGCAGGGAATGGCTCTTCGATTGTCCGTCAAAACCCTGTCACTCCGGGCGACTTGGCGCCACCGGAACGCGGTGCGGCGAGGACGGCCTCCAGGCGGCCCGCGATGTGCCGGATGAGCCGCTCCAGGTCCGCGCAGTACACGCTGGGGTGCAGGAACCCGCTGACCGGCACATAGCGATGGGCGTAGTTGCCGCCGCCGCAGACCCGCAGCACGGGGCAGGCGGCGCAGTCGGCGGCCAGACCTTCCGTGCCGAGCTGCCGCGCCGCGATGCCGGGGTGCTCCAGGGCCTCGTCGAAGCTGTGGGCGAACACGTCCAGGCCGGTGGCGGGGGCGCCCGCGTAGGCGGTCTTCAGCGAGTCGACCTGCTCGACGGCCCCGTCCGTATCGACGACGACGGCGGCCATCGGGGACAGTCCGACGGACTCGGCGGTGCTGGGCGCCCCGAGGAGCAGCGCCACGACGGCGCTGAAGAGCCGTACGCCGGTCCGCATCCGGTCGGCGTTCCACCACAGGTCGAAGGCCCGGGCCAGCCAGTCGCCGTACGGGGTCGGGCGGGGGTGGCGGCCGGGTTCCGGGAGGGCCGCGAGTCCGGGCGGCGGCGCGGCCCAATGGGCGTGCGGGAGAAGGAAGTCGATGTGGGGAGGGCCGAGCGCGGTGAGCGAGTGGTAGACCTCGTCGGGGTCCGTGGTCAGGTCCAGCGTGCACAGGATCCCGGCGTACTGGTCGGGGCGTGCCGCCAGCAGCCGGGCGGCACGCGAGGCCGCGGGCCAGGAGGGGCGCCCGGCATGGTCGAGGCGGCGGTGGGCCAGGCGGGCGCTGCCTCCGTCGAGACTCAGGCCCACGCGGATGCCGGCGGCGGCCAGCCGGTCGAGCGTGCGCTCGGTGAGGAGCGTGCCGTTGGTCTGCACGGAGGCGGTGACCTCGCAGTGTGCGGGTACCGCGGCGCGCACGGCACGCGCGTAGGCGACCACGGGTCCGGGACCGGCCAGAAGCGGTTCGCCACCGTGGAGTTCGATACGGATCCGGCGCAGCCGGTGCGTGGCGACGTGCTCGGCGATTCTGCGGGCCGTGTGGCGCACGGTGCGGGCGGGGACGCGGACGGGACGGTCGCGCCAGCTCTCGTCGGGGCCGGTGTAGATGTAGCAGTAGCTGCAGGCGAGGTTGCAGCGGCTGTGAACCTTGAGGACGAACTGCCGGAAGGGGACGGGACGTACGCCCCTGCGGCGCAGCGCGGCCAGGTCGAGGCTCCGGTGCGGCCAGAGCGGTTCCGCGGGGTCGGCGGGGTCGGCGGGGTTCGCGGGCGCCGGCCTCATGGCGCGTCTTCGTAGTAGGCGACGACATCGTCGTCGGGGCCCCGGTCCCCGAGCCCCGCGAGGATCGCGGAGAGGACCGGATGCGCGGGAGGGCGGGCCAGGTCGAGGTCGGTGAATTCGGGCAGCGGTGTGCCGCGTTCGTCGGCGGGGTACGTCACGCGTCGCCCGCCTCGAGCGCCGCGATACGGGTGCGGACGCTGTCCGCGGACGGCGTTGCGGGGTGCCCGCCGGATTCTCCGCGACCCGCTCTGTCGAGCAGGTCCAGCGCCCTGCGGTACTCCTGGAGGGCGTGGGACGCACCGGCCGTCGACTCCAGGATCAACGCGCGCTGCGCCCGTGCGTCGGCCGCGACGGCGAACCGGCCCAGCTCCTCGGCCGCTTCGGCGGCGCGGCGGAAGTCGTCGGCCGCCCGCTGCCGGCGCTCGCGCGAGCCCGTGTGCCGGGCGAGATCGAGCCCCACCTGTCCCCGCACCAGCGACGCGCGGGCTTCGACGGCGAGGTCGTCCGACTCGCGGGCAGCGGCTCCGAGTATCCAGTCGGCCTCGTGCAGATCGGCGAGGGAACCCCCGTAGCGATGGCGTACACGCAGGGCCTCCCCGAAGAGCAGCCGCCGCCGGGCGAGTTCGGGGTGCCGGCCGGGGGTCTCGGTGAGCGCCTCGCGGAGGGACCGTACGGCTTCGTCCGCATCGACCGCCGCGTCAGGGCGGTCCGTCGCGCAAGCGGTGAGCACCTCGCCGCGGAAGGCGAGGAGTTCGCCGCGCCGGGGGTGGTCGCGTCCGGCGAGCCCGACGGCGGTCTCCAACGTCACGGCCACGAAGCCGAGTTCACTTCTGTCGCCGGTGCGCTGGTGGTGGTCCCAGGTGACATCCGCCGTGCGGCTGAGACAGGTGATCCACAGCTCCGGCTCGGGGACGCGGGCGGCCGGCACCAGGGCCCGGCCCAGCGCCTCGCGCACCGCGAGGTACGCCTCGTGGTCCGACAGCCCGCCTGCGGCCGTCTCCACCGCTTCGGCCAGATCCAGCCACCCCTGGGCGAGGTCGTCGTCGGGCCACTGCACCTCGGACAGGACCGCGAGTCCGTCCCGGAGCGTCCGGACGGCGTGACCGGCGATCTCCCTCAGCCGCTCGGGATCGCCGGGGAGGGGGTGTCGTGTCGCAGGGCCGCGACCCGCGTAGTGGCGTGCGAGGTCCAGGCCGAGCCGGCCGGCGGTGACGGCGAGGGCTCCCCACACGCTGTCGACCGTGCCGCCGGGTTCCAGCGTCGCGTCGGCGAGGCCGACCGCCTGGAGCATCAGCGTGACGAACCAGCTCTCGTCCACGCTCGTACCGTCGGCCTCGGGCCACGAATCCAGCTCGTGCCGCACCAGGGCGAGTTTGCGCAGGACGCCGATGCGCTGATCGACCGCGCGGAACAGCGCGCCGCGGTCCCCCGGGGCCCCGGGCCCGCGGATGAACCGGTCGAGACGTTCGTCCGCATCCACCAGCAACTCGCGGACGACCCATACCCCTTGCAGCTCCTCGGGGATCCCCCGCGCTTCCGCCTCCCGGCCCAGCGCGTACGGCGCGACGCGTGAGGTGATCCCGCCGGCCAGCACCTCGTCGGCCATGATCTCCAGGACCCGCGCCAGCATCGGCGCCGCCGACGGTCTGCGACCTGCCGCATGGAGGGCGGCCTGACGGGCGATCTCCAGATCCTCGGCCAGATGCCGGGTCCGCCAGCGGAGCAACAACGCGTCGGCCAGGGCCTCATGTGCCGCCGCCCGGTCGTGGTCCCGCTCCGCCGCCGCGGCGCCCTGGAGAAGCCGGATCGCCTCGTCGAGGTCGCGCGCCGTCCCGTCCGCCCTGAAGCGGTTCAGCAGACTGCGGGCCCGCGCGCTCAGGGTGCCGGGGTGGGCGGGTCCGGGCGCCGGCACGGGCATCGTGCTCTGTGGGAGGAACCTGCGCAGGACGTGCTCGGAGACCCGGGCGAACGTCCGCAGACCCGGAAGGTCCCCGTCGCCGGGCTCCGGATCGGCTCGCCCCACCGAGCCGGACAGATAGGCCGCCGCCATGGCGGGGAAGTTCCGGGCACGGCGCCCGAAGTGCCGTTCCACGTACTGGGAACAGTGCTTGAGGACCAGCTGCGCGTCGCCGAGCGGAAGCTGCCGGAGCAGTTCGTCGCGTACGCCGTCGAGGAAGTCGTACTCCAGCCCGCCCCTGCCGTCGGCGGGCGCGCCCTCGGCCTCGGGGTTCCGCCGCAGCAGTCCGCTGAGCAGGACCTCCGCCAGCACCGAGGGGCCGGTCCCGGCGAGCATCGCCCGCTGGACGAGCTGCATCACCGGCAGGACCAGGGGCACGGCCGACAGATGCACGATGAGCTGCGCGGCCTCCGGGGAGGCGGCGCGCCGGAAGGCACGGACGCGGGCGGGGGCGTCGACCGGCTCGGACGCGGGCGGCGCGGCCGGGGACGGACCGTGGTCGGCGCCGACCAGTCCGGCGGCCGCGTAGAGGGAGATGCCCGCCGAGCCCGAGACGAGGCGCGCCCAGGCGCCCAGTGCGGCCGCTGCGGGCGCGAGTACGGGTACGGGCGTCAGCCCGGGGCCGCCTCCCGGTCCGCGGGCCGGGTCGAACATCAGCCGTCCCACGGGCCCCTCCGCCCGGTGGAGCACCCCGGGCACGGCGGGTAAGTGGGTGCGCCGCCACATGCGTTGGGGCAGCGGCTGGACGACGGCGACCGGGGACGTGGCGGCCCAGCGGTGCACCAGCCGCTGCATCCGCCCGCTGCGCCACATCGGCCCGGCGCAGTCGCTCAGCACCAGGGTGAGCTGCCGGCCCGTGGGGTCGGCGAGCTGCGCGGGGGCGCGCAGGACGGATCCGGGGGTCAGGGTCGTGCCGATCCCGGGGCTTCCGTCCGCGGCCGGGTGCACGTAGTGCACGCGCACTTCCCTGAACGCTCCCGCCCGTTCGCAGACCTGGCGCAGCTCGTCGAGGGTCTGCTCCCACACGGCCATGGAGGTGGAGACGTCCATCAGCAGCCTGATGCGGGCCTCGCGCCGCCGGATGCCCGTGAACACGGGCACGACGAGGCCGGTGTCCGCGGCCCGGTCGGCCGTCGCCTCCTCGTCGACACGGGTGCGCGAGGGGCAGACGGGGGCGCGGAAGCGTTGCAGCGGGCGCAGGGACCGCTGCAGGGCTTCCGCATCGGGCAGCGCCGAGGCCACCGGCACCCGTACGGGCAGGGTGCCGTTGGCGGCGCGGTCTCCGCGGGGTGCGGCGGCGAACAGATCGGCGCGACCGTCCGTCGCCGCGTACGGCACTCCCTCCGGCTCCCGGCGCGAGGACGCGGCGTGATCGCCGGCGGGGCGCACCCGCTCCGGGGACGGCTCGGCCCGCTCGCCGGGGAGAGAACCCACCGGGACGGGAAAGCCGCCGGGACGCGTACGGGGCACGCCCGGTCCCGCCCAGCGGGCCAGCCACAGGGTGTCCGCCAGCTCCTCGGCCGTGGGCTCGATCCCCGCCTCCCGCAGCCGCGCCACCAGCGCCATGAGCACGTCGCTCACGGCGTCGGCGGAGCCGGTGCCGGCGGCGGTGGCCACGGCTACCTCTGCCGCTGGTCGAGCGGTCGCATGAGCAGGTCCGCGATGTCCTCACGGCTGTCGCGCTCCTCGCGCGCCGCGTACTGGGTCAGGAAGATGGCGTTGAGGAGCTGGTCGGTGGGGCGCAGCTCGCCGCTTCCGGCCCCTTGGGTGAAGAGCGAGATGAGGTCGAGGTTCCGCTCGTCCGAGCCGGCCCCGAAATGCGCCTGCACCATGGCGGCCAGGCGTTCGTCGCGGGGTGGGTCGAGTTCGAGATGGATGCAGCGGCGGAGCAGCGGTGCGGGGAAGTCCCGTTCACCGTTGCTGGTCATGACGACGAACGGAAAGGCGCGGCACCGGACCCGGCCGCCGTGCACCGGCACCCGCCGGCCGTCGTCGTCGAGGACCTCCACCGCGCCCTTCCCGGGGCGGTCGGCGATGCGCTCCAGCTCCGGGAGGCCGAACTCGCCCTCCTCCAGGGCGTTCAGCAGGTCGTTCGGCAGATCGAGATCGCTCTTGTCGAGCTCGTCGATGAGCAGGACGCGGGGCAGCTCACTGGGCAGCAGGGCCGTACCGAGGGGGCCGAGCCGGATGTAGCGGCCGATGTCGTCCTCGGGACCTTCGCTCCGGGAGCCGTCGTTCTCGCGGGAGAGCTGGACGTCCTGGAGGCGTCCGACGGCGTCGTAGGTGTACAGCCCGTCCTTCAGCTCGGTGCGGCTGACGACGGGCCATTGCAGGACGCGCCCGAGTCCCAGCTCATGGGCCACCGCGTGGGCGAGCGTGCTCTTGCCGGAGCCGGGCTCGCCGGTCACCAGGAGAGGGCGCCGCAGATACAGCGCGGCGTTGATGAGGTGGAGCGCCTCTTCGTCCTGCGTGGGCAGCGGGGCGTGCGTCTGACCGAGCCGCCGCTTGGAGACCGCGTCGATGGGCGGAGCGGCGGGGACGACGGGGCCGCCCTCGAAGGTCCGCCAGGGCGGGGGCGGCGGGAGCGTGCGGATACGGTCGTGATCGGCGTCGCCTGTGCCGCGGTAGATCAGCCAGTCGCTCAACTCTCGCTCCTCGTCGGCGGTCGGTGGGGCGCCGCGTCCGGGCCGACGGGGGCAGGCTGTGCCCACAACGGGCCCCTGAGAATGTACCCGCGCAGCGCGGCGGTATCGGCGTTTTCCGGACAGCCACCAGGACACCACGTGCCCGTGGCTCGGCCCACGGGGCCGGTGGTCCTCACGGCGAGTCCAGCGTTCCGGGCGCGCCGGCGGCCACCGGCCTCCTCGGGTCGTCGTACAGCACGGCCACGGCCTCCGCCCAGTGGCCGGCGTCCCGCTCCCGGTGGATCTCCTCCCTGATACGGCGCAACCGGTCGGGCAGTTCGGCGGCGGACCCCAGCCTCCCCAGCACCTCGGCCGCGCCCGCATGGAAGGTGTCGCAGTCGTCCAGGCATCTGCTCGCGGTGTGCCCGTCGGTGTGCCAGAGCGCGATGCCGTGCCCGGCCTCCAGCGCCAGGTCGATGGCCTTGCGCCCCAGGCCCGTGCTCGCGGGGCGGCACAGGACCGGGATGGCCGCGGGGGGCATGTCCTGGAACTGGCGGGACCGCGGCGGGCGGCCCGGCGGCGGGGTGCGCGAGGCGGCGAACTCCACTGACTCGGCGGTGAGTTCCCAGCGGGCGAGCCACACATTGGCCGGTTCTCCACGGCGCGCGATGTCGCGCAGCACCACGCGGCGGTGCGCGCCGAGCGGCAGATGCGCCGTGTCGTACAGCTTGGCCATCTCGCTGAGCTGCCAGCGGTGGACCGCGGTGTCGAAGTGGTCGACGGGCAGGACCACTTCGAGCGGGGCGGGGCAACCTGCCGTGTCGACGCCCTCGAAGACCTCGGCGAGCGGCTGCCGCAGACGCCGGATCAGATCCTCGGGAAGGACCCCCCGCCCCGTCTCCTCGGCCTCGAAGGGCTCTTCGCTGTCGTCACCGTCGTCGACCCGGATACGCCAGTAGAAGCGCTCGGGCTCCTCGTAGTGCACCGGCTCCAACTCGACGACGACGGTGGGGCCTTCGCCCGGACCCGGGTACGGGATGACGTCCCGGCCCGATTCCGGTTCCGCGGGCGCGGTCAGCGCCTCCGGAAGTCGCGTGAGGGTGACGATCGCGCGGACCGGAGGCCGTACGTTCCTCAGACGGCGGTCGACCCAGTCCGCCAGCGCCTTGGCGTCGCCGTCCCGGTGCTCGACGAGCAGTGCCACCAGGCGCAGGTAGTGCAGGAAGGCGATGGCCTCCAGCGGGCCGTCGTTGCCGTAGAGCCTGCCGTGGCCGTCGCGCCAGGTGTGCAGCAGCGGGGGGCGGCCGGGCGGCGGCGGCTCGCCCCGCGCCTGGCGCACCAGCGCGGCCAGGTCGGACGAACCGGCCGGGGCGGCCAGTTCGGCGAGCAGCCCGAGCGCCTCGACGCGGTCGAGCGGGGTCCAGCGGTCGCCGTCGGCGGTCGGGCTGCTGCCCGGCAGCTTCGCCTGCTCGGCGGCCCAGTGGTACGGCGTGAGCGCGGAACGGACTCCGTGCCAGCGGTCGTGGGCCGCCAGCACCTCCCCGTACAGGCCGCCGAACTGCCGCAGCGCGGAGGCCGCGATGGCCATGCCGCCGTCCCGGTCCGCCCTGCGCGACTTGATGATCCCGACGACGGCACCGGTGGACGGGTCGAGAACGGGCCCGCCCGACGTGCCCTTGGGGAACTCGGCCTGCGGCGCGAACCGCATCCCATACGGCCCGTCGCGCTGGTTGATCTCGACATCCGCGCTCCAGGGGACGGCGGGGTCGTCACCGGGGCCGCCCGGCCGGTACCCGTAGGCCGTCTTGCGGTCGCCGCCCGGCTGGTCCGCGCGGTCGGTGAACCAGACGCATTCGTGCTCGACGTCCTCGTCCAGCAGCCGGACCAGCGCCAGGTCCTCGGCCACCGGCACCCTGTCCTTGGCGGCGTCCGTCACGAGCCAGTGCGCGAGGCGCGCCTCCACGGGCGTGCCGCCGTTCAGCACGTCGTTGCGGACGCGGAAGACCCGTTCCCGCCCCGGCCTCACATACGGCCTCAGCACATGGGCGCAGGTCAGCACCCAGCCCGGGGCGACGAAGAAGCCGCTTCCCCACATCGCGGGACGGCCGTCGCCGGTGGAGCGGTCGTCGCCGGAGCCGTCACCGGCGGGCAGGATGTGGACGGTGGCGGCCCGGGCCAGTGCGTCGAGATGCCCGGCCTCACCCATCCGCGCGTGCCGGGTCGTTCGCGGAATCCGGGCCGGGCCGCCAGGTCAGGGTCACCTGGATCGAGGCCTTCGCCTCGCCGTCCGCGAGCACGGCCAGGGCCTTGCCGGACTTGGCGGCCAGCTCGATGCCGAAGGAGACGCTCGCCTCGTCGGGTTTCGCCGCGGCGGCGGCGGCGAGCACGGCCGCACCCACTTCGCCGATGACCTCTTTGAGCTGTTCGACCTTGGCCGCGGCGGCGTCGAGGACACCGATGTCCTCGTCGTCCTCCGCGTAGCCTCCTGCCGTGCCGACACGGGCCAGCACCTCGGCTCCCCCGGGCAGTTCGATCCTCTGGATGCGTGCCACGGCTCCCCCCGCTCCTGACAGCAACTCGCCTTCCCAGGCTCCCACTTGAGCAAGCAAGGGTACTGGCCTGCGCCGACGGCGGGCGAGACCCCGGCGGCCGGCATCGGCACCGGACGCGGCCCGCATACCCTGGGAGGCGAACATCTCCGGAGGATCAGGAGCGTCCCGTGTACTTCACCGACCGCGGTATCGAGGAACTGGAGCGGCGGCGCGGCCAGGAAGAGGTCACCCTCGAGTGGCTGGCCGAGCAGCTCCGTACGTTCGTCGATCTCAACCCGGACTTCGAGGTCCCGGTCGAGCGGCTCGCGACATGGCTGGCGCGCCTCGACGACGAGGACGACGAGTAGCGGCCGGGCGCCGGACGAGTAGTACGCGTCCGGCCTCCGCACTCCGACCGCGGCCGGCTTCCGGTTTCGTGCGGCCCCGCGTAGGGCCTCAAGAGGCCGGTGCAGCCGCCTCTTGACTTCCGACGTCCGCGATATATCGTGTTGTCGAATGGCAACGCGATATGTCGTCGTACGCCCATCCCCAGGGAGGCCGCAGCAGTGAAAGCCGGCAATGAGTGGTCGCTCTCCGAGCCACGCACACTCGACCTGGAAGGACCCCTCGACCGGGTCAGCGTCCGCATCGTCGGCGGCACGGTCAACGTCGTCGGCACCGACGCCGCCGCGGCGCGGCTGGAGGTCAGCGCGATCGAGGGACCACCGCTGACCGTCACGCACGAGGACGGCGCACTGACGGTCACCTACGACGACCTGCCCTGGAAGGGCTTCCTGAAATGGCTCGACCCCAAGGGCCGCCGCCGCAGCGCCGCCGTCTCACTCGCCGTCCCGGCCGGGACGCGGGTCGAGGTGGGTGTGGTGGGGGCCGGCGCCGTGGTCTCCGGCATCGAGGGGCCCACGCACGTATGCGGCGTCACCGGTGACACCACGCTCGTCGGGCTCACCGGCGAGGTCCGCGCCGAGACGGTCTCCGGCGGGGTCGACGCCCAAGGGCTCACCGGGCGGCTCCGGTTCAGCTCCGTCTCCGGCGATCTCACCGTGATCGAGGGGTACGGCTCGGCGGTGCAGGCGGAGTCGGTCAGCGGCAACATGATCGTCGACATGGACAGCCGGACCGCCGATCTCACCCTCGCCACCGTCTCCGGCGAGATCGCGATCCGCATCCCGCACCCGGCGGACACCCGGGTCGAGGCCAGCACGGCGAGCGGCGCCGTCTCCAACGCCTTCGAGGAGCTCAAGGTCACCGGCCACTGGGGCACCAAGCAGCTCACCGGCACCCTCGGCGCGGGCAGCGGCCGGCTCAAGGCGAGCACGGTCTCCGGCGCCATCGCCCTGCTGCGCCGCCCGCAGACGGAGGACGAACCCCCGTACGGCGAGGGCGAAGGGCCGCACGCCGACTCCCCCGCCAGCTCCGGAAAGGTCCTCTGATGCCTCCCGTCTTCGCCCACGGCCGGCTGCGCCTCTACCTCCTCAAGCTGCTGGACGAGGCCCCGCGCCACGGTTACGAGGTGATCCGCCTCCTGGAGGAGCGCTTCCAGGGGCTGTACGCGCCGTCCGCCGGCACCGTCTACCCGCGGCTGGCCAAGCTCGAGGCCGAGGGGCTGGTCACCCACGCCTCCGAGGGCGGCCGCAAGGTCTACTCGATCACCGACGCCGGACGGGCCGAACTCGCCGGTCGGCAGGGCGAACTCGCCGATCTGGAGCTGGAGATCCGCGAGTCCGTCTCCGAACTGGCCGCGGAGATCCGCGAGGACGTCCGCGATGTGGCGGGCGACCTCCGCCGCGAGATGCGTGCGGCCGCGCGCCAGGCCCGTGCCGAGCGCCCCGCGGCCGAGGGCTGGGAGGGCGCCCTGGGAGACCGCGACGCCTGGCGCCAGGCCAAGGAGGAGATGCGCCGCGCCAAGGAGGAGTGGAAGGAGCAGGCCCGCAGGGCGAAGGAGGAGAGCCGGCGGGCCAAGGAGGACGCGCAGCGAGCACGTCAGCAGGCGCGGGACGCGCAGACGTTCGCGCGCGAGGAGATCCAGAGGATCGTCAAGCGGGTCCAGGAGCAGACGCAGGGGCAGATGCGCAGCGGCGACTGGCAGGGCGCCGTACGCGATGCGCTCACCGAGGTCACCCGCGAGATGCGCCGGATGACGCAGCCGACGGGGCCGGGCCCCGAGGCGGATGTGACGGTCGAGCAGGTGGACCTCGGCAAACACCAGGCAGGGCCCGAGCCGGCGGCGGGGCGCGCCGCGAGCGGGGCGCCCGAGGGCACCGAGCCCGAGTGGGCCCGGGAACCCGGCGCCGCCTCCACCGATCCCGCCCGCGATCTGGAGCGCCTGCTCGACCGCTTCCGCGACGACATCCGCGACGCGGCCCGCGACCACGGTGTGGGCGCGGAGCAGTTGAAGGAGGCCCGCCGCCATCTCTCGACGGCGGCGGCCCATATCGGTGCCGTCCTGCGCGCACCGCGCCCCTGAGGCGTCGGTGCCGTCGCCTGGCGCATCGCTCCCGGCGCCCGAGGCGTCAGTCCCAGCGGTAGCCGTCCCCGAGCAGGAGGGTGTGCTCCAGCACATCCTCCATCGGGTCGTCGATCTGGCCCGTGGAGACCAGCGCCATATGGGGTGCGTTGTGCGAGTTCCGGTGCGTCTCGTCGGCGTGAGCGGCTCCGGCCGGAAGGCCCGCCACGACCACCGCCGCTCCGGCAACGCCCGCCCAGCGGGCCCAAGTCCTCGCGCTCTTCCGCTTGTTGTCCATCGGTATCCGTCCTCGCTCGGTCGTCCGTGACCCGGAGCACCGGGGTGCGGCGGGTCACCGGCGGCCCGGGCGGGACGCCGGTGACCTGCTCATCCGATGGACGGACCGGGAGGTTACGGGTGATCGCTCAGACGGTCAGGACGATCTTGCCGAAGAGATCGCCGCCGGCCATCTTCTCGAAGCCCTCGCGCGCCCGGTCCAGCGGCAGCACGGAGTCGATGACGGGCCGGACGCCGGTGGTCGCACAGAAGTTGAGCAGGTCCTCCAGCTCGTCCTTGGTGCCCATGGTCGAGCCGACGACCTTCAGCTCCAGGAAGAAGATGCGGTTCAGTTCGGTGGCCTGGGGGTTGGGGCCGGAGGTGGCACCCGAGATGACCAGAGTGCCGCCGGGCTTCAGCGACTTGACCGAGTGCGACCAGGTGGCCGCGCCCACCGTCTCGATGACCGCGTCCACGCGCTCCGGCAGCCGCGCCCCCGGCTCGTACGCGCCGAGGGCGCCGAGGTCCACCGCCCGCTTGCGCTTGGCCTCGTCCCGGCTGGTGGCGTACACCCGCAGTCCGGCAGCCTTGGCGAGGACGATCGCGGCGGTCGCCACTCCACCGCCCGCGCCCTGGACGAGGACGCTGTCGCCCGGCCGTACGCCCGCGTTGGTGAACAGCATCCGGTACGCCGTCAGCCAGGCGGTCGGCAGACAGGCGGCCTGCTCGAAGGACAGGTCCTTGGGCTTGGGGAGGAGGTTCCAGGTGGGGACGGTGACCTGCTCGGCGAACGTTCCCTGGTAGCGCTCGGTCAGGATGGAGCGGGGCTCCTTCGGGCCGACGCCGTGGCCGCTCTGGCCGATGACGGAGTGGATGACGACCTCGTTGCCGTCCTGGTCCGTCCCGGCCGCGTCGCAGCCGAGGATCATCGGGAGCGCCTCCTCGCCGAGGCCGACGCCGCGCAGCGACCACAGGTCGTGGTGGTTGAGCGAGGCGGCCCTGACGTTGACGGTCGTCCAGCCGGGCCGCGCCTCCGGCGCGGGGCGCTCCCCCAGCTCGAGGCCGCTCAGCGGCTGGTCACGGTCGATTCGGGCGGCATAGGCAGCGAACATGATCCCGAGACTAGGACTCTCGCGGGACGCGGCGGAACCTCACACGGGTGTGAATCGCGCCGCGCCGTCCCCCGGCCTCCCGCGACATGACGTCGGGGCAAGCGGCAACGCGGGGTGCCGTTGGTGGCGCGGGCGGCCTGCCCGTCGCGTCCTGTGCGTGGAGTGGCTGACGCACCAGAAGTTCTCGCGCGCCGCGTTGCACGACATGTGCGTGGGTGGCTTGCGGGGCACCCTGGACGCGATCGAGGGTGCCGGCCTGCCCCGCGCCTCCTCGGGCTGCTGACGCGGGACGAGCCCGATGGCGGGCGGGCCCGGACGAACACCTACGGGCCGTCACCCGCCCCGAGGGCGGGCCACGGCCCGTAGGTATCGATCACTCGCGGGCGGCTAGCGCCGCGCCACGCCCTCCGCGCGAGCGGCAGCGGCCACGGCCGCGGTGACCGCGGGTGCCACGCGCTCGTCGAACGGCGAGGGGATGACCTTGTCCGCGCTCAGCTCGTCCGCCACCACGGCCGCCAGGGCCTCGGCCGCGGCCAGCTTCATCCCCTCGGTGATCCGCGATGCGCGCACCTGCAGGGCGCCCGCGAAGATCCCGGGAAAGGCCAGCACGTTGTTGATCTGGTTCGGGAAGTCGCTGCGGCCGGTGGCGACCACGGCCGCGTACTTGTGCGCGACGTCGGGGTGGATCTCCGGATTCGGGTTGGCCATGGCGAAGATGAGCGAGTCCTTCGCCATCGAGGCCACCGCCGACTCCGCGACCGTCCCGCCGGAGACACCGATGAACACGTCGGCGCCTTCGAGCGCCGACTCCAGCGAACCGCTGATTCCCGCCTTGTTGGTGAAGCCGGCCAGATCCCGCTTCACATCCGTCAGGTCCTCGCGGTCCGCGCTGACGACGCCCTTGCGGTCGCAGACCACGACGTCGCCGATGCCCGCCTCGATCAGGATCCGGGCGATCGCGACGCCCGCGGCACCGGCGCCGGAGATCACGGCGCGGAGCTGCCCGAGCGTACGGCCGGTGATCTGGGCCGCGTTGCGCAGTGCGGCGAGGGTGACCACGGCGGTGCCGTGCTGGTCGTCGTGGAAGACGGGGATGTCCAGGCGCTCCTGGAGCTTGCGCTCGATCTCGAAGCAGCGCGGTGCGGAGATGTCCTCGAGGTTCACCCCACCGAAGGAGGGTGCCATGCGGACGACCGTCTCCACGATGTCGTCGGCGTCCCGGCAGTCCAGGGCGACCGGAACCGCGTCCACGCCGCCGAACTGCTTGAAGAGGATCGCCTTGCCCTCCATCACCGGAAGCGAGGCCTCCGGTCCGATGTCGCCGAGCCCGAGCACCGCGCTACCGTCCGTCACGACGGCCACGACCTGAGACTTCCAGGTGTAGTCGTGGACCAGTTCCGGCTTTTCCGCGATGGCGCTGCACACCTTGGCCACACCGGGCGTGTAGGCGAGGGACAGATCGTCCCTGTCGCGGACCGGGACGGTCGCCTGGATGGCCATCTTGCCGCCGCGGTGGAGTGCGAATGCCGGATCGAATGACTCGCCGTCATCCGCCGTTTCGCTATCGCTGCGAGGATTCACGATCTCCGCTGCCACTTTTTTGACCCCTTATGTCTGAATTTCTATCGAGGGTAGCCGCCCCAGGTTGAGGAGCGGGCGGGCACGCGTCCGGAAGTCCTGCGCGGCGGATGAGCCGCTGCGCGGAATCGATACGGACGCCGGGCGCGCCGCACACGCGCCCTGAGCCCCGGGTGAGGGGTGTAACCACCGTTTCTACCGCACGAGCGCTGACATGGACGAGTCGCTTTCGTCACGCGGTCGCACGACGCGAACTCTTTTGGCCCGCCATCCGGCCGGGAGACATATCACGCAATGGAGTCGCCCTGCGGGCCGCGCACTCCGGACAGTCGCGAGCCGCGCACGAATTGCGCTTACGTGGAGCTGGTGACGGGAACGCCCGTTATCCGATTTTGACATGGCTGGCCCCCTGTTCGGAGCCGTCCGGATGGCAAGATGCCTCAATCACACGAGGTCGCGACACTCGATGATGTGTGCCCCGACCCATCGGCTACTCCCTCACTCGCAGGAGGAACCAGCAATGACCGCAAGCAACACTGGTCGCACGGCCGCTGCCAGGTCCCGGATGGCCGCCGCCGGCGCGATCGCGGTCGCGGGCGCCCTGCTGCTCACCGCATGCGGCGACCAGACGGAAAAGGGCGGCAACGGCGACTCGACCGCCGCGGGCTCCGAGGCGCCCCTGTTCTCCAAGCTGCCCAAGGACATCCAGGAGTCCAAGGTCATCAAGGTCGGATCGGACATCGCGTACCCGCCCGTGGAGTTCAAGGAGGGTGGCAAGACGGTCGGTCTGGACCCCGATCTGGCCGACGCCATGGGCAAGGAACTCGGCGTGAAGTTCGAGTTCCAGAACGGCACCTTCGACACACTGCTCACCGGTATGCGTTCCGGCCGGTACCAGGTCGCCATGTCCGCGATGACGGACACCAAGGACCGGCAGAACGGTATTGACCCGGAGTCCGGAAAGAAGATCTTCGAGGGCGTCGACTTCGTCGACTACTTCTCCGCCGGTGTTTCGATCTACACCAAAAAGGGCCAGACCAAGGGAATCGAGACCTGGGAGAACCTCTGCGGGAAGAAGGTCGTCGTCCAGCGCGGCACCGTCTCGCACGACCTGGCCAAGGGCCAGTCGGAGAAGTGCACCAAGGGCGGTGACAAGGCGATCTCCATCGAGGCCTTCGACACCGACGTCGAGGCCCAGACCCGCCTGCGCGCGGGCGGCGCCGACGCGGGCGCGAGCGACTTCCCCGTCGCGGCGTACGCGGTGAAGACCTCCGGCGGCGGCAAGGACTTCGAGATCGTCGGCGAGCAGGTCGAGGCCGCCCCGTACGGCATCGCGGTCGGCAAGAAGAACACCCAGCTCCGCGACGCCCTCAAGGCCGCCCTCGAGGCGACCGTCAAGAGCGGCGAGTACGACAAGATCATGAAGAAGTGGCTGGTCCAGGACGGCGCAATCAAGGAGATCAAGATCAACGGTGGCTCCTGACCGCACGTACGACCTCCCGAAGGATTCGTACGGCCCGAAGGAACGCTGAAAGGCATTACCCGTGACTGTTCCCCTCGACAAAACGGGCCCGGAGGACACCCCGCCGCCGGGCCCGCAGCCTGAAACCATCAAGGCGATCCCCGTCCGTCACTACGGCCGGTGGATCTCGGGCATCATCGTCCTCGGCCTGCTGGCGCTGCTGGTCAACGCCTTCGCCGGCGCCGACATCAACTGGGACGCCATCCCGGAGTTCATGTTCGACCCCAGCGTGCTGGACGGCCTCTGGAAGACGGTGCTGATCTCAGTGCTGTCGATGGCCGTCGGCCTGGTGCTCGGCATCATCCTGGCCGTGATGCGGCTGTCCAAGAACCCGGTCACCTCCTCGGTGGCCTGGGGCTACATCTGGTTCTTCCGCGGCACCCCGGTCTTCGTCCAGCTGATCCTGTGGTTCAACCTCGCCCTGGTCTTCCCCTATATCAACCTGGGGTTCTACCGGGACGAGATGAGCGACTTCATGACGCCGTTCATGGCCGCTCTGCTCGGTCTCGGCCTGAACGAGGCCGCGTACATGTCGGAGATCGTCCGGGCCGGCATCCAGTCGGTCGACGAGGGCCAGACCGAGGCCTCCCACGCCCTGGGCATGACCCACAGCAAGACGCTGCGACGGGTGGTGCTGCCGCAGGCGATGCGCGTCATCGTGCCGCCGACCGGCAACGAGTACATCAACATGCTCAAGACGTCATCGCTGGCGGCCAGCGCCTGTCAGTACGACGAACTGCTGCGGTCCACGCAGAACATCGGGCAAACCTCGGGCGCGGTGGTGGAGATGCTCTTCCTCGCCGTGTTCTGGTACCTGGTGCTGACCAGCATCTTCAGCGTCGGTCAGTACTACTTGGAGCGGTACTACGCTCGAGGTGCGGTCCGCAGTCTGCCGCTCACTCCGTTGCAGAAGGTCAAGACGAACCTGGCAGCCTTCAGCAACCGCTCCTCGGGAGGTGCCGGCGTATGAGCGCGATGGTGAAAGCCGAGGGCGTCCACAAGTCCTTCGGACCTGCTCACATCCTCAAGGGCATCGACCTCGAGGTCGCACCCCGCGAGGTGTTCTGTCTGATCGGCCCGTCCGGCTCGGGCAAGTCGACCTTCCTGCGGTGCATCAACCACCTGGAGAAGATCAACGCCGGACGGCTCTACGTCGACGGCGAGCTGGTCGGCTACCGGCAGAAGGGCGACAAGCTCCACGAGCTGAAGGACAGCGAGGTCTCGCTCAAGCGGCGCGACATCGGCATGGTCTTCCAGCGCTTCAACCTCTTCCCGCACATGACCGCGCTGGCCAATGTCATGGAAGCGCCGATCCAGGTGAAGGGCGAGACCAAGGCCGTGGCCCGGGAGCGGGCGGAGCGGCTGCTGGACCGGGTGGGCCTCGCCGACAAGGCCGCGTCCTACCCGTCCCAGCTCTCCGGCGGCCAGCAGCAGCGGGTGGCCATCGCCCGCGCTCTGGCCATGGAGCCGAAGCTGATGCTCTTCGATGAGCCGACCTCGGCGCTGGACCCGGAGCTCGTGGGTGACGTGCTGGACGTCATGCGCGGACTGGCCGAGGACGGTATGACCATGATCGTGGTGACCCACGAGATGGGCTTCGCCCGCGAGGTCGGCGACGCGCTGGTGTTCATGGACGACGGGGTCGTGGTCGAGTCGGGCCACCCGCGCGACGTCCTCACCGACCCCCAGCACGAACGCACCAAGTCGTTCCTCTCGAAGGTGCTGTAACCCTCGGAGAAGGACACGGACAGGGAGCCCTCCGCAGCGTTGCGCCGCGGAGGGCTCCCTGTCCGTGCCCCTTCGGCTACTTCAACCCGAGGACCATGGCGTCCGACGGCGAGCACCACACCGGCCGGGCCTCGCCGAAGCCCGCAGCGCGGAGGGCTTCGGCATGCCAGGCGGCCGGCTGCACCTCCCCGTCCGCGTGGTCGCCCTCGATCGGGTTGCCGAAGATCGCGAAGCGCTCGGCGGCCGCCCCGGCGAGCACCGGGTCGGCGGCGACGTCGCGCCACCAGTCCGCCCAGTCCAAGGCGCCCGCGTCCCTCTCCCGCTCCTGACGCGCATGCCGGAAGGCCCGCTCGGCCTCGTTGATGCGGGGCGTGGACGCGTCGGGCATGTGGTCGGCGTTGAGGAACGCCCCGCCGTCGCGGAGGACTCCGGAGATCTGCCCGTACAACGTCCGGAGGGGATCGGTGCGCAGCCAGTGCAGTGCGGTCGCGGTGAGGACGGCGTCGTAACCGCGGTGCGGGAGTTTGTCCGTCCAGGCCGGGTCCGTGAGGTCGGCGGCCACGAACGCGGCACGGGGCTCGCCCTCGAACGTGCCGCGGGCGATGGCCAGCAGCGCCGGATCGAGGTCGACGCCGGTGGTGACGGCGCCGGGGAAGCGGCGGAGCACCCGGGCGGAGATGCTGCCCGTGCCGCACGCCAGGTCCAGCACCTTCGGCTCGGGTCCCGCGAGGGCCTCGACCATGTCGAGCATGACCCGGAACCGCTCCTCGCGGTCGGGGAGATACCACTCCTGCTGACGGTCCCAACTGGTCTGCCAGGCACCCCAGTCGGCGCGGGCCACTGTCCCGGTCATGCCGTACCCCTCCACCTCGTACGAAGACGTAATACCCTCGAAGCACCATCGGCCGTTACTCCGGTCGCGACCGAGACTAAACCGCATCCGTAAGGACTACAAGTGGAACTGGCCTATTACTCGGACTACGCGGTGCGCCTCGTCAACAGCGAGGACCCCTCCCGTGGCAAGGACGAGCTGACCTCGGTCGATGCGGTACGGGCCCTCTTCGGCGCCGCCTCCCAGGCGGCCCGCCGCGCTAACGAATCCGATGTGACCCGGCTGCGTGCCGTACGCGGCCGGCTCCGGGCGGTCTTCGAGGCGGCCGACGAGGGCGACGAGGTACGGGCGGTGGACCTGCTCAACGCGCTGCTGATGGAGTTTCCGGTGAGCCCGCAGGTCTCCGGGCACGAGTTCCGCGACGACGACGGCCGCCCCAAGTGGCACATGCACATCGCGGACCACCCGGCCAACGCGACCGCCGGCTACGCCGCGACCGCCGCCATGGGGCTCGCCTTCCAGCTCACCGATCTGGGCGTCGACCGGCTGGGCCTCTGCCGGGCCGCGCCCTGCCGCAACGCCTATCTCGACACCTCGACGAACCGGTCCCGCCGCTACTGCTCGGACCGCTGCGCGACGCGCGCCAACGTCGCCGCCTACCGCGCCCGCAAGCGCTTGGAGGAGCGGCCCTCCCGCGGGGACGAGGCCGCGGCGGACCGCACCGCGCGTACGGACCGTACGGGGCGTACGGCCGAGAAGACCCAGGCGAGCAGCCCCACCGGCGACCGCTGACCGTTCCGCACGCCCGGCGGGCGCAGCCGCACCCGCACGCGGGCGAGCACGAACTCCTCGGGCACGGTGCCGAATTCCCTGCTGTCGCTCTCGGCGTACGGGTTGTCGCCGAGCACCCACCAGCCCCCGTCCCGCCGTTCGGCGGCCCGCTTGACGATCAGCAGGTCCTGCTGCATCGGGTGGCGCAGCATGATCACATCGCCGGGGCGGACCGGCGCACCGTACTGGACCACGAGCCGGTCACCCGGCCGCAGTGTCGGAACCATCGAAGGGCCGACCACATCGGCCAGCCCGAAGGGCGTCGCCGCCCGCCGGTCGCGGTCCTGCTCCGGCTCGCGCCCGCCGTCATAGCCCTGCCACCGGCCACCCTCCGGCATCCGGCACCTCCTGGCTCCTGGTCCGTTCCTCCACCAGTACCCAGCCTGGCACCGGACTTTTGTCCTAAGCCCCCTGGGGCACTCGCAAAATCATCTCTCCCAGGGAGTAATCTCCCCCATGAGAAGACGATCACGAGGAAGGACAGCTCTATGCTCTCCCGCCTGTTCGCCCCGAAGGTGCGGGTCAGTGCCCACTGCGACCTGCCCTGCGGCGTCTACGACCCGGCACAGGCCCGGATCGAGGCCGAGTCGGTCAAGGCCATCCAGGAGAAGTACCAGGCCAACGAGGACCAGCAGTTCCGGGCCCGCGCCATTGTCATCAAGGAGCAGCGCGCGGAGCTCGCGAAGCACCACATCTCCGTGCTGTGGAGCGACTACTTCAAGCCGCCGCACTTCGAGAAGTACCCGCAGCTCCACCAGCTCGTCAACGACGCCCTGAAGGCCGCCAGCGCCACCAAGGGCTCGTCCGACCCGGCCACCGGGCAGAAGCTGCTGGATCTGATCGCCGAGATCGACAAGATCTTCTGGGAGACCAAGAACGCCTGATCACGGCCTGGTCTCACCCGGACCTGCGGTCTCCGTACCGCGGGACGGACGGTCCGCACCCGGTCCGCCGGACTCCACCCCTTCAGTCCGCGCGGTCCGGGTGCGGTCTTGTGCGCAGACGCTTTCCGCATGAGCGGTAGGCGCGACGGCCGGGATCCTGCGGCCACGCGGCCGCGGAATGCGCAGTGGCACAGCCGGGCAGCGGCGCGGTTGAAGGCCTCCGGCCGGGTGGGCCGTTCGGGCTCAGGCCAGGCGGGCCGCCCGGGCCTGGAGGTAACGGCGTTCGGGCACGCTGAGCGTCAGGCGGGCCGCGTTCCCGTACGCCGTACGCGCCGCCTCCGTGTCACCGGCCATCTCCAACAGATGGGCGCGGACCGCCTCCAGGCGGTGGTGGCCCGCCAACCGGTCGTCGGTCTCGAGGGACCGGAGCAGCGCGAGACCGGCGCGTGGCCCGTCCACCATCGCGACGGCAACGGCGTGGTTGAGCGTGACCATGGGGCCCGGCGAGAGGCGCGCCAGCAACTCGTACAGCGCGAGGATCTCCATCCAGTCGGTGTCCTCGGCCCGCGCGGCCTCGTCGTGGACCGCCGCGATGGCCGCCTGGAGCTGGTACGGGCCGACGGGCTCGCCGCGGAGGGACGTCGCCTCGGTGAAGAGGGCGAGGCCCTCGTCGACCGCGTCACGGTTCCACAGGGCCCTGTCCTGTTCGGCCAGCGGGACGAGTGAGCCGTCGCGGTCCGTACGGGCCGGGCGGCGGGCGTCGGTGAGCAGCATCAGCGCCAGGAGACCGGCCACTTCACCGTCGTGCGGCAGCAGGGCGCGTACGGAGCGGGTGAGGCGGATCGCCTCCACGGCCAGATCGGTGCGGTGCAGGCTGGCGCCGGAGGTCGCGGTGTAGCCCTCGTTGAATATCAGGTAGAGGACGTGCAGGACGGCGGCGATCCGTTCGGCACGCTCGCTCTCCTCCGGCTGCCGGAAGCGGGCGCCCGATGCCTTGATGCGCTGTTTCGCGCGGCTGATCCGCTGGGCCATCGTCGCCTCGGGCACGAGGAAGGCGCGGGCGATCTCCGCCGTCGACAGACCGCCCACCGCCCGCAGCGTGAGCGCGATCCGTGAGGACTGGGTGAGCGCGGGATGGCAGCAGAGGAAGAGCAGGGTGAGGGTGTCCTCCTCGTGCGGGGCGCGGTCCTCACCGGGCGGCGGGGTCACGAACGCGTCGGACGGCGTCATCGCCGCGGCGTTCTCCTCGCGGCGGCGGCGCGCCTCTTCGCTGCGCAGCAGGTCGGTGAGGCGGCGGGAGGCCACACGGATGAGCCAGCCGCGAGGGTTCGCCGGAACGCCCTCCTCCGGCCACTGCACGGAGGCGGCGAGCAGCGCCTCCTGGACGGCGTCCTCGGCGGTGTCGAAGTGGCCGTACCGCCGCACGAGCGCTCCCAGGACCTGCGGCGCCAGGGTGCGCATCAGATCCTCGGCCGTCCTGTCGTCCGGCCCGGTCACGATCCGCCTCGCCTCGCGTCGTCCCCGCCGGCGGGCCGACGGCCCGCCGCCCGTTGTCGGTTCATACGTCCTCGCTCCATGCGTCCCTGGCCCGCTCGTCGTTGACCGCGACCGGCTCGTCGGCCGACCGCTCGTCGCCGACACTCGTCAGAGTCCCGGCGGGCATCCGTTCGGTACCGGCGTCCGTCGCCCCGGGTCGTCCGGTTCCGTGCGCCCGCGCGTACGGCTCCCGGCGCGCGGACGGCCCTTACCGGTCGCTGCGGCTCACATCTCGGTGCCGCCGCCCTCGTCGAGCGGGTGGACGATCACCGGGTAGTTGGGCACCCCCTCGGGCTGGGGGCAGGAGTACGCGCGGGCGGCGATCTCGGTGGCGCGGTCGATGTTCTCGACGTCGATGACCCAGTACCCGGCCAGCACCTCCTTGCTCTCCCCGTACGGCCCGTCGGTCACCACGGGGCGGCCGTCCTTCGACGCGGTGACCAGCTTCGCCCGGGCCGGCTCGGTCAGCCCGTTGGCGTCGACCAGCTCACCCGCCTCGGCCAGATCGTCGTTGATCGCCCCCATGTGCGCGAACATCGCATCGAGGTCCGGCCGGGTCCAGGCGGGCCCGTCCTGCGACGTGCCCTTCATGGCGTCGTAGTCGGACTGCTTGCCGAGCACCATCACCAGGTACTTCATGGTCTCTCTCCTCAACCCTCGTCCGTGGCCGCGCCCTCCCGGGACGCCTTCCGCAGGGGACGTCGGAGCCGGGGACCCGTCCTCGACATCCGGCGGCAGAGTTTCCCGAAACTCCGGACCTGCTCGCGCAGAACGTACCCAACCAGCACTTTCCGCTGCCGCATCCCCACGCTTTCGGCCCCTCCCGGTGAGAGCATCGGTCCTGTGGACGTGGGCGCTTCGTGCAGGCGCCGCCGGGACTGCGAGGGAGGGCGAACGATGGCCGGTCGGCCGCAAGGGGTGACCTGGCGTGTCACCGGGAGCGGTGGGTTCGAGACGGCGTGGACCGAGGTCTCGGGCACGGTCCTGCGGGCCCGCGGCCGGGTCGTCGGCACCGTGCCGGAGCCGTACTGGATGACGTACGAGCTGGAGACCGGCGGGGACTACGTGACGCGTCGTCTGTTCGTCTCCGCCGACACGGCGTCCGGCGATTCCCGCAGCCTGGACCTGCGGCGGGAGGAGGACGGCCGGTGGACCGCGAACGGGAGCCCACTGCCCGATGTGACGGGGGCCGAGGACTGCGACCTCGGGCTGTCCCCGCTGACCAACGCCATGCCCGTACTGCGGCACGGGCTGCACACCCGCCCCGGGGAGCACGACTTCCTGATGGCCTGGGTCTCGGTCCCCGACCTGACCGTGACGCCATCGCCCCAGACGTACACGCATCTGGAGACCACGGACCACGGCGCGCGAGTGCGGTTCACCTCGGAGGACTTCACCGCCGACCTGGAACTCGACCCCGACGGACTGGTCGTCACCTACCCCGGCCTCGCCTTCCGCTCGCACGGCCCGGGGACCGAACTCGCCTCGGAACAGCACCGGCACTGGCAGGAGACCTACCGGACCGAGCCGGATCCGTACGGTCCGCAGCCCTCCGAGCCGGCCGTCCACGCCGCCATCACCTTCCGCAAGGCCGGGGCCCGTACGGTCCTGGAGCTGGGCGCCGGGCACGGGCGCGACGCCCTGTATCTGGCCCGGGCCGGATTCGACGTCACCGCGGCCGACTTCAGCGCCGCCGCGCTCGAGCGGCTGCGCGAGCACGCGGAGGCGGAGGGCCTGGCCGAGCGCGTGGAGACCGTCGAACACGACGTACGGCGGCCGCTGCCGTTCCCCGACACCTCCGTGGACGCGGTCCATGCGCACATGCTGCTGTCCATGGCGCTGTCGACCGAGGAGATCCGCGCCCTCGTGGACGAGATCGCGCGCGTCCTGCGGCCCGGGGGCGTTCTCGTCTACACGGTCCGGCACACCGGCGACGCGCACTACGGGAAGGGCACGTCGCACGGCGACTCCGTGCACGAACACGACGGCTTCGCCGTCCACTTCTTCGACCGCGAGCTGGTCGACTCCCTTGCGCAGGGGTGGGACCTGCGCGAGGTGCACCCCTTCGAGGAGGGCACGCTGCCGCGGCGTTTGTGGCGGGTCACGCAGACCCGACGTCCGGGCCCCGACGTGGCACCCTGAACGCACGGCAATCGCCACCGGTTGCGGCCGGTCGAGCCCGTCGCGGTCGTCGCAGTCGTCGCGGCGGTCGCGGCGGTCGGGGCGGTCGGGGCGGTCGGGGCGGTCGGGGCGAAGGATCAGCAGAGGCCGGCGAGGGCCCGGGCCTGCGGAGTCGGACAGGGCGGCGGAACAACGGCCTTCGCGCCGGTGGCGCGTCCGGCGCCGCACCGGCGCTCGCCGGCCGCCATGAGACGGAGCACCACAACATCGGGGGGCGGGTCGTATGCACGGGGTCCTGTACGCGGAAGAGTCCTGGAATCCGCTGGCCCGGACGGTGGAGCTGACCGAGGACCGACTACGGATCGGCAGCCGGTACACGCCGTTGTCCGAGCTGAACCTGGCCGCCATGGCCGAGGCGTATCTGAGTAGGCAGTGGCTGGGCGGCGGGGGCGCGCTGCGCGCACTCACCGCACTGGGGTCGGGCACCGGGATCGTGCCGATCACACGCATCACCGGGTCGACGCATCCCGTCAGGGTGCGCCGGGCGGCCGAATTCGCTTATGTCCTCGGCGAGTTGGCGGTCCGCCGGGTCGGCGGTCCGGGAGCCGTGGCGGCGCTGGCCGAGGTGGCACGGGCGGAGGGCGTGCCTCTGTGGATCGCCCGCCGCATCGCCCCGGGACCGGGAGCCGCGGGCACCATCGCCGTGGCCGTCGACCGCCGCACGGCGCGGGTCGACGTCTGGTCCGCGTCCGCCCCCGTCGTACGTGTCCGGGCACCGTACGGTGTCTCGCCCGACCGCCGGATCCCGGACCGGGGCCTGGTCCTTACGGTCGGCGAGGTGCGGGCAGCTCTCGTCGTGACGGCGGAACGGAGAAGGTCGCGGTGTGCCGTCACCGTGGGGATCCCGTACCGGTACTGGGAGTTGAGACGCGAAGGTGCCCGCGCGTCCCGCCTCATGTGCAACGGTCACCCCGTCGCGCTCCTCGCCCGCCCCCGGCCCGGCGCGGGCCGGGGCATGCTCCTGCAACCGCTCGCCGACGTATGGCATCAAGGGGCGGACCCCCTCGATGCCGTCATGGCACACGCCGTCGCGGCGGCCTTCGGCCTCGGCGACGGCACGGGCGCCGTGCGCTTCCGCAGCCGCCCTCTCCCCTCCCGAGGCGAGTCGGTGTGGTCGGACCCCTGGTACAGCGACCTGGGCTCCGGCGCGTACGACAACAGCCCGGGCGGAGGCGGGGAGTGGGACTCCGGCGGCAGCGGAGGCGGGGACGGCGGAGGAGGCGGAAGCGACGGTGGCGGAGGCGGGGGCAGCGACGGCGGAGGAGGTGGTGGAGGCGGGGGCGGCGACTGACATCACCTCCCGGGACAACTATCGCCCCGCCTCCGGTCCTTGACGTCCCGGTCTTGACCTTCCGGGCCTTGACCTCCCGGCCTTCGACGTCCGCACCCTCCTTCCTCATCTCCCGGGGGAGTCGCCCCCTCCGGGATCCCCTACCTCCGGGATCCCCTACCTCCGGGAAGCCTTCTCCCTCTGCGGAGCCCCTCCTTCCGGGGAAAACCGGCTCCTTTCCGGGTCCGCTCATCGTGGGCGGATTTCCGGGGTCCGCTCATCGCGGACGGAGAGGGCTCCTGAGCACGCCCGGGCGCAGTTCCCTCCGGATGCGGGCCTCCCGGATCCGCTCTCTCCCGCAAGGAGGGCTCTGATGATGGGCTCCCGGATCCGCCGCGCTCAGCAGCTCCGGCGCGTGACGAACTCCGCGAGCGTCAGCAGATCCTCGGCCCGGGCGAGATCCGGCACGGCCAGCGCCAAGTCGTCCATGGCGCCCGCCATCCGTACGCAAGCCTCGCTCTGGGCCCAGTCCCTCCCGCCCGCGCGCTCGACCGCCTCCGCCGCACGTTGCAGCTCGACACCGTCCATCGGCCCCTCCCCCGCGTATATGCGGGCGAGTTCGGCCGCACCGGGCCTGCCGGACGTCAACGCCGCGACCACGGGCAGGGACTTCTTGCGGGCCGAGAGATCGGCACCGGCGGGTTTGCCCGTGGTCGCCGGATCGCCCCAGATCCCGATCAGATCGTCGATGAGCTGGAAGGCGAGCCCGGCCTGCCTGCCGAAGCGGTCCATCGCGTCGGCGGCCGCTCCGTCCGCTCCCGCGTACAGCGCGCCGAGGGCACACGCGCAGCCGAGCAGGGCGCCCGTCTTGGCCTCCGCCATGGCCAGGCTCTCCTCCAGCGTCACATCCGAGCGGTTCTCCAAGGCACAGTCGGAGTGCTGGCCCTCGCAGAGCTCGATGACACAGGCCGCGAGCCGGGCGGCCGCGGCGGCACCCGCGGGATGCGGATCCTCGGCGAGGACCCGCAGCGCCAGCGACTGCAGCGCGTCCCCCGCGAGGATCGCGTCGGCCGCCCCGAACACCGTCCAGGCGGTGGGCCGGTGGCGGCGCGTGTGGTCGCGGTCGATGACGTCGTCGTGGAGAAGCGTGAAGTTGTGGACCAGTTCCACCGCGGCCGCGGCCCGCAGCGCATCCTGGGGCCGCCCGCCCAGCGCCTCCGTCGCCGCCAGGACCAGCGCCGGCCTGATCGCCTTGCCCGCATTGGCCGTGAGCGGCACGCCGTCCGGGTCCTGCCAGCCCAGGTGGTAGGCGGTCACGCGCCGCATCGCGGCGGGCAGCGACTCCACCGCCGCCCGCAGTTCCGGTTCGACCTCCTTGCGCGACCGCGCGAGCAGATCCGCGGCCTCGGAGCGCTCCCGGCGCTGTGTGAAGGTGTTCATGTCCCCGCCTCCCCCATTCCCAACGCAGGCTTCTCACCTGCCGGTTCATCGTGACAGGCGGGCTCCTCGGCGGGCCATTACACAAATGAGTGGGAATAGACGGCCCCGGTCCGGGGAGAGCCGTGATCCGGAGTTCCCGCCGCCGCTTCCGACCCATCGGTGCTTCCGCTTCCGCTCGCCGGTCCGTCCGCACCGGCCCGTCCGCACCGGCCCGCCGTGCCGTCCGCTCGCTACCCCCGCACACCCTCGGAGGAGATCGGAGGAGACCGGCACGGCGCCGTACCCCGATGCGCCGCAACCACGCCAAAGCCCATGAATCTCTGCATACCGGTCCTACCCTGGGGAACCCGGACGGCGACGCAGCCGTTGTCCGGACCGAGGGACGGGGGCCAGCCGCCTCCGCCCCGGCCGTACCAATGAGCAGGAGGCAGTCATGGCAGGGTTCCTGGACCGCGCCAAGGAGCAGGCGCAGCGCGGGCTCGAGCAGGGCAAACAGAAGCTCGACGACGTGCAGGCCCAGCGGGCCGGAGGCGACCTGCTGAAGAAGCTGGGCTCCGCGTACTACGAGCAGCAGCACGGCAAGGGCACCCCCGAGGAGACGCAGCGCGCCATGGAGGCCGTGGAGAGCCACGCCTCCACCCACGGAGACGGCTTCCTGCGCGGCTAGCGGACGACCACCGGCACGCGGCCGCGTCATCCCGGCGCCGACCGCGCCCAAGGCGTCTCACGACGTGGGCACGCCGGCCCGACGTGCCACGGCATCCGCCGAAGTCGCGCGTGCCCGTACGGCGCACCCATGCCGTACGGGCACGCCACCCCGACCCTCGTACGGTGCCCCCGGTGCCGCATGTGCGCGCATGACCCACGTGCCGTGACGGTGCCTTCCGCAGCACGTGACAATGGCCCGGTGAGCGCTTCCGCAAGCGAACCCGCACCGGCTGCCGCCCCCGGCCCCGAGGCGCTCGACGCGCCCGGCCCGGAGGCGCTCGACGCGCGGCTGCCGTCACCGCTGCAGGAGATCGAGGACGAGCGGTTCGCCCGGGCCGGCGTCCGGCTCCTCCTCAAGCGGGACGACCTCATCCACCCACTGCTCCCGGGCAACAAGTGGCGCAAACTGGTGCCGAATCTGCGCGCCGCCGCCGAGCAGGGCCGCACCGCGCTGCTCACCTTCGGCGGGGCCTACTCCAACCACCTGCGCGCCACCGCGGCCGCGGGACGGCTGCTCGGCCTCTCCACTATCGGGGTCGTACGCGGCGCGGAACTCGCCGACCGCCCGCTCAACCCGTCCCTCTCCCGCTGCGCCGCGGACGGCATGCGCCTGATCTTCATCGACCGCGCCACCTACCGCCGCAAGACGGAGCCCGAGGTGCTGGACGGTCTGCGCGAGCGGTTCGGGGACGTCTTCCTGATACCCGAGGGCGGCAGCAACGCCCTGGCAGCGCGCGGCTGCGTCCGCCTCGGGCGCGAGCTGCGCGGTGCCGCCGGGACGGTGGCCGTCGCCTGCGGCACGGGCGGCACGCTGGCAGGTCTGGCCGCGGGAGTCGACGCCACACAGACGGCACTCGGCTTCCCGGTCCTCCGGGGGAACTTCCTGGAGCGGGAGACGGAGCGGCTCCAGGGCGAGGCGTTCGGCGCCCGTACCGGCCGCTGGCGGCTCGACGAGCGCTTCCACTGCGGTGGCTACGGCCGTACGAACCCGGAACTCCTCGCATTCGCCGAGGACTTCGAGGCCCGGCACGGCGTGCCCGTCGAGCGCCTCTACGTCGCCAAGATGCTTCTCGGCCTCACCACGCTTGCCGGGGAAGGCGCGTTCACACCCGGCACCAGCGTCGCCGCGGTCGTCACGGGCCCCCCGTCCTCACCGCCCGTGGCCACGGCCCCAGCCCCAAGCCCCGCAGGAACGCCCTGAGGACCCGCGTGGCCCCCTGAGGACCCCGGACCGCAACGTCCGCCCCAGGAACCCGGTTCCGCCCCCCCCCTGGGCGCCGGAGCCCGCCTCACTGCGTTGCGTCCTCCTGGTAGAGCGCCGCCGCCTCCTCGAGGTCCAGTCTGCGCAGCAGCGTCCGCAGCATCTCGTCGTCGATCCGCCGCTCGTCCCGCTGCCGTACGAGGGAGTCGCGCTCGGCGGCGATGACCTCCCGCGCCAGCCGCCGGTACGTCTCGTCCGCCGACTCCCCCGTCGCCTCGTTGACCGTGCCCAGCCGCTCCCAGACCGCGTTCCTGCGCCGCTCCAGCACCGAGCGCAGCCGGTCCACCAGCGGCTGCGGCAGCGCATTGCGCGGATCGGCGAGGAGGTCCTCGAGCCGCTGCTCGGCGGCGCGCGACGCCGCGTTCTGCGCCTGCGCCTCGGACAGCGTCTCCCGGTAACTGTCGCGCCCCGGCAGCCCCAGGACCCGGATCAGCGGCGTAAGGGTGAGCCCCTGCACCACCAGCGTCCCGATCACGGTCGTGAACGTGAGGAACAGCAGCAGGTTCCGGCCGGGGAAGGGATCCCCGTCGACCGTCACCGGGATCGCGAAGGCGATCGCGAGCGAAACCACGCCCCGCATGCCCGTCCAGGACACCACGAAGGGGTACCTCCACGGCGGGGGCCCGTCCGGATCGCGCAGGCCGCGCAGATAGGCCGTCGCGTAGACCCATACGAAGCGCCCGGCGACGATGGCGAGGAACACCACGGCCGCGTAGATCGCCATCTCCCCCGGCTCGTAGGCGCCGAGGTCGCTGACCACCACCCGGAGCTGCAGCCCGATGAGCGCGAAGACCGACGACTCCAGCAGGAAGGCGACCATCCGCCACACCGCCGCCTCCTGGAGACGGGTCGCGAAGTCGACCTGCCAGGAACGGTGCCCGAGGTAGAGACCGACCACCACGACCGCGAGAACGCCCGAGGCATGCACTTCTTCCGCGACCGCGTACGCCACGAACGGGATGAGCAGCGACACCGTGTTGAGCAGCAGCGCGTCGCGCAGCCGCGTCCGCAACCACTGCAGCGGCCCCATGAGCACCAGGCCGACGCCCACGCCGCCGACGGCCGCGAGCGCGAACTCGGTCAGTCCGCCCGCCCAGGTGGCCCCTTCGCCGACGGCCGCGGCGAGTGCGACCTTGTACGCGGTGATGGAGGTCGCGTCGTTGAAGAGCGACTCGCCCTTGAGGATCGTCGTGATCTTGGCCGGGAGCCCGATCCTGCGGGCGACGGCGGTGGCAGCCACGGCGTCCGGCGGGGCGACGATCGCGCCCAGCACGAGGGCGGCCGTCAGTGACACCCCGGGCACCATGGTGTAGACGACCCAGCCGATGACCGCCGTCGAGAACAGCACGTACCCCACGGAGAGCAGCAGCACGTGCCGCACCTGGGCGCGCAGATCGAGATACGAGCTGTCGAGCGCCGCCACATGGAGCAGCGGGGGCAGCACCAACGGCAGCACGATCTCCGGATCGAGCGTGTAGTCCGGCACTCCGGGGACGAAGCTCACGGCGAGGCCGACGGCGACCAGCACCAGCGGTGGCGGCACGGGGGTGCGGCGTGCGGCGCCCGCGACGGCCGCGCTCACGGCGACCAGCAGCAGAAGCGGAGTTGCGTCCATCAATACCCGTTCCGTCTCGTCCGTCACTGCCCGTCGCCGTGCGCCAGGCCGGGCCTCCGCGTTCCGCGCGCGGAGGTCTTAACCTTGGCAATCATGAGCGAGTGCCCCCATGTTCCCGGACTCCCCCGCCCCGAGCCCTCGGCGGCCGGCGAGACCTGCCTGGCCTGCCGGGCGGACGGCAGCGACTACGTACAACTGCGCCTGTGTCTGCAGTGCGGTCACGTGGGATGCTGTGACTCGTCGCCGTCGCGGCACGCGACGCGGCACTTCGAGGACACGGGACACCCGGTGATGCGCTCCTACGAGCCGGGCGAGAGCTGGCGATGGTGTTTTCTGGACCAGACGATCATCTGATCCCACGCCGCTCCAACCGGAGTCGGATCTCTTTGAATTGAGCCTGCCGTCCCTCTAGCCACTGTCCGTACCCGCAGACTTACAATGAGTGACGCTCCTCGGTCCGTGAGACCTTGACCCGCGGATCGCGATAGCGTCGCAGCCGAACCATGTGCCGCGTCGGCCCGCTTCCGCTTCCGAGCGGGGCGCGGGACGGCGTTCATACCAGCTCAACGAGCTTGTGCCACCTTGGAGGTGAGGGTGTCCCAGATCGCAGGCGAGCCCGGGACCCAGGACTTCGTAGAAGTCCGGCTGCCGGCTGCGGGTGCCTACCTTTCGGTGCTGCGTACGGCCACGGCCGGGCTTGCAGCGCGCTTGGACTTCACCCTCGACGAAATCGAGGATCTTCGCATCGCTGTCGACGAGGCGTGCGCGATCCTGCTCCAGCAAGCCGTTCCAGGATCGGTGCTGAGCTGCGTCTTCCGCCTGGTGGGCGACGCGCTGAGGGTCACCGTGTCGGCACCGACCACGGACGGCAGAGCGCCGGAGCGCGACACGTTCGCCTGGACGGTGCTCTCCGCACTGGCCGGTGAGGTGGAGTCGACGGTCGCCGAGGACCGGACCGTCAGCATCAGCCTGCACAAGAAGCGCGGCGCGGGTCCCGGACAGCCGTGAGGGACGGGACGGGCAGGCCGATGCATGACGAGAGGCATGTCTCGCGGGTGGTGCCGGGCACGGCCATTCCCGAGCAGCCGCAGGCAGAGCGGGCGGACCACATGGACCAGCACCAGCGCGAGCAGCAGCCGGACCAGCACCGGCGCGAGCCCGGCCAGCAACGGGAGCACGAGCACCGCCGGCCGGAGCCGGAGCATGCCTACGAGCACGAGCACGGCCAGCTCCCGGACCCGCACGACCGCAGCGGTGCCCGCGCCATGTTCTTCGAACTGCGCGAGCTGCCCGACGGCTCTCCCGAGCGCGCCGAGCTGCGCAACCACCTCGTACGGATGCATCTCCCGCTGGTCGAGCATCTGGCCCGCCGGTTCCGCAATCGCGGGGAACCGCTGGACGACCTGACCCAGGTCGCCACGATCGGTCTGATCAAGTCGGTGGACCGGTTCGACCCGGACCGGGGCGTGGAGTTCTCCACGTACGCGACCCCGACCGTCGTCGGCGAGATCAAGCGGCACTTCCGCGACAAGGGCTGGGCGGTCCGGGTGCCGCGCCGTCTGCAGGAGCTGCGGCTCTCGCTGACAACCGCGACGGCCGAGCTGTCGCAGCGCCACGGGCGCTCGCCGACGGTCCACGAGCTGGCCGAGCACCTCGGCATCTCGGAGGAGGAGGTGCTGGAGGGCCTGGAGTCCGCCAACGCCTACAGCACGCTGTCGCTGGACGTGCCGGACACGGACGACGAATCACCGGCCGTCGCCGACACCCTGGGCGCCGAGGACGACGCCCTGGAGGGCGTGGAGTACCGCGAGTCGCTCAAGCCGCTCCTGGAGGAACTGCCGCCGCGGGAAAAGAAGATCCTGCTGTTGCGCTTCTTCGGAAACATGACCCAGTCGCAGATCGCGGCCGAGGTCGGCATCTCGCAGATGCACGTCTCGCGGCTGCTGGCCCGCACACTGGCCCAGCTCCGCGACCGGCTCCTCGTCGAGGAGTAACCCCGTGCGCGGGCGTACGGCGCCCGCGCACGGCGTACGCCCCGGATACGCGCCCACGGAGAGGCCGGCGATCGGCATCAGCCGCCGTCCCGGGCATCGGGATCAGGCACTGCCCGGCCGTGACGAGCCGTGGTGAGGAGCGGGGGTCAGGCGTCGCGGGGCGCGATCCCCAGCGCCTCGGTCGCCGTGGGGTTCACCAGCAGGACCAGGACGGCCACGGCGAGCGCCGCGAGGGCGACCCCCGCGGCGATCATCGCCCCGCCGGTGCTGATCAGCGTCCACGCGACCGGCACGGCCATGATCTGGACGATCAACGCCGGCCCCCGGCTCCAGCGGCGCCGCAGCAGCAGTCCGCGCGCCGCGGCCAGCGGCAGCACGGCGAGCGCGAGCAGGGTGATCCCGCCCATCTCCGCCTGCTGCGGGCTGTCCGGGTCGCCGACGAGCCCCATGAGGAGCAGATAGGCGCCGAACGCGGCGAGCGCCACACCCTCCACCGCCGCCAGCGCTGCTGCGGCCGTCAGCCGCGCCGGGCGCGGGCCGGTAGGGGCGTCGTCGGGGGCCTGCTTCTGCTCGCTGCTCACCCCAGCAGGGTAGCCCGCGGTGCATACGATCCCTTCCCGGGCTGGGCCCCGTACCACGGGGTAGGTAGTCTGCTGCGCATGCGCGCGCTCCTCGTGGTCAATCCGGCGGCAACCACCACCAGTGGACGCACCCGAGACGTCCTCATCCACGCGCTGGCGAGCGACCTCAAGCTGGACGTCGCGATGACGGAGTACCGGGGCCATGCCCGGGACCTGGCGCGGCAGGCGGCCGAGGGCGGCGAGACCGAACTCGTCGTCGCGCTCGGCGGGGACGGCACCGTCAACGAGGTCGTCAACGGGCTGCTGCACCACGGCCCCGCGCCCGAAGCACTGCCGGGGCTCGCGGTTGTGCCGGGCGGCTCCACCAATGTGTTCGCGCGCGCCCTCGGAGTGCCGAACGACCCGATCGAGGCGACCGGCGCTCTGCTGGACGCCTTGCACCGGCGCACCGAGCGGACCGTGGGTCTGGGCCTCGCGTCCGGAACTCCCGGCACCAACGACGGCGGAGTACCTGCCCGCTGGTTCACCTTTTGCGCTGGATTCGGTTTCGACGCCGGAGTTGTGGGACGCGTCGAACAGCACCGCGAGCGCGGCCGCCGTTCGACCCATTCCCTTTATGTACGCCAAGTCCTACGGCAATTCCTCGGTGAACCCCATCGCACCCAGGGGACGATCACCCTGGAACGGGAAGGCGCGGATCCCGTCCACGACCTCGTGCTGTCGATAGTCTGCAACACCGCGCCCTGGACTTATCTGGGCAATCGCCCGGTGTACGCGGCGCCCGCCGCGTCCTTCGACACCGCTCTCGACGTGCTCGGACTCAGCCGGCTGTCCACCGCGGCGGTGGCCCGATATGCCACGCAGCTCCTCATGTCCTCGCCCGAGCGCGGGCCCCGCGGCAAGCACGCCGTCTCGCTCCACGATCTGACGGACTTCACCTTGCATTCGCAGGTTCCACTGCCCTTTCAGATGGACGGTGACCACCTGGGACTGCGTACGAGCGTGACGTTCACAGGCGTACGCCGTGCACTGCGTGTGATTGTGTGAGCGGAAGAGGCAAAAGTCCTTCCACTCGAACGTTTAGACCAGCTTCCACCCCTCGGAAGTACGGCTGTGACCGAGGCGACACCAAGGAATCAAAAAAAACTTTCCAGAAGGGGTTGTATCCGCCGCCGAGGTTTGCGAGTCTCTTCATGGCGATCGGGACGGCCCCGCAAGGCGGCCCCCTTGAGAGCCCGAATCCCCCTCACTCCCCCTGGGACCGCACCAGGTAACTGGACGACGGCCCCTTCTGTTGTGAAGGGATTCGTGAAAGCGTTCACATTCACAAGCAATCAGCTGGTAATACAAGGAGATGGAGCAGCCATGGACTGGCGTCACCGCGCCGTTTGCCGCGAGGAAGACCCCGAGCTCTTCTTCCCCATCGGCAACACCGGTCCTGCGCTGCTGCAGATCGAGGAAGCCAAGGCCGTCTGCCGTCGCTGCCCCGTGATGGAGCAGTGCCTGCAGTGGGCGCTGGAGTCCGGCCAGGACTCCGGTGTGTGGGGTGGCCTCAGCGAGGACGAGCGCCGCGCGATGAAGCGCCGCGCCGCTCGCAACCGGGCGCGCAACGCCAGCGCCTGACACCAAGCCCCTGTGCCAGGGCGGCGCGTACGGCGTGTGCGCACCTCCCGCCCCCCGAGTCGCAGCGCGCAGCACGCACTGAGCCCCGGACCGATCGGTCCGGGGCTTCTTGCTGTGCGTCATGACACATCGGCAGCGGTTCGCGAAGGGCCGGGGTGCGGAAGGCGGAGGCCCGCGAGGCCGAAGTCCGCGCCGAAACCGGCCGGTTCGGCCCCGTCGGGCCCGGATCGCTCCGGTTCAGTGCTTCTCCGCCCGGACCGGGACGTCCAGGACCACGCGCGTGCCGCGCCCCGGGGCGGGGAGCATGTCGAACGTCCCGCCCAACTCCCCCTCCACCAGGGTCCGTACGATCTGCAGGCCGAGATTGCCCTGCTGCTTCGGGTCGAAGCCCTCCGGCAGCCCGCACCCGTCGTCCTGCACCGTCACCAGGAGCCTGGCCTCGCTGCGTGTCCCTCCGCGGACGGCCGACACCTCCACCGTGCCGGACTCCCCCGGCCCGAAGCCGTGTTCCAGGGCGTTCTGCAGAATCTCGGTGAGAACCATCGACAGCGGTGTGGCGACTTCGGCGTCGAGAATGCCGAAGCGGCCCGTACGGCGGCCGACGACCCGCCCCGGTGAGATCTCCGCCACCATGGCCAGCACGCGGTCCGCGATGTCGTCGAACTCCACGCGCTCGTCCAGGTTCTGGGACAGCGTCTCGTGCACGATGGCGATCGAGCCGACCCGGCGCACCGCCTCCTCCAGCGCCTCCCGCCCCTGGTCCGAGTCCATCCGCCGGGCCTGGAGGCGCAGCAGGGCCGCCACGGTCTGGAGGTTGTTCTTCACCCGGTGGTGGATCTCCCGGATGGTGGCGTCCTTGGTGATCAACTCTCGCTCACGGCGGCGCAGTTCGGTCACGTCGCGGAGCAGGACGAGCGAGCCGATTCGGGTGCCCTTGGGCTTGAGCGGGATGGCGCGGAGCTGGATGACGCCGCCGTTGCCCTCGACCTCGGTCTCGCGCGGCGCCCAGCCGCTGGCGAGCTTCACCAGGGACTCGTCCACCGGCCCGCGGGAGGGGGCGAGTTCGGCGGTGGTCTGGCCCAGGTGGCAGCCGACGAGATCTGCCGCGAGACCCAGCCGGTGGTAGGCGGAGAGGGCGTTCGGGCTGGCGTACTGGACGATGCCGTCGGCGTCCAGGCGGATCAGGCCGTCGCCGACACGCGGCGAGGCGTCCATGTCGACCTGCTGTCCGGGGAAGGGGAACGATCCTGCGGCGATCATCTGGGCGAGATCGGACGCGCTCTGGAGATAGGTGAGTTCGAGCCGGCTGGGGGTCCGCACGGTCAGCAGATTGGTATTGCGCGCGATCACCCCGAGGACGCGGCTCTCCCGGCGTACGGGGATGGACTCGACGCGGACGGGGACCTCCTCGCGCCACTCCGGGTCGCCCTCGCGCACGATCCGGCCCTCGTCGACCGCGGAGTCCAGCATGGGGCGGCGGCCGCGGGGAACGAGATGGCCCACCATGTCGTCCTGGTAGGAGGTGGGGCCGGTGTTGGGCCGCATCTGCGCGACGGAGACATAGCGGGTGCCGTCCAGGGTGGGCACCCACAGCACCAGGTCGGCGAAGGAGAGGTCGGAGAGGAGTTGCCACTCCGATACCAGCAGGTGCAGCCACTCGAGGTCGGACTCGGTGAGCGCGGTGTGCTGGCGGACAAGGTCGTTCATGGAGGGCACGTGTGCGAGCCTACCGGTGTTGCGGTCGTGCGAATCTCCGCGAATCCTGGGCCAACTCATAGACAGACAAGAATGGTCTAGTCCACAATGAAACAGTAAAACGTCCATCCTCCCCGCACAGGAGGGTGGCAGGAGGGCACGGTGCTCTCTGCCCTGACTGCGCCGTGGCCTCGTTGCCGGTACGACCGCCCGCGAGGAACCGCACACCCCGCGGCCCGGTCCGCCGGCGTCAACTCCGGGCTGCGGTGCCGGACAGGTTGAGGGTCCTGTCCCGGCGCCGCGGCCCGCGGGTGTTTCCGGGGCCGGTGCCCCGCACCGCCGAACGGCCGGTGCCCCGCAGCGCCCGAGGGACCCCGGTCCCGCCGAGAGGCCGGTGCTCCGTCTCACAGCGGCCCCGGTGCCCGTCCCGCCGAGAGGCCGGTGCCGTCAGCGCGTCTCGGTGACCTTCGCGAGAGCCCGCGGTGCGTCCGGGTCCTGCCCGCGCGCGATGGTGACCTCGTACGCCAGCATCTGCAGCGGCAGGATCTCCAGGATCGGCTGGACCTCCTCCGCCACCCCCGACGTCGGCAGCGCGAAGCCCGCGGTCGCCTGGTCGACCTTCGCCCGGCTGCCGATGACGACCAGATCCGCACCTCGGCTGCTGAGCCGGTCCAGTACGGGCTGCAAGGCCTCGCCGCCCTTGCCCTCGGTGACGATGGCGATGACCGGCGAGATGTTGTCGATCATGGCGAGCGGGCCGTGCAGCAGGTCCGCGCCGGAGTACGAGAGCGCCGGGATGTAGCTGGTCTCCATCAGCTTCAGCGCGGCTTCCTTCGCGGTGGGGTAGCCGTAGCCGCGCGAGGTGAGGACCATGCGCTCGGCGAACCGGTAGCGGCCGGCCAGCGCCTTGACCTCGTCCTTGCGGTCCAGGATCTGCCGCGCCAGTTCGGGAAGGACCTTGGCCGCCGAGCCGTCGCCGCCGCGCAGCCCCTCCACGAACAGGTAGAGGGCGAGGAGTTCGGCGGTGTAGGTCTTGGTCGCCGGGAGCGCCTTCTCCGGGCCCGCAAGGACGTCGATGTGGAACTCGGACACCTCGGCCAGCGGCGAGCCGGCGTTGTTGGTGACCGCGAGGGTGATCGCCCCGGCGTCGCGGGCGGCCTCGGTGGATGCCACCAGGTCCGGGGAACCGCCGGACTGGCTGACCGTGATGACCAGAACGTCCGTCAGATCCGGCGTGGCGCCGTACGCGGTCGTGGTGGACATCGACGTCAGGCCGCACGGCTTGCCGAGCAGCACCTCCAGCAGGTACTTGGCGTAGAGCGCCGCGTTGTCGGAGGTGCCGCGCCCGGTGAGCAGGACGAAACGCGGGTTGCGGGCGGCGATCCGCTCCGCGACCTCCCGGATCCTCGGCGCCCCCTCGTCGAGGATCCGCTGCAGCACCGCGGGCTGCTCGGCCATCTCGCCGGACATGATCCGGCCCGGCTGGGAACTCGGCTGGGTCGGAGTCGTGGCGGACATGCTGGGTGCCTCCAGTCGGCTGTTCGTGTCGCAGTCCGCGGGCGTCAGTTTCCGGCGCCCTTGCCGGTGATGACCTCCGCGGCGGCCCGGCCGCAGACGCGAGCAGCGCCGTGCGTCGCGATGTGCAGAGCTCCGCTCGGCGGTGCCTGGGGAACCCCCATCTCGACCACGACCGTGTCCGGCCGGGCGGCGACGAGGGAGGCCAGTGCGCCGGCCATCCAGGGGTGCCGGTGGACGTCGCGGACCACAGCGACGATCCTACGGTCCGCCGCCTCGGCCAGCACACGCGCGATCACGGCGGCGGGCCCCTCGTCACCCGTGCCGGGGCGGCCGTACGAGCCGGTGCCGGTGCCGGGCAGCATCCGCGCCAGCTCGGCCCCGACGCCCCAGGGGGTCTCGGCGCCGACGGCGATGTTCGCGACCGGGGTGAACGCGGCGACGAACACGGGCTCGCGGGCGGGTTCGTACGCGTCCGCGCCCGTGACGCGCAGGGCGCGGCGGGCGGCGTCCAGGCCCACCCCGGGCTCCGCCGCTCCCCCGGCGCCCGCTCCCCCGGCGGCCGTTGGGGCGGCGGCCGTTCCGGCACCGCCCGATTCGGCGGCGGCCGTGGCCGTCCACGCGGCGAGGGCGCGTACCCGGGCGGCGGCGTCCGCGAGCCGCTCCTCGGCGAGCCGCCCTTCCCGTACGGCCCTCACCAGGGCGTCGCGCAGCCGCAGCACGGTGTCCTCGTCCGCGAGGCCGCCACCGACGCAGATGGCGTCCGCGCCCGCCGCGACGGCGAGCACGCTGCCGCGCTCAAGGCCGTAGGTGGCCGAGATGGCACGCATCTCCATGCCGTCGGTGACGATCAGGCCGTCGAAACCGAGGCCGCCGTCGTGGGCGGGGGCGCGGAGCAGGCCGTGCAGCACCTCCGGGCTGAGGGTGGCGGGCCGGTCCGGGTCGAGGGCGGGCAGCAGGATGTGCGCGCTCATCACGGCCTTGACGCCGGCTCGTACGGCCGCGCGGAAGGGGACGAGTTCGCGGGCGCGCAGGGTGTGCAGATCCGCGGCGACGCGCGGCAGGTCGTGGTGGGAGTCGACGTCGGTATCGCCGTGGCCGGGGAAGTGCTTGGCGCAGGCGGCCACGCCCGAGGACTGGAGACCTTCGATGTACGCGGCCGTGTGGCGGGCGACGAGGTCCGGCTCCGCGCCGAAGGAGCGGACGCCGATGACCGGGTTGTCCGGGTTGGAGTTGACGTCCGCGGAGGGTGCCCAGTCGAGGTTGACGCCGCACTCGGCGAGCCGCCGGCCCAGCTCGCGGGCCACGGACCGGGTCAGCGCGGTGTCGTCGACGGCGCCGAGGGCGAGGTTCCCGGGGAAGGAGGAACCGCTGCGGACCTCCAGCCGGGTGACGTCCCCGCCCTCCTCGTCGATCGCGACGAGAACGTCGCCGCGCTCGGCGCGCAACTGTGCCGTGAGCTCGGCGAGTTGGCCGGGAGAGGCGATGTTCCGGCCGAACAGGCCCACCGCGGCGAGTCCTTCGCCGAGCCGGCGCAGCACCCAGTCGGGGGCGCGCGTGCCGGTGAAGCCCGGCTGGAGGACCGCGAGGGCGTCACGGGTGAGGGTGCTGGTTCCTGGAGCGAGGGTCGTCATGGAGTGCCGTTATCCCTTCACTGCGCCGGAGGTGAGGCCCGCTGCCATCTTCTTCTGGATGATCATGAAGAAGATCACCACCGGGAGGGCGATGAGTACGGAGGCGGCCATGAGCGCGCCGTAGTCGGTGCCGCGCTCGGTGGTGAAGGTCATCAGCCACACGTTGAGTGTGTACTTGTCGTTGTCGTTCATCAGGACGTACGCGAAGAGGTACTCGTTCCAGGCGTTGACCAGGGCGAAGATCGACGCCGCGGCGAGACCGGGGGCCAGCAGCGGGAAGACCACCCGCCGGAATGCTCCCATCCGGGTGCAGCCGTCGACCATCGCGGCCTCCTCCAGCTCCACCGGGATGTTGACGACGAAGCCGCGGATCATGATGACCGCGAACGGCAGCGTGGAGACCAGATAGACGATGATCACGCCCCAGTACTCGTTGAGCGCGCCCATCGCGTTGAGCTGGATGTAGATGGGGATGAGCATCGCCGTGGGCGGCAGCATCTGGACCATGATCAGCACGATCAGCAGGGCCTTGCGGCCGCGGAACCGGAACCGGCCGATGGCGAAGGCGGCGAGCGTGGCGATCACCATGGCCCCGGCGACCGCCGTCACGCAGATGATGAGGCTGGCCTGGATCGCGGTGGTGAAGTTCTCCTGCCGCACGGCCCGCGCGAAGTTGTCGAGGGTGAACGAGGAGGGCCACAGCGTCTGGTCGTAGCTGCGGATCTGGTGGTTGGGGCGGAGGGCGCTGACCAGCAGCCAGTAGACGGGGAAGGCCATCACGAGGAAGGCGGCGAGGCCGAGGACGTCGTGGACCGGCCGGTGCTTCCTCCGGTCCGGGCGCAGGATCTGCGGGGCAGGGGGCTCGGGGGCGCGGAGAGCGGGGGCAGCGGGCGCGGGGGCGGTCACTCGACCTCTCCTGTCTTCATGAGCTGGCGCAGGTAGTGGACGGCGACACCGGACAGCAGGAGGACGGTGACCAGGGCGATCGCGGTGCCCTGGCTGAAGGAGGTGGACTCGAAGGCCTTGCTGAACGAGTAGAGGCCGAGGGTCTCGTACTCCGGCTCCGGCTTGTTGCCGCGCAGCAGGAAGATCTGGCCGAAGACGTTGAAGTCCCAGATCACCGAGAGCGTGGCGACCATCTGGAAGACGGGCCGGATGACGGGCCAGGTGACGAATCGGAAGACACCGAAGGCGCCGGCTCCGTCGAGCTGGGCCGCTTCCTCGAGTTCGCCGGGGACCTGGGTGAGGGCGGCGTACAGCGTGATCACGACGAAGGGGAGGGCGCCCCAGACCACCAGCGCCACGATGATCGCGAATCCCTGCCAGGGGTCGAGGAACCAGTTGTGACCGAGGAATTCGACCCCGGGCAGCGCGTCGATCAGCGTGTTGATCAGGCCGTAGTCGGAGTCGGACAGCCACCGGAAGACGGAGGTCGCGACCAGCAGCGGCATCGACCAGGCGGCGACGAGAGCGCCGGTGAGCAGCAGCCGCACCCAGGCCGACAAGCGCTGCATCAGCAGGGCGCCCAGCAGCCCGAGCCCCATGGTCAGGGCGACGCAGACGGCCATGAAGAGCACCGTGCGGCCGGTGACCGTCCAGAACTCGGCATCGCCGAGGATGTGCGTGAACTGGTCGAACCCCACCCACGGCGGGGGATTCCCGGTCCACAGCTCCCGTCGGCCCATGTCCTGGAAGGACATGATCACGGTCTTGACGAGGGGGAAGGCGAAGACCGCGCCGATCGCGACGATCGCCGGGGCGACCAGCAGATACGGCAGCGCGGCGCCCGCCCGCCGGCCGCGGCGCGTCCCCCCGCCCGCGCCGGGAGGACTCCCGTACGGCTTCCGGCCCCCGTACGGCCTCCGGCTCCCGGGTCGCCGGGGCCCCGGGGGTACGGGCGCCCGGGACGCGCCGGGCGGAGGTCCGGCGGCTCGTGTGTCGGCGGCAGTCACGGGGCTGACCTTCCGTTCGGTCTCTGCACGGCAAGGGCGGGGGCGGGCGGAGGCCCGGAGAGCGGGCCCCCGCCTGCCGCGGGGCACGGCACAGCGGCTCAAGATCCCTTGTTGATCAGCTCGTTGACCTTCTCGTCGGCCTTCTTCGTCGCGTCGGCCACCGAGGAGCCCTTGAGGATGTCGAGCAGCATCACCTCGAGGACCTCCTCCTTCTCGATCGCCGTCCAGCCGGGGGCGATCGGGGTGAACCAGGCGTCCGGCACCGCGCCCGCGATCGCCGCGGTGGACTCCTTCCGCTTCAGCGGCTCGAGTTGGCGCGTGTTGTTGGGGAGGATGTCCTTGGAGGCCAGGACCTCCTGCGACTTCTCGCTGGTGAACAGGGAGATCCACTCCTGGCCGAGGTCCTGGACCTTGGACTTGGAGACCACGGCGAGGTCGGAGCCGCCGATGAAGGACGGCAGGGCCTTGCCGCCCGGCCCGGGCATGCCCGCCGTTTTGATCTTGTCCTTGAGCTTCGGGTTGCCGTTGGCCTTCCCGTCGATGACGCTGCCGGCCTCCCAGCCGTTGCCGTAGAGGAGGGCGGCCTTCTCGTTCGCCATCACATTGGCGTGGTCCTGCTCGTCCTTGGTCACGTCGCCCTTGTTGTACTTCTTGACGAGGTCGATGAAGTGGGCGATGCCCTGCTGGGCCTCGGGGGAGGAGAGCGTGGCCTTCCACTCCTTCGCGCCCTCGTCGTACGCGGCGATGCGACCGCCGTAAGCGGCGACGTAGGACATCGCGGCGTACCAGTAACGGCCGGGCAGATAGAGGGAGGAGAAGCGCCTGTCCTTGGTGCCGTACTCGTCCCGGACCTTGTCGACGGCCTTCAGCAGGGCGTCCTCGCTCTGCGGGAGCTTGTCCGAGCCGGTGGCCTTCCTGAACATCTCCGTGTTGTAGACGGCCACGCGCGCACCCGCGTAGTACGGCACGCAGTACTGCTTGCCCTCGAAGGCGCAGGTGTCCTTGAGTCCCTGGATCCAGGTGTCGGAGTTGTCGTACTTCTCGGGGTCGATCTCCGCGAGCGCCCCGTTCAGGATGTACGTCATGGTCTCGGTGTTGCCGAGTTCGACCACGTCCGGGAACTTCTCGCCGCCGAGTGCGGTGTCCAGCTTCTTGGCCTTGTCGGCCCACTGCTGGTACTGCACCTTGACCGTGACCTTCGGGTACTTCTTCTTGAACTGCTCGTTGACGTCCTCGACCAGTTCGGGCCAGGTGCTCTGCGCGTCGACCATCAGCCAGACCGTCAGCGTCTCGCTGCGCTCCTTGGGGTTCTTCGACGCCCCGGAGTCCCCCGACCCGCAGGCCGCGACGCCGGTGACCAATGCCGCGACGCCGACAGCCGCGATGAGCTTGCGTCTCACGCCACCCTCCTTCAAGGGATGCCAGACTCCCCACCCCCTTCAGTGCGCCGAGCCGAGATCGACTCGTTACGGACGCGCACCGTGTGTGGCTCGGGGACGTGGTCTTTAATGGTTTAGACCAGTGCTCGGCAGCTTGGCCTAGACCTTTTGGGGTGTCAAGGGTGTATAAGAGTCGCTGTCGGCTCCGTTACCGGACCGACACCTGAGCCGAATGGCCGCCTGAGGCCGGGGTCGTGCCACGATGTGAGCCGCTGAGGACGGAGGAGCCGGTGACGGCAGCAGGACAGCACCCGGGAAGGCTGGCCATGGAGACGGACGGGGAGAACGCCGAGAGCAACGGCACCAACGGCGCCATGCCCACACGCAGCGCCCGCGTGCCCAAGTACTACCGGCTCAAGCGCCACTTGCTCGACATGACCGAGACGCTGCCGCCCGGCACACCCGTCCCCCCGGAGCGGACCCTCGCCGCCGAATTCGACACCTCGCGCACCACGGTGCGCCAGGCGCTGCAGGAACTCGTGGTCGAGGGACGGCTGGAGCGGATCCAGGGCAAGGGCACGTTCGTCGCCAAGCCCAAGGTCTCCCAGGCGCTCCAACTGACCTCCTACACCGAGGACATGAGGGCCCAGGGCCTCGAACCGGCCTCCCAGCTGCTGGACATCGGCTACGTCACCGCCGACGACCGTCTGGCGGGCCTGCTCGACATCGCGCCGGGCGGGCGCGTGCTGCGCATCGAGCGGCTGCGGCTCGCCAACGGCGAGCCGATGGCCATCGAGACCACCCATCTGTCGGCCAAGCGCTTCCCGGCCCTGCGCCGCAGCCTCGTCAAGTACACCTCGCTCTACACGGCGCTCGCCGAGGTCTATGACGTGCGCCTCGCGGAGGCCGAGGAGACCATCGAGACCTCGCTGGCCACACCGCGCGAGGCGGGGCTGCTGGGTACGGACGTGGGGCTGCCGATGCTGATGCTGTCGCGGCACTCGCTCGATGCGGAGGGGCGGCCCGTGGAGTGGGTGCGGTCCGTCTACCGCGGCGACCGGTACAAGTTCGTGGCCCGTCTCAAGCGTCCGCACAACTGATCACAGCCGTACCCTCACCCGCCCGCGACCTGCGGGTTCAGCAAATGTATCCGTTCCGGTATGAGGACGGGTGGTGACGGTTCCCTCCGTACGGGCTTAGATTTCCTGCGCGTTGCACATGAGTCGCCGGAGGGACGGAGAAACGTTGCCATGCCAGATCCAGCAGCACCACCGCAGGCACCCCAGCGCAGACTCACCCCGCAGGCCATAGCGGTCTGGGCGGTTGTCGCCCTCGTCGCCGCGGCCGGCTGGGCCGTGCTGGCACTGGCCCGGGGTGAAGAGATCTCGGCGGCCTGGATGGTGGCGGCGGCACTCGGCTCGTACGCCATCGCGTACCGCTTCTACGCGCGGTTCATCACCCATCGGGTCCTGAAGGTCGACAAGACCCGGGCCACGCCGGCCGAACGCCTCGACAACGGTGTCGACTTCCACCCCACCGACCGGCGCGTGCTGTTCGGTCACCACTTCGCCGCGGTGGCGGGCGCGGGTCCGCTGGTCGGCCCGGTCCTCGCAGCTCAGATGGGCTATCTGCCGGGCACCATCTGGATCATCGTCGGTGTCATCTTCGCCGGCGCGGTGCAGGACATGGTGACGCTGTTCTTCTCCATGCGCCGCAACGGCCGGTCACTCGGGCAGATGGCGCGGGACGAGATCGGCCCGTTCGGCGGCGCCGCCGCCCTGGTCGCGGTCTTCGCGATCATGATCATTCTGCTGGCCGTGCTGGCGCTGGTGATCGTCAACGCCCTGGCCAACTCGCCGTGGGGCGTCTTCTCCATCGGCATGACCATTCCGATCGCCCTGTTCATGGGCTTCTACCTGCGGGTGCTGCGGCCGGGAAGGGTCACCGAGGTCTCCGTGATCGGTGTCGCGCTGCTGCTGCTCGCCATCATCGCGGGCGGCTGGGTCGCCGAGTCCCCGGCTGCCGACTTCTTCACGCTCTCGCCGGGTGCGCTGGTCGTCTGGATGGTGATCTACGGCTTCGTGGCGTCGGTGCTGCCGGTGTGGATGCTGCTGGCCCCGCGTGACTACCTCTCGACCTTCATGAAGGTCGGGACGATCGCGCTGCTGGCGCTCGGCGTGATCATCGCGCTGCCGACCCTGAAGATGGAGGCGGTCACGCCGTTCGCCTCCAGCGGTTCCGGACCGGTCTTCGCCGGCTCGCTCTTCCCCTTCGTCTTCATCACCATCGCCTGCGGCGCGCTGTCCGGCTTCCACGCCCTGGTCTCCTCGGGCACCACCCCGAAGATGATCCAGAAGGAGACGCAGGTCCGCATGGTCGGCTACGGCGCCATGCTGACCGAGTCCTTCGTCGCCGTGATGGCGATGATCACGGCCTGCATCATCGACCCGGGTCTGTTCTTCGCGGTCAACTCCCCTGCGGGCGTGATCGGTTCGACGGTCGAGTCCGCCTCGCAGGCCGTGGCCGGGATCGGGTTCACCATCTCGCCCGAGGAACTCGCCGCGGCCGCCAAGTCGGTGGACGAGGCGAGTCTGCTGTCCCGTACGGGCGGCGCTCCGACCTTCGCCCTGGGCATGTCGGAGATCTTCTCCTCGGTCGTGGGCGGCGCGGGGCTCAAGGCCTTCTGGTACCACTTCGCGATCATGTTCGAGGCGCTGTTCATCCTCACCACGGTGGACGCGGGCACCCGGGTCGGGCGCTTCATGCTCCAGGACATGCTGGGCAACGTCTACAAGCCCTTCCGCCAGGTGAGCTGGAAGCCGGGCGTCTGGATCGCCAGCGCGGTCGTCGTCGGCGGCTGGGGCTACTTCCTGTGGGTCGGCGTCCACGACCCGCTGGGCGGCATCAACCAGCTCTTCCCGCTCTTCGGTATCGCCAACCAGCTGCTGGCCGCGGTCGCCCTGGCCGTCTGCACCACGCTGCTGATCAAGTCCGGACGCCTCAAGTGGGCCTGGGTGACGGCGGTTCCGCTGGTGTGGGACGTGGCGGTCACGCTCACCGCGAGCTGGCAGAAGGTCTTCTCCGAGGACCCGAAGATCGGCTTCTTCAAGCAGGTGAGCGTCAACCAGGACGCCATCGACGCCGGGAAGGTCCTGCCACCCGCCAAGAACATGGACGACATGCACACGATCGTCACCAACGCCACGGTCGACGGTGTGCTCGCCGCCCTGTTCGCGCTCCTCATCATCGTGGTGATCGCCGACGCGGCCCGGGTCTGCTACAAGGCGATCCGCAACCCGCAGAGCGCGCAGCTCCAGGAGGTGCCGCACGAGGAGTCGAAGATCGTCGCCCCCGCCGGGCTGTTCGCCACCAAGGCGGAGAAGGCGGAGCTGGTCGCGGCCGGAGTCGGAGCCGGGGACGGCGAGGCGGAGGGCAGCGACCGTACGGCGGAGCCCCGGCCATGAGCACCGCGGCCGGTATCCGCAGGGCGGCGTCGAGGTTCCGCTGGTTCTGGCGCGAGGCGTCGGGCGAGGCCACGTACGACCGGTACGTGGCGCACGCCCGGGCACACGATCCCGAGGCGAAGGTGCTCAGCCGCAGGGAGTTCGAGCGGCAGCGCACCGACGCGCGGGAGGCGGACCCCCGGGACGGCTTCCGCTGCTGCTGAGCGCCGGCCGACCGGCGACACCGCCGGACGCACGGGCCGTCGCCCCCTTCACCAGGGGGCGGCGGCCCGCCGCCGTTCACGGGGTGGCCGTTCACCCCGGGCACGTGGCCGCCGTGCGCACGGGTGCGCGCGAGGGCTTCGCCCGCCCGCGGCACGGGTCAGGCGCGGATCAGTCGCGGATCAGGCGGATCAGTCGCGGGCCTCGGCGAGGAGCCCCGCGGCGACGGTGCGCGCCTGGTCGGTGGGGTGCCGTACGGTCCCCAGGGCGTGGAGCACGGTGGCGCCCTCGTGCAGGATCATCAGCCGCTCGGCGAGCGGTGAGGGGTCCAAGACCCCGGCCGCGGCGGCGAGTTCGGTGAGATAGCCGAGCATCCACTCCTTCTGGGCGGCGATGACCCGGCGCGCGGGATGGCCGGCGTCGGGCAGTTCGGCGGCCGCGTTGGCGAAGCCGCAGCCCCGCGGATTCTCGGTCCGCATCCACTCCCCCAGCGCGTCGAAGGTCGCCAGCAGGCGGTCGCCGGGCGCGCCCTCGGGAACGGTGTCCACCCGGTCGGTCAGCCGCTCGCGCCAGCGGCGGTCGCGGGCTTCGAGGTAGGCGACGACGAGGGCGTCCTTCGAGCCGAAGCGGTCGTAGAGGGTCTTCTTGGTCACCCCTGCCTCGGCGGCGATGGTGTCGACGCCGACGGCGTGGATGCCGCGCCCGTAGAAGAGCTTCGACGCGGCGTCCAGGATGCGCCGCGCGCCCGGGGTGAGCCGCTCCGGGCCGGTGCGGGCGGTGTCCGGCATGGCCTGCCTCCTCGGGGTCCGCCTTGACAGTAAACCGATCTGTTTAGTCTACTGGACGCATCGGAAGTAAACCGATCTGTTTACCTCGGTCCATGGTCCGCCCGTCGGGCCGGGCGCACCGACTGGTGAAGGAGGCGGCCTTATGACGCGGGAGACGGGCGTACGGGACGCACTCGCCGCAGCGGGGTTCGTGGTGATGTGGAGTTCCGGCTTCGTCGGGGGCCGGCTCGGTACGGCGGAGGCGTCCACGCCGACGGTGCTGATGTGGCGCTTCGTGGTGGCCGGGGCCCTGCTGGGCGCCTGGTGGCTGACCGTACGGCGGCGGCGCCTGCCGCTCCGTGACGTGGCCGTCCAGACGGTCGTCGGCCTGCTGTCGCAGGGCGTCTATCTCTTCACGGTCGTCTCGGCCATCGACCTCGGCGTGGCCCTGGGGACCGGCGCGCTGGTGGCCGCGCTGCAGCCGCTCGCCGCCGCCGGTCTGGCCGGCCCGCTCCTCGGCGAACGCGTCACCCGCCGCCAGTGGGCGGGGCTCACCCTCGGGCTCGCCGGTGTGTTGCTCGTGGTCCGGGGCGACCTGGCGAGCGCCTCGTCCACACCGGCATGGGCCTACGCGCTCCCCTTCGCCGGGATGCTGGGCCTGGTCGCGGCGACGGTGGTGGAACGCCGGGCGGGCAGCTCGCTGCCGCTCGCGGACGCGCTGCCGTTGCAGGTCGCGACCAGCGCCGTGCTGTTCACCGGTATCGCGCTCGGTACGGGCGCCACCTCCCCACCCGCGACCTCCGGCTTCTGGACGGCGATCGCGTGGGTCGTCGTGCTGTCGACGCTGGGCGGATACGGCTTCTACTGGCTGGTGCTGCGGCGCGGCAGCGTCACTCGGGTCTCCAGCCTGCTCTACCTCACCCCGCCCACGACGATGCTGTGGGGCTTCGCGATGTTCGGGGAGACGCTGGGCCCGGTCGCGGCGGCGGGCATGGCCGTCAGCGCGGTGGCGGTGGCCGTGGTGCACGCGCCCAGGTCCGTACGGCCGCCCGCGGCCCCCTCCGCCCGCGCCGATACTCCGGTGACGGAGGACGGAGAACTGCTGCAGACTGGCGTACATGGACGTCAGGATCCGTGCCGCCCACCCGGAGGAGTACGCGCCCCTCGGGGAGATCACGGCCCGGGCCTATCTCGCGGACGGACTGCTCGACTTCGGGGACGACGATCCGTACCTGGAGCATCTGCGGGACGTCGGGAGCCGGGCCGAGCACACCCGGGTGCTGGTCGCGGTGGACAGCGGGAGCGGTGAACTGCTCGGCGGGGTGGCCTTCGTGGCCCCCGGCAGCCGGTACGCGAACGTGGCCCGCCCCGGCGAGGGCGAGTTCCGCATGCTCGCCGTCGCGCCGTCGGCACGCCGCCGCGGAGCCGCCGAGAAGCTCGTACGGGCCTGCATCGGCCTCGCGCGGGAGCAGGGCCTGGACCGGATGGTGCTCTCCAGTCACGAGCGGATGCGGACCGCCCACCGGCTGTACGAGCGGCTGGGGTTCGTACGTGCGCCGGAGCGGGACTGGTCGCCCCTACCGGACCTCGGCCCGCTGTGGGTCTTCACCTCGGAGCTGGGGCCGCAGAGCGGGTCGGCACCGAGCTGAGCCCAGGGGGCGCGCCGCGACCGGGCGGTGCGCATCGCGGGCCGCGAAGTGGTGCGGCGCGGCGACGAGTTGCGGAGCCGCCCCGGAGTGAGAAGTCTCACCGCCCCTCCCGTACGCCTCTCAGGGGGCCGGATCCAGCCGGTGCGGCGCGCCCGCCCGGAGGCGGCCCGAAGCCGCTCCACGCCCGGATCCCGGGCTCCACGGGCCCCTGCTCAACCCGCCCACCACCGCGATCCTTTGAGCGCACGACACAACATGTGGGGGTGCATGCGCACGGCACCACTAGATGTATGCTCGTCCCCGTTGCCGCAGCAGGGGAATCCGGTGGGAATCCGGAACTGTCCCGCAACGGTCTGGATATGCGCATGTGCGCCCGTCCGAGTCCGAAAACCTGCCGGCGACGCCCGGCTCGACCGAACCGGGCCATGACACGTCCGGGCCTCGTGGGTTGGGCCTGCGGGACGACGCGCTGTGCTGCGCCCTGACGGGGGGTGGGTTCCGTGCGCGCCCGCGGGCACACCGTCCCTCGCGGCCCCAGCCGAGCGAGGGAGAACCACGTGACCGTCGCGCCCGCAGACCCTGCGTCACGCGAGTACGTACCGGAGTCCGCCACCGTCGCGGAGACCACCGCGCCCGTGGACCGGGGTACGTCCGTGGACGGCGCCGACGCCCCCGGCGCCGCGCTGCTGCGCACCCTGACCGACCTCACCGCCGACCTGCCCGCGGCCGATGCCGGCCGGGTCGCCGCCGCCGCCCTCCGGGGCCGTCACGCGGGTTCGGACGAGGCCGAGTTGCGGGAGTTGGCCACCGAGGCGGCGGCCGGTCTCATCTCCGAGGACCCCGAGTACTCCCGGCTCGCGGCGCGCCTGCTCACCCGGGCCATCGCCGACGAGGCCGCGGGCCAAGGCGCCGTCTCCTTCTCCACCTCGGTCGCCACCGGCCACCGCGAGGGCCTGATCGCCGACGGGACCGCGGAGTTCGTCCGCGCCCACGCCGCCCGTCTCGACGCCCTCGTCGATGCCGCGCTCGTCGGCGGGGCCGACGACCGGTTCGGCTACTTCGGCCTGCGCACCCTGCACAGCCGCTATCTGCTGCGCCACCCCATCACCCGTCAGGTCATCGAGACCCCGCAGCACTTCATGCTGCGCGTGGCCTGCGGGCTGGCGGAGGACGGCACCGAGCGCGCAATCGGCGAGGTGGCCGCGCTGTACGGCCTGATGAGCCGGCTGGACTACCTCCCCAGCTCCCCCACGCTCTTCAACTCCGGCACCCGCCACCCGCAGATGTCCTCCTGCTATCTGCTGGACTCCCCGCTGGACGAGCTGGACTCGATCTACGACCGCTACCACCAGGTCGCCCGGCTCTCGAAGCACGCGGGCGGCATCGGGCTCCCGTACAGCCGTATCCGGTCCCGGGGTTCGCTGATCCGCGGCACCAACGGGCATTCCAACGGCATCGTGCCGTTCCTGCGCACCCTCGACGCTTCCGTGGCCGCGGTCAACCAGGGCGGCCGGCGCAAGGGCGCGGCCTGTGTCTACCTGGAGACCTGGCACGCGGATATCGAGGAGTTCCTCGAACTGCGCGACAACACCGGCGAGGAGGCCCGCCGCACCCACAACCTCAACCTGGCGCACTGGATCCCCGACGAGTTCATGCGCCGCGTCGAGGCGGACGAGCCGTGGTCGCTGTTCTCCCCCTCCGAGGTGCCGGACCTGGTCGACCTGTGGGGCGAGGAGTTCGACGCCGCCTACCGCAAGGCAGAGTCCGAGGGCCGCTACGCCAAGCAGGTCCCGGCCCGCCAGATCTACTCCCGGATGATGCGCACCCTCGCCCAGACCGGGAACGGCTGGATGACGTTCAAGGACGCCGCCAACCGCACGGCCAACCAGACCGCCGAGCCCGGCCGCGTCGTCCACTCCTCCAACCTCTGCACCGAGATCCTGGAGGTCACCGACGACGGGGAGACGGCCGTCTGCAACCTGGGCTCGGTCAACCTCGCCGCCCACCTGGGCGATGACGGCGTGATGGACTGGGAGCGGCTGGACGCCACCGTCCGTACCGCCGTGACCTTCCTCGACCGGGTCGTGGACATCAACTTCTACCCGACCTCCCAGGCCGCGGCGTCCAACCGGCGCTGGCGGCCGGTCGGTCTGGGCGTGATGGGCCTTCAGGACGTCCTCTTCCGGCTGGGACTGGCCTTCGACTCCCCCGAGGCCGCCGCGCTCTCCACCCGGATCGCCGAGCGGATCATGCTGGCCGCTTACGAGTCGTCCTGCGACCTGGCCGAGCGGCATGGCCCGCACCCGGCCTGGTCCTCCACCCGCGCCGCACGCGGCGTCCTGCACCCCGACCACTTCGGGGTGGAGCCGCAGTGGAGCGAGCGCTGGGAGGCGCTGCGCACCCGTATCTCCCGTACGGGCATGCGCAATTCGCTGCTGTTGGCCATCGCGCCGACGGCCACGATCGCCTCGATCGCGGGCGTGTACGAGTGCATCGAGCCGCAGGTGTCGAACCTGTTCAAGCGCGAGACGCTCTCCGGCGAGTTCCTCCAGGTCAACTCCTACCTGGTGGACGAGCTCAAACGGCTCGGCGTGTGGGACGCCCAGACCCGGGAGGCGCTGCGCGAGTCCAACGGCTCGGTGCAGGACCTCGCGTGGATCCCCCAGGACGTACGGCACCTGTACCGCACGGCGTGGGAAATCCCGCAGCGGGCGCTGATCGACATGGCCGCGGCCCGCACCCCGTACCTCGACCAGAGCCAGTCGCTGAACCTCTTCATGGCCTCCCCCACCATCGGCAAGCTCAGCTCGATGTACGCCTATGCGTGGAAGAAGGGCCTGAAGACGACGTACTACCTCCGGTCCCGTCCGGCGACGCGGATCGCCCAGTCCGCGCGCGCCGCCACGGCCGCGAGCGCACCCATCCCGGCCCAGCAGGCCGCCGCCGCCGACGAGGCCGTCGCCTGCTCCCTGGAGAACCCCGAGTCCTGCGAGGCCTGCCAGTAATGACGTCCCCGACCACCGAGACCGCACAGAGCAAGAACCTGCTCGACCCGGGCTTCGAACTGACGCTGCGTCCGATGCGCTACCCGGACTTCTACGAGCGCTACCACGACGCGATCAAGAACACCTGGACCGTGGAGGAGGTCGACCTCCACTCCGACGTGGCCGACCTCGCCAAGCTGTCGCCGGGCGAGCAGCACATGATCGGGCGTCTGGTCGCCTTCTTCGCGACCGGCGACTCGATCGTCGCCAACAACCTGGTCCTCACCCTCTACAAGCACATCAACTCCCCCGAGGCGCGGCTGTATCTGTCCCGCCAGCTCTTCGAGGAGGCCGTGCACGTCCAGTTCTATCTGACTCTGCTGGACACCTATCTGCCCGATCACGACGACCGGGTGGCCGCCTTCGCCGCCGTCGAGAACATCCCCTCCATCCGTGAGAAGGCCCAGTTCTGCTTCCGCTGGATGGACTCGGTGGAGGAGATGGACCGGCTGCGGACGAAGGAGGACCGGCGCCGCTTCCTGCTCAACCTGATCTGCTTCGCCGCCTGCATCGAGGGCCTGTTCTTCTACGGGGCGTTCGCCTACGTGTACTGGTTCCGCTCGCGGGGTCTGCTGCACGGCCTGGCCACCGGCACCAACTGGGTGTTCCGCGACGAGTCGATGCATATGGACTTCGCCTTCTCCGTCGTGGACACCGTCCGCCAGGAGGAGCCGGACCTCTTCGACGAGGACATGGGCAAGCAGGTCACGGCCATGCTGGAGGAGGCCGTGGAGGCGGAGCTGCAGTTCGCCCGCGACCTGTGCGGGGACGGCATGCCGGGGATGAACACCGACTCCATGCGCGAGTACCTGCAGTGCGTCGCCGACCAGCGGCTGCGGCGGCTGGGCCTGCCCGCCCGCTACGGCTCGGAGAACCCGTTCTCCTTCATGGAGTTGCAGAACGTCCAGGAGCTCACGAACTTCTTCGAGCGCCGCCCGTCCGCGTACCAGGTGGCGGTCGAGGGCTCGGTCGCCTTCGACGACGAGTTCTGATCCGGACCCACGCCCGGAGTACCGACAGCACGGTGGCCCGCATCCCCGCGAGGGATGCGGGCCACCGTCGCTCTCGGACACCGCACTCGGAGGCGGACCGGAAGCGGCTCGCCCGGTGGTCGACGTGCGGGCGGTCGCAGGCACCGTCGCCCTGGTGGCCGCCGCTCCGTGGAATCCCGCGTGAACCAGCGCGAGGCACCGCTTCCCGCTCGCGTACGCTCCGGGAGCCCACCGCCAACGTGCCCCCCTTGGGCACATGGCGCCCGCGGGCGTGACGGATGAGAGAGGGGGCTGCAGCCGGTTCTTCCGGCTGCAGCCCCCTTGCGTATGCCGCGCGGCGCGGGCGTCCGTTGACCGCGATCGTCTCGCTCATCGCGATGACCGGAGCGGCGAGGTCGCCCGGCAGGCTGTGCTGCTGGTCTGCTCTACCGGTTGATCGAGCCGATGTTGGTGGAGCGGTCCACGGCGGTGCACTGGCTGGCGTTGGTGGAGCCGGTGGCAGTGAGGTTGAGGTTGTTGGTGCTGCCACAACTGTTGTTCTGCCGGCCCTCTTGCGCGGTGTTCTGCTGGAAGAGGTCGGCGGTGGCTGAGCCACCTTCCGCCTGGGCTCCTCCACCGATCTCCGCGGTGTGGAGGTTGGCCGAGCCGTCGACCGTCTTACAGCCCACCTGTGACCGGCTGCCGGTCAGGGTGAGGCCCCCGGCGTTGGGGTTGCTGCAGTTGTTGTTCTGCCGGCCTTCCTGGGCGGTGTTCTGCTGGTGGACACTCGCGCCTGTGCTGGAGCCGCCTTGAGCTTGGGCGCCTCCACCCCTGACCAGGGTGTGCTTGTTGAACGAGCCGTCCTTGGTTCCGCAACGCCCCGTCAACCGGCCACCGCTCACGGTGATGTTCGTCTGGTTGGGGTTGCTGCAGTTGTTGTTCTGCCGGCCTTCCTGCGCCACGTTCTGCTGGCCCACGCTGCCGCCTGAGCTGGAGCCGCCTTGAGCTTGGGCGCCTCCACCCTTGATATCGGTGTGCTTGCTGAAGGAGGAGTCCTGCTGTGTGCAGCGGTCCTCCACCCGGCCCCCCGTCACCGTGAGGTCCGCGGAGTCGTTGGGGTTGTCGCAGTTGTTGTTCTGCCGGCCTTCCTGGGCGATGTTCTGCTGCGTCACATTGTCGGCTGTGCTGGAGCCGCCTTGGGCTTCGGCGCCTCCGCCCTTGATGCGGGTGTGCTTGCTGAAGGAGGAGTCCTGCTGTGTGCAGCGGCCTTCCAACCGCCCCCCCGTCAGCAAGATTTCTCCGTTTTCGTTGGCGCTGCTGCAGTTGTTGTTCTGCCGTCCTTCCTGCGCCACGTTCTGCTGGTCCACGCTGCCGCCTGTGCTGGAGCCGCCTTGGGCTTGGGCGCCTCCACCCTTGATATGGGTGTGCTTGCTGGACGAGCGGTCCTTGCTCCCGCAGTGCGCCCCCACCCGGCTCCCCGTCACCTCGAGGAACGAAAAGGCGTTGGAGTTGTTGCAGTTGTTGTTCTGCCGGCCTTCCTGGGCGATGTTCTGCTGCGCCACGGTGCTGCTGGTCGAACTGGAGCCGCCTTCTGCCAGGGCCCCGCCGCTCTCGGTACGGGTGTGTTCGCTGAAGGAGGAGTCCTGCTCCGTGCAGCGGTCCTCCACCCGGCCCCCCGTCACCTCAAGGTTCGCAAAGGCGTTGGGGTTGTTGCAGTTGTTGTTCTGCCGGCCCACCTGCGCCACGTTCTGCTGGTGCAAATCCCCGTCCGGGCTGGAGCCGCCCTGGGCTCGGGCGCCGTCGCTCTTGGTGCGTGTGTGCTTGCTGAAGGAGGAGTCCTGCTGTGTGCAGTGGTCCTCCAGCCGCCCCGGGTCCAACGAGATGTCCAGTTCGTTGGGGCTGTTGCAGTTGTTGTTCTGTCTGCCGCGTTGGGCGGCGTTCTGCTGGGCCAGGCTTGTGCCCGATGTGCCGCCTTGCGCTTCTGCGGGGCCGTTCTGGATGCGGGAGAACGCGGTCAGGGAGCCGTCGGTGTTCACGCACCGTCCCGCCGCCCGGCCACCGGTGAGCGTCACCAGATCACCGTTTTCCCCGGTGTTGGGGTTGTTGCAGTTGTTGTTCTGCCGGGCGGACTGCGCGATGGACTGCTGGAAGACATCCCCGGCCGTGGAGGACCCTCCCTGCGCGCTGGCCTTCCCCCCGGCGGGGCCGGTGTCGGCGAACGCGATCCCAGAGCCCCCACCCGTCCATCCGCTTACTGCCAGTACCAGCATCGTGGCTGTCGCGATCTTGTGCATCCGCACTCTGGAACCTCCTCGTGCCCATCAACCGACCGGGTCATAACCTCTTTCCTCAACGCCGTCTGGCGCGTCCTGTTATGGGCTCCACCACGTCCCTCACCCCGACGGCTCAGCCTCGCTTCCCCCAGATGCCCCTATCGAAGGCCGCGCACCATGTGGCACCGACAGTCGCGATCTGACGGCCAGGAAGTTTTACAGCCCAATTCTCGTGCTCTCCTTTGCACGGAATGTGGCGTGCAATCAGGAAAGGAGAATTCCGGCGCGATGGGTGCGGTCCGAGAGTGTGGCGCTCCTGGTCGCGGATCGAATCCCACACTGTCGTCTCGTACAGCACGGCCGTTCTTGAGTTCGTACGGGAGTAGTGGACGAGATCCCGTGCGATCGGTTGATCGGGCGGATTCTTGGTTTTCCGCGAAGCTGTTCGACGCGGTGTCGAATGCGCGGGGTGTCACCGGGGTGGTGCTCGGCGGGGCTTTCACCTGGTGATCGGCGGTGGTTCGGGTGCGAGGGGGCGCGACGAGGCTGTCGGTCCGACTATCCGGATCCGTGCCCCGACTCTCGGTTGAAGAAGCGGGTCCTGCCCCTTCGCGCGGCCCCAAGTGCCGTGCCCCGGCCCGCAGTCGGTGGTGGCACACCATGCCCCAGGAGACCGAGAGGGTCGGCACCTGCGGGGTGGGGCCGGGGGCGGCGTCAGGCCGCGCCGAACACGAGCGCCGCGTTCTGTCCGCCGAAGCCGAAGGATGTGGTGAGGGCCAGGTCGAAGTTCAGCGGGCGGGGGCGGCCGGTGACGATGTCCAGTTCGTGTCCGGTGTCCTGCTCGGTGAGATTGGCCGTCGGGGGTACCTCCTGCCGCTCCAACGCAAGGACGGTCAGTGCGGCTTCGATGGCTCCTGACGCGCCCAGGGCGTGCCCGATGATGCTCTTGGTCGCTGTCACCGGGGGCGGGGCTCCGCCGAAGACCCGCCGGAGCATCAGGGCTTCGGCGGCGTCTCCCAGCCGGGTCGACGTGCCATGTGCGTTGACGTGTCCGATGTCGCCGGGAGCGCATCCCGTATCGGTCAGCGCCTGCCGCACCGCCTGCTCGGCGCCCGCGCCTTCCGGGTGCGGGGCCGTGGGATGGTGGGCGTCCGCCGACGCGCCGTAGCCGCACAGCAGCGCTCGGCTCCGTGTTCCTCGCGCCTGCGCGTGGTCGAGACGTTCGAGTACGAGGACGGCCGCGCCCTCTCCCAGTACGAACCCGTCGCGCTCGCGGTCGAAGGGGCGCGAAGCGAGTGCGGGGCGGTCGACACGGGTGGACAGTGCGCGCATCTGGGCGAAGCAGGTGGCGGTCATGGGTGACCACGAGTCGCTGCCGCCCGCGAGGATGACATCGCACATATCGCCGAGCAGCATGCCGCGGGCCACGCCGAGCGCGGTACTTCCCGAGGCGCAAGCGCTGGAGACGGTGAAGTTCGGGCCTCGGGCGCCCGTATCGAGGGCGATCTCACCAGCCAGCATGTTGGGCACGCTGCGCGGCAGCGCGAGGGGCGATACCGCCGTTGGCCGTCCCTGGCCGAGTCGGGTGAACTCGGCGACATAGGTGCGCAGACTGTTCGATCCCACGCCAAGGACGACGCCGACGCGTTCAGGGCGACAGGCGGCGATGTCCAGCCCGGCGTCCTCCACCGCACGGCGAGCGGCGATCAGGCCGAGGTGGGCGAACCGGTCGAGGCGGCGGGTGAGGCGGGGACCCAGTTCCAGCTGGGGCTCGAAGTCCGGTACGTCACAGGAGATGTCGACCGGCAGACCGGCGAACTCCGGGTTCTTGGCGGCCAGCGACCGGCCCATGGCCAGGGTCTTCCAGTTGGTGTCCGGGTCACTGCCCGCAGGAGTGATAAGGCCCAAGCCGGTGACGGCCACCTCGTGACTCATGGTCCGCTCCGGTCGGATCCCTGGCGGATCTCCGTTGTGGTGCTGCCTTCGGGCGTAGGCACCGAAGGCAGGTTGTGAGGCCGTTGCCGGTGGTCGCGCAGTTTCTGGAGGCGTCTGCTCCTGTCGGCAAGGACCTCCAGGTGGTGCCCGATGCGATCGCGGGCTTCTTCACCGGCCGTCCCCAGGTCCGTGCGGTCCATGAGGCACAGCCTGCGCAGCAGCGGGAGCAGCACCCGGTCACGGTGCACGGCGACGTCGTAGATACCGGCTGTTGCGATCCGCGCGGCACGGCCCCGAAAACCGGGGATGCCGTGCCCCGGCATCCGGAATTCGCAGATGACGTCCGCGAAGGCGGCGGCCATCGGATCGGGGGCCATGTCGAGGGCGTCCGAGCAGACCGCCCGATAGAAGATCATGTGCAGGTTCTCGTCGGCCGCGATGCGGCTCATCAACCGGGTCCCGTGGGGTTCCCCGCATGCCTGGCCCGCGTTCCGGTGGGCCTCGCGGGTGGCCAGTTCCTGGATGGTGACGTAGGCCAGCGCATGCGCGAGTGTGGGCTGACCGCTGTCGTACCCGTTGCCGACGTGGGTCATCCGGGCCCGCTCCAGCTCCACCGGGTCCAGGCCGCGGACCGCGTGCAGATAGCCGCGCAGCGCGTCGGAATGGCGTCCTTCTTCGGCGGTCCAGCGGTTCACCCAGGTTCCCCAGGCGCTGTCCCGGCCGAAGCGGGACACGATCTCGTGGTGATAGCTGGGCAGGTTGTCCTCGGTGAGCAGATTGACCAGCAGGGCGTCCCGCACAGCGGGTGTCAGCGCCGACTGGCCGGGATGCCACGGCTCACCGTTCAGGGGTCCGTCGAAGTCCTGCGCCCCGCTCCAGGGCACGTACTGGTGGGGAAACCACTCCTGTGCCGCTGCCAGGTGCCTGTCGAGCTCGCGGGCGACGACCGGTTCCAGTTCCGACAGGAGGTCGACGTGGGCCCGCGCAGGTGGAGCCGGAGCGCGGGAAACGGTCATTCCGCTACAGCGTTCCGGATCGTCCGGGCCACCTGCTCCAGCGTGTCCGACGGGGAGAGTTGGCCCAGCCGATCGCTCAGGTCGATGCCGGTGCGGTCCTCCAGGACCACCGTCAACTCCATCAGAGCCAGGGAATCGAGTCCCAGGTGCTCGATGGTCGCGGTGGACGGCGACTCGCCGGCCGGAAGATTGAAGTACTCCTGCAACAGGCTGGTGAGGGCTTCCGTATCGAACTCCTGAACCGGCTGTTCCATCACGCTCTGCTCCTGTCACGTAGGAAGTGCGCTCCCGCGCTTTCAACGTCTCCGGGCTGCGAGCGGTCACCGGCCTGTCACCCGGATGGGCCTCCTGGTGGATACGCCGGCGGCTCCGCGCCGTTGGACCCGTGTCAGTCCGTCCGAGGCTCCAACGCCCCGCTTGCTCCGAGGAGATCGTCATGGGTTCCACCGACATGTCCGGCCAGGACGCCCGTCTCCTCGCCGATCTGGAGCCGGTCGTCGCCCGCGCTCTCGATGCTCATCTGCACAGCGCGACGGACTGGTACCCGCACCGGTACATCCCCTGGAGCCAGGGCAGGGACTTCGAGGGCGTTCTCGGCGGCGAGCCCTGGGAGCCAGGACAGCAGCGGCTCGCCCCGGCGGTACGTGTCGGTCTGATCCACAATCTGCTCAGCGAGGACAACCTGCCCAGCTATCACCGGGTCATCGCTGAACTGTTCGGCCGGGACGGCGCCTGGGGAACCTGGGTGAACCGCTGGACGGTGGAAGAGGGACGCCATGGGATGGCCATCCGTGACTACCTGGTGGTCACCCGCGCCACGGATCCCGTAGCCCTTGAGGACGCCCGCTCGGCACACGTCCAGGGCGGCTACGACATCGACTACCGCGGTGACGTGCTCGCCTCCCTGATCTATGTGACCCTCCAGGAGGTCGCCACCCGCGTCTCGTACCGGAACATGAAGCAGATGTGCGGCGAGCCGGGCTGCGAGGCGCTGTTGCAGAACATCGCCCACGACGAGAACCGGCATATGGTCTTCTACCGTGCCGTGCTGGCAGCGGCGGCCCACATGGTCCCCGACCGCTTCCTGAGCGCTCTCGCCCATGTCATGGAGACGTTCCGCGTCCCCGGACACGGTGCACCGGACTTCGCCCGCATGGGCCGCACCATGGCGGTGGCCGGAATCTACACACCCGCAGCGCACTACGAGGAAGTCCTGCTCCCCCTCACCCGCTTCCTGCGGGTCTTCCGGACCGAGGGGCTCACACCGGAAGGGGAGCAGGCCCGGGAGCGGATCTCGAAGCTGCTGGGGAACGCTGAGCAGCGCGCCGAGAGGTTTGCCGACTTGCTCGGCCGGACGCGGCCGTCCCCGGAACACGCCGTCCCGTCCTAGAACCGCCCGCCTCTGGCCGTGACACGGCAACACCGGCCGGCTCGTCCCGCAGAGCCCGGGTCGAGCCGGCCAGGCTCCTACGCGCTGGGAACGTCTGCCGTGAGCAGGGCGCGGACGATGCCGCTCACCTCGGCGACACCAGGCCGCTTCATCATGGACAGGTGATCGCCGGGGACTTCGTGCAGGACCGTCCGGACACCGGCCGCCGCCCAGCCGAGAGTCCGGTCCTGAAGACCGAAGACCTTGTCGTCGCGGGCCCGGACCAGATGAATGGACCGATCGAGGCGCGGCGGGATGTAGTCGGCGCCTCCGGCAATGGCGGCAGTGATCATCCGGCCGGTCAGCGTGTCGGGGTCGACGCGTCCCTTGTTGATTTCGACAAGGGTGGCCAGCGAGTGCGGAGCGGGCCCGTCGAGGCACACGAGGGTGGAGATCTGTGCGCCGCGCCGGGTGAGGACGTGCGCCGTCTCGTACGCGAGCAAGCCGCCGAAGGAGTAGCCGAGCAGGTGGTACGGGCCCTCGGGCTGCTGGCGCTGGATCTCGTCCGCGTACTCCTGTCCCATCTGCGGCAACATCAGGTCGGTCACCACCTCCTGGTAGAACAGCAGGTTGTTCATCGTGCGGAGCAGCACGGCGGACCCGAGTTCTGCCGAGAGAGCCCGGTACACGTCCCCGCTGCCGACGATCGGCGGGAAGCAGCACACGGTCGTCGGTGCGGATTCGGGACCGGCGTCGGAGGCCCGTTGCCCGGCGCGCAGAAGGATGGTGCGGATACGGCGTTCCGGCACGAACGGCCGTCCCTCCATGACTGCTTCGAGGTAATTCACCGCTGATCCGATGTCCGGCAGATCGATCAGCATGGTGGCGGGGACGTCTACGTGAAGCACGGCCTGGACGTACTGGGCGAGCTGGACGAGTTCCACCGATGCCAGGCCCAGATCGACGAGATTGCTCGTGCGGTCCACGGACACACCGCTCACCTCCCGCACGCGGCTGACGAGCATCTCCTCGATGGAGGACCTCCGGCCCGTGCGGCGGAACTCGGCCTGTGTCACCGGCTGGGGCAGCTGGGCGATACCCCGGCAGGCACGCATCAGGGGCGGCAGAAGTTGCGTTGGTTCGGTCCAGGGAGTGTGGTACGCCATGCTTGCACCGGCAGCGGTCAGACCCAGGTCATCGCGGTCCTGGGAGTCGACGTCCTGGACCGGGAAGGTCAGAGTGCCGAGTTTGCGCAGGGGATGGTCCCGAGTGGACCACGGTACGCTTTCGTTCCATTTCACCCAGTCGTCTCGCTGCATGTCCGCACCGACGAACGGCAGGGTGTTCTTGGGCCGTGCCTGAATCATCAGGTCGAACGCGGCCTCACCGCGCAGGAGGTGCGGTCGCACGGCGGCCATGGCCCTTGAGGCGTCGTGGATTTCCTCGTGCGCATCGTTGCGCCGAGGTACCAGGTGGAGGACGCCGACCTCTGCCGGAGACTCGAAGATCATGCCCCCGGACGTGTCGAAGGGCGCCAGGAGCGGATTGCCGATCCTCTGCCGGGCTTTGCCTCCGTCATCGAATTCCATGTGATGGTCCACATCCCCGTTGAGCAGCCCTTCCATCAACTCGCACGGCCATCTGAGGGTGAGGGGAAAGACAGTCGGGAGGGTCGTGAAGAGCAACCACAGCTCCTTTGGCATGCCTCTGCTCACGGCACCGTGAGTGCCACTCGGACAGTCCGCCGGTACGTTCATTTTGAGAGCCCACATAAAGATGGGGTCGTACCTACTGTCCGGGTTCGGGACGCTCATCAGTGAGGCGGCGACCGGCAGTTCACCTGACATCGCCCAAGGGCCGGAGCGCAGAGGGCCGTTGATCGCCGGATCGGCATCGATCTCCAGCACGCCCCGCATGACCGATTCATCCAATGCGGGCGTGAAATGAACCTGCTCGGAGCCGCGGAGCCGGAAATAGCGCGGCAGCAGACCCGGCAGTTGCGGAGGCACCGCCGGGAACCGCCCGACGAGCTGTCCCCAGCGTTCGACCTGCCCCTCGTTGTCATCCCCTGCGTCGGTTGTGGCGTTGGCCTCGGCGGATTCGCCGTACGGTGCGAAACGGTCCTCGATCAGGGCCGTAGCATGCCGGGCCACTGACTCGGTGAGGTCGAAGCCGGGTAGGGCGCCGAGGAAGAAGGTGTTCGACCGCCCTTGCAGCTCCTCGAGTTCACGGTAGAACCCACTGGCCAGAGCGCCGTCGGAGACGTGCGGGAAGAACGGAAGCCGTCGGTGCAGGAGCACCTCGTCGACGGTTCCGCCCAGGGTGGCCACATCGTCGGCCAGGCAGTCCTGCGGGTCGGTTTTCGGGCCGTCGTACTGGAGGGCGTACCAGATGTCGCCACGCCGGTGGACGGCCATGACATGGCCGCGCCGCGCGGGCTCGAAGTTCTCCCTGAGTACGTACCGGTTCCCGGCCAGGCCCGTGGCGGTGAACGCCGTGACGGCGTAGTCGTTGTACTTGACCTTCCCGAAGAGCCCGTGGGCGGCGGTGTAGTCCTGGGCATCGAGGAAGCGCAGCGCGTCCTTCGGGAGCGAGGCAACGAGGACGCGGTCGAAGAGGCTGCCGTCCGGGCTGGTCGTGGTGTGCACCCTGACCAGCGGTCCGTCCCCGCCCCCCGGGGGTTCCACCCGGACGCCGGTCACCTCGGTGCGCAGCAGCAGTTGGGTTCCCGGACGGTCGGTCAGATGCCTGGCCAGCCTCTGCCACAGTTCGGGAAAGAAGCCGGGGCGCAGATGGAACCGGGCGGGCTCGTGACTGGTCGGCGGTGCGACGCTGCCGAGCAACCGGAAGTACGGAAGGCAGACCTCGGCGGGGAAACCGTAACCGCTCATCGTGAGCAGTTCGGACAGGGCAACGTCATGGTTGGACGGGTCGGCGTGCGCCGTGGTGAAGCGCAGGTGTTCCTCGACCGAGGTGATGCGCTCCGGCGTCCACAGGAACCGCTGGGCCAGGCGCTGGTCGTGCGCGGGCGAGGTGCTTGCCACCGAGGGATCCTCGAACATCGGGGCCGCGCCTACCCGGTCGGCAAGGGTCCGGATGGTCGTGTAGCGGTCCGAGCCGAGGAACACGTCGCCGTAGTACCCGCCGGTCGGGTCGGCGAAGTCGGTGGTGCGTCCGCCGACCCGGTCGCCGCGTTCGACGATGGTGATCCGTTCGTACCCGCGCTGCTGGAGAGCGAAAGCGGCGGTCAGCCCGGCCGGCCCCGCGCCGATGACGCACACCTGGGGCTGGCGGGGTGGCCCGGTCCGGGCCGGAGGCTTGACACGGTCGGACGACCTACGGCGCTCCGAGGGGCGCCAGTCGGTGACGACCGTCAGTTCACCGGCCTCCAATGCGGCCTTGGAGGCGCTGCGTTGGATCTTGCCGCTGGATGTCTTGGGAATGCTGCCGGGTGCGATCAGGACGACCCGGGAGACCGGCAGAGCGTGTTCGGCATGGACCGCCTGGCTGATGGCCTCGCACACCGCCGTCGGATCGCCGCCGACGCATCGCCTGCCCGCCTCCTGAACGACGACGATCTCCTCGGTGCCGTCCCGAGCGACCCCGAAAGCCGCTGCGGCACCTGGGCGTAGCGATCCGTCCGCCTCGCCGACGGTCCTTTCGATGTCCTGTGGGTAGATGGTGCGGCCCGCGACGAAGATGACGTCCTTGCGCCTGCCGGTCACGAACAGCTCCCCGTCGTCGAGCACCCCCAGGTCGCCGGAGCGCAGATAAGGACGCTCGTCGCCCTCCAGACGCGCACGGAAGACGCGTTCGGACTCCTCCGGCCGATTCCAGTAGCCGAGTCCGACCTGCGGCCCGCTGACCCAGATCTCGCCGACCCGGCCGGGTGGACAGGGGTGATGGGTGTCGGGATCAACGATCAGAACCCGGGTCCCGGCCATCGCCGCGCCGGACCCGACCATGTCCTGGGACCGAGTGCGCTGCGGCTCCCGCGATTGCGGGGACCGTCCACTCGTCGGCGCGGCGTGCCGCCACTGCCCCCGGGCCAGCAGGTCCGCCTCGACCCGCCGGTGTCGCCACGGCCTGCCGAGACGCCCGGCGGTGGCAACGACCGTGCACTCGGCCATGCCGTACGCCGGGAACAGACAGTCCGGCCGCAGACCGTACGGGGCGAACGTCGTCGTGAACCGTTCCAGCGTCTGCTGAGACACAGGCTCGCCGCCGCACAGGGACAACCGCAGGCTGGACAGGTCCAAGCCACTGAGCCGGTCCGGCCTTGCCCGGCGAACGCACAGGTCAAGGGCAAAATTCGGCACGGCGGAGATCGTGCCGCGATACTTTCCGATCGCCTCCAGCCAACTGAGCGGATCGGAGATGAAGTCGATCGGGGACATCAGCCACGACTGCCCACCCGACCAGGCGGTGTAGAGGACGCTCGTGATCAGGCCGAAGTCGTGGTACAGCGGAAGCCAGGACACAAACCGAGACCCGGCCCGGGGATCGGCGTCGATCTTCTCCAGCATCTGACGGCAGTTGGCGATCACGTTCGCGTGGCTGAGCATCACCCCCTTGGGCGCTGACGTCGAGCCGGAGGTGTACTGGATGAGTGCCGGCGTGTGCGGGTCGATGTCCGGCCGGCACCACGAGTCCGCCGAGGACGCATCGACTTCGTCGGTCGCGATACAGGCCAGTCCACCCAGGTTGGGGCGATCACCCAGGAGCGGTTCGGCAAAGGACAACACGGGTGCGGTGCTGAGCAGGACCGCGGCCTCGGCATCGGCCGCGATGGCTTCCAGACGGGGGAGCGTCCGTTCCAGTCGTGTCGGGTTGGGCGGGTAGACCGGCACCGGCACGACACCGGCGTACAGACAGCCGAAGAACCCCACGACGAAGTCCAGTCCCGGAGGGTAGGGCAGCAGGGCACGGCCTGCTGAGGGGCACCGGTCTCGCAATGCGACCGCGATGGCCCGTGCCTGCCGGTCGAGCCCGCCGAAGGTCAGAACCCTGACCGGTGCATCGGCACCACGAGCCAGCGAGTGGTAGACCGGCTGCTCCGGCCGCTGCTCCGCGCGTTCACGCAGAACCTGTACGAGCGAATCGGGAACGAGATCGGGGGGCGTCATGCGGATCGCTCCTGACAATAGGAGGGGATGGCGCCGTGCCGGAGCCGGCGGGGAGCGGTGGCGGACGGGCGGAGAGGAGTGCCGGCGGCCCTTCGTGATTCAAATGGGGTCTTGTGCCGACGGCCTGGGACGCCGCTGCCAGAATATGGCAACTGAAAGTGATTGCCCGATCACTACGGGTTCAAGTTTTTCTGCTGCGGTATCGACTGGTTGGGGCGCGGGGGGCAACAGCGAGGGCGTGCGGGTGCGAGGCGGCGGTTTCGCGAGGCCAGGCTGCGGCGAGTTGGTCAGCGATCTGTCGTAGACCTGGCGACTCCGTCGCTGCGTACGTGACCGGCTGTGGAGACTCACCCGCGCATCGCGAGGCCATGGTCTCGGCAGGATCGCCGACTTCCAGGAACGCTTTTGCGGGATGGCTCCGCCACCGGCCCCCGCATGCGAGGCGGCCCATGGAACCTCGGCGAGGACACGGCCGAAGGCTCTGAGATCCGGACCGGTTCACCGAACCGGGCGGGTGCGGCGGGTCGCTCCCTGGACAACTCGATGGGGTGGTCGTGCGCACCAGGGGTTCCTCCCGCCCGGGGCTGCTCGTACCGTTCCACCCGAACGCCGGACTCGTTGTGATCGGCGGGGATCAGCCGGAGTTGGGAGAGGCGAACGACGTGCACGGCGAATACGACTGGAGCGAACGAGCCATCTGCCGGGTGGGGGACCCGGACGAGCTGTTCGTGGAAGGCGCGCTGCAGAACCGGGCCAAGGCAGCATGCGTGGCCTGCCCCGTACGCACCGAGTGCCTCTCCTACGCCCTCGACCACCGCATCGAGTTCGGCGTCTGGGGCGGCATGACCGAACGCGAACGCCGGGCCCTACTGCGCCGCCGGCCCACGGTGACGTCCTGGCGGCTGCTGCTCGAAACAGCACGGGCAGAACACAGGAACACCTACCTGCGCGCGCCAGAGCCCGACCCGGTCTCCGAAGCAGGATGATCCCCAGGCGGCCACAAAGGCCCCTTCCACGGGGCACGGCGCAGGGCATCCTGACCGAACATCGATTGCGACAGCCACCAGACTCCAGACTGCACAGGGGCGAATTCGGCAGGCCGCCACAGCTGCGGTGGTGTGGCCATGTGCCCTGGTGGTCTGCGGAGTTGATGTCGGAGGCCACCGGGTGGGCGTCCGACGCGATCGGGATGCGGCCATCGGCCCACTGACGGCGATGAGCTCGGTGATGGAGATCTGAAACTCGGCAACTCCCCGCTCGCTGAAGGCCCTTCAGAGAGCGGGGAGTTACGACGAGAGCGCAACGACCAACGCCGTAGCCCAGCCAGACCTCAGCCCCCCTTGCCGCACGACAGCGCTGCATACGGGTTCCGGCCCGGCACGCCCCGAGGCGCGGGGGGGGGTGCCTTGGGCCAGCGGCCGGGCAGCCCTCTCGCACAGGTCCCGCCGCGGCCCTCCCCTCACTGCTGGGTGAGCATGCCCTCGCGTAGCCGGCGGAAGGTGCGGGTCAGCAGGCGGGAGACGTGCATCTGGGAGAGGCCGAGTTCGGCGCCGATCTGGGACTGGGTCATCTCGCGCCCGAAGCGCATCTGGAGGAGGAGCCGCTCCCGTTCGTCCAGTTCGGCGATGAGCGGCTTGAGGGCTTCGATGTCCTCGACGCTGTCCAGGGCGGGGTCGAGGTCGCCCAAGCAGTCGGCGTAGGTGGCCGATCCCTCGTCGCCGTCGTCGACGTGGAGGTCCAGGGAGCTGGCGGTGTATCCGTTGGCTGCCACCAGTCCCTCCCGAACCTCGTCCTCGCTGAGTTGCAGGTGCTCGGCGAGTTCGGCCGGGGTGGGGTCACGGTCCTGGTCGTGGGCGAGCTTCTCCGACGCCTTGGCGATGGCGTAACGCAGTTCCTGCAAACGCCTCGGGACGTGAACGGACCAGGTGGTGTCGCGGAAGTAGCGCTTGATCTCGCCGCGGATGTAAGGGAGAGCGAAGCTGGTGAATTCCACTTCCCGCGTGAGGTCGAAGCGGTCGATCGCCTTGATCAGACCGATCGTGCCCACCTGCACGACGTCTTCCCGCTCCTCGGCCCGGTCACGGAACCGGCGGGCCGCGAACTTCACGAGGTTGAGGTTCAGCTCGATCAGGGTGTTCCGGGCGTACTGGTACTCCGCAGTGCCCTCCTCCAGCGCCGCGAGCCGGTCGAAGAACACCTTCGACAACACCCTCGCATCCCGCGGTGCAACAGCGCCGGGGTTCTCCACCTGTGGCAACGCCTCCGATACCGGGTGCGTCGCGGGAGGCAGTAGCGCCTGGGACGCTGTCTGCTGGGGTGAGGTCATGGGTACCGCCCTCCCTTTCTCGAACCGATCTCGACGCCCGCTGGGCGCCCGCCCACCGGGCCCGAGTCTCCAATTCCTCGGACTCTGAGCACGTGGATGACTTCTATGCCACACCGTCGCCCTTCAAGCTGCCGGCCGGTGGCCGGCTGCCCGCGGGGGGTGTTGGAGTGGCAGGAGCGGTGCTGGTGGTGAAGAGACAGAGCGTGTCGGTCAGGTCGAGCACGCGGCGAACTATCGGGCTGATCGCTCCCAGGGACACGGTCTTGCCGTGTCGCAGTGCCAGCTGACGCAGGGCGAGCAGGACCTTCACGCTGGAGAACGCCCAGAAGGAGACCTTGCTGAGATCGATCTCGATTCCGCGCGCGGAGCAGCTCAACGCGTGGGTGAGCGACTTCTGGAGCGCATCTTCGCTGGCGTAGTCGATCTCGCCGCGCACGACGACCACGGTCAATCCCGTGTCGGGAGCCGTGTAAATCCTCGTCAGGCATGGCGAACTCACCGCCCTGCCGACCGGCTTCTCGAGTTGCGGCTTCGCCCCCCAGGCGAGCGCTGTCACAACCGCCTCTTTCCGAGCATCCACCCCGTTCGCCCTTCTAACAGCCCTGCCTTACAGCCCTGCCGGCGCCGGAACATCAACACGTGCAGCGTGATGCATGAAATATATGTCATGTCTTCCGTGTCGGCCAGGGGGGTCCTAGGATTGCCGCATGGGAGTGCCTGATCCTCACAACGGATGGACGTTCATCACCAATCACGCGCGCGTGCTGGCCGCCATCGCCGATGACCCGAACGCCCGCATCCGCGACATCGCCGCCCACTGCAGGCTCACCGAGCGCGCCGTCCAACGGATCATCGTGGATCTTGAGCAAGAGGGTTACTTGTCCCACAGGCGCGAAGGACGTACGAATACGTACCGGATCGAGCCCGGGAAGGTCCTGCGGCATCCGGCTGAAGCCGGCCTCACCGTCGCCTCTTTCCTCTCTCTACTCGTCCAGGACGAGGCCCGCCGCAGTGGCGACTCGACCTCGTGGGCCGACGCGTAGCACCGGCCAACCCCTCGCGGCTGCCCTCCCTGCGACTTCTGCCGGGCCCATACCGGCGCGCAGCGCCCCCCGTCCGCCCCACGGACCGGTCGGCCGGATCCGCGCACTGCTTCAACCTCCCCGTACGAACGGGATGTTGCGAACCCACGGCCGGCGCTGCCACTCGGCTCATCGGCTTCCGACCCGCACCGGTCGGCCGCATCGCCGTACAGATGGCGGGCTGTCGGCACCGCCCCCGGTGTGGTCGGCGACGCGGATCTGGAGCTGGGTGACGTCGTCGCCGGACATGCCCGGGGAGAGGGTGCGGGCCATGTGTAGCAACTGTCCGCGTGGGCGGTTCCCGCGGTCGCGACCGTACCGGCCGCAACGCCAGCCATGATCATGACAATCGAGCACAAGCCGTACCGTACGTCCGGGCACGAGGCCTTCAGACCGAGCGGGGATGCGTGCTGACGAGAGTGGCCGCGCGGTTGAGCGCGCCAACCGACCGTGCGCGACGCCCTCGTGCCGAGGGGTGCGCGGGCCTGCGGGAGCGGGCGGCAGAAGGCCCCGGCACGAGCGCGTTCAACGGCTCGTCGCGCGACGGGTGTTCGGCGGAGGTCAGTCGTTGGGGACCGTCTCGTACCGCGGCGTGCCCTCTTCCATCTGCCGGAGTGCGTCCTTCCGGTCTCGCTTGGAGAGCCGGTCGATGTAGAGGTAGCCGTTCAGGTGGTCGGTCTCGTGCTGCAGGCAGCGTGCGAAGTAGCCGGTGCCCTCGACGGCGATCGGGTTGCCCTTGAGGTCCTGGCCGCGGCAGACCGCGTAGTCGGGACGGGCCAGCGGGGCGTAGGCGGTCGGGACCGACAGGCAGCCCTCGTTGGAGTCGTCGAGGAGGCGGCGCTCGGCCGGCAGCTCGTCGATCACGGGGTTGCAGATCACGCCCACGTGCCGCGCGCCCTCGTCGTCCGGGCAGTCGTAGACGAACACCCGCTGATCGACGCCGATCTGGTTGGCCGCGAGTCCCACACCCTCGGCCGCCCGCTGGCTGGCGAACATGTCGTCGACGAGCTGCTCCAGCTTCTCGTCGAACGCGGTCACGTCCTGGCAGCGCCGGTGCAGCACCGGGTTGCCCACGACCGTGATCGGGCGGGCGGTCCCGCGCTCGCGGTGCGCCTGCTCCCGCGCCTCGGCGTCCACCGTGTCATCGGTGAACTCCGAGGACTGCGCCTCGGCGTCCGCCACCTGCTGCCCGCTCTCCTGCTGCGCCATCTGAGCCGTACGCCTTCCTCATGCCTGATGCGATGCCCGTGACAGGGCTGACGTACAGGGTACGGCCAGCGACAAGGCGCGCGGACCGGGTCACCGGAGCCCGCCGAATCCTCCCGGCCGGGGGCGGACCGTCGCCTGCCCTCCACTGGACGCCGGGTCAGCAGACCTCTTCCAGGTCCCGCCACGCGCGCGTATCCGGGCTGTCGGCCACCCAGCTGTCGAGCAGGCCGCGGACGAGCCCGGTGGGCGCCGCGATCCCGCACTCGCGCTCCGGCACCCACAGGTCGCCCGCGGTCCTGTGCCCGAGCGGCCCCGGGTGACCCGGCTCACTGTGATCGTGCGGGTCCAGATGCTGCTCGCCGTCCCCCTCGTCGCTGGGCATACGGCTCTCCGAACACGAGCGGCACAGCAGCCGCACCGAGGAGGACCAGTCCTCTGCCGCGAAACCGGCATCCGCGGCGAGCTGCTCCAGGGCGTCCCGGTCACTCTCCCCGGCGGCCTCCAGCAGCACCACCCAGGTCGGTACCGGGGACGGCGCCCACAGCTCGATCTCGTCGAAGACGGGGTACGAGGGGCCGGCGGAGGTGACCCGCTCGCCGTGCGGGACGCCGTCGTGCAGCACGACCTCGCCCCAGCGCCGCCCGGACGAGGGCAGCGGAATGGACAGCACCTCGATGCGCGCCGGGTCGAGCCTGCGGCCCCAGACGACCTCGGCCTCGCCCTCGGGCGAGAGTCGTACGGCGGCGCTGCCCAGCTCCATGCCGACCGGCTCGGTGGCCGGGGCGCCCTCACCGGGCACCTTCAGCCCGTACGCCTGCCAGGCGCGGCGGGCCAGCGGCCAGTCCTGGAGGGCTGTGGCGGCGATGCCGACGTTCCACCAGTCGGGAGCGCCGGCCTCACGGTCGAGGAGCGCGACGGCGCGCAGGCCGGCGGCGCGCGCCTGCTCCCAGTCGTGCCGGAACTTGTGCAGCAGCGCGAGGTTGAACCAGGACTCGGAGAGCCAGGGTTCGAGATCGGCGGCTTGGGTGAGCAGCGCCCCGGCATCCTCGTACCGGCCGTCGCCGATCAGGGTGAAAGCCCGGTCGGTCGCCTGCCGCCACGAGGCGGAGGGCCGGTGCCGTACCTTGCCGAAGATCCTCACGTTTCCCGCCTGCCGATTCGCTCCGTGTCCTTTGCCGTGTGTGCCGTACGTGGGCCGGCCGATGACGGCCAGGACGTCCCTCCCTGTACGGCGTCCCCGGCGCCGCCCTCCCCCTGAGGACAACCTGCCACACATCGCCCACGATCTCAGCCCGGATCCGGACGCTCACCACTGCTTCTTGCCACCCGGGTGACCTCCGAACCCCCTCTTCTCCGCATCCAACCATGACCGTCTCGGCGCGCGCTCATTACCCACCGGTTCTGCGGCTCCAGGCACGGCTGTTGCCCGTCTGTTGCCCTGGTCACCCCCGGCCGGTCACGGGGGCGGGCCGCCCCCGCGCGCGAGCACCCGGGCCAGCGCCTCGACGACCCGCGGCTCGTAGTCCCGTGCAGTGGAGAGGCGGAGCCGTTCGAGGGCACGGAGCGGGCCGCCGAGGCACCCTCCGCTGCCCGCGAGGTCGTCGAAGGCGTTGACGGTGCGGACGATGCGGGCCGTCAGCGGCTGGTCCCGATAGGGATCCGCCTGCCGCTCGACGACCACAGCGACCTCGGCCGGGACCCCCGTCTGCCGGACGACGGCCCCGCCGAGCAGGGCGATACGGCGCTGCTCCTCGGGCGGCAACGGCTCGGTGGCCCCTGCGGGGACGGGGTCCACCAGGGAGAGCTGCCCGATGTCGTGCATCAGCGCCGCGTTCTCCAGCACGGTCAGATCGGGCTCGGACAGCCCCAGCTCGCGGCCGACCGCCCGGCTGAGGACGGCGACCCGGCGGGCGTGCCCCGCGGGCGTGTAGCCCGCGATCTCGGTGGCCCGGGCGAGCGAGGCGATGGTCTGCCGGTAGGTGCTGCGTACGACGGCGTAGCGGCGGAACGAGAACTGCGTGAGCAGCAGCGGCAGGCAGAACACCGGCAGCGCCCACAGACCGGCGACGGCCACGGCGAGCGCGATCACCACCCCGGTCGCGCAGATCGCGGAGCCGATGCCGATCAGGGCCCGGAGTTCGTCCCGCAGGAAGGGGCCGAACGGCCAGCCGGTGCGGGCCCGCGCAAGGGCCGCACACAGGACGGCGTCGCAGAGGGAGGTCAGGGCGAGCAGAAGGACGAGCAGGACGACGTAGTACGGGCCTTGGCCCAGCCACTCGTCCAACGAGCCGGAGTTGTACAGGGGTTGGAAGCAGGTGGCGGCGAACGCGACGGTCAGGATCCGTCGCGCGAGGTGGTCCAGGACGGGGCCGCGGCCCAAGGCGACGTGCGGTGCGGTGCCCGCCAGTGCGGCCGCCCCGACGACGGTGACGACCTGGGGCACGCCGTGTGTCGACGGGGCCCCGGCGATCTCGCCGAGCATCGCGTAGGCGAGGGCACCCGCGGCACCGAGCGGGGCGGCCTCGCGTCCGTCGGGGCCCCAGCGGAGGAGTTCGCCGACCGTGATGAAGACGCCGAAGGCGAGTGCGGCGCCCGGCTCGTGGATCCCGTGCCAGAGCGTCCAGGCGAATCCGGCGGCGCCGAGGACCGCCCCGGCGATCCGTACACCGAGGACCGCCCAGGGCACGGCGGCGGACGGCGCACCCGGGGACCCGTACCGGCGCTCGGGCACGGGCCCGGGCTGTCCCGTGTGCGGTGCGGTGGCACGGCCGCCCCCGGGGGCGTCGCTCAGCCTGCCTTCGGCGGGCGGCGGTACGGGGCCGGCGGGGCCCGGGATCCGGCCGGCGGAGCCGCCCGGCCGGACCTGCTCGTCCGCTCCGGCGCCGCTTGCGGGATCCGGTGCGGGGCAGCCGGATTCCGTTACCGGGCAGCCGGATTCCGATGCCGAGCCGTCGGATTGCGATGGCGGGCCGTCGGGTTCCGATGCCGGGCAGTCGGGCTCCGGTGCCGGGCAGTCGGGTTCCGGTGGGGCGCTCTCCCGCTCATGTGCGGCCCGGCCCCCGGTTCCGGCCTCCGGCGATCCGGGGGCGGGTACGGGATCAGGAGGGCGGGACGCGTCCGGCCGCCCGCGCGACGGCCGCTGCGAGGACGGTCCGCCCTTCACCCGGAGCCTCCTCGGTCCGCAGGTCCTGAAGCCGATTGCCCGCGCGAGCCCACGGTCCGCCGCGCCGCCCCCGAGGCCGCGGCGGCCCCAGAGGCAGACCCCGAGGCGGAGTACGACGGCTCGGACGGTGCTGCGCACTCGGTACGGGCCGCCGGCTCGCGGCCCGCTGCGGGGACGTTTCCGCAGGGATCCATGGCGGTCGGCGCGTCCGCGGTGACCACGGGGTGCCACCCATGGGTGGCGATCGCCCGGTCCAGCGCCCGCACCATCCGCGGGTCGAACTGCGCCCCCGCGCACCGCCGCAGCTCCTCGACCGCCACGGCAACCGGCCGTCCGCGCCGGTAGGAGCGCGTCGAGGTCATCGCGTCGAAGGCGTCGGCGACCGCGACGACGCGGGCGCACTCGGGGATGCGCGCGCCGGAGAGCCCGTATGGATACCCGCGCCCGTCCAGCCGCTCGTGGTGGTGCAGGATCGCCGCGCGCGCCTCCCCCAGGAAGCCGATGCCGCGCACCATCTCGTGCCCGTACTCGGGGTGCAGTTCGATGACCCGTCGCTCCTCGGGTGTGAGCGGGCCGTCCTTGCGCAGCAGCCGTGTGGGGACGCCGAGTTTGCCGACGTCGTGCAGGATGCCGGCGAAGCGGAGAGTCTCGATCCGGTCGTCGTCCATACCGAGCTCGCGGGCGATCATCACCGAGGCACGCCCCACGCGCTCGCTGTGGCCGCGCGTGTAGCGGTCCTTGATGTCGACGGCCTGGACCAGGGCCCGGATGGTGGCCTGATGGGCGGCGCTCTCACGGTGGTACTGCCCGAACACCCAGCAGGAGACGTACATCGGCAGCAGCACCAGCAGCGCGGCCACCGGCCCGTACGGGCTGCGCCAGAGCACTGCCATCATCAGCCCGGCCAGCCCGTGCACCAGGTGCGGGGCGAGCGAGCCGAGCACGGGCACGCGCCACGCGGTGCCCGGCGGGCAGCGCTCGGCGAAGATCAGGATCCCGCCGTCGAGGGCGGCGAGGACGAGGCAGAAGGCGACGGCGCCCGCGGCGGCGGGCAGCAGGGCGTACGGGAAGTCCGCGGCCGACACCGCGTTCGGGACACCGCCGGAGAATCCCCCGCCGTTGAAGGCCAGCGCCGCGGCGTACGAGGCGAGCGGGAACTGCGCCGCGTGCCACACCCGCCGGAGCCAGACCGGGTGCTGCTCCACACGGCCGACCAACGCTCCGGGCACGGCCACGAGAGCGGCGGCCGCCGGCGGCAGCAGATACGCCCCGGCCAGCAGGACCGGGACGAAGGAACCCATGCCCGTGGGCGCCCGATGACCCATGAACGGGCAGCGGGTGAGCTGCTCGCAGAGCGCGTACAGCAGAGCGAGAAGGGCGACTACCCTCCAGGGCGTCCCGGCACCGGGACGAAACGCGGGCCCGGCGCACGCCACGGCGGCGAGCACGGCGCACAGAATGTACGCGCGAGCCCCCGGCGGCACAGCTCGCATGACAGGTCCTCCCCCTGCTCACCGCGCACCGGTTCTCCTGTCGGCGCACGCGTCAGGAAGGGGAGAATAGGCCCGCATCCGGGCCGGGGAAGGGTCATCCGCGTATTAGGCCTTCCGAGGCGTTCGTATTCGCACCTTCGGGTGACACGCAGACGATGAAACGCCCCGAAACAAGCCGCCACGGCCGGTCATGACAAGCCGTGTTCGCGTCGTGCTCGGGCGGCCGGTCCGTCACCGGCCGTGCTCGGCGGCCGCCCGGCCGCCGCGGGGAGTCAGGCCGATTCGGCGGTACGGGTGGCCCGGGCGGACGCGTCCGCGTCCTGCGCCTGCTGCTCGGCCACCGCCTGCTCCATCACGGACTGCTCCGGTACGGCCTCGCCGGCCCGGATGAGCTCGATCCGGCCCATCACCTTGGACCGCAGGTCCGCCGGCACGTCGTCATGACCGCAGCAGCGCTTCACGAGCTTCTTGACGGCCTGCTCCAGGCCGTACTTCTCCAGGCACGGCGAGCACTCGTCGAAGTGCTCCTTGAACTTGGCGCTGTCGACCTCGGGCATCTCACGGTCGAGGAACTCGTAGAGGTGGTCGAGGACTTCTGAGCAGTCCGTCTCATGCGGATCTCCGCAGCTCATGATCCCGCGCCTTTCCGATCGTTCGACTCGGTCGACGCAGCGCCCGCACCCGCGGGGACGAGCCCGCGATCACGGGCGTAGTCCTCCAGCAGACCACGCAGTTGGCGGCGACCGCGGTGCAGCCGCGACATCACTGTGCCGATGGGTGTTGCCATGATGTCCGCGATCTCTTTGTACGCAAAGCCCTCGACGTCCGCGAGGTAGACCGCGATACGGAACTCCTCCGGGATCGCCTGCAGCGCCGCCTTGACGTCCGAATCGGGCAGGTGGTCGAGCGCCTGCGACTCGGCGGAGCGCAGCCCGGTGGACATGTGCGACTCGGCGCGCGCGAGCTGCCAGTCCTCGATGTCCTCGGCGGCACTGCGCTGCGGCTCGCGCTGCTTCTTCCGGTAGGAGTTGATGAAGGTGTTGGTCAGGATCCGGTAGAGCCACGCCTTCAGATTGGTGCCCTCACGGAACTGGTGGAACGAGCCGTACGCCTTGGCGTACGTCTCCTGCACCAGGTCCTCGGCGTCCGCCGGATTGCGCGTCATGCGCAGCGCGGCGGAGTACATCTGGTCGAGGAAGCCCAGGGCATCCCGCTCGAAGCGCGCATTGCGCTCGGCGGCCGTCTCAGGGGACCGGCCGTCGTCGGTCCCTTCCTCGGTGCCGGTGACCGGACCCACCTCCTCCACTGCCTGCGCGGAACCGAATGGTGATCCGCTCGAATCGGAGGATAGACGACGATCCACTCCGCCCGCCGCTCCTTGCAGAGCGGGCTGCGCAACCGCCATCTGCGACCACAGCACGTCGGAGGCCTGCGGACGGGGCGGGCATTGGATCGAACCCATGCGGGAGACTCCCTCTGCTGGTGCCAAGCTCTAAGGACATCCCGCACAACGCGACTCCGGCGCGCCGCATTCCCGGCCGCCGCGGTGATCCCCGTCAGCCGTCGGTCGGAGTGCTCTCCAGCCATGCGGAGACGGCGTCGACGATCAGCGCGAGCGCCTCCTCCTGGCCGAGATCCGCCGACTTGGGAACGGCGAATCCGTGGTCGCCGTGCGGCACCTCGACGATCCGGGTGCCGGCGGGGAACTCGTCCGGATGCCCGAAGGGGTCCCGGCCGCCCTGGACGACGAGAGTGGGCACCCCGGCCCCGGTCAGCTCGTCGGCGCGCGACTTCTCCGGGCGGCCCGGCGGGTGCAGCGGGAACGACAGCGCCAGCACGGCCTGCACGCCGAGAGCACGCGCCGTACGGCAGGCAACCCGCGCGCCCGCGCTGCGGCCGCCCGCGACGACCGGGAGTCCCGGCTTCTCCAGTACGGGCCACAGAGCGGTCCAGGCCACATCGAGGGTCTTCGGCGCGGGCGCGACCTTCTTGCCTGCGACCCGCCACGGCTGCTCGACGAGCGCGACCGTCACGCCGCGCGTGGGCAGGACCCCGGCCAGGGCCTGGAGATCGCGCGCCTCGATGCCGCCGCCCGCGCCATGGCTCACGGCCAGCACCCGGTGCGCCTGCTGGGCGCCGCGGCACCAGGTGATCCGCGCGTCGCCTGCCGGTGTGGGAACAACCTCGGTCTCGATCACCCCACCATCCTGCCCCGCCGGACGCCCTTGCGCCGCCTCGCGCCCCGGCCGTGTCCCGTAACGCCCTGCGCCGCCTGTGTTCCTCCTCACGCGGGCGTTCCGTTCACCTGCGGGGCCACCGGCGCGGGGCCCGGCCGTATTGTCGGGGGCGCCGCCCGCCGCCTCCCGAGGAGCAGCTCCCCCATGGCCCCACCCGTCGTCCACTCCCTCCGCGAGCAGATCCGCGAGCACATCGTGTCGGGGATCATCAGCGGGCGGTGGAAGCCGGGCGAGCGGATCGTGGAGCGGCGGATCGCGGTCGAACTGGAGGTCAGCCAGGCGCCCGTACGGGAGGCTCTGCGCGAGCTGGAGGCGCTGAGGCTGATCGAGTCGACGCCCAACAAGGGCGTACGGGTGCGGAGCCTGGCCGTCGCCGACCTCGAGGAGATCTACCCGGTACGGGCCGGCCTGGAGCAGATCGCGGCCGAGCTGGCCGCGCCCCGGCTCGGCGAGGACGTCTCGGTCCTGGAGCCGGAGGTCGCCGCGCTCCACGAGGCGGACCGCGCGGGCGACGCCGAGGCGCAGGTGCGCCATACGGTCGCGTTCCATCGCGAGCTGGTCCGCGCGTCGGGGAACAGCGTGCTGCTGCACACCTGGGAGTCGCTCGGCATCGAGGTGTGGACGGCGCTCTCGATCCGCTGGCTGGGCACCCGGCAGCAGGCGTACGCGGAGGAGCACGAGGCCGTGGTGGCGGCGTTCCGGCGCAAGGACCCGCGGGTGGGCGAGCTGATCAAGGAGCATGTGCTCTCCTGCGCGCCGCGCGCCTAGCGTTTCTCCTTGCCGCCTGCATGCAGGGCCGCATGCAGGGCCGTACGCCTCACGCCCTGGCTGACCGGCGGATGCCGGATGCCGGATGCCGGATGCCGGATGCCGGGGGTGAACGGCTCACGCATGGCTATGCACCGGGTGCCGGGTTCCATGGCACGGAATGCCAATTTCACGGTTCGGAGAACTTTTCCGTCCGTCCCACTTTGATCGATCATCGATCAGATCTACATTGGCTCCTCGGGCCCACCGGCCTCGCCCTGCCCACCCCCCGGCAGGACCCGTGTCTCACCGTCTCGTCCCCGCCCCCACGCGGCCGGAGGCGGGACCAGTCATCAGTCGAAGGCGGCCACCATGACCGACGTCGTGCGCAACCAGCCGAGCGGGCTCGACCAGCTCCCCGACCGCGACCCCGAGGAGACCGCCGAATGGGCGGCCTCGCTCGACGCCGTCACCCGCGCCGCTGGGCCGCACCGCGCCGCGTACCTGATGCGCCGCACGCTCGAGCACGCCGAGGGCAGCGCTCTCGCCCTGCCGAAGCTGCTGGAGACCGACTACGTCAACACCGTCCCGACCGCCGCCGAACCCGCAATCCCCGGCGATGAGGACATGGAGCGCCGGATCACGGCCTGGAACCGCTGGAACGCAGCCGCGATGGTCACCCGCGGAAGCCGCCACGGCCTCGGCGGCCACATCGCCACCTACGCCTCCGCGGCCTGGCTCTACGAGACCGGCTTCAACCACTTCTTCCGCGGCAAGGAGGGCGAGGGCTCGGGCGACCAGCTCTTCATCCAGGGCCACGCCTCCCCCGGCATCTACGCCCGCGCCTTTCTCGACGGCCGCCTGACCGAGGGCCATCTCGACCGGTTCCGGCAGGAGGCGGGCGGCGAGGGCCTCCCCTCGTACCCGCACCCGCGGCGGCTTCCCTGGCTCTGGGAGTTCCCGACCGTCTCCATGGGGCTCGGCCCGCTCTCGGCCATCCACCAGGCGCGCTTCAACCGCTATCTGCAGCACCGCGGCATCAAGGACACCTCGGCCTCGCACGTGTGGGCGTTCCTCGGCGACGGCGAGATGGACGAGCCGGAATCGACCGCCGCCCTCGCCCTCGCCGGCCGTGAGGGCCTGGACAACCTGACCTTTGTCGTCAACTGCAATCTGCAGCGGCTCGACGGGCCGGTCCGCGCCAACTTCAAGATCGTGCAGGAGCTGGAGGCCCAGTTCCGCGCCGCCGGCTGGAACGTCGTCAAGTCCCTCTGGGGCTCGGAGTGGGACGCGCTGTTCGCGCTCGACACCACGGGCGCTCTCGTACGGCGGCTGCGCGAGATCCCCGACGGCCAGTTCCAGACGTACGCCACCCGCGACGCAGCCTCCATCCGCGAGCACTTCTTCGGCAGCGATCCGGCGCTCGCCGAGATGGCGAAGGTGCTCACCGACGCGCAGATCGCCGCCTGCTTCCACACCTCACGCGCCGGCCACGAGCCCCGCAAGGTCTACGCGGCCTACCGTGCGGCCGTCGAGACCAAGGGCGCGCCGACCGTGATCCTCGCGCAGACCGTGAAGGGGTTCACCCTCGGTCCCGGCTTCGAGTCGCGCAACGCCAACCACCAGATGAAGAAGCTGACGGGCGTGGAGTTCCGCGCCATGCGCGATCTCCTCGAACTCCCCATCCCCGACAGCGAGCTGGGCGAGGACCTGGTGCCGTACGCGCACCCCGGCCCCGACTCCCCCGAGGTCCGCTACCTCCACGAGCGGCAGGCGGCCCTCGGCGGCCCCGCTCCGGCCCGCCGCGTACACCCGGTGGCGCTGCCCGAGCCGTCCGCCAAACCGTTCGAGGCCCTGGCCAAGGGGTCGGGCAGCCAGGAGATCGCCACCACCATGGCCTTCGTCCGCCTGGTCAAGGACCTGATGCGGGAGAAGGAGACCGGACGGCGCTGGGTGCCGATCGTCCCCGACGAGGCGCGCACCTTCGGCATGGAGTCCCTGTTCCCGACCGCCGGGATCTACTCCCCGCTCGGCCAGACCTACGAACCGGTCGACCGCGATCAGCTTCTCTACTACAAGGAAGCCCAGAACGGTCAGATCCTCAACGAGGGCATCACGGAAGCCGGTTCGATGGCCGACTTCACCGCGGCCGCCACGGCGTACGCCACGCACGGCGAGCCGATGATCCCGTTCTACATCTTCTACTCGATGTTCGGATGGCAGCGGACTGCCGATCAGATGTGGGCGCTCGCCGACCAGTTGGGACGCGGCTTCCTCATCGGCGCGACCGCCGGGCGCACGACCATGACCGGCGAGGGCCTCCAGCACGCCGACGGCCACTCGCACCTGATCGCCTCCACCAACCCGGCGGCGCTCGCCTACGATCCCGCGTTCGCCTACGAGGTGGGCGTGATCGTCCGCGAGGGTCTGCGCCGGATGTACGGGCCGGAGGCGGAGGACGTCTTCTACTACCTCACCGTCTACAACGAGACGAAGGTCCAACCGCCCATGCCGCAGGGCGCGGATGTCGAGGACGGCATCCTCAAGGGCCTGTACCGCTACAAGGAGGCCGCGTCGCTGGAGGGCGCGTCTCTGGAGGGCGCATCGCTGGAGGGCGCGCGGGAGTCCGATGCCCCGCGCCTGCAGCTCCTGGCCTCCGGAACCGCCATCCACTGGGCGCTGGACGCCCAGCGCCTGCTCGCCGACGAGTGGGGTGTGGCCGCCGACGTCTGGTCGGCGACCTCCTGGAGCGAGCTGCGCCGTGACGCCCTGTCCTGTGACGCGGCGCAGCTCACGGGCGAGGACCGGGTCCCGTACGTCACGCGAGCCCTGGCAGGCGCACCGGGCCCGGTCCTCGCCGTCAGCGACTGGATGCGGGCGGTCCCGGACCAGATCGGCCAGTGGGTGCCGCAGGACTGGAACTCGCTGGGCACGGACGGCTTCGGCCTCTCCGACACCCGCGAAGCCGCTCGCCGTCACTTCGGCGTCGACCCGCAGTCCGTCGTCGTCGCGGCGCTCGCGGCGCTGGCACGGCGCGGCGAGGTCAAGCAGGAGACGGTGCGCGAGGCCCGCGAGCGGTACGGGCTGTGAACGCGGCGGTGGGGTCCGGCCGGTCACGCCCCGGCCGGGCCACCACCGCCGTCACCCACGCCGGGGACGGCGGAACGTCACCGCGGCCGGGGACGGAACATCACCCGGGCCGAGGACGGCCA